>DASYBV010000051.1:0-83502 GCA_036500545.1 Puia sp. | reverse complement strand
ACATAGTCAGCGTGACCGGGACAGTCCACGTGCGCATAGTGACGGTTAGCCGTCGCATACTCAACGTGCGCTGTATTGATGGTAATACCCCTCTCCTTTTCTTCCGGAGCTGCATCGATCTCATCATATTTCTTGGCTTCTGCCAACCCCCTGCTCGCCAGGATAGAGGTAATAGCAGCAGTCAAAGTGGTTTTACCATGGTCAACGTGACCGATAGTACCAACGTTAACGTGGGGTTTGTCCCTCTTGAAGGTCTCTTTTGACATTGTTATCTGTTTTTAAAGTTGTGTTTTAAAATTTAAACCGGACCAACCCACAAAACTTTCGGGCCGGTGCCTCTTATTTTACAAAATCCTTAATCTCAAAAATCTATAAGAGCCGTTGATGAGAATTGAACTCACGACCTCTTCCTTACCAAGGAAGTGCTCTACCCCTGAGCTACAACGGCTTGTTTCAGGGCCAACAGACCAACGGCCTATTCAATGAGCCAACCCAAAACCTGTTCGTTTCTTCCTCGCGGTAGCCGTTAAAATATAACCGCTCGGGCGAAACCGTTAATGTCCGGCCTTGGGCCAACGGACCCGTGGTCCGTTTCTCTGAGCGGAAGACGAGGTTCGAACCCGCGACCTACAGCTTGGAAGGCTGTCGCTCTACCAACTGAGCTACTTCCGCATGAAACATCTCCTAAAAGAACATTTGCCATCTGACCGATCCCGGGCTGCAGCCGGAAAGATCGGCGTTTGACTGTGGGCAGGGAAGGATTCGAACCTTCGAACTCGTAAGAGGACAGATTTACAGTCTGTTGTCGTTGGCCACTTGACTACCTACCCAAAATTAACCAAGAGCCGGAGAAGGGATTCGAACCCCCGACCTGCTGATTACAAATCAGCTGCTCTACCAACTGAGCTACGCCGGCTACTAATAACTCATCCCCAAAATTCACACAATCACACTGATCTACCTATTTTTTAGGGATGGCAAAGGTAGGCATATTTGTTAAATTCAAAAATTTTGATCCCCTTTTTTTTACCCTATTTCCCCCAGACCTGCGAAATATGACAAAAAAGAGGCCGGCTCGAAGGCAAAATGCCGAGCCGGCCTCTTTTTCATATTTATCCTACGTTTTTTTACCGCATCATGCGTTTGTCCCGCACTAAGCGATTTCTTTATCCTTTTTCTTTTTTACCTGGTTAACCAGCGACTCAAATGCGCTGTCAAAAGACTCTTCGAAAGATTTTGAACTACACTTCACAAAAAAGTGATGCCTCGGAACCTGGACCCTGATCTCGGCGATCTTGTCCTTGATCTTATGCACCACATTGTCCAGCTTGAGAAATACATCTACTTTGATAATTCTGTCATGAAACGTGTTTAATTTTGTCATTTTTTTTGTTACGTACTCTACCAATTTACCATCTGCATCAAAGTGCACAGTTTGAATGTTTACGTTCATAGCAATCCCATTTTAATCAGTGAACAATAAATGAAAGAACTTAAGAATACCTGCAAGAGCGCGTGGAGGATAAGTAGGACAATGAAGTTAATCTTTCAAGCCGTTTTTTCCAAATAAATGGATCGTTTTATAAAGGGCTAAAAGTTAAAAAAATCCTTTTAGCAAACGCCTCTCCGCCATCCCCCTGCAGCCCGCGACAACCCGCCGCATCCTCCCTGCACAAACCCGCCTCTTTCCCGGCAGCGCTATCCCCTCCTCCCCTACGCCTTCGGATGTGCCTTTTTATGGATATCCTTCAGCTTCTCGATCGTATTATGCGTATACACCTGCGTAGCCGCCAGACTGGAATGCCCCAGCAGCTCCTTTACACTGTTGAGCTCAGCCCCCTCATTCATCAGGTGGGTGGCAAACGTATGCCGCAATACATGCGGACTTCGCTGCTCGATCGTCGTCACCTGCGTCAGATACTTCCGCACCGACCGGTACAAGTACTTCGGATATAACTTCTTACCCTTAACGCTCACCAGCAGGTATTCCGTATCCGGCGCCTCCAGTTCAACCCGCTTTTTTCGCATATACGCCTGTATACCCTCCACCAGCGCCGGACTCACCGGGATGACCCGCTCCTTATTCCCCTTCCCCAACACCTTGATGACCCGCTTGCTCCCATCCACCTGGCTCTCCCGCAAATTCACCAGCTCCGCCAACCGCATACCCGTATGGTAAAAAATGGTCAGCACCAGCCGGTCCGTCCACCCCTCCCAGTCATCGGGAAAACGGATCTCCCCCAGCAATTCCGCCATATCCTTCTGCTCGACATAGACCGGCAGCCGCTTGCTGACCTTCGGAGAAGTAATGGCAACCATCGGCGACTGCTCCACCGCCCCGCTGCGCAACTGATATTTGTAAAATGACCGTAAAGAAGATATTTTCCGGTTCACCGACCGGGATGCAAGCCCCTCCTCTTTCAACGACGCCAGCCAGCTCCGGATGATGGCCGGGGAGATCGCCCGTAGCTCCATCCCCCCGAATTGCACGGCGATATAGTCGAACAGGGAGACCAGGTCGTCCTGATACGCCTGTATGGTATGCGCGGAATAACGCTTTTCAAACTTCAGATAATCGATAAAGGATTGGATCACCGGTTACAGGAGGTTAATTTTATCTCTACTAAAGATATCGATAGTATCGCAGTTTTATCACTATTTTTCGGCCCGGGAAAAAAGGTCTTACAAGCCCTCTCCGCCCATACAAAAAATCATCTTATTGAATATCAAATTCTTATATACAAGACGAACGCTTGGGTCACACCTCGAAAACCCGCGCCTGAATAACTTCGGGCTGATCCGGCTCATCGCCGCCCTGATGGTAATGGAGACCCACTCCCATATCCTCACCGCAGAGGACAACGACTTTTACTACACCTCCTTCCATCTTGACTTCCTGGGCCTGCCCATCTTCTTTTTCCTCAGCGGACTCCTCGTCACCCAAAGCCTCCATAACAGCCCCTCCTGGAAAAACTTCCTGTGGCGACGCTTCCTGCGGATCTACCCCGCCCCCTGTCTGGCGATCCTGACCGCAGCCCTGATCATGGGGCCCCTCGTCACCACCTGCAGCCTCAAAGACTATTTTACCTCCCCTATCCTTTACAAATATCTCGAAGGCTGCTCCCTGGTCCATATCAACTTCCTGCTGCCCGGCGTCTTTACCCGCTCCCCTCTGGGAACAGATTCGGTCAATTCCTCCCTCTGGACGATCGCCCTGGAACTAAAACTATACCTGGCCCTGCTGATAGCCTGGCTGATAAAGATCCCGCAGAAAATACCCCTCCTCCTCCTCCTTCTGGCCGCAATAACGATCACCGCCTCCCATTTCTTAAAACAGGACGCTATGAGCCGGCTTCTCCGCCCCTGGCTCACCCTGGGCACACACTTCCTCCTGGGTATACTCGCCTATCTATTTAAAGATAAGATCGTATCCCGGGGCTATTGGCTCCTCCTGCTCCCCATCGCCTTCCTGGTCAGCATCCGGCTGAATATCCTTTATACCATGGGCTTCCTCCTGATCCCGGCCCTGGTCATTTTTACCGCCACCCATGGCATCCGTTTCCTGAAAAAGATCACCCCAACTGCCGACCTGTCCTATGGGCTCTATGTCTTCGCCTTCCCGGTCCAGCAATTGGTCGCCAATTACCTGCATCCGGCCAACGCTCTCATTCTGTTTATGTTATCGGTAGTTGCCGCGCTTCCCCTGGCGATCCTGTCCTGGTTTGGGGTGGAGAAGCGGGCGCTGCGGTTAAAAAACAGGGTCCGCTGATTCCCTGAAATAAAAAAAGGCCGGTCCAAAATTTTACTTTTGAACCAACCTTTGAATATCAATAGAGGTTATCCCTAACCTATATGTCGAACTTGCCGGTCGCAACCTGCTGCTTGTAGACCGCTTTCAACACCTCACCCCTACGCTTAACGGAAGGCTTGGTGAATGACTGACGCTCTCTTAACTGCACAAGAACCTTCGCCTTTTCAAACTTCTTCTTGTACTTTTTCAGCGCTTTGTCGATGTTTTCGCAATCTTTTGAATCAATGATCAGCATAACTTAATTTATACCTCCTTATGTCATATCCGCATTATTACGGGTTGCAAATATACGCCAAAAAACGAAAAATTCAAATCTCCCCGAAATTTCCCGAAATTCGCCCCCATGTTTACAGGAATCATCGAATCGATGGGAAAAGTCGTTTCGCTCACCGCCAACGGTACCAATAAAACATTCTGGATCCAATCCGATATCTCCCCGGAATTAAAGATAGACCAAAGCGTCTCCCACAACGGGGTCTGCCTGACCGTAGAAGAGATAAAGGACGGCCGGCACCGCGTCACCGCCATCGAAGAAACCCTCCGCAAAACCGACCTGGGCGACTGGGCCATCGGCCAACCGGTCAACCTCGAACGCTCCATGCTTATGAACGGACGCCTCGA
Organism: Puia sp.; assembly: GCA_036500545.1. Taxonomy (GTDB): domain Bacteria; phylum Bacteroidota; class Bacteroidia; order Chitinophagales; family Chitinophagaceae; genus Puia. The sequence goes on along the minus strand of DASYBV010000051.1, from coordinate 79,070 downwards.
CGGACACATCGTACAAGGACACACCGACTGCACCGCCGCCTGCCTCGACAAAAAAAACCTCGATGGCAGCTGGGAATTCCGCTTCCGCTTCCCCGGGGCCTATGCCCCCCTCGTCATCGAAAAAGGCTCGATCAGCGTAAACGGCATCAGCCTCACCGTCTTTAATGTCACAAAGGACGAATTTTCGGTGGCCATCATTCCCTATACCATCACCCATACCAACCTGGGCAGCCTGGAACCCGGCCGGCAGGTCAATATTGAATTCGATATCGTCGGAAAATATATCAACCGGAAGATACAGCTGCAGAACTAGGCTTTCTTCACGGGTCTGCCCGTTCCCCCTATCTTTACCACTGTAAAAATCTTTTCTATGCTGCTTTTCAAAAGTCTGGAAAACGCTCTCCGGGAGCACGGCGATAGAAAGGCATTTTATATAAAGGATACCGGGTACACCTACCTCGGGTTTACGGAGAAGGTCTCCGCCATACGGGCCGCTCTCCGGGCCCGGGACGACCTCGCCGGCAAACATATCGGCCTCGTCGCCAATGACGACCTGGCAACATATGCAGCGATCATCGCCGTCTGGCTGGAAGGAAAGGCCTATGTCCCGCTCAGTCCGCAAACACCCACCGGAAGGAATGAGAATATGCTCCTGCAGGCAGCCATCACACTGATCCTTGATTCTTCCGAACAACCTCTTTTCCCCGATCACCCGACGATCCGCAGCAACCAGCTGCCGCCTGCACCGGCAAACCTTACACCCAACCCCGTTCCCGGCAACGAGCTGGCCTATATCCTCTTTACCTCGGGCACGACCGGAGTACCAAAAGCTGTCCCCATAACCCGGGATAACCTTTCGGCATTCATCGACTCCTTCTTCCGGCTGGGACTGGAGCTCGGCCACGAGGACAAATGGCTGCAGATGTTCGAGCTGACCTTCGATCTATCGATCTTCTCCTTCCTCGTCCCCCTGCTCAAAGGAGCCTGTATTTACACGATACCAAAAAACCAGGTAAAATACAGCTATGTATATACGCTGCTGGACGAACATCGCCTGACCGTCGCCCTGATGATCCCGTCCATCATTCAGTACCTGCAACCCTATTTCGCGGAGATCGACTGCCCCGCTCTTAAATATAGCCTGTTCTGCGGGGAAGCCCTGCCCCTCGGCACCACGGAGAAATGGAGCCGCTGCGTCCCGAACGCCCGGATCATAAACGTCTACGGACCATCCGAGGCGACGATCTTCTGTACCCATTACTCCTTCCGCCGCGATGCCCCCAATGCCACGCACAAGGGCATTCTTTCTATCGGCAGGCCAATGGAAGGAACCCATACCCTCCTGGTAACCCCCGAAAACGACACCGATTCCCGGGACGCGTCTCTTAACCGGGAAGTCCGCCCGCGCCCTGCCGGACAAGGCGAGATCGGCGAACTATGTCTCGCCTCGGTACAACTGACACCGGGCTATCTGAACGACGAGGCAAAAAATACAGGATCGTTCTTTCGCTATGAATATAAAGGACAACCCCAACGATTCTACCGGACGGGAGACCTCTGTCTCCTCGACACGGACGACGATCTCTTATATGTCGGAAGACTCGATTCCCAGGTCAAGATCCAGGGTTACCGGGTTGAGCTGCCGGAAGTCGAATTTCATGCCCGGACCTTTCTGCCCGCCGCCAACCTGATCGCCCTGCCCGTTCCCAACCGATCGGATAACCTGGAGATCGTACTGCTCATAGAAGGCGAACCCTTCGACACCCGTCCCCTGACCGACTACCTCAAAACGAAACTATCCCCTTACATGATCCCCACACAGATACGATTCGAACCCGCCTTCCCGCAAAACGCAAACGGTAAGACCGATCGCAGCGGATTAGTAAACAAACTCCTCTCATAAAAAACCACCGCGCATGAAGATCGTCCTGTTCGGCGAAGACCTTTTTACCGCGGCAACGCTCCAATCCCTCATCGGGAACGGACAGGAGATAGCCGCCGTGATCTGCCCGCTCTATCCCGGCAACAAGGAATACCAGGCACTGGAAAAGGCGGCAAGGCACAATCACATCCCCTTTCTTCATGAACCGGACGTCAATGCCCCCGGGATCGGCGACCTCCTTTCCAAAATAAACCCCGACCTCCTTCTTTCCGTCCATCTGAAAAAGATCCTGCGGCCGGCGATCTTTACCCGGGCCAAAAAAGGAGCCCTCAACGTACACCCCTCCCTGTTACCAAAATACCGGGGTCTGTCCCCCCAGCACCAGGCATTGCTCCATGGGGACACCGAGACAGGCGTCACGATCCATTTCATAGACGAGACTGCGGATACCGGCGATATCCTCCTCCGGGAACGGATCCCCCTGACCATGGCGACGTATATCTATGACCTGCAGCTAAAAATGCTGTCGGTATACAAAGACCTGGTCCCCCGCGCGATCACGACCATCGAAGCAGGCAATTTCAGAACTGAGCGGCAGGAAGGAACGGCAGCCTCCTGGTTCGGCGCGCTAAAAGATCGTGACAGGGAAATAGACCTAAAAAAGACTAAATTTGAAACGTACAATAAGATAAGGGCCGTTTCCAAACCATACAAGGGCGCCTATCACGATAACATAACGGTTTGGAGAGCCGAAATGGCCGACCCTGCCACAGAACGCGACCTGGTAAAAGAGTACGGCGACACCGGCATATACATCGGAAGGGATGGACTGGTGATCCGCCTGCAGGACGGGATCCTGCTCTCGGATGATTTTGAAAGGACCGGCATGTAAATGCCTAAGGACGCTACCCGTCACCGTAACAGCAGGCTATATGGAAAGAAAGGAAATCATAGAAAAAATAAGGATCATCCTGGTCACCGTTCTCAAACACGACGAATTCGAAATGCGGGAAGACCTGACGGCAGCAGCCGTAGCCGGATGGGACTCGCTCTCCCATATGATGATCGTCACGGAAATAGAAAACGAATTTAACATACGTTTCAAACTAAAGGAATTAAACAAGCTGGAAAACCTGCATTCATTGATCGACCTGGTCCAGTCCAAACTGTAAACACAAACGTATAAACGAATATGCCGCTGCATTCCTTTGAATTTATACTTTTTCTGTCCCTAGTCTTTATCCTGTATTGGTCCCTCTTCAAAAACTCGGCACGCGCACAAAATACGCTGCTGACGGCCGCCAGCCTGTTCTTCTATGGCTGGGCCGACTGGCGGTTCCTATCCCTCCTTGTCTTTAGCGTACTGTTCAACTTTTATACGGGCAAGGCCATCCGCCGGTCCGCGACAAAAACCCGGCAATACCTGCTTTATCTCGGGTTGGCGGTCAACATAGGCATCCTCTTTTATTTCAAATACTTCCATTTCTTCTACGGGAGCTTTCTCCGGTTCTTTAACGGCTATGAGCCCGACGCCCGCTACGGCGCCCTGAATATTATCCTGCCGCTGGGCATCAGCTTTTTTACCTTCCAGGCGATCGGTTACCTGGTCGATCTTTATAAGGAAGAGATGGAACCCGCCCCCGGTTTGTTGTCCTTTGCAACGTATATGACGTATTTTCCAAAGATGACGGCCGGCCCCATCGAACGGGCCGAAAACTTCCTGCCCCGGATCGCCGTCCGCCGGGAATTTAACAGAACCCGGACCGTCGACGGTCTGCGCCAGATCCTCTGGGGATCATTTACCAAGCTGGTCATCGCCAATAACTGCGCTACCTTTACCACCCCGGTCTTCGACAACTATGATCACCTCTCCGGCAGTACCCTTCTGCTGGGAGCCTTCTTTTACCTGTTCCAGGTGTATTGCGATTTCTCCGGCTACTCCAATATAGCCATCGGCATTTCAAAACTATTCGGCATCGACCTGATGAGGAATTTTGCGGCCCCTTTCTTTTCTACCAATATCAGGGATTACTGGAAAAAATGGCATATCTCCCTTTCCTCCTGGATGATGCACTATGTCTTCACCCCCATTTCGTTTACATTAAGAAGATATCATAAGACAGGATTGATCCTTTCCATTATCATAACCTTCCTCGTCATCGGACTATGGCATGGGGCCAATTGGACATTTATCCTCTTTGGTCTCCTCCACGGTCTTTATTTCATACCCTTAATACTGGCCTCAAAACCGATCAGCCGGACGACATCCGGACAAAACCCGGCATCCGCTCCGGCAAAAAAGGCCCATCCCGGCCCTTCCCCGCGTCAGGGTCTGCAAATGCTGGGGCTGTTTATCCTGGTTATGCTGACATTGATCGTTTTCGGCGCCGATTCGGTATCCCAGGCCATTCATTATATCGGCCGGCTCTTTTCCCCCTCTCTCTTTTCAAAACCCTCGTTCCCCGTAGAGCAAGGAATAGGCGGGACAAAAACGCTCCTTACCATCCTCTTCATCCTCGCCCTGATGACCGTCGAATGGATCCAGAAAAACAAAAACCATGAAATGCAGATAGACGACATAAAACATCCGGCCCTGAGAATAGGGATCTATTATACGCTTATCCTGGCGATCCTCCTGTTTGGCTCCGTTGTTCATATCTATTTTATGTACGCACAATTCTAAACAAAATGCCAGACAAAAAGCCCGGCCCAAAATATAATCCAAACCGATCATGAGGCGATTGCTGACAAAATGTTTTCTTTTTCTCCTGCCGATACTGCTGCTGGTCGGAGCGGCCGAATATTTGCTGCGGAATATCCCCAACGATTACAGCCGGAAGGCAGCCATGTACAAACAACAGGCAGGAGAGTTCCAAACCCTGATCCTCGGAAGCTCCTATGCCTTCTATGACCTGGACCCGGCCTTCTTCCGGACAAAGACCTTCAACGGAGGACACAGCGCACAAACACTGGACCTGGATGCCGCCCTGTTCCATAAATTCGGGGCCGGTATGACACGGCTGAAATGCATCGTGATCCCCATTTCGGACATGAGCTTCTTCTGGAAGCTGAGCAACTCCGACGAACGCTGGAAATTAAAGAATTACCCGATCTATTATAAGCTTAATGTATCGGACAATATTGCGGATTATTCCGAAGTGCTTAGCCTACCCTTTTCCATCAACCGGAACCGGCTGATCTCCTGGTATATTCAAAAGAAGGAAAATGTCACTTCTACCCCGCTCGGCTATGGCACCGAATACAATTCGGCCAACCGGCAGGACCTCCGGATAACCGCATTAAAAGCCATCCGAAGACATACCCTCACGGATCTTAGCGACTTCCCGACGGAAAAAAGATCGCTGGAACAGATCCTGGACGCCTGCCGCGCCAGGAATATCAGGGTCATCCTGTTCATCCCCCCCGCCTTCGATGCCTATGCCTCGAAGATCGATCCCGGGCAATTATCTACGACGATCCATACCTGTGAGTATTTTCAACAAACCTACCCGAACGTATCTTACTTTAATTTCCTCCATGATACTTCTTATAAAGAAAATGACTATTTTGACGCGGATCATTTAAATGAGATAGGCGCAAAAAAACTATCGTTAAAGATCGATTCGATCATAAATCAGTAGCCGAATGCTCTACCTGCTTCTAGCCTACCCGGTCATTTCCGCGATCTGCCTGTGGGCGGGCTGGCTGTTCTATCAGGTCCTGCCCATCCGGCTCATAACCCCTACCCCCGACTCACCGCTCTCCGTCCATACGCTTTATGGCGCCGGCCCCCTATCCGTCCATACGCCAACCCCCTATACCCGATCGGCCATCCTCTACCTGTTCACCGGTCTGATGCTGCTCACCGGCATCGGGCAATGGATCATATTATTTGCCCCGCTCGATAATACCGCCCTGTTGCTTATCCTCCTCGGGTTGACGCTCCTTACCGGGCTGCTCTTCCTCCTCCGGACGACCCGCCTCACCCGGCCGGCATTCCTTACCAGACCGCCCGCCCTTTCCGGCCGGCAGCTTCTCCTGTTCACCGCCTGCGCCTGCGCCCTGCTGGGAATGATCCTGGTCCTCAACGCCGGCCCGACGATCATGGATGACACGGATAGCTACCACATCCAGATGGTAAAATGGATCCGTGAATATGGGACGGTCCCCGGCATCGCCAACCTCCATCTTCGCTTTGGCTTTAACTCCTCCTGGTTCACCGCCATCGCCCTGCTCTCCCCCCGGGTAACGGGAGCCGGTCAATACCTTGTCCTCAATGGCTTACTCTCCTGCTGGTTCTGTCTGTACCTGTTACAAAAAATAATGACGGGCAACGCAGCCGCCGCCATCCTGCTGGCCATCGGTCTTCTCGTCTGGCCGATGATCCGGGGCAACGCAGCCTCGGCCAATTATGATTTTATTACCACCTGTTGCACCCTCGTCCTCCTTGCCGAAAGCATGGACCCCCGCCGGCCCGGACTCTGGCCGGAATGGCTCCTGTGGCCCTGCTTCCTCTTTACGGTCCGGATCGTCAATACCCCGCTCCTGCTCTTCCCGATAGTGGCCGGCATCGCCTGGTTCCGGCAGAACAGAACGATCCCCTGGATCAGCACGGTCTTCGCCGCCTTCTTTTTTCTCCCCTTCCTGGCCCGGAATGTCCTCCTGTCGGGATATCTCCTCTTCCCCTTTTACCAGCTCGACCTTTTTTCCGTCGACTGGAAAGCAGACAGACAGGAACTGATCCAGATCACCGGCTTTATAAAATATTTCAACCGCTCCAACGGCAACATAGAAGAGGTCCGCTACCTTTCCTTCCCCCGCTGGTTACCGGTATGGTTCCGGCATCTTTTTATTTATGATAAAATGATCGTCGGCCTGGCCCTCCTTGGCTGGGCCCTGATCGGCTGGCAGTGGAAAAAAAGCATCGGCCGGTACACCCCCATTTGCAAAGGGTTGATCCTCGCCCTGGCGATAAATATCGTCTGCTGGTTACTGACAGCCCCGGACCCGCGCTTCCTTTACGGGGCACTGCTCGCAGGCCCTTTTCTCTTTTTGCTTTTCTTTCCCCTTCGCATCCATTCCCTTGCCTCTTTACCGGCCTCCCGGCTCACCACCGCTTTCCTGCTCTGTCTGACAATAAGCGTCTTCGGCTATACTGCCCGGAAAGTACAGACCAACCCCGGTTACCAAAACCCGATCACCCCCCACCCGCTGCCCACCCCCGTCTTTACACAAATACAGGTCGATGGGATCACGGTACGGATACCTGAAAAAGTATTGAATAACTGGAACCCCCGCTGCTATGACCTGCCCCTGCCCTGTCTGTACCGGGTAAATCCCCGCCTGCATAGCAGGGGAAAGGATATCCGTGACGGATTCAGACTGGAAGGACCGGCCAGAGGCAAAAACCCCCTGCTGCCGGCAGGCCCGGAGGATCCACAGGAAGACAACGGAGAATTTAAACTGGAATAAACATGCTTATCAGCCTGATCGCCTGGATCTATATTTCAATCGTCTGCCTGATCTGGGGACATATGTCCCTATCGGCAATTGTCAAAGGACCCGGCGCCTCCCTTCCCCCTTCCTCCGGCCTGCCCCCCGATGCCTCTTCCCCCTCCTTCAACACCGGCCTCCTCTGCCTGGCCGGTCTGGCCCTGATCAGCACCCTCGCACTCGGCCTTTCCCTGTTCATGCCCCTCGACTGGAAGGCGCACGCACTCGTCCTCCTGCCTGCCGCGATCTACTGCACAAGATCCTCCAACCGGCAAACGATCGGCAAACAGATAACGGATACGACCCAACGCCTGTCCCGCCCCGGCATCCTCCTGCTCATCGTCTGTATCGCGATGACGGCCACGATCAGCGCACACGATATCATCCACCCCGATACGATGTACTACCACGCCCGGTCCATCCTTTTATTTGACCGCTATAAGGTAATCCCCGGTATCGCCAACCTCCGGAACGAACTGGGCTTTCAATGCAGCTGGTTCGCTTCCCTCTCCCTTTTCAAAACAAATGCTCCCGGTTACTATAATATCATTTTTCTCAACGGCGCCGTTCTCTGCTGGTATTTCCTGTTCATAGCCGAAAAAATTTCCACCAAAGGCTGGCCCTGGCTCCTGCTGTTCGCATATACCCTCTTCTCCTGGACGCAAATACGGCTGACCGCCGCATCCCCCAGCCCCGACTTTATCGTCAGCCTCTATAGCTGGGCAGCCATCTATGCCTTTCTGCAAAAAAAAGACAAGGCTCCGCTGCACCCCGCCTGGTTATCGCTGGTCGTCCTGTTCTGCATCGCCGCCGTCCTGACAAAGCTTTCCCCGATAGCCATCCTGCCCCTGGCTGTCATTGCCCTCCTGCGCTCCCTCCGACTCCGCTCCGCAAGGATCCTGGGGGTCTATTCCTTTCTGGCACTGATCATTTTGTTCATCCGTAACCGGATCGCCTCCGGCTATCTCCTGTATCCCCTGCCCCAACCGGATCTTTTTGACCTGCCCTGGAAATTGAGCCTCTCCTCCATCACCCATTTCCAACAGTATATCTCGCTCTATGCCCGGTTCCCGATCCTGCACCCCGGGACGATCATGCCGTTGCAGTCCCCCTTCACCCAATGGGTCCCCCGCTGGTGGGAACATATCGACACGATCGATCGCCTGCTTCTCCTGGCCATTCTTGTCGGTATAGCCCTCAACGGGATCCTGCTGTTCCTCCCTTCCCGCCGAAAAAGATCAAACGCCCCCGCAAACGGCAGCACCCTCGTCTTGCTGATCACCCTGGCAGGAAGCCTGATCTGGTTCATTGGAGCCCCCTCCCCCCGGTTCGGTACGGGATTCCTGGTCCCCCTCCTCTTCCTTCTTTATCAGCGCCTCCCTCTTCCCGGCAGTACGACACGGATCCCGTTTTCCGGACCCGCCGCTCTTACGGCAAAAATACCGGTCTTCCTCCTGGCGACCGCCTGCATCACAGCCGCCATCGCCGCGTACACGGGTTACCGGGTAGCTCGTTTTTCCACCCCCCGGCAACTACTGGTCCCGGCCGGGATCATTTCCAATGCCTATCGACCGCTGGGTTGCGATAACATCAGCGTGGACCTGCTAAATAATAAAATGGAAATAAAAGGAAAAGGGACCATCTCCTGCGCAGACCCGACCGGAGGCTTCACACCGATCGGTACCACGATCGCAGAAGGATTCAAACCACCGTCCGATTGACCGATGCCCATCCGGTATCACGGCAGCATCCCGGCCCATCCGGTATCCGGGCCCATCGGTGGCCTACCAGGGATTCTCCAGGTCTTCTTTGGAATAGGTGTGTTCCTTTATGGTAAAAAACGAACGCCCGGAGGAAGTGACCAGCAACGCGTTCTTTCCCAGCAACCGGCTCACAAAGCCCAGCGGCACAAAAACGACAAAAAATATAACCGTCAATAATATCCTGCTCGTAATAGCTCCCAACAGCTCCCCCAGCTTCATCCACACCCGATGGATCGCATCCGCCAGCACCGGCAGGAATAAACCCGTCAGCACAAATCCCCCCGCCACCCATAATAAGACGGGATGCCGGCTCGCACGGTACCAGACCAGCAAAGCAAACACCAGCACCAACAACGTTTCCTTACTCTTAGACCAGCGCATAGACTAAAATAATGTGTATATGAACGGGGCCAGCGCCGAGCTTCCCCCCAGGACGATCAATATCCCAACCAGCAGAAGGATAATAACGGCCGGCAGCAGCCACCATTTCTTCCGCGTCTTCAAAAAGCCCCAGAGATCTTTTAAGAAATCGATCATACTCCTTATTTACTGAATAGATAATTATCCATCACCAGGCAATCCATCGCCGTATGGGTAAAACAATGATACGCATCCTCCGGCGTATTGACGATCGGCTCATCCTTTACATTAAAGCTGGTATTGACCAGCACGGATACGCCCGTCTCCTGTTTAAAAGCCTGCAACAGCGCCCAGAGTCTCGGGTTCGTTACCCGGTCGGCCGTCTGGATCCGCGCAGAATAATTAACGTGCGTAATCGCCGGAAGGCTGCTTTTGATAAAATATAATTTCCCGGACAAGTCCCAATCTGCATACCCCTCCGGCAATGGATGACATAGCTCCTTCCGCACCCCCTTTACGATAAGCATATAGGGCGACATGCCGCTGTGCTCAAAATAGTCGCCCACCTCCTCCACCGGCACCACCGGCGCAAAAGGCCGGAAACCTTCCCGGAATTTTATTTTCAGGTTCAACGTTTTCTGGATCTCCGGGTTGCGCGGATCCGCCAGGATGCTCCTCGCCCCCAATGCCCGCGGACCAAACTCCATCCGCCCCTGGTACCACCCGATCACTTTCCCCTCCGCCAGCAGCCGGGCCACCCGGCTCAGCAATGCTTCTTCCGTCGGTATATCTTCGTAAACAGCTTGATATTTATCGGCAACGGACAGGATATCGGCACGCGTATAGGCCGGCCCCAGGTAAGCCCCCTTCAGGCTATCCCTCCCATCGGGATCGACGGACCGGTCCCGGCCAAAATAGATATGATGGGCCGCATACGCCGCGCCCAGCGCACCCCCCGCATCCCCCGCAGCCGGCTGGATAAACAATTGCCGGAAGATCCCCGCCATGTCCAGCTTTCCATTCGCCACCCCATTCAATGCCACCCCACCGGCCATGCACAACCGGTCCTCCCCGGTAAGCCGCCGGGCCTCCGCCGCCATCTTGAGCACGACCTCTTCCGTGACTTGCTGGATGGCCAGCGCCAGATCACAATGCCGTTGATCGATCGCCGCTTCCGGCGCCCTTTTCGGGAACCCGAATAACCGCTCCCACCGCTTGTCATTGACCATCCGCAAACCGGTGGCATAGGCGAAATAACGCTGATCGAGCACGAGGCTGCCGTCCTCCCGGATGTCCACCAGGACGGTCCGTATGATCTCCGCAAACCGCCGCACGGCCTCAGACCCCTCGTTTCCATATGGCGCCAGCCCCATCAGCTTATATTCCCCGTCATTGACCTTAAACCCGCAATAATAGGTGAAGGCCGAATACAATAACCCGATGGAATGAGGGAAATTCATCTCCCGGAGAACGGTAATATTCTTACCCTGTCCATGACAGATAGCGGCCGTAGCCCGCTCTCCTACCCCGTCGATGGTAAGGATGGCGGCGCTTTCAAAAGAAGAGGGATAAAAGGCGCTGGCGGCATGCGATAGATGATGAGAAGGAAAAAGGAGCTTGCTCCTGGTCTTATCCACTTTTTCAATAGCGCCCAGGCCCCGGTAGATCATTCGTTTGAGGAAGAGCTTCCCCTTCATCCATTCGGGCATGGAACGCAGAAAAGACGGCAGCCCCTTTGGCGCATAGGCGTAATACGTCTCCAGGAGACGCTCGAACTTCAAAAAGGGTTTTTCATAAAAGACGATGGCATCGAGCTCGTTCAGGCTGCATCCGCCCTGCTCCAGGCAGTACCGTACCGCACCCGTCGGGAAAGACGCATCATGCTTCTTCCGGGTGAATCGTTCCTCCTGCGCGGCCGCAATGATCTCTCCGTCACAGAGCAGCGCCGCGGCCGAATCATGATAATATGCCGAAATACCTAGTATCCGTAACCCCATGGGTCGGCAAATTAAGGAAACAGGCCGAGAATCGGATCACTTCATGAGGTACATTTTCCCATAGCCATTATTGAAGTATTTATCGGTATTGTCACCCGCAGCCTTATACTTATCCAGGGAATGACCATTGAGATTCGTAACCACATGATACAAATAGACGCCGTTTGCCAGCCGCTGACCATACATGTCCTTTCCATCCCACTTGAATTCGGTAATGTTCCGTCCCACATGCAGGGGCCCCAATTCTTCCTTGGTGATCTCCCGGACGATCTTCCCGGTGATGGTAAGGATCTCGATCTTCATATTCTGCGGCACATCCGTCCCGGTGATGGTAAAGACAAAGGCCGTCGAAGTGGTGAAAGGATTGGGATAATTCAGCAGGTTCGAGATCATCGGTTTGCTGATGATCCTGAACGTGACCCTGTATGGGATCGAGCCCGCCGTATTCCCATTCGCATCCTTGCCGGTGACGATCAGCTGGTAATCATCCCCGCTCGCATTGTATTGCGTAAGGAAGGCAGGATTGAAGTCCACCGTCGCCGTATTGCTGTTACTGGTGGAGGCAGGAGTGAACCGTACGGTATCGTTATTGAAATTGAAGCCCCGCAGCGTCCCATCGGGATACCGGACCTGTAAGGTGATCAGCGAAGTATCGGTAAGCAACAGGTAATCGGACTGGCTTTTCAGCTTTACCTGGATATGAGGCCGCGCTGAGACGATGTCGTCGTTCAAAATATGAACATTGTCAAACGTCACGTCCATCGTGGGATTCCTCGAATCATTGGTCACAAAGAAGGTCTTGTACAGGAAGTTGTTGAACAGGTACTGCTCCGGCTGATTGTTATCGGGGTTCACAAACAGATAGATCGTATTCAACCCCGGATAGGTCTTGGTATCCAGCGAGAACGACACCGTCAGGGTATCACCGCTCACAAGCGGTTTTCTCTTCGGCAGCGTAATGACATGCGTCACATTCTTGGCATCGATGATATTGAGCTTGATGACCATGCTGTCAAAGGCCGTCGGACTGACGTTTTTAAAGGCTATCGAAAAGTTCAGCGGCTCTCCCAGCGCGACCGTATCCTTTAGCGACATATATATATTGGGCGCAAGGGCTCCTTCCGGGGCCGGGTCATCGGTAACCCGCCAGTACTGGAGTTGATAGGGCGTTCCTTTAACGGGATCCTGCACACTCAGCTTCAATTGCACATTCGGGTATTTCTTTGCATCGATAGACGAAATATCGACGTCCTGGCTGGCAGTAGTCAGATTGCCAAAGAGCAGGCTGCTGTTCCCCGTCGTATCGATCCCATACAGGTTCAGGGAGACATTATCCGTCGACGGGCTTTCCAGGCTGGCCCCCCTCCAATGCAGCTGCCTCCATTTCCTGGCAGGCCCGAAGGTGGGAGAAGTGATGACGCCCGACAAGGCCGTGGCAACATAATCCACGGACATGGCGATCTGGTCACTAAGACCCAGGGTCACCTGGTATCTTGGCGTAAAGGAAGGAGTATTCTTCCGGTATACAAATCCAAAACCACGCGGCTGGTAAATGGAATCGATACCCAGGAAACCGGCATTCAACAGAACATCATATAAGGAATTATGCGAACCATACAAGGCCGTATCCGCCCTCCATGCTGAAGGGTAGGTATTGCCCGCGGAAACCGGATTGGCATTGTTCCGGATAACGACGATATAGCCGGGGGGTATGATATTGTTAAGAAAATCCATACACTGCTTCCGGGTAGCGGCGCTAGTGATAAAGTAGTCGAAACCAAATTCCCGCTGGGTTCCGCAATTGGAGTTATAGCTGCCATACAGACCCGTACCGCTGGAGAAATCATTCGCCCAGGGCATGAAGGTGACAGGATCGATGACGTTTATGATCAATTCATCATAATTACATCCCGGCCCTACATACGCATTACCGTTAAGGGCAACGACATAAGAAGGCTGCTGCGGAGAAGCATTGGGAAAGACCCCGCCTCTCACATAGATATTATCGGTAACGTTTACGAATTTCCAGCTCCGGCTGGCGGAATCCAGGTAAAGACTGTCCGAGGTAGACTCCAGTTGCTGGAAAAAATGGGACTGGTTGTAGCCCCCTCCCTTACTGGTGATGGAATCTATATAGATAAAGGAGGCGACGTTCCATTTGTAAGGACTGTCCGGCGGCGGCACCATGGCTACCCGCCAGTAATAGACCATGCTGTCCCGGTAGGTAAAATGCGGGTCGAATTCCAGTACGCCACCCACCTGCGTCACCGTGCCGGAGACCCTGGAGGACGAATTGAAGGCCGTCGTCGTATCGAGCTGCATCACATATGCATGCGAAGGGCTGAAAGGATTGGAGACCGAGGCAAACAGATGCTGCGTGCTGTTATTGATGATGGCATAATCATACGGATATACCGGGCTGGCCTCATCCTCATAGATATATACGCCCGTGGTGACGGAATTATTGGCCGTGGTGATCTCCGTAACATTGTTATCCGAGTTGATCGTGACGATGATCCGGTTCTGTCCCTTATCCCGGGTCGCAATGATCGGTACGGTCAGCTGAAGGGAATCCGCATAGACGATCGCCGGTATTTTCTTCTTGACCAGCAGCGTCGTGCTTCCATCCGGATATTGCCGCTGGATCGTATAGGAGATGGAATCATGGATTACCTTTCCAAGATTATAGAACTTCACCTTCATGGTGAAAGAGCTGTTGGCAACCGAAATAAAGCTGGGGCTGATCTGCACCTGCGATGCCTCGATGTCATAATCCGGCAGGGGGGATTGATTCAGCTTCAACGCAGGGTCCCCATGCGTGGTCATCTCCTCCGCATGCAGCCGGGCAAAATAATCTGTCGGAGCCACGTTCACCAGCTGCTGCAACGCATCTTTCTGCATGATGCCTATGGACTTGCCATAGTCCGCACCATCCATCAGACCATATAATTTTGCCAGAAGGATATTCAGATAATTCACGATCCCGAAATGGGTGCTGGCGACAAAGGCGATGGCGCCACGCTCCTTGGCCAGCACATACGTCTCCGACAAGGTCGAAGTGACGCTCAATCGCTGGTTGTCATAGACGAAGAAATCGCCGGCATCACAACCATTGACATAAAACACCGGGTATTTCCCCGCATTGTTATAATCGTTCGGATTGTCCAGGTTATACCCCAGCGCAACGTTCGAAGAGTGACCAAAATAGTTCAGCGCCGTAAACCCGCCCGAAAACAAACCGCCGATCACCGCAGTGGGCGTCTGGCTTATCTGGCCCGCATTCCCATCGCAGAAGATATAGACCTTGGCCCCAAAAAGAGTGTCGCTGACGATCTGCGCATAGGCAGTCATATAATTACACAGGATGGTACCCAGGTAAGGCTCGCTGGCCCCCGTCAGATGCAGCATATTCTTCATCCACAACCTGCCGTCGATCGTATTGGGACTCGTGGCCTGTACCTGCTCGTATTCCTTTACCTTGGACAGATAGTTCTCGAGCTCCGCCCCCGAAATAACCGACAACCGGCCGATCGGGATCACCCCCACGGCATCGACCCCGTTGGCCGCGCTCAGCTTGTTATCGGACGCAGGATAACCAAAGGTCGGCACCATATTGAGCACGTCCGCCAGCGGATCGTGATTGGTCTCGCTGTACATATTATAATCGGTATAGGTCATCCCATGCCCGATCAGCAAAACATATTGGGGCTTGGCAGCAAACACCGCCCGCGCATAACGCAGAAAATTTTGTATGGATAAAGGATGCTTCTTGATCCCGAACGCAAACTGGTCGACCAGCTCATTGATATCATAGATCTGGGCGTCATAGCTCCCACCCGCAGGCGAGCTCCGGTAATTCTTATAATCCAATACCGGATTGTTGCCCGAAGAACCGGTATACAGTAACGGATTACTAATAATGATGTAGTTGCCCTGGTTGGCCGAATTGGCAAAATTGACAAAGTTCTTGCTCGTCAGCCCCCCTACCGTATTGACGGTGGAAGGATCTTCATTCACAAGGACAAGACGCCGGGAGGTCCCCGATCCGCCCAGCGCAAAAGACAAGGTGCTGCCCGAGACCACCGCCTGATAACGCAACCCATTGGTAAGATCATACAGGACCGGGACAATGCTCCCCGATATGGCAAAATTGGTGATATTCAACAAAAACCCGGTACTCCGCGCCGGCAGCTCGAAAAGAAAGTTCGGCTGCCCGCCAAAATTGAACTGGCGGGGATAGGTCAGCTCATAATAGCTGGCGACGGTCCTGTCCGTACTGACAGAAGAATTGTCGGTGAACTGCACCGTGGCCGTACCGCTGCTGAGCAGACTCAATGGCACCGCCCGGCTGCTCGACCAATCAAAAAAACTATTCATGGCCGTATCCCCCAGCATCGCATTATTTACGGCCAGCTGAACATCCCGCGGATTATCGGCGCAACCCGTCATACCGAATTTTATACTGGCGTCCGGACCACCGGGATAGACAAAGAGATTATTCTGAACATTTACAAGCGGAGAGCCGGGTACGATAAAAGACGAACCCCAGAACTCCCCGATATCATAGGAGGAAGAATAGATATACTCTCCAACGATCTGGGCAAAACCGGGATTGACCGTGGCCGACCTGAAATAGGTCGCCGCCTTGTGAAGGAAATAAGGCTCGGGGGTCAGGGTAGAACCCGCAACGTCGTTGGTGGTCGGGATAAAATGAAAGGCGCTCCCCGACGGGTTCACCGTCAGAAAATAGACCGCCGTATCCGTCTCCAGGCTCCAGTGCTTTGTATGCTGATAGGCAGGACTCCTGTATAACGGCTGGTCCGGTGCCCCATCATTGATCTGTCCCCAGAACTCAACATAGTCGGAGCCCCCCAGCGGACCACTGGCAACGCTGGTATAAACAGGCACCTCCTGCCCGTTACGGAATAGCTGGAAATTCTGCGCCGGCACCGAGCCCAGACCGGCAGTCGCCAGCACGGACTGGGGGATCCGGTACAGACCCGTAGCGCCCACCTTGAATTTATAGTAGGTCTTACTATAATCGATCCACTCGTTGTTGTAGCTCTGCGCCATAAGGCCCAGATTCACCAATAAGAGAAGTATAGTAAAAATTCTTTTCATACGGTTTCTTTTATTTCTTCTTCCCCTTCCTCCGCAGGTCGATCCTCATCGAAAACACATTGGTATATAGTGGATAAGATTGATTAGCCAGGTTGGTGAACGCATAATCGATCTGCACATCGCCTACCTTAAAACCGGCGCCTACGCTGGGCTGATAGATCCAGATCTTGCGCTGGTTGGTCGTATCCCTGTCATCAAGGGCCTGCTGGAAATTGTTGATCCCCGCTCGGACAAAGAAGACATCCTTAAAGGAAAGCTCCAGCCCCATCTTCGGATCGATGCTGACAGGATTGGTGCTGATCACCGTATTACGCCGGCCGTCAAAGGTGACGTCCAGGTCGGCCTCTACCAACAGGCTCACCTTCCGGTTTAACCTGAAATTATAAGAGCCCCCCAGGATCAGTTGCGGAGCCGTCAGTTCGGTGGATTTACCGGGCGTCTCATTCTCGGTCTCATAAAAGACTTCCCTCATCTGCTCGTCAAAACTATACGACCAGGCATTGAAGGTGGTCGTCACATCCTTAGCGACGATGCCTACCTTCCAGCGGTTGCCATAGATCTGCGTGGCCGCATCAAACCCAAAACCCCAGGCGGTGGCAAAATCACCCGCCGTCCGGTGGATCACCTTGGCATTGATCCCGAAATTGATATGCTTGTCCTTCCCCAGGTCCGCCTTTTGCGCCATGGAAAATATAAATGCATAATCCGCCGAAGAAAAAGTGGTGATGTTGTCAAAGTTGACCGTTCCATCCGGCTGTACCAGGAAGATCGTATTGGGAATATCATCCACGGCAAAACGCAGGAACGTAAGCCCGATCGTCCGCTTATTATCCTTCAGGGGAAGGACCAGGTTGGCAAAATCATATTTCCCGATCCCCGCATAATACTCTGCATGCATCAGGCTAAGCTGGGGCATCTCCCGGATATTGGCAAGCGCAGCCGGGTTCCAATAACCCGCCGTACCATCCGAAACAGAGGCGACCTGCGCATTAGCCATGGCCATCCCCCGCGCCCCCGCGCCAATATTTAAGAATTCATTGGAATATTTGGTGAACTGAGCAGAAACAGACAAGTGAAACAACGATCCGGCAATCAGTACAATGGAATAGACAATCGTCTTACTCCGCATTCTTTTCAACATAAGCCAATGGTTATGGTTTTTACACGCCACATATTTTTCGTAGGATTGGATCATTGTATGAGCGGAATTTCCGGGAATAAAGGTTTTAGTTCTCGTTATCAGGACTTTACCCGACCACAACCGGCTGACCCCTGGTCCGTTCCGGCTTCCCAATATAACGGGCTTTCAATCACAATATTGTACCCTCATCGGACCAAAAAACCCCCATTAACAAAGGGTTTTCCGCCCCCTCACCCAACCGGTTTCCCCCTCCCCCTATTCCCCGCCAAAAAGTTCAGCGAATCCTTTAATTTCGCGATCTGGTTGATCTCAATTGCATTCATATATCAAATTTTCATTGATTCATAGCTATGAACCTGATCGAAGAACTAAAGTGGAGAGGCATGATCCAGGATATAATGCCCGGAACCGCCGAACAACTGTCCAAAGAAATGACTTCCGGCTACATCGGGTTCGACCCCACATCGGATAGCCTGCACGTGGGCAGCCTGGTCCCCATCCTATTGCTCGTGCATCTGCAAAAGGCTGGACATAAACCAGTTGCTCTGGTAGGCGGCGCCACCGGCATGGTCGGTGACCCCAGTGGAAAAAGCGAGGAACGCAATCTTCTGTCCGAAGAGACCCTCAACCATAACCTCGCCGGCGTAAAAAAACAGCTGGAAAAATACCTCGACTTCAACCCCTCCCTCCCCAATAGCGCGGAAATGGTCAATAACTACGACTGGTTCCGCGAAATGTCCTTTCTCACCTTTATACGGGATGTCGGCAAACATATTACTGTAAATTATATGTCTGCAAAAGATAGCGTAAAGAAACGATTGGAAGGCGAAAACGGCATGAGCTTTACAGAATTTACCTATCAATTGGTGCAGGGATATGACTTCTATTGGCTTTACACCCATAAAAATTGCAAGCTCCAAATGGGCGGCAGCGACCAATGGGGCAATATCACCACGGGGACGGAACTGATCCGGCGCATCGGCGGCGGCGAAGCATTCGCCTTTACCTGCCCCCTTCTCACAAAGGCGGATGGCGGCAAGTTCGGAAAGAGCGAAAAAGGGAATATATGGCTGGACCCCGAAAAGACGTCTCCTTATTTGTTCTATCAGTTCTGGCTCAACGCCACCGATGCAGATGCCGAAAAATGGATCAAAATATTCACCTTCCTCACTCCGGAGGAAGTGGCCCTTTTACAACAGCAGCACCAGCAGGATCCAGGCGCCCGGACACTGCAAAAGACCCTTTCCCGGGCCGTGACCACTTTTGTCCACGGTGAAGAAGGCTACCAAAAGGCCCTGGCCGATACGGAGAAAATATTCGCCAACCAATCCGCACCCGCGGAATCCCTTAGCGAAGAAGACCTGGAATCGATGGAAGGGATCGCCCGGTTCAGCTACGGCGCCGACAGGATCGGCCAGGGCGTGGATGTCGTCAGTTTCCTGGCAGAGACCGGCATCATCGCCAGTAAAGGAGAGGCACGCAAACTGATCCAGGGCGGCGGCATCAGCATCAACCGCAAAAAAGTGGAGAATGCCCAGCAGCCCCTGGACACAACCCACCTCCTCCACGGAAAATATATCCTGGTCCAGAAAGGAAAAAAGAATTACTACCTGGTGAATATCGCATAGCGGTATCACCTCACCCACCAATATCGGCACCTCATTCGCCAATATCGGCGGGGCCATATCGCAGGAGCCTGCTCGTCTCCTAACTCAGCAACGCCGGCCGTTCCAGGTAGGTCTTGAGCACCAGCTCCCCAAAAAGCGTATTCGCCCACGCAAACCATTTGCGGGTATATTTCGCTGCATCATCCTTGTGGAAGGACTCATGCATAAACCCCGTCCCGGCATGGCTCTTCTGCAAGAGCTGGAGACAATGCGCGACCTCAAGCGGATCGTGACTCGTCAACCCCCGCATGATAATGCTGATCGGCCAGATCATGTCATGGCCTACATGGGGCCCGCCGATTCCTTCCCCTGCCTTGCCTTTAAAAAAGAAAGGATTGGAGTCGCTCAGCACCATCCTCCGGGTGTTCTGGTAAACCGTATACCCCCGTCTATCGATATTCAGCACCGAGAGATCGCCCACAAAATGGGTCGACTGCAGATAAGGCAGCGCCAGCAGGCTGGGCACATTGGCATCATCCATGAACGTGTGGTTACCAAACCCGTCTACTTCATAGGCAAAGACCTCTCCATAGACCGGGTGGGTGACGACGGCATGTTCGTTCAACGCATTGATCAGGTCCGTCTCCAGGGCGAAGGCCGGTCCATCAAGCTCCTGGCCGATCTTCAAGGTCTGGATGATGGTACGCAGGTTCCGCAGACTGCTGAGGGCAAAGAGATTGGAAGGGATCAGGAAAGGATACACCGTAGCATCGTCACTTGGCCGGAACATGGAATGGATCAAGCCTATTTTTTTTGTTGGATATCCATACCCGCCCATCGGGACCGTGTCGGTGGCATAGCTGGTCTTTCGCTGAAAAGTATACGGGCCTTCGCCGTCCTTTCGTTGTTGCTCCCTGAACGTTTGCAGCACCCGCTTCATGGCCGCCAGCCAATCCGCATCGAAGGGAGAGGCATCACCCGTTATCTCCCAGTAGCCCGTAGCAAGGCGGATGGGGTAACAAAGACTGTCGATCTCCCATTTCCGTTCATGGACGCCGGGCTTCATATCGGTAAGATCGGTCTTCCATTCGCTGATCTTTTTCTCGTCTTTATAAAAGGCATTGGCATACGGGTCGCGAAGGATACACCTGGACTGTCGGTGGATCACGCCCCGGATCAGCTGCTGCAGGTCTTTATCGTCCTTGCATAACCGGAGATATGGCCAGACCTGGGCGCTGCTGTCCCGTAACCACATGGCGTCGATATCGCCGGTGATGACATAGGTGTCGGGTCTGCCTCCCGTCATTTCGAAGTCCACCGTCGTATCTAGGGTATTGGGCAGACAATTTTCGAACAACCAGCCGATCTCCTTATTACCGATATTCTGCCGCACCTCCCGGATGGTCTTCTCCACAACGGCACTCTTAAATTTACGCTGCGCCTCCGCTACCCGTACCACCGGGAAATCCACACCGGCACCGGCGCTCATCGATCCCCCCGCTCCTACACTAGCCCCGGTCCCGGTGCTAATCGATTCCCCTGCTCCTATACTAGCCCCGGTCCCTCCGGCGCCCATCGCCCCCATACTATGACCGGCTACCAGCGCTCCGGCAGAAGCAAGCATACTTTGCTGGATAAATTTTCTGCGTTTCATATAAGAATTCATTTCAAAAATTACATCATTGGATTCACTTTATCGCCCGTTCCTTCTCTCCTGGCTCGTTTGCCCTTCCGTTCCTCTTTTCCCCGTCTCACTTTACCACCGCCCTGCCCCGTTGCCAGCTTCTACGCGCCGCATAATAGACGATCACCCCGCAAGCCGTCAGGAACAGTCCCAATAAAGCGGCCAGCCCCGTGGAATACCAAACAAAGAGCCAGATAGCAACCGACAGGATCACCGGCAACGGATACAGCCACATCTTAAAAGGCAGGTCCTTTGTCCCGTTACGCCGCCGCAACAACACCACACCGATGGCCTGTGCAACAAACTGGACGAGGATCCGCATCGCAAGGATGGCGCTGATCGCATCGGCCAATCGTAACAGCATGCTAAAGATAAACCCCAGCCCTCCTACAAAAAGCAGGCTGACATACGGGAAATCCTTCCGCGGGTGAAGCCTGGCAAAGAACGGAAAAAAATTACCATCCGCCGCCGCCGCATACGGTACCCGCGAATAACCCAGGATCACGGCGAACAGCGAAGCAAACGCAATCCACAACACCAGCAGGGTAGCGATCTGTGCCGTCCGGGGCCCATAGATCCTTTCCATAAAAAGAGGTACGATGAATTTGGAATGCATGGCCTCCTGCCACGGAACGACCCCTACGATGCTCAGATTCATTGCCAGGTATAGCGCCGCGATACAGAAGATGGAAATAAAGATGCTTCGGGGGATATTGCGGCCGGGATCCCGGATCTCGCCGCCCAGGTGGCAGACATTATAGTACCCAAGATAACTATAAACGGTTTTTACCGACGCCTGCCCCGCCAGCAGGGCAAAAGACACACTGAACAGGGATTGATTACCGGTAGGCAGGAAGGTATAAGACACCTGGCGATGCGTAAACCCGCTGATGATGATCCAGAGAATGGTGACGATCACACCCGACCACAGGAACACGGATATCTTCCCGACCTCGCGGATATTGCGGAACAACAAGGCCGTGATCACGATCACCACGGCGCCGCTGACGGCTTTCTCGCCCCAGAAACCCAGGGGTACGAGGTATTCAAAGGTCTGTGCAAAACCGATCGCGCCGCTGGCGACGACCATGGACGACATCAGACAGGTCTGCCAGACAAAAAGAAAGGATAACAGCGGGCCGCCCTTTTTCCCATACGCCTCTTTCAAAAAATTATAGCTGCCGCCCGCGAGAGGAAAAGCAGCGCCAAGCTCACTCCAGACCATCCCGTCGATCAGGGCCGTCACGGCGCCAAAGATCCAGGCCCACAGAAAAAGATTGCTGCCGACGGTTTGAATAACGATGGACATCATAACGAACGGCCCGATGCCCACCATATCGATCATATTGATGGAAGTAGCCTGTAATAAACTGATTTCTCTCTTCATGTAACGGATCACGAATATCGGTGAAAATAGGGATAATCCGACCAACCATTCCCGCCATCCTCCTCCTCTCCCGTTCACCCTATCTCCTGATCGCTTTCGGCTGTGTTTTAGCAAATCCCCGATGGCGCTCACTCATCTCCTCCCACGTTGTCTTCTCTTCCCTTCTTCCCAAATTTTGTACCTTTGCCCCTCCATGAAGTATTATATCATTGCCGGAGAAGCCTCCGGCGACCTGCACGGCAGCAATTTGATCAGGGAACTAAAAAAGCAGGACCCCGGCACCGAGGTCCGCTGCTGGGGCGGTGACCTGATGGAACAGGCGGGAGGCTTCGTGGTCAAACATTACAAGGATCTCGCCTTCATGGGCTTCGTGGAAGTCCTCACCAACCTGCGGACCATTTTCCGCAATCTCGATTTCTGCAAAAAAGATATCCTGGAATATCGCCCCGATGCCCTGATCCTGGTCGACTACCCCGGATTCAATATGCGCATCGTAAAATGGGCACACAAAAAGGGACTGCGGATCATCTATTATATCTCTCCGCAGGTATGGGCCTGGAAAGAGAATCGGGTAAAGCAGATCCGGGCAACCGTGAATAAAATGCTCGTTATCCTCCCCTTCGAAAAGGAATTCTACCGGAAATGGAACTATGAGGTGGAATATGTAGGCCATCCCCTGGTGGAAGTCATCGACAGCTTTCGCGCCGCCGCTGCCCCAGCCCCACTCGTCGCCTCAACCGACGCACTAGCCGCTCCAAACCCTTCCGCACCGGCAAACCGTCCCGTCATCGCCCTCCTTCCCGGCAGCCGCAAACAGGAAATATTAAAGAAGCTGCCCATCATGCTGGAAACGACCCGGTTCTTCCCCGACTATCAGTTCACCGTCGCGCAGGCCCCCGGCCTCGGCTACGACTTTTACACCCATCTCCTCTCCCCCTACCCCAACGTCTCCTCCGTCCGCAACAAGACCTACGCCCTTCTTGCACAGGCAAAGGCCGCCTGCGTCACCTCCGGCACCGCCACCCTGGAGACCGCCCTTTTCGGCGTCCCCGAAGTAGTCTGCTATAAAGGCAGTTCGGTATCTTACCAGATCGCCAAACGGCTGATCAAGGTAAAATACATCTCCCTCGTAAATCTTATCATGGATAAATTGGTGGTAAAAGAGCTGATCCAGGACGAGCTCACCCCCGAAAACCTGCGGCGGGAACTGGAGGACCTGCTAAACAATCCCGACCGGCAACGCCAGCTCCACAAGGACTACCACGACCTGAAAAATCTCCTCAGCCAGGGCGGCCATGCCTCCGCCAATGCGGCCCGGAGCATCCTCCGCTACGTCAACCGCAAACCCAAATCCCCCTGCTAACCCGCACCGGGCTGCCACGCTGGTTACTTTGATACCCTTTCGCCGGTTTTAGAAACCTCTTCCGCCGGTTATTGGCAAAGTTAATGTCGCTTGAAAAAAAGAAGCCGGACGATCATAAAGATCAGCCCCAGAAGGAAAATAAAGATGGAGATCCTGTTGATCCCATGCATATACCGCATCCAGGAAGTATAAGGGGCATCGGGGTCCCTCTTCTTAATGTAGAAATATTCTCCAAGTTGTCTCCATACACCCATAGCTAAGGCAATTGATACATTAAAGGTAAATAACAGCCCGGATTTTGAATTGTTTAATTCAAAATCCTCTATATTTGCACTCCCAAAACTGGCCTCACCGCCAGTCCGGGCCCGCCCGGCAGGGCAACAAAATAAGGGGAATTAGCTCAGTTGGCTAGAGCGCTTGCATGGCATGCAAGAGGTCACCGGTTCGACTCCGGTATTCTCCACCTAACCGGACCATTGGTCCGGTTTTTTTTATTCTAGGTGGCTTTAGGCTCTCCTTTAATTTTTCTATCAATGCTGGCCCTGAAATTATAGCCCGAGTTGGTCTGCAGGCCATTCTCCAAAGCTCTACGGTTAGCAACCCGTTCAAGTGACTGGGCAGGGCTTCTCAAAAATAATGTTATAAGCATGGATTTATAACCTGCATTATTAGCCAGATCAACTAAATCCTTAAATCCTTCATCGTTGAAAGGCGTTTCGAGGATAATGCATTTATGCTGGCGGATTCCTTCTTTGAACACTTCACGAGATCTCCCTTTGTATACGTCTGTCATGATCACTTCGTAGTCAGGCAATTCCCCTCGATGGCTCCTGATCAGGCTCGATTTTCCTGCTGCATTGCACCCTGTCACAATGATCAACTCCGGTCTTTCCATTATTGCAACTGTCTGATGATGGTATCTTTTATAGAGTAATTCTCTCCCTTTACTTCTTCTACCTGCAAGGTAACTAGAAAGAGTTCCCCGGAGGGTAGTTCCTTTCTCCAGTAGTTACCTCGCTCATTTCCTGGCTCCTTTGCATCGGCGCCATCCTGGTAATAGAAGGGATTTCCAAGCTCGAAGCAGCGTTGTCTGCCCAATTCAGGAAGTATTTCGAGGTTTTTTAATAGTCGATGAACTGGCCTTTCCATAAAATGAAGATACCAATTTTTACCGGAAAAGTTTACTTACCACACAGGCATTAAATAAATACTTCATATATTATTTTATATTTATTCACTTTAACACTCGGATTCTAAATCTCTTATTTAAGTAACCCTACCGACGGTTCGATACAACTCCGCCAACCTCCACTAAAACGGACCATTCGTCCGTTTTTCTTTTCCTCACTACCAGTTCTATATCTACCCTTCGACAGATCCGGGATCTGGACGGAGCCATGCGACCTTCTGTTCTGAAGCATGCGGCTGCCCGATAATAGAACCGTATAATTCGGGGCGACGCGCCTGCCGATAGCGGAACCCGCCGGCCTGTTCCAATTTTTCAGGCGTAAGTTCCGCGATAACAAACTGATCATCCAGCAACCGACATTCGGCAACGATGTCACCAAACGGATCGAGTATCATCGAACAGCCATTTTTAAGCTGGTCGTCATCCATGCCGATCGCATTAGCAAAGACCACATATACTCCATTGTCATAAGCGCGGGCAGGAAGCCATTTCATCAACCATTCCCTACCTTTCAGTCCGTCGAACTCGGCCCGCAAGGCATCCGGATCTTTTTTCCGGTTTTCCCACAATTTCGGATCTACAAAGCCGGCCCCCGGTCGGGGGGATGGGGTACACATGGTAACGTGTGGCATAAAGATTACCTGGGCACCCAGCAAAGCCGTAGCCCTTACATTCTCAATGATATTATTGTCATAACAAATCAATATTCCACAGTTCCACCCAAAGAGCTTGAAAACACAATATGCATTTCCAGGGGTCAGGTGGGGATTGATAAAGGGATGCAGTTTCCTGAACTTTGCAACCAGGCCGTTTTTGTCAACGCATACATACGCCTTATACAAATTGTCCTGTTCGTCTTTTTCAAAAAGCCCCGCAAGCACGGCCACATCGTTTCTTTTTGCAATGTCCTTAAGCGCAGTAATACTTGGACCAGATGGAATGACTTCTGCCAACGCCAACATCTGATCCCTTGATAAGTGTCTGGCAAAAGTATACCCGGTAATAGAACATTCATGAAACACTATGACCTGAGCACCTTCTTCTGCTGCGGCGCCTGTCAGCGTTCTGATCCGTGAAAGGTTGTAATTTTTGTCTCCATTTCTGTGCTCAAATTGAACAGTGGCAATTTTAAGATCATTCATTTCGAAAGTCGATTAATATCAATTCACCACCCACACATTATCCTTTTCATTTGCATCCATAAAGATCCCCCCATCAAGCGTCACCGATTTCACCGCCTTGTCCGTCTTTATATTCACGGATATCTCCTTCTGATCCTTCTCCCAAACCGTTGGCGTCTGATGAAAAGTTTCGGTCGTACCATCGGCATATGTCGCAACTACATCAAACGGCACAGCAAATCCGCCGATATTCTTAATGGATAACGTATAACCCGCAGCGGTCTTGTCACCCTTAACAAGATCAAGATCGATATAGCCGGGTGTAAAGAACCAGTTATAAAAGAACCAATCCAGGTCTTTGCCCGATCCCTTGCTCATCGAATAAAAATAATCCCAGGGAATAGGGTGCTTCCCATTCCAGTTGTTCATATAGTTATGCAGGGCTTTCTTGAATAATTTGTCGCCAAGCATGTCTTTTAAAGCAAGATAGCTCAGGGATGGCTTGCCATAAGAATTATTACCGGCGCCAAAAGTCACATCGGGACTGGGTGTAATGATGGGGTTCTCCTTGTCATGCGAGCCGTGGATCCACCGGGTCACCCGGAAGGACTTATAAAACTCATCGGCGGATTTTTTCCCTTTTTCGGTCATGCCGATCAGGTATTCGAATGTGGTGGCCCAGCCCTCGTCCATAAAGGCATAACGGCTTTCGTTCGTGCCCATATAAAAAGGAAAGTAGGTATGCGCCTGTTCATGGTCCTGTACCAATTCCGCAAAAACGAGGTCAGGAGCGTGGCTGTCGTTGATCATCATAGGATATTCCATATCGGCAAACCCCTGGAATGCGTTGGATTTTGGATAGGGGTAGGGGATTCCCGGCCAGTTGTTCGAAAACCACGCCAGCGAGTACCGGCCGAATTGCACCGAATGATGAAAATCCTGCGAGGAATCTGCAAAGGCAGCCTGCATACTGGTACGCCTCTTCGTTTTATTATCGACGATAACGCTTGCGGCATCCCAATCATAATGGTTGCTGATGCCTATCGCCACATCGCTCACATTGGTAGCCGCCCATTTCCAGGTATTGGTGGCATTTTGCGCAGTGACCTTTTTATCGGTCAGGTCCTGGATGGTGGCGACGTGTATCGTGGAATCGCTTGTCATTGACTGCTTCAGCCGTTCGGCGAACTCAGGCTGCAGCACCTCCGACGGGTTTAGCAAGGTACCAGTCGCCCACACGATAAAATTCCTGGGGACGGTTACCTCCAGGTCATAGTTATTAAAATCGTTATAAAACTCTAAAGAACCCGTGTGAGGCTGCGTATCCCATCCCCTGTAGTCGTCATATACCGATACACGCGGATAGAAATAGGCGATATAAAAAGTGGTTGAATCGATGATACCTTCGCGTCCACGCCCTTTTGATAATTCATAATGCCAGACGATGTTGAGCTGTACAGAATCATGCGGCATAAGCGGCTGGGGTAGATTTACCATTTGATTGGTACTAACCGCTTCATTATTATCCCACGCCGTTTTGGTGCCGTTTATCAGGATCTCATCCACCTTTACCCCCGCCGCCGTATCGGCCGGTCCTCCGCGCCTGCCGGCACGATGAACATTCACGATCAGTTTCATGTTCAGGCTTTTCAGCGTATCGGGACTGTTATTGGAATAGGAGATTTGCTCCACACCCCTGATGCTGTTATCCGGCGGCATCACGGTTAGAGAAATATGATAACGCCCGTGATTTTCCCAATATTTTTTCCCCGGTTTGCCACTAAGCGAACGCGTTTCATTAGCATAGGCTTTCTGGATCTCGGGGGGCATAGTGAGTGTTTGTGCGCCGGCTTGCAATAATCCCAGGAATAAGAATGCGGAGAAGAGGAATGATTTTAACATGCTCAGGTATTAAAAATGGGTAAATGTCAGGTAAATTTATCGAAAAGAGAGCAAAAGAAGGCAAAAGGGAAAATAGTGATCGATCTCCCCGAATAGCTTGCTTGAAATGCAATTCATTAGTAATCAATAACTAATATCTCTTTTCCAACACGTGGATAATTGTTCCCGTATCTTATTGGTTCCTATTGTAAATTTGATTGTGCATCGTTCTACTATTTAACCTTTAGTAACCTATCAATATGACACAAATCGCCATTCAGCAACAAATTGAGGCTATCCGGCAAGCTACGGCCGATGCTCTCAGGTCCAAAGAAAGTGCCCGACAATTTCTGATTGATGCAGGTATTATTAAGGATGATAAAAAGCAGCAATCAATCACCCCAAAGAAATAAATTCCCGTGGCCTATCACCAGCCCTTTCAAATTACAGGTTTTCATAGCTGTGATCGGGAACTTGGTATGCGATTACTAAATGGTTCCGATGAGCTTCGACCTAGTGATAATCCATGGGATTGGCTCGGTCCCGGCATTTATTTCTGGGAACAGAATCCACAACGAGCACTGGCCTATGCGATAGAAGCTGCCCGGCAACAGCAAAAATTCAGCGGAAAAATAAAAACCCCTTTCGTCATCGGTGCGATCATCGAACTCGGGAAGTGCCTGAATCTGATTGAACCCAATTCCATCAACATTGTCAAAGAGGCACATACAAAGCTATTGACGGTGTTAACCGAAAGCGGAGAAAAAATGCCGACAAACAAAGGCGCAAATCGTCGATTGGATTGCGCAGTGATCAAATATGTACACGAATCCAGTAAAAAGGTAGGTTTATCCGCTTATGACACCATCCGTAGCCCCTTTCAGGAAGGGGGTCCTATATACGAAGGAGCGAACTTTACCGATCGGCTGCATATTGAAATATGTGTATTAAATCCAACAATGATCAAAGGCTATTTTCTTCCGCGTCCTGTCGAAGAGTTCAACCCCTATTTGAACAAGACATTTCAGGAATAGCCCGTCTTACTTCCCACCCGCCGGTCTTACATTTTTCAGATCGACCACACTATTCAGATATAATTCAATATTGCTATATCCTCCCCCATGCGCAGCGATCCTTCCGGCATCTGCCTCATTATGAGGATTCATTCCATGGGCGACCTCCCAACTATCCGGGATGCCGTCCTTATCCGAATCTTTATAGGGAGTACCCTTATAGTCGGGATATCCTCCCACCTGGCTGATATCCGATATGATACCCTGCTTATACGAGTCCACGGGCAGCCTGCGTTTGATAAACTGTCCACCCACGGGTGGCTGCGCATTCTCACTGTATACGATCTTGCCGGTCCGGACCTCTTCCACGATCCGGCTGTCCACCGCGTCGCGATGGGGTAGCGTAGCTCCGGCATTGTCCAGCACATAGGCATAGGCGTCGGTAGTAGGCACCATCGTCAGCGCCGCGATGGGGAAAGGCTTGTCCGAACGAATGCTGTCGGTGAACTTTCCGGCGTCCGGCATATCCTCGATCTGTACGCCGCCGTTCCAGTTATCCTTCGTCACCGCGGCATCCCCTTCCATAATGTTTCCCTGCACATACACTTTTCCATAGACCCCCTTGGTCGTAGGAGACCTGCCCGACTCCGGCTTCAGGATGCGGTGACCGATCGGCTTACCCACCGGCGTGATCGGCCCCGGCTTGTAATAGTTATTCATAAAGTTGTAGAAGGATTTGTTGTCGCCCCCGTCGGCACTACGATTCCACCAGTTAAAGACGACGTTGTTGACAAAGCCAAAATCGCCATCCATGCCCACAGACGGGCTCCGGGCGATATTATTGGCCCACAGGTTCCGCATAAAAGTGCTGTTGCGTCCCCCCAGCGTACTTCCAAAAGCATGGTTATACGTATCCAACCCTTCGGAAAAAATGCTATTCTGAATGGTGATGTTCACGGAAGGAAGCTTCTCCTGTTTGGCGCCATTGCGGTCATACACATGCCGGTAGATGGACATATTCTCATCGAGGCCCCAACTGGCCGATACATGATCGATGATGATATTCCCGACCGGGTTACCCCCCAACGCATCATCGCGGCGGAGTACATCGGTCTGCCCCCTGCGAAAACGCATATAACGTACCACAACATCATGCGTGTCAATCCATACCGATTCACCGGCAATACAGATGCCATCCCCTGGCGCGGTCTGACCGGCAATAGTGATATAGGGTGCACGGATGCTGACAGGAGACTTTAGCCGGATAATACCGGCGACATTAAAAACGACGATCCGGGCGCCCCCCTGCTCACAAGCCTCCCTGAAACTACCGGGCCCGCTGTCCTCCAGGTTGGTCACTACATATACCTTGCCTCCCCTCCCTCCAAAGGAATATGCGCCTCCGCCCTCTGCACCCGGAAAGGCGGGGATCGGCGCCTGCGGAAGATCGGACGCCTTGGCGGCCCAGGGAATATAGGGCTTGCCGTTCTTCTCTTCTTTTTCCACGATGGGCAGGGCTTTCTCCCAGGCTTTGTCGGAAAGTTGTTTGTATACCTGCATGGCGGAGTCGCCTTTGGCCTCAAGATCATGGGGGATGATCGGGTATTGCGCACGGGCGGTTACACCCGTAAATACACAATAAATAGCGATGGCAATAGTCAATCGTTTGTTCATATCTTGTCCGGTTATAAAAGACCGGATAAAGATAGAAGAGACCCGACGGCAGGCAATGTCAGATTTTATCAATCAGATGTACTATTTGATCGGAATGCGGGTCCTAAGCTGTCTGGCGGATCCTGACCCGTCTATTTAAGTTCGGGCATTGCATGGATGATCACCTGCCGGGCAGAATCCGGTAAGGAATCGATGACCTTTTTGTCCGATTCCAGCGTTTCCTTGCTGAACCGATCGGCCTCCCTGTTCATTTTTTGATATTCTGCGCTGGACCTTGTCTCTCTGTTGAAGATATTGATAACGGCCGTAGTATCGATTACGCTGATCTTGGAAAAAAATTCCTTTTTATCCACCCGGTAGGTGAAATAGATGATATGTACCACCTTATTGTCTCCATTGATCAACGTATCTTTCCCATGGCTGTAAGAGTTCGTCAGCCGATACGAATTGGAATCCGGGAACATCGACTCCAGTTTATAGAAAGCAGTGCGGAGATGAGCATCGTGATCCGAACTGTCGACATAATATCCGTCATAGGCATGCCGGATACCGACAAACGACCGGTTGTCCTCAATGTTGCCATAAAGCTTTTCATGCCGCAGTTGTCCATACCATATAGATAAGAAAAACCCGCAAACAGTCAGCAAAATGGCCAGCTGGCCGGAAAAATATAAGTAAGGTTCCCATCGGGGCTTCTTTATGATCGCAGAAAGGATAAGCCCCAAAAGAAGTCCCGCCCCCCAGACCACAAAAGACATAAAAAGAGGGAAGAATAAATCGAATTCCTCGTCATGGCTCCTCCAAAGACAATAGATCGTCAGTCCAATCGGAAGGATAAGAGAATATAATATTACTTTACGGGTCGTCACCTCACATAATAACGCGCAATCCCTTTTTATATTGGATCATCCGGTACCAGCAATACGCCAGGGTCCCGCATTTTCTACAATAAATATAATATATATTATATTTGGTGCTATGCATAGAGATGTCCTATCGATCATCATACCGGTTTACAACGAAGAAAGAACCATTTCTCTCCTGCTCGACAGGATCCGGCAGGTAGAGCTCATAAACGGGATCGAAAAGGAACTGATCCTGGTCGACGATTTCTCCTCCGACCAGAGCGTCGCCACGATCGACGGCTATATAAAGCGTAACTCCGGTCTGAATATCCGCCTGTTCAATCACGGGACCAACAAGGGCAAAGGCGCCGCCCTTCATACGGGTATCGGACAGGCCACAGGACAATGGACGATCATACAGGACGCCGACCTGGAATATGATCCAAGAGAATACAACCTGCTGCTCAAACCCGCCGTAGAAGGATATGCCGACGTGGTATTCGGAACACGCTTCCTCGGAGGCAATCCTCACCGGATCCTCTTTTTCTGGCATTCCATCGGCAATAAATTCCTAACGGGACTCTCCAATCTGTTCACCGATCTGAACCTCTCGGACATCGAAACGGGTTATAAACTCTTCCGGTCGGATCTCCTGAAAAGCCTGTCCCTGAAAGAACAACGCTTCGGCTTCGAACCGGAAGTGACGGCAAAGATGGCCCGCATACCAAATGTCCGGATCTATGAAGTGGGAATATCCTATTACGGACGAACACGCGCCGAAGGCAAAAAAGTAGGATGGAAAGATGGCTTCCGCGCGATCTATTGTATACTAAAATATAACATCTTCCAAAAGTGAGTACGGAACAAAGCATACCGGCAGGTGGCCAAAGCATACCGGCAGACGAAACAGGGTACTCCACCTTGCTCAATATAAGCAAGGCAGATAGGTTCAACGAGTGGATGTTCCGGTCGATAGCGCCCCATGTAAAAGGAAGAACGCTGGAAATAGGCAGCGGGGTCGGCACGATCTCCTCCCTCTTTGTCAACCACCGGATGCCTCTCTGTCTCAGCGACTACCACGAAGGATATTGCCGCCTCCTCCGGAACAGGTTTGCCTCCGAACCCACCATCGATGCCATTTTCAACATCGACCTCGTCGACAAAAACTTTGATACGACCCACGCCCGTCTCCTGGGGACCTTCGACACGATCTTTGCATTGAATGTGATCGAACACATCGGCGACGACCGGCAGGCCGTGGAAAACTGTCATAAAATGCTGGCCCCCGGCGGCCGCCTGATCCTGCTGATGCCTTCCTATCCCGCACTTTACAATCGCTTCGACAAAGAGCTGGGCCATTGCCGGCGATATACCGGCCGTACGATGCAGGACCTGCTTTCAACCCGTTTCCGGGTCACCCAAATAAAACACTTCAACCTGGCCGGTATTTTCGGATGGTTCCTTTTCGGAACCGTTCTCCACCGGAAAAATATCACCAAAGGCCAGATGACTACATTTGATGACTGGGTACCCCTCTTCCGGCTGGCAGATAAGATAACCGGGAATAAAATAGGACTCTCCGTCATCGGAATAGGAGAAAAATCCTCCGCCCGGCCCTGACCAATCTCCCCTTCTTGTCGTACTTTTAGACAGCCAAAAACGATAGCATGCCTAAAAGCAGCTGGGCAAAGGCGATCCAACCCTTGCTCAAAAAATACGGGAATACCAAACATCCATTGGAGTATAAAAATACCTACCAATTACTGGTGATGGTTGTTTTATCCGCCAGGGATACCGAC
Source organism: Puia sp. (assembly GCA_036500545.1). Taxonomy (GTDB): domain Bacteria; phylum Bacteroidota; class Bacteroidia; order Chitinophagales; family Chitinophagaceae; genus Puia. Next base: position 45,750 of record DASYBV010000051.1, on the reverse strand, counting down.
CGCCATATCAATGAGCTGGCGCCCGCACTTTTCAAAGCCTTCCCCACCATGCAGACATTGGCAAAGGTAACTTCCCGCCAGCTATCCCCCTATATCGGCAAGGTGCGGGGCTTCGCAAAAAAAGCGACATGGCTGACAGAGATCGCAAAGACCATAAAAAAAGACAAGGACATTCCCCTCAGACTGGACCAACTGACCGAACTCCCCGGCATCGGCCGGAAATCGGCCAACGTAATCCTGCGGGAAGCCGGCGCACCGGCCGAAGGGGTGATCGTAGACCTGCACGTGTTGAGAGTAGCTCCAAGGCTCGGCATCGCCTCCGGCACCGATCCGAAAAAGATCGAACAACAGCTCATGGAAGTACTTCCGCAAAAAGAATGGGACGCCGGCATGGCCATGTCCTTTCTGGGCCGCGAGATCTGCCGGCCCAAACCCAACTGCCCGATCTGCCCGATGAAAAAGGTTTGCGCCTATTACAAGAAAATAAATAAGCTTCAGGGAAATAAAAAAACCACCTTATCATGAACAACCGCCGCGACTTCCTGCAAAAACTTGCCGCATCGGCAGCCCTCCTGCCCTTCCTGCACCTGGCCTCCTGCACCGACAGTACCGGCAACGGCACGGGCAACAGCAAGGACGCCAGCTCCACCCCCCATCCCCTCTCCGAAGACAGCTATGACGGTCCCCCGCTACGGGTCGCCATCATGGGACTCGGCAGCTATGGCACCCGCGTGGCAGAGGCGATGCAATCCTGTACAAAGGCTAAATTAGTCGGCGTCATCAGCGGCACACCCTCCAAGATAAAAGCCTGGCAGGAAAAATATAAGATCCCCGAAAAGAACTGCTATAACTACGGGAACTTCGACCAGGTCAGGAACAATCCCGATATCGACGCCGTCTATGTCATCACTCCGAATGGCCTCCACCACGACCAGGTCATCCGGGTGGCGCGCGCCGGCAAACACGCCATCTGCGAAAAACCGATGGCGCTCAACGCGCAGCAGGGACAGGAAATGATCGATGCCTGCAAAACGGCAAACGTCAAGCTGCTCGTGGGGTACCGCATGCACTTCGAACCACGGACCCTGGAGATCATCCGCATGCGAAAAGCGGGCGAATTCGGAAAGGTCCTGTTCTTCCAGGGTCTATCGGGCTTTATCATCGGGGATCCCACCCAATGGCGGTTGAACAAACAACTGTCGGGCGGCGGCTCGATGATGGATATCGGCATTTATTCGATCAATGGTTCACGTTATATGATCGGCGAGGACCCCATCTGGGTGACGGCAGAGGAAACAAAGACCAACCCCGTTAAATTCAAGGAAGGAGTGGACGAGACGATCCAGTTCCAGCTTGGCTTCCCCGGCGGAGCGGTAGCTTCCTGTCTGTCGACCTATAGTATGAATAACCTGGACCGCTTCTTCCTCAACGGCGACAAAGGATTTGCCGAACTGCAACCCTCCACCGGCTATGGCCCGATCCGCGGCCGGACCCACAAAGGCGAACTGATCGCCCCCGATACCATACACCAGACCGTGCAGATGGACCAATTTGCAGGCATCCTCCTGGGAGGCAAACATCCCATCCTGCCGGTGGACGGCGAAGAGGCCCTGAAAGACCTCAAAATAATCGACGCAATTTATGCAGCCGCCGCAACCGGAAAAAAGGTAGATTTGACACTGTGAAAACGCTACTATCCATAACGAAGATGTCCTCCTCACTCCTGGCAACCCTGTTCCTGCTCACCTCCTGCCGGGATGGTCAACATCCAAACCAAACGGCTGCCGCCACCGGCCAGGCAACCGCAAACAGCATAACAATCCCCAATGACGTAACAACCGCAAAAAGATCGGCGATCTCCTGCGAATCCAATATGCCCTCCCGTTTTGCTTCCGCGGCCAACAGCGCCTCTACGACCGGCAACACAGCATCCTCCCCCAACGGCACGGCATCCTCCGGCACCTCTTCGCCCAACGACGCCACGATCCCCGATGCCGCAGATCGCGCAGCCCACCCCGGCATGGTCTGGATCCCCGGCGGCCGCTTCCGGATGGGCGCCGACAACACGCAGGCACAACCGGACGAATACCCCAAGCATACGGTCACCGTCAGCGGCTATTGGATCGATAGGACGGAAGTGACAAACGCACAGTTCGCCGCCTTTGTAAAAGCAACCGGCTATATCACCACCGCAGAACGCAAACCCGACTGGGAAGAAATGCGGCAACAGCTCCCCCCCGGCACGCAAAAACCCGACGAAAGCCTCCTGGTGGCCGCCTCCCTCGTCTTCTCGCCCCCCGATCACCCCGTTCCGCTCGACGATTACAGCCAGTGGTGGTCCTGGAAAAAGGGTGCGAGCTGGCGACACCCCCACGGACCCGGCAGCGACCTGAAGGGAAAAGCGAACTATCCCGTAGTACATATCTCCTGGTACGATGCAGAAGCCTATTGCCATTGGGCACACCGCCGTCTTCCCACCGAGGCGGAATGGGAGTACGCCGCAAGAGGAGGACTGACGGACAAGATCTACCCCTGGGGCGATGAAGCCGTAAACACCGGTAAACAAAAAGGAAACTTCTGGGAAGGCCATTTCCCGGATAAGAATATGGCCGCCGATCATTATTATTATACCGCACCCGTCGGCTCCTTCGCCCCGAATGGATATGGCCTCTACGATATGGCAGGCAATGTCTGGGAATGGTGCGCCGACTATTATAACAATACCTATTACAGCACCTGCAACCTGCCCGGGGGCATCGCTAACCCAAAAGGTCCTGCCAGGAGCTACGACCCCGATGAGCCCTATGCAAAAAAACGGGTGATCCGCGGCGGCTCCTTTCTCTGCAACGAATCCTATTGCAGCGGCTACCGGGTATCCCGTCGCATGAAAAACACCGAAGACAGCGGCACCGAACACGTTGGCTTCCGCTGCGTCAGCGATAAATAATATCCCCGGCCGCCCCATTCTCCTGCACCGCATCCCGGTGATCTGCAAAATCTCCGCCCTTTCTTGGTATCTTGCACGCAAATCTATCACCTGCCCAATCGTTTAAACGTCTAATCTATCCAATCGCTTGAACGTCTATTTTATTTCCGGGATCGGAGCAGACTACCGCATGTTCACACATATCAGGCTGCCGGAAGGCTTCGAGCCTTCCTATATCCATTGGATCCCGCCGCATACCGGCGAAAAACTACCCGATTACGCCCTCCGCCTCGCAGAACAGATCGACACGACCAACCCCTTTATCCTCATCGGCCTCTCCCTGGGCGGCATCATGTCCGTCGAGATAGCCAAACGCCTTTCTCCCATCTGCACGATCCTCATCAGCAGCGTTCCCGTAGCCGCCCACCTGCCCGCTTATTATCGGCTGGCACACCGGCTGCAGCTGGACAAATGGGTGCCCACCTCTTTATTAAAGACAGCCACCGCGGTCAAACACACCCTGACCATGCGCTCCCCCGCCGATAGAAAGCTGATGAGGGACGTGATCCGCTCCGGCGATGATCAATTTATCCGCTGGGCCCTCCACGCCGTACTCGAATGGGACAACGCCACGATCCCACACCCCCTCTACCATATCCACGGCACCCGGGACGAAATATTCCCCATCAGCGGCACAAAGCCCACCCATATCGTTCCAAAAGCCGGCCATATGCTGCCGATGAGCCGCCCCACCATCGTCAACAACCTCCTCCGCGAGATCATCATGAATATAGCCTAACGCGGGGGACGCGCTACGTGGTACGCGCGTACGGAAGCCTGGAAGCTTCCAAAATCGTACACCAATTTATCAAAAGCGAACGCTCCCGCCATCCGGAAAAATCATAAATCATTGATTAACAGCACTCAAGTATTGTGGCACCCCGCTGGCATCTCCCCTATTGCCGGCGGAACACAAAAACTTCACCCCCCGACACAAAATCAAAAAGATGTCAAAAACGCCATTTTTCACTCATCCCCCTTTCAAACCGCTCATAAAGGTATTATGCCATTCAATGTACTATGTATTGTATAGTACCTTCCTTAAGCATTATCTTTGTTATGCAAACAATCAGTAAAAAAATAGAAAATTAACAACCAGTTAAAAACCTAAGTATATGTTACACACAACCAACACCCTCCGCCAGACCATTATAAATGGGAGCAAAAAGATCACCTTTATTATAGCCCTGTTCCTGACCGTCGGCATCAGCAGCAGCTTCGCCACTCCGAACGACGACCTCAAAGACGTCGTAAAAACTTCCTTCCGCAAGGATTTCAAAAAGGCAGAGCTGATGAGTTATGAAGTCAGCAAACAGTACACAAAGCTGACCCTGAAACTGAACGACGTGGTCCTGTTCGCCTTCTACGCCGACAACGGAGACCTGCTCGCCGTAAGCCGGAACATCCGGACCAATCAATTGCCCATCCAATTGCTGCTGGAACTGAAGAAGAACTATAACAGCGACTACTGGGTCACCGACCTCTTCGAGATCAACAGCGATGGACAACATAGCTACTATGTCACGATGGAAAACGAAAACACAAAGACCACGCTGCGCTCCAGCGGTAGCAATAGCTGGGAGACCTACGAAAAAACGATAAAAAAATAACCGCCGGCCGTTGCAACCAATGCCAAAAACATTTCAACTTCTCATGTGACCCCTTATCCTCAGGCCCCGCCTCATCCGCGGGGCTTGTTTGTCCCGATCATCCGCCACCCGGCAAACACATCCATCACCGGTCAGTAAAGTTTCCTGTTCCCCTTTTCCTTCCAGAGCATAAACAGTGCGGCGGCTTCCGCCAGCGACCGCTGTACAAACGGGATTTTCCGTTCCCCAGGCGCCAGACTTATCTCCCGATAGATCAACGCATCATCAAACCCCGCCTCCGCTGCCTCATCCCGGGTAGAGGCAAACACCACCCGCCGGGGCCTGGCCCAGTATAACGCGCCCAGACACATGGGACAGGGCTCGCAGGAAGCATATACATCGCAGTCGGTTAACTGGTAATCGTGGAGATGATGACAGGCATCCCGTATCGCTACCACTTCGGCATGGGCAGTAGGATCATTGGTGGAAGTGACCCGGTTGCAGCCCTTCCCGATCACAACCCCGTCTTTAACGATGATACAACCAAACGGTCCCCCCATCCCTCCATTGATCCCTTCCCTTGCCAATTCGATTGCCTGTCGCAGATAAACGATATCCGTATTCCTGGTCATCTGATTCGTGGTCATCTGTAAAATTACAAAAAATTGCCCTCCGTCCGATCCGTCCCGTTTCCTCATCGCGTACCCATCCAACTCCCCGCCGCGTTACCTCCGTCCCGTTCCCCATCGGGCATCACCCGCACCATCTGAAGAATTTCCTACCCGCCTGTGGAAATTATACCACATAAAAATGCGGCACATACACCTTTTCCCGTTTAACCACCCCTGGACTATGTTTTGCAATAACTACTATGGCTTTTAATAGGATATTGGATTTTAGCAACGGCCTGGATTTTTATCTGGGCTTTTTTTTGTCCCTACCCCGCCAAACGGTTCAAATCCCGGTCATTTCCGATATTTTTGACGACCATTTCCATCTATTATGAGACAACTCCTGACCGGGTTCCTGTTGCTTGTTCTTGCCTGTCCCGTCTGGTGCCAGGATAATACAGGGAACCAGCTGCACGAGCTCAACCAGGTCATCGAGGCCTCCCCAAAATATGACAAGGACAAACTCCTGTCGATAGAAGCATTAAAAAGATCCCTCCCCGGAACGCAAACCGATCTTCCTTCCCTTTTCAATCTCTACGGACGCCTGTACGAAGAATACAAGGTCTTCAACTATGACTCCGCCTTCAACTATGCCCGGCAACTCCAGGAGACGGCCCTGTTGCTCGGCAACCCCTCCCGGATCACCTACGCCCGTCTGAAACTTGGTTTCTGCCTGCTTTCCTCGGGCCTGTACAAGGAAACCCTGGACTCGCTGAATAAGATCGATACCCGCGGCGCACCGGACAGCCTCCGCGCAGAATACTATGCGCTGATGGGACGCTATTACTATGACCTGGGCGACTTCGACAACGATACCTATAACACTCCCGCCTATACGCAAAAAGGCAACGCCTATATGGATTCCGCCCTGCTGCTCTATCCCGCCGGATCCTCGCAACATCTTTACTATAAAGGACTAAGAGAGATCAAATCCGGCAACTGGCAGGAAGCCCTGGCCGATCTCCGGGGACTCCTCCTCCGCCCGGACCTGTCGCTGCATGAGCTCGCCATCACCGCCTCCACGCTCAGCTATATCTATATTACAAACAATCAGCCCGATACGGCCATCACCCTGCTCATCCGCGCCGCCATCGCCGATATAAGATCGTCCACCAAAGAGACGTCCGCCATCTTCAACCTGGCCCAGCTGCTGTATAAAAAAGGAGACGTTCACAACGCCTCCTCCTATATCGAGATCGCTATCCGCGATGCGGTTTTTTATGGCGCCCGCCAGCGCAAGGTCCAGGTCAGCGCGATCCTGCCGCTGATCGAAGGGGAAAAGGTCAGCCGCGTGGAAGAACAGAAAAGCATCCTCGTCACCTATTCCATCCTCGCCACCCTGCTGCTGCTGATCGTGATCGTACTGGTGATCGTCGTTCTGCGCCAGGTCCGTAAGCTAAAAGCCGCCCAGCGGATCATCACGGAGGCGCATATCAAGGAACAGGCAATCAACCAGCGGCTGTTGGAAACGAATTATAAGCTCTCCGAAGCCAATAAGATAAAGGAGGAATATATCGGCTTTTTCTTCAACGCCGACTCCGAGTTCTTCGCCCGGATCGAAAAATTCAAAAAATCACTGGAACAGAAGATCGCCTATCGCAAATGGGAAGATATCATCACCCTGGTGAACAACACCAATCTGAAAAAGGAAAAGGAAGAGCTGCTGCAGAACTTTGATAAAGTGTTCCTGAAGCTCTTCCCGGATTTTATACAACGGTTCAACGACCTCTTCCGCGAAGAGGATAAAATACAACAAAAGGACCAGGAGTTCTTGAATACCGATCTCCGCATCTTCGCCCTGATCCGCATGGGCATCCACGACAACGAAAAAATAGCCCGCATCCTGGAATACTCCGTCAACACGATCAACACCTACAAGACCCGGATCAAGAACAAGTCCATCGTCGCCAACGAAGAGTTCGAACAACGCATCATGGAGATCAGAACGCTATAAGCTCCACCGCCACCCCGCCACCCGGCGCCAGTTGCACCTTCAGCTGCGACCCGCTGTCCACATCCCTCTTCCCGATCGAATAAGACTCCGGGTTGTTCTTCCAGTCCGCATCCGCCCCGTCTCTATAGATCACAGCATGATATTTCTTCCCTTTCTCCAAAAAGCTCAACGGCACGCTCACCACGCGGCTATGCTCATCCGTAATAGCCCCCAGGTACCAGTTGTCCTTCCCCTTCTCCTTCCGGGCAATGGTGAGATAATCCCCCGGCTCGGCCTCCAGGACCTTCGTATCATCCCAATCAACAGGTACATCCCGGATAAACTGGAAGGCATCCATATGCGCCTCATAATTCTCCGGCAGATCCGCCGCCATCTGCAGGGGACTGTATAGGGTAACATACAACGCCAGCTGTTTTGCAAGGGTGGTATGCACCTGCCTGCCCGGCACGGAGCTATACCCCCTGACCTTAAAAACGCCCGGTGTATAGTCCATCGGCCCACCCATCAACCGCGTAAACGGCAGGATCGTCTCATGCTCCGGCGCATTCCCCCCGCTGAAAAGATTGTACTCATTTCCCCGGGCTGCTTCACAGGCCATCCAGTTCGGATAGGTCCGCTGCAATCCCGTCGGACGAACCGGCTCATGCGCATCAAGCATCACCCGATACTGCGCCGCCTTCGCCGCCACCCGCAGATAATGCTCCACCATCCACTGCCCGTCATGATGCTCCCCACGCGGGATGATCTTCCCGACATAACCGGTCTTTACCGAATGATATCCCCATCGGGTCATATAACGGAACGCCGTATCCATCTGCCGCTCATAATTGCTGGCAGAACCCGAGGTCTCATTGTGCATGATCATCTGCACCCCCTTCGATGCCGCATAAGCGCTGACGGCGGCAATATCAAAATCCGGGTAGGGCGTGACAAAATCAAATACATTCTCCTTCCAGTTGCCAAACCAATCCTCCCACCCGACATTCCACCCCTCTACCAACACCCCATCGATATGATTGCGGGCGGCAAAATCGATATACCGTTTCACATTGGCCGTATTGGCCCCATGCCGCCCATTGGGAATAAGCCCGCCCGCCGGAGAAAGACTATCGGCATAATCCGAATAGCTCCAGGTGCTCTTCCCCTCCTGCATCTCCAGCCAGACCCCCACAAATTTCATCGGATGGATCCAGTCGGTGTTTACTATTCTGGAAGGTTCGTTCAGATTCAGGATCATATGCGACTCCAGGATCTCCGCCGCCTTGTCGCTGACGATCACCGTTCTCCATGGAGTGGCAAACGGCGCATGCAGATAGGCTTTATTCCCAACCGCATCCGGTACCAGCCGCGAAGTAAGCGTCAGCGAAGCATGGTCCACATGCAGCTGCATCGCCGGATAACCCACCAACGCCGCCTCATGGATATTCAGATAAAGCCCCTCCGCGCTCTTCATCATCAGCGGCGTCTGCACCGCATACGGATCCGGCGCCACCCGGACGGCAATATCCGTCGAGGCGGCCACCAGCGCGGTATTGTCGATCTCGCTTAGCTTCGACGTGGTATACGGATACTCATTGCTGTCATAATCCCCCGGGATCCAAAAGGTCTTGTGATCCCCTGCCAGCCGGAACTGCGTCCGCTCATCGGCTACGACAAAATATTTTAAATCGGCCTGCTTTGGAAAGACATACCGGAAACCTACCCCATCCGCAAACACCCGGAACACAATGTCCAGGTAACGGCGCGGACCCACAGGCACACCACCCACCGTTCCGTCGCCAAACGTCTGACCGTCGCTCGTACGCATCGCCGGCCCACCGGCGGTAACCGCCCCCTTCACCAGGTGGACGGTCAACTCGGTATAGTGATCCCGGATCTCCCGGACCTCCCCCCATACCGGCCGCCAGGTTTCATCCACCGTCCGCCGCTCTACGCTTCCCAGGGTAAAACCCCGGTAAAAAGCAGAATCCTCGTTTAAGGCAAACCCCATCGCCGAAGGAAGGATCACCGGCTTATTGTCCACGACGACACCATAAACCGGGGTCCCCCTTCCATCAAGAAAAAAGGAAAGCTTTACCTTTCCCATCTCCGCCGTCACCGGCTGTTGAGCGCGGGCAACGTGTAAAAACAACGCAAATGATAAGCAAAAAGCAAATTTACAAGCAGGCATACATGTAGAATATTATAAATAAATATACGACCGGGTTCAAACCCGGTCGTATACTTTAAACGCCCCCGGTCGCGGCAACCGGGACGTTTCGAATGGGTTACCCGGTCTTGATGCACCTACCGGGCAGTTTTGAATGGTCGTTCGGTAGCAACGCGAGCGATCCGGTTATTCATGCTTCAACTCAATAATTCAGTTTCGACGACCAGCAAGGACGCCATCGATCAGTATGTCAAAAGAAAAAAATGAGGAGACCAAATACAATTTATATTCGGATAGTATAGGAAATAGAAGGGATAGTAGACAAAAAGGGGATAATAAGATCCTCTATATCAATGTTTTAAAAACACATAAAACAAAATAAAATATAATGGGGTTGTAGGCGCTAAAGCCCGGTCTTACAGGTGTCGGAAGATCTTATCGATCAGCAGGTTCACCACCTCCAGCGCAACAAGGGTGATGATGATCCATTCCAGGAAAGTACTGTTCTTATATTGCAGCAGGTCTTTGAATAGCTCCAGGTTCTCCTTCACGATCTCCAATCCCTCCCGGATATCGCGGAACCGCTCCTGCAAGTCAAACGTCCGCTTCAACCCAAGATCGATCCGGTTGAGGTCCTCATCCTCCCAGGCCTCGGGCGGGGAATCGAAAATATACAGGTTCTCCGCGATCCGGTTCTTCAGGTTCAGTGTCTTCCCGATATACTTTTTCAGATTGGCGCCCGATATATCCAGCCGGCCCTTCCGCTCCAGGTTCTGCGTATGCGAATTGGTCTCCTCCAACAACAGATTGGTCTGCTCGGAATAATAATCCAGGGCGACCGACTGACTGACATTTAACATGATCAACCGCAATACCTCGATATCCGGCTTCACGATCTCGATCTTATTATACCCGAACTTGTTCTCCCGGGCATTGGTCTCTACCTCAAACTCCTCGCTCAGTTTCAGCTCAAACCGGTTCTTACAATACGCCGCGATCTTCTGCAAAAAAACATCGATCGCCGCATCGTCATAATTCAAAAAACATACGACCCCATATTTAAAAACATATACAAAGGCTTCCTCCCCCGTCTTATAAAACAATTCATCGGCATCATAATGATAGATGCCCTCCCGGAAGGCCGTCCGGAAAGACTTTATATCGATACTATCCGCGATCTGATAGGAAAGGACATGTAGCATACGGTAAAGGTACCCTGAAATATCTTTGAAAATTTACTAAATAAATTAGCAATGTATTCCCAAAACGGTTACCTTAGCAACTCAAACACATCCATATGACCTCCCTCTCCCCAAACATCTTTGTAAAAGATATCCAGGCGACCATCGCCTTTTATGAGCAGCTTGGTTTCAAGCTCGTGATGAGCGTCCCGGAACAAACCCAGGCCGACCTCGTCTGGGCCATGATGACAAATGGCAGCGTCACCTTTATGTTCCAGACCTTTACAAGCCTGGCCGACGACCTTCCTCCCATCAGCCGTCAGGACGGCGGCTCCCTCCTGCTCTATATCAACCTCACAAACATCCACGCCTTCTTCGATAACATAAAAGAAAAGGTCAACGTCCTCAAAGGCCTTGAAAAGACCTTCTATGGCGCCATCGAATTCTCCATCACCGATAATAATAATTATGTGCTGACATTTGCAGAACACGAAAACCGATAAACGGTCTTTCGCGTAACGTAAAAGCCCTGTAACATAAACGGTCTTTCGCGTAACGTAAAAGCCTTTCTTGTAGCCCCGGCGTTTAGGGAAATACGCTTTTTCTTAATTTGCTCAGCTCCGCAGAATCCAGCTTCTCCTTTTCCATCAGATCGATGTCCCTGTTGATCATGATCATCTCGCCCCCCTCCAGGAACTCGGCCTCATTATCCGTGTCCGAATGATAGGATTTCTTTACCCGTAACCGGCCTTCCAGCAGGTCCACCTGCTCCCCGGCATTGCTCCGGTATGCATCGACCCGCATACGCGTCTCCGTTCCTATTACGGCTATCTCCAGGTTCCGCGTATGGATGATAAAGGGCCGGTGCGCATCGGCGACGATCTCAAATATCGCCTCCCCATCCAGATCCAGCACCCGCTCCTTCTGATTAAAAGTTTTGGACAGGCGGATCACCGTCCGGTTCTTTTTCATTACCCGGCTCCCATCCGGTAACCCCACCGTTTCCACCCGGCCCGTATCGACCGCCCCCCCCGCGGACAAACCCTCACCCGCCGCAGGCCGGTTCTCACCCGCCACCGCCTGCCCGCCTTCTCCCCCCGCCCCGCCCCGCCCCTTACAATAAAGGTTCCCAAGACACATAACCGCTAATAGCAACCCCACACAAGAAGCCGATGGACGCATCATAATCGTTTTTTTTGTCAGGATCCTCTCCATTGCCCCAAAGCTATACAACTTTTCCCTTACCCGCCATCCCTTTTACTATACCTTTGCCTAAATCAGTACACATGGTCCGGGTCGGCGAATACAATACACTAAAGGTAAAAAAGGAACTGGCTTTCGGATTGATCCTCGACGACGGACAGGAAGGCATCCTCCTGCCCACCCGTTTCGTTCCCAAAAGCGCCCGCCCCGGTGACGAGCTGGAAGTATTTCTCTACCACGACGGAGAAGACCGGCTGATCGCCACCACCCAGCACCCAAAAGGAAAATTGGGGGAGATCGTAAAATTACGGGCCGTAAGCGTCACCCCACAGGGCGCCTTCCTCGACTGGGGTCTGATGAAGGACATCTTTGTACCCAAATCCAAACAGCTCATGGGCATGCGCCCAAACGGCGAATACCTCGTAAAGATCTACCTCGACGAACAGACAGGCCGCCTCGCCGCTACGGAAAAATTCGAACCCACGCTGAGCAATGAAGACCTGACCCTAAAGGAAAAAGACCTCGTCCACCTCACCGTCTACCGCCGCACCGATATCGGCTACCTCGTCATCATCAACCACCGGCATACCGGCGTCCTCCATTTCAACGAGATCTTCCGCGACATCACATCCGGCGACAGCTTCCCCGGCTTCATAAAAAAAATAGTCCCCGCGGATCAAACCGCCTCCGGTGAAACAGAGATCGACGTCGTCGCAGGCAAACCCGGCTACGAACGCACCGAAGACGCCGCCGCCAAGGTCCTCCGCCTGCTAAAAGAAAACAAAGGCCACCTCCCCTACCACGACAGGTCCGACCCCGAGACGATCTACTCCTTCTTCGGCATGAGTAAAAAAACATTCAAGATGACCACCGGCCGCCTTTATAAAGAAAGAAAAATAAAGATCACCGACAACGGCATCGAGCTGATCGGCTGACAGCAAGCCGCATCGACCGCAACACCTCCCACATCACATCGACCGCGACTCCCTCCCACATCGCATCGTCCGCGCCACACTTCCCACATCGCATCAGCTAAACAAATAGCTCACATCCTCCTGGCTAAGGTTCTTCACAAACCCCGCCTCATCCGCCACCAGGTCGGCCGCCAGGCTCCGCTTCTTCTCCTGCAGCTGCAGGATCTTCTCCTCTACCGTATCCTTACAGATCATCCGGTAGGCAAAGACCTTCTTCACCTGCCCGATCCGATGACTCCGGTCAATGGCCTGTTGCTCCGCCGCAGGATTCCACCAGGGATCCACCAGGTACACATAATCCGCCGCCGTCAACGTCAACCCCACTCCCCCCGCCTTGAGGCTGATCAGGAACACCCGCGCACTATCCTCCTCCTGGAACCGTCTCACCGACTCGCGCCGCGCCTCCGCTGCCACACTCCCATCCAAATACAAATAAGGTATCCCCCTCTCCTCCAACGCAACACGGATGAGCCCCAGCATCGACGTAAACTGCGAAAACACAAGCGCCTTGTGGTGACCCGTATTCTCCTCTATCTCCCGTATCAGCTCCTCCAGCTTGGCGCTCACATTCGGATAACCCCCGCCCTTTATTCCCCCCTCCTCCGGCACCCGCTCTCCCTCCGCCCGTTCCTTTAGCATCGCCGGACTATCACAGATCTGTCTCAGCTTCGTCAGCCCTTCCAATATATAGATACTGCTCTTCCCCACCCCCTCTTCGGCTATCCGGCCCAGTATGCTTTCCCGGTAATGCTCCTTAAAACTATTATAGATCTTCCGCTGCTCATCCCCCATCTCACACCAGAGGATCATCTCCGTCTTATCAGGCAGATCCCGCGCAACCTGCTCCTTGGTCCTCCGCAGGATAAAGGGATATACCAGCTTCCGCAGACGCGCCGCCGCCTCCTTATCCCCATTCTTATCGATCGGGTTGGCAAACTCCCCCCGGAAAAAATCGGGACCGCCCAACAACCCCGGATTAAGAAAATCCATCTGCGCATATAGATCAAAGGTATTGTTCTGCACCGGCGTACCGCTCAATGCCAGCCGGTTCCGCGATTGCAGCTGCTGCACGGCTTTTCGTACCTGGCTGGCCGGATTCTTGATCGCCTGGCTCTCATCCAGTATGACATAACCAAACTTCCACCGGGAGAAATGGTCGATATCGCTCCTTACCATCCCATAGCTGGTGATGATGAGACGCCCGGGTCGGATAAAAGCCGCATCCAGCTCCCGGTCCGCCCCATAATGAATATGAAAATCCAGTCCCGGCACAAATTTTTTCAGCTCCCCCTCCCAGTTATAGAGCAAGGAGGTCGGACAGACCACCAGGTGCGTCTCTTCCGGGTACCGCGCCACGATATGCTGCAAAAAGCTGAGCGTCTGCAGGGTCTTGCCCAGCCCCATGTCATCGGCCAGACAGCCCCCCCATCCCATCTCATCCAACAGACACATCCACTGAAATCCCCCCAGCTGATAATCCCGCAGCTGCGCCTGCACACCCGCAGGCAAAGGCCAGGTCTTATCCGTGGATATTTCCCGGAGACGCTGCCGCCTGACCTCCAGCTCACGCCGCAAAGCCTCATCACCACCCACAGCCCCATCCAGCAGGGTCCAATGCACCGCCGGCAACTGCACCTTCCCTTCCCGCAGCTGACCCATCTTCAATAGCATAGTGTATTTATCCAACCACTCTTTTGGCAATAACCCCAGACTGCCATCCGACAGTAAGATATAATCCTGCCGGCCCAGGATGGCCTTCCGCAGATCGGACAACGGCACGACCAGTTCCCCATAGCTGACCCGAATGGAAAGATCGAACCAATCAATGCCACGCCGGGGATTCGCGGTCTGAAAATTAGCGAATCCCGGCTCACCGTTAACGTCTGTCCTATCGGACAAAGCCTCCTCCGTCGGCTTTACACGCCCCGCTACGATCTCGAATACAGGGACATGCGTATTGTATTTGAATTTCCGCAAATGATTCATCCCCAGCACAGGGATATCCAGCTGCTGCATCTGCTGATAGAACCGGAGAAACCAGCTCTTCTCCAACGCCTCCTTAAAATTCAGATAAAAATAACCATTGCCCTGCCCGCTGAACTTCGGATGCAGCCCCCGCAATACCTCCATCAATCGCTCCTCTTCCTCCTTTTTACGCACGATGGCAAAGACACCCTCCTCCCGCTCCACCCGGGTCTCCTCCTCGGCCCCCTCCACCTCTATATCCGAATAGATCCATCGGGGCTTTATCAGCAAAAAATTCTCATTGAGCTCGCTGACATATACTCTTCCCTGCGGCAATACATCGACAACCGTCGTCCGGATCACGGATTCCATATCCACCGGGTATCTCTCCGCCAACGGCTTCACCACCTCCGCCAGGAACTGGGCCGACGCGCCCTCCGGTATCTGCCCTGCCTCCTCCTTCCATTGCAACAGGGTCTCCCGGTCCTCGGTTCTCAGAAGGAAATATTCATTCCGGCTCTTTAAAAAATAAGGCACCCGCTGAAAATCCTCCAGGGGATAGACCTGGTTATTGATGACGACAAGACAACGCAGCCGCAATCCACCCTCTCCCTTCTCCAGTACAAATTGAAGAGAAGGCGTAAAGGCGCTGATCGCCGCCGGTTTTATATGTTTATTAACAAAGACCTCCCCTTCGGGCAGAGAGAATAAATGCCGGATCGCCGGGGTCAATGGCTTTAACTCCTGCAGTACGCCGTTTACCCACTTCCCCAATAAGAGAAAATGCCGGTCATCCAGGTGGTCAAAAGGCCTGCCCGCATCCCGTAACCATCCATACCCATTCTTCACAAGCTGCTCCAACAATGCCTCATCCGTTAGTTTCCGGAGAACGGCTGCCACCGCAGCCGGTAGACGCGATAAATAAGGTAAATAATTGTTGCCCGACAGGGGGATGCGATGAAAGCTCCGCCCCTCCTTCTTGTCCATCACCATAAGCAGCTCAATGGAAAACCCTCCCCTTTTCTCCTGGCTGAAATTCAGTAATACCCCGGTTTCAAAAGAATTTGCCGCCTTGCTATCCGCCCCGGCACTGACTATGATCGTTTTCTTAGGAGTATTCATCATTTTTTTTCGTCCCCGGACCAATCATCAAGGGTTAATTGGCCCTTTGGTCCTGTTTTTTCTACGCTAAAATAATGCATCATTCGCATTTCCCGGCCCCCGAACAAATCCGCCCCCTATTTTGTATATTTGTAGTGCTCTCCCGATTGATCTTGCCAGGATTTTTATTAACAAAGTTATTTTCAAAATCATTGATTATGAACGCTATTGTTGATAAGTCCGGGATCTCCGACAAGATCAGGACTATCATTACCGAAAAGCTGGGCGTAGATCACGCAATACTCACAGATATGGCATCCTTTGCAAACGACCTCGGACTCGATTCCCTGGACGTCCTGGAGACCTTTATGGCCATCGAAAAAGAATTTAGCATCAAGATCACCGACGAAGACGCGGAGAAGCTGACCACCGTTGGCTCCGTCATCAATTATGTCACCGAAAAACGTGCCCGTTAACCCCTGCATGACAGTAGTACGATCCATAGGAGGTTTTTTCATAAGGATGCTGAAGGCGATCTTCATCCGTAAAAAGGATTGCTGCAAATAAAGGTATCCTCCCCTATCCCTCCAACAAACATCCTCCCCTTCTACCCAACTACCCCCATCCTCCTGTCCCATTTAACCCGCAAAAAATTCCGTTGGGAAAATAATAGGAAATAATCCCTACTCCTCCGAGTAATATCGCGTAATTTCCACCACCTCAACGCATGTCATATATGAAAATTCATTTTTTACCCGCGCTGTTCGCAGTAGCCGGCATCGCGATGCTCCCCTCCTGCCAGACACCCGCAAAAGAAACGCCCCCGGATTTCCTGGCCCGGAACCTGGATACCTCCACCACCGCCGCCAACGATTTCTTTGAATACGCCAACGGCGGCTGGATCCGGCAGAACGCCATTCCACCCGCAGAAAGCTCCTGGGGTATCGGAGAGCTCGTCCAGGAAGACCTCTACGACCGCCTGCGGAAGATCAACGAAAAAGCCGCTGCGGAAAAAGCCGCTAACGGCACCCCCACCCAGCAGATCGGCGATCTCTGGATCAGCGGTATGGACTCCGCCGCCACCGAACGGATGGGACTCAAACCCCTCCAGCCGGACCTGGATGCGATAGCCGCCATCCGCAACCGCACCGACCTGCTTCGCGTAACCGCCGCCCTTCATCAAAAAAGCATCAATTCCCTGTTCTCGGATTATGTCGGACAGGACGACAAGTACAGCGACCAGATGGCCTACCAATTGGGGCAAGGCGGTCTGGGCATGCCCAACCGGGATTATTATTTCAACACGGACCCCAAATCGACCCGCGTAAGGGAGGCCTACCGGCACTACCTGACCGTCACCTTCCGGCAACTGGGCAAGGACAGCCTCGCCGCCGGGAAACAGGCCGACGCGGTCTTCCAGTTGGAAAGCCGGCTGGCAAAAGCTTCCCGCAAACTGGCCGCCCTCCGGGATCCCAACAAAAACTATAACAAGCTCAGCAAGGCCGCCCTCCAATCCCTCACACCGCTTATCTCCTGGGAAGAGTGGTTTAAAAATTCCGGCATTACCCATGTCGACTCTATCATCGTCGGACAACCGGAGTTCTACACGGCCCTGAACACCGAGCTGGCAAAGACGGACATCGCCGACTGGAAAAGCTACCTGCAGGCCCACCTGCTGCAAAATGCCGCCCCCTTCCTCGACAGCGTCACCTATGCCAATTACTTCGCCTATCGTCAATCCCTGACCGGAACCACTACGCCAAGAATCCGGTGGCGACGCGTTCTCGATGCAGAAGAACGCGCCATGGGAGAAGCCCTCGGACAGCTCTTTGTAAAAGAATACTTCCCCGCCAAGGCAAAACAACGGTACAGCGACCTCGTAGAGGCGATCCGCACGGCGTATAAGGAACGGATCCAAAAACTGACGTGGATGAGTGACTCCACCAAACAAAAGGCGCTGTATAAACTGGCCCATATCACAAAAAAAGTCGGTTATCCCGATAAATGGAAGGACTTCAGCGCCCTCTCCATCGACCGCGGTCCCTTTGTCCTCAATATGCAACGGGCAGCCGCCTGGTGGCATCACTACAATTTCAACAAACTGGGCAAACCCGTCGACCGCTCCGAATGGGGCATGTCCCCCCAGACCTACAACGCCTATTATAATCCCAGCAACAACGAGATCGTACTCCCCGCGGGCATGTTCTCGGTACCGGGAAAGAAAGACGAAGACCTCGACGACGCCTTCGTATACGGATACGCGGCAGCCTCCACCATCGGCCACGAGATGACCCACGGCTTCGATGACGAAGGACGCCAGTATGATGATAAAGGGAACCTCCGCAACTGGTGGCAGCCATCCGACGAAACAAAGTTCAAGGACAAAGCCGCCTTTATCATCCGCGAGTTTTCCGGATTTAGCCCCGTCGATACCCTCCACATCAATGGCGAAGCCACCCAGGGCGAGAATATCGCCGACCTCGGCGGTCTGCTCCTCGGACTGGACGCATTTAAGAAAACGGAAGCCTATAAAAAAGGAGAAAAGATCGGCGGCCTCACCCCGCTCCAACGCTATTTCCTCGGCTACGCTTATAGCTGGATGTACCAGGAAAGAAAAGAAGTGCTGGCCTCCCAACTGATGACCGATGTCCACGCCCCCGCAAAGGAAAGGGTCAACGGCCCCGTAATGAATATCCCGGAATTCTACGAAGCATTCGGTATAAAGCCCGGCGATAAAATGTACCGCCCGGATAGCCTTCGTGTCAACATTTGGTAAATAACATAAAAGCAAAAGGGCGGTTAACTCAAGACCGCCCTTTTTTTTACTACTATATCATCCTCTTACCAGAATACCGTATACAAGGCGATCAGTAACCCGCAAATGATCAACGCACCCACGGCAAAGCCGGGCGTCACCCTGAACATCTTCTTATCCACTTCCAATCCATTCGGCTTAACCCCTTTTCTATTCTCCCACACACTGATCAGGTACATCGCCACGATACAGATGAGGAATACAAATCCCATCCTGTCAAGGAAAGGGATCTCATAGACACCCGCATCATTGGCCTTTGAAAAACCAAACGGAGCCAAAAACGAAAGATTGGCAAACAACGGCAGGAATTTAAAAAAGAAGGCAAAGGCCAACCCGCCGACCGTAGCAAACAGGGCGGCATTCGACGTGGTCTTCTTCCAGAAAAAGCCAAGGATAAACATGGCAAAGATGCCCGGGGAGAAAAACCCGGTGTATTCCTGGATAAACTGAAACCCCCCTTTCTTATCGATCCCAAGAAATGGCGAGATACAAATGGCGATCACCATCGCCACCACCACAGTGACCCTCCCGATCCATACCAGCTTCTTCTCATCGGCCGCCGGAGCGATCTTCTTCTTATAGATATCCAGCGTAAAGATGGTAGAGATACTATTGGCCTTACCGGCAAGAGAGGCGACCACCGCCGCAGTCAGGGCCGCAAAAGCCAGCCCTTTCAACCCCACCGGCAGAAAATTCAACAGCACCGGGTAAGCACGATCGGGATTTAGCTCCCCGCCCTGCATCATCTCCGACTGGAACATACCCTGCTTATAAAGTACATAAGCCGCGATCCCCGGCAATACCACGATCACCGGCATCAGCATCTTCAAAAAGGCAGCAAACAGGATCCCGCCGCGGGCCGTCTTTAAATTGGCTCCCAGCGCCCGTTGCGTAATATATTGGTTGCAGCCCCAGTAATTCAGGTTCACGATCCACATCCCCCCGACCAACACCGTCAGACCGGGCAGGTCCATATAATTCGGGTTGTCCTTTTTAAAGATCATATGAAAATGCTCACCCGCATGAGAGGTCAGCAGCGAAAAGCCGCTCAGGACCCCCTTGCCGCCAAAATGGTCGGATACAAGGTTCAGGGCGATATACGTCGTTACCAGCCCCCCCAGGATCAAAAAGAATACCTGGATGACATCCGTATACCCGATCACCTTCATCCCCCCCAGCGTGATGATGATCGCAAATACCGCCATCCCGATCATACAAAAGGTAAAATTGAGCCCGGAAATACTGCTTACGGCCAGGGCCCCCAGGTAAAGGATGGAAGTGAGGTTCACCACCACATATAATAACAGCCAGAACACGGCCATGATCATCGCCACCGTTGAATTATACCGCTGGTTGAGGAACTGCGGCATGGTATAGATCTTATTCTTCAGATACACCGGTATGAAGAAAATGGCTACGATCATCAGCGTGGCCGCCGCCATCCATTCATAGGTGGCGATCGCCAGCCCCATTTTAAAACCGCTTCCGCTCATACCGATAAACTGCTCGGCGGAAATATTGCTGGCGATCAGCGAGGCCCCGATGGCCCACCAGGTCAGCGAACCCTCCGCCAGGAAATAATCCTTGGTATTGGTCTGGACAGCCTTCTTACGTTGATAGACCCACCAGCCATAACAGGCGACGATGAGGAAATAGATCAAAAAGACAATGTAATCGCGCGATTGTAGCATTTGCATATGACAGCAGTTGATTGATCGTTGATACCTTAAATATACCGGTTTATAATATTCTCCATGTACTCCTGCCGCCCGCTGATCGTCTTCGGCTCACCGTTAGCGATCGCATACTCTCTCAGCTCCTCCAGGCTCAGGCCCCCCTTTTCATAGGCGGCTCCCTTCCCACTGTCAAAAGAAGCATACCGGTCCGCCCGGACCTTCCGGTAATCGGATTGCTCCAGGACGGCATCCGCCACAAGCAGGGCCCTGGCAAACGTATCGATACCGCCGACATGCGCATGGAACAGGTCCGCCGGATCGGTGGAATTACGCCTGATCTTGGCATCGAAATTGATCCCGCCGCCTTTAAAACCACCGCCTTCGAGGATGATCAGCATCGCCTCGACCAGCTCGTTGATGTTATTCGGGAATTGATCGGTATCCCATCCGTTCTGGTAATCCCCCCTGTTGGCATCCATGGAGCCCAGCACACCGGCATCCACCGCCACCTGCAGCTCATGCGTAAAGGTATGGCCCGCCAGGGTGGCATGATTGACCTCGATATTTAATTTAAAATCCTTCAGCAGGTCATACTGCCGGAGAAAACCGATGACGGTCGCACTATCATAATCATATTGATGCTTGGTAGGTTCACAAGGCTTGGGCTCGATAAAGAAGGTGCCTTTAAAACCCTCCTTGCGCGCATAGTCCTTCGCCGTATGAAGAAAACGCGCCAGATGCTCCTGTTCCCGTTTCATATTCGTGTTGAGCAGGCTCATATAACCTTCCCGTCCGCCCCAGAACACATAATTCTCACCCCCCAGCGCGATGGTTGCATCCAGCGCGGCCTTTACCTGCGCAGCGCCATGCGCCAATACATGAAAATCAGGATTGGTGGCAGCCCCGTTCATATACCGCCGGTTGGAGAACAGGTTGGCCGTTCCCCATAATAATTTGACGCCGCTCGCCGCCTGCTTTTCCGTTGCATATGCTACCATCGCCTGCAATTTCTTTTCATTATCCGAAATGTCATTGCTGTAATCGACTACATCCACATCATGAAAACAATAGTACGGCAAACCCAGCTTGGTGATAAACTCAAAAGCCGCATCCATCTTGTCCTTTGCACGTGCGACGGTATCGGCCTTTTCATTCCAGGGATAGAGATGCGTCGGCTCTCCAAAAGGGTCGGCCCCATTACCCACAAAAGAATGCCAATAGGCAACCGCAAAACGCAGGTGCTCCTTCATGGTCTTGCCCGCAACGATCTTATTCGCATCATACCAACGATAGGCAAGCGGGTTTTTTGTTCCGGGTCCTTCATACGTAACAGCCCCAATTCCTTTGAAGAACTCTTTTTGTCCAGTGATAACTGACATAACTTATATTTTTTCGTATTTAAATGTTAGATCAAATTTAAAATTCCATCCCGCGCCGCGCGTCTTCCCGGTCCCTCGTATCTTTCCCGTCTCCCACATCTTCCCGGTCTCTCGTATCTTTCCCGTTCCGCACATCCCCCCTCCCTCGTATCTTCCACGGTCTCGTATATCCTCCCCCTCCTCACAAATATCTTTCCAGCGCTTCCCTCCATCGCCCATACAACTCCTCATACAACGGGTTTTTCTCCGGTGCGATCCACTCCACCGGTTTCATCCCGGCGAAAGCCTCCTTCGCATCGCGGAAGATCCCCGCCCCGATACCCGCCCCCAGGGCCGCACCCACGCTCCCATCACTATTATAAAGCTCCACGGGTACATTGGTGGCATTGACGAACGCCTCGGTAAAAACAGGGCTCAGGAACATATTCGCCTTCCCCGCCCGGATCACCGACGGATTCATCCCACTGCCCCGCATAATATCCAACCCATAGCGGAACGCAAACGCGATTCCCTCCTGCCCCGCCCGGTATAAATGCGCCGGACCATGCAGGTTCAGATCGATATCCAGCAGCTGCGCCCCAAGGATCCGGTTATAAAAGATCCGCTCTGCACCATTCCCAAACGGCAATACCCGCAACCCCTCACTACCCGGCCGGATCCGCGCCGCCTCCGTATTGAGACGCGCATAATTCCATCCGCCGCTTCCGCCCCCTGTCAGACCTCCTTCCCCACTCCCCGCGGCCAGGTCCCGTATCCATCGGTTTAAGATCCCGGTCCCGTTTATACACAACAAAACCCCGATCCGCTTCGCGGCCGGGCTATAATTGACATGGGCAAAACTATTCACACGCGAACCGCGGTCATAGGTCAGCTTGTCGCTGACCCCATAGATCACCCCCGAAGTACCGGCGGTAGCCGCGACCTCACCCGGCTCCAATACATTTAAAGACAGGGCATTATTCGGCTGGTCACCCGCCTTGTAGGTCACGGGTATACCGGCTTTCAGCCCCAGGCCATCCGCTACGGGAGCCCGCAGCCGCCCATGCTCCCCAAACAAAGGACGGATAGGAGGTATCAGCCCCTTATCAAACCCGAAATATTTAAATACATCCTCCGATAACCCATCGGCGATAAAATCCCAGAAGATACCCTCCGATAAGGCAGAAATAGAAGTAGTCGCCTCTCCCGTCAGCCGCAATGCAATAAAATCACCCGGCAACAAAACCTTGTCGATCTTTTCATAAACAGCAGGCTCCTGCTCCTTTACCCAGGCCAGCTTCGCCGCCGTAAAATTACCCGGGGAATTTAAAAGCCGCGCCAGACTATACTCTTCCCCTATAGCGGCAAAGGCGCCATCACCATATGGCACCGCCCGGCTGTCACACCAGATGATGCTGTCCCGCAACACCCGCTGCTCCTTATCCACCAATACCAACCCATGCATCTGGTAAGCGATTCCGATTGCAGAAATATCGGCAGGATCATAGGCCCCCGAAGCATTCAATTTCCGGATCGCCTGCTGAACATGTTCCCACCAGACATCCGGCGACTGCTCCGCCCACCCAGGCTGACGGGAGACGATCGCCACCTCGGTATCAGGATACTGAGCCATAGCAAGAACACGATGTGAACCCGGATCGGTAACAGCGACTTTTATCGATGATGTACCCAGGTCTATACCTAATAATAGCATGCAACAAGCGTTTGAATTCTTACATTTAACCCCACAAAAATCCCTCTCCGGCGCTTAACCATTTTCCGACGGGTAAATATAGTATCGTTTTCCCAAATTGTAACCGATTGCATTATTTTTTTTAAAATCCTTACTTTTAGGGGTCTAATTGACCCCTGGACTATGAGTGGAAAAAAAGATATTACAATCTACGACATTGCAAAAGTGCTGGGCCTGTCCCCTGCCACGGTAAGCCGCGGTCTGAAGGATCACCCGGTCATAAATATAAAGACACGCAAGCGGATCATGGACATGGCCCGCGAAATGGGCTATCGCTCCAACAGCTTCGCCAGCAACCTGCGGATGCAAAAAACGCATACGATCGGCATCATCGTACACGAGCTGAACAGCCAGTTCATCAGCTCCGTCCTCGCGGGTATTGAAAAGGTAACCACAGAGGCCGGCTATGACCTGATCATCGGGCACTCCTCCGAAACCTACCGGAAAGAGGCAGCCAACGTCCATAACCTTTTTCACAAACGGGTAGATGGCCTCATCGCCTCCCTCGCGTTCGATACCCATGACATGGATCACTTCGATCCCTTCATACAACGGGCGATACCGCTCGTATTCTTCGACCGGGTAGAAGAATACCCATACGGAACAAGGGTGATCATCGATAATGTACGCGCAGGGTATGAGGCGACGGCCCACCTCGCACAACAGGGCTGCCGTCGGATCGCCCATATAACGGCAAGCCTGAGCCGTAATGTATATGCCGGACGATTGAGGGGCTATCAGCAGGCGCTGTCGGAATTTGGCCTGCCCTATGATCCCTCCCTGCTCCTGGTCAACGACCTGGGAGAAGCCGCCGCCATCCGCTCGGCCCGGCAGGTGCTGAATATGACAAACCGGCCCGACGGCGTCTTTATCACAAACGATTTTTTTGCCGCCGTATTCCAGCAGGCGCTGAAAGAGGCCGGCGTACGCATACCGGAAGACATTGCCATCGTAGGATTCAACAATGACGTGATCTCCAAGATCATCCAACCCAAGCTCACGACGATCAACTACCCCGGCGAAGAGATGGGCGAAGCGGCCGCCCGCAGCCTTATCGACCAGCTGGCCGGTCTTGCCTCCGCCCGATCGACCGACACTATTATTATTAAATCGGAACTGATCATCCGCGATTCCTCCGTCCGCCGCAAACCCTGAAGGTATTCCGTACAATATGATTACTCCCTCCGTGTCTTCGACCATTTCTCCAGCAGCCCCATCAACAGATCAAGCCGTACCGGCTTACTTATATAATCATCCATACCCGCCGCAATACAATCCTCCCGGTCCCCCTGCATGGCATTCGCCGTCAACGCAACGATGACCGGCTGCCGCAACAGACCGGCCCGGATATGCCGGGTCGCCTCCATCCCATCCATCTCCGGCATCTGCACATCCATCAGGATAATATCATAGGGCTTCTCCCCGGCAGCGGCAACCGCCAGCAAACCATTCCCGACCGGGTCCGGTGCATAACCCAGGTTGCCCAGGATATGCAGGATCAATTGCTGGTTGATAAGATTGTCCTCCGCCACCAATATACGCAGCGGGAATTCCGTCGCAAACCCGGCCCTGAGCGTCTCATTGCTGATCATCTCCTCCCGGACAGGAGGCGGAGACACGACCCCGGGCCTGGTCCGGATGGTAAAGGTGAAGGTGGTCCCCTCCCCCGGATGACTCCTCACCGTAATATGCCCGCCCATCAGCAATACCAGCTTCTCGCAGATAGCCAGCCCAAGCCCGGTCCCGCCATATTTCCGCGTCGTGGACGAGTCGACCTGGGAAAAGGACTTGAACAGCATATCGATCTTCTCCTCCGGGATGCCGATCCCCGTATCCCGCACCTCAAAAGCCAGCTCCATCGCCCCGGTTTTCTCCATCCGCACAAGATGCACCCCCAAAAAGATCTCTCCCCGATGCGTAAACTTTACCGCATTGCTGATAAGGTTCATAAGGATCTGCCGCAGCCGCAGCTCGTCCCCGACGATCTCCTGCGGAACGTCACGGTCAATGGTATACGCCAGCCGCAGACCGGATTGCACCGCCTTCTCCTGGAACAGGTCCAGCACCCTGTCGATACACCGGCGGAGATCGAAATCGTTCTGCTCGATCTCCATCTTACCGGAATCGATCTTGGAATAATCCAGTATGTCGTTGATCACACCCAGCAGGCTCTCCCCGCAGGTGATGATAGTGCTGTTGTATTCACGTTGCTGCGGGGTCAGCCTGGTCTCGGCCAGCAAAGACGCCATGCCGATGACCCCGTTCATGGGGGTACGGATCTCATGGCTCATCGTCGCCAAAAAAACGCTCTTTG
The DNA here is from genome assembly GCA_036500545.1 of Puia sp. GTDB lineage: Bacteria > Bacteroidota > Bacteroidia > Chitinophagales > Chitinophagaceae > Puia. The sequence goes on along the minus strand of DASYBV010000051.1, from coordinate 20,061 downwards.
CCTTATTCGCCTGCTCCGCCTCCCTCCGCGCCTTCCGCTCCTCCCGCGTAAGACTGGTAAGACGTTCCGTCCGCTCCCGCACCTGCCGCTCCAGCTCCCGGTTCAGAGAATGAATGGTATTCATCCGCAGGTGATTGAAAAGGATGACACTGCCGATGACAACCAGGACCATCAGGAGCCGGAACCACCAGGTCATCCAGAACGCCGGCGTGATCTGCACCTGCAGCGAAAGGATCTTTCCCGACCACTCCCCGTCATTGTCCAGCCCCTTTACCATAAAGGTATAATGCCCCGGATCGAGATTGGTATAGGTGGCAGAACGCTCGGTCTCCACATAGTTCCAGGTCCGGTCGAAACCCTTGAGCATATAGGCATATCGCTTTTTTTCCTTGTCGGTATAGTTCAGCGAGGCAAAGAACAAAGAAAAGACAGAGCTTTTATAAGGCAGGATAATGGAGGAGGTCTCGGTAATGCTCATGGTCAGCGGAGAAGGCTCTCCACCCGCCATGATGGGCACCTCTTTATTAAAGACCTGGAAATTGGTCATGACCAGGGGAGGATCGAAGGGCTCCGAACGAATACTGTCCGGCGTCACCCCGTTAAAACCATTGATGCCCCCGAAGTAAAGCTTTCCGCTCCGGGTCTTACAATAGGCCTGCTCCTTGAACTCGTTGGACTGCAGCCCATCCTCTACGCCGAAATTCTTAAACCGGCGGCTCGCAGGATCCCACCGGGACAATCCCTTGTTCGTGCTGATCCAGAGACGACCCTGTCTGTCATCCAATACCCCGAAGATGACGTCATCGGGTAACCCATCCCGCGTAGTATAGGTCGTGAATCGGTTGGCATTGACCTGGAAACGGCTAAGCCCCTCCGTAGTAGTGATCCAGAGATCGCCGTTACGGTCCTCGAACAGACCGTTCACATAATTGCTGCATAAGCTGTTCGCCGCATCGGTATGCCGGTAATGTGCAAAGCGCTGCTTCACCGGATCGAACAGATCCAATCCGCCACCATCCGTGCCCACCCAAAGCCGTCCCTTGCTATCCTCCTGTACACAATGGACCTTGTCGTTGCCAAGACTGCTGCTATCGTTGTTCCGGTGACGGTAATGCACAAAGGACTGTTTCACCGGATCGAACAGATCGAGCCCGCCGCCATAGGTGCCTACCCAGATATGCCGCTGCCGGTCCTCAAAAAGGGACCAGGCATTGTTGCTGCTGAGACTGCCGGGATTCGAAGGATCGTTCCTGAAATGCTTCCAGGTAGTATGCTGCCGGTCAAAGACGCTTACTCCATCCGCCCAGTTACCGGTCCATAGCTGACCCTTGTCGTCCTCCATCACCCGTAACACATAATCTCCCCCGATCGACCGGGGGTCGGCGGGATTATGCCGGTAATGCGTGAACCGCTCCGTCTTCCGGTCAAAAAGATTGAGCCCGCCGCCATCGGTTCCTACCCATAAATTTTCATGGCTATCCTCATAAAGACAAAGCACATGATTATCACTCAGGCTATACGGCGAGGAATTATGTTTGTAGTGAATAAATTTACGGGCGTCCCTGTTGACAAAATCGATGCCCCCGGCAAAAGACCCGATCCACATATTCTTTTTGGAATCCCGGTAGATCGCATACAACGAATTGGTCCCGATGCTGGCAGGATCTACGTCGTCATGCAGATAGGTGGTAAAGACACCCGTCCGGGTATTCAGGATGCTTAACCCGGCATTTTCGGTCCCGATCCAAAGATTGCCTTCGCCGCCTTCGGCCAGCGAATTGACGGCACTATTGGTAAGCCCGTTACCGCTATCCTCGTCACCCTCCTTACCCCTATCCTCTATACCGTTACCCTCCTTATTCCGATCACCCCCCTTTCCGTAGTGCGTAAACACGCCCGTCGCCCTGTCCAGCCGCTCCAACCCCGCATAGGTGCCCACCCACAGACGGCGATGGCTGTCCTCGAAAACACAGGATACGGCATTCGTATTGATAGAATGCGGGTCCCTGCCATCATGCTGGAACCGGGTAAAGCCCTGCGTCCACCGGTCATACAGGTTCAGCCCCCCATTGATGGTGGCCACCCAGATACTGTGCCCCGAATCCTCAAAAAGATCCCTTACATTGTTATCACCCAGGCTCTTTGTATCCAATGAAGAATGAAGATAATGGACCCAACGCCCCGTAGCCGTATCCATCCGGTTCAGTCCCCCATCCTCCGTCCCTACCCAGATAAAACCCCGGCTGTCGCACAGCAAGGTCATGACCAGGTTGCTGGACAGACTGTTGGTATCGGTTATATTATGTTTGAAATGGACAAACTCATCCGTCCGCCGGTCATACCTGTCCACCCCCCCGCCCCAGGTGCCTATCCAGAGATATCCCTTCCCATCCTCGACGATGTCGTTGACAAGGTTACACGCCAGGCTCTTGCCGTCGGATGGTTTGTTCTTGTATACGGTAAAGGTATATCCGTCATATTTATTCAGCCCCTCCCGGGTCCCGAACCACATAAATCCCCGGCTGTCCTGTAAGGTACAGATCACATTGCTCTGCGAAAGCCCCTGTGCAGTCCCGATATGTTCAAATGTAAGATGCTGTGATTGCGGGTACGCAAAAAGGCAGATAAAAAAAGAGCCTATGATAAAGGGATAACGATACACCGCGGGATAATTCCCAGGAGAACGCCCGGCTAGTCTTATTTATTATATTTTCTATGCGTGTTTATCCCTCAAAACGTTCAATATTGAAAACCCAGCTTTATCAGCGTAATACCCCCCTCCGTTCCTTGCGCATAAGAGACCGAAACTACGAGCTTTTTCAGCGGGCTGATCCAGAACCCGCCCCCGTAACCATCATGCCAGTCATGGCTCTGCTCACCTCTCAGCCAGACCCGCCCTACGTCGTTAAAGAAGAGCAGCCCCAGCGATCCGGGAAAAAGATAGGTTTGAAAGTCCGCCAGCCGGATCCGCAGATCGATATTGTGATAAAACTCCTCATCCCCTGCAAAACGATATTTTCGATACCCCCGCAGATTTTCCGTCCCGCCCAGGAACTGAGCCTGGTAAAACTCATAGTTACCAAAGGTCTTTCCCCAGCCCAGCCGGGTAGAGATGACGACATTTCCCCGGGTACTAAAGCTTGTGAAAAGGGACAGATCGGTGCCCAATTGGGAATAAGGATGACTGTTGCCGTTCAACCCGCCATAGCTGCTGAACCGGGTCTCCCAATGGATCCCCCGACTGGGTAATATCTTGCTGTTACGGTCATCCACGATCGCCGTTACCCGTCCGCCCGCATAGGTCCTGGACGTATACAGCGTGGCAGGATCCAGACCGTTCAACGCAGTCTGGTTGATAAACCGGTCCTTATTGTCGACGCTGTCCAGGGTAAAATACTGGAATACAGGCCCCGCGGCTACCGAAAATACAGAACCGAATCTTTTCCGCAGCTGCAGGTCCGCATCATAGACGTTGAACCGCGTCCGGTAATACCGGATCCCATCCTTTGTATCCTTGTCGTAAACACTCTGGTTCCCAAACCCGAAAAAGTTGATGGTGTTATTCGGGGCCCTGGCACTGGTATGCAACAGCAGATCCAGCGAGCCAATGGCATGGATCGCCTCCAGGTCGTATCGGAACGCATACGCCTTTGTGGCCAGCGCATGATCCAATACCAACGTATGCAATTGCTTATAAGGATCCTTATGGAACCCCTGGACGGTATGCCGGAACCCAACACCCAGGGATACCCCGTCATCCGGGTTATACCCCGCATCCAAAAGAGGCGCGACCACATCGTATTTGAACCCCAGCTTGTTGACCCCGATCACCGAGGGATCCTTCGATAAGAAGGCCCGATGCGGACCATCACCGGTAAATTCGTTCTTCTCGGTGCTTAGGTCATAGATCTTCGTCTTCCCGGCCCGGGCTCCTGGCTCCGTCTTATAAACATCATTCCCCTGTCCTCCGATCATACGGACCCGGATGGCATTCCCGGTCCCATGCGTATGGAACTGATCATCCCCACCCAACCCATACAGCCGGATCTCCTTTGTCTCGCCCGCAAAAAAGGTCCGGTTAAAAAGCTTCTTGCCGGTCTCTCCGTCTTTGTTCATCTTATAAACGATCACCGTCACGGCACTGTCCCCCTTCCGCTCCACGTCGAACAGCTCCCGCTTGTCGCTTCCGTAAATGGTGACCGTCTCCGAAAGAAAACGATAATACGTCAGCATCTCCTGCAGATAATACTTCCGTCTCGCCTTCAGCTTATCGATGATCGACTGCATGGAATAAGAATGGATGGCCGCTGGCTGCAGCTTCAGAGAAGCCCCGATCAGCGAATCGGTCATCACGGCCAGCACGGATTCCGCCGTACGCCGCCAGTCTTCCCGGGTAAGCCCGGTCATATAATTATGATCGAAATTCCGGGCATTGAAATTATAGGTATCGATATTCCTCGCCTTTGCACGAAATCCCTGTAGCTGGGGCGCCGCCCAGGCGCTTCCCACTATCCAGGGGATCACACCCTCATTGATAAAGAACGGCTGGTCACGGTCACGCGGCACGGGTGCAAACAGCTTACCCTTTCCATTGTCATCGGCCTCCCAACGCCATTGATCCTCATGCCGGTCAAAATCCATAAAGAACATATCCAGCAGCCGGGCCCTTAATACCCGCTGCTGATCGACGGTATTGTCGTTGTCCTCCTGCAGCTTCTTATCGAGGTCCTCAAAATTATAGGTCTTTTTTCCGTTGCCCGGCTCACGCTCCTCGAAAAGGGCAAACAGGTTGCCATAATCGCTCCGGAACTTCCCCAGCCGCGGATCATCCGGCATATATACCAGCACAGGATTGGCATGCGGCACATGCATCGCCTCCGCAAAAGGAGGGACGGAAAGGGCCGCATAGGGATAGCTGGCCGAGACCCCGTCCGTTACAAGGTCCTTTACAAGCGGGTCCCCCACCAGGGCCGTCGGCAGAGCAGCATCGGTCACATATTTCTCGACCCCGCGGAGAACATACTCCTTCCCTTGCGCATTCCTCATCCGCAGGGACCGGGTCTGGTTACCCCCGCCCCGCTGTATAGGCGTCCAGCCGGTCATATCGAAGACCTTCACCCGGATCGGCACGGCCCACTCCTTCCGGTAATTGGCGCCCAGCAGCCAGCGCTGAAAGCCCCCCGCCAGGAAGCCTTTATATCCTACCGCCGTAACCGAATCGGGAAAGGAACGCACGATCGCCGCCGTATCGACCCTGGCCGGCAATGGCGGCACGGCAGCCGCATAGACGGATTGCTGAAGATCCTTTGCATCGGTGGTATAGAATTTTATCTCGGACCGGCCGCTTTCATGCAGCTCGATAACGGCAAAACCAAGCCCCTGTTTTGCAAACAGGGAATTCTTTCCCATTTTCACCCGGGTGCTCTTCGAACCGGCCCCGCTGACGACATAGTAGACGCTGTCATGTTGTAATAGCTGTAAGGTATGCTCATGCCCCGCCACATGTATGACATTGGGATGTCCCCGGATAACGTCTTCCACCTGCTCCCGCAGATCCTTGTATTTCGGATTGTGCGTATCCTGCACATTCCCGAATACCCCCCTCGCAATGGGATAAATGCTGCCGATCACCGGTAAAGGGATATACAGCCCCGGATGAAGATCGGTCAGGGGAAAGAGATGCTGCCTAAGCGTATAATACCCTCCATGTTCGCCATGCGTATAAAAAGGATGATGCATGGCCACAACGATCAGCCTGTCGGGATAGGTGCTGATGATATCCTTCAGGGCATTGACGATGCTCTTTTCATCCTTGCAGTCACAGGCGGATTCGGGACCCGGCCTGTCGTCCTGCTGCAACCACCACTCGCTGTCCATACACACCAGCACGATCTTCGCCCCTACCCGCACCTCTACCGGTCCCGGACAACCGTCTTTTGGCAAAAGCTCCACATTGGGCAGCTGCAGCGATTCCAGGTAATCGGATTCATTTTTTACCTGCTGCCAGCCACCGGGCTTCCCCTGCTTCCAGTCATGGTTGCCGGGAACGAAATAAGCCTTTGCATTCTTGCCCGCCACGACCCCCACCTGGTAATCCAATATCTTCTGTGCCATATCCCGGTCCCCGCTGCCCTCCGCCGGCATACCATGCGGGTAAATATTATCTCCCAGGTAGACAAGTACGTTGCTGCTGTCATTCCAATCCACATGCTCTTTCAGCCAGTCGCAGACAGGATGCCGCCCCTCCCGGAGTTCACCCGCATCCCCCACCAGGAACATCCGCTGGACTACACGGTCGCTCTGGGCCTTCGCAACAAACATCGGGATGATGCCCGTTATCAACAGGCTAATGTTTCGTACAATTCTTCTCATAGTATTAGTTTGGAGGTATTAGTCAGGTCATATTGGTTTCGTCATGGCTTATAAGTAAAAAGAAGCACATTCGCATCCCCGCCCTTCCCCCCTTCATTCGAGATATACATATTGCCCCGCCTGTCGAACGCCAATCCCTCCGGCTGCTTGAAAAGTACGGGGTCCAGCGGGTACGAGGCCTTTACTTTCCATTGATCGTTCAATACCAGCAACACTTTGTTTACGGAAGAAATGATATACCATTCCCGCGTCAACGGATGCCGGGCCAGACAGGAAGGATGGAATTTTATCTTTCGGTTGATGCTGGTCAGCCTGATCCCCGAAACATCCACTCGGAAATGCTGCGTAATGGCCAGCTCATGCCGGGAATTGTATTGCAGCACATAACCCGATACATCATCCCGCTGATCGTCCACAGAACAGTTCTTGCACAACGCGATCAACCGGTCCCCATCTCCGTACAGACCTTCATATTCCCCCGCCGGCAAAATGTTTTCATATACCTTGACGTCTTCTTTGTTCTCTTCTTTCTGCGTGCTTTTTACCCCCGGGTCCTCCCGTAATAATCCTACCGGGAAAACAAAAAGGCTCCCGTCACTCCGCAACAGGACGAACTCCCTGTCGTTCAGGACGGTGACATCCTCATAATCCCCCCGCTTGCCAAACTTCCGGTACGCATATTTTCCATCACCCAAATGAAAATAGAACAGCTTCCCGTCCTCATCCTCTTCGGCATAGAGCGTGTCGGGATTCCCCCGCAAAAAGGTGATCCCCGAAATTTCATGCAAGGCATCGCTCAGGATAAATTTCTTCGGCGCCCCCAGGTTATACCCGGGCGGAGAAGGTACGGGGGACGCTTCCATACAACCCCCGAAGGAGGAAAATACAAGAATACAAAAAACTCCAACGCTCCGTACCACATTCCTGTTCATAAGATCCTCCTTTTTTTACCATTTCAGCTCCACGCGCAAGGCCCGCAACCCGCTCACCCCCTGCAGCTCCTCCAGTTCCATATCCTCGATCTCTTCGGTAAATACATCCTTCTCCTGTAAATATTTTATATATCCCGTATACTCCTCCGCCTCCTTATCGTTGAAATAAATGATGGCGATCTTCCCCGGCTGCGTCAGCCGCTCATTGGTATCCTTTACATGCACCTTATCGATGCGTTTTTTGACGACCTGGTACCGTATATTATATCCTCCCTCGACATCGAACCGCCGCTCATCCTTTCGGAAACTGATATCGATGGGACCGGAATGCACAAAGATCAGCTGGGTGGTCGATAGCTTATCCGGCATCTTTTCCAGCAACGCATGCGTCTGCCGGGCAATGACAGCCATGGCATTCAACTGCCACAAACGAAGATTGCGCAGGTACAACAGATCAAAAGGCCGCTCCGGCGCAATAGACTGGCCGATATAGATATCATATTCGATCCCGTCCGTACGGAAGGTCTCAAAATAGGTAGGATAGGGTTTCTGCAGCTCATCGGTCGCCGTCGCCAGATGTTTGTTGATGGTTTGATTGATCAGCTGGACGGATCTTTCCAGGTCCCGCCGGTGCCGATAGGCGACCCCATCCGCCTCATCGATCGCCTGCAAATAGGGAGCGATCACCCCGGAGGTATCCGGCCGGCTATCCTTGAAATGAGAGAAAAAGACGTCGATCTTCTCCTTCAGAAAGGCGTTCAGATCCAGCTCCTCAGCCGTGGTCAGGGTCCTGGATAAGGCCGTCTGCCACTTCGTACACTGGAAAAGGATATCATCCAGCAGATCGAGGCTGACCCGCTCCTTCAGATCCATCAGGGTCTTGATAAGGATACGGAATTGCGTCTGCAGGTCACTGCGCAACGCATTGTTCCGCTCGATGGTGGAATTACGTATATCGATGGCCCCATACAAAGGATAGACCTCCTTAAAATAGATCGTCTCCAGCACCGGGATCGGTTCCCCCATCTCCCGCATCCGCTCATAATGCCAGGCGACTTCGTTGAACTTCCATTCCACCGCCGGCTGTATGGAAGTAAAATTCTCCTTGATGATATCCTTGATCCGGTCCTCGAATTCGTCGATGCTTCGCTGCAGAAGCTGCGCCAGCAAAGGAATGACCAGGTCCAGCTTCGACAACAGCGCACTACTTACCGCCCCGGCCGTCCGGGAAGAGATCTCCAGCACCCCCGCCGGCCGGTTATTATAATAAACGGGCAGCATGCCATAGGAAAGGATCCCGTCCCTCCGCAGGGTCTCCAGGTAGAACGATTCGCCAGGCAGCGCAGCAGGCAGGGTCTCATAAAGGATCTGACGCGGATCGGCATAGTATTCCTCCACCATTGCCAGATAGGTATCCTCCGCCTCCTTGTTGGAGATCGCCGCCTCCGCAAGGATACTGTACTGGCAGATCTCGTCGGAAAAGACGGGTTTGCCATTGATCCGCAGAAAAGGCACCAGTCCGAAATCCAGCTCGCTCTTGCCAGCAAGGATCTTCAGGTTCCGGATCACTTCCTCCTGGTGAAATTCACTGTCGCAATGAGCCGGGTTCAGGATGATGTTCTTGATGCTCTCGACCACATAGTCAGCAGTGACATCGGTTACCGTAATGGCGGAAAACCCCTCGTACCGGAACCCGTTCAACGGCAACCGCTCCATCAGGTAGGACAAGGTCTCCGGTGCCGCCGGATGCGCCTTTATAAGGGAAAGATCGATCTCCGGAAGAACGCCCTTCGGAAAGACCTCGATAAAACGCGTATCGATATTCAGCCGGAAATAATGCAGCAGCCCCGTAACCTCGTTGCGCAAAGACCGGACAAAGGTGCTGGCAGGCGTATAGCTATACCCGTATAATCTCCGGAGGATGGTGGAATAGACCAGCTCGAAGTTGATCTTCTTGCGCACTTTTTCCGTTTTATCGATCATACAGGCCCTCGGCTCGCAGCTCGCGGGGTCCCGCAAAAAGTCATAAAAAGTATCGGTGCCGTAAAACATGGTGGGCTTGATCGGTACGGCCAAAGCCCATAGATTGTCCCGCTCGTCTTCGATGGCCGGGAAGATGGTGGCATAGATCAGCTCCAGCAGATCGCCATATTGCTGCAGTTCGTCCTGTTCTATCACTTCTTTTCCATCGAGGCGATGCTCAAAATGATGGATGACGAAATCCAGGTATTTTATCCGGAAGGTCTTTTCATTCAGCCTCCTTTCCTTCAGGAAATTGATAAACCCCCGGAAAGATATATGTGAGTCGATCTGATCGCTCCCTTCCAGTTCATGCGCGATATCAAGGATGGAATTCTGCATACAAACAAAAATTTGATCTTTACTTGGGCCCGTACAGCAGGGCGGCAACGACAAAGGCAAGGACGGATCCGATCAGGCCAAACATAAACACGTTGTAGGACAACCGAAGCCAGCGATATTTCTTGCCCAGCGCGATCCCCTGGTAATAAACGTCCCGGATCAGGCTCCCGTAAAGAAAATCCCTGTCGTCCATCATGACCAGCATACCCCCGGCATACTCTTCCAGGCTCATCTTATAAAAGTTGCCAAAGAACAACAGGTTTACTTTTTTTTCATCCAGGTCCGCCTTTGTAAAAGTGCCGGCCGGAATATGCGGCCGCGTGGCCAGGATGGATAAAATGATCGTGACGAGGTTGACCGTCAGCAGGATGATCGTCGGGATGGCCAGGTTGGCATGATCCTCGATCTTCCGCAACAAAAGGCTCAGCAGGACAGAGATGATGATGGAATTCACCTGGATGAGGATATGCGCCTTGCTGTCGGCCTGCGTGCTCAACCGTTGATTGTTATTGGACGTGATCCGGAAAACCGTATCGATCCCCCGCCCCGGGTCCTGCTTTTTCTTGTTCTTCTTTTTACTTTCCGTTGCCGGCCTCCCCGCCGCTTCCCCCTCTTTTTCCTCATCATGCTCATGCAGCAGGCTGGCCAGCGCGTCCGGCAGGATGCCCCCGTGATCCTTCATGACTCCCCCTGGATCCGGCTTTTTCCCGGCGGCCGCCTTTGCGATCACATGGACCTCCGGGCCTCCCGACGAGGTTTCGGACTCCAGTTCCTTTGTCTTTAATTTGGCCAGGTTCTCCTGCTTCTTCCCGTCCAGCAACAACCGGCAATAATCCGTATGATAATGATGGGCCTCCAGCAACCGGATCGTCCCCCTCCGCCATTCTTCCTTGCTGATCTTCTTCTGCCTGACCGCCTCGGTCTCCTTACGCATCAGTTTATTCCGCTCGCTGAACTCATCCGTCCCAAAATGAAAAAGGTCGGCATCGCAGACGATCTCATCCAACAGTCCGGTAGGCCGCTGCGGAAGCTGCGTGGCCAGGATACACTGCCGTATGGCAGCGGCCACACCCGGCTCCACACCCGTCCCGGCCAGGAAAGCCTCCGCCATCCCGGCCCCCCTTTCCTCATGACCCGGGGCCCCGCCGGTCAGATACCCGATGTCGTGGAACATCGCCGCGAGGTTTACAATAAAAAAATCACGATCATTCAACTGATAATGCTGTGCGATCATCGTGGCCGTCTCTACTACCTTTTCCGTATGATACCGGTTATGATAGTAAAGGTTTTCATTGACATGCGTGTCAAAGAAAGTTTTTACATAATGCCTTGCCTGCTCTAAAATACTGCTATAGTCCATGAGGGATTTTTTGCAAAAAGAGTGGGTTTTAACCTCTCCTTAACCGAAATTAAGGAATAATATTCCTATTCAGGAATCCGGAAGGCTCCGGCTGAAAATCATTCATCCGCAATGTCATTTTAAGGGAAAGGTTTATACATTTCATCCTGCTTTCAGCGGACCGGGAGTCGGGGCCGGGAGCCCGTCGCTCTTTTTAAGACCAGTATGCGAAGCCCTGTATTTTGCAAGGTTGATCAGCAATACGCTGACCAATATGACGAACAACCCCAGCAGCTGCACCGGGGACATTTTTTCATCCGCAAAGAATACGCCCAGCAGAACGGCTACCACTGGGTTCACATAGGCATGCGTACTCACCTGGGTAGCCGATCGTACCTGTAACAGCCATACAAATGCGCTGTAACCGGCCAGCGAACCCATCGTCACCAGGTAAAAAATAGCCAGCCAGCTTGACATCGGCACCTCCCGCCAGTGAAAATGAGACCACTCCCCGCTGAACAGACCGGCAGGAATAAAGGCGACACCCGCCGCCAGCATCTGCCATCCCGCATTCACCGAATTGGAATTTCCCGCCGCTTTATATTTTGAATAAAGAGAACCCGCCGCCCAGGAAATGGACCCCAGCAACAAAACCACCAGGGCGATCACCGACCAGTTATGACCATCCGCCGGCACAACACCCGCCGCATCGGCAACGACACCCGCTGCACCCGCCGCCGGAACAGCCGGGGCGAAGGACTGCAACAGCTGCTCCCCGAATAAAAGCATCACGCCGGCCAAACCCACCAACAACCCGATAATGGTCTCCCGGCTCCGGAAATTCTCGGACCACTTACCCTTATCCAGCACGACAAACCAGATAGGACCACCGGCCAGCAGAATAGCCGCCAGCGAACTGGTCACATATTGTTCCGACCAGATCAACGCCCCGTTACCAAAGAAAAGTAATAACAACCCGCTCACGATCGCAGGACGCATGACCCGCCAGACAAACACCTTTTCCCCGGTCAGCAAACACCACACGAGCATCAGGACCCCGGCCAGCAGAAAACGCATACAACCCACCAGCATGGGCGGAATATGCGCCACCGACAGACGGATAAAGAAATAGGTCGAACCCCAGACAAGATAGACGGTAGCGAAAGCGACCATCACCATCATCGGGGAAGCTGGTCTGTTAGAAGAAGAAGCCATAACAATTATTTTTTAGAAGACGGGACGGAGACAGACATCGGGATCTGGATCAGTAGCTTCTGTTCCTCTTTCGCCGTCTCCAGCACAATAGTCGTTTTCGTAGACTGAATAGTAGGGATCTTTGCAAATTCGTTCCGCATCAGCGCCATCAGCTCCGCCGAATCGGCCGTGCGTACTTTCACCAGGTAACAATCGTCCCCGGCGATATTATGTACCTCCTGTACCTGCGGGATCTTGGCCAGCTCCCTGCCAGTTACGGTAGAGCCAAAACCATCGTTGGTCCGGATAAAGATAAAGGCAAGTAATTTCTGACCCACAGCAGCCGGATTGACACCGGTAGTATAATACCGGATCACGTTTTTCTGCTCCAGCTTCTTCACCCGCTCGAGAACGGCCGAAGGAGCCATCTCCAGCTTCTTTGCCATGTCCACATTCGAAATGCGGCTATTATCCTGCATCAGTTGCAGGATCTGCAGATCGATCGTATCCAAAACAAATTCCATTATTATTTTTGGTAAAATTACGATTAGTTCGAATAAAATTCAAATAAAAATGAAAAAACAGAATAAAATTCCGTCTCTTACCCCGCCATCGTTGGCTCCCCTGTCGGATACCCTGTCGGATACCCTGCCGGAGGCTCACCCCGCCGTCGTCGGCTCCCCCTTTCCAAAAGGCGCCACGATCTTCTTCCGGGACATAAGATAATGGATCACCTTATGCTCCAGCCAATGATGCAGCGGTAAAAGAAGCGCCGCCAAAAAGATCTTGATCAGCAGGATCATCCACGGCTCTCCATGCGTCCATTCATGGATCTGCTTATCCGCCAGCAGGATGATAAACTCGAAAAGAAAGATAAAGGAAAAGAAACCCAGGGCCCGCAATGCCTTCGGAGAAATGGCGAACAGCCCCAGCATGACAAGGATCATAAATAATATGATCAGCCCGATCGTAAAACCCATATACTGTACATTATGCCGGTGCTCCGTATTGGCCTCCTCTTCCCGCGCCAGTCGCTCCCGGTGCCGGTTGTCATTGTCGATCCCCAGCCTTAACAGATCCGTCGCCCGGGACAGGCTTCGGATACTATCGGAATATAACCCGGACTCCTCGTTATAAAAATGAGCCAGCTTATAATCCCCCTTCCGCGCATACAAGGTATCCAGGTTGCGGGCGCTGTTTTGCAAAAAATCCAGGCTCTTTACAGCCTTCCCGATCTCCCGGACTTTCAGGAAATAGACGATCGCATTTGCATCGTCACCCTTTCTTTTATAAAAATTCCCTTCCTCGCTGTAAAAGTCGGATTGTTCAAGAAGACCCGCATTCCTGGCGACAAAGGGCTCCGCCCGCCGGAAATAATACCCCGCGCTGTCATACCGGCCCATATCGCTATAGGCGCTCCCGTAGAACTGATCGACATAAAACGCGATCCCACTCCGGTTGACGACCTCCATGACCGCCGGATGATTGTTGATGTATTGCACTCCTTTCTGGAACTGATGCGTCGTCAGGTACATCGCAAAGATGCTGAAGTAGGAATTTATCTTGTACAGATCGAAATGCATGGTATCGGCCAACGCGATATTATGCTCATACATCTTTAGGGCGAGATCGTATTTCTCCTGCTTCGAGAACAGATCCCCCAGCCGGCGATAATCCTCCAGGTAGCTGTAAGGACCACTCTCATCGCTCCGGTTGCGGTCGACTTCCAACGCCTTCATCCGGAAATCGATCGCCGTATCATAGGCATGGAGCCCGGTGTAAAAATAGCTGAAGCTGACATAGGTATCGCGAAGCAGGGCGCTGTTCTTCGAATGCTCCGCCACATCCAGGGCCTCCAGGTAATTTCGGAAAGCCAGCAACATTTCATTTCGCACCGAATAGGTATCCCCCAGCGAAGTATAGGCTATCACTTTTATCGAATCGTTCTCCCGGCCGGCCGCCGAGACCACCGCCAGGTTACTGTATTCCAACGCCTGGTCATTGGCTCCCTTGCTTCGGAACGCCTGGGACAGAGCACTGTAACATTCCACCAGTTCATCCTCCAGCCCGCTCTCCCGCGCGATCTGTTCGCCCTGCCGGTAATTATCGATGGCCTGGTCGGTATTCTTGTACAAACCCGCATTATTCAGGAAACGATCTCCATTCCGCAGATATACCTTCACCATCTGCTTCCGGTCCCGGCTCAGTTCCGCGATCTCGATGGCCTGATGCGCATATTGCTCCGCCAGGAGACTATCGATATTGTTATTATAAAGGGACAAGCTCAGCAGGGCCTGGATCCGCTGACCATCGTCACGGGCCTTGGCAAGGTTTCTTTTCAAACTATCGCCCCAACGATCGGTTTGGGCAGCTACCCGCAGACAGGTTCCAAAAAAGAGGGTAAAAAGAAGGATGGCGAACGGAAGAGATCGGGCAGTTCGTTTCAAAAACATAGCAGGTTTAATTAATAAGTCGCCTAAAGATACAGAAATCACCCTGGACCCGCCGATCCCAGGCGACGACTTTACCGTCCTCTACTATCGATGCCTCCACAGGCGATCTCCCCGGCCGGACCTGTTGTCCAAACCCCCGACGGCGGTTTGTTCATTAAATCGAAGATCTGACCCAAAAAGACAAAATCAGGGATGTTGGGTTGAAATTAATAATTCACGGATGTCCACATCAAGGGCTAATGCGATCTCCCGAAGTAGCTTCAAGGTAGGCTGAAATTCATTGTTACAAATCCTTGTAACGCTATTGGGTGCTATGCCAACCCTGATCGCCAGGTCTTTATGCGATATATCTTTCTCTGCTAAGACAGCTTTGATCCTATTGATTTTAATCTTTTTTTCCATTTTCTCCGGCGGTTTGAGGGGTAAGCCAATTTAGGGTATTTCTTGTATAACTAATACGCTGCAGCGAAGATAAACTTCTAGGAATCAATAGCTTCCGCCTTAGCTAGATACGTTATAGATATTTTTTAATCAGTATAATGTATCATAAAATAATTTTTACGTATCTTACAAACACCACAAAAATTTGGTTACGGCTCTGGAATTTAATTTTACCTAATATATCGGGGGGCGCCTATCAGCATCCCCCGATCCTTTTTTCCGACCCTATTCCCGGCCGCCTTCCCAATCCTTTCCGTCTCCCCTACATCTCATTATCCACCGGCGGCCCCCCTCCAATCCCCGTCCCTCCCGGCGGCTTCTCCACAAATCTAAGCCGAATGCCTATACACCCGGGGTTAACAAACAACCCTTGCTGGCCCAATTCGCCGGCCCGCCCACCGGAAAATATTTTTTATAAAATAAAAAAATAAATGTTATTTTGACAGGAATTTTTTATCCGGCCGGTAAAAGACGGAAAACCCCGGATTCATCAGCCATATGGTAAAAGATACTTTTGTAATAGGAGTGGATTATGGTACGGATTCTGTCCGCTCCATCATCGTAAACACCGGCACCGGCCAGGAAATCGCGGCAGCCGTTTTTTACTACCCCCGCTGGAAGGACGGCCTTTATTGTAACCCCTCAGAAAACAGGTTCCGCCAGCACCCCCGGGATTATATCGAAGGTCTCGAACAGACCATACGGTCCTGCCTTTCACAAGCCGGCCCCACAGTAGCCGGCCAGGTAAAGGCCATTTCCATCGATACGACCGGCTCCTCGCCCGTCGCCGTAGACGAAACAGGTACCCCCCTGGGACTGCTGCCCGCCTTCGAACAAAACCCCAACGCCCTTTTCGTGTTGTGGAAAGACCATACGGCCATCCACGAAGCCGCCGCCATCAATGCGCATGCCACAAAATTCCCGGTCAACTACCTGCAATTTGTCGGCGGTGTCTACTCCTCGGAGTGGTTCTGGGCCAAATTACTGCATATCCTCCGGGAAGATGAGTCGGTGAGAAAAGCCTGCTACTCCTGGGTGGAACACTGCGACTGGATCCCCTTCCTTCTTACCGGCGGACGCCACGTCTCCGATATGAAAAGAAGCGTCTGCGCCGCCGGCCATAAAGCCCTCTGGGCAAAAGAATACGCCACCGGCGCTACTGCCGGTTCGGCTCCGGGCGTCGGAGGCCTTCCCCCCGATGAATTCTTTTCCTCGCTGGACCCCCTTTTAAAAGGCTTCACCACCCGTCTCTTCACCCATACCTATACGGCCGACCAGGCCGCCGGTACGATCTCCCCCGAATGGGCCGGACGCCTGGGCCTGCCCACCGATGTAGTCATCGGCGTAGGCGCCTTCGACGCACACATGGGCGCCGTAGGCGGACAGATCGAACCCTACCACCTCAGCAAGGTCATGGGTACCTCGACCTGCGATATGCTGATCGCCCCGGTAAAGGAAGTAGAAGGCAAACTGGTAAAAGGCATCTGCGGACAAGTACCCGGTTCCATCATCCCGGGCATGATGGGCCTGGAAGCCGGTCAGTCGGCCTTCGGCGACGCCTATGCCTGGTTCAGGAATGTACTGGCCTGGCCCTTGCAACAATTCCTCTCCCCCGACCAGGCCGCGGAGACCATCGATAAAATAATTCCCGGGCTCAGCCGGCAGGCCGCAGCCCTCGACCCCCATGAGCAGGGAGAACTGGCCCTCGACTGGTTCAACGGTCGCCGTACCCCCGATGCAAACCAGGAACTAAAAGGCGCCATCACCGGTCTCAGCCTTGGTAGCGATGCCCCAAAAATATTCCGGGCGATCGTCGAGTCGACCTGCTTCGGCGCCAAGGCGATCGTCGACCGTTTCAACCAGGAAGGCGTCCCCGTAAAAGGGCTCATCGGACTTGGTGGTGTGGCAAAAAAATCACCCTTCATCATGCAGATCATGGCCGATACGATGAATATGCCCATCCGCATCCACAGCTCCGAACAGACCTGCGCCCTCGGCGCCGCCATGTTCGCCGCCACCGCAGCCGGCCTCTTTCCAAAAGTAGAGGATGCCATGGCCGTCATCGGACAGGGATTCGACGCAGAATATAAACCGGACCCCGCCCGCGTAGCCATCTACGCCCACCGCTTCCGGCAATACCAGGACCTCGGACATTTCATCGAACACCAATAACAATGAGCAAATACCAACATATACAGGAAGCAGCCTACGAAGCAAACATGCAGCTGCCCAAACTGGGCCTCGTACTCTTTACCTTCGGCAATGTCAGCGCTGCCGACCGCGATCACGGCGTATTCGCGATAAAACCCAGCGGCGTCCCCTACGAAGACCTCTCCCCTGAAAAAATGGTGATCGTGGATTTCGAAGGCAAGACCGTCAAAGGGAAGCTACGCCCCTCCTCGGATACCCTGACCCATGCCGTCCTCTACAAACACTGGACGACGATCGGCGGCATCGTACACACGCACTCTACCTATGCCACCGCCTGGGCCCAGGCCCAACGGGATATCCCCATCTTCGGCACCACCCACGCCGACCATAATACGGTGGACATCCCCTGCGCCCCTCCCATGAACGACGAGATGATCCAGGGAGATTATGAATACCAGACCGGCTTCCAGATCATGAACGCCTTCCGCGACAGAAACCTGGATTATAAGGAAGTGGAAATGGTGCTCGTAGGTAACCACGCCCCCTTCACCTGGGGAAAAACACCCGAAAAAGCAGTATACAACAGCGCCGTTCTCGAAGCAGTAGCCAAAATGGCCCACCTGACCGAACAGATCCGGAAAGACGCCCCCCGGCTGAAAGACTCCCTGATAAAAAAACATTTTGAACGCAAACATGGTCCGAACTCCTACTACGGACAATGATCCCGCCACCGATCAACCAAAATAATTTATTCTCAACAAAAGCTTAATTGCACATAACATATGGATTTAAAGAAATTCGAGGTCTGGTTCGTAACCGGTAGCCAGCACCTCTACGGAGAAGAAACATTACAACAGGTAGCCGCACATTCCCAGGCGATCGCAAAAGCCCTGAACGAAACGCCCTCCATACCCGTAAAGATCGTTTTTAAACCAACCGTCAAAACACCCGAAGAGATCTACCAGGTCTGCAGCGAAGCAAATACGACGACAAATTGCATCGGCATCATCGCCTGGATGCACACATTCTCCCCCGCAAAAATGTGGATCGGCGGATTGAGGATCCTGCAACGGCCAATGGTACACCTCCATACACAGTTTAACCGGGATATCCCCTGGGCCGGCATCGACATGGATTTTATGAACCTGAACCAGAGCGCCCACGGCGACCGGGAATTTGGATTCATCATGAGCCGGATGCGTCTCAACCGCAAAGTGGTCACCGGCCACTGGCAGGATCCGGAGGTCCTGGCCCAGCTCGGCGCCTGGTCCCGCGCCGCAGCCGGCTGGCACGACTGGCAGGGTGCAAAATTCGTTCGCTTCGGAGATAACATGCGGCAGGTAGCCGTCACCGAAGGAGACAAGGTAGAGGCAGAACTGAAGTTCGGCTACTCGGTCAATACCTATGGGATCGGCGACCTGGTAGACGTGATTAACAAGACCAGCGATGCCGCCGTCGATGCGCTTGTAAAGGAATACGACGAAAAATATAAACTGGCCGATCCCCTGCGCAAAGGAAAAGAACAGCACACCTCCCTCCGGGACGCCGCAAAGATCGAGCTCGGTCTTCGCACCTTCCTGGAGAAAGGAAATTTCAAAGGCTTTACCGACACCTTCGAAGACCTTCACGGAATGACCCAGTTGCCAGGCATTGCCGCTCAACGGCTGATGGGCAGCGGCTACGGATTCGCCGGAGAAGGCGATTGGAAGACATCCGCCCTGGTACGCGCGATGAAAGTCATGGGCAGCGGACTCCCCGGCGGCAACTCCTTTATGGAGGACTATACCTACCACTTCGAGCCGGGAAATAACCTGGTGCTGGGCGCCCACATGCTGGAGATCTGCGAATCTATCGCCGACGGCAAGCCGTCCTGTGAGATCCATCCCCTGGGCATCGGGGGAAAAGCCGACCCGGTACGCCTGGTCTTTAACTCCGCCGCCGGACCGGCCATCAATGCCTCGATCGTCGACATGGGTAACCGCTTCCGGATGCTGGTGAATGAAGTGGAAGCCGTCACACCGACCCACCCATTGCCAAAACTACCCGTAGCCCGCGTCCTCTGGAAACCTTACCCCGATATGAAAACAGGCTGTTCGGCCTGGATCCTGGCAGGAGGAGCCCACCATACGGGCTATAGCCAGAACCTGACCGCCGAACACCTGCGCGACTTCGCCGATATGGCGGGCATCGAATTCGCCCTGATCGGAAAAAATACGGATCTCTACCAATTCAGAAATGAACTTCGCTGGAATGAAGTATATTACCGCTAGCATTTACTCTTAATAATAACAATAACGATTATAGCATGAACAACAAGCTTGCCCATGTCGACGTCCTGATCTTCGTCATTTACTTCCTCCTCGTGTCAGGATACGGATACTGGATCTATCGCCGTAAGAAAAAAGCGGTGACAAACACCCATGACTTCTTCCTGGCGGAAGGATCCCTTACCTGGTGGGCCATCGGCGCCTCCCTGATCGCATCGAATATCTCCGCCGAACAATTCATCGGTATGAGCGGCAACGGCTTCACCATCGGCATCGCCGTGGCAGCCTACGAATGGATCGCCGCCATCGCCCTGATCATCGTGGCCGTCTGGTTCATTCCCGTCTATCTGAAGAACAAGATCTTCACGATGCCGCAATTCCTGAAAACGCGGTATAACGAAACGGTTGCGCTGATCATGGCGATCTTCTGGCTCTTCCTCTATGTCTTCGTAAACCTAACCTCGATCCTCTACCTGGGCTCCGTAGCCATCAATAACCTCGTCGGCGGCAACGAGAACCAATTCCACCTGATCATCATCGCACTCTCCATT
>DASYBV010000050.1:0-420430 GCA_036500545.1 Puia sp. | reverse complement strand
GTCGCATTGGTTGATTGTACGCAAGGATTTCCTGAAGCCGTTGTAATGTACCAAAGATCAGCTGGGAAGAAAGCCTTTGGTTTAAAAGCAGTTGCAGTGGTTACTATCCCCAACACTACTACTGCACTTAGCATTAATTTTGAAATTTTCATAACGTTGTATTGCTTTTTAGAATCAAAAAACAATAAAAACTTTTAATTTAAGATAAGTACCTACTCTATTACAGGTTTTCGGCTTCCCCTTGTCAGCTTTGCTTGCAAGTCAAACTGACGTTTATCGCGCAATTATTTAGTTAGTGAGAATGGCGGCCTTAAGTAATTCAATATCTGTCTCCCCAGGGAATGTCAGGGTCAATTCATTTCTGTCGTCAAATACTAGCGCATACGGTATCGTTTTTACTTTGTATTTACTTTGAAAGGCATACTTAAAATCGAATCCCGCAGAAATGTTTTGATACCTATCTATATGATAGCTGGCACAAAAAGCATTCAATTCATTTAGAGGGGCTGCGGTTATCAGAATTATTCTAACATCTTTAAAAAAGTCTATATTCTTCAGTACTCTTTTTATCTCATCTTGGCAATATTCACAGTCAGGGCTAATGTAAAATAATACGGTAGATCTCCCGGGTGCCAGGTGTGCTACACTAAGGGAATCGTTACCATTGTTCAACTTTAGGATAATATCTGGTAGCTGCTTTTCCTTTGATCCTTTGCCTGGCCTAGCACCAGTATGGCAGGCAAGCAGTGTAATTAAGACTAGCAAAATGGGAATCTGTCTCATTGAAAACTCTTTAGAGTATAGCTTGTTAAATAATTATGCATTTTCAAGTATATACCTATTTCTAGTTTTTGAATTGCGTACATTTTTCCTCACCAACTGGATGGCTGTGATTGCTAAAATCATCAGAAGGCAATTGAATGCCAGGAGCTGAGGCCAGGATAGTTCTTGAAATATGCCTCCACAGATAACGGGAGTTCGTATTTTAAAGATGAGTATATAAATTATGTAACTACTAAATATTAATATGAGAAGTGAGGTAGTGTATAATGCTTTAGTCCTTGTCTTAGGAAGAAACAGGAATATCGCTGTGAACACCTCAACAAGAGGTAAAATGATTGCCGTCCAGTAAATCATGCCCTTTGGTAGAAAATGACTGCCCAAAAGAGCGCGAAAGAAGTAGAAATCTAAGAGTTTGCTAGCGCCGGTATAAAGGAATAAGACACAAAAGAGCAAAGCTATTCCTTCAACAATCGTTGTCCGTTTCATTATAGATAAGTTTAATGGCCAAATGGTTCTGGATCATATACTGCTCACTCTGTCCAATTTATTGGACAAATACCTGACGGATGCAACTTGCTATTAACCTTGTCGTAGATAGACAAGCTGCATGCTGTCAAGTTTGTATATGAGATGCTCTAATCGTGAAGCCTTGTTTTGTAACCCGATATTCTCTCCGTATGCTCTGTCGTTTAGAAGTCTGATTTTGTGCCGGAGGGGTTTTAAGAAATATATGCTTTATTCGTCCATAAATAAATCTTGAAGCAATGTACTACGTTGAGCAATCAACTTCCAAATAATAATCGATCACCTAAACGTATTGTTTAGAGTTCTGCAACTGACTTGCAGTATTCAATTTCTACCTGCAGTAACAGTTCATTTTTTGGAAATGAAATCAGTCCAATTTTTTCTGAGCTTGAAGGAATCTGTATTCTTGGCAGGTCAACCCAGTGTATTGTTTGAATACTTTGGCAAAATACCTATGGCTGGAGAAACCATGTTTTCGATGCACGAAGATTATGGCGAAATGAGGATTTGCAAGATCAACCTTGGCTTTCTCAATTCGAACGCTGATAATATATTTCTGGACTGTGAAACCAGTAAGGTGTTTGAAGCCTGCCTGGAGCCGCGGCGGGGTCATTTCAAATACGGTAGTTAACAATTCAACCGTCATGTAATCCGTGTACACTTTATCGATATAGTTAATGGCCCGCTGGATCTGCCTGAGTTCGGCGCTGGTGAGGGTGATTTTGGTACTCATGGAAAGGTTTATTGGTTGCGTTCAGTATATTATGAAGCATTTTGCGTATTACTACGTACTGGTAATATTAATAAATATCTTATAATGCAATTGAAAAATTACTATATTGGCGCTTTAATTTCCAAAAAGCTTCGATAAAGAAATTGATCTAACCTGGTTGTCCTTCCTTCGGTTTTGAATGGTCATAATTCGTATTCAACAAGTTTTGGGTTCTCGTTCCTGAAAGTCACTTAGAAGTATTTATCGGCCTGGGTTCGGGTCTCCACTTGGCATTTATTTCGTCCACCAGGCTAACGTGCTATTTCCCTTAAATCACCATATCTACAATTTCATCCCATGACTGCCAATTACGCCCTGTGCCGGCCAATAGACCCCTACTCGCCGCAGGATCCGGAATTTAAGAAGCTCTACATCGAGGAGCGATACACCTTGACCCTAAAGTATGTTAGCCTTCCTACCGATATACCCATCATTTATGACTGGCTAACGCCCAGGCTTGATGATACCCTATGGAGGAACGAAGGTCCCAGGCAAGAGCTGCTATTGAGCTATAAAGAGAACCTGGAGTCTGACAACTGCCAGAGCTTTATGATATACATTAAAACAGGCAAAAAGCCGGTCCCTATCTGCCAGGTGGATATCGATCAGCTCTATGGGAGGACCTTGTTAGAAGGGTGGACCGCCCAGCCCGGGGATTATTCCTTCCGGATTATCATATCTCCGCGCTTACCGCGCTTCAGGCGTGCATTTTACCATTTTCTGCAGCTCCTTTTTGAGTATGCCTTTCAGTTTCCAGAGGTAAAGCAGGTCGTTACCCAACTTTACGATGGCTACCAGCAGGCTTCCGATATATTGATAACGGCCGGGTTTGAACGGATAGGCAGGATCCAGGTATTGGAATACCGGGTTAATATCTTCAGTTGCACCCTGGAGAGCCTGGCCAATAGGGGTATCCAAATGTATTATGGGGACCATTAAAGCTTTTCTTATCCTGGGCCAAGGCCATACTTCTTTGTTACGATATCTTCAAAAATGGCGGCGATTGGTTAAATTGATCTGAACCAATCACTTATAAAAGTTAAACTGCATAATTTTTGAAGTGAGATTATTTCTTCAGTTAATTTTTTTTTCCCATTCCATTTCAAATTCATAATTTGTAACCGTTATTAGTTACTATATATCTCCTTGCATTATTCCAGCCAATTATTGCAATACGAAACCGTATTAAATTATCCACTAAACTTAAAGGATAGAATATCTTATTCTATCCAGCATAACCTTGTCTTTCTCATGATTCAAGTATTTAGATATTTACGATCTATTCAACCTCATTCCCCGGATTTCAGGGATCACATAGAGGATATTTTAAAAGAAAAGAAACTCAAGAGAAAGGAGTATCTCTTAAAGGTTGGGCACAACTGCGGAAATATATATTTTGTTGATCAGGGACTGCTCCGAGCCTATTATATAAAAGGCAAAAAAGAAATCTCACACCACTTTTTTAAGGAAGGCGAAATTTGTGTTGATGTTGACAGTTTTCTCAGCCAGCAGTATAGCATGTTTAATATACAGGCCCTTGAGGACTGCACCCTTTATTTTATAAGCTATGCCGAACTCCAACATATCTACGCGCGATTCAGCGAGTTCGAGAAAGTTAGCCGGATATTGATAGAGAAATGCCATATCATTCAAATACAGCGCTTCCAGGCCATGTGGATGCAACCGTCGGAAGACCGGTATAAATGGCTTTCTAAAACTTTCCCTGATTTCCATCAAAGGATACCAGCAAAATATTTGGCGTCTTACATTGGAGTTACTGAGGGGCAGATAAGTAATATCAAAAACCATCGATAGCAGGCCGATACCTCCTGTTTTCGCTATTCAGGCAAATCCCGGAATAACTCCTCCAGGGTTATTTCAAGCGCCCGGCATATCTTCCTCAACGTTAAAGCCGTGGGATTGGATTCCCCCAATTCAAGTCTGCTGACGTGTTGACGCTCCCAGTCAATAAGATGGCCTAGATCAGCCTGAGAGAGTTCCTTTCTTTCTCGATGGCTGGCAATCCTTTCTCCTAGTTTTTTAAGGAATTGCTGCTTTTCCGGAGTTAGCTTACTCATGGCGGAAAAATCATCAAATTGTCGTTAAAAAATGTCATCATATATGATGACATTCAGGATTTCTTCGTATTATTGTAAATCAGCCGCGGTCCAGGATTACAAACCTACTGCGGGCTAGAAAGGCTGCAATTTTAAGTAGTCATAGGCGGGATTCGTCCTTCGCTAAATTGATTTTGCATCTAATATTCCAGGACCCAAAAATGCTATCAATACATTTGAAAGTTTACTGTTAGTGCAAAATGATGCCGCTCTTCGGCGCCTTAAGAGTGGTTATTAATAGATTATCTACGTAATAATAGATATGTGGGTGAAAAAAACCACAGGCATTGCTATACCATTACCTTAACCTTACACCTTTTTTTGTTAAAAAGGACTGTAGCCAAATTTTATCTATGATGTTCAACCAAACAATTTTTCCAGCTCCAGGAAAATTCGTCCGGCAGTTTCAGATCTGCGGCGTGGCCATTACTATGAGATTATTTCCAGTAAGTCCAGGTGATTGCTTGTAGCTGTTAGCTACAACATTATATGGATTTAGAAACGGCTCCGGCCAATTAGTAAAACTCTAAGTCAATGACATGCTCATGACGGAAATAAGAGATCCCAGGGCTGGTCTGGGAAATGATAGCGTGAATGCTATAGTAGCTCGAAAACTTAAAGGAGGTGATACCCAGACATTCACACGATATTACTCTACACACCTCGACTCGGTCAAAAACTTTGCACTAAAACTGATAAAAATTATCGAGGAAGCAGAACAAATTGCGAATGATAGTTTTTTAAAATATTGGAAGGTTAGACAAGACTTCAATTCACTTCCAGAAATTAAAGGGTATATATATGAGTGTACTCGTAATGCTTGTATTGATTATATACGCCGGCAGGATACGGCTGGTCAAAATCAAAAGCACTATGAATATTTGCTGAGCCAGGGCCAGGAATATTTTATCAATGAGCAAATCAGAGCCGAAGTAGTAAGTACGATTTATGCACAGATTGAGCATCTCCCTGCACAGCAGCAGCAAATCTTTAAACTCATCTATTTTGACGGATTGAAGGCTGCCAAAGTCGCCGAGATGCTTAACATTTCCATTGGAGTCGTAAGAACGCAGCATTGGAGGACCATTAAGTCGCTTAGAAGTATTTCCTTCCCCAAAGACTATCTAACGCTGTTTATCTTGCTTATTGCATTATATACTTATATTCATCGACTTACAAGTTTTTTCTAAAATAGTTGGCTTTTCTTGTTGATGTTTTTAGCGTTTATCCGTTCTATATATAGTCCGGTACAAGAGTAGCAAAATGGGTAATCGAGGATAAGGAAAAGAAGAGGACACGCTATCGGCTAAGCGCTGGATCAATTATACAAGACTCAATTGATTAAGGTTATATCTTTGGTTAGTATTACTCTTTATTGAAGTGTAATGTTCTTCTCTAATTAGTTTGAGAAGTTCGCTTCAGATAATGTTTTTCTCAAATTTTATACCCTCGAATGCAAGGTGTAAAAAATTATTTCTTGATAAGATGCTTCGATGCCAAAGGTTTAGCCATTGATCTGTTTGCAATGGCGAATACCTATGATGGGTCGGGATATGATGAATATCCTGATCTATCATAAAAGTTTACTTTGAATCGAGCTTTAAGGATTTAGGGAAAGACAAGGAGATTCCCCACACCAGTTTGAATTAAAAAAATAATTCGCTTAGCGAAATTTCAAAATATAAGTTTGGTTGGAACAGCAAGGACACAGTTTCTATGAGGGGCTTGTTTCTACATATGCCCCAATTGAAACAAGGTTTAAAGGGTCGGGTTATTTCTATTTCCCGGCAATTATTTAATAAACCACCAAGAAATTTCTAATCCTGGAAACAGCTAAACTGTTCGGTTTTACTAGCAAAGGAGGACATTCCTTACACTCATTCAAAATTATAAATAAATGTAAAGCATTGGCATAAAGCCTGAATTTTCCACTCTCTAATCCCCGCGTTTCTCACTCGCAAGGCAGAGTTTGGTTGGAACAGCAAGGACACAATATCTGGCGGGGTCTCTGTTTTTACGGAGACCCCTAAAAGATATAAGGTTTAAAGGGCCTGGACCAGGACAGTCGCGTGTCCTGGTTTTTCATAAAATTACCAATAAGGTGTAATTTCGCAGCAAGTTAGCGAATATGAAACGAAAAGCCAAATTACCTGATAAAGGGCGCCAGGAAGATCTTTCGAAAACAAAAATTACTAAAAACCAAGGTTCGTCCCCTATAGTATCGGATCAGGTTAACCCCATAAGGATCTGCTATCCTTATGGTCCTTATAAATTGACGAAAACGGGTAAGGTAAGGAAGCAATTACCACGGGGAAAGGATCGAGCTGGTGGGGGCCCACAGTCCCCACGAAAAAAGGACTATCGTACTATAGAAAATAGTGGTTCCAATGATAGTCGGATATATAATACTAATATGGATGGTGGAGCAGATTTTCTGCTTGCATTTGGTAAAAAACTTTATGAATGGCGCCTCTCTAAGGAATTGTCTGTGAGGCCCTTCGGTGAGTTAATTAAAATTGACAACAGTAAAATAACAAAAATTGAGAACGGAAAGCTTAATATTACTATGCTAACTTTCTATCAAATTATTTGTGCATTAGAACTGTCCCCGGAGCAATTCTGGGGTAAAATAAAGAAAAGAAAAAGGAAGATTAAGTAGGGTTGAGTTCACGCAATCTCTTACATTAAGGCCGGTCAGAGCCTCTGGATAAGAGTAGGTGAACTTCAGCCCTATTTTTTTTATGAACACAATAGGTACCTGCGGACTGCATTGCATGCTGGAGCCGTTTCGTTACTTCTTCGGGTGTGAGATCGAATGCTGAATGACCCGGATTGCATGCAGTATTGATTTCCGTGGATCAAAATTCCGGAAAGGAACGAGTATTTCTTTACCAGCCAACATTAAGAAATACTAAAAAAGGGGCCCTGGTATTTTAAACCAGGAACCCCTGAGCCAGATTCGCGGATAAACAAAAGCGCATCGTCCCCAAAAGTAGGAAAATATTATGAAATTTTCAATCAGGAATTTGTAAGATTGGTGCTTCACTTAATTAGGGTTGGGCTCATACTGTCTCTTACATCTGGCCCATCGAAAGATGGCGGGCCTTGTCAGGGCCTCTCAGCGAAGAGAATATGAGCTTCGACCCTTTTTTTTAAAAATAAGAATAACATCACCCGCCTGGCTGTTGAGTCGAGATCTTATTCAGAAAAGCCAACCTCATAAAGCAGTCAAAAATAAAGTAAGCTACCTTAACACCAATCCTGGAGATCCCTACTTGTGAAATACCAAAATTTAAAATAAATAAACGTCCATGCTTTGATGTTATCAAATTAATATTTATATTACAGTAAATAGGATAAGGTTTAATGGTTATGGTATTTGATTAGTGCATCCCCGTCTAAAGCGGGGATTTTTTTTTACTATCCCTTGCAACCTTTGTTGAGGAGAAGGCCAACAGTTCGCCGGCGCCTGGGATTGAATATATGGTTTCACCAGACCTCGATAATACTCCTTCCCAACATCTCCAGGATATCTCCAAAATGTCAGGCATTGCACCGGAGGACTATGATCCGGACCTGCTATAATTCTGTTCACTGGTAGCGGACACAAATACAAAAGTTTCCAGGTTAAACGCTCGTTAGCATGGCGATTCGTAGCACTTACTGCGGCAACAAATTGGCCTAGTTAGACCGCAACTCTTTTGAAATCAACCAATTCCGTTTGAAAATTTCTTTATTCAATTTTGGATTCAATTGAAAAAAATAATAGTTTTGAATTGTCTCATCTGTTTCCTCGTTCGCTCCAACACAACTTACTTTATTGCCATCGGCTTGTTACAACCAGGTTTGGTAGGCTGAATTCCGTTATATTTTATTGGAACTATTTCCGCATCATAAGCATAAATACCTTACTGCCGATTTGAGTATTGGCTTGGGCATTAATACCGATATAGTTATGAATATTGAAAAATATCCTGAACTGACTTCCTGCCGAGCTGAGTTGGCAAGCGATTTCTATGACGATGAAGAAGGCGCAACTGATCTTTTTTTTGAGTTTTTTACTGTGGAAGAATCTACAAGAAGAATGGAAATGTTTGTATTGGCATATCATAATAGCCAGGATGACTTTGACCACGAGGATTGGAAATCAACTATTTTCTTCTCTCAAAAGCTAATGGAAATTATACGAGTCTTTCAAACGGACCCTATCAAACGGTTTGTTCCTATCACAGAATTTTTCTCCAAGCTAAATTTTCTGGATTCAAAGGAAATTCTCTTTACACTCCTGGATGAATGGGGGTGCAGTCCCCAGGAATGGAATCCAAGTGAACGGGAACAATCATTCTTATTTTATAAATTACTAAAAGGGTTTCTTGAGGCCATTTACATTATGAATTGTAAACTTACTGCAAATGGTTTCCAGCATATAGGGAAGGTAAAGGAAGAAGTACAATAAACGATATAATTATGTGCCATAATCTTCAAATTTTATCAAGGACTGAAAATATAGAAATACTAAATGAAATTGCCGATAGGCATGGCCTTAAAATAAAGGAGAAAAGCCGTGGATCTGGCCATATTATGTGGTCGTTAGCATCACAGCTGGATTGTCTTACATTATGTAATTTTCTAAGCGACGTTGGATATAATAATATACAATCAACTGTATCGCATGTCTACAAATAGTTTTATTGAGAGCAAAACAAAGATTTCTAAAATTAAATACTATTGATGAAGAAACTTAAAAAAGGAGAGCAGCCAATGGCTTGGAAACCGAGGCCGATAGAACCAAAAATCAAACCACTGGTGGATGCGCTGATGCAGACAAAATTGCTAAAGACATTCTCCAGCTGCCAAGGTCATTATAGGGGTACAGACCAATTGCAACAGGACCGAAATTTTGCAGATGTGAGATTTTGGAAACTTCCTAAAGCCTCGGAAAAAGAGCTTCAGGCTATACTTGTGTATGTAGTCAGCGAGTTCTGGCCCCAAAAAACGGATATGACTATGGAAGCATTTAAGAAATATATTCCATCTGCCGCAGTGAATGATGATCCCATTTATCTGATTACATTAACGCCATTAGATCGTTTTGATCACCCTCATAAGAAAAGGAAAGACACTGATAATGGTATTAAACTCGCTACTGAGTTAGTAAAAATAGCAACTAGGCTTAATAAGGAGGGCAAGTTAGTTGTTAAATAGCGCGACTATTTATATGATGTATCTAAATTCTTTTACATGAAATCACCCGCGAAAGGTTCACAAAAGGCGGTACCGAAGGTTCGCCCCCTGGCACAGTTGGTACAAGCTCTAAATGATACAAATTTGGTGGACACTTTTTCAAGCTGTCAAGGAAATTTAGAAGGATATGATCAACAAGAAATGGATCAAACGATCGTAGATATCAGATTCTATGGCTCGAAAATGGTTTCTGATAATGATATCCAAACTCTGATGGAATTTATCATTACTAAAGCCATGACATACGACCTGGAGGTATTCGTTGATGCTTATAAAAAATATAAACCTCATCAGCACATTCTACATAGCCCAATCTATGTCCTCAAAATAAGACCCTGTAATAGTTTTGATGATTCGTTAAAAAAAAGAAAGGATATTGACGCCGGTGTTAAAGCTGTAACTGAAATTGTTCAATTAGCAACAAAAATAAAAGAGGAAGGAATGAGACTCATACCAATTAGAGGTGGTTTTGCAAAAACATCGTAAAATAGTTATAGATCATGGAAAAGAGTTCATATCAGCCGCTTACTCCAGAGGAACTGGAACGGTGGCAACAGGTAACTAAGGACGTGCATGCCTTAAAACTAGAATCTGACCCTGCCACTATATCAAAAGAAACCGGCTACCCTCTGAGTCAAGTAAGTAGTTGCTTGCTTGGACACCAGCCCATGACCCTCCAATTTGTTAAAAGGTTTTATGCAGCTTTTTATCCTGAACGCGTTAGTTTAACAATCGAAGATGATGGAGGTATGGTGAAAACACCTGTCTTTGCTAATGAAACGGAGGAGTTGATATGGCTTAGAAAAGAGCATACTCGTTTAAAAAGTGTAAATAAAGAACTTTTCCACAATTTTATGCCGAGGCTTGATAAAATACATAATGATATTATCCAAGTGAAATACTACGTTGAAGAGCTTGCAAAAAGAACCGATAAGGTGCTTGAGCTTTCTCAAGACGGGAAACCTGGCAATACCGGTAATTTAATTTGATCGATTATATCATTATTATATCCTTAAACATTTGCTCATTATGGATTTATCACCGCTAGATATACAGAGGCTATTACACATCTCAAAAGATGTCGAGACACTTAACCTCCATTTTAGAGTTCTGGAGATAGCAGAAAAAACCGGATTCGACAAGATCCTGGTAAAGAATTTCCTGAAGGGGGAACAGAGAATTACTAAAGCATTCTACCAAAAATTCTATGAAACTTTTTTCCCCAATGGGCGCCCTAAAGTTTTAATTAAATCCACCGACCCTACGATAACTCCTTTACCTGAGTCGATGAATTGTGCTGTTTTGAAAGAAAGTGAACTTATTTTAAAACAAAATGAGATTTTATTGCGCCAAAATCTGCAAATGTTTACCATTTGCGAAAGGCTAACATTGCTATTGGAAAGAATTCAGTTGGCTGATCCGGAAGGTTGAATGTAGTTTAGATTTCTAATATGCCGGTGACTACCATTATTTAACTTTCAATTGCTGCTTCGATGGCAGTTTTAATAGCTATGAGACTTTTTTCAGCTAGGGCCATATGATATAATATCAAGCCTGTTGGGTTAGTCAGGCAATATTGGGATGGATCTACTTGATTCGTTCGAGAAGCCCCTCCTTTTAGTTGTTCAAGTACTCTGTTTTCCTTTTTTATTTTCTCATCTTCAATAGCTTCCAGATCATTCCGAAATTCACTGTAGAACAAATTAAGGGTGTTTTTACTGGGCCATTTCCCGCCTTTTCGGTAATGACTTATCCTTGTTTTATCGGTCCCCAGTCGCTCCGCTATTTCTTCATTAGTAAGAGGCAATGATTTAAAATCTCTTAGAAATTTTTCGTGTTCCTCATGGTCAATTTGGTGGCCCATAAAAATATTGAGTGAAATTAAGTATGCTGCTCACGGAATAATTAGATAACAATAGTCTCTTCAAATATAAAACAATTACTGAAGTATTTTCCTTAATATTTAATTGTTTTAGCTCATTCCGTACGTCCGAATTATGTCCCTTGCTCAAATCTGGAGAGGACAAAAAGGCAATTCGTGTAGGTAGGTTAAGCGTATATCTTAGCTCCCCTTTGATGAACTTGATAGGAGGCTCGAAAGCAGGTGGTCGACCTGCTTGTGTCTCTTATATTCAGCCAACTGGTTTTCAATCAATGTCTCCATCAATAGGTAGTCAACTTTTATACTCCGGGCAATGCTATCGATCTCCGCACAGGTCATGGAACCTGGTTTTTTGATGAGGTATAGGAATCGCTGGTATTTTATACCAGCCCTTTCCGCAAGGGGTTTCTTTGTTATTATTTTGAAAATAGCCTTAAACTTATCGATGCGGTTATCCTCGATATATGTTTTGACGGTGTCCAACCTACTTTCATAATAATCCCTGTATTGCATAAAGCTAAAATAATACAAACATCTGCAGATAGTATGAGGTGTTTGCGTCATACTCCGGAATTGTCCTTTTTCTGCTCCCTAATTCTGGCCTTTTTATTCCCATTTTGTACTTTTATTGGTTTTTTCGTAAAAAACCGGAGCTGTTCAGGGGTGGTTTCAATAGTTATCCTGGTTTATTCAGATGGGCGTTTAAAGCTATGATGAATGCTTCCTTGAGAGAATTAGATTTAATTTTACCCTCCTCGACTTTCCAGGTGGGGTTAATGGCTCTATGCTTGAGCTTCTTCTTAAGAAAGAAGGGCCGGTTACTGATGAACAAAATTGTATCAGACCTGGTGAACACTTTATATCTTTCCTCCTTGTCTGTCACTTCTACCCGCTCGACCTTGTACTGGTAAGACCGGCCATTATACCTAATGGTGATCATAAAGTGTTCCATCGTCTAAAATTAGTCAATTAGCATTAAAATCATGGCCGTTTCTCAGCTCTATTACCCCTTGATTTTGTATATTTGTAGAGATAGTTATTCGTTATTTGTCCTTCCAACTGTGTTGCAAAAATGTCTCCTTGCTTATTGGAATTATTTTCCATTGAGCATATTGAAAGCTATTGCTGCTGCTGTTCCATACTATAAATAATCACTTTAATTTTAAACGACAAAGTATGAAAGCACATAGCTCTATTAGCCATTTTACAGCCAAAGAACAAAATGCCTTGCATAATATTAAAAACAGAATAGTGGACCATGTAGGTCCGTTAATTATTTATTGTTTTGGCAGCAAGGCTCGTATTTATACTCAACGGAGTTGTTTTACGACAAAAAAAACAAAGGAAGAGTGGGATTTTTCCTGTGATCTATTGATAATTGTACCAGACGATACTATCATTGGCGCTAATACCTTTAAAGAAGTATATCAATCGACAGCGCCATTCGGAGAGGTTAATGTAATCATTCATCCCCTGGATTTTGTAATAAACCATCTAAAAGAAGGTAATTTGTTCTTTTCATGGGTGCATCGTAGTGCGATAATATTGTATGAAAAAAGTAATGCTATACGATTACTGCCGCATAGAATAGCTAGCCGGATAGAATATCAGCAGCAGGCGGAACGGTTTTATTTAGATAAAGCTATTGCGATAAATTATTTAGAAGTAAAGTTATTACCAGTTGGCCAGGCCCTTCAGAATCACCTGCATGGGATTAGTGACGAAGATGAAGGTGTTTAGTTCAAAAATTATTTACAGACATTTAAAAATTTATATGGAAAGTAAGGATGAAATTGTAATGAGCGGGATCCGGCCTACCGGGTTTCTGCACTTAGGTAATTACTTTGGGGCAGTACAAAATTATGTACGGATGCAGGAAACCCATGCCTGCTATTTTATGGTGGCGGATCTTCACGCTTTGACCACCATGACAGATACTAAGAATCTCAAAGGCCAAGTACGCCGGGTAATGGCTGAAACCATTGCGTGTGGGTTGGATCCGGATAAAGTAGTTTTTTATTGTCAAAGTCATATCCCTGAGACGTCAGAGTTATACCTTTTTCTCAATATGCTGGCTTACCTGGGAGAGCTGGAGAAGACCCCAACTTTTAAAGATAAAGTCCGAACCCAACCCAAAAATATAAATGCTGGTCTGTTAACTTATCCCGTTCTGCAGGCCGCCGACATTTTAATGCACCGGGCAACCCTGGTTCCCGTTGGCAAGGACCAGGAGCAGCATCTGGAGATAACCCGAAATTATGCCAACCGGTTTAACCATCGGTATGGATATGTTTTCCCGGAGCCGTATGCGTACAATTTTGGTCAGGACCTGGTGAAGGTCCCTGGTCTTGATGGTATGGGCAAAATGAGTAAGAGTGAAAATCAGAATGCTACTTTGTACCTGGCTGATCATGATGTAACCATCCGCAGTAAGATTAACAAGGCGGCCACAGGACCAGCATCCCTTTCCCCCGGGGAGCCAATACCGGAGTCCGTAACTAACCTATTTCTCCTTTTAAGTCTTGTTTCAACTCCTGATGTAGTGAACAAATTTGGGGCTGATCTCACCGCGGGTACGCTCCGGTATGGCGACCTGAAGGGAGAATTGACCGAGGCCATGATCAGGTTTATCACACCTATTCGGGAGAAAGCCGAATTCATTCGCAATGACTTGTCATACCTGCGACAGGTAATGGAGAAGGGGGCGGAATATGCCAGGCGTAGTGCATGGGAGACCTTAAAGCTGGCAAGAGAAGCTATAGGCTTGGATTATAACGTATAGTTTCATTTTGTTCCATTTTGTTCCACCCTGATGCCGGCTATGGAGTTGATTGGGCATAAGTTCCCCTTGCAGGGTATACTATTTTTACAATTTAATTGCTTTGGCAGACCTGTCTTTAGCCGTTCTCCCTTTTCCCGGGAGCCTCGCTCAATACCCTTTCGGCGGGCCGGTGGCCACTCTTCAGAACCGTGAGCTATGTCTGCTACTTACATCTAAACTTTTCGACACTATCGGGGACAATCTATGGTCCTATTTGGACCTACCAACCCGACTTCTGGAACCCTTGTTAAGGTCCGATCCTGGTGAGGGGTGTCTATCTGAAGATACAGGACCTGGAGGTCCAGATCTCTTATTAGTTACTGACATACCCATTAAGGTGCTCACATAGGCCGTCATGACCATATGTGAGCACCTACCTTGGGATTTCTTTAGCTAGAATGATGCCGGCCTTGACCAGGTCCCGCAGTGACTTCCGGCCTTTTTGATTGGGTGTAGATGAGGCTTACTTACCGTCAGCCGGCACCTCGTATTTCTGTCTCAATATTTCTATATCCTTTTGAGGCAGAATATGTCCGTACTTTTCTAAAAAGTACCCTGGAGGTTTAGATTCAGTGAGGTCGATGGTAGCACTAAGCATGATCTCCAGGTCCGTGAGGTCGTCAGCCGGTAGCCCGGCCCCCTTTTGAGGGACCGGGTCGGCTTTTAGGTTTTTCATTGGATCGTCAGCTTTTAAAGGTTACGGATAATTGCATCTTAAATCTACATACTGTTAGTTCCAAAGACGTAAATACATTAACAGTTCTTTGGTTCCAGGGGCGTCCTGTTCCCTGTTGGATCAGCAGGGGTGAACTAGACTTGTTTTACAATAAGGATGGCGAACTCTATAATTCCTATCCATAACAGGATAGCTGCGGCGAGGACAGCTAAAACGAACCCAAATCCTTTCAGCTGGTCGATTAACTCCTCCTTTAAATCCTCCATATCCTACAAATATATGTATTCTACAAACCTGAACTACAAATAAAATTATGCCCTAAATTTTGGGTTCTCTAAATCTAAGGGTAAGTACCTATCCCACACAACCTACCCTACCTTAATTGTGGAGCGACGGTCCCCGTGCTCTTAATTAGTCAATCACTAAAATTAATTAACATGTCGTCGTTAAACGTAATCGTCATGGGAAGCAAGCATGCTACTTCCGATGAGAAAGGTCCCTTGTACCTCTGCACTACCACTGATTTCCAAACGTTTTGGAGCCGCGAATCGATCCGGTGTGGTGTCGTTGCAAGTGTCACCAAGCGGACCCAGGGTGAGAAATATCTTGACCGCGACAACAAGGAACAGGTCGTGAAAAAGAATGGTCTCAACTTTGATTTCATTGTCGGAACAGCCAATGATATCGCTAACTTGGCAGCAGCAAAAGCAGCACTGGCAAGCCTTGCAACCATTTAATGTTAGAGAGAGTCCTCACGGACTCTTTCTTTTTTATATACAATACAATCTTTCATAGTCAAATTTCTTGGTATATATCCGGCGACTGCAGTTGAATTACTGAAATAAACCATAGGGTTATGTGGGACATGGATGAGCTGGGTATATACCAATTATATAAAATGATTCTAAGATATGTCAGTATCCATATATGGTGTAATAACTAGCATCGCTGATGCAAGAGAATATGATTTCGATTAGAAGTCAAACACCAACAACAACTCAAACCCACACTCCTGGTTAAACGACCGGGAGTGTTTTATCGTTTTGCAGTCTTGTTACAGCACAAATTTACTGATTGTAGAATAATTTATTTGTAGAATACAAATATATATGTAGTTTAGCGCTGGATTAAAGAATAACGATACAGATGACAGGCAGTTGATTCAATCGTAATACCGGGAATTGAACTGCATATTGTGAAGATGAATGTGTGCAAGGCACGATCATACAGTGCCAACAATTATACAAACAAGTCAGACAAGGCAATACGCTAGTCCATAGCTGGATTAAATAGCTATAGATTGCCTTGGCGTCAATAATAATGAAGGCTACGAAGAGAGTTACTTCTACAGCATAATGTATCTACTCCTTCAATTTCCTGAAATTTTAAACCTAAACAATGACTCTAACCAAAAATGTAGTTGCTCTACAGAAGAACCTGGTAACACCACCAAATGATGTGTTTGATAACCGGATAACAGCTATGACAATTCAGGCACAGTTAATGACCTGGGGCTATATGCTTGACGAGACTGCATTTACTGCATTAAGCAAGGCTGACACTTCGTGGCTACACCAGTTTTATGAACAGTCCGTTGCTTACCTCAGAAACGTGCTGGGAGGTGGCCATAATTTTACCCCATTATACAAGAATTTCCCACAAGAAGTCATGAGCCTTACTGACTCAGCTCTATTCTGGAATGCCCTCAGACATTACTGGAGCCAGGGAACATGGGAGCCAACATCCCCAGCATTGGAGCGACCGGTAAAGTTCGAGCAGATCAAGTATACCATGCTGACATATGCCGACCAGGACAAGTTCAGTAATATCTTCACTACTTTGGTAAGCTTAAACACCTCACTTACACCAACCGACCTGGAAGTCGTTAAATGGTTTGCAGCCAATGAAACGCTGGTTTTTCCTCAAGCTATTCCTTTTAAGGAGAATCTTTGTACGCTGGCTGCCCTGGGGTTGGATTTACCCATCAAAACGCCTACAGATGTATTGCGTATAGCAGTTCATATGAGTGGCGGCGATATTTCCTTACCCAAGGTACCACCAGCTAAGATCCGGACAAACCGCTGGTCATCGGTCAAAAGTGAGAACCCTAAACGTAGCCTGTTTAAATTCAGGAAGTTTAAAAGAGGTGAGCGCAGGTATTTATTGGGACTACTGGAGAAAACGCACTGCAACCCGGCAGAGATGGTCCTGAAAGACCAGCGTTGGATCAGGTTGGGTGAAATCCTACACCCGGGGGAATACCAAAAGAAGTTCCCGAAAACATATGCTGCATTCCAGGCATTGCGCAATGAAAAGGTGCAATCCTGGTATGGAAAGGTAGATGAGGCATTTGTACAGGACCCGGCCCGTGGTATTGCGGAACTTAGCCAGCGACCTGGGGAATACCTTCGGAGACTGGACTCACTATTCAGAAAATACCCGAAATATTCATCCCCAATACTTGCTTTCCTGGCAAAAGCAGCGTTAAGTTCTTCCAACAAGGTCCTTTTTGAGCTGTATGAGCACTTCGAGAACAGATATAAGCCTACAAGCGCCAGGAGCATTATGATCAAAGGCGCCCGAAAGAAGACGCAATTACCCCAGCTTCCAGCAATGGACTCAAAGCTCATCGAGACCGTTCACCAGGTCCTTTTTGGAGCTTTAAAAGAGAAGTTCTCAAAGCTGGAGCCTTTAGGCAATGTATGGATTGACGAGAAGTTAAAGAATATTCCGCTACCAAAGAATATGAGGAGTAAGGATTTCTCAACCAGGCCCACCATTCGGGGATCCAGGATACCATTCGATAATCCGGGCGCCAAAGTAATACGTCCATTCGTGCACTGGATGGATAACCGGGGAAGCGAGGACCTGGACCTCAGCGTTACTTTTATAGGGGATATCAAAAGAGAGGTAATCTCCTATCGTCAGCTCAGGAGTGACTACGCTCTCCATTCAGGCGACGTTCGACACCGGAGAGGAGCTTGCGCCGAATATATCGATATCGACATTAACAAAGCCCTGGAATACGGTATGCAATACGCAGTTATTGATGTCCGGAATTTTGAGGGGCATGGTCTGGAAAAGGTAGAGTGCATGTTTGGTCTGATGGAACGGCAATACCCGGAGTCAAATAACACCTGGTTACCCAGCACCATTAGTTCAGCACATGGCCTGAAAAGCGAATCTTCAAGCACTATCATTGCGATGCTGGACCTGGTCAAAAGGGAATATGTGATGATCGACCTGGACTCCGCAAGCATCCCTGTAGCATCTGCCAGTGTCGCTGACACGCTTCGTATCATTGAAGAGTATACCAAACCTCCTAAAGTCAGTGTTTATGATCTGCTATTGATGCATACTGAAGCCCGCGGGCGCCTGGTCACGCTCGATAGCAATGTCGACCAGTATTTCAGGAACGAGCAGTTCATGCACTCTTATGAGGAGATTGCCAGGTATATGATATAAAGGTTACCAAACAGGCATACGGCTATAATCCCTTCCAGTTACTTCTAATCAATTAAAGATAAGAGGTGTGTTCTCCGAACACAAGGGACACTGGTAGACTTTCCGCTGTATTGGAACCGACTCGTGTATGAGTAAGGAGAATAAATGTAAGTGATACACCGCTTACGCCTCGCATAAGGTTGGGAGTATAAATCAGATCTGCTCCCAACCACTTTTTCAACAGGCTCTCTATATATAAGACAGGCTATATGCAGGTTACTTCTAGCCGCAAGGCGTCATACTGATAATGTGAACCTACCTGCATAATTTCCTGCATTTTTAAAAGGGAAAACCTCAAAGCACTATGACAATTGAAACTAAATTTGATAACGCTGTTAAACTTGAAAGTCAAGGAAAACTGGAGGAAGCCATCCAAATTTACCACGATATTATCCTCCTGGCTCCTGATTGGCTGGCTCCTTATTTCAACCTGGGGCTGATCCAAAAACATCGTGGTCAATGGAAGGAATCATACGACAATAATAAAAAGGCGACGGAGTTGGCGCCACATGACGACGGATCCTGGTGGAATTTAGGCATTGCAGCTACAGCTCTAAGGCGCTGGGAAATGGCAAAACAAGCATGGAACCATTTTGGTCTGCACCTGCCCATTACCGACCGAGAGCCGAGACTAAATATGCCAATGACACCCATCCGGTTAAACCCGGAAGATAAAGCCGAAGTAGTTTGGGGACGCCGAATTGATCCGGCAAGGGCGACACTCGAAAATGTCCCCCTTCCTGATAGCAACTTTAGATACAAGGACCTGGTTTTAAATGATGGTGCTCCAGTTGGATACAGGATATCAGAAGGTAAATCACACCCTGTACTGAATGTGCTTCAATTAATCGAGCGGTCTTCCTTTAAAACATACTCACTTACAGCATTTGCAAAAGACCGGGCAGACATCGAAACGCTACACCAACTTTGTCAAAAGGAAGGAATCGGCTTCGATGACTGGTCTAATATCAAATTTATATGCAAACAATGCAGTGAGGGTGTTCCGCATGAACATCATGAGCTACCATTGAACCGGGAGGGCATCACAGAACGGATTTTTGGGTTCGCTGCTATCACTGAAGAATCTTTGGTAAGGGTACTAAATGCTTGGCTAAAAGCGACTGGCTGCAAGTGCGAAGAGCTGTACCTGGAGCTTGAATAACAAAATGATTTCCTTCAACTTAGGGAGCACGGTATCTCGCATTTATTGGTATTCTTACCTAAAGAACTTTAACTTTTCAATCTGTTATGCTTGATTACAAGATGTGAGATCCAGGTTCGAATCCTGGGCTCCCTGCAATACCGGCTATGTACTGAGTTACTTCTAACATTCATTGGAGAATCATCACTCAGGCGCTTTCCGGTTATATTATTGGTGGCTATATATTGAGATACTTCTAAATCAATTTTTATTTGAAATTCTCTCATATTCTTTCCACCATATTTTCTTCGAGGCTACGTATAAGTTACTTCTACCGATCGGGTAGCTCAGTTGTTAGAGCGCTGGATTCATAATCCAGAGGTCGGGGGTTAGAGTCCTCCCCCGCTCACCATCTACTTATACAATTTCCTCTTATTATTCGCGGAGGTAGCTCAGTTGGTAGAGCAAAAGTCTGTATTCAGTTTTACACTTTCTGAACAATGCGGCTATGTCTGACTTACTTCTAAAACTTTGTGTCATGGGTTCGAATCCCATCCTCCGCACAATTTATCATCAAAAAAACACGTAAATGACCACGACATCAAATCAGGACGAATTAGTTCAGGAACTCCTTAAAAAAGTGCAGGAGAAAAAGAAAACATTGGAAGAAGCTGTTAAACCCAATTGGTTGACAGGCGGAATATTTGGCTTTTCAGCAAACTCAGCCCATGACCGAAGTGATATTAAGCTCATAGTTGATACCGGCAAATTGGTAGAAATGTATGGATTCCTTATAACCCGCAAAGAAAAAGCAGACCAGGCAGCTAAAGAGCTGGATGTAGTCTACAATTTCAAATGGTTGGGATTTACCGCTGATGAGTGGAAAAATGATATTCAGGCCCGGATCAACCAGCTTCAGCTACACTTCAAACGTTCGGCACTGGCTGATCTTGAAAGCAGGTTAAACGCCCAGGTATCCCCTGAGCTACGCTCCGCCATGGAGCTGGAGGCTATTGGTGCTGCCCTGGAACTGTAATATCAACCTGGCTAGCGCCGGCGACTGCGTAAAGATAGTTGTGAGTACCAAACAGTATAACTTTCGTTGAACTCTCGTCCCAGGTACATGGAGTAATCCTCACCTGGGAGCAAAAAAAGACAGCTCGTGCTTTAGGAGTCCCTGCAGGTGAGGACCTGTTTTTGCAAGCAAATGCAAAAGGTAGATAGCGGTTATTATAACCACTCCAGTCTTGTCTCTCAGCAATAGCCCTCTGACTTCAAGGTGGCTCCTTATGAGAGTTCTTTAAAATACAGTGGCAACCTGGTAATGGTAATTCTGGACCATTGAGAAATGGTGAAATTTAGGAAGCTGATGCACTACAATCGGTATCAGCCAGGTGCGGTGTGGGATGGATGGCTTCTGTCACGACAAAACCCCAATCGAGGGGTTCATGCTGACTGTAGTGGGGCCACTGTATTTTTTTAATCCTAGTAGCCTGGTTAATTCCAGGTTATGATTTCATATAGCCGGATTCCCCAAATGGAATAGCGCCCGATTCTTCTTTATACTATTACATCATGGAAGAGTTATCAAAAAAAAACCTGATTGATAAATACAATGCTGCTATTAAACCATTTATCGACAGAAATGAGTTTATGTGTCCGCAATGCTTTACACCGTTCAAACACTTCAAAGACGGGAGACATTACTTCGGCTGTGGCACAAGCATGAGTACAACTAAGCCTGGATTTGTATCCACCGCTTTGTGTTACATGCGAGCGAGAGAAAGGCCATTAGATTATGGCAATCTCAATCCCCATGGTTATTCTTACGAAGAATTTGACTAAACCATCATTTTTTAACCCTCAAGCCCTAACATGAAAAAGTTTAATAAGATTATTACAATGGAAGTCTCGGTCGACCGTGTAGCCGAAAAACTTTTAAAATCAATTGATCCTTCCAGTCCACACGCAGAATTAATTGCGGAGACCACGATTGGGATTTTGGTCGAAAGAGGAGGAATAGGATATCTCCTGGATTCCCTGAATGGTTGGAAGGAGGAAATAGACATCAAGGAAGGAACCATTTACCTCATCAACGGCAAACACCTGGAATTGCATGGTTTTGATACCGATAAAAACATGGAGGAAAATAAACTGACCCGTGAAAGCTTATTCGAGGTTGAAGCTCTGCAGGTGTCTGAATTCAGGGATAATAAGGATAAGATCCTGGTTTCCTATTCGTATTGGATGGCCAATCGGTCACTACCCCAGAAGAGCACTGCTTGGGTAAACCATATGGACCTAAAAGCATTACAGACCGTGGCCGCTTTGTAATACAAAGGTGTTCCTCGCGATAATATCAACGGGAACACCCTATTTAACAATTGAACCGATGGCAATTTACAAAACTGAAGAGGGGGTTATTGTTACTGTAGATCCCCTGGCATTTAATAAGCGAAAAATTGTAGCATGTGAAGGATTAGCAACAGAGGAACTACAAGTTTTGAAAAATGAATTAGGGTTTTTCATTGGGACCTTATACAAAAGTCCAATAAAAAGATCATCAGAGTGGTTATATTCAAGGAGATATAGTGACTGCTTTTGGCAAACCAGAACAGAGGCAGAGGCAATGCTCATCGCAGGAAATTATCCGATCTATATTCCAGCACTCCCCGCTATTCCAAGTCTCGACAATATAAGCGCTAACTACAGGTGGGCCTTTTCCATAAGTATAATTGACGGAAAAGGAAGGAAATTTAAGAATCATTGTACCTCATCCATAGCTGAAACATATGACAATGCAAAAGACTTAATGTATTATGAAATATTGGGGAAAAAAGGAACATTATTAAAAATCAATTCAGTCACCATCACCAGGGCATTCGCATTGTATAAAGTAGAAGGATGGCCACCGGTTCCTGATGAAATATTTAAAAAATTGCCTTTACCAAAAATCCCTGATGTTTTGTGGCCATAATTAATAAAACACTACCGACAAGTACTATGAA
Source organism: Puia sp. (assembly GCA_036500545.1). Lineage (GTDB taxonomy): Bacteria > Bacteroidota > Bacteroidia > Chitinophagales > Chitinophagaceae > Puia. The sequence continues at coordinate 397,957 of DASYBV010000050.1, read as the reverse complement.
GTTCATCCCCTGTTTCATCCCTGTAATAGGTATCTATTATACCGGAATATCAAGCCTGTATCGAAAAATGAAGTTCGAATATTTTATGATCTACTTTGTATACCAGGTCATCGCAGTAATCCTAACATTGCTGTTCATTTTCGTATATCATCATCATTTCTAAATATTTACCCATGAAAACATCAAACCATTCTAAACCGACATTAACTGTCATGCAGGAGAACGATCTCTATGAAAGAAACGAATAAAATATTTACTCCGTTTAACTATAGGATAGGCTGTAAACCAGGTATTCATTCCCGTAAAGAATCCCTACTCGGATAAAACCTATCGAAGGGCTCCCCCTCTGCCTAAATGAGAGTGTCAAGGTTCTTAAATAGCATCAGAAACAGAGCCGTCTTCGAAATGCGGTGAACTACTCTTATTTTTTTGTCAAATAAATTTGTAGAATAAGTTTGTAGAATAACGCCGAACATATATCTTTGTTCTACAAATCACCTCAAAGCTACTCACTTAAAACTTCTTTACTTATGAGTGTGATTCTCCTGAGAACGCTTACCAAGTTATCTCGTTTAGACCAGGGAAAATACAAGGGTTTCACGGTAGGTGAAATCATAAAGTTGAGCAAAATTTACATCATCACTGCCTATTTCAGGTACGCAAACATCACCTATACCCAGGAGATCCTTGACGAACTGAACATTAGGCCCGAAGACAGGATTATCAAGCCGGGCAAAGATGAAGAAAAGATAAACTATTATTTTAATCGGAATTTTTTTGCTTCTGCAACTAATGTATCGGAAAAGTATGGTGTCACTGACAAAAAAGGCATTCTATCTATAAAGAATGTCATACGAAGAAGAGCGGCCAAAGTCAGCTCAAAAGCCAGAATGGATAGGGACCGTATTGCCTTTTCAAAAAGAAATATGCAAGCCCGTAACCACGGAAAATTCTTTTAATCATAAAATAAACTCTTTGTACCACATTTTTGATGACCGGCCAGCAAGTAACATCTGTGCTTCGCGGTATGCATGTTAGTGAGTAGCTACCGAAATATGCGACCAATCGTTTCCCGTGTGTGAAATCCTTCGTCGGTAAACACTTGTGGTACATAACTTTTTAACCTCAAATATATTTTTCATGGAGTGCTTCATTATGCACCGCAATGGCATATTTGTGCCCAAACAAAAAAGCACCAACCAGTGTAAGACGGAAGGACACCAAAGCTACAATTATACATTGAGCATGGTATTCCCACACACGGTGATGCTTGATAAAGACAAATTTATTATAGACCATCAGCATGTGGATCGGCTCATACAATCCCTGCACCTCAAAGGGTCCTGTGAACAAATGCAGCAGAAAATCTGCACTGGCTTACGGGAATTATACAAACGCCTCAACCTGGAGCTGCTGGCTTACAAATGCAGGATAATCCCTGACGCAACAATCGGGGCTGCCTATCTGGACTACGTTTATGTGAAAAGTGATGAATACAACCATTTAATCGGGCTTTTTTAAGCAAATCTTATGACCCAGGAAGCGAAACTGACCTTATTTACAATAGAGCGGTATTTATCTAAAAACCCGGGAATGAGACTCGGGCAGGCTTTATATAATCTACATATAATCCCGCTCAATGCAATTAAAGGTAAAGATCCTCCAGGACGCCAGATAAGATCGCTCTACCATGACAACGACACCCGGGTAATGAGCCGGGTGATCAAATCTATTCCTTTCAGGCGTTTGTCATTCATCCATTCTTTCAACATAAAAAGCAGTTTTATGCCTACCAACCAGGAAATTGACGAACAAATCGGCACCGCCGAAGATACAAGAAACAAGAGCCTTTTCCCCGGTATGACATTCGAAGAAGGCGTTATCGCCGCGCTCCAATGGGTAACCGGCCAAAGTAAAGAGAAGCCAATGGATGCTTAAGCAGCACCATCGAGGCAATAAAGTGGTTAAACTGGGAAAACCAAGAGTAACACCTGGATTATATGAGGTCTGATTCATTTAAGTCGTAAGACTTAGAAGGTGTTCCAGTCAGACAGGCTTGATTTTCCCGACTCGTGCTACAAGTCCCGGTAGGATGCCATGAGTATAAAACCCTAGCATTGGGGGAGGGATACTCAAGTGGGAGTAGCTCAGTGGGGGAGCACCCGGCGTAAGCTGGAAGGACACGGGTTCGATTCCCGTCTCCTACACTATTAATTCGTAAACCTTAAAGAAAACAACATGCACATTAACATAGGAAATGAATTGCCCGGGATTATCGGACTATTTGCATATAACCCATTAACCGCCAAAGTATTGAATGATCTTGCGGAAACCCTGCTAAGAGATGAAAGTAGTCCACTGTCCCGGGGAGAGCGTGAGTTGATGGCCGCCTTTGTCTCCCAACAGAACAATTGCACTTTTTGCTATAAAAGCCATAAAGCCTTCGCTGCCGTTTATCTCGGTAACGACCTGGTAGAAGATATACTGGTCAACAGGCAGTTTAAGAAACTTTCTCCAAAAATGTCCAGCCTTTTCTTTATCGCATCGGTGGTTGCCAATAAAGGGGCGACATTAAACGAAAATGATATTAAAGCCGCAAAAGATGACGGGGCCACGGATAAAGAAATCCATGATACTGTTCTGATTTCAGCGGCCTTTTGTATGTACAACCGGTATGTCTCCGGCCTTGGCGTGGCAAACCCGGATCTCACCGATGAGCAGTATGAGGATATAGCAAGGAAAATTACGACTACAGGGTACAACCATATCCCCTAACCCAACCCATCCAAAATGGAAACAACCCGAAGGTCCATAGTAAAGACCATTCTTTTTAAGCTTATTACCACCTCTGTTACGGCCTGCTTTACAACAATAGGCAAAGCCCTGGTTATCCACTTTATCCTTACAGGTGTATACCTGGTTTATGAACGAATATGGAATAGAGTTAACTGGGGCAGAACACCGCCTTCTGCAAAACAATGATATAAAATGGGGGTGACAGGCTATTGACAGTCACGCAAAAGGTAGCTATACAGGTGGAGTAAAGTACTATTCTCCTTAATCAAGTGCAAAACAATAAATGCAAAAGCTAAACAAGCTCGCATCGCAATAGGTGAATCCATTCTGTCAAAAGTTAACTTCTCAAAAGTTAGCCGCGAAGAATTCGAACTAGCCTAAAGCACTGGTGGTGACTACCAAGGAACATAAGTGTTACAAAATCGAAAGGGTGCGTGAGAGATAGAAATTGTCAGCTATCCAAAATGCAGTATAACGAGGACTCAAAATCGCACCACTCTCCCCTTTCTGGTTTCTGTATTCCTTCAAAATACAGTGGTGGAGCGCTGCTTTAACCAGGCGGCCCTTTTACGGTGCAAATCTCCAAGTAACAGATTGGGTATACCAGATTGCGAAAGAGATCAGTACTAAACCTGTGAGACGTTGTAGCTATTGTTTCTTGATTGGACAGGGGTTCGACTCCCCTCACCTCCACATCCTGGTTCTTTGACATACGGATTAATTATTAAAACCTTCACCATCATGAAAAAACCGCACGCGCAGGATTTTGGGGCGGATAGAACTCCTCATAATAATCATGGAATACTGTTTTTCCGACCAAACAAGGCATTTGTAAGCTGGTTGAAGGATTACGCCGGCAATAGGACGATATGTGAGGTGGGTTCCGGCACTGGACATCTTTTAAAAATGCTCCAGGACGTCCAACAACGCTGCTGGGGAATAGAACCGACATGGGATAGTACCTCCGAAATTAAAGCGGCACTGTCACAAAACAGGGAGGTCCTCCAGGTCATTCCACGCCCAGCTGAGCAGACCGACGTTCTAACACAAATTACCAAGGATAATACCCTGGTCATATTTGCACGACCCAGTCACTCGCTGTTCGTTGAACGAACCATAGATATGTTGCAGAAGGGGGTTGAGGTATTATATATCACCTTACCCGAAAACCTTTATGATTATATCGATTTGGGGAAATATCAATCCCGGGGGAAAAAGATCAAGCATAATGGCACTTCGCAGGAAAATGAAGTAGTGATATCACTAATTAAGTAAAAATTTCCAAATAAACTCTGATCACTAAAATGAAGGCAAAATTATTTGAAACGGTATCGTATCATCTATGGCAACCCTGCAACATGAGATGCCGATTTTGCTACGCTACATTTCAGGACGTTAAGGTCGATATGAATTTGCCCAAAGGTCACCAATCCAAAGCCGAAACTCTTCATATGCTTCACCTATTGGCAGAACATGGAGTCAGGAAGATCACTTTTGCCGGGGGAGAGCCCATGCTATGTCCCTGGCTTCTGGATTTAATAATAGAAGCCAAAAGCATCGGTCTGGTTACTTCCATCATTACAAATGGATCCAGGCTGACTGCAGAGTGGTTACAATTGTTTGCCGGGGTTTTGGATTGGTTGGGTGTTTCTATTGATTCTCTTAACCCGGAGGTACTTATAAAGTCCGGTAGGGCTGTATCGGGCAAGTCAATCTTACCATTTGCAGCTTTAACAGATCTTATGTTACACGCCAAGAAATCCTTTAATATCAAGCTAAAGGTCAATACGGTTGTTCACTCTTTAAATTGGCAAGAGGACCTGTCCACACTTTTAAGCAATATTAAACCAGATCGATGGAAGGTCCTGCAGGTATTACCAATGATGGGACAAAATGATGGCTGTGATGACCTATTAATCACTGAAACTGAGTTCAATTCATTTATTCAACGCCACAAACAATTCAACCCGATAGCTGAATCCAATGAGCTAATGAGAAGCTCTTATATGCTCATCGATCCAGCCGGCAGATTTTTTAACGATGCCAATGGTTTTCACTCCTATTCTAACCCTATTGCTGAAATAGGTATTGAAGAAGCATTCGCGCAAGTAAATGTCAATAGAGAAACATTTCTGCAGAGAGGCGGGGTTTATAATTGGTAAGACACAAACTCATGCTAAACATATCAAAGTTTACCGAACTATTTGACAGACTTGCTAGGTATGAGGATGGTTACAAAATTTTTGACAATTTTTTGAATTATACCTTACTCTACTTTAAGGAAAATCGGAAAGAAGGAGAAATGGAAGAAATATTCAGGTCGCTCAGATTGAAAGAAGCGCCAGCCATTTTCGAACAGATGTTCCTTGAAATACATAGCATAACAGCCGGAAATCATATGGAATTAGAAGATCCTTTAGGAGAATTCTTCCAAAAGAGATTTGCCAGCGCCAAGGCTGGTCAGTTCTTTACTCCGGAATCCCTTGCTCAAATGCTAGGCCAATTAGCTGGGATATCAGCAGATCCCGGCGCCTTCGGAAAAATTGTTGTGGATCCAACGTGTGGTTCTGGCCGAATGTTCCTGGAATCAGCCAAGACCTATAGATACAATCTATTTTTTGGAGCCGATATAAGCCCCATGTGCTGTAAAATAGCCACACTCAACATGCTGATGAATCTACTTATGGGCGAAATAACCCATATGGACTCATTATCAAATGAGTTTTACAGCTGTTACATCATTTTCTCACGACGAGAAAACAATCTGGATGTGCCGAAATTCATCCATTCTACCGATCCCCGAAACAGCCTTTTACATCAAAGCATACAAAAAAGACAGTAATACACTGGATCGAAACTAATTTGTAACCAAACCTTAATTATAGATGGCAAAGTTGTCAAAAGTTGTAGGAGCATTTGTACTGCTCAGCATAGGGGTATTTGTAGTTTCCGTTTATGCAGGTACGATTTTATGGGTTTTATACCCACATATTAATGCTTTGTTTCCTACGGCTGCAGATAAGGGAATTATACCAAGAGATTTACCCTGGTGGGATAGCGTATGTATAACCTGGATAATTGCAATATTCACTAAGGACTCATCTATCTCATACACAAAAAAATAAAAATTACCATGATTGTTCTAAAGTACAAAAATGGAGACCATTTTATTGCCCGTGAAGATAAAAGCTTCTTCATTGACAATAAGACCGGAGAACGGCTCAGAAACGACCACCTGGTGACCAAGGTGATGGATTTAGCATCAGACCATGGCAAGTATGGTGAACTGTATTACGCCTCGTTACAGGTCAATGGAGAGAAGTTGGTCGAGCAAGGCCCTTTTTTATTTAATAAGCCGGTCTTTCCAATAGAGGAAGCTAAGGAGATCATCGATTATTCAATGCAGCTAAAGGACCTGAAAAAGATCACAAAAGGGTTCCGTTTTACCCAGCGCATAAAATGGAATAGCGATGGGGTATTCGTAACATCCATTGGAAAGGTAGCATAAAAACGGGCTCTCTTTATATACAGGGTATTGGAACCATCCAATATCCCTGCTACTTATCCGGAAGGCGGATACTTCTTAATAGCCTCTACGCCCTGCGTAGTAATAAGAGGCTAGAGTAGCTAAAACACCATTTATTCACTTACAAAAAACACAAAATGAACAAATTTGTCCAAAATCTCACCTTATCCGACAACGGAATTAAATCGAAAAGAGCAGGGATCCTCGGTACCCAGGCAAAAACAGCCCAGGATAAACTGGTCCTCACCTTGCGTGGCGAGAAAGAAGAACTGGATTCAAAGCTGACCCAGTTAGAAGATCTCGCTCCTGATACGAGCATTTCTCTTAAGCCTGGCGGTGATCATTTCGACGCATCGGCTTGGGTCGAAGCAATGCAGGAAACCAAGGTGGCTCTTGTCAACAAAAAAATCGAATTAAAAATAGCCGAAGAAACCCTGGCTGAATGGTTTACGGCTCCCGTGGAGGAGGCTGCTAAAGCTTAGGTATGACAAAAGTATATCTGGCTAAATCAAATCGTGCTGACCCGGACGAAGTAGCCAAAGTCCGTAAGTACCTCCAAACACTTGATTGTGAAGTCAAGGAGTTTCAGGGAGGGAAATATACAAACAATGACCTTCTCACCTCAGATATATTATTGATGGTAGGAGAAGAAGTCCCAGAGCTAGATGAATTATTGGTAGGTAAAGGGCTTTACACTCAACTTACTGATTTCGCTCAAAAAAACTGGGATTTTAATGAATATGAGTGGAGAAATTCAGCCAAGCTTGCTTTGGTCGTTTCACAGGTAGGAGATAACATTTATGTTGATGAGGTAAATGACTGGGACGAGAACAATACCGATGACTGGTCTACTGAATATGGACGTATCTCTACCAATGGGATGAAAATGAACATCGGTAATTATATTAGTCCAAAATACAACAGACGGATATCGGTAATGAAAGACCCGGGTTCTTCAAAAATAAAGCCCATGTTATTCAGTGCCGTGGCATTAGGTGTTATATAGGGTTTGTAGGTCAAGTAACTCCACCCGGAAGATTGAATAAGTGCGTTAGAGGGTGGAGTTATTATTAATAAAAAGGCTCATACATCAAATACCCTGATTACCCTAAGAGATACTTCCACGGACCTGGGAATCAAAGAACATGCAGGCAGGTTACCCTGACAATTGAATACAGCCGGCGGAAAAGAATTCTTTAGCAAAGAAGCCGAAGCATTTCTAAAAATACTTAATCTCCCTACTATCAATGGAAAATGAAATTGCAGCATGTCTTTGTATGAGATGCGGTAAAAGAGATGACTTTAAGAGTGATTTTTGTCCAAACGGTCATGATGACTGGTTGGAATATGAAGACGTAAAAGAAAGAAATCAGTTCTTTGATCGAGCGGTGAAACTATCAGGGCTATCCCCGGATAAGTTGGAATTGGCATTCATGGATAAAACTGTCAATTCAATTACCCTAAAAGTCATAATCGAGAAGGTAATTTCAGGTGGGCAAACTGGGGCAGATCGAATGGGACTTGAAATCGCAAAGTTCCTCGGGTATCCTACAGGAGGTACTGCCCCCAAAGGATTCCGTACTGAAAATGGGCCAGATCTCAGTTTACGCGAGGAGTTTGGGCTAAGAGAAAGTTATTCCTCCAGCTACAGTCCCAGAACAACCCAGAATGTCCTTGATTCACATTTTACCGTGCTGTTTGGCGATATGCTCTCTTCTGGTAGCAAAGCCACCATTGACGCCTGTCTAAAATACCACCAACCTTATGTCGAAAATCCATCTGTTGAGGAACTAATAGACAAGATAAAGGCAAACTACGTCAAGGTGCTCAATATTGCAGGCAACAGGGGGAGCAAATTCGGCCCTTATATCGATACTTCCCGAGCGACTTTGATGGCAGCCTTGCTCTATTTTAAACCAGAGGAGCCATAAGGGACCAAAAAATCGACATTTTATGTCGATTTTTCGACATCCAGTGTCGATTTTTCTAAATAATCAATTTTTTGTGGTCCGTGGCACTCGGAAATTCAAAAGTTGAATAAAGTTGTAAAAAGTTGTAAATGCTTGTATTTGTTTGTATTTGTTTGTACAAAATTGCCGACCTGGAAAAAACTTGTAAGCAGCAAATAACCCTCAACTTATAAATAACTTATAAAACTTGTAAAATCATGTAATTCGATCATATTGAATGCATTGACGTAAGAAAGTAGACGTAATATTTCGATTTTTAAGCCACGTCGCTCTCAAACTTGTAAAAAACTTGTAAATGACCTTAAACCAGGTATAAATCGACTTAAAAAACATATAAAACGACTTAAAACTTGTAAAATACTTGTAAATCGATTGTATAGGGTGAAATCGGAGAAAGCCGGACATCAAATGCTGGAAAACTCCTAATATTAATTGTTCCAAACCTTGTACCCCACAATGGGTGACCTGGATCTGGTGAGGTAGTAAAACTGGCAACCACCGGGGATTAAAGGGTTATAGTAATTTGAACTTACAGACTAAGTGCCTGCAGAGCCAGGATTATCACACCGTGGAATTCGGAAAGTTCGACCCCGTAACAACCCAACCTGTTCTTAAGATCAGCAAGGTGATCGATGCAATGGAATACTGGAATGTTTCCGCAAAAAGCATTGAACAAAAAAACTATGAAGGTTCAAGTCCTTCCCTCACCACCTATTTTTCTACAAAAAATCTATTAAAAGTGACAGATCTTAAAAAAATCAACCTAAGCAAGTTTTTAACTTTCATACTACGACACCATCCCGAGGAAATAGGGTTGAAGGTAGATGCTTTCGGGTGGGCAGATATAGAAGAACTTATATTCAAATCATCCCTTGTAAATAGGTATTTTACTATAAGTATCATAAAGGATATAATGGAAACCGAAGAAAAGAAGCGTTTTATATTCAGTGAAGACCTTAAGAAAATAAGAGCAATTCAGGGGCATTCGTTCAAAGTCGAATTGGAGATGTCAGCAATAGCTCCGCCTCCCTTTCTTTATCATGGTACAAACCTGGGTTTTTTGGAGGGCATAAAAAAGGATGGCTTACAAAAAATGAAACGCCATCATGTCCATTTAAGTGCGAATGAGGAATCTGCACGATTGGTTGCCCGCCGAAGGAAGGATCCTACAATTCTGATAGTAGAAAGTGGAATTATGCACCAGGATGGTTTCCTGTTTTACTGTGCTGTAAATGGTGTCTGGTTAACCGATAATGTACCCCCCAAGTACATAACATTTGCAGAGCTATAAAATTTACTCGCACCTGTACGGGCAACATATTCTTTGATTTGTTTTTCCTTTGTAAAAACAAAAAACTATGGCTACCGCAAAGAGGCCGAATACTAAGATTGAAAGATTTGTCATTGAAAAAGTCAAAAAATTACGGAAAGAAAAAGGGTTATCTCAAAAAGATCTTGCAATTCGACTCAATGTATCATCAGGATTCATTGGTGATGTGGAAAATAAGAAATACAGAGCGAAATACAACCTAACCCACATCAACGAATTAGCTAAAATATTTGAGTGTTCTCCCCGCGACTTTTTTCCCAACTTCGCATTCAAATCCAATCGTTGAAAACACTATTTATTTAAAGGTATTTTTGCACTTATATTTGCATTTTGGGTACAGATTGGGTACAAACTGGGTACAAACCAGAAAAAAAGTGGTCGTTCATATATAAATATTTTGATAGTACGTCTCCAAATCGGCTCTAGGAGAGCATCGCAGATGCTCTGCCCAAGTGGCGAAATTGGTAGACGCACTGTGTTCAGGTCGCAGCGTGGGAAACCATGTGTAGGTTCGAATCCTATCTTGGGCACAAAGACCCCTCAACGAATAGTTGAGGGGTCTTTGCATTTGGTAACGACGCGATGGGGCCTTCATCGCCGGGCTGTTTTTAAAATCTGGCGTATAGTGGATATTAACCAAAATTCTAACTAAAATACAGGGAATATATACCCTCCAAACAACGAATAGGGGATTAACAATGACCAGCGCAAATCATATCGTCCGCAGACTATTCAAAACGGGACCGATGGTTTTAACGGTCGCAGGAGACGGATGTGCTAATAAGATCGGAAAAACTTGGAAGTCTGTCATACACCTGACCTGGAAGGCCTTTAGAGACGGCCTGTAGAAAATATAACATTTGATGGCTATGAGAAATTGTTTCTTTCCTCTCCTTTTAAAATTAAACATTTCCGCGAATAATACTAAGATGAGGTGTAGGTATTTACTCTTATCCTATCAAAAAGCAGGTCGGTAAAACCCATTTTGAGTTTACGTATATTTTATTTATTTTTACACGTAAATAAAAATGTATGGATACCAAACTTACCCTTTCGCTTGACAAAAGCGTTATCGAACAGGCAAAAAAGTACGCTCAAAAAAAGAATATCAGCTTGTCAAAGCTGATCGAGGCATATTTGAATAAGGTCAGTTCTCCGGAAAAAACAGGAAACGAAATCTCTCCCCTTGTAAGGAGTTTGTCCGGTGTCCTCTCCTTGCCAAAAGGGTACAATCCCAAAAAGGGCTATGGCGATCACCTGGCGGCAAAATATAAGACCAAATAATGGAAAAGGTCTTTATCGATACGGATATTGCACTCGATCTGTTATCGGAACGGGCTCCCCACTATCAGCCGGCTGCACAATTATTTACGCTGGCCGACGAAAGCAGGTTGGCCATTTATGTATCTTCCCTTTCCTTTAGCAACCTCCACTACCTGCTCTCCAGGATCTATTCCCAGGCAGAATCGAGAAGGATACTGAACCTGTTTAAGGTTCTCGTCAAAGTGTTGGCCGTGGACGATAAGATCATCGATCTGTCCTTGAATTCGGCTTTTAAGGATTTTGAAGATGCGATCCAATATTATACCGCCACCGAAAATCACCTCTCCATCCTCCTTACCAGGAATCTAAAAGACTACAAGGCCGCCAGGATCACGGTTATGACGGCAGAGGATTATCTCCGCTCGGCGTAGAAAAAAGCAAAGTCCGTAAGTTATGCCGGAGCCGATCATTTGACAAAAATTGTAATTTTGTCAAATCCTCCCTACCTTTGCCGTACATTATGAGCGTCACCTCACCGGCAAACCAGGACGAAATTATCCAACAGGAAATTCTCAAGGCAGCACTACGGCTATATCAGAAAAACGGGCCGAAGGGTGTCACAATGGATGATCTGGCCAACGCCACCGGGAGAAGCCGGAGTTCCCTCTACTATTATTATAAGAACCGGGATGAGATCTTCCAGGCGGTGATGGAGAAGATCGCCGGTGAAATGGCGGCCGAGATCCGCCAGGCGGTAGTAGCTGCGAAGACGCTGGCGGACAAGGTTTATGCCTTTTGCTTTACCAAGCTGAAGACCTCGGAAGACTGGAAGAAGGTGCTCAACGCCATGTGGACATCGATGGATGCAGAGGACCAATCCAGGCATTACCGGGTAATGGTCGGCCTGCATAACAGGTTGATCTACCATGAAAGCGTGATCCTAAATGAGATCATGGCGGACGCGGCCACGCGCAAGGAGATGCGGGTCATCGCTTCCGGCGACCAGGATATGCTGGTCTTTCTTATCTCCAGCGGCATCCGGGGACTCAGGCGGGAGATCTTCGAGCACAATGACCCGCACGATCTGAAGGCGGCGTTGCAGCTGCTGACGGACATGGTGGTGAAGTGGCTGAGGAAATAATTTTTTTGACTCGTTTTTGACATTTTTCTATTTTTTGTCAACAGGAATGGATATGGAACAGATCAGCAAATTGAACGTGTTCAGGGCTTTCCGAAGCCGCAATTATTTACTTTATTTTCTCGGGAGAGCGATCACCCAGTTTGGGACATGGATGCAACGGACGGCGGTGATCTGGGTGGTATATTCTATCACGCATTCGGCCTTCCTGATCGGGGTGACGATCTTTGCAGAACAGTTCCCCGCCTTCCTTTTCTCCTTCGCCGGAGGGGTGGTTGCAGACCGGTATGACCGGATACGGGTCATCAAGATCACCCAGGTTGCGTCGATGATCCAGGCGGTATTGCTGGCGCTCTTGATCTATACCGGGCATACCGTGGTATGGGAGATCCTGTCACTAAGCGTAGTCCTGGGTATCATCAATGCCTTTGACGTACCGGCGAGACAGTCCCTGGTCCATGTCGTGGTGGCCGATCCGTCCGATCTGCCGAATGCGGTATCCCTGACCACGGCGACGGCCAGCCTGGCGCAGCTGTTAGGGCCGGCATTGGCTGGTCTTATATTGAGTACCTGGAGCGCCTCCATCTGTTTTCTTATCAACGCGGTCAGCTTTGGCGGGGTAATCGTCTCGTTGCTCCTGATGAAGCTGCCACCCTATCAGCAGAAGCAAACGGGTAAACGTGTCCTGGCGGAATTTTCGGAAGGTTTTGTCTATCTGCGAAAAGACCCGGAGATCGGGAAGATCATACTCCTGCTGGCTATCGTCAGCCTGCTTGTACAACCTTATAATACCGTTCTGCCGGTATTTGCAAAGGTAATTTTTCACGGCGGAGCATCGACTTTCGGCTATATTACCAGCTGTGTCGGAGTGGGTGCCATACTGGGAACGATCTTCCTGGCATCCCGCAAACCGGGTACGCCTCTGAAACGCATCCTCTTTATCAGTACCCTTATAATGGGGGTCGGACTGATCTGTTTTGCACTGATAAAGAGTTTCCCCGTGGCGATGATATTTGCGATCGTGGCCGGGTTTGGCGGGATGACACAGTATACGATCTGCAATATCCTTGTCCAGACCGGTTCCGATCCTCAGATGAGGGGCCGGGCGATCGGCATCCTGCTGATGGCTATCTTCGGCATGCTGCCGCTGGGCAGTCTGCTGGTCGGCCGGATCTCGCAGCTCGTAGGGGCGCCGCCCACGGTATTGGGGGAAGGGATCATATCGATCGTGGTCGCACTGTCGTTTGCGGGTTTTTTGATGAAAAAGAAATGAGGCTATAAGACGGGTTGCGGGAAAAGGGATTGTAGAAAAAAAACGACAATTGCGCACCACATTCCCCACTATGAATCTTTTACGATGCTGATCTCGCCATTCCTTTCCAGGAACATTTCCCGGACCTGTTCAAAGGAATCCTGGTTCAATCGCAATCGCAGGCTTTCCAACAGATCCTTCTCACTGATAAGGGACCGGCTCATATTTTTCTGTATTGGCCTGCCTCCGGCAAATAGTTGTTTCGGTTCCCCTTTAACCAGTCTGCCAATAAAGTCATTGTGCTGGCTTATCCAGGCTAAGGCCCAATGGATCAATACAAAAACAAGACAGGCCACCGTAGTTGGGATAAAAGGAGAAGCCCCTACCACCGCCCGGCTTAGCACCGACCCCAGCATAATAATGATCACATTATCGAAGGCGGATCGCTTTCCGAATGTTCGTATCCCCGCTATCCGTAGCAATAGCAATGTTATGAAAAAGGCCAGAAAGGCACGCGTGCTCATCTGCAGACAATTGAGGTGGCTGCCATGACCAAAGAGTACTTCCGTTATGTCTATGTCTTTCATATATTCTGTTTTACTGATCACAGGCAAATCCTGGCCCGCTTTTTTAACAGAAAATTTCATATGCCGAAGTCCCGGCTATAAAAATCGCCACTATGGATTTTGTAGACGTTGTCATAGAAACCCCAAAGGGAAGCGCACAGAAATACGATTACGACCCGGATTCCCATTTTTTCAAACTAAAGAAGATCCTTCCTTCGGGTATGGTCTTCCCTTATGATTTCGGCTTTATCCCCCATACCAAGGGAGAGGATGGCGACCCGCTGGACGTCATCGTTATTTCGGAGTTCAATAGCTTTCCCGGTATTATGATCAAATGCCGGATCATCGGCTGCATAAAGGCAGAACAGTCGGCCGAAAAGGATAAGAAGAAACTGATCCGCAACGACCGGTTCCTGGCCATCCCAAAATGCTCCAACATCTTTGAAGATATAAAGAACATGGATGACCTTCCCAAAAGGATCATGAACCAGCTCGAACAGTTCTTTGTGGATTATAATAAGCTGGAGGGAAAGGAGTTCAAGGCACTCAAGCAAATGGATGCTAAAGAAGCCCTAAAGCTGATCAGTCCCGAAAATTAAAAACCAGGTATTCTATCACCCATTAATATTTACATTATGGCAAAGTATTCAAAAGGCGCAGGCGAGAAAGTCGAACGCGCCATGAAGGAAAAGAACGAAGGGACCCTAAAAAGCGGACGCAGCGGTAAGAAAGTAACCAGCCGTAAACAGGCTATTGCCATCGGCCTCTCCGAGGCCCGGAAGGAAGGCGCCAAAGTGCCAAAAAAGAAGAGCGCGGCAAAAAAGTCTGCTCCGAAAAAAGCGGCAAAAAAATCTGCGAAGAAAAAATAGAGCGGGGATTTCCGGCAATGGCCCTTAATAAGGCACCAGCGAGAACCGGAACGTTGTACCGACGCCGATCTCGCTTTCGACGGAGACGCCGCCGCCGTTATTTTCTACCATGCTTTTTACAAGGAACAATCCGATGCCTTTACCTTCTGCTTGATTGCTGAACCGGCTAAAGGGTGCAAAAAGGCGGTCATTGATCATGACGAGGTCCATTCCTGAACCGGTGTCGGAAAAGATCAGTTGGATCGTATCACCTTCTTTTTGGGTCGAGACATTGATTCGGATAGGCCGGCTTGTATCCCTGTATTTTAACGCGTTGCTGAGAAGGTTGCGGAACAGGCTTTGCAGAAAAGCCTCGACATACTGGATCCGGCCTACACTAAAATCTGAAGAGATAACGGCGTCGGCATTGACAATGATGTCCTCAAATTCCTCGCTGACCTCCGAAAATAACGAGCCAAAACTAAGCTCGCGGATAATATGTTTCTCCTGGTTCTGGACGTCCAGGATCTCGATAAGGCTATGGATCGTTTTGTCAAGCCGGTTTACGGCTCTGGACAGAATATTTTTAAAAGTAACCGTATCGTCACTGAAATCATTGTTCACCAGGTATTCGGAGGAAAGGCGGAGGCTGGTCAGCGGCGTCTTCAGATCATGCGAGATAGCATAGGTAAATGCCTTCATCCGCTCATTGTTAGCCGACAGGCGCGTATTGAGCTTCCTGATCTCCTCCATCTGCAGTTGTACCATGCTGGCATTTGCCTTCATTTCCTCGGTAAGCTCGACCAATTGGACATTCCGCATCTTCAATTCTTCATATGCGGAAATGGCGGGTTCGTTTTGCAGATGTTTGAGCCACCCCTGGATAACCAGGTTGTTGACGGGCATGGCATTTGGCGGGATATTTTTCTTGAGATAAACGGTAGTCCCCCTGGAATTGGTCACGATCCGAAAATCATCCGCCAGCCTTTTTGCATAGACGATCCCCATCCCCCGCCCTTTGTATTGGGTCGCCTTTCGCTCGAGGATCTCGGCCAGGTTGGAGATCCCTTTTCCTTCATCTTTGATGACTGCCTGGAGGATCGAATTTTCAGGGCGTTTTATGATGCTGAACTGGACAACTCCATGAAAGGCATATTCGATACAATTCCGGGATATCTCTGATACGGCCGTCGCAAATCGGGTCTGTTCGGACAAGCTCATGCCGGAGAAACGGGCAAATTGCATCCCACGCCGGTGAGCCAGCATGATATCCATTTCGTTGTTGATGTCAAGCGACATAATGGGTGTTTCCATTCTCAGCTCATTTAACAAATTTTGCCACTAAGATAGTAGAATCATCATTGCCCCGGTCAAAATCCTTATACAGGGCGGCGCAAAGGACGACTCCCGGATGGATCAGGATACCGGGGTATTTCTGAATATCCCACCTGGCTGATAGTCCATCGCTGTGCATGACCAGCGCATCCGTCTTTTTTTCCATCTTCGTCATATGATTATTGAGGGAAGCAGGCATGATATGTCCTACGATCCCATTATAGGACATACAACCTTGTGTTCGGGAATTGGAAACGATCTTCATAGTGATATTCCCCACGCCGGAATAGGTTATCTGTTGGTTTATTTCATCGATATAGGCAACGGTGACTACCCCACCCCGCGTCTTTTTCAGGTTCTCATGCAAGAATCTGAGCTCCTCGACGGGCGTATTTTTAGGGGCCATAACGAAACATTCAACGGCCGTTTTCGCCGCCTCGTTGGCAGAAGCTCCGTGGCCTAATCCATCGATGATAGCAAGCCGGTATCTCTTTTCGTTTTTTGTGCATGTCCATAAGTCACCACAAAGCGTTTCATTTTTCTTGCAAACGCTTATGGAGCTTATTTCCATTGTTTGTTCGGGGAGGGTGAATTTTTTATCCGTATAGATCCTCGAATAGACGATCGTGCCCCATCCCGGCAAGGAATAGAGATCGAATACATTGGAAAGTCGCCGGATAGCACCCAGACCCTGTCCTAAGGTATTACTGGTAGATAGGCCATCCTCCATCATCCGATCCGGTCTGTTCATACCGGGTCCGTTGTCAATAGAAATGAACTCTATACCCGCAGACGGAGCAACAAGAATGCGTGCCAGGATCTCACCGCCCTTTAGGGTATGTTTGACAAGATTGCTGGTTATCTCGGCGATAATGATCTCCACTTCGCCAAGCCGGTGGCCGGAGAAACCCGCCTGTTCAGCCATTTTCTTTAATTCAGAACGGACGATCCCCTGATAGGTACGGTCTGGTAAGCTATATTTGGTATGCGGATTTTCAGCCATTTTTCCATTTTAGGATCGTAATGCTGGTCCCCTCCCCCACCTGGCTTTTGATCTCGAAGATATTAACCAGTCGTTTTGCACCCGGCAATCCGAGCCCCAGGCTTTTGCCTGTGGAGAAGCCATCCTTCATCGCCTCCGGTATATTGGGTATGCCGGGTCCCTTATCATTGAATGTCAATCTGATACCTTGTTGCAATACGGATTCGGAAACGACCTCGCAAAGTACATCGCCGCCGCCGGCATACCGCAGCATATTTCGAACGAGTTCGCTGGCCGCGGTCAGTAATTTTGTTTGATTCACCAGGCCCATCTTCATCTTGGTCGCATATTCGGACACCCGGTTACGAAGGAAGACGGTGTCCTGTTCTGTCCGGATCGCGATGGTCTCTTTATTAATCGTTATCACCGTCTTCGTAAGTTAATTCCGCGGTAGACGATTCCTGGCCCATCAGTAATTTATCCCGGAGCATGGCCATACCCTTTTCGACATTCAAGGCGGTATGGACACCGGTCATCGGTAATCCCAGCTCGATCAGCGTGATGGCAACGGCAGGCTGCATGCCGACAACGACGGTATGCGCATCGAGGATCTTTGACATCTGTGCGATATTGCCGAGGATCCGTCCCATAAATGAATCCACGATATTGACGGCTGAGATATCGATGAGTACGCCTCTTGAACTATGTTTCTTGATCATGTTTACGAGGTCGCTCTCCAACCCGAGGGCCAACCGGTCATAGAGATCCACCTGGACGGTCACCAGCAAGAAATCCCCCATTTTCAGAATAGGTATCTTCTCCATAAACTACGAATGACTAATTTTTCCGGAATCTCCCATTTTACGCACTTCGAGCCGGGTCATTGCAAAGGCGGTACGAAGAGCATGGGCAAGCGATGCCTTTGTATTTATATTTGAAAGATCGATGCCCAGATGCACGATGGTCTGGGCTATCTCGGGACGAATACCGCTGATGATACATTCGGCGCCCATCAGACGGGTAGCGGCTACTGTCTTGATCAGATGCTGGGCCACCAGGGAATCGACCGCTGGCACACCCGAAATATCCAGGATCGCAATGGTGCTTTCGGTTTCGACGATCTTCAGCAACAGGTTTTCCATAACGACCTGCGTTCTGGCGCTGTCCAGGGT
This sequence comes from Puia sp., assembly GCA_036500545.1. GTDB lineage: Bacteria > Bacteroidota > Bacteroidia > Chitinophagales > Chitinophagaceae > Puia. The sequence goes on along the minus strand of DASYBV010000050.1, from coordinate 379,779 downwards.
TCCGATGATCGGGAGAGCCAAAATACCGGCCCATACCTGGATCACCGGCGTGGAAATCTCTGTGATCTCGGAGGTTTGCCGCAGGATGACCTCTTCCCGGCCTTTTAAAAAGGCTTCGAAGGTGGCCAGGCCAAAATTATCGACTAACTTATTGATCTTTACTGACTCCACGTAGAGGTCCTTGGGATCCTGAATATTCTTTTCCAGGACACCGGTAAAAGCCTCCTTGAGGCTTAGTACGAAATAGGCCGTTTCGCGGGGAGAAAAACCATTGGTTGCTCTGGCAAGCGAGATACCCGCCAGCACTTCGTTTACTTTATCGTATTCGGGTGCATGAATATCCGTAAAATTATCCTTTTTGATCGCCTCCAGGACGGCCTTTAGTAATTCTTCCGATTCTTTTCTCAACGAATCACTGGACATCAGATCGGATCGGAGACCCTCATCTTTCAATTGTAATTTCATCCATAATTCAAGGATCTCAGCATGTTTGGACGGCAAAATTGTCGCGGAAGAGGATTTCATCTTGTCAAATTTTGACGTAATTTAAAGGATATCAACTAAAACGGATTTAATATTTTAAAAGAAACGATGTTACCCGAAATGAGATTAAACAGATAAGGCGGTTGGGGAATTTTTTCCCCACTTTCTTTGCAAGCAGAAATAAAAAAACAAATGTTTGATCAGGGTTTCCTTGCTAATGCATCCTATGATAAGGTATGATTTTTTAGGTCAACGATATAAACCTAAAAAACAATCTTATGTTCTATCATGTAAAGGATTTGCAATTTAATGCAAGAGTGTCCCGGCCCGATCCCGCATTTGCCACTTTATTACTGGAGCAATTTGGAGGAGCGAACGGAGAGCTTGCAGCCGCCCTCCGATATTTTGGACAGGCATTCGGCGCAAAGAAACCCTATCCGGACAAGTATGACCTGCTGATGGATATCGCCACCGAAGAGTTCAGCCATCTGGAGATTGTCGGGGCGACCATTCAAATGCTGCTTACCGGTATCAACGGCGACCTTAAGAACGCCGCGGAAAGCTCCGAGATCATGAAGCTGTTGGATGGGAAGGCTGCGAAAGAGGAAGTGATACACCAGGGAATGACTGCCCCGCAATTCTTTGTCGGCAGCGCCGGAACGCCGGCATATACAAACAGCCAGGGGGTGCCATGGACAGCGGCTTATATCAACGGCGATGCGCAGGGTGACCTTACTTCGGATCTGCGATCGAATATTGCAGCCGAAACAAGGGCAAAAATGGTATACGAATATCTTCTGCAATTTACGACCGATCCCTATATCCACGAGACGCTCCGATTCCTTATGACGCGAGAAGTCGCGCATTACCAGATGTTTGAGGCGGCATTGTCAACGATCCGGCCCAATTTCCCTCCCGGCGTCCTGCAAAGCGACCCCAAATTCAGCAATGTTTATTTCAACATGTCAAGCGGCAATAATTTCACCGGTCCATGGAATGAAGGGAAAACAACCCAACTGGGTGAAACGATCCAGTACATCGAGGATCCCATCGACTACGTTATGCAAACCAATGGCCTGCTGCAGCATGAAGCCAAAGGGACAGACAGAACGGAGGCCGCGGTGCAAAAGATAAACCGGCAGATGAGTGAATTAAAAAGCTCGGAAGTCAAGGGAGCTACGCCTCCGGGGGTTCAGCAATGGAATACTGATTTGGAAGAGGAAGATAGCAACGAATCTGAAAAACCTGCACATGCACCCAAGCGGCGTAAAAAAACGCATACCAAATAATACCGTAAATTCAACCGCAACGGACGGTATAGAAATCATCTTTTATACCGATCCCTTGTGCTGTTGGACCTGGGCCATGTGGCCGCAGTGGTTAAAATTCCAGGCGGCCATGGATCGTCCGCTGAAAGTAACCTATCGGATGGCGGGTCTTCTGCCATCATGGGAGCACTATCATGATGCACTAAATTCCATCTCAAAACCGATCCAGATGGGCCCGGAATGGGCGCATGCAAAAGCGGTAGGGAATGTGCCTATCAACGACCGGATCTGGATCACGGATCCGCCACAGTCTTCGTACCCCGCTTGTATCGCCATAAAAGCGGTGGAATTGCAGTCGCCGGCGGCAGTGGTGGATTATTTTCACCTGTTGCAGAAAGCGGTAATGGTGGAAGGCCAGAACATATCCCGTACAGCCGTTTTGCTCAACCTGGCTGGCAGGCTGGCAGGCAGCTATCACGACTTCGATCCGTTTTTGTTCCGGGAAGACCTTTTAGGGAAAAAGGCAAAAACAGCGTTTGGTGAAGATCTGCAGGCCACAAAATATCTGAACATCGTACGATTTCCAACCCTTGTCGTACGCATGACGGACAAGGCGCCTTTTTCTATGAGCGGCTATCAGACCTCGGAGTCCCTTCGGTCGGCACTCGACAAATAAATGATATCAAATAGATGATATCAAACAAACCAGCCGCAGGGCAGGTATCCATCGAATTTGTGCGGTCCGGTCTCCATCAGAACGGCATTTCCCGGATCACCGGCAGACTTTGTTTTACCCAAGCCGATCGGTTTTAAATATTTGAGCGGGTGGACTCCTGCGAACTCTTTGAATTCCCGGTTAAAATGCGACTGATCATAATAATTACAGGAATAAGCAAGACTGGTCAGCGTCGGGAACCCGCCGGTACAATACCGGTCTTTTACGCTCTGAAAACGTGCTATCCTGGCAAAGTATTTTGGAGGAAATCCGGCTATGGCCTTGAATCTTCGTTCAAATTGTTTTACGGAAAGACCGGAAGCCTGCTGCATGCCCGGGAGATCCACTCTCCCCGAACGTTTGACAACATGGTCGACAAAATGCACGATCGGATCGACTTTAAAACAAAACGCTTTTTTTGAGAGGAATGCCGAAACCCGTGCGATCCGCCCGGCTGTAGTGGTCTCGTTGTAAACCTGATCGGCCAGTTCCGATCCTTCGGGTTTGAACAGATCCGAAAAATCAAAGACCTGGTTCACGACCTCGGTTGCCGGCATATGCAGCAGTTGATTCACCGCATGAGGATATAACCGCACCCCAAAGAATCCGATCCTTTTCCCAACGTCAAACCGATTGTGAACGGAATGCTGAAAGCGCATACGGGCACTTTGCGCCGAATAGTTCTTAAAGCCTTCGTTGTATTGAAAAATGATCTCGGGGCAATTGTCCGCCATCAAAAAATAGTCATGGGGAGTCGTTTCATCCCGGCTGCTTTCGAGCGACCAAAAACATTGCACCAGGCCCTGAAGGTGGATAGGTGCTGTGAATACCTGGTATTTCATTTTTTTGCGTTGGCCCTAATTTACACAAAATTATTGTGCGGCATGCAAGGCCACCTTATTCCCTTCGGTATCTTCTATCGCTGCAATAAAACCGGCAGGGATCTTTGTCCGGGGCCGTACGATCTTTCCGCCGGCCGTCTCTATCTTATCGAGTACCTTTTGAAGGTCCGGACTGGCATTAAAATAGATGAGCGCACCCTCTTTTCCTGGTTTTAACCGTTCTGCCTTAACGATCGCCCCAGAGACGATACCCGACAGCGCCATGATGGTATCTTTTTGCCGGGGGAAATAGACCGTTTCCTCACCGGGAGCGTCATGATCCATGGTTTCCATCTTTATGTCCAGGATCGTTTCATAAAACTTTCTTGCCCTGTTAATGTCGCTGGCCGGGATTTCGAACCAGGTCAGGGCATTGGTTTCTGCGCTTAATTTCTTGATCATTTTATATAGGATTAAATATTACGAAAGATCATTCATCGTCATTGTATTATTGGAAGCGTAGAGATATACCATTTAATGCCGAACGCATCGTCCACGGCTCCAAAGGTCGTTCCCCAATAGGCCTGCTGCAATTCAGCCGTTATTTTTCCGCCTTCCGACAGGTTGCTATGAATTTTCCTGATCTCTGCATCGGTGTCGCAGTTGATCCATAAAAATGTTGAGTTAGGGTGTTCATCGGGTACCACCATTTCTGATGCAAAAAGAACGATCTTACCATTTACAAGCTGGGAATGTACGATCGTCTGGCTTTCGGCCTCGCTCATCCCTTCTCTTTCAAAAGCCGATCCTTTGACTGTCTGGAACGTAAGATCTCCTCCGAAACATTTTTGGTAGAATTTCATGGCCGCACGGCAATTACTTTTAAATTTTAGATAGGCAATTATCTGTGTCATCTTTTAGTCTTTAAATAGTTAATATTTTGCCACGAAATTAACCGTTCGGTTCTATTTAAACTTGGATAAAATCGTCATATTATGGCGGGGAATAAAAGTTGCAGTTTCTTTACTATAAAACTATCATCATGTCAACTACAGAGAATAGTGTCACCCGCCGGCAGGTCATCCGTGATCTGGGTACCGGCATTGCCGCAGTCACCATCGTACCTGCCCTCGGTTTTGCAGCTCCGGCAGCATCCAACGACCAGGCCCCGCCTCTGCAGGATCCTACGACTAAGTATCCACGACCTCCTTTCAACCCGCAAAGCCAACCCTGGCCCGGGCTTGCCAGTAAAATGGATCCCCGTCCCGATCACGGTGAGACCAGCTATCGGGGTTCGGGCCGCCTTAAAGGACGTCGCGCACTGATCACCGGTGGAGATTCGGGAATGGGCCGGGCAGCTGCCATCGCCTATGCCCGCGAAGGCGCCGATGTAGCAATAAATTATTATCCTACGGAAGAACCCGATGCAAAAGAGGTGATCGAGCTTATAAAGAAGGAGGGCCGGAAAGCCATCGCCCTTCCAGGTGATCTTCGTGACGAAGCGTTTTGTCAAAAACTTGTCCAGGATGCGCTTGCCGGCCTTGGCGGTCTGGACATAATCGTCAGCAATGCGGGGCGTCAGCAAAGTCATGCTTCCATCCTGGATATAACTACCGAACAGTTCGATTGGACGATGAAAACAAATATTTATGCTCCTTTCTGGATCATAAAAGCCGCTCTCCCATATCTTCAGCCCGGTTCGGTCATCATTGGCACTACCTCCGAGCAGGCCTATGACCCATCGCCGGATCTTTACGATTATGCCCAGACAAAGGCCGCCACTATGAATTATATCAAGTCCCTGGCAAAACAACTTGGTCCAAAGGGTATCCGGGTCAATGGCGTGGCGCCCGGTCCTATCTGGACAGCACTCCAGGTCAGCGGGGGCGCGACACAGGAAAAACTCAGGAATTTTGGGGGTCAAACGCCGCTGGGCCGTCCCGGTCAGCCCGCCGAGCTGGCCTCTATCTATGTACAGCTGGCCGCGGATGGCGGGAGCTATGCGACCGGCCAGGTCTATGGTTCCTCCGGTGGAACGGGACAACCCTGAATGCTATTTATTATTTATTATTGCCCCTTCTTTCCTTTCTTATCAGGGTGGAGGATCCTGCCGAAGAAGGATCTTTTCTTTTTCTCCTGTTTATCCACCTTGACACCCACCGAATTTATGTTGATTGAGTTTTCGAGGGAAGGGTACAACGCTTGTATGAATGCATTATACAGCACCTGTCCGACGATCTCCATGATGTCTATATTTGGCGATTTTAAGTTGCCTTCAAACTCTACTTTTGTCGCCAATTGATCCTTGCCGTGATTCTTGAACACCCAGGCCACCGAACCTACTACCGCCTCCCAGGCGATCTTTAACGGATGGTCCTTATCCTTTTCCCAGTTCACCACCTTTAAGTCCTTTATGATCGGTTTTGTATACCCTTTGATCACATTGTCTTTTGTAGCCGCCTCCATATAAATGCTGATATTGCCGGATTTTACATCCAGCTTTGCATAAGCCTGTAAGAAATTATTCAGATTGGTAATATCAAGTGAGACCAATTCCGCCTTTGCTTCAAAGACCGGTATTTTGCTCAATACATTCAACTTCATGTGCAGTTTTGCCTCTCCCCCATATACCTGTGCCGAAGCCTCTGCCGTCGAGGGCATCAATTCCTTCTCATGTGTTGCATTGGATAAATTTTCCGCAAGGATTTGCACCTTCTTTGTAAAAATGTCCACCTTCGGATTGCTATAAAAATCCCGGTAATGGATCTCTCCCTCATTGATCTCCAGCCGGTTGATCTTTAGCGGCATCAGTTTCTTCACCACATCGACCCAGCTCGAATCGATCTTTGTCTGGGATGTCTCCTCTGAAGGCCCTTTTACGAAATTCAGGATCGGATGTTCCGCCCGGATCTTTCCGTCTATCGCTCCATGAAATAAGGCCCGCCATTCCAGCGACAGGTCGATCACCGCCGCCGAAAAGAAGGGAACGGGGACTTTCCCCCCCACTTTGTCCAATTTTATATCCTTTAGGGTATATGCGCCCCGGATAAGGGCCACGTCGATATCGTTCACATGTCCGGAATACCCTTTTATTTGCGTCAATTCCCTGTTTACCACGCGTAGCAGAATATAGGGCAGCGCGATCCGGATTCCGATCAGGATCACCAGCAACGACCCGAGAATGATCCATATTATCTTTCGGCGCCGGTGTCTCCCTGCGCGTGGTTTTGTTGTCGCGTTGGTCCTATTCATAATAATCCATAATAAAGCTCCCGATTGCATTTACAAGCCCTTTGGGCCGTCCGTTTTTGTCCCGTTCCTTCCATCCATTATCTCCGCAGCATAGGTAGGCAAACAGACCGTCACCCAACTCGACTCTAAAAAAGACCGGCATTCCACTGACCCCCTTTTCTTCGGAAGGCGTTATCGTTCCATCGTAATGCCGCCCTTCATAATCCAGCGAAAGTTTAAACGACTTATCTGACTCCATATATTATTAATTTAACGATCATTCAAGCTGCTTCGATCATTCAAACAACTTCAATTGACATGCCATCCCGTCATGGCATGGAAATTTACCAGTTCCCTGAAAGCGCACAGTATGTCCAGTCACGACCCCGGTCAACCGTCCGTTCCAAAGGAACAGGAAAAACATTTTTCGTATATGCAGAAGGCAGTCGAGCTATCCGAGCAGGCGCTTTTGAGCGGTCGCGGCGGCCCTTTTGGCGCCCTTATTGTCCGTGACGGACAGATCATTGGCAGTTCAGGCAATTGTGTATTTCAGAACACTGACCCAACCAGTCATGCCGAGATCATGGCTATCCGGGATGCCTGCAGCCGGATCCAAAGTTCCGACCTCTCGGGGAGCGTTATCTATAGCTCCGCGGAACCCTGTCCGATGTGTATGGCCGCCATCTATTGGGCAAAGATCGAAGCCGTCTACTTTAGCAATACCGAACGCGATTCGCTTGATTATGGATTTATCGACAAGGTAATTCTGGCAGAACTACGAAAGGCGCCGGCTGACCGGGCCATCCAAAGTGTGCGGATCATCCATCCGGATGCTATCCATGTCTTTCGGAAGGCTAGTGAAATGGGGGTCGGAAAATAAGATAAAGGCGCTCCCCGAAGGGACGCGCCTCTTGTTGTCACGGATACCCAATTTTTATGCCTGATGCCCTTCTTCCACAACCGGGCCTGATTTCCCACATACCAGCTCGTCCCATCTATGAAAAAACTGCTTGGCATACTAATTACTGTATATAGTATAAAACACCCATTTATGGCAACACATACCAAGAGCCACCCTGCCGCTCAGAAGGCCGGTAAAAAGCAATCCGAGCCCAGGCTCGAAGAATTTTTTCATGACGAACTCAAAGACATTTACTGGGCTGAGAAACACCTCGTTCAAACCCTGCCAAAACTCGCCAAGGCGGCCACCTCCGAGGAGCTACGTAATGCCTTCAAGGAGCACCTGGAAGTCACCAAGGGGCATGTCACCCGGCTGGAGCAAGCTTTTGAGATCCTTGGCCATCCTGCCCAGGCAAAAAAATGCGAAGCTATGGAAGGGATTACCAAAGAAGGAAGTGAGATCATCGAGGACACCGAAGATGGTACTGCTACCCGGGATGTAGCCCTCATCCTTGCCGGTCAAAAAGCCGAGCATTATGAGATCGCCACTTATGGAGGGCTGGCCCAGATTGCCAAGACACTTGGCCAGGATAAGATCGCCAAGCTCCTGGAACAAACGCTGGCAGAAGAAAAAGAGGCCGACGAAAGTCTTACGAAATTGGCCGAGAGCAATGTCAACGAGCAGGCCAACGATGAATAGTTGGATTTTTTTTAAAAAAAGGTCAGGCCCTTATTGGTCTGGCCTTTTTTCGTTAGTGGAGGGCATGCGAATCATTCTTCGCGATAAAATGTCTTACCAAAGTGATTGGCGACGTTCTCCAGCCGTTTCGGCGTTACACCGGTAAACCGGCGGAATGACCTGATAAAATGAGACTGGTCGTAATAGTAATCGTAAAAACTATTTTTCGCAAAAATGGATCATTGCCATCCAATAATGCCTGGTAGAAATGTCTGAACCGGATAATGGAGGAGAGGTTCTTCGGGCTGGTGCCCAGCCTTTCCTTGAACTTCATATCGAGCCAGCGGCGGCTATAGCCGGTCTTTCGCTCCAGTTCCCTGATGGTTATCTGCCCTTTGGAGGTCTGTATAGCGGATGTACAAAACTCAAAAACCGGGTCGGCAGTATGGATGGCAAGCCGGTCGATCAGGAATTGCTGAAGGATGGCTATCTTTTGCTTTACACCCGGAGCACCGGCAATCTGTCGCTCCAGCTGTTGCGCCGTCTTTCCCAGCAAATCGTCCAGCAGGCAAATGCGATTTTTAACCGTTGCGATCCCTCCATGAAAAAAACGATATGCACCCTGCGGATTGAACTCCATCCCTATCGTCCCTGCTTTTTCATCCTCTGCAACGTCCAGGGTAACGGGTGTGTCAACCAGGCCGGTCAGTATAATGTTATGTTCTTTTGACCGGAAGGTATTCCCTCCCATAACAGAGGCGATGATCCCATTGCTGTAGGACACGGACAGTTTAATATTGCCGTTTGGCACCACGAGCTTGATGTCGTCCGATGGAAGCTTTCCGCTGCTTTCAAATACCCACATTCTTTCGATGTAGGGAGCCAGCAGAGGATGAGGCGATATTTTTTTGAACCCAAACGACATTGATCAATAGTTGCCTATGAAAGTACAGCATTTTTGCCGGTTGTCAAATAGGCGTTTCAACTCCGTTTTGGTTTGGTCGAACGCTATTTCGCCTTATAATGGGCGGCGAGCTCCAGCGCGTTAAAGACATTGACGACGCCGCCGGAAACACAGATCTCGCCCATCGACACTTTTGCTGTCTCTCCGTTGCGTTTGACCATGACGGTATGATCGGGCTTTACGACGCTTTGCAGGATAACCTCTTTGACCTGGATGGCGGTGAGCTTTGGATAGTATTCACGGATCAGGGCGGCAAGACCGGTCACAACAGGGGCAGCCATGCTGGTGCCATCATGTGCGGCATAATGAGAGCCGGGCGTGGAGGAATAGATATCGACACCGGGGGCAAAGACATCGACGGTCGTATGACCATAATTGGAGAAGGAGGCTACGAGGGTACTGTCGTCTTTGGGCCCGGAGGCGCCGACCTGGATCCAGGCGCCGGCCACACCGCTGTTATCGGCATAGTATTTATTGGGGACGAACTGGTTGGCGGGATCGTCGAGGTCCTTACCGTCATTACCGGCCGCATGGATGATCAGCACGTCCTTGCTCATGGCATATTGAACGGCCTCATCGACGGCTTTCTTATCCTTTGACCAGGCCTTGCCAAAGCTCATGTTGATGACGCGGGCGCCATTGTCGGCGGCATAGCGGATGCCATTGGCTACATCCTTGTCGCGTTCATCGCCATCGGGAACGACACGGACGACCATGATCTCGACCTTGTCTGCGATCCCATCGATGCCGATACCGTTATTGCGAACGGCTCCAATGATACCGGCGACATGAGTACCATGATCGGCATGGGGTCCATAGACATCGGTATTGCCATAGTATCTTTGGTGGCTGTCGTTGTAATCATCTCCAACGATAGAACGGGGATCGAAGCTCATATTGAGAGAGTAGTCGAGCTGATCCTTATAATGTGTATAGGCGGCCTCGATCTCATCTGTCCGGAAGGCGAAAAAGTCCGGCTTTTGCTGTAACTGGGCGATGACGACCTGGCGGACACGCTGTTCCAGACCGTCGCCGGGCGTGAAGGCCTGGAAATCGGCGAGGACCGGAGTATCCTTGCCGATCTTTTTTACGATCCCGTCGAGAACGCTCCTGAAGCGGCCGATTCCTCCGACGTTCTGTTCGGCCTGCTGGCGCGCGTTGTCAAACTCCTTTTTCATCTTCTGATACTGTACGCTGCCGACACTATCCTTCCCTTCGCGGAGGAGACGGGTGACCTCGAGATTGTCCTGGTTGACATCTCCTTTTGGTCCACCGATAAAATTCCAGCCATGCGTATCATCCGCATAGCCATTGTGGTCATCGTCGACGCCATTGCCGGGTATCTCTCCCTTATTATTCCAGATAACCGCTTTCAGGTCTTCATGGGTGGTATCGACGCCGCTGTCGATGACCGCAACGCGAACGGTAGTCGCTTTTTTCTTCGGAAGAAGTTCCCGATAGGCCTTTTCGGTGCTGATGCCAAAGACGGTGTCGGACTTCAGGTCTTTGTTCTGCCAGTTTGTTTGCTGGGCATGGGCAGAGAGGCCGATAAACACAAAAAGGACGAAGGCGATGCGATAAACGGTCATGAAGATATTTTTATAAAGGTAATTTTTAAAAAGGGAACTATACCCGGTCCGTCTGGCTGCTAAAGGTACTTTCGAAGATCTTGTCGGCATTGCCGGCTTCGAATCCCTCCCGGCGATGCTGCCGCTGAAGGGCGGCGGCCGGCAGATGGGCGAATTCGGGCAGGGGCCGGCGTTCGGCAAACTCGACATAGGAGCCCGAGATATCGAGGGTCTCTCCTCCCGCAAAGGTGGCGGGCACCATCCGGGCGACGGTGGAGCTTTGCAATAAGCCTCCATCGGGGCTTGTCTTTATCTTACCGCCGGCATCGTTGAGACGGAAACCGTGTTTTTCCAGGAACGCGTTGAAGAGGGCGACGCTGTTGTATCCGGCAGGAAGGTTATGAACGCTGATGGTAAAATGGTTGAGATAATACCGGTTATAGATGACCCAGGCGGCATATTCGCTGGCCGCGGCCAGGGCCTGGTAATCGGACAGCGTAGGCAGGGGCCAGGAGCTGCTGTGCAGGAACCGGTCGATGACGGCAGGGTCGTCGAGGTCGATGCTGTCAGCGGGGTCCATCGTGACCGTGTCGGTATACCGATGGATGATGGCCCTTGCCTGTTCGGGCAGGTCGTTGACCCGCAATTCGCTGAGGAAAATACGCGGGAACCGGGGTTCGGGTGGAGCATACCACCAGGCGTCGAGCTTTTTCTCCGGGAAGGTATACGGGTCGCGGCGGGTATATCCAAGATGAAGGAAGATCTTTTCCAGGGAGGCGATGCCGAGGTGCGGGACGCCGAGGCTCCGAAAGGCGATATGGTCGTTCCCGATGTCGGCCGGATCTTTGATCAGACCCTCGCGGGTCATGGCTTCGAGGATGGCAGACACGTCCGGCACCCGTTGCCGGTAGCGTTGCATCAAACCGGTGAGGACTTGCTCTAATACGGCCGTTTTGTCAGGCATAGGGATCATTTGAATCGTTATGAAATGGTCTTAACGCTGCAAAAGTACGCGAGATAGTAGTACGAAGAGGATCGTTGTCAGGAAAGAAGCTTTAAGAGGTTGATGAACGCGGTATTGGCCTGGCGGGTGCCGATGGTAACACGGACACAATGGGGGGCGCCAAAGACCTCACCGGTCCGGACCATGACGCCACTCGCCAGCATATCGCCGGCCAAACGGGGGGCGGCATAAGGCGATTCGAAAAGGATATAGTTGGCATGGCTGGGCCAGAAGGTGATGCCGAGCTCATTGAGCTGCTGGTAAAGCCATCGTTTTTCCGTTTCCACCAGGTCTACCGTGCGACGCAGGTGTTCATGGTCTTCCAGCGCGGCGATACCCGCCTCCATAGAGAGCGTATTGATCATAAAGGGACGACGCAGGTTTTGCAGATAATGTGCGACGGCAGGCGTGGAGAACGCATACCCGATCCGCATACCCGCAAGCCCATAGGCCTTGGAGAAGGAATGGATGCCGATGACATTCCAGTCCTGTTGTATATATTTTAACGCACGGGCATACCCGCGATGGGTGACATAGTGATGATAGACCTCGTCATAAACGACCAGGACCTGTGGCGGCAGCTGTCGGAGCAATATGCCCATCCCGATGGGATCGATGATAGCGCCGGTGGGGTTGTTGGGACTGGAGAGGAAAAGGATCTTTGTCTTTGATCCCGCCGCACGGATGATCCCGTCGGTGTCGAGCGCATAGGTCTTTGCCTTTAACGGAACATCGATGGCGGTTGCGCCTGCCGTTGCCGCAAAGTTCTTATACGCCAGAAAAGTCGGGCTGGAGAGGATGACTTCGTCACCGGGTTCGAGGAAGCCGCGGCAGATGAGATCGAGAAGCTCCATACCGCTGTTGGCGGTGATGAATTGGTCCGGTTTGATATCCGGGCCCATCGCCTTTGCCAATGCCTCCCGGAAACGGGTATCGTCCTGGTAATTGTATTCATGAAGGTCCTCCAGGTGATCTTTGATCGCCCGGAGCGCGAGCGGGGAAGGTCCGAGGGGATTTTCGTTGCTGCTGAGCTTGTGGATCTTTTTGGCAGGATCGGCAGGATCACGGGTGGATCCGCCGACATAGGGAGAGGATCGTTGTATATGGGTCTTAAAGGGAATCATATGTGAAAGTAAGGGTAGAATATCTTTATGGGGAAGAAAATGGACGAATGCGTTTCCTGGCTGTTTGAACCGGCACAAATTTGTATCTTAGATACCAAATTCTACAATGAAGGCCGTCGAATATCGCCTCCCCCAGGAGCTTGATAAATCATTTATTGTCTTCGAAGAAAAGGGAGCCTACTTCCCCTACCCCTGGCATTATCACCCGGAGTATGAGCTTGTATTGATCATGAAGAGCACGGGCCGGAGAATGGTGGGGGATCATATCGGGTATTTCCAGGAAGGGGACCTCGTCTTTATGGGACCCCAATTGCCCCATGTCTGGGTAAATGACGAGAAATATGTGCAGAGCAACTCAAAATCCTCTGCCAGGGCCATCGTTATCCAGTTTGTAGAGAAATTCCTCGGAGAATACTTCTTTAATATCCCTGAAATAGAAGTATTCAAAAAAAAGCTAAAGTTATCAAAACGAGGCATCGCCATCACGGGAGGGGCAAGGGAGAAGATCAGCAAGCTGATGGAGGGGATGCTGCACCAGAATGGGCTGCAGCGACTCGCCGCCCTTATAACGATCTTCGATATCCTTTCCGGTAGCTCCGAGTTTGAATTATTGGCCAGCCCCAATTATGAAAAAGTCGTCCGGGCCGGCAACTCTTCGGACCGGTTTAGTGTCATCACGGAATATATCATGACCAATTTTACAAAAGACATCACCCTTCCGGAGATCGCAGGGATCGCCAATATGGGCGTGACCGCCTTCTGCAATTTCTTTAAACAGCATCACAAGGTCACTTTTGTGGAATACCTGAATGCGGTTAAGATCGGGTATGCCTGTAAACTATTAGGGGAAAAGGATGCGAGTATCGTGGACATTGCCTACCACAGCGGTTATAACACCCTGGCCAATTTTAACCGCCAGTTCAGAAAGCTAAAGAATATGACCCCCAGCGAGTATCGCAAGACCCTGAATATTTAGGCAGACCCGTTATCAGGGGTGATGCAGGCTCCTTATTTTTTTATCGCATCCAGCAGTTTACCGGCTGTCGCCACCAGGATCTCCCCGTCGCCGGACCTGACGATCGCATTTGTCACTTCATAACTGCCTTCGCCGAACGCCTTTTTTGTCGGTATATAGCTCGTCTTATCGTTGCATACCGTCATGACGATGGTGTTCCTGAAAGGAGATCTTTTTTTGATCGCAAGACCCAGCTCGACAAATAGCTCGCCCGGTAATCCTACAATGGCCGTTTCCGAGTCGATCCGGAATACCTGCACTTCCACCTGTACCGTCTTTTTACGGTCCTCCAGGGCAAGATATTTGCTCATTTCCACCCTTCGTAAGAAATCACCCGATTCGCCTCCGGCATTCGCGAGGTATTTCCCCGTCGCCTGTACTTCATACAGCTTATTTATAAGTACCCTGGCAGAATCGATCTGCTCTTTTGTAGGGACCTGCAAAGGAAGCAGGACCTTCTCCGACAGCATGGCCAAAGCGGGCTGGTCGATCTGTTTTAGCTCCGGCAGTGTATTGATCACGGTCCGACCAAGCGTTCGCCCGATCTTTTCGGTATTGGAAGCGCTGTAGATAGGCTGATCCTTTTTTACGTCGACGTCGTTGATATCACCGGAAGGACCCAGCGCAAAGGCGGAGATAAAGCCCTTTCCCAGTTTCCCCTTTAGCGTCTGCTCCAAAAAATAGGGATAATCCGCACTGATCTCCGTCCCGCCGATACAGTCGGCATGCATGGCAAACGCCGTCAATCCACCCTCATACTTTTGCGACCGGCCATCCTTAAGCATCAATATTCCCACTGCCGGGTCTATCGGCCCTGCCGGTCCGGCAATATCGGGGTTTAAAGGCCCCGGATTAAACAGCACCGGTCCATGCTTCATATAATAGCGCCTGTTAAAGGAGAGCCCTTTTTGTTCACCGATGCCTGCCGCCAGCCAGATGGGATGGATGTCTCTGTTGGCCTTTACGATCGCCGTTACGATGTGATCGATAAGAAAACGGGAATAATCGATCTTTTCATGGGGATCCTGTCCCTTGTTGGCAGCCAGGGCCCTTTTATGAAAATAGGTATGCTGAAAACCATAAAACAAGGGACCGGTATGGCTATGCGCCGCGGCGATCAAAATATTCTTTACCGGGATACCGGTTTTCCGGCTGGCCTGTAGCCGGGCATTGGTGGAGACGCCCGGGGTCATTCCGATCAGATCGCAAAATACAAAGGCAAACTTCTCCTTCCCCTGCTGGAGGATCATCGCCTTTGCCCACAGCGAGTCATGTACCCCGGTGGAAAAGATCTCATAAAAATGGCCTGCCAGCCGGCTGCCTATCGGGGGTGTAATATTCACCTGCGCCATATTCCCTTTTAGCGGGAGGGCGGGGTCCTGTGCATGGGAAATCCCTGAGGCCAGACAAAAAAGGATCAGTATAAATGATTTATTATTTCGTTGCATCATGTCCTATTTAAAATCGAGGATAACGGGCTTTTTCTTTAACCCCTGTGTCTTTATGATCAAATAGACCAGTCCTATAAGGAACCAGATCCCTCCAATAACCTTGGCAGGGATCGGAAGGCTGATCCAGAGTAAAAAGCAAACAAGAAAACCAAGAACAGGGAGAAGGAAGTCCGGGATAAATTTTCGTTTCTCTCCAGCCGGGCGAAGAAAAAAGAATTGCCGGAGCGTGGCGATATTCACGCCCATAAAGGCCATAAAGGCGCCGAAATTCAGCAATTCCGCGGCTCCCTGGTAGCTCAGGAGAACGGAACCCAGGATCGTCAAAACACCCATGATGATGATATTATAGGTCGGTGTCGCTCTTTTTGCATCGAGATGCGAAAAGATCTTCCCGGGTATGACCCCATCCCTTCCCATCCCAAACAGCAGGCGGGCGGCGCCTACCTGTCCTGCCAGACCGCTCCCCAAACAAGCTATAAATAAGATCGCCGCCATCGCGTCAAACAGGAATTTGCCGCCAACCAGTGCCGAGACGTCAAAAAAGGCCGTTTCCGGGTTCGAAAACGTAGTGTAATCCGGCCAGATCCGTTGTGCCAGGTAGATTTGGAGCCCGCTGAACAAACCGGTAAACAGGCACACCAATATGGGGGCCAGGAGCATATTCCTTTTTGGGTTCTTTACATCCTCGGCCAGCGTCGTCACCCCGTCGAAACCTATATAGGTAAGCGCCGCAAACGAGGTGGCCGTCATTATCGCGCCGAGGTTAAATGTCGCGGGGTTATAAAAGGGTTTGTAAGACAGGAGACCACTCCAGCCCTGTGCATGAAAGACATAACGGATGCCAAGCCAGATAAAGATGCCTATGACAAGACACATGATAAAGAGCAGGATCTCGTTGGAGCGGGCCATGGTCCGGATCCCCCGCAGGTTCAAATAAGTGATGACAAAAACAAACAGTATTACCCAGACGATAAAGGGAACGGAAGGCATCAGGCGTTGCAGGGTCAGGGCCGCATAGACGGTATTGATAACGGGTACGATCAGGTAATCAAGGAACATCGCCCACCCGGCCATAAAACCAAAATAGGTGTTCAACCCTTTCCCGACATAGGTATAGGCCGATCCTGCGGAAGGATACAGCGAGGCCATGCGGCCATAGCTTACCGCCGTCAGCATCATCCCCAGCATGGCGATAAGCAGGGTCGTGACCATGTGACCCCGGGACACCTTTGAGGCGATGCCGAATAAGCCTACGGCGGCGATCGGTTGTATGAGCACGATCCCATAAAAGATCACATCCCACAATCCCAGTACGCGCCGCAGCTTTTGCGGTCCCTGTATTTCCGTTACTTTATCACCCATGTTTATGATTTAACCGGCTTTTTATGATTTTTGTCGAACCAGCCCTTTGCCTCGCCCACCAGGGCGATCGCCTTCAGGATACTTTCCCTGTTGTCTTCCGTGGTAGGCGCCCAGAAGGTCTGTAGAAAACCATATAAGCGGGGATCCGCGATATGCGTGCTGCAAAATTCCACCGTATTGTGTATGCTCTTTTCGCCTGACCCATCCTTCCGGTAAAAGCTACCGGTCGGTACCTGGTCATACCCATCCGCCTCCAGGTCGAGATAGGCTTTTACGGGGGTTTGCTTTTCATCAAAGCTCTCCTCATAATACCAATTGCTTTGAAGCACCGATTTTGGCATTTTTTTAAAAAAGGCTTCCGGTTTATGCCATAGATAATCGGACCAGATCCAGGCCCGCGAACCACTCTTTTCAACCTGGGCTACAAAAAAATAGAAGTCATGCCACCACAGATCATTTTGGCGTATGACGACATAATCAAGATATTTCTGGTCCTCAGCATTTTCTTCATCCATCCCGAGGTGAAAAAAACGCGGTTTTTCAAACAGAGCAGCCACTTCTTCGATAAGGTCGCCGCAGACCTCATAATATTTGTCCGTCGATACCATCCGCGAATATTTCCCGAGCCAGATATCATGACCTGCCGCGAAGTTTAATTTTGGAATGGGCTCCAGCCCCATTTTACGAAGACGGTCCAATTCCTGCCGCAGGCGTGTGGTGGACCAGGCGTTGTTGACGGCGATCTCCGGATGACTTTCATATTTGATGCCATCCCCAAGATCTATCACGACCAGGTTCAAGCCTTCTTTGGCCATTTTCTCCGTGGCATCGTTCCATAGGGAGTCACTCATTTGCAGATAAGGGCGGTATCCCCTAAATGGGCTCGGGGTGCTGTATTCCACCCAAAAATTATAGCTCAGGTGCAGGAGGCAGCCCCATATTTTACCGTTTGCAGCACCCTGCCGGGAGGGAAGATCGCTTGACTGTGGCGCCAGAAGGCCGGGAGCCATCCCGAGCATTCCCAAACCCGACATATTTTTTATAAACTTTCTCCTGTCACTCATCGTTTCTATTTTTATATCGTCTTCAGCACTTCCTCAGCGGTCTTTATGGCATGATCGATCTCCTCCTCCGTATGTGCGGCGCTGATATACCATAACCCGCGGCCGATGATCCGTATGCCCCGGTCGTGCATCCCGGCTATAAATTTTCCGAGCTTGCCCTTGTCATAGGTAAAGGAATCCCGGTAGTCCTTTACTTTATCCAGATCGGTAAATCCCATATGGAACATGGGTCCGGGACCCTGTACCAGCAAGTTTTGTTTTGACCGGGCAGCCGCCTGCCGCAGACCCTCCATTAATCGCTGTCCATAGCGAAACAACCGCTCATAGGGCTGTTCCGCCTCCAGCACGCTGATTGTCGCCAGTGCGGCCGCAATCGTGGGATTGCCGGCATTCATGGTGCCGGCATGGATGACCCGGGCGTTCTCGATCAGGCTCATCCATTTCCGTTTGCCCACTACCGCGCTGATCGGATAGCCGCTGCCCATTGCCTTTGCAAAGACGGAAAGGTCGGGGGTAATGTTGAAATACTGTTGCGCCCCACCGAGGGAAATACGAAAACCCGTGATCACCTCGTCAAATATAAGGGCAATATCATATTGATCGCAAATCTCCCGAAGACCTTCGAGAAAGCCTTCCGCCGGAACGATACAGCTATTGTTGCACATGACGGGCTCGGTGATGATGGCGGCTATTTCCTTATGTCGTTGGGCAACGACTTTTTTTACCAGGTCAAGGTCATTCCAGGGCAGCGTGATAAATTCATCTTTTGCCTGTTCGGGCAATCCCTCGGTCCAGGGAAAGACATTCGGATGTTCCCTGTTTCC
The DNA here is from genome assembly GCA_036500545.1 of Puia sp. Classification (GTDB taxonomy): domain Bacteria; phylum Bacteroidota; class Bacteroidia; order Chitinophagales; family Chitinophagaceae; genus Puia. Next base: position 361,307 of record DASYBV010000050.1, on the reverse strand, counting down.
CAATGCCTCTGCGGAAGGCGCCGAGATCGCCCAGCCGACATTGTCCAGCCATCCGTGATAATGCCCCTCAAAACGAAGGAATTTTTGTTTCCCGGTCTTGGCCCTTGCCACCCGGAAAGCCGTTTGAACGGCGGTGGACCCATCGAGACAAAAGCGGATCAACTCCGCCGATGTGATCAGCTGCTGAAGCTTTTCGGCCAATTCGATCTCCTTTATATGCTGACCCGCAAAAAGCTGTCCCTTATTTGAATATTCAGCTACCTCCTTTAAGACCTTTGGATGAGAGTGCCCCAAGATCAACGGCCCCTGGCTAAGCGTAAAATCAAGATATTTATTTCCGTCGGCGTCATAAATATAGCTCCCTTCCCCATGGGTATAGAAGATGGCATGGGGATGATTATACTTTCTGAATTCCGAAGAAACTCCTCCCGCCAGGGCTTTTCTTGCTCTTTCCAACAGCGCCCCGGATTTCGAATAGCTAAAATTCTCCATATACAAGCTTGTTTAAAAATTATTTATACTATGGGTTCATGCCGTGATCGTCGAAGGATACATTGCGGCCAATCGAAAGATATCTACGTTGAACAAGGCAAAGGCCTCATTCCACTTCATCGCCTCTTCTTCGGAGTAATCATACAGCCCCGATAGGTTTTGGATACCCCGCGCATTGATATCGACCATTTTTTGCATCAGCGGTGGCACCTGCTCATCGTTGCACAGATCGGGGAAGATCCGCCGGAACATCTCCAGGTGATCCTTTAATCCAAGAAAATCCATTCTTCTAAAGACCCCCATCAACGTCATCCAGGACCCCGCATCATATCTAAAGGCCTTGTCTACGTCTTCCAATGTCGCCTCTCCCTTTGAGACGATGCTTAGTCCCTCCCTATAGGCAGCATACATAAGACGATTTGTAATAAATCCCCTTACATCCTTGCGGAGAAGGGTGGGCTCCTTCCCCCAGAGATGCGCCAGCTCATATACCCATTCCGAATAATGAGCAGCGGTCCGGGCGCCGTTCGTGATCTCAATAAACCGGGTGAAATAGGAGGGCTCCGCCCAATGGATGCCCAAAAAACGCCCCGGGTTGACAAGATCCTTCTGCAGCTCGCTGATCGGGATGGCGGAGGTATTGCTGGCGATGACGGTATCCTTACCGACGACGCGTTCAATCTTTTGATAGATCGACTTCTTTATTTCGGCCATTTCTATCACACATTCCACTACCAGGTGACAGGTCCTTAGCTCGGCATAGTCTTCCGATATCACCAGCTGCCGCAAATAAAGAACGATCGGTTGACATAACAGTTCCGCCTTTTCACAGGCTATTAAATGATCCAGTATACGATCCGGCGCCGCGCTCATGTCATCCGGGAGCGGGGCGATCGCCTTGACCTTGTGACCCGCGATCAGTAAAGAAGCGATAAAACTCGTTCCCATCAGCCCAAGCCCCACAACCCCGATGGTGATCTCACCTGTTTGAATCTTTCTCATGTATGTTTACAATAGATTAAGCAATAAATTCATAGCGTACGAACTCTGTTACAACTTTACGATACAATCGATCTCGACCTTGATCCCTTCGGCCAGAACGGATTGAACAGTGGTCCTTGCGGGCTTTATACCGGGGAAATAGGTCGCATAGACCTGGTTATACCGGTCAAACTCGTCGATATCCCGCAGGTGTACGGTACATTTGACAACCTGTTCCATCGTCGCCCCGCCTGCTTCGATGATCGCCTTGATATTCTGCATGGTCCGGTGCGTTTCTTCTTCTATCGTGCCCAGGATAAACTTCGAGGTCTTAAAATCGACGGGCGCCTGGCCGCTGACAAAAAGGAATCCATCGACGACGATGCCGTCGGAATAGGCCCCTGTGACAAACGACGGGTCGCGGTCGGGGTGATTGATCTTACTTTTTTTCATACAATGTTTTTTTATCATTATTTCTGCGACAGCTTCAACAGTTTTGTCGTGCCAAAAGCCGCGTCAATATTAAATTCAACAGCGCCGTCCTTTCGGTTGAACGCAATGGGCTCACCGCTTTCGAGATCCATTATATTCCCGATATTGAACCCCAGGCCGGCAAGACGGACCGATGTCCCGGGTTTGTCCGCCTCATGGTTGATGATGAATACATATCCCTCCGTGTCGTTGGCCCGCACGTCCGCCTCGATGTCCGGGTTGGATGAGCAGATATGCGATTGGATCTTCGAATCCCGGAATACATCGCCGATGAGGTCCCGCAGCTCCCGCCGTCCTGCGGTATCGTTGTTCTTCCAGGTATTGAAATAAGTGTCCTGGAGACAAAATCCGAAAAGCCAGGCCTTCCCTTTGCCTGTTTCCTGGTATACGAGACCGGGCTGACCCGATTGCATCTTCAAGACCGCCTTTCCGCCTTTTAGCTGGCAGGGGCGTGGGCTGACCACCGGGAAAGCGAAACGCCGATCGAATGCGCTGCCCTCTACCCCATCCTTTCTGACCTCCTCTTCCTTTTGTCCGGCGGGCGGGGCAAACGACATCTTTGGAGGAAGGGCCGCAAAGGGGACCCATTGTCCCTCCCGGTGCAGGCGGTCCGTTGCTGCATCGCTCACGCCAAAAAGTTTTGCCATCGTCTCCAGCGGCTGCTTACCGGCATCCATCCCGGGAACACAATCGGCTATCAGTATTCCCCCCTTGCGGACAAACGATCCTATGTACCCGGCCACTTTGGCCGGCAGCAATTTTACATCGCCCAGCACCAACACCCGGTAGCCATTGAGCTTATCGTCCGTGATCTGATCCTCGTGGATAATATCCAATTCCCCAAAGGCTCTCAGGAATAGCTCAAAGGTCAACCCTACGTTAAAATATTCTTCCTGCAACAACAAATATTGCGTTCGGGGAAAGAGGAAACAGGCTTTTGCCTTTACCTTGGGCGCCTTTAGCAGTCCGGGGCCTGCCTGCCGGATAACGTTCATAGCTCTCCCATAATCGGACCAGTGTAAGGTATCCAAAGGAAGATCGGCGGTATTATAATTGGACGGGGAGATCAGGAAATCGGCTCCCTGGGCGATAGCGGTATAGGACATCTCCCGTTCGGACCAATACTGGCTTTTTCTTTCGGGACCACTGAAACGCTGAAACCACTTGTCACTATAAGTACCGACCCAGAAGCCCATCTCCTTGCCATAGGCCGTGCTTACATTCCGTAGCTGGGAGATCGTATAATGCATTTGACTGATCCTTGGCTTTGGCAGTCTGCCCGGCTCCCCATAACGATAATCGAATGTCATATACGGATAAATATCATAGGCAAGGATATCGGCGAAGTCGCCTCCCCAATAAAAGACATCATCCATGGCTATCTTCGAGTTGGACTTTACTCCTGCGCCAAAAGAATTGTGGCTGTCATGCGTCATCACGATCTTTGGACGCGGATCGAAGTCTTTTACCGCATGATAAACTTTTATCCAGCCATCCCTGAAAGTACCCGACTGGAAATTGAGCAGGTCGAGCCACTTTTTTGGATCGTCCTTAACGGTCCCGGGACTGTCCGGCATCGGGTATCCGTATCGCTTGAAAAATTCGGTCTTTGCATAGCGGCTATAATCAAAAGAGGCGGAACCGGCATGAAAGGGCTCATCCTGGAAGGGGAAGACTGAGTAAACCTGTTTAAGATCTTTTAGCGGGGCCAGGCCGGAGTCTATCCGTCGTTTGACATCCTCCGCATACCGGGGGTCGTATACGCTTGTTACGGGAGGATGGTCCCGATCGAAGCCTTCAAAGCCGGAGGTCATATAGTCGATTGCCATACCCCGTGATTGGGCATAATTCAATACTTTCTTCATGTGGTCTACGGAAGAAGGATAGACCCAAAAATCGCTGAACCCGCTGTTTATGATATCATCTATTGATTGTTGCTGTTGCTTCCACTGAACCATTGCCCCCCCTTGCTGCTTTCCCGTATCCGCCGGCAGCGGTGAAAGCTGGATCGTAGATAGAAATGCATGCCCGCTGATAAGGGGAGCCTGCCCGAAAGCAGGTCCGGCGTTATTCATAACGAAAAAAGCCGCTCCGATGATAAGCAGGGCGCATTTTTTCATGGATGTCCATTTGTTGAAAGCGTAGAATCCCCCCGCATCAGGTAAGAAGGGAAAGACGCCGCAGGTGAACCATATTCATATCGCAGGTTTGACTGTTCTCCCCTATCCGGGTTCAGGGGGATATACATTCCTTTCGACTCTTCCAATTGTTCGAAGAGCTGGTGATTCATCTTTTTTACGATCTCCTGGCATGCCTTATCCCGGATCAGGTTTTTTGTCTCCAACGGGTCGTTCTGCAGATCATAGAGCTCATCCGTGTCCCAGATCCCCGTATAATGAATATACTTGTAGCGATCGCCGCGGATGGCGTGCATGGTCGGCGTCTGGGGATAGTTGCGTTCCCAGTAATATTCGTATAACAGCCCATCCCGCCAGTCTTGCTTTTTTCCTTCGAGGAAGGGCAGGAAACTCTTCCCATCCATATAGTCCGGGGATTTTAAGCCAGCCGCTGCCAGGATCGTGGGAGCGATGTCGATATTGGCCACCACTTCTTTGACGACCGTGCCCGGCTTGATCAATTCGGGACAGAAAGCAAGCATGGGTACCCGCATCGAAGCCTCATAGGCCGTCCGTTTGTCGATCAGCCCATGTTCCCCAAACTGAAACCCGTTATCGCCCATATAAATGATCAGCGTCGACTCCAGTAAGCCCTGCTCTTTTAGATAATCCAGGAGCCGTCCCAGCGATTCATCCACCCCGCATAGCGTCTCCGCATATCGCCGGTAATACTCCCCGATATCCAGGCTGCTATGATAGGGGAACTCTACTCCATGCCAGGAGTTGCGTTGGTTTTGAAGCCACATGGGCGCGCCCTTCTGTACACCGATCTGCATGGTCAGGGGCGGGTTGAAAGGCAGGCCCTTGAATTTCCCTTTATCCCGGTCGGCAGGAATGAAATCCGCATGCACCGCCTTATGCGACAGATATATCATAAACGGCTTTTTCTTATCCCTGTTCTTTAGAAAATCCAAGGCATAATCGGTCAGCTCATCGGTGATGTATCCTTTCTGTGGTACGTGTTTTCCGTTGACGTTTAGTCCGTTCTTTTCCGGCAGATAGGACCCCTGGCCCTTGAAGGAGACCCAGTAATCAAATCCCCGCTGGGGGTCGTCGAAGTCGCCGCCCATATGCCATTTGCCGATCAAGGCCGTTTGATATCCTATCTGTTGTAAATACTGGGGGAAAAAGACCAGGTCTTTTGGAACAGGGTTGTTGTTATCCACTACCTTATGCTTATGCGCGTAAAGCCCGGTAAGGATGGATGCACGGGAGGGCGAGCAGAGGGAGGTCGTGACAAAGGCGTTTGGTAAATAGGCCCCTTCCTTCGCCAGCCGATCCAGGTTGGGCGTTTTTATAAAGGACTGTGTCTTTAAAAACCCCAGCGCATCATAGCGGTGGTCATCCGTCAGGATAAAGATAATATTCCGGGGCTGACCGCTGGAAGTCTTTAAAAGCTTTAGCGAATTGCCCGGTTGGCTGACGATGGCTCCCTGGCCATATGTCCATTGGGACCAGCCGAGCAGCAGTACGAAGATTGTTTTTAATGCCGGTTTCATTTTACTTTGATTGTATAAGATCCCGATCCAAGGACAAGTTTTTTTGCAGGAAGGATCACTTCCCCCGTAGTATTGGCCGGAATGGTTATTTTGTAATAAATATGATCGCCTTGCCGGTTCCATGCCGCCGATATTTCACCATACATGGTTTGATGGGTCGCCTTTACCCAGGTCAGGTCCGGGGAGAAATAAGGTTGGAACAGGATGCGTTTAAAGCCCGGCTGGTCGGCATCCGGCTGTATGCCTGCCAGGTTTTCATAGAACCAGGCGCTGACATCGCCAAACATGATGTGATTACGCGATTCCGTTCCGTTCCATTGTTCCCACAGTGTAGTGGCTCCCTGATCGATCCAGTTCCCCCAGCTGGGGAAGCTGTGCTGATTCACTATTTTATAGGCCACATCCGACCGGCCGTTGTCGGAGAGTGCGTGTAACAGGTATTTCGTTCCCAGGATGCCGCAGTCCAGGTGATCGTCATTCTTCCGTATCGCCTCCACCAATGCATTGACGGTCTCATCCTTATGCTCATCGGTCAATCCCTGGTACAGCGCACAGGATAGACCGGTCTGCGTACCCTGGTCGTAGATCCCATTTCCCCGGTAATAATGCCGGTTAAAGGCCGCCTTTATCCGGGTGGCCAGGCCAGCATATTTCTTTTGGTCTTCGGCATTGCCAAACAAGCCGGCTATCTTCGAGACGATCACCGCATCGACATAGTAGTAGGCGGTCGACGTGATCTCTTCCGGTGTCCTTGTCTTTGCCGGCGCCCAATCCCCCAGTCCGATCTTTACGATATCATCGGTTGACTTTGAACCAAGATAGTCCACGTATTGCCGTATATGCGGGTAGAGCTGCTGCAGGATCCGCCGGTCGCCATTGTATTTGTACAGATACCAGGGGATCAGCACCATTGCATTGTCCCAGGCGGGACCGTTCCCCCAAAAATAACCCCAACCCGAAGAAGGTACGATGGCCGACAGCTCTCCCGTCGGACGCTGTTCGTCGGCGATATCGCCCAGCCACTTGGTATAACCGTTCTGCGACTTAAAATTATATAACCCCATTTCCGCGGCCAGGTGGGCATCCCCCGTCCATCCGTTCTTTTCCCGCTGGGGGCAATCCGTCGGGTATCCCATGAAGTTACTCTGGTAGGAGACGAGGGCATTGCGTTGGATCTTATTAAAAAGCTCATTGGAACACTGAAAGCTTCCGGCCGGTTCGAATGCGGTATGGACGATCATCCCGGTGATCGTAGCCTGATCGGGTCTTGCCGGCAACCCTGTGATCTCTATATATTGAAAACCATAGTATGCAAAAGAGGAATGCCAGGTCTCGAGACCTTCGCCCTTGCAGATATATTTGTCCGTCTCTACCAGACCGCCTTCGATATGCTGGGCGACGTCCCGCTGATCTACCCCCCCATCTCCGGAGAGCCTTTCGCTATATTTTAAGGTTATCTCCGTCCCGGCCGGCGCATGGATCCGCAGTTCGGCGAACCCGGCGATATTTCTGCCCAGGTCGATCACATAGATACCCGGTTTTGGCTCCGTGATCGTTTTGGCGACAACCGTATCCGTTATCTTGACAGGCTGGATCATCTGCGCCCTTAGCTCCCCTGCGGGACCGTTGACCACTACCGGCTGGAACCATTTCGTATCGTTAAATCCTACGGTGTTCCATCCCGGCGTTTCCTTTCGTGCATCATACCATTCACCCTGGCGTATGCTGTTGAAGAGGACCGGTCCCGGCGCTACCTTCCAGGATCCATCGGTGGCAACGATCTCCCGGGTGCCATCGCGGAAGACGATCTCCAGCTGCGCCAATACGGCCGGTGCATTCCTCCAGGGAGCATGGTCAAATCCCCACACATCCTTTGAGAGCATATTGTACCAGCCGTTGCCAAGGACAACGCCCAGGACATTCTCGCCCTTGTGCAGGGCGCCGGTGACATCGTATGTCGAATACAGCACGGTCTTATCATAGCGGGTAAAGGCGGCATCCAATGCATGATCGCCGATCCTTTGACCATTCAGATAGGGGATATTATACCCCACGCCCGAGATATAGAGTCTTGCCTGTGCTATTTCCTTTGCGAAAGAGAAGGACTTCCGAAACTCGGGAGCGGGGTCGGGGTCTTCTTCCTTTCCCGTCTTTATTGCCAGCTTCCGTCCCGCGACGAACTGCTGCCAGTCATATACCTTTGGTGCGCTGAGCCATTGGCCTTTCCAATCGCCCTTTTCCAGCAGGCCCATTTCCCAGTATACGGGCTCACTTGTAATGGCCGAGTCACCTTTTTGGTCCCATACCCGGACCCTCCAGTAGTATCTTCTTCCGGACAACAACGGCTTGCCGGTATAGGCTATCAGCACGGAATTATCGGAGGAGATCTTACCGGAGTTCCATATATCGGCCGTCGTCTCCTTTGCCCTTTCGGGGGTCGACGCAACAAAGACCTGGTAGGCCGTCTGGCGGATCTCCTTTTCCTTGCTTCCGATGATCCAGCTAAGCCGGGGTTCGCGCGTGTCGATGCCGACAGGATTGGAAAGATATTCAACCGAGCAATCGTTGACGACGATCTGGGCCGCTGCGAACAGGCTGGTGAGTTGGAGAAGACATAAGGATAAAATCGTGCGCATGTAACTTGTTATTTTTTTGCAGGTGTCACTTTCAGCAGTCTTGTAACGCCCGTTGGGGTGCCCTCAACGGCCATTATCGTAAACTTTGTCAGATCGCCTTCTTTTGTAAAAGCCACCGGTCTCCCCCATTCTACATCCATGATCTGGCCAACGTCAAAGCCCAGATCCGCCAGCGTAACCTCCGCGATGGCGTTGGGGGATTCGTGGTTGATGACGAAGACAAAGGCCTCTTTCTCTTTATTATTTGCGCGTACGGTCACTTCCATATCGGGGTTGGAAGAATAGGCATGCGCGTGCATCTTTGTATCGGCAAATATATTATGTACAAGGTCATACAGCTGTCCCCGGGAGGCGGTATCGTTGGCTGCCCAGGTCTGGAAATAGGTGTCCTGGAGACAAAATCCCAACAGATAGGTCTTACCCTTGCCGACGGTTTTCTGTACGAGCATTGGCTGGCCGGAATCCATGCGAAAGACCGTATTGCCGTCCGAGACGGTACAATTGCGGGGGGACACCACGGTAAGATCATAGCGATGACCATAGGCAGTGCCGGCCGCCTTTGCAAACGTCTTTACGGGTGCGGGAGGAGGGGTCTTCAGCCCGTGGGCCCATATCGGCGGCAGCATCGAAAACGGATTCCATTGTCCTTTTTGCAGGACCCGGTCGGTGGTGGCGCTGCTGACGCCAAAGAGCCGGCTCATGGTCGACAGCGGTTGTCCATAGGCATCCTGTTGGGGAACGCAATCTGAAATCACCACGCCGCCATTCTGTACAAACCGGTCGATGCATTTGGCCACCGCGGCCGGCAGCATCTTTACGTCGGCCAATACTAAAATATCGTATCCGTTCATCTTCTCGTCCGTAATCTGTTCTTCATGGATCATATCCATTTCCCCGAAGGCCCTCAGGCAGAGCTCGAAGGTGAGCCCGACGTTAAAATATTCTTCATTCAGCTGTACATATTGGGTCCGCGGGAACAGGAAGCAGGCGCGGGATTTTACCTTTGGCGCCGCCAGGATCTCCGCTCCTACCTTTTGGATCGCCCGCATGCCTTTTCCAAAATCATCCCAATGACGTGCGTCCTGCGGAATATTGATCCCGGTGATGAGGAAGTCGGCGCCGTTGGCGATGGCGGTATAGGCCAGCTCGCGTTCGCCCCAGTATTGTCTCTCCATTTCGGCATTCATATAGCGGCGGAACCAGCCTTCGTTGTAGGTTCCCAGCCAGAAGCCCAGCTTCTTTCCATAGGTGGTGGTGAGGTTTCGCATCTGCGCCATCGTATAGTGTGTCTGGCTCATCCGCGGCTTTGGCAGCTTGCCATATTCTCCATAACGATAGTCGAACATCGTATACGGATAGATATCATACAGGAACATATCCGCAAATTCGCCGCCCCAATGAAAGATGTCGTCGATGGCGATCCTTGAATCCGATTCGACGCCTCCTCCCATGGTGCTGTGACTGTCATGTGTCAGTACGATCTGCGGACGCGGGTCGAAGGCTTTTACCTCTTTATAGATCTGTCTCCAGGCGGCGACAAAGGTATTGGCCTGGAAATTTATAAAATCCAGGTGTTTCCGGGGATCGCTGCTTGCCGCGGCATAGCTGGCAGGCATGGGATATCCATATTGCCGTTTAAATTCGCCGGCCGTGGGCAGGCTGTAGTCGAAGGCCGTCGTGTCGGCATGGAACGGCTCATCCATAAAAGGAAAGATGGTATTCGGATGTTCGAGCTTTTTTATGTTGCCCAATACCGGTCCGATACGCTTTTTTACTTCCGCGATATATTCGGGTGAGTAGACGCTATGTGCCGGCGGATCGTTCCGCTTGAAGAGCTGAACGCCATTTGTCGTCCAATCGATCTTCATACCCAGCTTCTGCGCATACGCCAGGGCTTTTTCATTCGCTCCGCCGCTGGAGAACTCGCCCGTGGCCAGGTTGGTACAGCCGTGGAGGATGATGTTATGGATCGTCTCCTCCATAGTCTGGTCCGTCAGCGGCGGCACTTCATCATGCCAGCCTTTGCCGGAAGGGACGGGTGTGAATTGTACGGAGACCGGGAAGGAGCCGGGTTTGACACGGGGCGTCGTCGCAGGCAACGGATCGGCTGTCTGCGAGAAAGCAGGTAAGCCGGCCGATAAGAGGCCGAAAGCAATAAATACGGGAAGTCTTTTCACTGTTTTCATTTTTGTTCACCCGGTTGGTTATGGGATGTCGCTGATATCGGCCGTTAACGTCGTTACGGCAACCGCGCTCTGTGCCGGAAGGCTTATCTGGAGCACTCCTTTTCCGTCGGTTGTCACGTCGGCCAGCTTTGCGATCTTTCCTTTCTGGTCGTTGTTCCAGGCCAGTATATGAAAGCTCTTCGTAGCCGGAAGACCGCCGATCACAAAGGGATAGGCGCCATTGGATTTATTTACGGCATACAGTGTCATATCCTTTCCTGTGTTATCCTGCAGGGCCGCTACTACCTCGCTGGCGTTTGTCCCCTGTGCTGTCTTAACGACATTCCATCCCGCCTGGGAGGTGCGGGTGAAGAGACAGGTCATATAGTACAACGGGTACAGGGGATAACCGTTTGTTCCGCTGCCTATGCAGGAGTAGAGCTGCTCGCCTCCGTCGTATTTTGCCTTATAGCAGTCCCATCTTGAGAAGCCCGCAAATCCAAGGTTTAGTCCGTCGAGCTGGAAGAGGGCGTTCTCCAGCGCAGCCGTCGTGGTTTGGGAGATAGGGGTCGTGGTGCTTGTAAGTTCGCCGGGGTCGGTAATACCGGTGCCGACGACGCTTCCCCTCACTCCATATTCCGTAATATACATAGGTTTTATGGACGTACCCAGCGCGTTGACGATCGCGGCGACGCCGGACAGCCGGGTGACGGGTTTTGCGGCGTCATTGTCATTCCAATAGATATGGGACGAGTAGCCTGCCAGCTGGTCGCTCATATTGGCCGCCATATAGGAGAACCAGGTTTGTTGATTCGTCTCCACCAGGTCGCCTCCGACAAACTTTATGTTATTGCGGATGCCCAGGGTCTTCAGGGCCTGATCCAGGCTTGTATAACAGGCCTTGTAATCATCCATGGTCATGGCGGTGCTGTTCACTTCGTTCTGTATCGTCACCTGGTTGACGGCGGTCAGTCCATGGTTTACGATCAGGTCGTTGAGCACACCGGCGAAGGCGGGCATCAATGCGGCGGCGGCGGTATGCCAGTAGGTGATGTTTATACTGGTGGCGCCCGCATCCTGTGCCAGCTTGACGGTACTCACGAACGAGCTCATAAAATCGGCTGTGGCCGTCGAATAATTGGGATCGGTGGGCCAGGCCTTGGAGTCAAAAAAGATCCGGACGTATTGCGAATGCAGCGCCTTTACCTTTGTTTCGAGCTGTCCGACATTTGCGGAGGTGATCCCGTCCGAGGCGCTGATAGCCGCGTATACATTTTGGTTGTACTGCGTACCGAATCCGGCAAAACCGGTCAGGAGGACCGTACCGGGGCTTACCGTAAACTCTGCCGTGGGACTGACGGGCGGCGTGGTCGGGCTGCTGCCTTTTTTGCTACAGGAGCAGGAACAGGCGGCCGCTATTGCCATCGAAAGGACTACCTGGTTGATCTTGATCGTTGATTTCATCGTTACGTAGGATTATTTTGTCCACCTGGCATAGAGGATCGCATCCAGGTAAATAGGTTTCTTTGTAATATCATAGGCCGGGAACAAAGGAGCGGCGGTATTTTTTGTCGGATTGGGGTTGGCATCCGCCGAATTGGTATACCAGCCGCTAAAGTTATACCCCGTCCTTACGGGTGTGGGAGCGTTCTGGACCAGCTGCCCGGCCGTCACCTTTACAAAGGCAGTATCCCCCGCATTATTTGTCTCATTGAGGATAAAGGCAACCGTACAGGTCGTATCGACCGCGGCCTTGCTCTTCTTGCAGGAGCTTGTCAGACCCGCAACAGTGCCGGTTGCCAGGATCAGCAGTAAAATTTTTATCATTGACATCTTCATGATCGTGTGTTTGAAAGTTTTGTAATTACCAGCCCGGGTTTTGTGTCAGCGTATGGCCGTTCCGTTGATAAAAGTCGATCTGGTAGGTTGGTACGCTTTGCAGATAGTCCCGGTCCAGGACAAACCCGTTGGAGGCGTTTCGTACCGTCTGGGATACCTTCAGATAGCCGCTGCCGGAGGCTACGGTCCCGGCGGAGGTGACGTTACCGTTGATATCGGAGAGGATCAGCGCCTTTGTTACCGAGCTCTTTGTTATCCAGGCGCCCAGGTTCTTTGTCGGATAGAGCTGGGTGTTGAAATAATTTATCTTTCTCCAGCGCAGGAGGTCATGCATGCGATAGCCTTCATAGACCATCTCGGCCCTTCTTTCCCGGCGGACCTCCCAGATAAAGGAAGGCACGGAGGGGTCCCGGTTGGCGTCTTCGTATACGGTCGCTCCTATCGCGGGGAGGCCGCCAATGATCTTCATATCGGGGAGCCTTGCCGCTGTGGCGTCGCCGGCTCTCTTCCGAAGGGCGTTGATCGTCTGGTCGAGATCGCTTTGAACCACCTGGTAGAGACCCATATCGGCCAGTTCGGCAGCCGCTTCGATATAGTTCAGCATCACCTCGCCCAGCCGGATGATCGGGGCATCCGTGATATTAAAGCTCTGTACTGCATAGGCCTGGTCTTCCGTCGGCACGTCCAGGAATTTCCAGCATTTATAGCCGGTGACGGAATAGCCCGTCTCTAAGAACTGGATGTGGAACTGGTCCGTAAGAAAGGTATTTGCGAGGCGGGGATCCCTGTTTGCAAATTGATTGGCAGCCGTCTGGTCACCCAGGTACAGCGGGTTTGTGCCTGCGGTGGTATTGATCGGCAGACCATTCTTACACAGGTAGCCGTCGACAAGGTCTTTTGGCGCCGCATTGGCCTGGATCGTATTTACGTTGTTGCCTGAGGCGATCGCGTGCGTGACCTGGCCCGTATTGTATTGACGATACAGGATCATTTCCTTGAGAACGGCCGGCGTCGAGGCGATGTCGATCGTGCTGCAAAGTTTTTGATAGTTATCGGCCACCGAGTACCGGCCCGAGCTGATCACCCGCATGGCCGCATCTTTGGCCGCCTGCAGATATACCCCGGCCTTTACCTTATCATTGGAAGAGGCATTCGGGTCATATTTTATTTTTGTCCCGACATACAGCAGCTGTCTCGACATAAAGGCGTCGATGACGTCCTTTGTGATGACCAGGCCGTTGGGTCCGGTCAGGGGGTCTGTCAGCTTTACGTTCTGGGAGGCATATTGAAGATCGGCCAGCACATTATCCATCACAAAGGTGGCGGGGTCGCGTGGTCTGAAGAGATCCGAGTCATTATCGGATAAGGGGTGGTTGTAGTAGGGGACATCGCCAAAGTCGAATACGAAGTTGGAATAATCCAATGCCCGGAAGAAACGGGCGATGCCGATCCAATGGTGTGCCGTGGCGGAATCGGTAAAGCCTTTCATGCTGGTGACCCGGTCGACAAAAATATTGTCCGTCCGGATCTTTGTGAAATAGCTGTCCCAGCCGCCGCCGTTGTTTGTTACCAGGCTGGCGAAGCCGGGTAAGGCGGCGCTGGTGTAGTCATCATTGAGCGTTTCGCGGATCGAGTACGATCCGCCCGCATCGTTGTTCCCGAAACCGGGGAACCGATCCGCATAGTAGCCCATGGCGAAGGCCCGGACACTTGATTCGGATGTCCAGAAGTCATCGTCCGTAAAGGATGCCAGCGGCTCCTGGACGAGGAATTTTTTACAACCGGTGATTAAAAACAGGGAGCAACAAAAGATCAATATATTATTTTTCATAACCGTCTGAATTAATGATTTATAAATCTACCTGCATGCCGCAAGACCATGTTTTGAAATAGGGATAGGTCCTTCCGAAGCTTTTTGCATCCGTGATCCCCTCGATGGAGTTCAGCTGAACTTCCGGATCGATGGACACACCATGCAGATGGTCGGAGGTAAACAGGTTCTCTCCACTGGCGAAGATCCTTACCTTATTGAAATGGGCCTTCTGCACCCAGCGTTTCGGGAGGGTATACCCGATGGTTATATTCTTTACGCGCATATAGGCCATGTTCAGCATATAGCGGGTCTGTGGCTGCCAGTTTGCGTTGTGGTTATTCGCGCCGGGATTTGAAGGAGCGGGAAAGTAAGCATTCGGGTTCTGGGGTGTCCAATAGTTCATCTGGTTCTGATAAACTGCTTCTCCTGCCGTGAAGCCGGGGATAAACAGCGATCCCGTCGCCCAGTACTCTCTTTTGCCGACCCCTTGCAGGAAGCTGCTGACGTCAAATCCTTTATAGTTGAGCGCAAGCCGGAAGCCATACAGATAGCGGGGTGTGGTATTGCCGATCACATGCATGTCCCCGTGATGCAGGTTCGTGCCCGTTCCAAAATCGACTACGCCGCTGCCGTCCCTGTCCTTATACTTCACGTCCCCGGGACTAAAATGAAAGGCGGAATTTGTGTTCAGCGCATCCTGGTTGGGTGCTTTTCCATAGATCCAGGTGGGGTTCGCCGCGCCGTTATTACCGGCAAAGTCGCCGGTATTGAAGAGCCTGTCCGAGGTATATCCCCAGATCTCTCCGACGGTCTTACCCTGGTAGTTCGGAACATCGTTGCCACCGGGCAGGATGCTTACTTCCGTGTTGGCAAATTTCGTGATCCTTCCGGTCTCATCCGAGAGGTTGCCCGTTATGCTAAAACCAAGCCCGTTGGCCAGCGTCTTGTCATAGGATACGGACAGTTCCCATCCCTTTGTGACCAGCTCGCCGTAGTTACGTGCGGAAGGGGCGGACCCGAGCGTTGTAGGTTCCTCGATACCGGTGGTGACCATTCCTTTCGTGGCACGGCTATATACATCCAGGTCGACGTCCAGCGCATTATTAAAGAGTTTTGCATTAAGCCCGAGATCCGTGGTTTGGATCGTCTCCCAGGTCAGCGAGGAGGCTATGTTTGCAAACACGCCTACCTGCGTAGGGTTTAATCCGTTGATCCACCAATTGGAGTTGGAGGCGTTCATGATACGGAGATAGGAGTTGCTCCCGATATCGTTGTTGCCGATCGATCCCCAGGAACCCCGTATTTTGAGGAAGGAAAGGGGCGAGTGGTCCTTAATACCATCCATGAACTTTTCATTGGAGATAATATACCCTGCGGAGAACGACGGGAACGTACCCCATTTCTGGTTGGTCGGGAAATTGGAGGAGCCGTCCCTTCTCAGGTTAGCTTCCAGCAGGTATTTGTCTTTATAGGCATAGTTAAAGCGGCCAAAGAAACCGAGGGTCGACCAATGGCTGGGGTATCCGTTGGCAAATTCCGCGCCCGAGGTCAGGTTGAGCGTCGGCCGGGATGCGAGCAATAATCCCATTGCTTTTGAGTACTGGAAATCGGTATAATAATATTCGATGTCACCGCCGGCCATCAATTTGAAGCTGTGGCCGTTTATTTCCTTATTATAGGTCGTATAGCCCTTGCCTACATTTCTTTTGACCCAGTTCGATTGTTCTATCACATAATCTTCCGCGGGGAAATAATTCGGCAGCACGCTTGTCAGTGTCGGGTCCACCCAGCTGTTTATACCGGTAATGGGTGATGTCGCGACATTGGAGTGCGAGTTCTCCGCTGCGTAGGTATAGTCGAAGTCGGCCGTCCAACCCTTCAGGAAGGTCGCCGTGGCGCCCACCGACAGACGTGTCTGGTCGTCGTCGCTTGTATTCATGTGGGCCTGTTGCAGTTCCGTAAGGATGTTTTTCAGAGGTAAGCCGTTAAAAGTACCGTAGGGATAGGTTTCGGGGTACCGGTAGATATTGAACCAATATTCATCCGGGGCCGCGCCGTTTGCCAGCCGGAAGTTGGGATATTGTTTCTTCGAGATAAACTCCATCAACGAGCCGCGGGCGGTAAACCAGTTATTGATCTTTGTTTCGACCCTCACGTTACCGTTGTAGCGGGTATATCTATCCGGTTCGGGGGCAACCTTGACAAGGCCTTTCTGGTCCATCATGCCAAAGCTGGCGAAATAGGTAGTTTTATCATCGCCGCCCGAGATCGAGATATTGTGTTTCATCTGGGGGGAAGCCGGGTTCAGGAAAAGCTTGTTGATGTCCCATGCCCGATAATAGTAGGTCTGTCCTGCGCGGCGTTCAAAGTCCCGGCCTTCGACCATCTGGGGTCCGAGGTTCTTACCGCCATACAGCTGTTTCCATTGTTTCATCCGGTCGATGCTCAGGTCGTCGTAATAGGCTCCCAGGATATTAAAGCTGGCGGTCGTCGGCGCCGTCCTCCTGTATTGCTGGAGCATATATTCCGCTCCCTCTGCCCCGTCTGCGATCTGGGGGGTGTGCATGGGAGAGGACCAGGCAAAATTGTTGTTATAGGAAACATGGATCTGTCCTTTTTTACCCTTCTTGGAGGTCAGCAGGATGACGCCCCAGGAGGCCCTTGCTCCATAGATAGAGGCAGAGGCCGCGTCTTTCAGGATAGAGATAGACTCGATGTCCTCGGGGTTTACCGAATTCATATCCGGGATGGGGACGTTGTCCAGCAGGATCAGCGGCGCCGCGTCTGCGTTGACCGAACCGGTCAAACCCCTGAGATGGATCTCGGGCGCCTGTCCGAGGTCGCCGCTGGATGTCGTGATCAAAAGACCGGGGGAAGACCCCTGGAGACCGCGCGCCAGATCGGTTATCGGACGCGATGCGATCGTTTTTTGTACATCGATGGTTGCTACCGCACCCGTAAGGTCGGCCTTCCGTTGGCTGCCATACCCTACTACGACTACCTGGTCCAATGCCGCGGTATTCCTTCTTAAGAAAAAGTTGAGCTGGGATCCATTACCGACGATCCGTTCCTCGGTCATATTCCCTTTAAAGCTGATCACCAGGGTCTGCCCCTTGTTGACTTTCAGGGAGTAATTTCCATCATTGTCGGAAGTGGTACCAGTATTGGTCCCTTTGATCTGTACTGAGGCTCCTGCCAGCGGATGCGCGTCCTCATCCGTGATCTTGCCCGTAACCGTTTTTTGTGCCAGGACTTGTATTGTTGCGATGAACAGGAACAAGCACAGCATGAAAGATCTTCTTTTCATATCGCAGCGTTATTTTGGTTGATTGATGATTTAATATTTTACTTTTTCGTCGGGCAGGTCTTCCGAGGGCTTGCCGCCGCATTTTATCAGCACGCCCTGTCCGGCCGTCAGCCAGATGCCTTTCTTATGACTGGCCCTTTCCAATGGATGGCTCTCCTCGCCGGTGGTGACGACATAGATCTCTTCATTGGGGATCTTTGTCTGGAGATCGAATTTTGCCGACTTCTGAAGGCTTAGGTTTACGACCATTACATAGTTTGTCCCGTCCGCGTCTTTAAACTCACCCACCATCAGCGGGGCGTCGCTGACCAGTTTGTCCGCCCAGCCGCCCGGCAATACCGGCAGGGAGTTATCCGGGGCCGGTGTGGTAAAATATACCCCCGTCGAAGTCATCCGGCTCAGGAGGGGTCCCAGGATGCTGACCTGGCGGTTCACTTCCTCGAGATAATGCCAGGTCTGCGTTTTATCTTCATTCTTGTCCAATGGAGCATAGCCATACCCCCCAAAATGATAGGTATACCATTTTACGCCTCTTGCGCCGGCGGCCAGGGTGGTGTATGCCTGGAAGGCGAGGTTGGCCGGGGAGGGGATCGTCGTCTGCGGCCGGATCTGGTTGGAGGAAACGATATTGTAAAAGGGGAGATGATACTTTACGGCGATGCGACGTACTTCCACGAGGTTGGTATAATATTTTGCCGCCTGCTCGGTCTTTTCCATGTCCATGGAGAACTGGACCATATAGTTATCATAGCTGATCAATTGCGGTTTGACCTCGTTTACAAACTTCTCCAGGTATTCGGTATAGGTCTTTGTACCCAGCTGTGATCTTACCTTGTCCATCGTCCAGAGGGTGGCATAATTTGGATAGAGGTTGATGTACGCAAATTTCCCCGGCGCATATTTTTTTACGGCGGCTACCGCCTTTGCCAGTGCAGGGAAGGCTGTGGAGGAGGGCTCGTCACAGATATGATAGCCGATGATGGATTTACTGTTGCCGCCTTTTTTAACCAGGTCTTTTACATAGGTATCGATCTCTTCATCGGACATTTTTATCCAGTCCTTCCCTTCAAGATGCGGGGCCTGGGAAACGACCACCGCAAGTCCCAGCTTCTCGCACAATGCATAATCCTGCGGATCGGCGCAGTTGGCTACGGTGAAATGGCAATCCGCCATGCCCATTAACCCTTTTTGCTGGTTGATGATCTTATTGTGATGAAAATCCTGGAGGATCTGAAAAGATCCGGGGTCGAAATCGGTTCTTCCCTTTTGCTGTGCAAATGAGATAAATGCTACGGAAAGAAAAAAAGACAAACAAGCAAATCGTCGTTTTAACATGAGAGGACACTTTATTTATTTTACCAGAATCGTTTTTATCAGCTTAATTTGATCCGAAGCCGTTCCTACCTGCAATTCAAATTCTCCTGGCTCGACTACTTTCTTCATATCCGCATTGTACAGGGCGAGTTCGCTGACCGGCAGATCGAACACGACTTTTACGGACTCGCCGGCCTTTATAAATACTTTTTCAAAGCGGCGTAATTCCTGTACGGGGGTCACCACCGAGCTTACCTTATCCCGCACATAGAGCTGGACCACTTCTTTTCCATCGACGGCGCCGCTATTCTTTACCGTCACCTCGATATGACAGGTCTGGCTGGGGGTGAATGATGTCGCCGACAGGTTCATCGCCTTGTACTCGAAGCTGGTATAGCTTAGACCCGTACCAAATGCCCATAGCGGGTCGGGGTTTGAAAAAACATAATCCCTTCCGAGGCTATCGATCGACCCTCTTTTATTATAATATCCTTTATCGCTGGGATAGTGGTTATAGAATACCGGCAGGTGGCCCACGCTTTGGGGGAAGGAGACATTCAGCTTTCCGGAGGGGTTAACCTTGCCAAAGAGGACCTCTGCAATGGCGTTGCCTCCCTGTTCGCCGGGATAGAACTGTGTCAGGATCGCCGGTATATTCTTTTTGACCCAGGGGATGGCAAAAGGTTTTCCCGTAACCAACACCACTACTATGGGTTTCCCGGTCGCCGACAATGCCTTGATCAGCTCTTCCTGGACACCGGGCAATACAAGATCGGAAAGATCATAGCCTTCACCGCTGGTTGCATTTGGATGAGGATAGCCGGGCGATGCGCTGGAAGAGCCGACAAAGACGACGACGGCGTCACTCTTTGAAGCGGCTGCCACGGCTTCGGCAAATCCATCCTTGTTTTGGGAATACGTGTCACATCCTTTTGCAAAATTTAACCGGACCCTATCGCCGGCCAGGGTCTGCATGCCCTGTAGGGGGGTTACTCCATATTTGTTGTCGTTTGTCCAGGTATAATCACCAAACTGGACCTTATCGGCATTCGGGCCGACCACGGCAATGGACTTTATATTATCCCCGAATGGCAGGAGCCGGTCTTTATTCTTTAATAAGACAACCGACTCCCGCGCTATATCCAGGGCTAACTGTACGGATCCGGGCGTGTGCATTTTTGACTTCAAATCAACCAGATCGGCGTAGGGGTTTTCAAATAAGCCGATGCTGAACTTCGCCCGTAATATTCTTGAAACAGCCGAGTCGATATAGCGGACGGGGAGCGCTCCGCTGGTGACCAGGCTATCCAGCTTTTCAAAACAATCGCTCCAGATCTCCATGTCGAGACCCGCCTTTACCGCCTGGAGGGCCGCATCTGCCGGATCCTTTGCCGTATGCTGAAAGCTGTAAAGCATTTCAACGGCGCCCCAGTCCGAATACACATATCCTTTAAAGCCGAATTCGTTGCGCAGGATCTCCGTCAGCAAGTGATGCGATGCCGCCATCGGGATGCCGTCATAGGAGCTATAGGCATTCATGATGCTCAATGGGTGCGCCTCTTTGATCACGGCTTCGAATGGCCGCAGATAGAGGGACCGTAGTTCCCGCTCGCCCCCCGCAACAGAGGAAAGATTTAATCCTCCCCGGGGGCTTCCATGTGCGGCGAAATGTTTGGGGGTACAGATAATATTGTTCTCGGTGAATCCTTTTACATAGGCGACGCCCATCCGGCTGACCAGGTAAGGGTCTTCCCCATAGGTCTCTTCTACCCTGCCCCATCTAAGTTCCCGCGCAAGATCGAGATCGGGCGACAGGACCTGCTTTATTCCCTGAACTTTTAGTTCCGGCGTGATCGCCCTTGTCATCTTATTGATCAGGGAGGGGTTGAACGTACTGCCAAGGGCAATGGCCTGCGGGTATACTGTTGCTCCGGCATGTACACATCCATGCAACGCCTCGGATGTCGCCAGCATGGGGATCCCCAGACGGGTCTTTTCTACCAGGTACCTTTGGACCCGGTTTACGTCCCGGGCATATTGTTCGGCCGTAAGACCCATGCCTTCCATACAGCCCCTGCTCATACCATCCAGGAATTTTTCCATCTTACCCCGGTCAAGTGTATCCGAAGCATAGATATCGGCAAAGGAAAGATCCTGCATCTGGGCGATCTTTTCGCGCAGGGTCATTCGCCGTAAAAGATCTTTTACCCTTGACTCCACTGGCTTCGAAGCGTCCTTATAGACCGGCAGTGGTTTGCTTTGGGCAACGACAAGAAATGGCAGCAAACACCATAGAAATGCTACTTGAATTTTCATCTGGCTACTTTTGACGATCAGATACCTTTAACTTTTCGAAATTAACGCAACTTGCTTCACAGGGATAATACTATTTAGTGCAATTTTGATATTTTCATTCGATCTTCTCTCAGCTCCATGCTTTCCGCAGGAACCTGATCCAGTTCTTATGGAATATGTTCTCGATGTCTTCTTGTGTATATCCCCGTCTTGAAAGGATTTCCTGATATTTTTGAAGATCGGCGATGCTATTCATATCCCAGGGAGACTGTTCTGTTCCGAATATCCCATCGAGATCACTCCCAAAAGCTATATTATAGCTGTTACCGGCAATTTGACAGATATGATCCCAATGATCCACCAGGTTTTCCAGCCGGATATCCAGTTGCCAGGGGTCCGAGACCGTATCGATAAACCGCAGGTCCATCGCCCAGCAGTCCAGCATGCCACCGATCACGGCGCCTCTTTCGATCAGGATCTTTATTTGTTCGTCCGTCAGCTGTCTTTGGTTGGGGACGATCTTTCGTACATTATGATGGCTTGCCCAAATGGATCCCTGGTACAGGTCGATCGCCTGGTAGAATCCTTCGTCGGTAAGGTGGGTCACATCCAGGATCAGGTTCAGGGCGTTCATTTCCTTTAGCAATTCCACGCCCCTGGCGGTTAAGGGGCCCTCCATCTTTGTACCGGGAGCATAGCGGCCCGGACCAAAATGAGATAATCCAATAGCGCGAAGGCCATACCCATAAGCGGTATACAGATAGCTGATATCGACAAAGGAGTCGGCGCCTTCCAGGC
This sequence comes from Puia sp., assembly GCA_036500545.1. Classification (GTDB taxonomy): domain Bacteria; phylum Bacteroidota; class Bacteroidia; order Chitinophagales; family Chitinophagaceae; genus Puia. The sequence goes on along the minus strand of DASYBV010000050.1, from coordinate 339,499 downwards.
TAAGGATATATCCAATGGGCTTCTTATCATCTTCTATCGCATCGTTCTCCCATAAAGCGAGGTGGCGATCCAGTTGTTCGATATTGGTGATGGGAACCATTTCTCCCATCTTTTCCATCTCGCGGTACCAGCACAATTGCGCCTGGGTCATGGCCCAGGCCTGCTGCGGAGAATTCCAGCCGGCGAGGGCGCTGCCCGGAGGGGTATATCGTGCCAGCTGTGTGGCGACGACCAGCCCTACCCTGCCCTTCCTGAGCTCGGGCAGACAGACGGTGCCTTTACCCCGGTCGGGCTTATCCTTCATATGCATCTCTCTTTGCCTGATCTCGGTCAGGGGGCGCGTAAGGTCGCGGTTCCATTCAATGGCGTTCATTGCGAGATCGAGATGGGCATCAAAAATCAATGTTCGATTCATACATCAGACCTTATACATAAAATTGTACTATCAGACCTTATAATTAACCGCCGCCAATTGTATTTCATTAAAGGGGTTCTTCTCCATGATATCCTTGATCTGGTAGCTGAACATGCTGAAGATCTTATTCCATCGTTCAGCATCGCCTTCCTTATATTTATAAAAGCCTTTATTGTTCTCCATTCCCAATCCTCCCTGTTCGATTATTTCCTCGAAGAACCGGGGGATATGGGTTTCCTTTGATAATTCCCGATTCAGGTCTTTCATCACCAGTCCGTAGGCATAGGTGCCCATCAGGTCCATATACCTGAAATTTCCGGCAAAAGGAAGATAGTATCCTGCGTCGTTGCGACAGGCTCTGTCGATGTCTTCGATGGAAGCATATCCATTTTGGACCAGGTAAAATGCTTCCCTGATCATCCCGCACAGCATCTTTGCGCGAATGCTTACATCGTTGAAAATGAGGTAGGGGTCTTTGTTCCAATGCGCCTTGGCAAGCTGATACAGGTTATCGGCGGCCTTTTTATGGGTGCCGGCGTTGACGATCAGTTCAAGAAAAAAAGTGGTGTGTGCAGGCTCCACCCAATTGAGCCCGATAAGCCGGTCGGGATGACGACAGCTCTCCTGTAACAGGCTAAGGGGAATGCTTTCTGTGTTTATGGCGACAACCGATCCCGGTGGGAGGATCTCTTCCAGTTGCCGGATCCTGTCTCTTTTTTCAACAAGGTCTTCGCCTGTTATGGCTATTCCTATGGGGTGGCCGGCGGCTTTGCCATCGGGGAATCCTTCTATTTCAAGCAGATCCGGTGTAAGGATCCGCTCGTTAAACCCGGACAGATCGGCAAAATGGGTATTTATGCGATCGACTGCTCCTTCTTTATCATCCGTCATTAACGTAACCGCATGTCCCGCCAATAATAAACAAACCGTGACGCTGCTTGCCAGTTTTCCATTACCGATCACTAATATGGGCGCTCCCTTGTATTTACTCTCCATACGAAATTATGATCCTCAAAACTAGGGCTTAGCTATCCGGTCATATGTCATTATTATTTGCATTTCTGATATTATCTTTCACCGGCGGGGTAATTGGGGTTGGCAGAGTCAGGATGGCTGTCTAACTTTTGGGGGGCGGCCAGGCATCTTTACGTTAGCAAAAACTCTCTCAGATGCATTTGTTTGATCCCTTTAAAGGACCCAACTGCATTTATTTCATCCATTGTAACCACATATTTGGGATAATGATCCGGGATGTTCAGGAGATTGTCAAATTCCCTTCTAATAGTGCTTTCATCATGCAGTAAATAAGTTACTTGCACATACATCTTTTCTCCATCTTTTTCTGCCATAAAGTCTATTTCCTTATCCCCCAGTTTCCCAATGTAGACCTGGTAATTCTTTCTGATAAGGTGGAGATAGACTACATTTTCCATTAATTTGTTTATATCAATGCGATAATTAAACGGCCGAATGCTGTTCCTCAGACCCAGGTCTTCAAAATAAAACTTTTCGCCTATCTCAAATATTTTCAGTCCGCCCACTTCCGCTCTTGGTACCTTATGGATGAAATAAGCATTGGTCAGGGATCTCAGGTAGTTAATTACTGATTGAGTAGGCAGGTTAATTCTTTGTGATTTTAGGTATTTGCTGATATTTTGCGCGGAAAACAGGCTTCCTATATTGTCTGCAAGATAATTGACCAGGTTTTCCAAAAAGGCGACGTTGCGGATATGTTCTCTGCTCACCACATCCTTTAGCAAGATGGTAGAATAAAGGCTTTTCAGGTATTCAAATACAATAACGCTGTTCAACCCAAGATTACATTGGTAGGGCATGCCACCCAGAGTAAGATAATGGTTCAAACTATCATTACCATCTTTCAATTGATTGAACGTAAGAAATTCCGAATAACTTAACCCATGAATAGGAAATTCGATATATCGGCCTGCCAGTAAGGTTGCCAGTTCTCCCGATAACATTTTTGCATTACTACCTGTACAGAAAATATCACATTTTCGTTCGTTTAGTAAACTTCGCAGGCAACGTTCAAAATCATTTATTTCCTGTACTTCATCTACAAAAAGGTAATTAGCTTTTTCAGGCAGTAACTTACCTTCTATATGTTGGTATAGATCCTTATCGTTTATTATAGCAGAGAATTCCTGTAATTCTTTATCAATGTAAATGATATTGGCAGTTGGCTGATTTTCCCGGATGTCTTCCATCAATTGCAGAAGCATATAACTCTTCCCTACACGCCGCTGGCCCGTAAGAATCTTAATAAGCTGCTTTCCTATAAACGGTTTTATCCTCTCGAGATACTGAGGCCTGGTTATCAAGTCGCTTTTCATCGCTTCTGTTATAATTGAAATTATTGTAAAAATATACAATTCTTCAATTATACTGGAAGGATTATATTAAAATCCATTATTCGTTTAGTATACTTGACATCAAAAAAGCCAAAATATCTATAACTTATTGATAATCAATTAAAAAATTACCGGCTCTTTTTCGACCGGATCTTGCTGAGGACCTCTGGGGTGAATCCCAGAAAATTAGCCAGCATATACTGGGGAACACGCTGGACGAATTCGGGGTAAAGTCTGTTGAACTGTTCGTAACGGGTTTCGACGGATAGCTCGAAGAGATATTGGATGCGTACGAGCGAGGCGGCAAATGCGCGTTGGGCGATGAGGCGAAAGTAGCGTTCGACAGGAGGGACCTGCCGGAACAACCTTTCCTGGTTTGCGCGGGTGAGTACCGCCACTTCGGAGGGTTCCACGGCCTGGATATAAAGTTTGCTCGGTTTATGATTTTCCAGGCTGGTGAAGTCGGTGATCCACCAATTCTCCAACCCGAATTGGATGGTATGTTCGATGCCCGTCTCCTTTACAAAATACATCCGGAAAAGACCTTTTATAATAAAATAATTGGCGGGGCATATTTCCCCGGCCGAAAGAAGATGATCCTTTTTGTGAACATCCTGCACCGTAATACATTCCTCTATAAACGCTTTGTCCTCCGGGCTGATCGTTACAAACCGGTTTATATGATCAAAAAGGGGTTTAGGCATAGCTGTCTGTTTAACAGCCCAAAGATACTGAACATATCTAGTCTTTCTTTTTCGGAGCCGTCGTAGCCCCGCCTGTAGCTGGCGCCGGAAGCCGGGTCTCTTCAATGGCCGTGGTGTCTTTTTTCTTTACCGGTTTTTTCTGTGCCGCCACAGTGGCCACGACTGCCGTATCCTTTTCGAATCGATAGTATCCCTGGGTTGTAACGAGCTTCCATTGTTCGTCGGTCGCATTTAGTTTATAGATGTTCTCTACATAGTCACCGGTATGGATCTCGCCGGTCATCCCGCCTACCGAGACCAGGGCGACACCCAGCTCATCGGTATCCAACACCTTTATATAGCTGCCAAAATAGAGCTTACCCAGCGTGCCGCCGCCATTCGTCGCCGTTGCTTTTAAATAGACAAAGGGTTTGCTGATAAAGCAGTACCCATCCCGGAGACTATCCCTTACTGATTTTTGAACAATGTGGCCATACATACGATTGAGCTGCTCCGAAGTGATGGACTTATTGTAGGCCTGAAAGGCGTCCGATTCCCTTACATAATACTCCACCGGCCAGCCGGGGTCCTGGTTCCGAAGCACCCCAAAGTTATTGATAAGCCAATCGACCCTTGGCGTATTCCCGTCCAGGTAGTCCTGCCAGGCTTTTTCAAGGTCCCGCTGGATCATTTTGATATCAAAGACGGCGCGGCTGTTGATGGCCTCCTCGGGTACCCGCAACTGTTGCACCCGGATGCCTCCGATCACTACCTCCTTTAACCAGGCAGGGTTGATCCGCCGGGACTGGCTCCGGGCCGGAGACGATCCGCAAAGAAAGAAAAAAAGAGACCCGATCAGGGCGTGGTGGATGTATTTCATAAAAGGTTGCCAGACGTCGATAACGCCTCCATCCGGCCTGTTGGTATGCTGTATATGGAAAAAATTATATACGGACCGTAAACCTACTCTAAATCAACCCAATAAGACAAAATGGGACAAGCAGGAATAATGTCGTACCTTTATAAGGGCCCGCCTCCAAATTATCATATTTTATTCATAACCTGCCGGTACTTCGGGCAGCCGACTATTTAAATCAAAAGTGTAAATCAATATGTCAGAAACATGGGACAAGAAAGAACGAGAAAAGAAAAGACAAGCAAAAAAGAAAGAAAAAGCTGAAAAGAAACAGGAACGTAAAGAGAACAGCAAGAACAACAGCGCCGACCCGGAGAGCATGTATGCGTACCTGGATGAGAACGGCAATCTTACCAACAAGCCCCCCGATCCACGAAAGAAGATCGTCATCAACGCCGAGGACATAGACATCAGCGTTCCCAAACAGAAAGAAGTCAACCCCGAGGACCTGATCCGCACGGGAATCGTTACTTTTTTCAATGATGACAAAGGATATGGTTTTATAAAAGACCAGGAAACGCAACAGAGCGTTTTTGTACATGTCAAATCACTGACAGAAGCCATCAAAGAAAACAACAAGGTAAGTTTCGAGATCGAAATGGGCCCCAAAGGAGCCAATGCGGTCAATGTAAAACTGGTCAGGAACTGACCTATTGCCCTGTCCCCTGCCTTATGACAAAATAAGGCTGGTTGGTCAATGCAGCATTGAATCCCGGGTAGAGCAAGGCCACTCCATGCTCCTGCCGGATCTCAAAATAATATTGCAATGCATACGGAGTGCCGGTGTATGTTTCGGGGATCGTTGCCTGAAAGAGACCGGCGCCGGATGCGGCAGACGGCAATTGCATTTCCATCATTTGATAATGCTCTGCCTGGTTTACATGCCGGTAATATAATCGTACGGAGGAAGGCATGGACTCCAATCCCAGGGCAAGGGGCACAGTTTGCCCGGCGACGAACGATCCCGGCGGTTTATGATGACAGGGGATCGTTGCGCGGACCGGCCGCTGCAGGATGCTCTTCATGGCTGCCGGCAGCGCGTCCTCTTCTATTTTCCGGGCCATGTGATCGATATCCTCGTCGATGGCCGCCAGGCGGTCCGACCAATGCCCTCTCAACCAGGGAGTTTCGCCAAACGTCAGATCCGATCTATATACACCGGCCTTGTCCGCCAGCTCTTTCCAGAAGACCCGGGCCGTACGATAATTCACCAGCGCCTCTTCCAATGCGATCCGGTCGCCGTTCTGCTCAAAGATCGCATACAGCGCTCCGCTACGGAATTTTGCCGCATAGAACCTGCCCAACCCGGCCTGTATCGACACGTCGATGGCCAGACGGCGGTATGCCGGTTGATCCTTATGCTTTACAGCCGTCTCCATCTCCGACAGATACCGGAGGGCCGCCGCCGCATATTCTTCCAGCCATTGTGCGGCCTCTACGGGCGTGTATTTGCCGCTGTGCTCACTTCGCGACCATTCGACCGCAAAATCATGGCTGTTCAGGAACAGCTGCGGATCCAGCGGGCTTACATAGCCAAAGAGTTTTGGGGTGGGCGTATCGCCATATTCGCGGTTGACCATTCCCGTTTGCGGGACGATCGCCTGGTTGGAATAGATCTCGGGCCAGTAATTATTGTTACCTGCCGAAGCGGCATGTACGGTCAGCACGATCGGGAGGATACGGGTGGCATTGGCCAGGGCCTGTTCTGCCGGATCGGCTGCCGCGGCCCCGAACTCCTTTACAAGATAACGTCTCCAGCTATCCGGCGCCGCCTCCGGGTCATAGGATAACCGGCCAAAGACGCGTAGCGTATAGAGATATTTCTCCCAGTCCCATTTTGTCCTGAGCGAAGCATCGGCATACCCGCAACGGTCTCCCGCCAGGCCCGATCCCCGTCTGCCTTTGAAAGAGAGTGGCTCCATCAATTCTACGCCCGAACAACCGCAAAAATTAAAATTCCTTGCATGTGCCGCCATCGTCACGGGGTCTCCCCATAACAAAAGACGTTGGGTCCCCGGCCAGATCCGGTAGATCACTTTATAGGGACGATCCTTTTTCAGAAGATCGCCATATCCGTATCGCATAAAGCTGCGGGCCCCATCGCTGAGGTTCATCAACCCCGATGCTTTCCGGCCCGTGTCATGTACTTTTTCCAGTTCCCGTATATCGGTCTGCATATAGGGCATACCCATATGTTCCGCCCAGTACTTGGGAGAAAGGGTAATGGGCAGTCCCGTATCGGTCGCCACTTTTATCAGCGCCTCATCCGTTCCCTTGGCATGGATATCGATCCCTACCGTCCGGCCGCAGGTCTTCACCCCTTCAAAGACCGTTGCCCAAAAGGCATAGCTGCCTTCCTGTACCCCGCTCTCGCCGTGGACGCGGAAGGTGATGCCGCTGATCTCCGGACAGGATTGTAATAAGAGCCGTATGGCATCCCGGCAATAGACGCCATGATTTTCCTTTGTAAGTCCTTCGATGGTATAATTCGGGTTTGGGCTATCGATCCATTCATACCCATGCATCCAGATCCCCAGTTGAAATTGCAGACCCCGGGCGACGGTCTGTTTGCCGATATATTGCAGCTGTTGGAGATTATGGTCGCGTTCGGCCTCCGGCAATTGCGGTACCCGAACCGCATAACCGGGCACGGATAAAAGAAAAGGATAGGCAAACAGGAAATAACCATCCGTCACATGATTTATAAAATCATACCCGATCCCCAGGGCCAGGTTAAAGCGATTAAACCGCTGGGTGGCGAGCATGGTCAGATAAGCCGGCCACATCGCCCGGTCATTGAACCAGGGTTTGTCTTCGACCTCGCTGACAAAGAGCCGGGTCAGGCTGCGGATCTCGTTGGCCGGTTGTTCGACCATCGGCAATGACCGGGTCAGGGAGCCCACCAGCTCGGAGCCCTGCCGCACACGGTCCGCCAGCTCCAGCAGCGCATAGACGAGCCCGCGGGTGTCGTGACCACAGGCCAGCAGGATCGTTTGTCCTTCCGATTGAAGGGAAAACAGCGCAAGGGACTCTGGCGCCTGTGGGATCCGGAGATGGGCGGGGCCGGCAGCCGCTTTATGCGGGGAGCCATCCGGACCGGCAACCGCCTTACGCAGAAGGGCAGCCGCCATTCCGGTCTGCATCCCTCCGTAGACGATACAGGTGTCACCGGCGGGAGCATCGCCCAGCCGCTGAAATTTCCTGACGGTCATTCCTTTTGCCGTCAATGCCGCCTCCAGCTCACCGGCGGCCCAACGGACGGGCGCCAATGCCGTGAATGGATCGGCAGGGTCCGGGATCATCGACACACCCGATGAGGCAAGGTCTTCGATCCCGGTGAAGGGAATGGCCAGGGTGGTAAGGCCGGTTACTTTTAGAAAATGACGGCGGTTTACCATAAGGCTATCAATGATGGGAGGTAAAGATCGATTTTGGCAACATCACATGCACCCCTACATTGCCATCCACCAGCTGTGTGATGTCCACATCCGCCGCCACGCTGCAGAGCGCATAGGCATCGGCCTGTGATAGGTTTTTTTCCTGCATCAGGTAGCTGATCATTTCACGGACGGCGATATGCGTTGCGGCATTGAGGTCGCGGTCACAGCCCATCGAGATGATATGCGTCGGCGTCTCCGCCCGCGGCCAGTGAAGGGTCTTTCCCTTATGCACGATAAATTGAAGCTTTCCGATCAGGGAGGTCTCGATGGCGGTGATATCCACTTCCCCATTGCCCTGGGCGGCATGGCCGTCGCCGATCTCGAACAGCGCACCTTTTACATGCACCGGCAGGAAAAGCGACGTACCCTGGACCAGCTCCTTGTTATCCAGGTTACCGCCATGGATCCATGGTGGAGCGCTGTTCCAGCGACCCGCTTCTTTTGGCGGTGCGTCCCCTACGCTCCCGAAGAAGGGATGCAGCGGGATCTCGATCCCTTCGGCAAAGTGACCGATCATCTTATCCTTGTCAAGACGGATGATCCGCATCTTCCGTTCAAAGATCTCGTCCGACAGAAATCCCGCCTGCCCGATGGCATTATAGCCATAGGGGATCGCCAGATTGATCGAATCAAAACGTACTTCCAGTACATCCCCTACTTCCGCCCCGTCTACAAAGATGGGTCCCGTAAGGACATGACCACCCGGTCCCCGTTGCCTGACCGACTCTACGTCCCGTAATTCCTGCTCTACCTCTGCCGGCGGAACACCCGCTGCCTCCAGCCGCCGGGGGTCGGAGGTAAGAACGGTACGGACCCGTACATAATCCCCCGACTGTACATGGAGGACCGGCGGGGCCTCGGACCAGTAATAGCCCCAGGCTACGGTCGTGGCGGAAGGATTCAGGACATAAGGGTCTTTTGCAGAACCCGTCTTTTGTGCAGCAACGGAAAAACCGGTCGCGGTCAGCAGAAAGATGAAAAATAATTTTAATTTGAAAGGAAAGGCAGGTAGCATGGTTTTTTTAAAATTTTCTTATCCAAATATACCTTTTTCCGGTATACAGTTGCCCTGAATTGGGCGTACTTTGTACCCGTTCCAAATCGACATCCATTTGCAGGATCTTCAACCCATACGTCTTTCCCAGCTTACCGCCGCCATCGACAAGGCCCTGGCCGACGCATTCCGAAAGACCAGCGTCTGGGTCATTGCCGATGTGACCAATCATACGTTCCGGCCGGAAAAGAATTACCACAATTTCGACCTGGTGGAGAAAGATCCGCATTCCAACGCTATTATCGCCAGGGTCCAGTCGAAGGCATGGGGAGCGGGGTCCACAAGCATCGCCCATTTTCAGCAGACGACAGGACAGCGTTTCTCCAACAACATCAGCGTGCTTGTCAATGTCTCCGTGACCTATCATCCGGTCTTTGGGCTGCAGCTGAACCTCAATAACATCGACATCAATTTTACGCTGGGGGCGCTGGAGCAGGAGCGGCTGGCCACCCTGGCCCGGCTGGTCGATGAGAATCCCGGCTTTATCCGCAAAGAGGGGGATGTCTTTATCACAAAAAACAAAGAGCTGCCGCTGAACCGGGTGATCCAGGATATCGCCGTTATTTCTTCGCGTACCTCCGCCGGATGGCAGGATTTTAAACATACATTGGAAAACAATTCCTTTGGGTTTGTCTTCCGGGTGGATGATTATTTTACCATCGTGCAGGGGGAGAACAATGCGCAGCAGTTCCTGTCAAAGCTGATCGAAGTGTTCACCAGCGGCAAATCGTATGATGCGGTCGTCATCATCCGGGGAGGGGGCGCCCAGACCGATTTCCTCATCTTTGACAATTACCTGATCGGAAAGGCCGTGGCCAAATTCCCTATCCCGGTCATAACGGGCATCGGGCATCAGAAGAACGAGACCATCGCCGATCTGATGGCGCATACACAGACAAAGACGCCGACAAAGGCTGCGGAGTTTATCATCCATCACAACCGGGTCTATGAGGAGGCCATCCGGCAGTTTCAAAAGACGATCGTTATCAGGGCCCAACAGCGTTTTTCCGCCGGCTTCCAGGCCCTGGCGCTATTGCAGCATAGCACCGTCCATCAATCGAAGGAGATCCTTTTTGAGCGGAACCGGGAGATCCTCGCCATTGCATCGGCGATGGTGACAAAACCGAAAATGATCGTTTATAACCGGCTGAACGATATGCAGCAATTGGCCTTGAACTTGCATACCTTTGGTCCGTTGTATCTAAGGAACAGGAGGGGCGAGCTGGAACATTTTATTTCCGTTTATAAGATCCTGTCCCCGGAAAATACGTTGCGACGGGGGTTTGCCATTATCAAATCCAATGGCCGGATAACCAGCGACCCTGCAGCATTGGCGGTTGGGCAGGAGGTCCGGATCATTTTATCGGATAAGGAAATGGGAGCCACGATAACATCCAAAAACGATTATGATGGCAGAGACTTTAACATATGAATCGGCATATGCCGAACTCGCGGCGATCGCAAAGGAGATCGAATCGGAAACGGTGAGCGTCGATGTGCTGGCGCAGAAGGTCAAGCGGGCTTCCGAGCTGATCACTTTTTGTCAAACCAAGCTCCGCTCGACGGAGTCGGAGGTCAATAAGATCATTGCACAGATGGAGAAACAGTCCTAGTTCAGGACCGTGGCAGGCTTTGTCTGCAGTTCCGTAGCCCGCAGGGATCGGCCGGCCCGGTGATCTTTATATTCCCGCCGAAAATACAATGGATCGCTTCCTCCGTCAATTTTAAGATAGCTTGCTTTTGACGTCTTATATATATTTCCTATATTTGTTATTAATAACAATAAAATGAAATGAATTATATAACTTTCAGGGAGGCTTTACATGATTTCGGGCTCTTCTCGGTCCGGGATATTGCGAAATCGTTTCCTGTATTTGATAGTCGAAGGCTGGTGGAATGGCAAAAAAAGGGATACATAAAAAAGCTGATCAACAAATGGTATTTGTTTTCGGATATCCGGATGACTGATGATCTCCGGTACCGGATCAGTAATTCTCTATACCGGCCTTCCTACATTTCCCTTGAATCTACCCTTTCGCATTACAACCTCATTCCCGAAGCGGTCTATTCTGTTCAGAATGTAACTACCCGCAAGACCATTATTTATGACACTCCTGCCGGGGTTTTTCATTACAGAAGCATTAAGCCGCATTTATTTTTTGGCTATACTACCGATCGCAGTGGCACAATGCCGGTAATGCTGGCGGACCCGGAAAAAGCTATCCTCGATTATTTATATTTGAATACCACTATTACCACAATAGCGGATCTTGAAGGGCTAAGGATAAATATACCTGTCCTTAATAGTATTATTAGTTGGGAAAAACTGGATACATACCTGGCCTGTTTTGAAAGTGCTGTCTTACATAAAAGGGTCGCTCTCCTGAAAAAAATCCATGATCATGCTCACATTAGCTGAAATAGAGAAAAATTATCCGCCCGAGCTAAAGGGATTCCAGCGGTTTATATTGCGGGAATACCTGCAACATAAAATACTACAGATCATATTTGACAGCCCCTATGCCAATAAGCTTTGCTTCCTTGGCGGGACCTGTTTGCGCATTGCCCATGGGAATACCCGTTTTTCCGAAGACCTGGATTTTGACAATTTTAGCCTCGGCGAGGATGCATTTGAAAGCGTCGCGGTTATTCTCAAAAAATACCTGGAACAGGAAGGGTATGAAATAGAAATGAGGACAGCTTACCGGGGCGCCTATCACTGCTATATCCGCTTTCCGGAAATATTGTATAAAGAAGGTTTATCAGGATACCGGGAAGAAAAAATACTGATACAATTAGATACGGAACCGCAACATTTTGCCTTCACACCTACCCGGTATATCCTCAACAGGTTTGATGTCTTCACGCAAATTTTTATTACCCCACCGGATATTTTATTGGCGCAGAAATTTTATGCGGTCTGTAACCGGGAACGAAATAAGGGAAGGGATTTCTTTGATATTACGTTCCTGCTTTCGCTTATAGATGCCCCCAATTATGAGTATCTCCGGTTAAAGCTGGGAATAACCAATGCGACGCAATTGAAAGAAAGGATATTGGAAAAGTGTAAAACCATACGCATGGAAGATATGGCAAAAGACGTACAACCTTTCTTATTCCATCCTGAAGACATAAAGAAAATACTATTGTTCCCTGAACTGATCAGGCAATCCAAGCTTCAGTAGTCCGCACCAGTCTTTAAATAGGTGCAACCGATAACCAAATAATTCAGTGCGGGCGGCAACCCCTGTCACCGGGGACGCGTTTGTACTTTTATAGGTTCCACAGCCTATATGCCTATATCAGCCCGTTTGCTAAGATCCCATCCTTATTTATTCATTAAATATCAATAGCCCCGCGGCTATTGGGAAACTTTATGCAAAAGAGACTAACCTTGATCCCGTGCCTGCTCCTGCCCTTTTTCTTACTGGCGCAGCAGAATACGGGTATCCGAACCAGCAATTACTCCGGCATCCAGGGGGCCCTGCTCAACCCGGCTTCGATCGCCGATTCAAAATTGAAATGGGATGTGAATGCACTATCCGTCGGGACCAATTTCGACAATACCTTTGTCTATATCCCAAAAGGCGCCGTTCCCGCATTCGGCTTTAAATCCATCATCGAAGGCATCATCCATGAGAATAAATTCGGGACGCATTTCGATCCTCAGGATCCCAATAAGCTGTATAACCTAACGCTTTCTACAGAGATACTGGGCCCGTCCTTCCAGCTGCAGCTACCCGGCCCCGGTAACCAGGCGATCGGGCTGACCATCGCCTCCCGCTCTTATGCCAATATCCGGAATATCCCGGGGCACGTGGCCCAGAGCGCCTACGACTTCCTGCTGAACCAGGGACTCTGGAATACGCCTTTTTCCGATCACAGCTCACAACTGGAGGGTATGAGCTGGCTGGAGTATGGGCTGCACTATGGCGCGGTGCTGTTTAACGATGGGACGACGGAATGGAAGGCGGGTATCAGTCTGAAATACCTGCAGGGAGTCGGGGCCGCGTATGTAAAGAACACCAACCTAAACTATAGCATCGGGGATACCACCCATCTTCTTTTTGCCAATTCCAGCGTCGATTATGGGAGGACGGATTATGATACCTACCGGAAAATAAGCGGCTATGGCGACCTGAACCACGGACATGGGCTGGGCGCCGACCTGGGGGTACAATTCGAACACCTGGGGGGCCCGAAAGAGGGCGCCGGCTATCTTTACAAGATCGGTCTTTCGTTGCTCGATATCGGAAGGATAAAATTCAATCGTAATGCCACCGCCTACCATCTGCAGACGGCGGGGGCCGATTTCTCCGACTGGAGGGGCGTCCATCTTACCAGCAATATACAGGTGGACCGGACGCTCAGCGCCGTTTTTTATAACGGCGATTCCTCCGCATCAAAGGTCGGCGATCAGTTTACGATGGGTCTTCCCACCAGTCTCAGTCTGCAGGGGGACTGGAACTTTTGCGAGAACTTCTTTATCAATGCCACGATCGTCAAGGGCTTTGGTCATGGCAACGGGCAGGGCGTCCGGCAGCCGGATATCTATTCCGTCACCCCCCGGTATGAAAGCAAGTGGTGGGATGTCAGCCTGCCCCTCTCGCTTTTATATTATGGTCATTGGCGTCCCCGGGTCGGGCTGGCCGTACGCGCCGGTTATTTTTTCTTCGGCGGCGATGCGCCGGCGGGTCTGCTGGCACTGGGTAATTTACAGGGTGTAGACTTCTATGCCGGGGTACATTTTTTCGTACTGCAAAAGAAAGATAACAAAGCCTCTAACAATTAATAAATCTTTAAAGAGATCTGTATGACTACGAAATTCTTTCTTATTTTATCGCTATTGCTTTCGGGTATTTTTGCCGTCAACTGGAATGTGGATGCTTCGGCGGCAAAGGTTTCGTTTGCCATAAAAGGACCTTTCGGAACGGTACACGGGGATTTTACGGGGCTAAAGGCAACCATCCAGTTTGACGAGCATGACCTGGCGGCCAGTTCCTTCACGGCCAGTATCGATGCCAGGACGGTAAGCACCGGGATCGGCCTGCGCAACAAACATCTTCGCAATGAAGAACAGTTTTTGAATACGGACAAATACCCTGCGATCAGCTTTCACTCCAAAAAGATCGAAAAGACCGCCAATGGTTTTACGGCACAGGGTGAACTGACATTGAAAGGGACCACGAAGCCGGTGCAGATCCCGTTCACGTTTACGCCAAACGGGAATGCCGGCGTCTTTAAGGGACAATTTACCATCAAACGCGCCGATTATAATATCGGCAAACCGGGCGGGTCTATCGGCGATGAGATCACGGTGACGCTGGAGGTGCCGGTGAAGAAGTAGGCGATGCGAGCAGATCAGGGAGTGCCTTTTTTATTCTCATAGATCCTTTTTGCCTTTGCCATCAGCGCAACATATTCCCTATCCATATAATAGTTGCCGGTAAAGGTCTTTTTTACCATCCGTTCGATCTCCGTCCAGGATAGCTGGGCCGTATAACCGGACCCTTTCATTTTCAGCCCGAGCATAGCGATACAGGCGGCTTTTCTTGCGTTATTGTCCGCCTTATCAAAGGCAAGGGGATTGTTCTCACAATGATAGATCATTGTCTTAAGGGCCTTTTGACCGGGCAGGCAATAATTTATCCTTACATCGGCAATCGTATCTGCCCCGGTGGAATCTTCTTTTGGCGCCAGTTCGAAGAGTGCGCGTACCGAATGGGCGGAACCGATCATACTGCCTTCCAGCCGGATGGCGGTGTCTGCCAGTACATTGCTTTTATTTTCAAATCCCAGCAGCCGGTATTCTTTTACAAGCGCCTGGTTGAATGTCGTCGTTATACACATATTTTCCGCCACGGCCTGCTTTACGGGCGTTCCTTCGCTCATAAGCCATTTCTCCGCGTCTTCTTCCTCTTCTATATTGGCAAAATTGCCCTTTCCGGCCTCCGCGAGTGGGGCCAGGTCGCAATTTTTTGCATTGTGCATACCCAGGCTCATACAGGAGAGATGGATGCCGGCCTGGCTTTTTTCGTCGATAAAGGAAGCCAGTTCATTCTCCGTCGAGATGCCTTCATTGAGATTGCCGTCGGTGACCACGATGACCTTGTTATTCCCTTCGGGTATAAATTGCTGCCGGGCTACTTCATAGGCCAGCCGGATCCCTGTTTCACCGGGGGTGGGGCCGTCCGGTCTTATCCCTTCGATGGCCCGGAGGATCGCGTCTTTTTCCGAGCCCGGGGCGCCCTCCAGGAGGACACCCGTATTCCTGCCATAGACGACGATGCTGACAATGTCTTTATCCCGGAGGTTTTTCACCATCAGGTGGAAGGCCGACTTGAGCAGGGGCAATTTATTTGGCATATCCATCGAGCCGGATGCATCGATCAAAAAGACCAGGCTGGAGGCCGGGTCTTTTTCCGTATCCGATTTCCGGGCGCAGATATCCAGGCATAATAACTTATGGGCGGGGTTCCAGGGACAGGAGAACAGATCCGAGGAACAATGAAAGAGGTCCTTGTTGTTGGGTTCTTCGTAATAAAAGTTGAAGTAATTCAGCATTTCCTCAATCTTTATCGCATCGGGGGGAACCCTAAAGCCCATGTCCAGGAACCGGTTGACGATATTATAGGAGGAGCGGTTGATGCTTCCGGGAATAGAGATGGCGGAGGTCTGGGGAATAAAGGGATTTTCGACGAGGGCGGAGGAGCCGGCGGGGGGCGTCGCGGCAGGGGGTGAAATATAGGACAGACGGCGGTTCCTGAAAGGGTCCCGCAAGGCGACGGTCCGTAAGTTTACCTGCAGGAATCCTGTCGTACTGATGGCGGTCGAATAGGGTTGATATCCATCCATTAAGAAGGTGAGGGTATCTTCCATTTTGTCTGAGAGGATCCTAAAATCACCATAGATGCCGGTTTTGCGGGTGTAGCCGGTGGACTTAATGACGATGGAGACATTTTCCAGCCGGTCCCCATGGGGATCTCTTACCTCACCGGTAAAGAAATATTGGGCCTGCAGGGAGACTGGCACCACACCAAAGAATAGTAATATAAAGCCAGTTAGTTTCAAGAACGGTTTTGACTGATAACAGCAAAAATTGTGCACGGGTCCCTCGCAGAGATCTACCCATCCGAAATATATCACAATATAAAAACATATATCCGCATTTCAAGTTATACGCCCAGCTTACTTTCGAAGATCATTCGCATTTTTGTCGCCTTTTCTTTTGCGTTCTCTGCCATCGGACCGGAGAAGTACAGATCGACCGTCTGATGAAAATACCCGATCCAGCGGTCGAAATGCAGCATTCCGATCTCCATCCCGATATGTTTGTGGAAGGGATTGCCGTGATAATCATTCTCCCCAAACAACAGTGTATTCCAAAAACTATACATCGTCCGGAGATGGATCGGCCATGCCGCATCGTCGAGTATGCGTTGCTGAAAGATGGGAGCCAGGACGGGGTCTTTGCGGACCTGACCGTAAAAGGCATCTATAAGGACGATGATATCGGCTTTGTCGCGGATATCTGTTTTTAGGATCGTGTGGGAGGGTTTATTATGCATTTGGCAGATTTGATTGTCCGTTTACCGGCGCAGGAACAACAGGTTTTTTTCCAATTCTTTATTGAACTCACCCACTTTTGCCGATTGGAGCAGTCCCTTTATCTCTTCCCTGATCTTTTTAAATTCATTGTGCAATGGGCAGGGTTTTGTCTCGGAACATTGTTTCAGACCTAATCCGCAACCGGAGAATACCCCGTCGCCATCTACCGTCCGGACGATATCCGCCAGCGAATAATTCAGGGATGCCCGGTCCAGGTAAAAACCGCCGTTTGGTCCTTTTTGTGATTGCACCAGCCCTTTGCGGCTGAGGTCCTGAAGGATCTTCGCAATAAAATGCTCGGGTGAATCGATCCCTTTTGCGATCTCTTTTATCCCTACCCTCGATCCGTTGCCGGATCTTTGCGCGATAAAAAGCACCGCCCTGATCGCATATTCACAGGTTTTTGAAAACATCAGGTCTTGATTGTTTTGCAAAGGTAGAAGTTTTTGATAATAAAAGAGTTTTTTGTCTTTATTTAATCAGGGACGCACCAGGCCGGGAGAGAGCGTTTGCGATAGCCACGATAAGCGGCGAAATCGGCGGAAAAACAGCGAAATATCGTATTCATGAAAACGGATTTTTAATGTCTGTATGTGTCGCCCAACTATCTGAATGAGATCGTCAAAAAGATCACCGGTCATTCGGCCGGTCAGCATATCCGGCAGCGGGTGGTGCTGGAGGCAAAACGGCAGGCGGCTTATTCCAACACCTGTATGAAAAAGATCGCCCGGGACCTGGGGTTTGCGGATATGGCCCATTTCAGCAAGCTTTTTAAGAGCACGGCGGGGGTTAGTTTTACGTCCTTTAAAAAAGCCCGTCCAATACCGATTTTATCTGATCGGCCCGTATGACGCCGCTCTGCCGCCATTTTATTTGCCCGTCACGGAATACGATCAGGGTCGGCACGCTTTGGATCTGGTAGGAGGCGGCTACTTTTGGGTTTTTATCGATATCCATTTTCAGGATCGTCACTTTATCGCCCATTTTGTCCTTTACCTCTTTTAAGATAGGGGGCATCATTTTACAGGGGCCGCACCACTCGGCGGAGAAGTCCACGAGAACCGGTGTATGTCCCTGTATGATGTCGCCGAAGGTTTTCTTATTTGTCGTTTCCATACAATATCCTTTGATATAAAGATACGAATATTTCCCCCCTGCTTTTTGATGCGGTCATTCTTTTGCGAACCGGACGGTTAGGGCGACGACCTGGAAGCTGTTGCGTGCCGGTTTTTTTTCGCCGGGTACGATCATCCGGAAAGGGCCGGTGGCGGCAGGGAGGGGTTTACCTTCCATTTGGTCGGCCAGGATAACGACGCGGTCGGTAAAGCTGGAATCCAGTTCCGCCAGGGAAAAAACGACCTGGTAACCATCGGCGCAGGTGACAAGCAGGTATTTGGCGAGGTTTTCCCCTCTTAATTGTCTGCCGGTGGTGACGCCGGCCTTATCGAAGATATCGGCGATGGATACCCCGGTAAAGGTATGCGCGACACCCTGTTTGTCTTTGGCGGTGGCGGTGGTCCGTTTCATCGCAGCCAGATCGGAGGCGGAGAGCTTTAAAGGATGGAGTACCTCTCCTTGTACTTTTACAAAGGGCTCCGCCGTCGACGTTGCGGGCTGCGTCTGCGTCTGCGCCGCAAGATACTGGCCGGAAAAACAAAGGGTGATGACAAAAAGAAAGATGTTCTTATTCATTGAGGAGCGTTTTTAGTGGTTGGGATCCGCAAAACGCGGATCCGAAATAAAAGACGAATCGGTCAGCATGTTCAGAAAAGCAAGCAGGCTTGTCTTTTCCTCTTCTGTCAGCCGGAGACCGGCCGGCCGGTTGAGCTCATTGGAAACGTTCCGTAAAGATGGGCTCAGCGTCGGACCGGATTGGATATGCTCGCTGTAATGATCCACGACTTCCTTCAAAGTCGAAAACCGTCCATCATGCATGTAGGGTGCAGTGAGCGCTATATTTCTCAGCGTAACCACCCGGAACCGTCCACGATCGTAGGACATCCCGGTCACCCCTTCCCTGCCCGGATCTTTTGGAAGGCTATCGAGCCCGTTGTTATGATAGGTCTCGTTGAATACCTTCGGTCCTCCGTGACAGCTGCCACAGCCCGCACCCCGGATACCCTTTACGGGATCGGGATTTGTATAGAAGAGCGCGATGCCCTTTGCTTCGGCCGCGGTCGGCTGGTATTCGCCGCGGATATATTTGTCATAGGGGGAATTGGCGGAGATAAGGGTCCGCTCGAATTGCGTCAGTGCCCGGACGATGCGAGTGGGTGTGATGGGGCTGGGGTCGACGGGACTCGGGTCGTTGGTCCTGGAGCCAGGTGCCGGAGTGTCCGGACCAAAGGCAGCGGCAAATAGCTGTTTATAGGAAGGGGCTTGTCCCGGGACATCTATTTGCAGTTTGCGGACCGCGCTGTCCAATGACTGTCCCATTTCATGCGGATCGGTGAGTGGGGTCAGCGCCTGTTCCTCGAGACTGGCGGCCCTGCCGTCCCAGAAGAAATGACGGACCCAGAGAATGTTGGTAAGGGTCATGGAGTTTCGCCGGGTGGGTGTTCCGTCGAAGCCCGGGCTGAAGCGCCGGCCATCGGTAAAAGCCAATTGTTGCCGGTGACAGCTGCCACAGGAGAGGGTATTATTGGCAGAAAGTCGTTTTTCGTAGAAAAGCCTCCGGCCCAGCTCGATGCCCTCGCGGGTGAGGGGGTTGTCTTCGGTTGTATTGATCCGGTTGCCAAAATAGGCGGGATAGACCAGGGTGTAGGGTGTGGGAGCCGATAACAGCGTGATACCGATCACGGCGGTGGAAAGAAGGAGGCCATATTTTTGAAAAAGGAGGTGCATCAGGTCGTCAGGGCAAGAGACTGACGGGCATTGCCCAGGAGCGACACCAGCCGGTCCAGCTTTTTGGTGGATTCGGAGCTGAATTCCTTTTTATGCGTATCGGTATACAGGTCGTTCTTTACCAGGGGGACGGTATAGGGAACCACCCAGGCCCGGAGGGATTTGGCCACCGCATCCATCGCGTTGATGCCTTGCATGGCCTGGCCGCCGTCGGCCCAGCAAACGAGTCCGATCACTTTATCCGTCAGATAGGGTTTTTCCAGCCGGGCGGTCATCTCCAGCCAATCCAGACAATTCTTCATCGCTCCGGTCATGCCCCCGTGATACAACGGTGTCAGCCAGATATGGAGATCTGCCTTCAGGAATGCATCGCACATCGACTCTACGGCAGCCGGCGGCCTTGTCGAAGGCATTTCAAAAAAGGGGATATGCGCCTCCGCAACATTTACACGGGCTATGGAAAGATCTTTTGCCGTCAATTGTTTGTCCAGGTAGTGCCCTAGCCTGGCCCCGGTCGTTTCCGGTTTGCAATCGCTGGAACCATTGAAGATTAGAACGTTCATGTTCCAAATTTACGGAAATGCAGGGATTTGCGTATCAGTGATCCGAAAGCGCCACCTGCGGCTTTTTCCCTTTTTTGCGCGAGGTAACCAGCAAAAGCGGCAGGCTCAGGATAAAAAAGAGTCCCAGCAACAAAAAGGCATCATTATAGCTCAGGAAATTTGTCTGCCGTACCACGTTGGCATCCAGCAGACCCAGCGCCCGGTGTTGTGCATCGAAGAAGCCCGATCCTTTCCCTACAAAATATTGCGTGTAGGAGGATAGCCTTTCGACGACCCGGGGATTACCTGCCGTAATATTCGAGACGAGGTCGGTACGATGGACGGCATAACGATGTGCCAGGTAGGTGTTTACCGTAGCGATACCAAACGAGCCTCCCAGCTGCCGCATCATATTGTTCAGCGCCGTCCCCTGCGGCATGTCCTTTGGCTCCAGCGAAGAGACCGCCAGGGTGGAGAGCGGCACCGTCATAATGGCCAGACCCACCCCCCGCATGATCAGCGGTATCGAGATATCCCGGTCGCCGGCGTCGGAGTCCAGCCTGGACAGCTGCCAGCAAAAGAAAATAAACAGGAGCATCCCCGTCGTGATCATTACCACGGGTGATATTCCCCGCTGCAGGAGCCTGGCCGAGATCAGCAGACCCCCGATAGCCAGGATGGCCCCCGGCAGCAACAGCAGCCCCGTCTGTGTCGGTGTAAAATTCAACAGCCGCTGTGCATAGACGGGAGTCAGGTATACAGAGCTGAAGATGCCTACCCCCGACACCCAGGTAAGGGTCGCCGCGATGCTGAGGTTCTTACTTCTCAATACTCGGAGGTTTACGACGGGGCTCTCCGTTCGCAGCTCCCACCATACAAAGAGGATCAACCCCAATGCCGCCGTCACGGTCAGCACGACGATATAGTTTGCGGAGAACCAATCATCGGTCTGCCCTCTTTCGAGAACCGTCTGAAGAGAGCCGATCCCAACGGCCAATAAGAAGATCCCGGCCCAGTCGATCCTGCCGGCCTTTTGTTTCAATGTCGGTTCACCCAGCAGGGAGGAACAGATAACGGCGACGGTTATGCCGATCGGCACATTTATATAAAAGATCCAGGGCCAGGAATAGTTATCGGTGATAAACCCGCCGAGGGTCGGCCCGATCGTAGGACCCAGAAAAACGCCGACGCCAAACAAAGCGCTGGCCAGGTTTTGCTTCTCCCGGGGGAACAATTCATATACGATCGCCGCCGAGACGGATAGTAAAGCGCCTCCACCCATCCCCTGTATAAAACGGCAGGCTACCAGGGTCCAGATATTGGTAGCCTGTCCGCACATAAAGGAAAAGACAGTAAAGAGGATTACGGAACCGATATAATAATTACGGCGTCCCAGCTTTGCCGCCAGGAAGCTCGTGATCGGGATGATGATGACATTTGCGATCGCATAGGACGTGATCACCCAGGAGGTGTCTTCCAGGGTGGCGCCCAGGTTGCCGCTCATGTGGGACAACGCCACGTTGACGATAGAGATGTCGATCAGCTCCATTACTGCGGCGGCAATCACCGTGATCAATAAGATTTGCCGTTTCATTTTCTTCTTTATTATATACCGATCGGTATATTTTAGCTATATAAAAAACCGCCGGCGATAGCGGGTTGGCGCGGACCGGCGGTGGTTGGTATTATGCCGGTTTGTATTAAGCCGGTTGTGGTGCGGGGTTCATGGCGTTGAACGCCTCTTCGGGGGAAGAAAGGTACAGCCGGTAGATGTTTTCGGTTTTGCCGACCCTTATTTCGTATTCATCGGTCTCCAGCGCCTTCACAAGATCGGCTGCGACCTGTGAGGCGGGGATCCCATTGTGCCCGCCGATCCCTGCGGAAAACTCCGTGTCTACCAGCGGGGGCTGCAATTCGAATACCCGGACATTGGAGATCTTCTCCAGGGTGCGCCGTAAAGACAGGGAATACGAGTGAAGGGCCGCCTTGCTGGCCCCGTATCCGGCAAGCGAATGGTTGGGAACGATCGATACGATGGAAGAGACGTGTACAATGGCCGCCGCCGGTTGTTTCCGGAGAAGGGGTAACAATTTTTCGTTCAGCCGGATAATGGAAAGATAATTGGTCAGCATTTCTTCGCCGGCTTTTTCAAAGGCGTTGATGCCTTCTTCCGCCAGGTCATAGATATGGGCCTTACCGGCGTTGTTAACGACGATGTTCAGATCGGGGTGGTCGCGATAGAGCGTGGCGACAAGGCTGTCTACGCTTTTTGCATCGGATACATCGCCGACGATCGCGGTGGTGTTCGGGAGCTGTTTGGCCGCCTTTTGGAGCCGTTCCTTATCGCGGCCCAGGATAATGATCTTGTTGTCCTTGCCGAGCTGCCTGGCTATTTCGAAGCCGATGCCTGCGCTACCGCCGGTAACCAGGATCGTGTTGTTGGAGATTTTCATGTTTTCTTATTTTATACCGATTGGTATTTTATTTTGAAAAAAAATTTACAGTTCCATGATCATTTTTTCGGCCGAGCTCATGACCGCTTTGCGATAGTTCAGCTTACCCGTCGCCTTTGTGATGAGGATCGCGCCTTCGATAAGGGCGATAAGGGTCAGCGCTATTTGTTCCGCATTGATACCTTTTTTGAACTCCTTGTTCTCTATGCCTTTTTCGATGATGCCAACGAGACGGTCCTTCCAGCCGACAATCGCGTCATTGACCTTGCTTTTTAACGGAGGGTGCGTATCGTCGGCTTCCGTCGTCGTATTCAGGATCGGACAACCGCCGATCGGGAACGGGTATTTCAGGAAGCTGTCATACACTTTTACATATACCAGGAGCTTGGCGCGTGCCGTGTCCTGTTTGGCGACCTCTGCCCCGATCGCGCCGGACAGCTTTTGAAGGTTATGATCAAAAGCGGCCAGCGCCACCTCATCCTTATTGGCAAAATTTCCGTAAATGCTGCCCTTTGTAAGACCGGTCGCCTCGGTCATGTCGCTGATAGAGGTGCCGGCGAATCCCTTCGTGTTGAAGATGGGGGCCGTTTTTTCCACGATCAGCTGTCGAGTGCGTTCCGCTTTGCTCATATCACAATGCTTTTACAGACACAAAAATATACCAATCGGTATTATTTTCCAAATTATTCTTTTACCAAAAATTATCGCAATAAAAATCTAATTATTTTAGTAATTTCATAACCCCTTATACTTTATGCTATGACACACGTTCCTTACCCATATAAGAATCTTGAGACCATGCGATATATCTTTATTAGCATTGGCAAAAAGAGAATAGCCAAAGCGGTTGATTTCAGGCCTTTGAAAACAAACAATTTTGTGAACCTTAGCTTTGGAGATTTGTTGCCGAATGGTTCCATAGATGACAGCATCAGCTCCAACAATGGTGACATCGTTAAAGTCCTCGCAACTGTCGTAGATATTTTAAAACATTTCACCACCCAACATCCAGAAACCTTGATATTTTTCGCAGGAAGCTCAGATGAACGCACCAAATTATATACAAGAATTTTAAAAACTTATTACATACCTTTTGGTAAAGAATATGCAATATATGGGATCATAAACATGGGAGAATATTATGAAACAGTTCCATTTGACCCCAAATCCGATCTGGATTATTTAGCTTTTGTAATCAAAAAAAATAATTAACTTTAGTATATGCCAGCAGGGAAAAAAAATACCACCAGGAAGCGTCTGAAAAAAAGAACTCAAACAACAATTTTTGTAATTGAAACCCAAATAGCTGCTAAAGATACCTCGTTCCCGGATAAAGTAGCAAGAGCCAATGAGATCCTTAGCAAGACTAAGTTCCACGACCCTAAATTGTTTTTTGGAGATTGATAACAGCAAATGTTTCCAAATACTTGAAGATTTTTTTCCGAAATTGGGCCATGTACGCGGCAATCGACCAGTTTGTTTCAAAATATATCGATCTGACGGAAGAGCAGATCGAATACTTCCACTCCCTGCTAAAACACCGCATGGTGAAGAAGAAGAGCTTCCTGCTCCAGGAAGGGGAGATCTGTGATTTTGAGGCTTTTATATTAAAGGGCTGTATCCGCAGCTACTACCTCGACAAAGATGGGGTCGAGACCATCCTGCTGTTTGCGGTGGAAGAATGGTGGGTCAGCGACCTGACCAGCTTTTCCGAACGAACGCCTTCCAACCTGTTTATCGAAACGGTAGAGGATTCGGAGCTGCTTTCCATCGATTATAAAAGCAAGACCCTCCTTTTTGAAAAGATCCCCGCCTTTGAGCGGATGTTCCGGTTGCTGGTACAGCGGTCGCTGAGTGTGTTACAACAGCGTTTTTATGCGTCGGTGAGCCAGACGGCGGAGGAACGCTATCTTCATTTCCTGGAGAAATATCCCCTCATCGCCCAGCGGGTACCCCAACACCAGATCGCCCGTTATATCGGGGTATCACCCGAGTTCCTGAGCAAGGTCCGGAGTACATTGTACAGGAAACATTGAACTGCCGGATGATGCGACGACGAGCCAAAGGATCGGACCGCTCTTTTAGTTTGTCTTTCCAGGCCGGATGCTCCGCCGGTCCAGGATGGCTCTTACTTCGTTCTCCAGCAGACCGCTGCCACCCCCGAAATGCCGGATCAAGGTTACGGAGGGGTCGAGTGCCGACAACCTTTGTCTCAATGTCTCTTCCTCCTCCGCCGTGACGCCCGCACAAACAAAGACGATGGGATACTGCTGCTTGTTGAAGGCGGCCAGCGCCGCTTCATCGGTGGTGACGATGGTCGCTGCCCAATGTTCATGGGAATTGATAAGCCGTTCGACCACCAGCAGGATCTCATGATCGCGTCCGACGACAAGTATATGCAGCGTACTGATCTCCATGTTATTAAAATTTAAGCGGGACTTCCATAATGAGTATTTCCGCATCATCGGACATTGCCGTAATGTTGATCGCATCCTGCCCGGTTATCCCCAATCCGTCACGGGGATCGAGGGTCTGCCCGTCATCGACCCGGAAAGAGCCGCTGATGACAAAGAGATAAACCCCGTTGCCTTTTTTCTTTAATTCATAGGCTATTTTTTTTCCCTTATCGAAATGACCGATATGGAACCAGGCGTCCTGGTAGATCCAGGTGCCTTCGGGAACGGCATCGGCATCCTTCGGCACAGGGGAGATCAACTGCTGTAGCCGGTTATGCTCCTTTACCGGATCGCGTTGGATCTGGTCGTAGCGGGGAGGCACGTTCAGCCGGTTGGGGAAGACCCAGATCTGCAGGAACTTTGCCGGCTGGTCCGGACTATTGTTGTACTCGCTATGAAAAACGCCCTTTCCAGTGCTCATCACCTGGACCTCACCCTTACCCACCACTTTTTTGTTACCCATATTATCCTGGTGCACCAGGCTCCCTTCCAGCGGGATACTGATGATCTCCATATTGTCATGGGGATGCGAGCCAAAGCCTTTGCCACCATCCACGCGGTCGTCATTCAATACGCGGAGGGCGCCAAACTGGATCCGCTCCGGGTTATAGTAGTCGGCAAAACTAAAGCTCTGAAAACTTTCCAGCCAACCATGGTCCGCATGCCCCCGGGTAGCCGCTTTATGTAGGATCGTATTGCTCATAATTTTTATTTTTTACTCCACAAAGCTACGGACTCCGGCCCCCCCGATCCATTAACCTGGGTTAAGATCGGCGGATCAGAAGGATATGTACCTTTACCATAATAAGAACTGTATGAGAAGGACCCTTTTTTTGAATTTGTTATTGCTCGCCGCCACAGGCGCCGTATTTGGCCAGGATACGACAGCCCGGCACCGGACCTCTGTCTACACCATCAAACCCCCGGTGGACATACCGGTGCTGGCGGCAGGAGCGGCCTGGGACCTGTATGGGTTCGCCCAGATCTCGAAAAAGAATGGGACCAGTACGGTGGAACTGGCAAATCTTAATAAAAACAATATCAACTGGTTCGACCGATGGGCGGTGCATCCTTATTCAAAAAGCATCGACAAGCTCAGCTATATACCCTTCTTTGTAGCCCTGCCCCTGCCGCTGGCCGTTTTTGGGATCGACAACCGGATGCGGAAGGATTTCTGGAAGCTGACCTTTCTCTATGCGGAAGCGATGACCATGACCGGCGTGCTGTACACCAGCTCGGTACATTATGTCAACAGACATCGCCCGCTCGTATATGAGACATCGAGCCCGCTCGATACGCGTATGTCGCCAAATTCAAGAAATTCCTTTTTTGCGGGGCATGTGGCCCTGGTAGGTACTTCCGTCTTTTTCATCGCCCGGGCCTATGCGGACTATCATCCCGAATCTCATATAAAATGGGTGTTCTATGGAGGAGCGGCGGCTATTACGGCCCTTACCGGCTATTGGAGAAATAAGGCCGGCGAACATTTTCCCACGGATGTTGCCCTGGGTGCGGCAATAGGGACCGTCTCCGGGCTGCTGACCCCATCGCTGCACCGGACAAAGCTGCTGCGTAACTCCCGGCTCAGCATACTGCCGTTCAGCCCGCAAGGACTGGTGTCCGGGGTCGGATCCCCGGCGATTGCCCATGGGCAGAGCGTGGCGGTGCTATATAAATTATAACCGCTAAATCCATCGAAATCGATGGGTTCAGGAATGAGTTTGTATTATTATCAGGCTTGTTTTTTGGGCGGCAGATCAAAGGCCGTGGCATCATGCTCGAAATGTCCTTTATGGGACCCATCGCAAAAGGGCTTGTTCTGGGAAAGCCCGCAGCGGCAAATGGAGACGATCTCCCTTCCTGCCAGGCCATAAACGTTCCCGTTCCTGTCCACGATCTCAAAATCCCCTTCCAGCTTGAGCGATCCGTTGCTGTTGACTGTAACCTTTGTAGTGGCCATGGTATTTTTTTGTTAGGGGGCAAAAATAGCGAAAATCGACATTCATCGAAGGACGGCTCAAATTTGTCGAAATCTTTTCCTTTCCTCCGGGGGTAGCAGTAATTTTATAGGTAACCTACACCCACTGCTATGGAATATGATAATGACCGGCTAAGAAAACACAGCTCCCGAATGGAGGTCTTTTACTGGGTATTGCTGGCGCTGCTCTACCCCGTCTCCAATGGGGCGATGGCCTTTACCTCCCACAGCGGCCACGACGACGCACCCGGCTGGCTTCTGCTGATCTTGTTCAGCGCGGCGCTTTTCCCATTATATCTCGTTTATTCCCGGATAATGGGGACGGTATTCCTCGTGCAGGACCGCAAGCCGCTTTCCATCCTGATGAGCCTGCTTTCCTTCCTGCTGATCCAGGTCTTTATCTTTACCCTGTATTCGCTGCTGTCGAAGCTCGACCTGCGTCCCGTACAGCGGGCTTATTTTACCTTTAACGGCCGTACGCTCTTCCGGGAATGCTGGTGGACGACCATCAATATGAGCCTTTCCGTGGCGATCTTTTTTATCCGGAAATCCATCGACGAAAAAGGGATGCTGGCCCTTGCCCAGAAAGAGAGCAATTTCTTCCAGCTCCGGTATCTACGGGCGCAGCTAAACCCCCATTTTCTGTTCAATACGCTAAACAGCATCTATTCCCTCAGCCTCCAGAAATCGGACCAGGCGCCGGAGGTGGTGATCAAGCTGGCGGACATCATGCGGTACCTGATCTATGAATGTGACGAAGAAAAGATCCCGCTGGACAAGGAGATCGAATTTATCCGAAACTATATCGAGATCGAAAAGATCCGGCACAAGGCGGATATCCGGCTGATGGTAGAGGGAGAGACAAGCAATATCCGGATCGAACCCTTTCTCTTTATCTCCTTTATCGAGAACGGATTTAAACACGCAATGGATCATACCTTCGGGGAACCTTTTATCTATATCACCCTCAAAGTCGGCAACGGACAGATCGTGCTCAACGTGATCAACAGCACAGAAGCCGACCTGGAGACACAGGCCAAACGGATCAACGGGAAGGGGATCGCGCACAGCCGGAGCCTGCTGGAACTGCTCTACCCCGACTCCTATGATCTGGACATCATCCAGACGGAAAAAGACGAGAGCCGCACCAGCCGGCTGCGTATGCGGAATGCCCGGGAACGGCTGGAAACGCTCTATCCGGATTCTCACACCCTTGACGTAATTTTGGGTAAAAGCGCCTTTACCGTATCGTTAATCGTTAAAACCGGACTCGCTTGTTAAAATGTATCATAGTCGAGGATGAAACGCTGGCCCAGGACGTCATCGTAAGCCACCTGGCCCGGATCGGGCGGCTGGAGCTGATGGGGATCTACCGGAATGCACTGGAGGCCCTGGAAGCCCTGAAGACGATAGAGGTGGATGTGATGTTCCTCGATATCCGGCTACCGGGGATGAGCGGTCTGCATTTCCTTCGCAGCCTGCCCGAGCCGCCGCTGGTGGTGCTGACAACCGCCTATGCGGAATATGCCCTGGAAAGCTATGAGTTCAATGTCATCGATTATCTGCTGAAACCGATCTCCTATGAGCGTTTTGCAAAGGCCGTGACCAGGATCGTCGACGGACGGCTATACACCCAGCCCAGCAAGGAAGAGACCACAATGGAGGCAGGCCCCTTACCGACCGGAGATCATATCTTTATCAAATCCAATAGTAAATTCTTCCGGGTCGGCTTCTCCGAGATCCTTTATATCGAAGGCATGAAGGATTATCTCAAGATCCACACACCCGAATACGCCCTGGTCACCCATCAGACGATGAATGAGCTGGAAAAGACCCTCCCGGCACGACAGTTCATCCGGGTCCACAAGTCCTATATCGTGGCAGTGGGACAGATCAAATCTATATATGGAAACTCAATCGAGCTGAACAAGGTTACGCTCCCTATTGGGATCAGCTATAAGGAAGCCGTGATGGGGTTGATCCAGTAAGACGGCAGACGGCGGGTAGCAGCCGGGCGGCACACGACAAGAGCCTGCATCTTACGGCGTCGTGGCCAGCCAATCGAAACAGGCCCTGGCCTGCGAAGGTTTTCCCAGGGAGGTCGCATACAACGCATACATACAGCCTACAAATCCACCGGCGACCTTTGTGCTCAGGTATTTTGCATCGACGGCATCCTTTAACAAATGCCAGCCGCCCTTTTTCTCCGCATAATAGAATGCATAGGTATCCCCCTTTGCCACGATTTTTAATTGCAGCAATCCTCCGGCGGAGGCATCATCCAATACATGCGTCGCAAGCAGTTCCATATTCCCTGCATAGGCTGCCGCAATATCCGGTGAGGTCACGGGGGCCCGGAACAGCTGGACGACGGGCCGGTGATCCACGACCGAACGGCATATAAAATAAAAATGATTCGGGTTCTGAAAGACAAGCAGTCCCGCCTTTTCGTTGTCCGCCGGGGGATGGAAGTCCAGCGCGGTAGTCGCACTCCCTCTTGCCGTTTGCTGGCGGTGACCGATAAATGCAGGCTCCCCGGAACAGGTCTCCGGCACAAGCGGAACGGTCAAAAAGCCCTTTCTTTCCGACAGATCGTACCATTTACCCGGGGTCGTCCGCAGGACCACCAGGCTGGGATCGAATGCGGGCCCGTCGAAGTTCTCTTTAAAGGGTGCATGACCGTTATATCTGTCAGATACCCTTGCCGTATCTTTTGGAAATGGCACGGGGTAATATTCCTCTACGATGCCCCCGGGCGGGAGGATAACGGGCCAGCCATCCTTCCATTTGACGGGCGCCATAAACGTCTCACGGCCGGTGTTGTAATAGTCGCCGGTATAGGGGCGGCATCCCAAAAAGACGGCATACCAATCACCGGAGGGAGTCATAACAAGGTCGGCATGACCGGTTGAGGTAATGGGTGAAGGCCGCGCAGGGTCCAGCTCCCGTTGCGTCAGGATGGGATTGCCCGTATAGGGAAGATAGGGGCCGGTGACATTTTCGCTACGGAAAACGACTTCGGAATGAGCAAACGCCGTTCCCCCTTCGGCTGCGATCAGGTAATAGCGCCCATCCTTTTTGAACAGATGGGGACCCTCGATCCATACCGGTTTTTTTGCCGGATCGGAGCCGCCGTTGACCAGGATCTTCTCCTCCCCGATCGTGCGACACGCTTTTGGATCAAAGACCCGGAGACGGATCGTCCGGTGCCCTTCATACTGAGGATGGTTATCGGGTGCGACACTGTTATAGACGATATAGGCTTTATCGTCGTCGTCAAAAAAAAGAGAAGGATCGATTCCGTTAACGCTGTCCAGCGCCAACGCGATACTCCAGGGACCACGGGGATCGCGGGCCATGATCACAAAATTGCCCAAAAAATCAACCTGTGTACAGGTAATAAAGAAGATCCCATCATGATACCGGATGGCCGGTGCGAACAGCCCCCGGGAGACTCCGTTAAAATGATAGTCCAGCTGTCCCGGCCGGTCGATGGCGTTGCCGATCTGCTGCCAGTTTACAAGGTCCCGGCTGTGAAAAACGGGAATGCCCGGGTAATAGGCAAAGGAAGAGTTGATCAGGTAATAGTCGCTGTCGACCCGGCAGATGCTGGGGTCGGGATAAAAGCCGGCAAGGATGGGGTTGGAGAAAAAAGGAGTAGCCGGCCGGTGGCCGGAGGGCATTGCGGCGGGCTGCAGTTGCTGCGCGGGGAGACGAAGGATAAAAAGAAGGAATGCGCTTACCAGGAGGTTCGACCGGGAAGTGGGTAATTTTATAACAGACATGCAGGAATGGATAGGTGGTAAAAAGATCGCTGGTCCAGGCCTCAAATTAGTTTATATTAGATAATAAAACAATGCTCATTTGAAAAGAAAAGACTTTTTATATCTATCCGGTATGGGGTTGGGCGGATCTTTGCTCGGCGGGATCCCGTTGTTGGGAAGAGCAAACAGCATCGTCGCCGGTTCGCCCCTGACACCCGTCGATAAGATCCTCCAAAAACGACTGGCGGATATCGCTCTCAACGCCGCCCGTTCCAGGGGCGCGACGTACACGGACGTGCGTATCGGACGTTATCGCAACCAATCCATCATCACAAGGGAGGACAAGGTATTGAGCACCACCGATACCGAATCGTATGGGATGGGGATCCGGGTGATCGCAAACGGATGCTGGGGATTCTCGGCAACGGATAAGCTGGATACGGATAGTATCGCCCGGTCGGCAGAACTGGCAGTATCGATCGCCAAAGAGAACGCCCGGATCCAATCGGAACCGGTACAACTGGTCCCCCAGAAAGGATATGGTGAAAAAAGCTGGGCAACACCCATCGGGATCAACGGGTTCGACGTGCCCATAAAGGAAAAGGCGGAGGGACTGCTGTCCATCAATGCAGCGGCCATGAAGGGGGGCGCCAGCTTTATCGATACGGCCCTGTTCCTGGTCAACGAACAAAAATATTTCGCCTCGACGGATGGCTCCTATATCGACCAGGATATCCATAGGATCTGGCCCACGTTCACCGTCACAAAAATAGACAGCCGGACGGGAAAGTTCGAGACCCGCGACAGTTTGAGCGCCCCGATGGGCATGGGCTATGAATACCTGCACCCCGATGAAAAGAAAAAGATCCGGACGGTCACGACGCTGTACCGCGACAGGTATGATATGCTCGAAGATGCAAAGCTGGCGGCGGAACAGGTGAAGGAAAAGATGTCCGCCAGATCGGTGGAGGCCGGCAAGTTCGACCTCGTGCTGGACCCTACCAATCTATGGCTGACGATCCATGAGTCGGCGGGTCATCCCACCGAACTGGACCGGGTATTGGGTTATGAGGCCGATTTCGCCGGCACCAGTTTCCTGACCCTTGATAAATGGCAATCGAAGAAGTTCAACTATGGGAGCCCGCTTGTAAATATAGCGGCAGATAAGACGCAGACAGGTTCGTTGGGCGCGGTGGGATATGATGACGAAGGCGTGGGTACAAAGGAATGGGATATCATCAAGGATGGGGTGCTTGTCAATTACCAGGCGATCCGCGACCAGGCGCATATCATCGGTCTGGAGGAATCACAGGGTTGCTGTTATTCCCAAAGCTGGCAGGACATCCAGTTTCAGCGGATGGCCAATATTTCCCTGCGACCCGGAAAAGAGCCGCTGACGCCCGACGAGATGATAAAGAATGTCGAAAAAGGGATCTATATCCTGGGCAACGGTTCCTACTCGATCGATCAGCAGCGGTACAATTTCCAGTTCAGCGGGCAGCTGTTCTTCGAGATCCGGAACGGGAAGATCGGGAAGATGTTAAAGGATGTGGCCTACCAGGCCAATACACAGGAGTTCTGGAATAGCTGTGCCGCGATCTGCGACCAGCGGGATTACCGGTTGGGAGGATCTTTTTTTGACGGGAAGGGACAACCGATGCAGGTCAATGCCGTCTCGCACGGAGCGTCTACGGCCCGGTTCAATGGTATCAATGTCATCAACACTGCAAGAAATATCTGATATGCCCTTACTAACCAAGGACGAGACACAGGCCCTGTTAAAGAAAGTGCTGAGCTATTCGAAGGCCGATGAATGCGAGGTAAGGATCAACGGCAGCGAAGGCGGCAATATCCGGTATGCCCGGAATTCCGTATCGACCTCCGGTGCGCTAAGCCAGACCACTTTACAGATCGCCTCCGTATTTGGAAAGAAACAGGGCATCGCCATTATCAACGAATATGACGAGGCATCGCTGCAAAAGGCGGTAAAAAGGGCGGAGGAACTGGCACAGCTGGCGCCGGAGAACCCGGAGTATGTCCCCTTCCTGGGTCCGCAGCAATATGCGGATGCGGCCGCCACATTCATCCCGGCAACGGCGGCGGTCAAAGGCCAGCAGCGGGCCGATATGACGGCGCAAAGCCTGCAGGTGGCAAAGGAGGCCGGGGTCACCGCGGCGGGGTTCCTGCAGAATACGGCCGCATTTTCTGCGATGATGAATACGCATGGACTTTTTGCCTGGTCCACTTCGACGGATATAAACTTTTCCGTTACCCTCCGGACCCCGGATGGTACGGGATCGGGTTATGCCGCACGGGGCTATAATGATGTCGCGCGGCTGGATGTGGCGGAAGCGTCAGGAACGGCGGCGGAGAAGGCAACCCTTTCCGGTAATGCAAGGGCCATCGAGCCGGGAAAATATACGGTGATCCTTGAGCCCGCAGCCGGGATCGTGCTGCTGGAGAATTTATATGGAGGACTCGATGCCCGCAACGCCGATGAAGGCCGGAGCTTTCTAAGCCTGGCGGATGGCAAGACCCGGCTGGGGGAGAAACTGGTGGATGAGCAGGTCACCATCTATTCCGATCCCTGGCATCCGGAATTGCCGACGGGTAATTACAGCGAAGAGGGATTGCCCCAGGAGAAGATCACCTGGATCGACAAGGGCGTCGTGTCCAACCTGTTTTATTCCCGTTACTGGGCACAGAAAAAAGGCGTTAAGCCGGTGCCCTTCCCCGATGGGTTTATCATGTCCGGCGGCAACGCCAGTCTGGCGGATCTTATAAAAAGCACGGAAAAAGGCATCCTCGTCACGCGAATGTGGTATATACGGGCAGTGGACCCGCAGACATTGCTCTATACCGGACTGACCCGGGATGGTACTTTTTATATAGAGAACGGAAAGATAAAGTTCCCGGTGAAGAACTTCCGGTTCAACGAAAGCCCGATCATCATGCTCAATAACCTGGAGGCGCTGGGCCGGCCCGAACGGACGGTCAGTGGGGAGGGCGGCGGAACGGCGATGATCCCGCCGATGAAAATCCGGGATTTTACGTTTACTTCGTTGTCAGATGCTGTAAAAGAACCTTCGCTTTTTACTGATACCGATCGGCCTGCTATGCTGCGCTTGCAGTTATGGGCAGTTGACCGATACGATGGTGATCCACTTCGATTATAAACGCCCGGAGATCAGGCCACAGGATCGTATTTCCATTGATAACCGGCTGACGCTCTACGCCCGATATCGGATCATTAGCATTGACTTGTATGGCTATTGCGACAGCATCGGCAGCGACCGGTACAACCTGCAACTCTCCGGGGAAAGAATAGCGGCGACGATCCGGTATCTTCAGTCGGGAGACATGCAGGAAACACCGATCCAGCCAAATTCATATGGCCGGGCACATCCATTGAATGACAATGCCGACGAATATAAACGGCAGCTTAACCGAAGGGTGGTGATCGTATTTCATCTCCGGGCGGCCCTGGCTGAGCCAATGCCAGATTCGACCCCGCCCGCCCCTACCCTTGCGCAGGCCTTCCAGGACTCGGCCGTCCATGCAGGAAAGAATGTCGTATTAAAGAACCTGAACTTTTATCCCGGACGACACGAACTGATCGAAATATCGCTGCCGATCCTCGACGAACTGGTGAGCGTTCTTAATGATCACCCGACGATGCGGATAGAGATCCAGGGACATGTCTGCTGTGTGGTCGGGAACAGGGACGGAATAGATGCCGATGCGGGCACCTATGATCTGTCTGTCCAGAGAGCCTTGTATATCTACCGCTACCTGGTCATTCATGGGATCGAAAAGACAAGACTGAGTTATAAGGGATATGGAGGGTCCAGGAAATTATACCCGGATGAAAAGAATGAGCAGGAAAAAGATGCGAACCGGAGGGTTGAATTGCATGTGATAAGCTGGTAGAATTGCTTTGGCGGTCTTCCGTCATTCGTGATCTCCGCTCCGCAAGCCGACTGCGCAAGCGCAGTCTACCGGGCTAATGTTGGGCCTTCGGCCGACAGCCGTCCCGGCTATCCTTACGAAAAAACCCCCAAGGATTAGTCAGGGGCTTTTCAAGAGAAATTGGAATTTTTAATGCTTTCTTTGGACAAGAACACGAAAGCTGGTTTTTCTGGATTTTTGGAATACCGGTTTGTTCATTGGTATTGGATAAGTCAAAAGTAAGTCAACCGGAATTGTTAAAGAAGAGCAAACTCCCTCGATTTTTATCGTAGATCTACGATGCTTTTAGAGCGGGTCCTACGATATCTTCCTGATTCTAATCTCATTCTAACGCTGTTCTAATACCTTTTTAGGACCCCGTCGTTATCTTTTCCAAAACAAACCACTTGAAAAAGTACGCTGTAATCCTGTCCGGCATCCTCTTTTTTCACGCCCACGCCTCCTTTGCCCAGCAGACCTCCGACACTACCCTCTCCTCCGATAAGAATATCCGTAACAAGGTCCTCGGTGACATCCAGGACAACCTGGACCGGAAAACGAAAAGCATCGACCAGACCCTGAGCAAGCTCGATCATAAGGTCGATTCCCTCGACATAGAGATCACCGCCTCGCGGGATGCGCGGGAAAAGGCGGATAAATTGCTGCAACGGGTACAGGCCCTCGAA
Source organism: Puia sp. (assembly GCA_036500545.1). Classification (GTDB taxonomy): domain Bacteria; phylum Bacteroidota; class Bacteroidia; order Chitinophagales; family Chitinophagaceae; genus Puia. The sequence continues at coordinate 304,343 of DASYBV010000050.1, read as the reverse complement.
AAAAAGCAGGCAGCCATCGAAGAAAACGAGCTCTACGTGTACCAGGCAAATTATCAGTCCGCCATCATCAACCTCGTATCGATGGACAAGGAGATCAAGCCCCTGATCCTGTTCAATACGGCCAAAAGCTTTTTTACCACGCTGGGCGAAACGGCCGATCCGATGAAGTATCCCGGCTACCAGGACTGGTATAAGAAATTCTATGAATACATAGAAAAGGAAAAGGATAAGGAGCCGGCACTGGACGTATTACATGATATGGTACAGGTGACGGGCAACCTTACGGCAGGAGCAGGCATCACGGGACCGATCTCCCAGGCGCTGTTCCTGGGGATCAATTCCTTTATCAATTCGCTCGGCACAAAAAAGAAGGAGCTGAAAGAGCAAAGCCAGAAGATGTTCCTGCTTACGGCCAAGCTAAGCCAGTTCGACTATGACAAGGACCTCGTGGAGCAGCAATGGGAGATCGTGACAAAGGAACTGGAAAAGCTGCAGATCCATTATGACACGATCCTCAACCAAAATCTAGCCCTGCTAAAGGTATCCCGTTCCGAATACACACGACGGTTCTCCCGGGAGAGCGATGCGGAACAAAGATACCAGTTCCTGACGGAGCTTCGGAAGTCCGCATCGGCGCTCATAGCAGACCGGAAGGCAGCCGATGTAAAAAGCTGGAAACAGCCGATCTATTATGAACTACTGGACGTACAGTCGTTGAAATTGCGTTTTGGCGAGATCACCTTTGATATCCGCGGTATCATCTCCAAATATGATGAGCTGGTACACAAGTATCGAACCGACCCGGAGATCGGGCTAAAGGTCCAGGCGCTGGAGGTAAAGCTGAATGCGTTGAGCGATACCTTTGACGGCGCCTTTGAACCGACGGAATATATCAACTCGGCGACAAGGATGTACCTGGTGAATTAAACCGGCACGGCCCGATCATAAATAAAGGCCGGCTCATTTTGGAGCCGGCCCGTGGAAACAGAATACGGATCGAAGGCTGGAACCGAGCTCTATTTTCTTTCCATTAGCTTAAAGAATTGATCCAACTGGGGGAGGATGATGATCCGCGTACGGCGGTTGAGGGCCCGGCCCTCCTCTGTATCATTGGCAGCGACGGGTTGATATTCGCCCCGTCCGGCGGCGGCGATCTTCGTCGGTTCGAGTCCATATTTATTCTGCAGGATGCGGACAACGGCCGTAGCTCTTTTTACGCTCAGGTCCCAGTTATCGAGCAGGACGCCCTTACGATAGGGTTTATTATCCGTATTCCCCTCCACCATAAATTCGATATCGGGCTGGTTCTTCAGCACCTTTGCCACTTTGCCCAGCACATCCTGCGCCTGGGAAGTCACCTCGTATTTTCCGCTGGCGAACAGCAGCTTGTCGGAGATATCGACGTATACCACTCCCTTGTCCACCTTTATATTGATGTCCTTGTCGTTGAGATCGCCGATGACCCCTTTCAGGTTGTTGACAAGGGCCATGTTCAGCGAATCCTTGTGTGCCATGGCGGACTGGAGACTCTGGATATAGGCGTCTTTGGCGCCGATGTTATCCAGCGACTTCTTTATGCTTTGCGCCTGTGAGCCGGAAATAACGGACATGTCTTCCAGCTGTTTCAGCGCCTGGGTATTGTTTTCTTTCAGGAAGGCGATCTGTTTATTTAGGGCGTCCACTTTTGAATCGCAATCGGATTTGTCATGAATAAGCCCCGCGGTCTTGCTGTTGCAATTTTTCAGGTCGTTCTGCAAGGCCCCGTATGATTTATTGAGGTCATCATATTTACCCTGGAGCGTTTTGAATTTCTTGCTGCTTACGCAGGAGAAGAGCATAACCGGTATAAGACCGGCCAATGCCATGTTTTTGATACGCATGTTTTTTGTTTAATTGTTTAAAAGGAAGATGCTACAAGGTTGGACGGCGATATTAATATGGGCTTAGACGGAGATTAGAATTGGATTAGAGTTTTCCTGCCGAAGGGAGCCGGATCAGGAACAGGGAGCCCTTCCCCACCACGGAGTCGACGGTGATCCAGCCCTTATGAAGCTTGAGGATCCGGCGGGCCAGCGAGAGTCCGAGACCGAATCCCGGGACGGATGACCCATCGCCGGTACGGTAGAAAGGCTGAAAGATATTTTCCCATTCTTCCTCGCTGATACCCCGTCCACGGTCCTCCACGGTGATGCTGATCTCTTTTGCGCTGACGGTCAGCCGTACGGTAGCCTGGTGATCGTCGGAGTATTTACAGGCATTGGATACTACGTTCTTGATGGCGGTAAAGAGCAATTCTTCATTGCCAAAGACCAGCAGCTCTTCCTCGATCTCCGGCAGCTTGTCGAAGTCCAGGGTCACGGAGAACAGGGCGTTGCTCTTGGATATTTCCCCGGGCAGCCGTAATAGTATTTCATCTATACGGATCAGGTCGATCTCCAGCCCGCTGGCCGTCCCCGAGGCCCGGGCAAATTCCAGGAGGATCTGTGTCAGCTTGTTTAGCTGCTGGGTATCCTGGTAGACGGATTGGATCACCTCGCGGTATTCCTCTACGCTTCTTATCCGCTGCAGGGACACTTCGAGCTGGCTGGAAATGGAGGTCAGGGGGGTGGACAGCTCATGGGAGGCATTCGAGATAAACCGACCCTGGATCTCAAAGCTTTCCTGGAGCCGGTTTAATAATTGGTTGAGGGTATCGGACAGGTAATACCATTCATCCCGCTGATTACTACCAGCCGACCGGATGCGCCGGGCGAGGTTACGGGCCGAGATCTCATTGACCTCATCCGAGATACGGCGCAGCGGGTAGAGAAGACTGATGGAGAAAAGATAACCGCCGACGACGGAGATCAGGATCCCGCCGACAAAGCTAAGGGACAGCACCAACCGCAGATGCCGCATCTTTTCGTTGCCCGTTTCGTCATAGGCCCCGGCAATGATCACCAGCCGGACGGCCTCATCCGTATAATAATAGGCGATGGCGTCTTTACCACCATCTGTAAAATAAATCCAATTGCTTTTTCCGCCTTTTGTCCTGGCCTCGTCGATGACGGACCGGCTGGCACGGATAGAGTCGGCGGCGCTATCGCTGTACCGGTAGATCTTTTTATCAAAAGGGTCATAGGCTTCTATCACTTTATCGCGCATGGCGACCGAGGTGGAGGCATCTATTCTCCGGATAAGCTTTTGGTCAAAGACCCCGCCCTGTCCCAGCAGACGGCCGGTCGTGATGGCCCGGTTGATCAGCCGGGTCTGGATATCCTTGATCCGGTTGGTATAGGAGAAATAGTAGACGGATGCGCATACCAGGGTCAGGATGGTGACCACCAGCAGGGTGAACAGGAGCGTTATGCGGATCTTCACCGGCATTAAGAACCGTTGGCTTTTAATATATATCCCATGCCTACATGGGTCTGGATGAGCTTTTCTTCGAAATCCTTATCGACCTTGTTCCGCACATAGCTGATATAGACATCGATGACATTGGTATTGGTATTGAAATCCACGTCCCAGACATTGATGGCCAGATCGGCCCGGGAAATGACCCTGTTCTTATTGCGCAGCAGGTATTCCAGCAGCTGGAATTCCTTGGCGGTCAGCTTGATCTTTTTACCGGCCCGGTGGACCTCTTTTGTATCGAGGTTCATCTCCAGGTCGCCGGCCCGGAGGAAATTACCTACCGGCATGGTCTGACCGGGCGTCCTTTTCAACAGGGCCCTGATCTTCAGGAGCAGTTCCCGGAATTCAAAGGGTTTGACCAGATAGTCGTCGGCCCCGGAATCATAGCCTTCTATCTTATTGTCCAGGGCACTCATGGAAGTGAGCATGACCACGAGCATATCCAGGTTACGGTAGCGGATGGCCCTGCAGAGGTCGTATCCGTTCATCCCCGGCAGATTGATGTCCAGGATCACGATATCATAGCTACGGGTGGTCAGGAACTGGTAGCCGATCTTGCCGTCATAGGCCACTTCTACATAAAAGCCGTTCTCCGTCAAACCCATTTTCAGGGTATCGGCTATCTTTTTTTCGTCTTCGATCACCAATATCTTTCTTTCCTCTATCATATATTATTCCTCTGCAATATTACCCATGTATCGGCGGATTTTCAAGGAATTTCCGGCCGGCGTCCATTCTCTAATGCAATTCTAATGTCTCTTTAATTATACGTTAATGTTTCCGGTCTACCTTGGTCAAAAGGGTTTATTTATGACGGTTGCCTTTAATAAGATACTGATCCCGGTTGATTTTTCCGTAAATACGGAGACCGCCATCAATAAGGCCCTTGGGTTTGTGGGGGAAGAAAGGGCGATCATTTATTTGCTGCATGTGGTCCGGCCGGGAAAGTCGGCCAAAGATAAGTACCGGTTCCGGGAAGCGGAAGAAAAATTAGAGCGGTGGAAGACGACTATCCAGGCGAGCAATCCCTCGATCGGTGTCATGACGCATGTGCTGAAAGGGAATTCCATCCAGCATATGATCATCGAATGCGCCGGCATGCTAAAACCGGACCTGATCATTATCGGAAAACAGCGTAGCCGCCGGCGATGGTCGCTGATGCGCTCCGTTCAGCCCGATACCATCGCGCGGAAGAGCAATTGTCCCGTCCTGACGGCCAAACCGGGTTCCATCCTCAGCCGGACAAAGATCATCCTGATCCCCATCCATCATTTTTTCCCGGAGCGAAAGCTGGAGCTGGCCATTGTACTGGCGAAAAAGTACCGGGCGCAGGTGCATCTGCTTGCCATCCAGAAGAATGGGCGGACGGAGCGGGAAGACCTCTCCCCTATTTTCTTGCGGGCCTATCATCAACTAAGAGAAAAGCTGCATCATCCCATTGAATATTCATCGATCTCCCGGAACAATACGGTCAAGGCGACGCTGGCCTATGCGGAGCTGATCATGGCCGATATGATCCTGGTGAACCCGGATATGGAAAGTGGCGTCGCCGGCTGGACGGGGTTCCGGCATATCAGCGACTGGCTGACCCGGGATTCGAAGATCCAGGTATTGGATATACAGCCTTATGGAGGATAACCCTATCACCAAAATATAATTGTAATTTATGAAAAAGATGCTGTTTGTCGCTGTTTTGTTCTTTATGATGGGTGGCCCCAGAGCGCAGTCTATAGCGGATGCAAGGAAGATGTTGTATTATGAACGCTATGACGGGGCCGCCCATTCATTACAATCCCTTCTCCGGACCGACCCGAACAATGCGGAAGCCTGGTGGCTGCTCACGCGCGTCTACCTGCACGACGGCAAAGCGCAGGTCCTTCATGACAGCCTGTCCCGGATGCCGGCCGCCATTGCACAACAGCCGTTCGCCCTTTGTGCATACGGGCAAATGTTCCTGGCGGAGCATAAAAAAGACAGCGCGGCCGCTTATTTTACAAAGGCGCTGACGATCACAAAGGAAAAGGATCCGCTGATCCTGCTGGCGATCGCCCGGGCACAGCAGATAGCCGACTCCACCGAAGCCCAATATGCCGTGCAGCTGCTGACAAAGGCTATCAAACGGGACAAGCGGAACCCGGAATTATATGTCGCCCTGGGCAATGCCTATCGCAAGCTCCAGGATGGGACGGGTTCCTATAAGGCCTACCAGGATGCATTGGCGCAGGACAGCAAATATGTCGATGCGCTCTACAAACTGGGCAAGATCTTCGTCTCGCAGAACAATGCGGAGATGTACCTGAAATACTTCAATGACGCCGTCGCCGCCGATCCGTCTTATGCCCCCGCCTGGTATGAATTGTATTATCATTATTATTTCAGGGATGTCAATAAGGCCATGGACTGTCTCAACCATTATATCGCCTCCGCCGACCCCGGCATCCGGAACGATTACCTGGTGACGGACCTGCTCTATTCCTCCCGTAAATATGATTCGGCCATCGATCATGCGCGGAGACTGATCGACCAGCAGGGAAAGACATCGGAGCCCCGTCTTTACAAGCTGATCGCCTATTCCTACAAGGAGCTGCATGACTCGGTACAGGCGCTGGGCTATATGAAACAATATTTCAGCCAGCAATGCGATACGGGTTTTGTCATGAAGGACTATGAAACAATGGGGGAGATCTATGATGAGATGAACCAGCCCGACTCCTCCGTCCGCTACTATGTAAAGGCGGGGAATATGGAAAAGGACAGCCTGAAACGCGTAGCCTATTGCAAGAAATTGGCGGAGCTCTATAAAAAGCAAAAAGATTATGGCAACCAGGCCCTCTGGCTGGGTAAATATTACGAGGGCAGCCCCAAGGCTACCAACCTCGACCTGTTCAACTGGGGGCTGGCCTGGTATATGGCAAAGGAGTACCCCCTGGCCGACAGCATCTTTGGGATCTATGAGACAAAGTATCCCGAGCAGGACTTTGGCTATTACTGGAGGGCAAGGAGCGATGCGGCCATCGATACGGCGATGGCGACCGGGATGGCCATTCCCCAGTATATGAAGCTGATCGAGATAGACGGCAAAGACTCGACGAATAAGACAAACCGCAAACACCTGATCGAATCCTATGGCTATATCGCAGCGTATAAAGCCAATACGCAAAAGGATTATACGGGCGCTATCGACTATTTCGAAAAGCTGCTGGCGCTGGACCCGGCCAATGGAGACGCACAAAAATATGTGGCGATCCTCAAAAAGAACATGAGCCGGATGGCCGCAAAGAGCGGGACGGAGACAAAAGGGGGTGACGAGCGCAGCGCGGACGCGAAGGCGGACAAATAGGTCACATATTCAAGGCGTTTCGTCACATTTGTTGGAAACCAGGGTTCCTTTGTGCTAATCTTGTCGTTCAAAACAACAAGACATGAACGACACGGCAAAAGGAATAAAAATAAGATGGAGGGAGCACGAACTCATCCTGGTGACGATCATTTGCGTGGCAGGCATCCTCGGCAATTGCTGGAAGATCTTCTCGATCTCACAGGCGGATATCGATGCCCGGTATGCAAAGGCTTTTATGGATGCGCATATCCCCTTTAATTTCTATCTCAATATCCTTTTGCCGCGCGCCGGCATCCTGCTGCTGATCTACCTCTGCTATCTGCGGCTGAACCTTTTTATCCTCCCCCGTCTGTTGCAGGCGGAATCCCCGGAAAAAGGGAGCTTTCATCTTCACTTTTCCCTTACCGGGCGGATCGAGCTGGAAGGGGCGGCGGGAGAGGCGTTGAAACGGATGCTTTGGGCGCTGCTCTACACCTTCCTGCTGATCATATTGCTTGGCGCCGGCTGGGGCATCGCGCTCTATTATCAAACCCCGTATCTTTATTCGATACCCGATGAGCGGTCGATGATCCTGGGCATGGGGCTGAAAAAGGCGTTTGTTATCATCGTCACCTACATCATCTATGCCAGCCTCCGGGAGGCGGCTATTCGCTGGATGGATGCAAATCCGGCAAAAAGATCCTACCTCGTGTCGATCACCAACCAGGTGGGCGCCATCCTCGTGATCTATTTTTCGGTGGGCTGGCTGCTGTATAGCTTCAACATGCTCGATGGGAATTCCGAACCCTTTTATTTCTTCTATTTTGCCATCTTTCCCCCGGGGATGCTGGTATGTCTGACCAACCTGTTCTGGCTGTTCCCGCTAAAAAGGGACAGATCGATCTTCCGCCGTCGCATCCTCTGGAAGCTGCTATGGTCGACGGCGCTGTGGAGCCTGCCTTTTTGCGTTTTTCTCCCGCTGAATCCCCCCGATGTGGTGATACCCGTCTTCCTCTCCTTGTGGATGGGCATGTTATTTGTCGTCACCCCCATCTCGCTGCTGATCTACCAGCAGCGAAAGGATAAGATCAACCAGCTGAGGGGCCTGGAGACCGAGCTGGGCCAGTCCAGGGCAGACCTGGAGTTCCTCCGCAGCCAGATCAACCCGCATTTTTTATTCAACGTGCTCAATACGCTCTATGGAACGGCCCTACAGGAGAATGCCGGCCAAACGGCATCCGGTATCCAGCAGCTGGGCGATATGATGCGGTTTATGCTGCATGAGAATAACCTGGACCGGATCCCGATGGAGAAGGAGATCGGGTACCTGAAGAACTATATCGCGTTACAGGAGCTTCGGACACAGTCTTCTCCGGCCATCCATATCGATGCGCAGATCGACGAGGCCTTCTGCCATCACCAGATCGCCCCCATGCTGCTGATCCCCTTCGTCGAAAACGCTTTTAAACATGGCATCAGCCTGCGGGAAACCTCCTGGATAAAGATCCGGCTGAGCTGTGATCCGGGGAGCATCCATTTCGAGATAAGAAATAGCGTTCATACCCGGAAAGGAGACGATCCTGAAAAAGACAAATCAGGCATCGGGATGAAGAATGTGCTTCACCGGCTGAACCTCGCCTATCCCGGCCGGCATGAGTTCTATGTGCACCAGGATGAACGGGAGTTCTTTGTACAGCTGGCGATCCAACCATAGGGCGGCCGGGGGAAATATTCGTACCTTTTACTATAAATTCTTTTTTATTTACTATGCTAAAAGCGATCGCTATCGATGACGAGCCCATGGCGCTGGAGGTGGTCAAAAGCCTTTCGGCACGGATCCCCTTCCTGTCCCTGGACGCCGTCTTTACAAATGCATACGAGGCGATGGGATACCTGCAAAAGGAGAAGGTGGACCTGCTATTTCTCGACATCAAGATGCCGGACATCTCGGGTATCGAGTTCCTAAAGTCCTGGCCGCATCCGCCGATGGTCATATTCACGACTGCCTATAGCGAGCATGCGGTACAGAGCTTTGAGCTGGATGCCATCGATTACCTGTTAAAGCCTTTTTCGCAGTCCCGTTTTCTAAAAGCCTGTCATAAGGCCTATGAGCTCTATGAATTAAAAAGAAAGAACGGACCCGTGACGGCGCCCGGTCATATCTTTATCAAGAGCGGGTATGGACAGGTGCGGGTCGGGCTGGATGACATCCTGTATGTCCAGAGTACGGGCAATTACATGCAGTTCGTCCTGCCGGAGGAGAAGATCTTATCACGGTTGACCATGGCAGAGACCGAGGCGCTCCTGCCCATACCCGATTTCTTACGGGTACACCGGTCCTATATCGTTGCCAGGGGGAAGGTGACACGGGTGGAAAAAGGATCCATATGGATCCGGGAAAGGGAATTGCCGATCGGAGCAGGTTATGCAAGGGAGATCGCAAAAATAACGGGGTCCTAGCTGCCGCGGCGAGCGCTAACCGGGATGACCGTTCCAACAATCGGGATGACCGCTTAGTTGTCCTTTACGACGATCCTGTCCTGGTATACTTCGATGATACCGGAGCGGTTGTCGGCGACCATTTGATTGAATACCTTATTTACTACGCATTTATTCTGAAAACGGGCGAGATAGTCAACTTCATTGAGGTGGAGAGGGTTCACGGCATTGCCGGATTCGTCGATACACCTGATCTTAATATTCTGGGGCAGATGGGCCCATTGCTGGAAAATGTTTCCGTTCAACATCGATATTGGATTTAAATTCAACTAAAATTATGGTAATATCCCCCTTTTGGGGTATAATTATTCAATAATAAGCATTTTTTACATACGCCGTATAAAAAAGGGCTTTTTTTTCGATCGGTTGTCACCGTTATTTCTCCCGAACGATGATCTCCGCCCTTCGGTTCAGCCAGGCCTGGTTGGGATCGCCGTTGTCGGCCACGGGGTTGTCCTTTCCATAGGCTTTTGCTTTCATCAGCTCGGTGGGGACGCCCCGGCTGTTCATATAATCCAGCACCATCTTGGCCCTTTTCCGGGACAGCATATTGTTATACTGGTCGGTACCCACGGAGTCCGTATATCCCTTGATCTCGACGGATAGGTTGGGGTTATGTTTTAAATGGCCGATCACCTTATCGATGCTCCCGAAGGCCTTGCTCGTCAGCCCGTATTCATTGAACTCGAAATAGATCACAAACCGGATGACGGGTACGCCGTCCACCGTATCCATACGGAAATCGTTGAAGCTAAAGTCTTCCAGGTTCATGGAGGAGCGGAGCCCGCTGCCGTGGCGTTTTTTCTTCCCGCCGCTGCCGGAAGACGCATCGGCATCGTCCTCATCCCCGTCGTCGCTCTTTTTCCGGGCGGAGCGGCCATCGGCGCCGTCGGCGCCGTCCAGGCCTCTTGCCTTTAACACCGAGTCCATATTGATGGTGATATAGATGTTATTGACCACGCTGCCGTTCTTATTGGCCGTATCCTTCTTTTTCGCATCATCTTTTCCCGGGCGGTTATAGGGCGTGTTATCGAGGCTGTCCAGCTGTTTATGTTTCTTGCTGTTGATCGGGATATAGACACCCATCGAGTACATCGTCGTATTCGATATATTCTTGCTGATCCCATATCCATAGGTGATCTGTCCCAGCACCATCACCTTCCGGGAGTTGAACTTGGCGCCGATGCCGATAGGTGCGCTCATATAGGAGGCATCGTTGATGATGTCGTTGAATCCGATCGTGATATAGGGCTGGAGCCGGTAGGAGGCGGCCAGCAGGTGATAATACAGGGCTGCATTGAGCAGGTTATAGGTCTTTGATTTTGTCTGGCTGATCAGGACGTTATCATTCGTCACATGTCCAAAGCTCAGACCCAGATCGGCGCTGAGCGACAGACGTCCCGTAATATTTTTATAGGCCGAGGCGGCAAAGGAGGCATTGCCACGGCTGAAAAAAGGCAGGTTATTGGCATCGCTGAGATATCCCTTCCGGTTCTTTTCGAGGAAGGCGAAGTCCTGGAACTGCAGCTTTAGCAGGGGTGAGATAAACCAGCGGGTGTCCAGCTTGCGGACAGGATCGGGTGTCCTTTCCTGCGAGGTTGTATCACCGGCAGATTTTGCGGAGGCCGCGTTATCGGGTGACGTGACGGAGGTCGTGGCGGCAGGATCGGGCTGCGTCTTTGTGCTCGTATCGCTTGCAGCAGCCGGACTGGCCGCGTTATCGGGCGTCGGTGCGGCAGTCGTGTCCTTCGGCAGGGCCGTACTATCCCCGGCGGAGGCAGGAGTTTGAGACACAGTATCCCGGGGCGGCGGCGTAGTGCTGTCGGGGGCGGCGATCACGGGCCGCGAGGAATCTGCAGCGGCTTTCGCATTGTCCTGCGCCTTCAGGGTCCCGAGGGCGATCAGGAACAAACCGGTCAAACAAATAATTACCTTCGTCACCTTTTTCATTGGGGTTAGTTTTAAAAGTCAATCTTCAACGCCATTTCCATCCCATTACGGGCAATGCCTGACGCGCTGATCGTCGAAATATTTACATCATATAAAAATCCAAGTATCATTTTCTGGTACCGTAGCTCGAGATTGGGAATGATCGCATCGTTGTACCGGTAGCCCAATCCCAGCCCTATGGCGGCGCCTCCGGCTACTCCCGGGACCGCCTTTGTATAGGCAAAGTCAAAATAATGCCGGTAGGCGGGCCCCTGCCAGCTCATCGACATATAGAAGGCCACTTCATCTTCTGTTTGTGTCGTATACCGGTATCCTCCCTGGATGCCTACATCCGGTTTGAGACGGGTGGAGTCCGACTTAATTTTATAGGAATAAGGTTGATTGACCTGCATAACGGAGGCGCCCAGGTACCATTTATCATAGCGGCCATTGCTGAAGACCGAGACGCCGGTATTGATATTAAAATGACCATAGGACCATCCGCTGGCCAGACGGTCGCTGCTGGGCGCTCCTTCGATGGGACCATAGGCGTCGTACTGATCGCCGAATGCGTTCGCCACGCCGCCGACATTTAACTGGCTTTGATAATATTGCGCCTGGAATCCAAGGGCAAGATAGGTCTCATGACGACCGATGGGCACTGCATAAGACAGGCCCATCATACCAAGGGTGTTATTCAGGATGCCATCGTTGGATTTATCGGAGGCGGCGCCGGCGCTCAGACTGAAATAACCGGAGTTGGGTTTGTCTTTTCCTTCTTTTGATAACAGGGGCATGTCGAAAAGGGCGGCCACGCTGTTGTAGGCGATCTGTCCGCCATACTGAACGCTTCTATAATTTAACTTTAAACTACTTAGCTTATCGGTTTTAAGGGATTGGTTGTACCAGACAGTCATATCCTGCACCCGCGAGAAATTGATCTCCTGTCCGCGGGCGAGGCCCGAGAACAAAAAGAGTATCAATATGACATAAATCTTCCTCATCTGGATATTGGATTTTAGTATTTTATATAAAACGCTTACTACCTATCTGACCAGCGACGTCATCCCTTTCTGCACGATCGTCTTCCCTTCGATGTCGACGCCTTCGGCGATCCACAGGTAGGTCTCTACCGGCTGTGCAACGCCCTTGAAAGTTCCGTCCCAACCCCGCGTCGGATCCTGTGTCGTAAAGACCAGGTTACCCCAGCGGTTATAGACATTCATATAATGGAAGGTCGCGATGCCCACCAGGATAGGTTTCAGCACATCATTGTTACCGTCGTTGTTGGGGGTAAATACCCTTGGAACATATATATTGATCGGTACGAATTTCACTCTTGCCGGGCTGCCATAGGTGATCGCCTTATTACCCACCGTCGCCGTGATCAGGACAAAACCGGTTTTTGTGCTGGTGATCGAGATAAAGGCATCGCCGTTGGCGTCCGTCTGAACCGGTTGGGGTGTCACGATCGTCGCCGTGCCGGAGTCCATGGCAAAGGTCACGTCCTGGCCGACCATGATATTACCGCCCTGGTCTACTACATGGGCCTTTACGGCCGTTGTGCTCGTTCCGTCTGCAATATTCTCATACACCACTACGATCAGCTGGGTCTGTGGATTATTTACATCCGGTGCATTATCAAAGGTTACCGTCTGGTAGCTGCCATCGACCAGGTCGGTCAGGTTTAGCGCACCATTGATAAACACCGTACCGGGTGTGTTGCTATTGATCGCTATTTCTATATTCCCGTTGGCATCTGTTGCTAAGGTAACCGTGCCGACCAGCGCTGCGCCTGCCGTGGCCGTACCGCCCGCCGTTATAGAGAATGTCACCAGGGCGCCGGCTACCGGGTTGCCATATTTATCGGTGATATGCGCCAGTACGCTGTCTACCTGTGAGCCGTCGGCTATCCGGAAATTCTGGGTGACGGATAACTGCGAACCCGTCCCGGAAGGCGCCAGGGGCGCCGAAGGAACGGCGGGTCCTGCCACAAAAGTGACCGTTTGAGTACTTCCCAAAATGGCCGTCACCAGCGAGGTCACCGGGTCGATGATCGTGGCGCTGAGCTCTACCTTACCCGCCTTTGTATCGATGATCGGCACTTCCACGTCGCCGTTGGCATCGGTCGTTACGGTGATCGTCTTTACGTTACCCGGAAGTTCGGCGGGTCCGGCGGCCGTGCCATTGCCGGTGATCGTGATCGTTACCTGTACGCCGGCGCCGACGGCATTGCCAAAGGCGTCGGTGATATGCGCCTTTACTTTGTCCTGCTGGACAAGATCGGCGACCTGGTTATCCTGTGTGATATAAAAATTGGTGCTGCCGTTCGGGTTCGACGGACTGGCAGGGGGATTGGGCGAACTCGGCGGATTGGCAGACGGCGGACCCGCCACAAACGTGACGGTCTGAGTACTGCCATGGATCTGTGTCAGCAGGGTCGTCGTCGCATCGATGATCGAGGCGCTGAGCTCTACCGTACCCGTCTTTGTATCGGTGATGGGTACTTCCACATCGCCATTCGCATCGGTGGTCACGACGATCGTCGTCACATTGCCCGGAAGCTGTGCCTGTCCGGCGGCCGTACCATTACCCGTAATAGTGATGGTCACCTGTACGCCGGCGCCGCTGGAATTACCGACGGCATCCGTAATATGCGCCTTTACTTTATCTGTCGCGGAACCGTTGGCTATTTGGTCATCCAGTGTGATAAAAAAGTTGGTGCTCCCGTTCGGATTCGACGGACTCGCCGGAGGATTGGGAGAGTTTGGCGGGTTCGGGCTCGGGGGAGGCTTTACAAAATGAACCGTTTGCGGGCTGGTATTGCCGATCTCTACCCCGTTGAGTATCGCGTGGACGACCAGGTCTCCCAGCTTTGTGCTGGTGATCGGTAAGACGATATTGCCGCTGGCATCCGTCGTCCCCGTATAGGTCGTGGTGCTGCTGTTCGGCTGGAAAATGGCCGTACCGAAGGTCACCCCGCCCGTCAGCGTAAACACCACCGAGACGCCTGCGCCGACCGAGTTGCCAAACTGATCGGAAATATGCGCCATGACCTGGTCCTGGCTGGAGCCATCGGCGGCCGCGTTGTCCTGTATAACTGTAAAAGAGGTACTACCCGGCGGATTGCCGGGAGGGTTGGCGCTCGGAGGACCGGCGATAAAATTGAGGGATTGATGCTGGGTTATCCCATTGACGGTAATGGAGAGATCTGTCACCCCGACCGTCGTATTGTTCACGGGGTAGACGACCATCCCTGATGAATTTGTGGTCAATGAGTTACTGGCCGTCGCCCCCTGCAGCTTGAAGTTAACCGTCACGCCGTTCGCCACTGGGTTTCCAGGCAATCCTGCATCGTATACTGTTACCTGTACGATATCATTATGGCTGCCATCCGCCATCTGATTGTCGGTGATCACAACAATGTCGACAATATAGGGAGGCAGCGCCTTCCCCGGAGAAGCCCGGACGACGGCCGGAGCGCCCAGCAGAAAAAGCAGGCAGGCTGTCAACAGATTCCTAAATATGTCTTTATTGTTCATGGGCGGGGTCATAGCATACGGGATTTATATAACACAACGTGGGTGTCCATCCAATCATACGCAACAGGTACACTATAAGAAGCGGAAGGACGATCCTGGTAAGGAGACCGTGACAAATGCGACTACAGGAACTGTTGCGCCGGCAGCACCGGAAAGATGCTGCACTCTTGTCACCACATGGATCGCCGGGAAAAATTACAGGTTGTGCAGGGTTTGGGTTTCATAATATTGGGTTTTAAACTAATGGTTTCTTCTGATAGGGATTGGATTAAATATGATAACCTAATAAAAAGGAATTACAACGCTTTTTATTGCATAAGTCACTGGATAAATTTGACCGCCCTGGGGTATGCGTATTTTTTAAACGATGTAAAAGCCTGTCCAGCAAACCATTTGTCTTATTGGGTATGGCAATTGAGCTTCTGGGTATTTTTTACTTTTTTCGAGTGGCTTTCCCAGGCCGGATCCATTTCCGGGCATAGATCGCCCCGGTCAGAAAAAGCACGGCCGCCAGGATCATATCGGCCTCATCCCGGTCCAGCAGATCGCCCCCTCCTATCCGTAAAAGCCCCACCAGGATGAACCCGGTCAGGATGGCCGCTACCAGGACGGCAAGCGGCAGAAGCAAGAGCAGGCCCCAGTTCTTCGACCGGTACAGCAGCCCCAGGAAGATAAAGAAGAGATAGCCGCCGATCGTCAAAAATCCAAGGAAATAACGCCAGGCCTGACCCGCAGCCTTGCCGGAATGACCGGAATGGCGGACGATATATACCGTATAAAGAAGCGTGAAGAGGCTGTATACCAGGGTTATTAAAAAAGGGCGGTCCCATTTCATAGCGGGTGAAAGTTATGATTACTTTTGTTGTTTTTTACCATGAATTTTACGGCAGCGACATTAGATCAACTGACAGTTCACTATACGGGCAATAAGCAGAATGGCCAATCTTTATTATTATCGGGTGGCGGCCACGCGCCCGGCAAAGAGGTTCGGATAAAGATCTCGGAGGCGCTGTTAAGCCGCTGGCCCAACTGTCACGAACGATATGCATTCACCCACCCCTCCTCCCTGGACTTCAACGAAGTATACCAATTCGTAAAGACCTTGTTCGCCGAGCCGTCGGACTTTCATGCACAGTCTGTAAAGATCGCCACCCATCTTTATGAGTCATCGCTGCATCCAAAGATCAAACCGGGCGAACTGTATGTCACTTATTTCAGCAACATCCTCATCGAAGACCGGCCGGTGGATGCCATCGGGCTCTTCAAGGCCGAGACCCGATCCCTGTTTGCGGAGGTCGATCCCCGGCTGGACAGCGCGGATGCCGATGTCGATCTTGAGATCCGGTTAAAGGAAGGGGTCGAGCTGTCCCGGATCGACAAGGGATGTCTGATCCTCAACCAGGAAGCCGATCAGGGATTCGAGCTGCTGATCTACGATACAAACGGCAAGGGGGAAGAGGCGCAATACTGGAAGGACAAGTTCCTGGGGGTACTGATCCGGCAAAACGAATTTGCACAAACGCAGGGCTTTCTGACCATCACAAAAAACTATGTGACAAAACACCTGCCCGGTGAATTTGACGTATCAAAGACCGAGCAGATAGACATCCTGAACCGGTCGATGGATTATTTCAAGACCCATGACAGTTTTAATAAATCAGAGTTCGAGACCGAGGTGCTTCATCACGATGATCTTATTCAATCCTTTCGGAAATATGACGAGCAGTACCGCGAAAACAATGCCCTGGACCAGGTGGATGAATTCGATATCTCCCGGCAGGCGGTAAAGAAACAGGCCCGGGTCTTTAAAAGCGTGCTCAAGCTGGACAAGAACTTTCATATCTATATTCATGGGGACCGGGAGCTGATCGAAAAAGGATATGATGAAAAGCTGCAGAAGCAGTTTTATAAAATTTATTTTGACCTGGAAACATAAGGGCAGCCGGTCTTCCCGCTCTGGCATTGGCTTTCTTTTAACACTTCATAGTAATACTGGCACGGTAATGGGCTTACTACTCTCGTAGCTACCTATTCCATTTGTTTATTTTAAAACATTATTATTATGAGCACTTCACATTATACCAACAGCGATCCTGAAACGCCGACGACAGGCAGGAATGTAAAGAATATTATTATAGGAGTCCTGGCCATTGGATTTGTGGGCACATGGGGATACCTGCTTGTAAATAACAATAAGACGGAAGCCGTCCAAACACAGAACCAGGCACAGATCGCAAAAACGACAAGCGATAAAGAAGCCGTCCAGAAAAGCTTTGATGAAGCGCTGGTACGTCTCGATTCGATGTCCGGCATCAGTGCCTCCCTAAAAACAAAACTTGCGAAAAGCAACAGCGATATCTCCAAAAGAAAAGCAGCCATCCGCAGCCTCCTCAATAAGAAGAATGCCAGCGCCGCCGATCTCGCAAAGGCGCAGGAAATGATCGGCGATTTGAATACAAAGATCGGCGACATGGAACAGCAGATCGCCAGTCTCTCGCATGACAAGGAGACCCTGACCCAGGATAAGGTTGCCCTGATCCAGGACACTACGACGCTTAGCGCGGATCTTTCTTCCACGACGGCTGTTAAAACAGAACTTGAAAAGAAAGTGGATATCGCATCTACACTCAACGCTTCCAATATTGCCATCGTGCCGGTTTCGGTAAAGAGCAATGGGAAAGAAAAGGTAACGACCACGGCAAAACGCGTCAATAAGCTGGTCATATCCTTTGATGTAAACAACCGCATCGCGCAGTCCGGGAAGACGGATATGTTTGTCTGTATCACCGGCCCGGACGGCAAAAATATAGTGGCAGATTCGACGGGCTCGGGAACCTTTACAACCCGTGATGAAGGGGACAAATCGTTTACGGCCAAGGTACCCGTCGAACTGGATTCCGCAAAGATGAAAAAAGTAGAATTTGCCTTTACTCCGAATGCCAGTTTCCAGCAGGGGATCTATACCATTCAGATCTATCAGAACGGTTTCAAGGTTGGCGAAGGCGTCCGCATGTTGAAAAAGGGCGGATTGTTTAGCTAATAAAAAAGATTCAAAAAAGATCTAAAAAGGAACCCGGTCGCATGACCGGGTTCCTTTTTTTATATACCCAGGCTCCAGCCCTCGCGGTAGGTTCTTTTTACAAATTGATTCGCGTCGTCGAAATTGGTGATCTTCATATTATCCCCGTCCCAAAGCAGCTTGATATGACGGCCGGGATAGGTCCATTCATTGCCTCTTCCGCCGGGACCGGGTTTGCGCAGATTATAGCTGCGGATCGCGAGATTACCCATCAGCACCGTTTCGGTGAGAGGACCCGCGACCTTAAAATTAGAGCTGAGGTTCTTTTCCTTGTCGCTGCCATATCCTGCCTTGGCGGCTTCGACCCAGGCGGTATAATGCCCGGTAATATCGGCGCCGGGCACCCGGGCAATGGTTTGCGGCACGACGGTCTGTGCGGTCCGGGAAGTAGGCAGCAACTGCGGATCGCGGCCATAGGTGGCGCACATCATGTTTCCCTTCGTGCCCAGGAAGTAGGTACCGTTGTCGCCATCGCCAAAGATCTCGGAGGGGCCCAGCTCGGCCGGACGTTCGGGCTGTATGCCGCCATCCATCCAGTGCAGCTTTACATCGGGCTTCCCGGGGGCGCCTTTGAATTTGAGCGTAATATGGGAGGAAGGAGGACAGCTATCGGGGAAATAACCCGCCTTGAACTCTCCTACATACACGCCGCCTACGCTGCATTCCGCCTCGGTGGGATAACCCAGACCCAGGACCTGGAAGGCGGGAGCCACGATATGACAGCCCATATCCCCCAGCGCCCCTGTGCCATAGTCCCACCATCCCCGCCAGTTGAAGGGGACGAGGTTGTCCACATAATCCTTATACGGCGCCGTCCCCAGCCAGAGATTCCAATCCAGCTCGGCCGGTACCTCCGCTTTTTTATCGGGCCATTGAATGCCCTGCGGCCATACAGGCCGGTTTGTAAAACAATATACTTCGGTGATATCGCCGACGACACCGGCCCGGTACCAATCGACCAGCTGACGGACCCCGTCACCACTGGCGCCCTGGTTACCCATCTGTGTCACCACTTTATACCGGCTGGCCGCCTCGGTCAGCATACGGACCTCATAGATATCGTGCGCCAGCGGTTTTTGGATATATACGTGTTTGCCAAGCTGCATGGCTGCCATGCCGATGACGGCATGCATATGATCGGGCGTGGAGATCGTGACGCCGTCGATATGCTTGTGTTCCTTATCGAGCATCTGCCGGTAGTCCTTATAATACCGGGCGGAGGGGAACTTTGCCCGGATGGTGGCGGCACGGCGATCATCCACGTCACAGAGGACGGCAATATCCGCCTGTCCGCTGCCAAAGATGTAATTGATATCCGATTCCCCCTTCCCCCCGATGCCTACGGAGGCTACGATCAACCGGTCGCTCGGGGCCGTAAAGCCCTTCCCGCCCAATACATGACGGGGGACGATGTAGAAGCCTGCAGCGGTAATAAGCCCTTTTTTGAGGAAGTTCCGGCGGGAATGATCGTTGACGGATGCGGAATGCCCGTTGTCGGGTGCCGGCGGTTGTGTTTTTGCCATAATCCAGGTGACTTTTTTTGCGTTTTGAATGGACGTTGTCTCACCTAAATTAAGGCTAACCGGCTAATTTTCTTCCGATGGGATCGCAATATATTTTTTACCGGATAAGATCTG
Source organism: Puia sp. (assembly GCA_036500545.1). GTDB lineage: Bacteria > Bacteroidota > Bacteroidia > Chitinophagales > Chitinophagaceae > Puia. Next base: position 284,942 of record DASYBV010000050.1, on the reverse strand, counting down.
CCGGACGGCCCAGATCAGCTCATCGGGCGCGGCATCCTTTCCCAGGTAGCCGCTGGCGCCTGCCTGGAGGGCCCGGAAGGCATAATGCTCCTTTGTATAAAGACTGAGTATCAGGACGGGCAGACCCGGAAAGTCCTGCCGGATCTGCTGCAGCGCACCCAACCCTCCGCGGGCGGGCGTAGGAAGGTCCGAGATGATCATGTCCCAGGGGCTGCCTTTTACTCTTTCGGTCCATTCTTCGCCCTCCTCCACCTCTTCGATCAGTGCATTCGGGTAGGCCTGGGTAAGGATTTGTCTGACCCCTTTTCTGATGATCGTATAATCATCAGCTAATAGAATCCTGATCATAATGTTGTCATTAAGTTATAAATGATAGATAGGGTGAGACAGGTCACAATGTTAGGGGCTACTCAGAAGGGCCAAAGCCAGGATTGAATGATAACTTAATGACAAGATAAAAGGATTTGTTTAAAAAATGGCCGAAGAGGGCTAAGTAAAAACACTTACAAATTGTAAGTTTTGACCTTGATCAAGTTCAGATCATTGGCTGTCATGCTCTTGAAGAGCGGACCGCATACGATCCATATCTTTTTCGGTGAAGTGCCCCTTGAAATGAAAGAAGAGGCCGCCACCCTCTTTACCGGCGATAAGGAGGGCTATTTGTTTTATATCGCCCTGGCCTTCTTTTGACAGCAGCCGGAACCTGTCCTTCCCGTGCCGGACGGTGATCAGCTCTTCAAATCCGTCCTGGCGCAGCGATCCTTCCAGCTCGGTCCATTGCTGTTCGGCGCCGGGGTTCTTTTCGCCGTTGAGGATCAGGAGACGGAGATTGGTGACCTTTCTCATCCAGTTGTTGTCCGTTCCGCCGCTATTACCGGAGAAATTGGCGTTGAGCAGAAAAGAGGGATCGATGGAAATGTTGGTGCCGGAGTCACCGGACATGTTTATACTGCCGCCCGACGAGGTGCCGGCGGAGAAGGTTATACCGTCGGTGGAGTGGTATTTCTGATAGAACTTATCCAGGTGTGACTGCTGGGCACAGGAAGAGAGGCTTGTTATCACAAAGGCGACAGGTAACAGGAACTTTTGCATAAAATAAATTTTGGGTGATTTTTTCGGTTGATTATTTCTTGCGTTTGGCGTTTTTTAGGCCCTCCATGCCGCTGATATTCATGGAGCTGGATAGCCGGGACATCGCGTCGAGGTCGATATCGCCCACAAAGCTCATTAGGGTGAACTCGCGTTCGTCCACGGCGACCATAAGCAGCTCATGGATCTTGTCGCCTTCTGCCTTGATCAGGAAATGGACGTTCTGGTTCTTGTCCCTCACGGTGACCAGCTCCTCATATTGTTTGCGGTCGATACGGGCCAGCGCTTCGTTGTAGAATTGCTGCGGGGTGGTCTCCGTGCTTAATATGCGGAGGCTTTGCAGTTTGCTTACGCTTTGTTTTACATTGCTTGGGATCGTATCCCAATTGACCTTTGAAAGGAGACGGAACATCTTCGGGCTAAAGGAAACGACGGTAAAACGGCTGTCGTCGATATATTTGCCAAAGAACTTCCCGATCGCATCGTCCTGGGCGAAGACGCCGGCTCCCCAGCAGAGAAGCGGAAGAAGGATCATAAAGGAACGGAGACCGATCCGTGGGAGGCGGGGGATGAGTTGGCGGAACGCTGTTTTCATAAATTTTTTGTTTTTTGCCAGGTATCGCTAAGGCGATCCATGTTCTTTTTTGTAATGTTTTTTCCCTGGTTCATGCGGACGGATGCCGTCAGCAGGGCGTGCCGGATGGCAGCCAGGGCCTGTTGCGGGTCATCATAGGTATCCCTGATCTCACCCGCAGCCGGGGTCGCGGCGACGGAGGTCCCGGCTACGGAGACACGGGATTTGGGCTGGTACATAAGAGCGATCCCGATGCAGAGGATCACGGCGGCGGCGGCGGCATAGCTCATACTGAGCCGGCGGACGGGCCGTTGCTGAACGGATGGTTGCTCTTCCCGGAGGATCCGTTCCAGGATCCGGCTTTCAAAATCCTCGCCCGGGGTGATCTTCGCCTCTTCTTCAAAATAGGCGAACAGGTCGCGGAAGGGCTCCAGCCGGGGGTCGGTATCCGGTTGCCGGAAGTAAGCGGCCAGGGCCTTTTCTTCCTCCACAGTGGTCTCTGCCAGCCAGTATTTGTCCAGCAGGGCTTTTACTATTTCGTGTTCCATGGTTCCCCTTCTTTGATGATTTGTTTTTTGATGGCGTTCCTCCCCCGGAACAGGTTGGTCTTGACCTGTTCCATGCTCATGTCCAGGATCTCCGCAATTTCGTTGTAGCTGAATCCGTCCATCTCCCGGAGACGAACGACCATTTGCTGGTTTTGCGGGAGCTCGTCCAGGCATTTTCTTATCCGGTATAGTATTTCCTTGCCCATGATCTTTTCGTAAGGGTCTTTTTCGGTGCTGCTGACCTCCCGGGCCTTTTCCACCTGTACCGGCACGACCCTCTTTTTACGAAGCCGGTCCAGGCAGTTGTTGCGGGTGGCCGTCATACAGTATCCCTCCAGGCTCTGCCATTCTCCCCATTGGTCCCTTTTGGCCCAGACCCCGGCCATCACGTCCTGGACGGCATCCTCGGCCTCCTGCACATTCCGAAGCAGACGGAAGGCAGACCGGAAGAGCTTATCCTTCATGGGCAAAATGCGCTGTTTGAATACTTCTAATGACATTACCTGTAAGATGACGGGAAGAAAATACGAATGTTACAGGCTTTTTCCGTTTTTTCGCTAATTTATACCGCCAAAACACATTAAAACCTGCATATGGGTAGTAAAAGATATTTTCCGTTGCTTTTGTCGATGCTGCTGATCAAGGGTGGATTGTTCGCACAGGATACCTCTGCCATTATAGGCGCCGAAAAGATGTTTGATCTGCAATTCTCCCCTGCCAAACGGGATTCGATCCTCGGCGGATTAAAAGATAACCTCCGCCTGTATCAATATTTGCACCAGCATGACCTGCCAAATGACGTTCCCCTGTCCCTGGGTTTTGATCCCCTTCTTCCGGGTACGCAATATGAAAGACAACAACGTCCCATCCATTGGAATATCCCGGGTGAGGTCGCCTTACCGGCAAATCGCAACGACCTGGCCTATTATTCCATCCCCGAACTGGCTTCCCTGTTAAAAAGAAAGAAGATCAGCTCGGTGGAGCTCACAAAATTCTTTATCGCCCGGCTGAAAAAATACGGACCCATCCTGCATTGCGTCATCGAGCTGACGGAAGACAGCGCGCTGGCACAGGCCGCCAGGGCCGATGCCGATCTTGCCAAAGGGATCTATACCAGTCCGTTGCAGGGCATTCCCTATGGGATAAAGGACCTCTTTGCGGTGAAAGGCTATCACACCACCTGGGGTACGCCTCCTTATAAGGACCAGGTGATCAACCGCACCTGTTATGTTGCCGACCAACTGACCCTGGCAGGAGCTATACTGGTTGCCAAATTATCCCTTGGCGAGCTGGCGATGGATGATGTCTGGTTTGGCGGACTGACCCGCAACCCCTGGAACCTCGCGACGGGATCGGGCGGAAGCTCGGCAGGCTCCGCATCGGCAACGGCAGCGGGCCTCGTACCCTTTGCCATCGGGACGGAGACCTATGGTTCCATCGTGGACCCTTCCATGCGTTGTGGCGTCACGGGTCTGCGACCGACCTTCGGCAGCATCGCCCGTACGGGTTGTATGGCGCTATGCTGGAGCTCCGACAAGGTAGGCCCCCTCTGCCGGAGCGCGGAAGACGCCGCCATCGTTTTTACGTATATCCATGGAGGTGATAGCGTGGATGCCTCGTCGCGCACCATGCCCTTTAATTATACGGGGAAGGTCGATCTGGCAAAGTTAAGGATCGCCTATGCCCGCAACTATATCGACACCCTTCCGGAAAACAGCCCGGAGAAACAGACCCTGCTCATATTGAAGAAGCTGGGGGCGCATATCACCCCTTTCGATTTCCCGGACGATCTCCGGGGCAACGATATCCTGTCACTGATCATCGGGGTGGAGTCGGCCGCCGCCTTTGACAAGCTCACGCGCAGTAACCGGGATGACGAGATGGTACAGCAGAATAAGGACCGGTGGCCGAATGTATTCCGGACGGCGCGTTTTGTCCCGGCCGTCGAGTATGTAAATGCCTGCCGGATGCGGACGGCGATCATGCAGAAGGTCGATCCGCTGCTGAGCCAGTATGATATCATCATTGCGCCGCCGGAGACAGGAGATCAGCTGGCCATTACAAATCTGACGGGCCATCCGTCGGTAACGCTACCGGTTGGTTACCGGAACGGCGAGATGCCGGGGAGCATAAGCTTTATCGGGGGGAGGTTGTATAGTGAAGCGCTGCTGCTGGCTTTTGCAAAGGCCTTCCAGGATGCGACGCCCTATAATAAACAACATCCAAAGGGGTTTGAATGAGTGATTATACTCTTCCCATAACAGGGTCGCTGAAACTTTCTTTCCCCGTCTCGACACGACCCGCATAACGGCGTTCGAAAGCATCTACGCCAGGCAATTTGATGCTGAAGTCATACCAGCCATAGCTCTTGTCAAGAGAAAGGACGACATTTTGCGTAGCCTCGTTCAGGACAACGGTCCGGTTATTCATCCCGTATCCATTGTCTTTGATCTCTATCATACTCTTTTTTTGCGGTTGCGGGTTGACGATCCGAAGCAGCACGTTCCCCGTTGCCTTTTGGGTCAATGCATTGCGCTCGTACAGACAATCGATGACCGGTAACGGATCATTGCCGGCGCCCTTCAGCTCGCGGTAGTATCCATTGGGACCATATACCCGAAGATGATAGCGGTGATCAGCAAACGCATCCAATGGCCAGTCATAGGTGATCCTGTCACCCGCCTTTACCGCGAAGGACCATTGTCTCCCCGTATCCGATCCCGTTGCATCGGTATATTTGCCCGGTGCATAGACGGTAAAGGGAGCGCCTGCCGCTTTCTTACCCCAAAGACCCGTGCCGGCTTCCATCGCCAGCGTCAGTTGTTTATGTTCCGTGTCGTATTTGCCATCCACATATAATTCATAGGGCAGCGAGGGGGACCGGCGGATACCCGCCTCCTGCGGCGACATAAGGTTGATCGTACCGGGTTGCTCCTGCCATTTTACGATCTCCGCATGGGTGATCGGCCGATAGCCGGAAGGCTCTTCCTTGAATTTGGCATTGTAGATGGCTTCAAAATGCTTTTGCCGGCTCAGGAACGGGAGCTTTTCCAGCGGCTTTTCCTCAAAAGGACTGAATACGGCGGTGAGGTCGCCACAGATCGTGCGCCTCCATTCGCTGATATTATCCATCCGGATATTCTTGTTGAATTTTTTGTTGAGAAAGGTCTCCAGGAATTGGAGGGTCGAGGTATGGTCGAATACCTGGGAACAGACCTTGCCGCCGCGACTCCAGGGAGAGGCGATCAGCATGGGAACCCTGAAACCAAGCCCGACGGGCGCCTCCCGGGCCTGGTTTTTTGGAATACCCTGTTGCAGCTCATTGTTCAGCCGTACCTGTTCGATCTCCGTATCGATCCCCGCGGAGCATTTTCCGGTACCGGGGAGATTCGAATCGGGTATGGAAAAGGGGGGGATATGATCGAAATAACCATCGTTCTCGTCATAGGTCACAATAAAAATGGTCTTTTTCCATACTTCGGGATTTTCGGTCAAAATATCCAGGATCTCCGAAACATACCAGGCTCCGTACCAGGGAGCGCTGGGGTGATCCGAAAAATTTTGCGGGCCTGCAATCCAGGAGACCGCCGGCAGCTTATTATCGCGTACATCCTCTCCAAATTGATACAGGATGTCGCCGCCCGGAACCGTCATCTGCCGTTCTTTATCGCCATCAGCATATTTTAAAGAAGCAAGAGTGCGATAGTTTTCATCCTTCGAGTTGGTAACAAAAGCCTTGTGATGAAGGTTTTTCTCCCGCTCCGTCAGTTTGTCGAAATTCGCCGGATCCCATTCCTTCAATTCGGCCTTTGCGGTATCCAGCACTTCCTGCTTCTTACGGATCGCCTCCCGGTTCTTCCGAATGGCTTCTTCGCCGGAAGGGTTTGCCCGTTGCAATTGGGCGATCTGATCCGGCAGGGCCTCCACCTGGTTCTTCAGGCTCCAAACATACCAGAATGCAAACTTGACATTATAGGCGGCAAAGGACTCCAGGGGGTTACAGCCATAATTGGAAAGCCAGGATCGCTCCTCTCCTTTGAAGCCGCCCACACAGTCCAGCTCATTCTGATAAAATTTCCAGGAGATATGGCTGTCTTCCAGCAGCTCGGGAAAGGTGTGCCAGGGAAGCCTGGCAGGCGTATAATCACTATTGCGGATATTCGCCTTTTGCAGGCCGTTCTCTTCGTAGGTGATCTTACCGGTCCAGAAAAACGAACGGTTGGGCGTGGTGCTGGTCATCGCCGAACAAAAGTTCTGATCACAGATGGTAAAGGCATCGGCCATCGCATAGTGAAAGGGCAGATCCTCCCTTGTATAGTGTCCCAGGGTCAGGGGCATCTTTCCATATTTTTCATTGTCGGAACATTTGGCGATCAGCCACTGATCATATTTTCCCTTGTTATAGGCATCGACCTGGCTGGCCCGGGAATGCGGCAGCGAGCCCATCCAGGTCACCTTTGTATCCTTGATATCCAGGCGAAAAGGCGCATAGACCTCTCCCTTCTCATTGGTCTGGAACCATACGGGTTTCTGATCGGGCTGGATATGCACCCGGGGGTCGTTAAAACCCCGTACGCCTTGCAGAGACCCAAAACAATGATCGAAACTACGGTTCTCCTGCATCAGGATGACGATATGTTCCGCGTCGAGGAAGGTGCTGCCCAGTTCGGGGTCGATCTCCAATGCCCGTTGTATGGAGGCGGGTAAGAAAGAAGAAAGACCGGCGGCACCGGATAATAATAACGATTTTCTAAGAAACTCTCTCCTGGTATCCATGCTGTAGGTTGTGACCTCAAATGTATCGAAAACGGACAATACTGTATTGAAAATGAACTGTATCTTTAGAATGGCTACAATACAAAAAGATGCAGATCAACTATTTACCATACTGGCATGGATTGAGAAGAAGGATGGGTATGCTAAAAAGTTATTTTCGGATCGCCCTGCGCAACCTGCGAAAGAATAAAGTTTATACGGCTATAAATATCGCCGGACTGGCCGTTGGACTATCGGTCTTCTGGCTGATGGCCTTGTATATAGCCGATGAATTGAGCTTTGACCGGTCCTCCGTCAATGCGGATCGCATCTATCGCGTGGTCCATTCGGGGGAATGGTCGGGAGGGCAGTTCCGGCTGGCTATTACGCCTGCGCCGTTTGGTCCGGCCCTGCAGAAGGACTATTCCGAGGTAGAGTCCGCGGCGCGGATCGACCCCGAAGGAGGTGGCGTCCTGATCTACGGCGAGAAAAAGATCCCGGTACCGGATGTGCTGTTCGCGGACAACGCGCTGCTGGACATTTTTCATTATCCGTTCATAGCCGGCGATTCCCGGCAGGCATTGTCCAACCCGCATACCATCGTCCTGACCCGGACCCTTGCGGAAAAGCTCTTTGGCCGGGCACAAGACGCGCTGAATAAAACGATCGCTTTCCAGCAGGACGCGCCCAGCCTGGTCACGGGCGTGATCGAAGACATCCCCCTCAATTCCCATCTTCAATTCAGCGCACTGCGCGCGATGCCCAATATCCCGACGGACAACTGGCAGCAGTCCTATCTCTATACCTATGTGCTTTTACGTAAGGGAACGGATGTGCACCGGCTGGAGGCAAAGCTCCCTGCATTCTTCGACAGATATCTCAAGGCCGCGATGCAATCATCCGTACCCGGGGAAATAAAATATCATATGCAGCTGCAGCCGCTGTCTTCCATCCATCTGCATTCCAATCTCGACTATGAGATCAGCCGCAACAGCGATATCCGGTATATCTACCTGTTCTCCGCCGTGGCCCTGCTTGTCCTTCTCATCGCCGTCATCAATTATATAAACCTGGCGACGGCGCGTTCCTCGGTCCGGGTAAAAGAGATCGGGGTCCGGAGGGTGGTTGGATCGGGCAGGGGGCAGCTGATCGCGCTGTTCCTGACGGAGTCCATCACGTTTACGTTTATCGCGGCGGTGATCGCGGCGATAGCGACGGGGATGCTGATCCCTGTCTTTAATGTCCTGGCGGGAAAGACACTCTCCCTCTGGCAATTTGGGACGGCCCCTACCCTTGCGGTGCTGGCGTTGTTCTCCCTGCTGGTGGGGCTGACGGGAGGCATCTATCCGGCCCTGTTCCTTTCCGGGTTCCGCACCATCCCCGCTTTGAAGGGACAGCAGGGAGATATACATTCCACGGTGCTGTTCCGCAAATCGCTGGTGACCTTCCAGTTCGTCATCACGATCGTGCTCATGTCGGGATCGGCTATCCTTTACCGGCAGCTTCATTATATGCTGACAAAAGATCTCGGGTTTAATAAGGACCAGGTATTGACCTTTCATATCCCCGATCCGTCGGTTCGCACGCGGATAGAGGACTTCAAGACCGAGCTGCTCCGCGACCCGTCTATCGAAGGTGCGGCAGTCGCCGGTAATCCTATCGGGAATAACAATATCGGCAACCAAAGTTTCCAGTTCGAGGAACAGGGAGAGATCTCGTCCACCTCCCGGAACGCACAGTTCTTTTATGTCGATGCCGATTTTCTGTCCACCATGCAGATCCGGCTGTCAAAGGGAAGGAATTTCTCCGCCCTGAACCCGACGGATCAATATGGGTCCGTGCTGGTTAACGAAACGCTTGTTAAACAACTGGGATGGACCAACCCGATCGGGAAAAGGGTTCGTCTCCGGACCGGTGCCGACGGGCATATCGGCGAGTCCGTCGTCATAGGCGTGGTAAAGGATTTCAATATCTACTCGCTGCAACATAAGATAGAGCCGTTGTTGTTGCAGATGCCGCCGGTCCCAAAAGAAAAGGACAACTTATATGTGCGGGTGAACCGGCAGCATGTTGCGCAGGCGCTAAAGACGATCGAGACGACCTATCGTCAATTTGATCCATCCTCCCCTTACGAATATCATTTCCTGGATGAGAACTTTGCCAGCCAGTATGCGTCCGAAGAAAAACAGGGACGGCTGGTACTGATCTTTACCGGGCTGGCTATCCTGATCGCCTGTCTGGGGCTGTTTGGGCTGGTGACTTTTAGCGTAGGACAGCGGACAAAGGAGATCGGGATCCGGAAGGTATTGGGCGCCAGCGTCGGCGGTATCGTCGCCCTTGTATCCTGGGATCTTATAAAGCCGGTGGGTCTTGCGATCCTGATCGCTACCCCGATCGCCTGGTATGCCATGCAGCATTGGCTGGAAGCTTTTGCCTACCGGACGGGGATCGGTCTATGGATCTTTTTAGCGGCAGGGCTGCTGGCGGCATTGGTGGCAATGCTTACCGTCGGGCTGCGGGCCATGCGGGCGGCAAAGGCAAACCCGGTAAAGAGTTTACGGACGGAGTAAGCGATTAGTCCGCGTGTGCGTCGAAAGTCCTTTCCGCCTTCCTTCAGGTCTATTTCCGTGGGGCCGCTTTTATGTAACCCTTCAGTTACAAACATAGGAAACCTTTTGGTTCCCATATTTTTTTCCAGAGAAAGATTTATTACCGGCAGGACGGACGCAAAAACGGGCAGAAAATATTCCGCCCGCGTTCTAAGGGTAAAGCAAATGGTAATGGACATTCCTTTTACATATTTTTCATCATCTTATGACACTTCTCCGCTTCGTCGAGATGGTGACGAAGGGTATGGAGGGTGCTATCGGCAAAACTCCTGATATCGGCGTCGGACCCGTTCTTTGATTCGTTCTCAAAGGCGCTGATCACTTTTTTATGATCGGTGATCATTTGATCGATATACGCCTTGTCAAAATCTTTTCCCTGCTTTTTTTGCAGATCGTTGAGCGTGTTCTGCGCATCGGGAGAAAGGGCCACGGGAAGGGTGATATTTTTGGTCGCGGCGACCGCTTTTAACTTATCGGCTGCGGCGGTATGGTCCTTTATCATCATGGCGGCATAGGCCTTTACATCCTTTGCGGTTCCCTGTTGTTCTGCCAGTTGTCCCGCCTGTATCTCCGTCATCCCCGCATCAGCCGTGTTGACGACGAACTGCGCATCGGACTTTGACACAGACGGAGGGATGGAAGACGTACCCCGGCTGGAGTCCGTGCCGGTACTATCCATTTTTACGGCGTTGGAATCTTTTGCGTCACGCGTGGCATCAGACTGCCCGCCGCCGCAACTGGAAAAGGCGATCGCCAGACCGGCAATGGCGCAATAGTTAAGCAAACTTTTCATAATAGAATGTTTTTCATTAAAAAAATTGAATGTGAAGAGATCATATCGCCCTATGACTTCAAAACTTATGCCATCGGGACCTTTGCACCGGTGTAGGAAAGCATGGCAGCAGGCGCCTCCAGGTGGTAGGGCTTGTATCCCGGGCGGGTATTGAACAACCAGGACTGCAGGTGGGTACGTGCTTCGTGCCACCAGCCGGCGTGATTGGAGACGGAGTTATCAAAATACTCCACCTTCATCATCTTTACTTTTATCAGCACCATATGACTGGTCATCTGCTCTTTTATATCGTCGTGCAGCAGGCTGTTGATCTCTTCGGGATCGGTCACGATAAAGGCCTTCCCGGCGATATGCAGAAAGAATTGTTTCCCCTTACGGAAGAATTCCAGTTTAACCGGGAATTCCCGGTCAAATTCATGCAAAGCCTGCTGCGGCTTTGACACAAAAAACCAAACCTGCCCCAATTCGTCCACTTTTGAAATGCTGACGATAGTGGTAGGTATCCGTAAAAGAGAAGTATGCTGGCTGAAGAAAAGGGCACTCCTTAGCTCCTGTATTTTTTCCTGCAGGAATTGTAAGTTGGATTGATTCAGCATATAATTCATTTTAACAAATAATTTCAAAAGCAATACCATTCCTCCGGCAGGGAGGGCGGGAGGTAGTAAAAAGGGGCCGGAGCGTTTCATTATCAGGCTAAAATAAAGATCGGCGGAACTAGGGCGATCACCGGACCCAACGCCTTTGCGCCGATAAAGTTTGGGGATTTTGAGGAAAATATTGCACAGAACGGATGTCCATGCCGGTGGAAAGAAAGATCTTCGGCCAGATCGCTCTTTTACATACTCTGGCACAATTTTTTAATATGTATGGTTGTCAATAAACCTGAAGAAGAATAAAATAGGACCCTGTTTCCACAGGGTCCTATTCTCTTTTGTAAAGATATTTATACCACCCGCGTGAACCCGATCCTTCCGCCGGCAACGTCCTCCCATTCCATATAGGCCGATCCGTCTTCCTTTTTACTGATCTGCCGGATGATGAATTCCTTATCGTCTATCACCAGGCTGCAATAATCCTCTTCGATCGCCAGCGCGTATTGCCGGGACTGGGACTGTCCGCCGGCTGCAGGCCGGATATCGAGTTCGCGGAACAGCCGCTCGTCCTGTAGATGCATATTATTTACCGTAAAGGAATAGATATCCCCGTTGTCGTCTCTTTTCCAATCCCCGGGCAGGGTGGTTTCGAATTCGGAAAAATCCGTTTGATTGATCATGTAGTGCGATTGAAATGAAGGCAGAACGTCAGATGCTGCTATCGATTATATTGCCGGCGTCCTTTATAAAGGTCGGATAATTATATTGTAGCGCCCACAGTTGTTTTTCTATCAGGTGAAAGATCTCCGGCGGCAGGCCTTCCCCGGTATCCAATGCCTTTTCATAGGCTTTTTGCAGCGACTCTTCTCCATAGGCGCAGGCTTCGAGGAAGGCAGCATCGTCCTTTTGACCGGGCGTCCGTGCTTCCCCGCATCCAAAATCCGCCCTCAGGTCCAGCCAATACAAATAGATCTTCCCCGTGATCGTCTCCTGTGTGACCGGTGTTGCGCCCAGGCGAATTACCTGGGCGTGTAGCTCATTGACATAGGACCGGCTCTCCGTAGCCAGCCGATAAAGAACGCTCCGGATACCGGGGTTCCTTTTATTATCCTCATGGGCCGCTTTTTCATAGCCGGTGATACGGTCCTTGTTTATCCGGATGAGGTCTTTTAGTACCTGGATCGCCTTCCGATGATATCTCCCCACTTTTTCCGGCATATAGGAAGGCGATCTGTGGATTTTCAGGTTCATAAAAAAGGCTTTACGTATCCATTTCCCCTCCTATTTGTGCATGTTGGGGATCTTCTTTTTTGTTTCGTTCGGGTCGTCACCGATCTCTGTCGATTTTTCTGGTGTAAAATCATCCTCTGCCGCCTTATCGTTGCCGGCATCGGATGCTTCCGGGTGTTTGGCCGTCTTATGCGGATCGTGTTTGGAAGCCGTTTTGTCCATATCGGGGGCATGCTTACCCGTCTGATCTTTGCTCGTCTGATCCTTGTTTTCGTCGTGCCGGCCCTGTTGCGGCTGCTTGTTTTGCTGGTTCATACATCTTCATTTTAAATCGTGAATGATAAGACTGTTTACCAGAACATCACAGAAAAAACAATGCCACGGGGGCATTCCCTGCCTGCGGGCTAGAACGGATACCCGATCGCCAGGTTGAGGACCATGTCGGAGATATCGGTTGCGTTGTGGAAATTCCATTTGGAGCTGCCGGGCAGCCAGGGATAACGCAGGGGCACCGCCATATCCACCCGCAAGACCAGGATAGTAAGATCGAAACGGAGACCGGCGCCGACGCCGACGGCAATATCATTCAGGAAATGGGAGGTAAAGACGGCGCCGGGCCGGGCGGTGTCGGAGCGGAGGGTCCATACGTTACCGGCGTCGGCGAAGACGGCCCAACGGACGAGACCGGCCAGTTTTGCCCGGTATTCCAGGTTCGTTTCCAGTTTGATATCCCCGGGCTGATCGGGGATAAAGGCATTCTGGTTCGGGTCGCCGGCATAATAGCTGCCGGGGCCGAGGGCACGTGCCCGGAAGGCCCTTATGTCATTCGTTCCGCCGGCGAAGAACGATTTTACAAAAGGAAGGCTGGCGCTGTTGCCGTATGAAATGCCAATACCGGCATCGACGCGGGCAGCCAGCATGCTGGTCTTGCTGAAATTATGGTAATGCCGGAAATCGGTTTCGAACCGCATGTATTGGGCAAAGGGCACCTTGAAGATCTCTTTTTGCTGCCCGGTCTTATTAAAGTTGGCCCCGGAAAGGATCCCCAGGATGTTATTGGAGAAATCGACATTTGCATTGAACCAGATATTATTCGCTTTGCGGGCATTGCGGCGATCAAGGATGGAGTTGTAATTGAAATTCCAGGAAGGACCGATGATAAACTGCGGTTCGATGGAAAAGGCCAGGTTTGGGTTTTTGGCGAGGATGGCCTTGTAATCGTCGGTGATATTGGTTGGCCGGACATAGCTGATGCCCAAAACGGTAAGGCCGTTCTCGGTGGTGATGGTGTTCTTAAACTGGTAGCCAAAGCTTACACGGGAGGAGGTGAGCGTGTATTCGGAGCTTTGCTCATAAATGTCATAGCTTGCCTCGATGCGGGTCTTTGGAACAAATTTGCCGCTGGTGTTTAAATTGAAGGGGGAGATGATACGCGGGATATAGAGGTTCAGATCGACCCCCGTACGGCGGGTAAAAACGGTTTTATTGCGGCGAGTCAGGGAATCGATGCCGACCGATTGTCCTTCCAGACCACCATAAACCCTTGCGGTGAACAGTTCCCCACCCCGGAAGAGGTTGCGATGCCGCCAGGTCAGCGCCACTTCGGTACCGGTAGTATTATCGCTGCGGGTGAGGGCGGTGACCTCGAACTTCAGGCTTTTCTTTTGAGAGGGGGTCAGATAGTAATAGAGGTCGAGCTTGTTGTTGGTATCGGCGCTTGAAGCTGGTTGGAAACGTGCTTTTACAAACTGAAAGACGCCAAGGCTGACCAGCCGGCTAAGGGAGGAGTTGTGTTCATCCTCCTTATAAATATCCCCCGGTTTGATGACGAGGGTCTTGCTAAAGACAATGGGCCGGAGATAGTGAGCGGTATCGATGATACGATAGCCTTCAGGAGTGGTATACGCACGATTCCGGCTGGTATCCGACTGGCTTTTGTAATTGGCGTATACGGTGACGTCGTTGATCTTGTAGACTTCGCGAGCCGGATCGGGCATATCCTCTTTCAGACGCATGAACATGTCCACCTGGTGGTTGCCGACGGCGGTGTCGAGGTCGACGAAAAGATAGTCGGGGTTGAAATAATAAAACCCCCGGTTCTTGAGCCGGCTATCGATACGGACACGTTCTTCCTTTATCGTTTCCAGATCATAAAAACTGCCTTTTTTCAGAAGGGAGCGGCGTTGCAGGGTATCGATGCGGTTGCTGATCGCATCGGAGTCATCGGGATAGGTGATGTTACGGATAGTATAGCGGTGACCGAGCTGCGCAGTATAGGTAGCGGTGAGATGCTTATCCTTTACAAAGGTCGTGACGATGACGGTGTCGTGAAAATAGCCTATGTTCTCGAGATGACTTTGCAGCACTTCGGCGTTTGTATGCAGGATTACCGGTGAAGCCAGGACGGGAGGCTCCCCTACTTTATATTTCAGCCAATGTTTGAAGCCCTTTGTCTTATGGGTCGTACCGGCGATGTTATAGATCCAGAGTTTTAACCGGACGCCGAGGGTTTTGCCATTGAGGTGCGGCCGGAGATAGCCCTCCATATCCTCGCTCACCGCCTTTTGTTGTTTTTTTGTCATGGGCACGGAGGACTGTACCCGGGTCTTGTTAGCAGAGTAGAGCGTTTGGTTGGCCGCCAGGTATTTGGATTCATGACAGGAGGCCAGACCAGCGAACAGAAGTCCCATCGGTATAAAAAGCCGGAGCATGCATTGATAGCCTTTCATCATTTAGAAGGATTACCGGGTTTTAATGTTTTTCTTTCCCCTAGCGTATCGCCCTTGGCGCGGTGCCAGATCTCTTTAAATTTGTCATAGTCAAAAGTAAACACGAAGCCTACACCCGTCTCTATCACCTGTCCCAGTATCACGGCCTCGTATTGGTTCTGGCGATAGGCCCGGAGCAGATAACGGCCGTCACGCGAGAGCTTATAAGCCACGTCGACATTGCCGGCGAGATTGGACGGAGCCTGTTGCGGAGCGCCGGAACCCACGACGTCGAAGCTGCTGCCCACGCTAACCCGGATACGATCTTGCATCAGCGATTTGGAGAGGGTGACGTCCAGTTCGGTGTAATCGATCTCGTTGCCGGTGCTGAAGTCCTGCTGGTTGTTGAGATCGAAATGGATATCCACCTCTTTGATAAGACTGGCGGCGAGCTGGTCCATCTGACTGGTGAGGATCTGGCTGGCGCTGGAAAAAGCCAGGTTACCCACGGTGGCGCCACCGCCTTTGTCGGGAGCCAGCGGATCTTCGCCGACAAAGCGGCCAAGTAGCAAAAGAGCAAAGACCTGTTTATTCATCTCCGACTGCTGCGTGCGCAGTTGGGTGAGGCGTTGGTCGACATCGGGCCAGAGGGTGAGTACATTGGTAGGCAGCGAAACATCAAAAGTAATGGTAGGTTTCAGCAGATCGCCTTCCATCTTCAATGTGACGAGAAAGGGGAGCTTTTGCCGGAATTTATTTTGGTCGGTTGGACTTAGGGTACTGATCTCATTGGAGACCAGGTCATACGAGGGGGTCAGGGTAGCATAGGATGCGGTGAGGTCAACGGTAGCGGTGGTGGGGTCGCCGGTCCAGGTGATGACACTGGTCCGGTCGATCGCGAATTTACGTTTTAGCACATTAAAAGAAACGCTATAATAACCGCCGGCGACCTCGAAAGATCCAGTAAGATCCATCTTACCGCTTTTCTCCAATTGAAAGACCAGGTTGCTGCGGCCGCGGACATTCAGGGCATCCCCGCTACGCGGATCGACGACGACATTGAAGATGGCGCTGGTATCGGTGAGGAAGTTGAGGCTGATATCGAGACCTTTTATCTCGGTTTTTTTTGCCCGCAACGCCAGCGCTTTGTGATCGACGAGGGTGTCGCCGGTGCGGCGGTCGATAAAGCGGACCACGCCGATGCGGTCGCCCACTTCAGGGTCATTGGCGGGCAGGACGTAGTAGAAATTTGTCTGTTTGTTCACCCGGATGACGCCATCCACTTTTGGCGCGTCCATTTTCCCTTCGAGGTTTATGGCCGCGTCGAGGTTGAGCTGACCATAGAATTGCCGGGTGCTTGATTCGGGGGCATTCACCAGCCGGAAATTCTGGGCATTGAGGGAAATATCGAAACCAAAGCTGTGATAGTCCTTTGTAAAGACGTTGCCGTCGAGGATTAGTTTGTTACCGGCAGAATCCCGTAGTTCGAACTGGCTGAAGTTAAAACCATCCTCGTCAAAGGCGATCCTGTCTTTGGAGACATTGAGCTTTTCGCCGGAAATGGTGGGGGTGATCATGCTGCTGTCAAAATAGAGGTTGCCGCGGATAGTGGGTTTATCCATCGTTCCGGCAATGCTGAACTTGCCGGTGATATACCCACTCATGTTATCGATGACGCCTTCCGCAGCGTGAGAAAAAGCGCCCAGGTTGATCCGCCGGAGATCGAGCTTGAGATCCATTTTACCTTCGCCGGTATAATAATCGCCGGTGATGGCGATATCGTTGTTCTTACCCTTCAACCCGATGTCGGCGGAGAAGGCATTTGTTTTTTTGTTGTTGACCTTTATGGCAAGGTCACCGACGGTATCGGTCTTGTAAGAGAGGTTGGCTATTTTCAGATCCGAGGTAAAGACCGGATTTGTCGTAAGGTCCTTTACTTCGGCATTGCCGTTGAGGATACCGTCGGCGATGACCGAGTCCTGGTTGGCGAGACGGCTTATCGTGCTGAGCCGGAAGTTGCTGAAGCGCACGTCGAGAGGGGCGGCGCCCGTCGCTCCGTTTGTATTGAGCGATAGCGAATCGTTGTTGTTGCTGAGGGTAAAGTCATGAGCGAGGACCCCTGTGGAATCGTATTGCAAAAAATTATCCCGGCTTACCTGCCAGCGGTCGTAATTCAGCAGGAGGCTGTCGGCATTAAAGGCGAATTTCAGGGCGTTTTGTTGCTGGTCCAGTTGTCCGGCAAGACGATAGCGATCCTTCCCTTTTTGATCTTTCAGGAGAAGGGTCGTCGTCAGGTGGTTGTTTTGTACGGCCCCCGATACCGATGTCTTATAGAGCAGAAGCCCGCTGCCATGACCATCGGCCATCGTGACAGCGTAGCGGAAACTGCTGTCGCCGGTAGCCGCGTCGATATCGATGTCGTGAAAGAACTGCGTCCCAAAGACGATGCGGGGTGCGCGCAAGCCAAGCTGAAAGTCATTGCGGTCGCTGTTGAAGACGAGATGACCGCCGACGGTATCCGTTCCCCGCAGCGAAGGCATAAATGCCAGGACCAGCGGGGAGGTGCGGAAGTGGAGATCCATAATCCAATCCTGCGCGGTGAAGGCCGTATCCCTGAAACCCGGGATCTTGTAGTATTTGTTGATGGTATGTTGCAGGGCCGTGGCCGTTTCGGTGAGCTTGTAATGGCCTTTCCAATCGAGGTCCGCCATTTCCGAATGAAGTTGGATCTCTTCGATGTCCGCCTTGCGCGTAGCGATAAGGGCGATGCTATCCGTCGTAACGCGTTGATGGCCCTGGAGGAGGTTGAGGCCGGCAACCTTTAGCGAACCTTGCAGGGAGTCAGGGTTGGTATCGGCGAAATCGGCCGTGATATGTCCTTTGAACTGCATCGTGTCCTTTACAAGGTGAAGGGCAAGAAGGTCCACGGTATCGACCTGCCAGTCCAGTTTCAGGGCCGGGAATTTCTGCGCCAGGTCGGCCGTTGCCTGCAATTCGAAATGGACGGCGGTATTTTGAATGGCGGAATGCAGCGTCGCCTTTCTGTCGGCGATGGATCCATCGATGGCCAAACCCTGATAGGTATAATGCCGGAACGTCAGGACATCGATCTTCCCGTTGAAAACAGCATTGGCGCTGTTCAGATCAAGCCCCCGTCCTTTTATTGTAAAACCGGATGACAGATGACCATATTGAGCGCTGTCCTGTAAGATATAGCCCAGGTCCAGTGCCTTTGTCCGGAAGACCAGGTCATAGGTAGCCTCCTTTGGCTGGCGGAACTGACGGACAAAACCCTTTAGTACGATGGTACCGGAACTGGTGTTCAATACAAGATCAGATGCGAAGCCCTGCATGCCCCCGTTGATCCTTCCCCGGAGATCAAAATGAGCGGGGATGGAGATATTCGAGGGAAGGGCGCCCTTTGGAAGAACAGCGACCAGGGTCGACCGGCTGCCCGAGAGCTGACGGATGTTCAGGTTCGCCGTTATATTGCGGGCATCCAGGGGATGGAGGATGGTGCCGGCCGCATCAAGCCGGAGATCCCGTATTCCGTTAAACTGCATGGTTTGGATGGTAAGGGCATCCAGGTTGCCTTTTATATGGGTATTGAGGGACCAGGTGTCGGCAGGATGGGCAAAGACGGGTTGCGTACGCAGCGAAGGCACAAACGTAAGGATATCTTTTACCTGTATCCTGCTGTTGGGCAGGTCCAGGTCGATCAGCGTATGTCTCGGGTCCTTCATCATCCCGGAAAGAGAGGCATATTGAAGAACGGCAGACCGTTGCAGGAGGGTGCCGGGCGTCTGGAGGAGGAGGTCCTTTAAAAAAGTCTGGTGGTTGGTGTAAAGAAAACGCGTTTGTAAACGGATAAGATTAAAACCGGATTGTTCCGTAAAGGAACCCTTTGTAAGCTTTCCACTGGTAGCATCTGCGCTGTAGGACAGGTCATCGCCATAGAGGGTCAATCGGTTGATCTTCAAATGAGCGTAGTCCATTCCGTCCTTTTGCCGCCGCTGGTTATCATCGTCGAATTGAATATTGTTCCCGTTGAAATGTAAGGAGCCAACGGTAAAACGCCAGGAGGAAGTGTCGGAGGCCGGCGTCGCGGGCTTTGTTGCCGCGACACCCTTTGCAGAGATGCCCGCATTGTGTGAAGCCTTTGCTCCCGCGGTCCCGTGCGCGATCTTCCCCAGGCGAACGGCGGTGGTCGTGCTGTCCAGGCTTAGCTCTTTCAGGTTGATCGTCTCTTTGTTAAGATCAAAATTCTGTACCACCGCCGCCAGGTGTCCCAGTTGCAGATCGGTGAACAAGGCGCCCACAAAGTTCCGGTAATCGAGATGGCTGTTGGCTATATCGATAGTACCCAGTTGAAGCTGAAAGGGAGTAGATGATGAGGTGGAGGCGCCGGTCTGTGCGGAAGAGGCCGGAGTCTTGCTCGAAGCGGCAGCCGGGGTCTTGTTCGTCACCGCCGTCGCCAGCGGCTGTCCCTGGTAGATCTTTGCCTGCAGGTCCTTTAATTCGAACTTCGTGACATTGAACCGAAGATTGGTCGGGTCAAACTCCTTCATCTCGGTTTTGCTGTGCCCGATATATACCTCCATATCGTTGCCGGTCACGGTATCTTTATAGACCAGCCGCACCCTGTCCAACAGCAGTTTACCAAACTCCATTTTCATAGGTTTGGCGGCAGGTTTGGCAGGTTGCGTAGAAGGTGCGCCGGCAAAAGCATCTATGATGAACTGGAAATTGAAGGCCGTATCCGGCAACTGTCTTTCGATCTTAGCGGTAAAATCGCTGAGCTGAAGGTCGCGGATATCGATATCGTTGTGCAGCAGTCCCCACATCCGCAGGTCGACCTTGAGCTTACCCGCCGACAATAGCGTATCCTTCTGCCGGTCTTCCAAATACACATTATCCAGCTCTACGCTTCTGAACAACACAATCGACAGGTGCCCGATATTCACCCGGGTCTTTAGCTTACGGGAAAGATATTTCTCCGCCTTTCCTCTTGCAATGTTCTGCACATAAGGCGTTTGGATCAGAACAATGACGATAATAAGGAGAATAATGATCGAAAGACCTATCCAAGCCAGAATCCGCACCAGCCTATGGAGTACGGATCTTCGACGGGGTGCTGAGGGCTGGCTTCTATCCATAGATTATAAGTCTGACTAATATTTAAGTTAGATCATTACTCTAACTTGACAAAATGCAGACCATAATATCGCCGGTCAGTGATAGCGTGGTCTTTTTGGGGTAATGGCTGAGAAATCATTGTTTTTCAAGGAATTTGTTCCGTTTTTTCCCCAATGTGGTACTTATTTTTCTACAAAGCCTTGCCCCCTGTCCATCCGGGTGCCTCCATTACAGCGTTGTTTTTTTTGGTCCCTGATTTGTCGTACTGATCCTACAATAAAAATGGGTATTATGCTGAAGCAAGTCCAAACGCAAAAGCAGCAACACACAATCCTGCCGCAACAAATCGAATTGTTGAACCTTTTTCATTTGAATACCCTGGAATTGGAACAACGGATACAGGATGAGCTAAGTGAGAACCCCGTATTGGAGGAACTGTCCTCCGGTGAGGATGGATCCGGTGACAAATTCTCAAAGGATACGGTGCAGGATTTCCAGGGGTGGGAAGAATATGGTTATGATGATATCCCGGATTACAAAACAGAATATAAAAATTATATCAGCACGGAGAATGTTCCGGAAAAACCGATCGCAGAAGTGCCGGATTTCCGGGAGGAGCTGAAAAAGCAATGCCGGTTCCTCGAGGTTCCGGAAGAAAAACATTTCCTTTTTGATTTCCTGATCGACTCCATCAATGAAAATGGCTTCCTGGAACAGGACCTGGAAGAACTCGCTTCGGAGATCTCGTTCAAACAGAAAGTATGGATCGAGCCGGAAGACCTCGAAGACGTCCTCCAACAGATCAAGGAGCTGGAACCTAGCGGGGCAGGATGCCGGCATGTGCAGGAATATATGTTACTCCAGCTAAAGAAAATGAATACCAAACGCCCGGATGTACGGACAGCCATCGACCTGCTGGAAAATCATTTCCAGGATCTGCGGAGCTGCAACCTGGAAAAGCTTCGGAAACAGCTGGGGCTGGAAGAAGATGAGATCAAGATCGTATTGGGATTGCTGGCGCATCTTCGTACCCGCCCGTTTACGGCCGAGCCCAGCACGGTAGCCGTCAATCCTTCTATCTTACCGGATTTCCTCGTGCTGGATGAAGGGGACAAGCTCGAAGTCGCGCTGTATCGCCAGCGTTCTTCCAATCTTCATATCAGTCAAAGCTGGATGGAAATGGTGCAGAATACGACGCAAAATGCCAGCATGGATAAATCGGCCAAACAATATCTGCGCAGCAAATTATCATCCGCACAATGGTTTATCAATGCGATCCAGCAGCGGGAGTCGAATATGCTCAAGATCATGCGATCGATCCTGGATATGCAATATGAATATTTCAAGTACGGGGATATACGGTTGCTGCAGCCGATGAAGCTAAAGGATATTGCCGATAAGGTAAAAGTCGATATTTCGACGGTTTCACGGCTAACCTGTAATAAATATGCCGAGACCCCTTTCGGTACGGTCCTCCTAAAAGATCTTTTTACCGAGGGCATCGTAAACCAGGAGGGAAATAGCATCAGCAACAAGGTCATTCAAAGTATTATCGGGGAACTGATCCAGGCGGAAGACAAGAAGGCCCCCTATACCGACAGACAGCTGGTAAGCATACTTGCCGACAGAGGATATAATATTGCCCGCCGGACGGTGGCGAAGTATCGGGAGTTAATGAATATCCCGGTGGCGCAGATCCGGGGGTTGTGGAATTAAGTCAGTTTTCTTCGCCTGGCCTTCGGAAACCAATGCGACGACGCTGACTCTGCTCCGGTGGGTTAAGCAATTGCTTGAGCGCCTTAAATATCATTTGTATATCTTCACTATTCGCGACCACCTGTCGTTCTAATTGGTCCAATTTAAGTAGAATGTCCTTATGCGTCAGAAGCATTTCACGAAGTTTTGTGAATATTCTTATGATCCTGATATTCACATCGATAGCTATATTGCTACTCAAAACACCAGAAAGCATAGCTACCCCCTCTTCTGAAAAGGTAAGGCATTTTCCGTGTACCACCCCAACTTGATATTCCAGATTGGAATTTCAAGTTTTTATACTCCTCGTTGGTGATCTGGAACATAAAATCGTCGGGGAAACGCCTTAAATTTCGATTAACTGCTTTATTTAGGTTACCGGTGGTGACATTATACAATTCCGCCAAATCTTTATCCAGCATTACTTTCTTCCCTCTTATAAAGTGGATTTTATTAATAATCACTTCATCCGGCACTGCTATTGACTTTGCCATAAGATCGGGTTTTAGATAATTAAAAATAAATAGAACGAGCAAAATTATTTATTTCTGTAACCAAAATCGGAAGAATTTTTTCACAAATACGCACACAAAAAAGCCGCTATTTTTTATAGCGGCTTTTTTCATACTGGTTTCAAGTCAGAACGCGATGCCGACATAAACTGAGACCCCCGCATTCTTGGAATTCTTTGTAAGGTCTCCGGAAAGATTGCCGGACTTACCGATCTGCGACAGCCCATAGTTATACCGGGCGCCGATGGTAAAATTCTGGATGTCGAAACCGAGTCCACCGATCAGGCCAAAATCCCAGCGTTTGAAATTGTCGGTGTTCAGATCGGTTGCCCCATCGATCGACCCGTCATTATTTACGTCCTTCACATTCGCGGAAACCAGGTAAGCCGCATAACCACCCAGGTGAAGGTTGAAATTGGGGGCCAGGTTGATCACCGCCAGCACCGGTAATTCCATATACCCCAGGTTAAACCGGTATTCCCCATCGCCCTGGATAAAATTGCTGTAGGTATCCTTTGCTCCTTTTACCGTATAAAGAAGCTCCGGCTGAATGGAGAACCCCTTTGTAACGGGAAGTTTCGCATAAACCCCTGCATCGAACCCCGCCTTCATGTGCTCGCTGGATACGTTGTCCACATAAAGACTGGTGAGGTTTAGTCCGCCTTTTATCCCGAACTTTGCCTTTAGGCCGCTCTCCGTGGAGGTTTGTTGTTCTTGCGCGTAAGCGGCAGTCGAGGCCAGCAACACGATTCCCATAAATAAAACACTTAGCTTGCGTACAATTGATAACGATTTCATAACAGATTATTTTTAACACTTTATTCAATTGTTATGCCGTGCCCGGAAAAAGATTGCGCTTCACCCAAAGATTTTGCTTCACCCGGCGCCCGCGGCCCGCGAAAAAAGAAGCTGGCATAGAAGTTTCATTTGTAACCATAAACCTATAATATATGCGATCGATATGGACAGGGGCTATCGGATTTGGCCTCGTAAACATCCCCATCAAGCTCTACAGCGCCACGGAAGACAGCGCCCTCGACCTGGACATGCTGGACAAAAAAGACCTGGCCAATATAAAATTTAAACGGGTCAACGAACACACCGGAAAGGAAGTCGCCTGGGAAAATATTGTAAAAGGATATAAGATGGACGACCGGTACGTAGTCCTTACCGACGAGGATTTTCAAAAGGCCAGTCCGGAAAAGACGAAGCTGATCGGGATCACGGAATTTGTCGAAGAGGCCGATGTAGACGGCATCTATTATGACACGCCGTATTACCTGGAGCCGGAAAAGACGGGCGCCAAAGCCTATATCCTGCTGAGAGATGCATTAAAGAAGACAGGTAAGGCCGGTTTTGGCAGCTTTGTGCTCCGGAACAAGGAAAACCTTTGCCTGTTAAAACCCATCGGGAACGTACTGGTCCTGAATAAGATCCGTTGGGCACAGGAGATCCGATCCGTCGGCGACCTGAATATCCCCTCCGGGACCAGCAAACCGGCGGAAATGAAGATGGCGATCGAACTGATCAAACATCTCTCCGGCGCCTTCGATCTGTCGAAATATAAAGACACCTATTCCGACGAGCTGATGAAGCTGATCAAGGCAAAGGCAAAGGGCCGGAAGATCGTTCAGCCGACGTTGAGGGTCGTTCATTCCCCCGGAAAAGACCTGCTGTCACAATTGAAGGCCAGCATCGGGAACGGCGGAAGCAAACGCAAACGCGCGTCATAAATCGATTTAAAGTTAGCAGCGCGGGAGGAAGATCAAGCGGGAGAAGATCGAGCCGGAGAAAGATGAGCGGGAGAAGATCGAGCTGTGGTCATAGGTCGCCTTTTGGTGCGCACGTCTATTGCTGCCCTTCCGGATCGATCAGCTCATGCGACTCCCGTTTAAGGATAAACACCGCATTCTCGGAAGGGCGGATACTCCCCCCATAATCGAGGGCATAAAACCGGGTGAACTCGGCGCCAAAATACAGGATCATGGATGAATAATATACCCAGGTCAGGATGACGACATAGGAGGCGGCTGCCCCATAGGTCATTCCCAGGTTGGAATTGCCGAGGTAAAGACCGATCAAAAATTTCCCCAGCATAAACAGAAGACCGGTAAAGACGGCGCCGATAAAGGCGTCCTTCCAGCGGATAATCGCATCGGGCAATATTTTAAAGATAATGGCGAACAGCAGGATGATGGCCGCCAGCGTCAGTACCAGGTTGATCACATAGAAAAAGTAAACGGTGAGATGGGAAAAATAGCGTTTGAGATAGTTGCTCAACAGATCCATCAATGAATTGATGACCAGCGAAACCATGGAGATGAATCCCAGGGCGACGATCAGCGAAAAGGACAGCAGACGATTCAGCAACAGCTTGATCCATCCCTTTTTTGGCTTGGCCATCACGGACCACATATAATTGATTGACCCCTGGATTTCCGTGAACACGCCGGTCGCGCCGATCAGCAGGACCACTCCGCCGATGATGGCCCCTGCCAGCGTATGCCGGGACTGCTGGATATTGCGGATGATGTCCTGGATCGACAGCGCCGCACTGCTGCCCACGAGGTCCTTTATCTGCTCATAGATATGTCCTTCATAGGCCTGCCGTCCCCAGAAAATGCCGGCCAGGGAAATGACGACGATAAGCAGGGGGCCTACGGCAAAGATCATGGAATAAGAAAGAGAAGCCGCCAGTTTAAAAGCATTGTCGTTATTGAAGTCAATGGCTGCCTTCTTTATGACCTTCCAGTAAACGGATGCTTTTTTCATGTCTATTTATATAAGCAAGACCATGCCAGTTTCCCACACGCCAGCGATCTCCCCCGGCATCCCTGAGCGACCTCCCCGGCATCCCTGTTTGTAGAGCATATTCCCCAGTTTTTGTTGTTTTATAGGATCGTCTGCCTCTTTAATGTATGTATTGGGCAATTTTAAAAGTTGGCAAGCATTTTTCATTACTACCAGAAGACGATAAAAATTCCTTACTCACTTAAAAAGAATTTTATGAGCGGATTACTTTATTTGATAGCTGTGATACTGATCATCGGATGGTTACTGGGCGTATTTGTATACAGCCTCGGAGGACTGATCCATGTGTTACTGGTTATAGCCATTATATCATTGGTGCTGGGCGTTATCAGGAGGGCCTGACAAGGATTTTTGCAGGCGAAGGGTCTGTCGCTGACAGATTCATACCGGTCAGTAGTGACCGGTTTTTTTAGGCAGTGATTGAAGCATTATGGACATACCGCCGCAGGATCTTCAGCAGCACTTCTTCTTCGGCAGTAAGATCCGTCCCCGCGCCGGCGGCGGATGACGATCCCGCCTCCTCCGGTTCCTGCAAGTATTTCAGCAGCTTGTTCTCTTCGTATAGCCGGACGAGCACGGGATGAACATAATACTTTTTACAGACGGTCCGGGTATTTCCCAGGGCTTTACTAACGGTATCCAGTACCGCCACCAGGTTCTTTTTTGATTCGGTGGCATTGGCGGCTTCGCCGATCGCCCGGAAGGCCTGCAACGCATGCAGCGAGCCGGCCCAGGTGCGGAAGTCCTTGGCCGTAAAATCACTGCCCGCAATCTCCTGGATATATTGGTTTACCATTCCCGAATCGATCCCATGCCGGGTCCCGTCATCCGCATAATATTGGAAGAGCTCCTTCCCGGGAATGTCGCGGCATTGGCTCACGGTCCGGGCCAATTTTTTATTCCGGAGGG
This sequence comes from Puia sp., assembly GCA_036500545.1. Classification (GTDB taxonomy): domain Bacteria; phylum Bacteroidota; class Bacteroidia; order Chitinophagales; family Chitinophagaceae; genus Puia. The sequence continues at coordinate 258,920 of DASYBV010000050.1, read as the reverse complement.
TGACATCATGATGGATGCCTTTTTTCCCGGTGAAGGAAAAGACCAGCTTGTCCCCGGAGATGGACACATGCTTATTTTTCAGGGTGGTCAATCCATAGGAACCATTGGTCCTTTCATATTCATTACTGCCCACCCGGATATAGGTCCTTTCCATGAGGCTGACGACCGTGGCCAGCACCTTTTCCTGGGTCAGCATCGTTCCCCGGAGATCCGTCGCTATTTTTTCCCGCAAGGCGGGCAGCGATTTCCCAAATTCATAAAGCCGGTGGAATTTTGTCTCATTGCGAAGAGAATTCCACAAGGAATGATAGCGGTATTGTTTGCGGCCGCACAGGTCGAGACCGGTCGCCTGGATATGCCCTTTCTCACTGACACAGATCCATACCTGCGCCCAGGCGGGGGGTATGACCAGACGCCGGATCCGGTCCAGCTGGGTCTTGTCCTTTACCGGCCGCCCGTCCAAATGATAGGAGTACCCTTTTCCTTTTTTCAACCGGGTGATACCCGATTGCCTGTCGCTGACATAGATAAGATGGGCCGCCGCAGCCGCCTTTTCATAATCTCTGTCCGCCTGGAGAAATTCTTTATGAGATAATGCCAATACTGCTTCCACGCGGATGATGTTTAAAAATGAGAAAACTAACTTTGTCCGAGGAGTCCCTGCACCGCCTTGATCGTCGCCTCCAGCCGTATCCCTTTGCCGAGTACGGACTGGAAGAGATCTCCCTCTTTGCGGAGGCGGTCAGGGATGTTCTTTATAGTAAAATTGCCCGGTTCCAGTCCTTTCTTCAACTCCTCCCAATGCAACGGAGTGCTGACGGTAGCGCCGGGACGGGGTCTGACGGAATAAGGAGCGGCCAGGGTCTGGATGGACCTGTTCTGGAGGAAATCGAGATAGATCTTCTTTTTCCTTTTGGCCGGCGTCCTTTCCAGGCTTGTAAACCCTGCGATCTCTTCATCGGCATGCGCCAGCTCCACGATCAGATGGGCCAGCAGCCGGGACTGTTCATAATCATATTTCGCACCCAGGGGAATATAGATATGGATACCGGTGGCGCCGGAAGTCTTGCAGCAGGCAGGGACCTGAAGGCTATCCAGGATCTTTTTGATCACCAATGCCACCCGGATCACCTGGCTGAACGGGTTGCCGTCCGGGTCGAGGTCGATGACGCACCAATCGGGGTTATCGGGGTTGCGGATCCGGCTATGCCAGGGGTTCATTTCGATACAGCCGAGGGAGGCCATATAAAGAAGGCTGGCTTCTCCTGTACAGACCAACCATTCAATGGTGCCCCCGGTCGATTCATTCCGGTTAGTATAGGTCTTCAGCCAATCCGGCAATTTGCCATCGGTATTTTTCTGGTAGAAGTTGGGGGCCTCGATGCCATTGGGGAACCGGTTCATGGATTGGGGACGATCCTTCATATAAGGAAGGATATAAGCGGCGACCTGGTCGTAGTAGTTGAGCAGATCGCGTTTGGTAAACCCGTCCTTTGGCCAGTAAAGCTTGTTCAGATGGGAAAAGGTCAGGGTGCGGCGTTCGACCTTACGGGTCTGTTCGTCGGTACCGTCGGCGGGCAGGAGGGCCGGCTGAAGGGCCGGTTTGGGGCGTTTGACGGGGATCTTTGTTGCCGGGCTCATACAATGAGATGTTTATATAGATTTAACCATAAATGCCGTGCCAGGGGGATGTCAAAAATTGGCTTAAAGCTTGTAGCTTGCCCCTACAAGTTCCATAAGCTATGCCCGACCAATTCTTTAATCAGTTCGACAGGTTCCCGGATTATGTATGGGACGGCATTCTGGCCGGCCTGGCGATTGTCATCGGCCTGATCCTTAAGTTCATGCTTTCCGTGGTCTTGAGAAAGAAACCGAAGGACGGGAAGCCCTCTTTTTCTTTGACCCGGTCGGTGTTGTCCCGGCTTGGCAAGCCGTTCAGCTATTTCCTGCCGCTGCTGACCTTCAACTTTTTGTTACCGCTGATGAAGATAAAGCCGGGCCTTTCGCCGGCGCTGAATAAGACGGTGGAGATCCTGCTCGCGGTATCGTTTGCCAATGTGCTGATCGGGGTCATCAAGGTCTTTGAGGATTATGTGTATCATTCGTTCGATATACAAAAGGCCGACAACCTGAAAGAACGCAAGATCCGCACCCAGCTGCAATTCGTCCGGCGGTTGGCGATCAGCCTGATCATCATCCTTACGATCTGTGTCATCCTGCTTAGCTTCAACAACCTGCGGAAGATCGGGACCGGGCTGCTGACGGGTGTGGGTGTGGGAGGGATCATCATCGGTTTTGCCGCCCAGAAGTCGCTGGGAAATTTCCTGGCGGGTTTCCAGATCGCCTTTACACAGCCATTGCGGATCGACGATGTGCTGGTGGTGGAAGGAGAATGGGGCCGGGTGGAAGAGATCACGCTCACCTATGTGGTGCTGAATATATGGGACCAGCGCCGGCTGATCCTGCCGATCAATTATTTTGTGGAAAAGCCTTTTCAGAACTGGACCCGGAATACGGCCGATATCATGGGAACCGTCTTTTTATACCTCGATTATACGATCCCGTTGACTCCCCTGCGTAAGGAACTGACCCGCCTGCTCGAAAGTAATCCATTATGGGACAAGCGTATCAATGTGCTGCAGGTGACCAATACCAGCGAAAAGACCATCGAAGTTCGGGCATTGATGAGCGCCAGCAGCTCCGGCAACGCCTTTGATCTGCGCTGTGACGTCCGGGAAGGGCTGATCACCTATGTACAGGAGCATTACCCGGATTGTTTCCCGGTGACACGGGCCATCCTGGAAAAAGAGATCACGAAGAAAGACATCATCCCCGTGAAGGAACCCTAATTCTCCCGATCCACTTCGTCATCGTCATTATTATCGCTGATGCTGTAGTCGTTGTTTTCCTCGTCTTCGTCGCCGGACGCTTCATCGATATCATCATCTTCGGATCCAGGAACATCGAGATCGTCGCCGGCCTCGTCCTGGTCCAGGCTGCTTTCATTAAGCGGAGTCCCATCCCCGTCGGTGCTGTCAAGAGAGGCATTCTTTATCCGCAGATCTTCGCTGTCGGCGACCCTTCTGTCGATATTCCTCAGCGTAGACCTTTCCGAGGGAGATACATCGGCGTCATTGCCCATCACGATATCCAGGTCATCATCGCCCGGTTCCAGCACGTCGTCGCCTTCTTCATCGGAGGAAGAGGCCGTGGTATCCGCCAGCTCGCCGAGACGGGGCGGTCGTACATTTTCCTGGCCCGGAATGTCCTTTACTTCGGGCAGATCGATCGTATTTTTATCGGTGGTGGAATTTTTCTTTGCCATGATGGTAGGTTTTATTTTTGGTAACGTAAGGTAGCCAATTTAGTTCACTCAGGGTTTTTTCGACCCGCTGTCGGATGCGCCGCCTTTTTTTCCGCTGTCGGCGCCGCCCGTCGTATTGGCCGGGCTTGCTACCTTATACGAAGTATCGTTGCCTGCAGGGGCGCCTGCGGGAGGGTTGCTGCCCCCGGCCTCATTGCCGGTGGGTCTTACGTGCGTGGATTGTTCATAGGATTCGTGATGGGCTGCCGCCTGGATCCAATGTACTACAAGGGGACTGAGGATCGCCACGAGGATACAGAGAAGAAGCCAGTTCCGCTGAGGAAAGGTCAATGTCCGGTCGTTTGTTTGCATAACATGCGTTTTTGATTGGTTCCTGCAACGACCTCTGCAATAAGAATGCCCGCCGGGAGTGGATTTTTAGCAAATATTAGCAATCAACCGGCGGACTTAGTATAATTTAAAAGGATAATATGATTTGAACGAGTTTTAGTTAATAAATGGGGTTAACCATTAAAAATCAATCAATTTTATATGAACAATAACCCACCTATTTAGAACCTCTTTAAATTCGCTGTAGGATAAGGTCTAAATTCGAGTCGACTCAACTACCCGGTATGTTCATACCGGGTTTTTTTTGTCCGGCCGGAAGCCGCGGGAGGAATGCAGCCGGGCCGCCGGCAGACAAAAACATTAATCCAGATAGGCCAATGAGCTGGCGGGCTGGAAGTTAAAGTATTGCCGGGCATTATAATAGCAAATATCCTTTATCACCTTACCGATCCATTCGGGGTCATTGGGGAGTTCTCCGTTTGTGATCTCTTCCCCAAAAAGGTTGCAGAGGATCCGGCGGAAATACTCATGCCGGGGATAGGAAAGAAAGCTTCGGGAGTCCGTCAGCATACCTACAAAACGACTCAATAACCCCATATTGGACAGGGCATTGATCTGCCGGGTCATACCGTCCTTTTGATCGAGGAACCACCATGCGGAACCGAACTGTACCTTACCGGCGATGGAGCCGTCGTTGAAGTTTCCGATCATCGTAGCGATCAGCTCGTTATCAGCCGGGTTAAGGTTATAGAGGATCGTTCGGGCGAGTTTATCTTCCTTGTCGAGGCGGTCCAGGAATTTGGCCAGGGCCCGGGCCTGTGAAAAATCACCGATGGAATCCCATCCAGTATCGGCGCCCAGGCGTTGCAACATCCGGCTGTTGTTATTGCGCAGCGCCCCCAGGTGGAATTGCTGTACCCATTCTTTTTCCCAATCCCATTCCGCAAAATGTACAAGCATCGCCGATTTGAATTTGCGGCGTTCCGTCTCGCTCAGCCATTTACCAGACCGGATCTTATTGAACACGGCTTCCACTTCCCACCCGGTAAATTCTTCCACATAGATCTCTTCCAGCCCATGGTCGCTGACGGTGCATCCCATGGAAGCAAAGAAATCGTGGCGGTTCTCGAGCGCAAAGAGATAGTCGTTGAAGTTTGAGATGGCGACATTGGTAGCGGCCTCGAGCTTCTTTATATAGGCGTTGAAGCTATCGGGGTTGTCCACGTTCATCGCATTGTCGGGACGGAAGGCAGGCAGGATGGGGATCTCGAATCCGTCCTGTTTCAGCTTCTGGTGATATTCCAGCGAGTCGATGGGATCATCGGTGGTGCAGATGGTCATCACGTTCATTTTCCGCAGGAGGTTGCGGACGGAATAATCTTTTGTCCGGATCTTTTCGGTACAGGTCTCGTAGATCTTCTTTGCCGTCCGGCCGCTGACGATATCATGTACGTCGAAATAGCGCTGTAGCTCCAGGTGGGTCCAGTGATAAAGCGGATTGCGGAGGGTATAGGGGACCGTTTCCGCCCATTTCTGAAACTTCTCCCAGTCGGGCCGGTCGCCGGTACAATAACTTTCGTCCACGCCATTTGTGCGCATGGCCCTCCATTTATAATGATCCCCATAGAGCCATGCCTGGGTGATATTATCGAATTGATGGTCGGCGGCGATCTGTTGCGGCGGCAAATGACAATGGTAGTCGATGATCGGCATTTCCTTCGCATAGTCATGGTAGAGCTGCTGCGCGGCCGGTGTGTTCAGTAAGAAATTCTCATCCAAGAAATTTTTCATAACGGTCCTGTTCAGTTTATAAAATGTCGTTTCTCCTGTGGCCGGCCGACTGATCATCCGGTGCGGCCGGGTTAACGGCGAGCCTGTTGGATCAGCCATTGAGCAAGGTCCCTGGCGGCGTTAAAGTTCTCGAAATCCGCCGGAAGTTTTCTTCCGTCCGTGTATTCATTATAGAACCAGGGGTCTCCTACGGCGAAGACCGTGCCTTTGCCGATCCGGGCGGTGGCAATGATCACGTTGCCTTTGTCCGTAAAATAGGGTTTGGCGGGGTCGCTCAATTTCAGGGTACTCAGTTCTTTTATGTAAATTTTGTGTGTTGTCGGGAATATTCCGTCCTGTACTGTCATGGTGAAGGCGCCCATCTCGTATTGGCTGCCGGTGACCTTATGATAGTCATCAAAGTTGAAATGGATGCCGAATTTCTCCGCCAGGGGGTTGAAATGGGTGAATTCCGTATTGGCGGAGTCGTTCATCATCAGCACCAGTACGCCGCCGGAGGATACCCAATCATACAAATTGGTAATGTCTTTTGCGGTGGGATAATTTGGCGCCGCCGACTCCCGCTGGTCATCCGGGTCCACGATGATATAGACGCTGGCTTTTTTTAAATTATCGGCCGTCGGCGCGGTCAGGAGGGAGTCCGTCCGCATACCGTATTTCCGGAATAAATGGCCCCAGATGGAGAATCCGCTGTTGGCCCAGTCTTCCCATACATAGTGAAACCGTACGGAGGCGCCGGTGATGTCTTTGCGGCGCTCGTTATTGTAATAATAATCAAGAAGAACGGTACGGCCCTTGCCTTCTGCGGCGGTTTCGTGCATGTCCATTTCGTCGGATGCCAGCAGGAAGGCCCCTACCCCCTTGGGGTCGTTGGGGACCACTTTTTCCCCGATATAATATTCATAGCTGCCGTCCCGGTAAGGGTTGCCGCCCAGGCCGCTGACGCTGACCGTACCCTGCAGGCTTGTCTTGCCATTTGCGTCCCGGGTGATAAATTTTTTGAGGATGGCGGCATAGCCTTTTTCGGCGGCGGTAACGTCATCCTTTGGCAGATAGCCCATCCGTACCCCCTTGGCCAGGGTATAGACGAACATACAGCTGGCAGAGGCTTCGGGGTAATTGCCTTTTGCGCCGGGCCGGTCAAGAATATCCCACCAGAGACCGGTGCCGGGATCCTGCACTTTCCGGATGGCGGCGGCATAGCGCCCGAGGATGGCGATCAGGGTCTGACGGCCGGGATGATTGGCGGGAAAATAGTCGAGGGCATCGACCAGCGCCATGCCATACCAGCCCATCGCACGACCCCAGAAATTGGCAGAATGGCCATCCTTAGCTACCCATTTCTCCTTACCGGACTCGTCCCATCCATGATAGAGAAGACCGGTCTTCGGATCGCGGGTATGTCCTTCGATGGCCGCAAATTGTTTGGCGATATCGTCAAATGCAGCATCCTGGTGAAAAATGGAAGCGTATTCCGCATAGAAAGGCTGGGCCATATACAGACCATCGAGCCATACCTGGGAGGTATACTTCTTCTTATGCCAGAAGCTGCCTCCGTTCGTACGGGGCTGGTCTTTTAATTGATCCCGCAATTGGGTGGCGGCCTTATAATATTTTTCCTGGTTGGTCACCTTATACAACATCAGCAGGACCCTGCCGCAAAGGATATTGTCCAGGTTATAGTCATCCTGTTTATAAGAGGCGCTGATATTGCCTTCCTTGTCCACGAGCCGGTCCATCTGGCGCTGGATATATTTATAATAACGGGCATCGCCGGTGTTGAGCCAGAGGCCTTCGAGCCCCTTCCAGACGACGCCTTCATCATAGGTCCAGCGGGCGGATTGGGCGCTGCCGGTATCCTTCCAGGTGTCCATGGTGGTAGCAGCCATGCTGATGGCGGCAGCCTGGGCAGGATCGGCAGGGCCGCCGGCGGAGAGCGGTGGATACGAAGTCCAGCTGCCCTGGGCGCTGGCCCCGGAAATACCGGTCATAAAAAAAACTGCGGACAAGATGCTTTTCCAGTTATTCATCGTTCGATTTTATTGTTCGTTCAACGGATTCCATTTTCCTTTAAAGACCCAGTACGGGCCGACCTTTGCGGGATCGGGAGAACCGGGCGCCCGGTCGATGTTGTTGGCATACCAGGCATATTCCTTTCCTTTTTTGTGACAATCGTAATAATATACCCTGCGCCCCCATTGGATCGTATTGGTAGTGGGCACCAGGTAGATATCCTCATCGGCCATATTCTCCGCAAAGGAACAGTGGAGGAGGAAAAACTGTGCGTCGCGGTGATAGCGGCCCAGCTTAAATCCATTATAGCCGGAGAAGCTGCAATCTTTCAGGATCGTTTTTGCGTCGGGATCGGCGGAGCCATCATGCCAGATACAGGCGGGACCATTATCCGCGATAAAGCTGCAATGTTCGGCCCAGGCCCATCCGCGGGGACAATAGAAGTCTACGCCGCCTTCCATGACACAGTCCTTAAAATAGAACATGCCGCCGGTGACATTCCAGGGGCTGACGGTATCGCCGCCATAGGCTTTCAGGATGCAGTTGATCACTTTTAACCGGGTCGTTTGAAAAGTACGCAGCGCCATCTGGTGCCCCTCCCGGCTGACGGTCTTGCTATGCGTGACGGAGTCGGCATTACACCCGATGGTGCGGGTGGCCGCGGTATTGTCAAAACCATAACTATTCCGGATGGTGAGGTTCTTCAGGGTGATATCGCTGCCCCGGAGGTTGAGGGTGGCGACGCCCCAATCGTCTTTATGATCACAGCGCCAGGCGTCCCGGGCCAGTGAAAAGGTCAGGATAGTCTGGTCCTTGTCTTCTCCTTCAAGGATGATATTGTTCTTTTCGATAAAGATCTTTTCCTGGTAAGTGCCTTTGCGGATAAAAATGGTCCGCGGCTCAGACGATTCCGCCGGCAGGCTATTGAGGGCTTCCCCGATGGTGCGGAAGTCCCCATGACCGGTGGCATCGACGACGATACGGGAGGCAGGACGTGGCCCCGCCCCGGTGGTCAATAACAGAAATATGGCATATATGCAGTACCTCATTTTGACAATTGTACATAGTATTTCAGGAAAGACACCGGGTCTGCCCTGATTTATTTACGCAAACGTTGGCGTTGCCTTTTACCGGCCGCCCCTTGCCATCCTACCGGAAAGGCACGATCTTCTTTTCCTTTACACTTTGATAGGCCTTTTCGATGACACGGATGATCCGGGTGGCCTCTTCGGGAGTGACGGGAAGGGGCCGGCCATTGCGGATGGCTTCGTACATGCCGGTAAAATAATCCCCATAGTTGCCTTTTTCGGTAGGGACTCTTTCCCGGATGACCTTCCCGTCGATCTCCGTATGAAGAAGCCCCTGCTCGCTCTCCGGTTCCACACCCCAGTTGTCGCCGACGGGCATCTCTCCCGCCAGCAGGTGGCGCTCCTGCACATCGGTCCTGGACTTGACAAACGACCCCAGGTGTCCGTTGATGCTATAGGACGGCAGGGGTTCGCGGACCAGGTAGCTCGATCTGACCCGGACCCGGAGGCCGGGATAGAACAGGAGCAATTCCATATAGTCGTCCACCAGTGAATGATCACGGATAATAGTGATATCGGCAAAGACGGCTTCCGGATCACCAAAGAGCTGTAATACCTGGTCGATCAGGTGGGAGCCGAGGTCATAAAGCAGCCCTCTGCCGGGGCCGGGGGTCTCCTTGTGTACCTTGTAGCTTAATGCAGGCGTATACCGGTCGTAGTGGATCTCCGCCTCTACGATCTTGCCCAGGACGCCCGAGTCTACTATCTTTTTAACGGTCCGGTAATCGCTGTCGAAACGACGGCTTTGAAAGGAGGAAAGTTTTAGCCCCTTTTTAGCCGCCAAAGCGGTGAGTTCCTTTCCTTCTTCCTCCGTAACCGTGAACGGTTTCTCCACGATGACATGTTTACCGGCGTTTAGCGCCTGTTTTGCATAATCGAAGTGGGTATAGTTGGGTGTGTTTACGATCACCAGCTCGACGGCATCGTCCGCCAGCAGTTCTTCGAGTGAGCGGACGGTCTTTACGGAAGGATACAGGGCCACTGCGAGATCCTTGTCCCGTTCCCAAACGGAATAAAATTCAAAACCCGGGTTTACATGCAAAAACGGTGCGTGGAAAACACGACCGGACATACCGAAGGAGCATATCGCCGTCTTAATATTCGTCTTTTGGAGTATCATACTTTTTAATTTGTTTCCATTGCGTTTTGGACGGCCCCATAATGGAAGGCGGCCTTTTGGGTCGCCTTTGATGTATCGGTACCGGTCAGCCGGATCTGCCCGCTCTTGTCGCCGTTGATGCTGAAAAGCAGCGCGGCTCCTGCATTGTAGCCGATATGATCGAAATGCAGGTCGTTGCTGTTCTCTACATAGATGACAGGATCGGTAGCCGTACAGACCAACCGGATATTTTTTAGAGAGATATTTTGTGCCGCCGTCAGCTCCGCTCCCTTATCCGCTTTCAGCACCATATTTTCCAGGTAAATATCCTTGATACTCATTTCAGGCAATCCGCGTACAAATATACCTTCTTCGGCGCCATCACAGACTACATTGCTGATATGAATATCACGGAATTGAGGAGTCGCCTCCGTCACCGGCGGGATCTCCACCTTGGCGGTACCGGCATAGGTCTCCGCAATGGAAGGGGGTTTTGCAAAATAATACATGTCCAGGAAAACGGCCTGATGGACGATATCCCGCATGGTGATATTTTTTACATAGATCTTTTCTACCATACCTCCCCGTCCCCGGACGGTCTTGAAGCGAAGACCGATATCGGTACCGATAAAGGAGCAGTCGGATACAAAGATATTTCGGGCGCCGCCGGACATCTCGCTGCCGATGACAAAGCCGCCGTGGGCGCGATAGACGATATCGTTGCGCACGATCATGTTCTCGGTTGGCTTTCCTCTCTTCCGTCCATCCTCGTCACGTCCCGATTTGACACAGATGCCGTCATCCCCCGCGTCGAAGGTGCTATTCTGCAGCAGCACCCCCTTGCAGGATTCTACGTCGATGCCGTCGCCATTGGCGGCATACCAGGGGTTACGGACGTGAACGTCATTGACCGTCAGGTCTTCGCACATAAGGGTATGCAGACACCAGGCGGGGGAGTTCTGGAAAGTGGGACCGTCGAGCAGCACTTTTTTACAGCTCGTCAGCACCAGCAGATTGGGTCGGAGAAAGTCCCGGATGTCTTCGAAGGAGGACAACGCCATCCCGGGTTTTAGCACGCCGGCTTCTTTTGTACGGTAGCCTTTTAATGACTTTTCCGAAGGGAACCAGGTCTTGCCGTCTTCGGTAACGACGCCGCCCGATGCAACCTTCTTTTTCCATTCCGACTCGGTCAGCCGGTCTTTGGCGATCCAGCGCCAGGCATCGCCATTGCCGTCGATGATACCGCTCCCGGTGATGGCGATATTCACCAGCCCGGTGCCGGAGATAGGGGATTGACAACGCGCGGCCGGATGTCCTTCCCAGTTACCGGCGGTGATGGGGTATTGATCCTTATCATCCGTGAATTGCAGGATGGCGGAGCGATCGATATGGAGATTTACATTCGACTTTAACACGACGGGGCCGGTCAGCCAGAGGCCCTGGGGAACCAGCACCACACCCCCACCCTTACGGCTGCATTCGTCGATGGCCGCGTTTATGGCCTTTGTATTCAGGGTGATGCCATCGGCGATGGCGCCATAGCGAAGGATATTAAAGGTATCGCTGCGAAAGACGGGGTGGAGGATCTTCGGGAGATGCGTCCAGGAATATTCGCCCGCTGGGAGCGTTGATTGGGCCAACGAGGCCATCGTAATAAGGAATACGGAAAAAAACAGGATACTGTGCCGGATATGTTTTTTCATTTTTTTCATCATTGCTGAAAGATTAATAATACGTGATGTCAGGATACCAGTTACCGAAGATATTCGATATGGTAATACGTTGCGCCTCTTCCTGTGTTAACTGATGTGTCCATGGCAGACGTGCGGAGGGATCCGCACCGGGACCATAGTCCAGGTATTCTGCAAAACGGGTCGTCTTATAGCTATCGGTATTATTCCAGGTGGACCAACCCCCGGGACGGATATGGCGGTCGATATAACAATGCAGGTAGGTCACGGAGGCATAGGGACGCCAGGGTCTTCCCAGGGAAGCATTGTGGATGCTGGTGTCGCCGGTGAGGATACAATTGTTAAAGATAAATCCATAAGGATGATCCGCCGGCGTCGAGGCGGCCGTCACATGGGAATTTTTCTTACTGTGGATATGGCAGTTCTCGAACCAGGCGGTGGCGGAGCCAAAGATAAAATCGGTGGTCCCTTCGATATAACAATTGCGATAATATTGCCGGCTATCCGGGTTGTTCAGAAAAAGGATATCCTGGTTGCCGATGATCCGGCATTTTGTAAAGATCGCATGGTCCCCGTCGACCTCCAGGGCGACGGCCTGACCGGCGGAGAACCCCGCGTCGTTGCGGAAGGTAATGTTGGATGCGGTAAAGTTCTTTGCCTTTATACGAAAGCTGTAAGAGTTCCTGGTATTGATGCTATCACCATGAAGATCCACCTTTCCCGGATGATCGTCATAGGTGAGGATGGTGCGGAGGGAATCTTCGCCAAGCAGCGTGACATCGTCTTTGGTGGAGTCCAGGTGGAGCTTTTCCCGGTAGAGGCCATTTTTGATATAGATCGTTATGGGACCTTTTTTTATGGCGTCGAAGGCCGCCTGTACGCTACGGAAATCACCGGAGCCATCGGCCGCCACGGTGATCTTTTTCGCCGGGGGCGCAGACGCCCATTTCTGCTGCCATTCGGGATATTTATCCAATACCTCCTGCGGATCATAGGTATACCATCCATATCCGTCACGCCGTTCCCGTAATACTTCTGCAAGGGAATAGACGACCTTGCTATCCCGGTTGCAGAAGAGGGGACGATGTGTCTTCAGCTCATAATACCGTGTCCAGATCGGAGGGGCCGTAGCATCGGTCACCACGATCCTGTCCGAGGTCGAGATACGGAAAGGCGTCACCATCCGCTCCGCAGGGATCGTCTTTACCCGGGTATTATAGATCCGGGAATCCCGGAACCAGGCAACGGCATTCTGTATAGCGGCGATGATCTCCTTATCCGGATGACCGATACTCATTAAAAAGAGCACCAGGTCGGCGCTTTCCTTGTTACAAATGGAGGGTGGCTCAAACTTACGGGCCCAGGCCGGCTGCAGGCTGACCTCGTCATATTGCTGGCACCAGGCCGTCGGCCGGCCGGCGTCATCGATCTGGGTCCGGAGGATGCATTCCATCCCCTTCTCATAGGCAGCCACCAGTTTTTTTCTTTCGGCATCATTGACAAAGGCATACTGCGGGGCATTGTCCTTTATATCCTTCAGCACGCGCATGATCCCTTCATAGGCGCCGTCATTGAAGGTGATACAACGGCTGTAACCGGATTCCAGCGGATAGTACTGTGGCCAGCCGCCGTTCTTATATTGCGCCTTCCGGATAAACTCCAATCCTTTCAGCGCGCCGGTCTTGTATTTTTCTATCCCCGTCGCCTTGTAGATCGTTGCCAGCGCCGCTACCTGGTTATAGGTGCTGCCATTGTCAAAGGTCGTATTCGTCTGTCCCTTTGCCGCGGCCACGCTGTCTTTCTGGGCATCCGAGAGGATGGCGAAGACATCGTAGTTCTTTGGCCAGCCGCCATTGTATTTCTGGAACAGCAGGATATTGTCGCCGATGCTGGTCAGCTCGGTCGGTTTGTATCGGGGGCGACCGGGAAGGGCGTTGATGATATTCTTGCTGTCGAAGATGGCATACCAGTGACCGGCATTGTCGGCAAAAGGTTTGGGATCGATCTGTACGGTCTTATCCGACCCGGGGCTGTCCTGGGCAAGAAGACCGGTGGAGATAAGCAGGAGAGAAAAGAGGAGGATCTTCATTTTGCGGCAGGGTTTATGTTGGATTTGTTTGTTCCTTTTGCAATGCGGTCTGCCAGTGCAAGGTGTTGCGTCCTTATATCGTTGAGAACGATCTCGGCCATCCTCCGGGCGCCCAGCTCATTAAAATGGGTATCGTCCTGTCGTCCATCGGGATAATTCGGATGTTCGCCCGGCGCCAGGTAATTGAAAAGCATTTTGGAGTTATCCGGACCAAGCTGCTGGATCAGCGCCTGGCTTTCCTTATCGAGATCGATCAGGGGGACCTGCTGTTCGGCCGCCACCTTACGGACCAGTTCCGCATAGACGGCATGTGTCTCTTCGATCTTGCCGGCGGCATCGAATTTACGGCGGGCGACGGGGGTGATCAGGATGGGGATGGCTTTTTTATTCCTCGATTCCGTGATGAACCGGACCAGGTTGGCGGTAAAATCCGCCTCGGGCGTATAGGTGGCCTTTGTCGGGACCTCATCGTTGTGACCGAACTGGATCAAAACATAGTCGCCTTCCTTCAGGTCCTTTTCGACGGCCTGCCAGCGTTGTTCGGCGATAAAGGACTTGGTGCTGCGTCCATTCTTTGCCCGGTTGTCCACGGTGACGGTCTCATTGAAAAAAAACGCAAAGGGCATACCCCAGCCGGTTTCGGGATATGCCTTTACTTCCTTGTCGGACATGGTGGAATCACCGATGAGCCAGACCTTTATCTTTTCCTGTGGCGCCATCCAAAACGATAGCAAAGGCAACAGGAGGACGCTACACATTATTTTCTTCCATTGGCCAGATGATCTCATAGATACTCCTTTTTAATAATAAAATTAGTAGCTTCTCATCGTACGATGAGAAGCTGCTAAGACAGGTTTAATCATAATTTAATAAAGCTGGTCGTTCCGATCACTCCATTGCTGTTCAATACCAGTATATACACTCCTTTTGCCAGCCGGGAGATGTCGATGGTCGTCTCCAGGGAGAAGTTCAGTACCGATATCGTCCGCATCAGCTGGCCGCCGGAAGAATACAATTCCAGGGTCGTATGCATCGCCTTTTTATCCAGCAGTAAGGCCGGGTACAGGACAATGACCACGTTGAAGGCCGGGTTGGGCAACACCAGTAAGGACAGGTTGCTTCCGACCTCCACTGTTGGACTATAGACAGGGGCGCCGATGGTCCTCTCCGCCTTTACCCGGTACCAGGCCGTATGACCAAGCGGATGCGTATCTGCAAAGGTATAGCTAAAATGCCCGCTGGAATCTGCCGTCGTCACGGTCCCTACCGATTGGAAGTTCGTGGTATCCGTTCCCCTTTCGACGACAAAATCGCTGACCCCTAAAAGATTGTTCGTCGTCCAGTAGTTCGTTACCGAATGCGTACCGGCCAATGCGTTGAAACTGACGAAGGCAAAGGGCGACAGTGCGGCAGAAGACGAACCGGCAATAAAGAAATTACCAAAGGAGCCGGTCGTAAACTGCAGATAGTATCCATCGTTATAGGTGCCGAACCGGCCGCTGCCCGTTGCTGTGATCACCGTATACGTACCGGTCAGCGCTGGCATACAGCCGGCCCCATTCACCTGGAGGACCGACAGATCGGCAAGACCTTTTATCGAAGTATCCGCGGCTTGCAGGGCGTTGAATTCCGCCGCGGAGAAATACACCCGGATGGTGAGCCCCCCCGCAGGGACCGTTGCCGGCACGATGCTGAAATTGCGGGAAAGATACGGACGGGTATTTGGCAGGAGCCGGAGGACCGACGACGTATAATAGCTTACGGAAAGGGTGCCGGCGCCATTGTTATCGCGGATCGAAGCGATGAGATTGGCGGTATCCGTCGGGATCTGCCGCGAGCTGGCCGTATCTCTTGCCGGTACCCAGCTACCGGAGTTGGTAAGGGCGATGCGCGGGGCAGCCACGCAGCTGTTCAGGATACCCGGTGCGGTAATGCTGTCCCCGTTCAGGAAATTCTCCAGGTTTGTATAGCCGTTGGCGCTGATCCCATTGCGGTCATTTGGATCGAGCGGGTTCAATCCCCTTCTTATCTCCCAGATATCGGGCATACCGTCCTGGTCGCTGTCGGCCAGGGGCGCTGCCGAGACCAGCGTGGGCCATCCGCCGACGTCGTTCTGGCTGTCGATGATCCCGGAAGGATGGGTGATGCCTGTCCCGGACACGGCGGCATAGGCGGCTCCTTCGAAGTCGGCCGTGCCGGTACGGGCTTCCCGGAGGATCCGGCGGTCGACGGTATCCCGTTGGGGGAAGAGGGCGCCGGAATTATTCAATACATAGATATAGGCATCGGATGCACTCTGCGTATTGACGGGTGCAAAGGGGAAGGCAACGGACTGACGGGCGGCGGCGATGAGGGAGTCGGCCTTGACATAGTCATCGGGCTGTACGCCTTTTGTCCAGTTATCCGCGGTGACATCCGGGTATCCTTCCACAAAATTTCCGTCGATATAGAACTTGCCGCCAAACAAAGTATCCGGGAAGACAAAGGCATCGTCGGCATAATAGAAGCTCGTATAGTTGAGGATCCGGTTCCGTTTGTTGCTGATCGAGCTGGTCGTCAGGCTTCCGGGTGTAGCAGGTCCGGCCTTGTAATAGTTGTTGATCATATTCTGTGTTCCGCCTTCGCCTCCATAGCTGGAATTTATATCGCCCCAGTTATAGATGACGTTATTACGCATATCCACGGTCCCGGTGACGGTGTTGCCCAGGTAGCGGCTGCCGCTGAACCGGGGATTTCTGCTGGAATGATCGGCCAGGAGGTTGTGATGGAAGGTCGCGCCCTGTCCGCCCCAGATCCCTGCATATCCGTGATTGCCTTTTGGATCGACGGAATGGAAGAGGCTTTCGCTGAGGATGGACCATTGCAGGGTAAACTGCTGGATATCGTAGAAGGAACCGGTCTCATCGATGGACCAGCTCATCGAGCAATGGTCGATGATGATATCATGGAAACTGCCTTTGAAGGAGTTGCAGGCGTCGTCGATATCCGCCTGGGTATCGCCCAGCCGGAAACGCATATACCGGATGATGATATTGTTGGCGGCGATGGTGGTCGTATAGCCGCTTACGCAGATCCCGCCGCCGGGAGCCGTCTGGCCCGCGATCGTAATATTGTCGTTGGTGATCTTTAGCGTGCTGTTGAGCAGGATGGTGCCGGAGACACGGAATACGACGGTCCGGTTGGGCTGGCTTACGGCATCGCGGAGACTGCCGGGTCCGGCGTCATTCAGGTTGGTCACCTGGTAGACCGTTCCCCCGCGTCCGCCCTGTGCAAAACGTCCAAACCCTTCGGCGCCGGGAAAGGCCAGCGGCAGGGTCGCATTGCTGCCCGTCAGACCGGTGACGGATTGGTATAGGGTGTCGGCGCCGGCAGAGAATTGGGCGACGGAGCCGGAATAGGCGCCGGTCGCGGCGGCATTCAATCGTACGGCGATACTCGTATTGAGGCTATTGCCGGCGGGAGACAGGGTCACCGGCGCGGAACTATTGTGCCAGGTCAATCCCGAATCGGCCGAGATCTCATAATTCGGGGGGGCGAGGACCCGGACGCTTCCGGTCAGGATGGTTCCCGTCAATGTATAAGCGCGGGCATCCGAAGGAATACCCAGGTCCTGGAAGAAGCTGTGGAGGGTTCCGCCCAATGCCAGGGAAGGATTCATCGGCGGAGCCTTTGCCGCTCCTTTTATAAAGATGTCTTTTACTTTCCCATAACGGCCGGAGCTGCTGCTGCCGCAACTAAAATAGAGCCGTATCGTGATGGTCCGTCCACCGGGGATGATAAGACCCGTGGCGCCGGCAAAGGCCAGCCGATAGCCGGAGCTGGTGGTCGAGGTCTCATTTGGCAATGCGATGGGTGTGGCGAAGGCCGCACCGGCGACGTCTGTAGAGTCGGTGGTAAAGCCGCTCAGGGAATAGACGATGCCCATTTTCGTATTGCTGGACGTATTGAAGAAGGAGGCATCCAGGATCAGCGAGTCCACGCGGATCGTATCGGCGCCCGTCGTGGTAAGGAGGAGCTGTTCATAGACCTCCCTGTTGAGGTTGCCGCCGGGGCCGCCAACGGCCGTCGACCAGGTCCCGTCTCCATTGGAGCTGGGGCCAAAAGCCTGTCCAAAGTTGGTGGAGAAGGCCGGTACCGTCGGAACGGTAGTCCCGTTGGAGGGGAAAAGCCGGTTGAACGTGGCGGTGTCGGGTGCGATATCGGAGGATCTTTCCGCGGCATTGTCGGCGGCGCTGCCTGTCATCGGCCAGTGGATAAGCACATTGGACACGATCAAGGGTGCTGTCTGTACCGTTCCGGTCACCGGCAGGCCGACGGTATCGGCGCCGTCGCTGCTGTGCAGGATATTGCCGGCATAGGTTCCCGCGGTCGTGGCATTGAGCCGGATGCTGACCGTATCGCTGGTGATGATGCCATTAAGCTGAGGGAGGGCGATCGGTGTAGAACTGTTGGACCAGGTCGCTCCTCCGTTGGAAGAGAGCTCATAGCCCGCCGGCGCAGCGATCGTGATACCGGCAACCAGGTTGACGCCGCTGACCGCATATCGCTGAGCGGCCGAAGGTGTGCCGAGACCCTGTATAAAGCTGCCGGGCGTACCCGATACGGTGATCGCCGGTTTGCTGCTGACGGTAAGCGTGTCGCTGATCAGGGTCGTCTGCCCCGGCGCGGAGGCCTGGATATAATAGGTATAGAGTGCGCCGGGAGGAGGAAGGGCGTCGGTCAGGCTGAAGTTTACCGATGTATCGGTGACCGCATCCGTCTCACCGATCTTGCTATAGGCGACGCCGCTGCCGGCGCTTCGGAAAAGCTCGTGTTTTATCTGGGACATAGGCCAGCTGATATTCCAGGTAAAGTTGGTGGCGCTGGCCGTCTTTGTCGCCGCGAGGTTGGAGATCACGATCGAAGGCGGCTGGTAGGCGGCAAAATCAGCCGATACCGCGAGAGGGTTCCAGGTCCCGAATACGGTGGACAGGGAGAAATTGGCCGTATCCGCATCCCCGAGCTGGAGAGACCAGGGGACACGCTGACCGATATCCGTCAGACCGCCGGAAAAGTTCCGGCTCTTGTATTCCGCATAATAGATAAGACTGGTATTGGTGCCGGCATCCCAGATCGTCCAACCGGCTGGTTGGATCGTAGTGCCCAGGGCGGCATTGAGATAGACGACCTTATTATTGGCTACGGGCGAGGCGCCGGTGGAGTTCTGCCAGGGACGTCCCAGGTAATAGAGGGTCCCGCCCGTGTTGGCGGGGATCTTACAATTTCGCAGGATATATCCATAGGCCTGACCGGCAGGAGTATTCGCCGCAGTGATAAAGGAGCTGCCGGTGTTGGAGCGTGCCTTTGCATAGATGACGCAGGAGTCGAAGATCGCGACGGCGCTGCCGAAGATAAAGTCCACGTTGCCGTCGATATAACAATTCTTAAAATAATTTCGCTGACCCGCCGTTCCGTTGGTCAGCAGGGTATCCTGGTTACCCATAAAACGGCAGTTCTTAAAGGCGGCACGGTCTGCGTTGACCTGGATAGCGACGGCTTGTGAGCCGTCGCCGAACGAATTTGCAAAAGTAATATTCATCGCCGCAAAATCGCCGGCATTGACGATTACCGTCGCCGAATTAAAGGTGCCGATCATCCCGCCACCCGCCAGCGGGGTGCTGGCGGCATTGTTGAAGGTGATGATCGTGCCGGCCACGCTCTCCCCTATCAGTTGGATAAAGGGTTTGTTGGACGGAATGTTGACCGTCTCTACATATTTCCCATTGTGGATGAAGATCCGGTAAGGTGTGGTACGACCGGTAGGGGCGGCATTGATCGCCGCCTGGACGGTGGTGAAGTTCCCACTGCCGTCTTTGGCAACGACAAGATCGAAATTTGCGTTGCCTTGTTGAGCCTGTGCCGTCGTAAAACCCAGGCTCAGCACCAGGAGCCCGAATAAAAATTTTGTGCGTAGAATTTGATTCATAGTGGGGCAATTGACAAGGTTTGGTTAATGCTGTTTTTTATGACGGGCACGGAAGGAAACCGGCCGACGCAATGTTGCGCCGGCCGGTAGGTTTAGGAGTAATTTAGTAGCCGTAGTCCTGGTGCAGGTTGTAGTCTGCATCGAGCGCAGACTGCGGGATGGGCAGCAGCTCGCTGTGGTTGGGTTTGAAACCGATGGCGAAGGCGCCCGAGGAGCTGGAAGCACTTAGTATCGTCAGAATAGGCGAGCTCAGGACCCAGGCGATCTTTGTCGCACCGGAGACAGAGCTGACCGTACGGGGTGTATATAAGGAAGTGGCCCATTGGACACCGGTCGCTATCGTAGACGCGGTCTTAAAGAACGCCGAGTCAGGGAGCTGGTTGAATTGAAGCGGGTTATTGGCATAGTTGCCGGCGAAGGTGCCGGTACGTGCCGCCATGTTGGTCAGGTTGGTCTTGGCATCGGCCAGACGGGTGTTGATCAGGTTCCAGCGGATCAGGTCGTATTTGCGGATGCCTTCACCGCCAAATTCCAGGCTGCGTTCCTTTACCAGCGCGTTGAAGAAACCGTCATGGTCGGTAGGTGTCGTGCCGATCAGGGCCGCATTGCCGCCATATCCTCTTTTCCTTACTTCCTCAAAGGCGGCTTTGCCGGCAGGCGTGGGTCCGTTGTTGATCTCGTTGTCCGCCTCTGCATACATCAGGAGGACGTCGGAGAAACGCATCAGGGGCCAGTCGACGCCCAGGTATTGCGCCGTCGAAGAAAGCTGGTTGGGGTTGCTCATCCAATCCTTTCTGAACTTCCCGTCGGCGACGGTGGTGATCGGATGTCCCTTCAGCGTATTGAGATCGGCGTTGACCTCATAAGGAGCACAGGTGACATCGCGGCGGGTATCCGTTGAATCAAAAAGATAGAAATAGGTGGGCAGTATTCCCAGGGCGGCATTGCCTACGCCGTTGACTTTCGGGCCGTCATAGTATCCCAGCTTGCTGTCATTCGTGCCGGTGCCGCCGGTCATCCCTACTTCGAACATTATTTCACCGACGGGGTCGAAGGTGTGGGCGTCGAGCGCCCCCTTGAACGGCGTCTGGAAACTGGGGTTGAGGGTATGTTCATCCCTTCGGGCCATTACGTCGCTGCATTCGCTGAGGGCGATCTTATAGTAGTCGAGATAATCCTTTGGTCTTGCCATCGTCTGTCCGTAGATGCTGGAGGAGCGGCGCAGGGAATAACCGCCGCGGTACAGGGCGATACGGGCGCGAAGTCCTTTGACGGCTCCCTTTGTGATCCGTTCGTTGGTGGGATCTCCATACGAGGCCACATCGGTCCGCCAGGGCACGAGGCCTTCTGCCACCTGGAGATCGCCGAGCAATTGGTTGTAGATCGTATCCCGGTCCGTCTTGCCGAGGAACAGGTTGCCTTCAAAGGCCGAGGGCAGGAACTGGGCGGGCACATCCCCCCAGTTGCGGATCAGTTCCAGGTAGAACTGCGCCCGCAATGTCAGCGCCTCGCCATACAACCGCTGCAGCTCGAGTGCCTGTTCTTTTGTTCCGCTACCGGTATACAGCGCCATCTTCGGGATATAATAGATACAGTTATTCGCGCGTTCGATGCCCTGGTAGAGCTGGACCCAGGGGTTATACAGCTGGCCATTGCCGGCATTCAGGGTAAAGTGGGCGATATCACCCCTATCCCCGTCACCCGTCTGGTGCATCCCGATCATTTCATCATTGTCATAAGCATAGTACATGCTGATGCGGATACCATATCCGTTATCGCCTTCCAGGTCCGAATAGGCGGCCAGCACGGCCTTTTGCGCATTCTGGACGTTGGAGAATACATAGTCTGCCGGGAAGGAAGAGACCGCAGCAGGTTCAAGATACTTCTTACAGGAGCCGGCCGATAGGACGATCACGACGCCCAGGGCAACCCGAAAAAGATCATTTAGTTTATTATTACTCATACTGGTAATTTTTAAAAGTCTTAAAATGTCACGTTAACGCCTGCGATAAATGAACGGCTGCGGGGATAGGCGGAATAATCGACGCCGGGTGTCACCGGTGTGGAAGACCGCGTATTCACTTCGGGATCGTACCCGCTGTAGCCGGTAAGGACCGCCACGTTATTCACCGTTCCGTATACCCGCAGCCTGGCGATCTTCAGATGGCTGATGACGCTGAGCGGCAGGGTATATCCAAGCGTAATGTTGTTGATCCGGATAAAGGAACCGTCTTCCACGGCCCATGACTGGGGGGAGAAGGTAGTCGCGCTGGAACCTACGACCGGGATCCAGTATTTGGCGCCCTTGTTCAGTGCGTTGAGCGAATCGGGAGAGGCGCCTACTACGCTGGTCCCGCTGACGCCCTCATAGGTATTGCCATTGGCATCCACCGTATGCCAGCGATTCTTCATGATCCCCAGCAGGGAGGCGCCCGGTGTATAACCGCTGGAGAATTCCAGCTTGTTGTAGTTATATACTTTGTTGCCGTACTGGAAATTGATAAAGATGCTGCAATCGAATCCTTTATAGGAGAAGTTCTGGGAAAGACCGCCAAAGAACTTCGGCTGGGTATTGCCGATGATCGTCCGGCTGTTGGTCGTAACCGTGGTATCGCCGTTCAGGGCCTTGAATTTCTGTCCGCCCGGCATCGGCAGGGTTGCCGTAACCGCCTGTGAGCTGGGTATGCCCGGTTTCAGGGTGTATACGCGGGTGGCGGTGTTGTAGTTAAAGTCGCTGGTCTTATAGAATCCGTCGTTGACCAGACCCCACATAGCGCCTACCGGCTGTCCCACCTTTACGATAAAGTCGGCAGGGTTGGAGCTGCCGGCCCAACCGGAGTTGGCCAGGTAGGATTGTTGCTGACCCAGGCTGGTGATGGTATTCTTATTAAAGGACATATTGTAGGTGGCCGACCAGCGGAATGCGTTCGTCTGCATGATCGTAGCGTACAATTGAACCTCTATGCCTTTATTGGTAGTGGAACCCACGTTCTGGATCTGGGTCGTATAGCCCGAGGTCGTCGGAACCGGTACGGCGATCAGCAGCTGGCGGGTGGTATTGCTATAAACGTCTACCGTAAACCCAAAGCGGTCTTTAAACAAGCTGGCATCGACACCCAGGTTACGGGAGAGGGTGGATTCCCATTTCAGATCGGGATTGGCAAGACCGGCCGGGCCAAAGGCCGTGGTCAGTCCATTGCTCAGCGCATATTGGGGAGTGGTATTAAATTGCGTGACATACTGATAGGGAGAGATCCGGTTGTTGCCGGCCTCTCCATAGGCGACCCGGATCTTCAGATCATTGATCCAGGAGACATTGTCCAAAAAGTTCTCTTTGGAGATCCGCCAGGCGGCAGAGGCAGCGGGGAAATAGCCCCAGCGATTCTTTTCCGCAAACAGGGAAGATCCATCCGCACGGATCGAAGCGGAGAACAGGTACTTACCGTCATACGCGTAACGTACCTGGCTGAAGAAGGACAGCAGGCTGGTATTGACGATCGTAGAGGTCGGCTTGGGCTCGGCAAGGGTCGTATTGGGAGGAGAACCCAGGTTCATATTCCCAAGCGCGGCGCTGGCCGTCGTACCTACCGGGAAGTAATTCGTTTGTACATAATTGTCCTTTTCATTCGTCTGGTAGGTCTCCTGGCCCAGGATCAGCGATATATCGTTGTGTTCCTTGAACTTGCCGCTCATGCCGGAATTCGTAAGCGTAAACACGTTGGAATTATCGATCGATGATTTGATGGTGGTGGTGATATCCGCGATCGGCATATTGGCGCCATTGTTCTTGGCATTGGTGGTCAGCGTATCGTCAAAGGCATCCATCCGCATGTTGTTGTTATCATACCCGAAAGTGCTCCGGAAGGAGAGCCATTTGGTAAAGGTATAATTCGCATAGGCATTGATGTCGAGTACGTTCAGGTAGCTCTTCCGGTATTGTGCCTGGTTGAGCAGAACGGGATTGACCAGGTTGAGGCTATTGGCATTCGTCTCCGCATAATAGGTCGGATCGAAGCTGTTGGCCGCCTGTCCCGCGACCAGGAATGGCCGGTACCGGATGATCTGTCGTAAGAAGTTCAGGGACGAAGAACCGGGGTTGGAGGTACCGGCGCCGTCTACGGTAGTATTGTTGAACCGGATCGTACTTCCGATGCGAAGCTTTTCGCTGGCCCGATGGTCAAAACGGAAGGCCAGGAGCTTTCTTGCATAATCCGAGTTCAGCATGACTCCCTCCTGGGTATTATCCGACACGCTGAGATTATATTGGGTCTGCTCGGTGCCGCCAGTGACGCTGACGTTGTGTGTCTGCGAGAAGGCGTGACGGCCCAGCATCTTCTGCTGCCAGTCGTAGGGGGCGACGGTCTTATATTTCTGTACGGTATCCCAGCTGTTGCCATAGGGAGCGATACCGCTGCTATCCCCCGTCTGCTGAGCCCTTTCGAACTGGTAGTACATAAAATCATAGGGCGACTGTACGGGAAGCTTCTTCTCCAGCGTGTTGACACCAAGGAAACCCGTATAGGTGATCCTTGTCTTTCCACCGGTGTTTTGTCCGCCCTTGGTCGTGATGATCACGACGCCATTGGAACCCCGCGCTCCATAGATCGAGGTGGCGGCAGCGTCCTTTAATACGTTGATCGATTCGATATCCTGCAGCGACATCGTGGACAACGCATTATCCACCTGCACCCCATCCACTACATACAGCGGGTTATTGCTTTGGGTGATCGAACCGCCTCCCCGTACGCGGATAAACACCTGTGCATTGGGAGAACCTTCGGAGCCCGTCACCTGTACACCGGCCAGCCGGCCGGCAAGACCCTCTTCCGCGGAGTTGAGCGGGATGTCTTTCAGATCGCGGGAGGTCACGGAAGATACGGATGCCAGCAGGTCCCTTCTTCTGACCGACTGATAACCGATGATGACGACATCGTCGAGTGTTTTAACTTCTTTTTTCAGATGAATGATCAGTCCGTCGGTGGTGGTGCCGAGGGATTGAGAGACCGTACCGTAGCCGGTGTTGGAAATGACAAGATTACGTCGTTTGCCGTCGGGAGTATACGTAAGCACAAAAACGCCATCAGCGGCGGTAGTAGTACCTTTTGTGGTACCGGAGACGGTTACGGATACATTGGGGAGTCCTATGCCGGTGCTGTCATCGATGACTTTGCCGCTTATGCGCCGAACCTGTGCGCTTGCGGAAAGACTGAAAACGATCACCAGACATACAAGAAATGGAATTTTCTTCATATGGCAGTTTAGTTTTATTTTATTCGCTAATCGTTAAAAATGGCGGATTGAACAGTTTTGGTTGCAATTCCTAAACAATGCTAAAAAGATATTTCCGAAAAAGGGAGGATATGAGGGTATTTATTTACGCAATCGTTCCCGGTAAGAGCTTGCTAAATCAAACCGAATCAACGTTTTGGGCTTATTTCCAATTCCGGTCGGCCGGAAGAACATGCCTATTTTGGTCATTTCGGGGTATCCCTGTTTTTCCCGATCCGGCATTTCGCTTTCCGCATACCGTAAACAAGGAGGGCATCATCGGGTGTAATCTTGCATCCATAAAATTGAAAACAATCGACTTATGAACAAGCGAACCCATCAGATCCTTTCTATTTTCCTCCTTACTATCGTCCTTGGCAGCTGCAAAAAAGATAATTCCGGGAATTCCATCCCTGTCTATACGGTACCGGCCACCTATAATTTTGTCAACTTCAATGACAGCGCCCAGCTAAAGCTGCTGGCGATGGCCGACCAGATCGGGGCAAAGATCAACCTGGCCAATACCACCCCCAATACCGTGGTCAGCGCCCAGCAGCTAAAGGACATGTTCAATAACGTAAATGGCTATTTTGTCGACAGCTCGCTGAAGCTGAATGCTTCCGGTCTGCGACTGGCCGACTACTGCTCTCCTGCCGCCAAGACGGATGTACTGACCTATTTCGACAGCGTCGGCATCTTTAGCCAGTCCACGGTCACGGCCAGCGCAGGTATCGCAGGGGTGGCAGCCAGCTCCGCCAGCCCGACAAAAAAGTATCTTTTGTCGCCTACCGGTATCTTCTACAGCCAGGTCTTTAAAAAACTGGTCATGGGCGGTATTTGCGCCTATGAGATCGCCAGCGTCTATCTCACCGACTCCATCGGCAATTCGGTCGATAACAAGACGGTAGTAGCCGGCAGCGGAACGGCCATGGAACACCATTGGGATGAGGCGTTTGGTCTTTTTGGGGTACCGGTAACCTTCCCCGCCACCACCACGGGCTCACGCTATCTCGGCAGCTACTCCAACCAGGTGGATGCCGGTCTGGGGTGTAATGCGGCCATCATGAATGCTTTCCTCAAAGGAAGGGCCGCCATCAGCGCCGGTGACATGAACACAAAACAGCAACAGGCGACCATCCTCATCTCTATGCTCGACCAGCTGGATGCGGCCGCCATCGTCCAGGAGATGAAGGAGACGGATGCCAATATCGAGGCCGGAGATGCCGTAGCCGCCTATGGTACCCTGTCCGAGTCATTGGGCTTTGTCCGCAATCTTAAATATTACACAAGCCCGGCGAGAAAGATCACCGATGCGCAGATCGCACAGCTGCTGGCCTTATACGACAGCGCAAATCCCTCGAACCCCAATTTATATGCCTTTGTCAATGCAAGTGTGCTTACAAAGGCCCAGATCGAAGCCAAGACCGATGCCATCCGTCAGTTTATCGGCAAGGTCTATGGATTTACGGCGACGCAGCTGGCAGCGCAATAGACTAACCGGATTAAAAATATAACACACTGTATATGAAACGTAGCGCCTTTTTAGTCTCCGCCCTGGCTTTCCTGTTCCTCACGGGAGTCTTTTTCTCCTGTAGCAAATCCGGCGGAGGAGGGGGTTCCACCCCGGGTGGCGGCACCACCGGTACAAAGGACAGCATCCTGGCCAATATCGGCAACAATATCATCCTGCCCGCCTATACATCCTTCTCGGTATCCGTAAACTCACTGGACTCCGCGATCACGGATTTCAACACGGCCCCGACAAGCAATAAGCTCACGGCGGTGCAGGGTTTCTTCAAGGCGGCGTATGTCAGCTGGGAATCCGCTTCGGAATATGACGGGTTCGGACCTGCTTTTACGGGTCAGCCGATCCTTTCGGGACTCAACCTGTTCCCGACCAATTCGACCCTGATAGAGACCAATGTTTCGACAGGCAACAATAATGTAAACGCATTTGCCAACGCGGCGGCCAAGGGTTTTCCTGCATTGGACTACCTCCTCTTCGGCGCCGGCGCCAATACGCTCACCGGGTTCACCACCGCTTCGGGAGCCGCCAGTCGCAAGGCGTATCTCGCGGCGGTCTCTACCGATATCAAAACCGAAGCCAGTGCCGCGCTAAAAGGCTGGCAGGCGTCGGGCGGCAATTATATCGCCACTTTTCTTAACGGTACGGGTAATAGCGTTTCCAGCTCCCTTGGATTGCTGATCAATTCCATGGTACAGGATTTCGAGATCGGGAAGAATGACCGTTTGGGTATTCCCCTTGGCAAACAACCGCCGGGGCAGGTGCTTCCGGTTCTGCCCAATGAGGTCGAAGCCTATTACAGCGGCATCTCCGCAGAGCTGGCCCTGGCCCAGCTAAAGGCGGTACAGAATATTTTCCTGGGTGCCGGCGTACAGGGCAACGGACCCGGATTAAAGGATTACCTGATCAATGCCAAGGCGCAATACCATGGCGGACCGCTCAGCGATACCATCAAGGTCAATTTTGCCGCCGCCGTATCGGGTCTCCAGGCGATCCCCGATCCTTTCTCTGCGACGATCCAGAGCAATGCGGCGCCTGCCGATGCCGTATATGTGCTCTTCCAGCAACTGGTGGTGCTTTTAAAAACAGACATGCCCTCCGCATTGGGTGTATTAATTACGTTTGGAGACAATGACGGGGACTAGACGATTTACTCTCCCGGGTCTGCTGACGGGGACTTTAGATATCGCTCCGTTAGTGGTCCTCCGGATCGCCTTCGGGGCGGTGTTGTTCATCAGCACGATCCGTTTTATGGTAAAGGGGTGGGTATATGACTTCTATATCGCACCCGGCTTTCACTTCCCCTTCCTGGGATTTGAATGGGTACGGCCGTTGTCCGCCGCGGGGATGTATACCGTCTTTGCCGGTATGCTGCTTTCGTCGCTGCTGATCCTGCTTGGGCTGTTCTATCGCGGCGCGGTAGCGGTGTTCCTTCTTTTATTTACCTATGTGGAGCTGCTCGACAAGAGCTATTATCTAAACCATTATTATTTCGTCAGCCTTTTTACTTTTTTATTGCTGCTGGTCCCGGCAAACCGGTCCTTCTCCCTCGATGTATGGCGCAAACCATCGTTGCGGCTTACACAGGTGCCGGCCTGGACCATCCGGATGTTACAGGCGCAGCTGTTGCTCGTCTATTTTTTTGCGGGGCTTAGCAAGCTGACCCCGGACTGGCTGCTGCGGGCGATGCCGCTGCGGATCTGGCTGCCCGCCAATACCGGGCTGCCGGTGATCGGTCCCCTGCTCGGACAGGTATGGGTGGCCTATGTTTTTAGCTGGTTTGGCGCGGTGTTCGACCTGTCCATCGGGTTTTTGCTGTTGTATCGACCCACGCGGAAAATCGCCTATGTTTTTGTCCTCCTTTTTCATGTGCTGACCGCCTGTCTTTTCAAGATCGGGATGTTCCCCTGGATCATGATCGCGGCCACGATGATCTTTTTCTCCTGGGGTCACGCATCATCATCTTCTGCATCATCTTCTTCACCTTCTCCTTCTTCTCCTTCTCCTTCTTCTCCTTCTCCTTCTGCTCCTTCTGCTGCCGCTTCTTCCGTTGATGTTCCATCACCCCAACCTGTTGGGCATAAGCCGCTGCTTATTGCGCTGCTGGCGGTTTATTTCGGGCTACAGGTGCTCGTTCCGCTTCGATACCTGTTGTATCCGGGTCATTTGTTCTGGACGGAAGAGGGGTACCGGTTTTCCTGGCGGGTGATGCTGATGGAGAAAGGCGGCACCGCTTTCTTTTATGTAAAAGATCCGGCGACAAACAGACGGGGGGAGGTGATCACCGGGAAGTATCTGACGCCGTTACAGGAGCGGATGATGGTCACACAGCCCGATATGATCCTGCAATATGCGCATCATTTAAAAGACATCTACCGGAAACAAGGCATCGCCGATCCGGTGGTCACGGTGGAAAGCTATGTCACGCTCAACGGCAGCGGCAGCCGGCTCTATATCGACAGCACGGTCGATCTGGCAAAACAGCCGGAGAACCTTTATCATAAAACATGGATCCTTCCATTTCAATAAAACAAATGAGAACTCTATTTTTTCTTTTTTTTACAGGTTGTGTAGTAAGCGTTCAGGGGCAGAATAAAGATACTACCCTGCCTGCCAGGGACACCACGATCCATATCAAGGTGCTGGACTCCGTAAGGGTCCGGACCAGCGTCCCCGCCTTTGGGGTCTCCCGGCTGAAGGATGTGGATGGCGCGGGGATCTACGCCGGTAAAAAGAGCGAAGTGATCGTCCTCAAGGATATTACCGCCAATACCGCCACCAACAACAGCCGCCAGATCTATTCCGGTATCGCGGGTCTCAACATCTATGAGAACGACGGAGGGGCGGGCATCCAGCTGTCCATCGGCGGCAGGGGGCTGGACCCCAACCGGACCAGCAATTTCAATACGCGTCAGAACGGATATGATGTCAGCGCCGATGCGCTGGGTTATCCTGAAAGCTATTATACGCCTCCTGCCGAGGCGATCGAGCGGATCGAGATCGTCCGGGGCGCCGCTTCCCTGCAATATGGAACGCAATTTGGCGGCATCCTCAACTTCCGGCTCAACAGCGGTCCCGACAGCTCAAAGATGCAGGTCGTCGCAAGGGAGACCGGCGGCTCCTATGGATTCTTCAATACCTCCACCAGCATCGGCGGCACGGCAGGCCAATGGAAATATTATGCTTTCTACCAGCACAAATCCGGGGACGGATGGCGGCCCAACTCCCATTTCAACGTCAACACCGGTTATACTTCCGTCACCTGGAAGGCCAACGACCGGTTGTCCGTAACGGCTCAATATACGCATGAGGACTACCTGGAGAAACAGGCCGGTGGTCTTACGGACGCAATGTTTGCAGCCGATCCGCGGCAATCCACCAAGTCGAGGAACTGGTTCAAGGTCAACTGGAACCTGGGCGCCGTCCTGCTGGACTATGCGATCAGTCCCACACTGCAGTTCAACTCCCGGCTCTTTGGGCTGCTGGCGGACCGGTCGGCGCTGGGGATCATCAATACCGTCGTCGATCCCGGCGGTCCCCGGCAATACCGGACGGATAAATATACCAACTGGGGCAATGAGAGCCGGTTGGTCTATACCTATAACACCCATAGCGATCATCCTTCCGTGTTGCTGGGCGGGGTCCGTTATTATCACGGATATACCGACCGGCAGATCGGCAACAGCAATGACGGCTCGGGGGGAGCGCCTTCGGACTTTACCTATAGCCATGCAACAGTGATCGATAGCCTCAGCTATTCCCGGTATAAATTCCCCAATCACAATACCGCCCTGTTTGCCGAAAATATTTTCCGGCTGACACCCCGGATAAGCGTCATCCCCGGTATCCGGTATGAAAGTATCGTCACAAAGGCGGATGGTTTCTACAATGCCTTTATCGAAGACCATGCGGGCAATATCATCTATAACCAGCTTGTATCCGAGAACCGGACCAGTAACCGGTCCTTTGTCATCGGGGGTATCGGTCTCAGCTATAAGGCCAGCCCCGATGTCCAGTGGTATGCAAACATCTCGCAGAACTACCGCGCCATCAACTTCAACGACATGAGCATCGTAAACCCCAACTTCCGGGTGGACCCCAACCTGAAGGATGAGAAGGGGTATTCCGCGGACATGGGCGTCCGGGGACATCACCTGGATATCGTCACCTATGACCTCAGCCTTTTTACGATCAATTATAACAACCGGATCGGGACCATCCTGCAAAAGGATACCACCTCCCCAAATACCTATCAGTATACCACCAATATTTCGAGATCCCGGAACTGGGGCGTCGAGTCCTTTGTGGAAGTAGACCTCTGGAAACTGATCGCCGGCAGCGGGTCGCGGGTCAAGCTGTCCCTCTTCTCCAACCTCTCCTGGATCGATGCGCGGTATGTGGACAGTAAGGAGTCCGCCTATGAGAACAAAAAAGTGGAGTTCGTCCCCAATGTCATCTGGCGGTCGGGTATTCATTTCAAGGAGGGCAGGTTCGCGGCCACCTGTCAGTATGCCTATACCGGGAAGCAGTTCTCGGACGCCACCAATTCCGTCACTCCCTCCAACGACGGCATCAACGGGATGGTGCCTTCCTACTATGTAATGGATCTTTCCGCCGATTACCGGTTTAGCAGGACCTTCTCCCTGTCCGGAACGGTCAACAACCTTTCCAATCATATGTATTTTGCCAGGAGAGCCGACAGCTATCCCGGTCCGGGGATCGTTCCGTCGGATGGACGAACGCTGTATATGACCCTGCAGGTCAATTTGTGAGGCATGATAATGGCTGTGGTTAGATCAATAATGGCTACTTTTATGCCTAACTGATCATGCATGCCGCGTACCAATAAAAAACATATAGAGCAACCGGGCTCCAATAACGTTCAGCCCCTTGTCGCCATCGGAGCATCCGCCGGGGGATTGGAGGCCATATTGGCCTTACTTGAACACCTGCCTCCCGTCACAGGGGCCGTTTATGTCATTATACAGCATTTATCCCCCACGCATGAAAGCATCCTACCGGAACTGCTCGAACGGAAGTCGAAGATGCCGGTCCATAAGGTGGAAGACGGGATGCGGGTCGAGGAAAACAACGTTTATGTGATCCCGCCCAATAAATATATGAGCATCGAAGACAGTCACCTGCTTCTTTCACCCCGGGATAGACAGGAAGCCGGCATTCATTCCATCGATCATTTTTTAACCGCGCTGGCGCCCATCTACCAGGTCAAGGCGATTGCCGTCATCCTGTCCGGGACGGCCAATGACGGCACCGCCGGGATAAGAGCGATCAAGGCGGAAGGGGGCATTACATTTGCACAGGATGATACGGCCAAGTTCAGGGGGATGCCCTATAATGCCGCGGAATCCGGCTATGTGGACTTTGTCTTGTCTCCGGAGCGTATAGCGGCGGAACTTCCCGTCATCCTGCAGGGTCTTCACCGCAACGATCTTACCGTCGAGAATATCGAGAACAAAGACCGGGAGCTGCGGATCATTCACCTGTTGCTGCTGAACAGGTTCCAGGTCGATTTCACGTTGTATAAGCAAACGACCATTATCCGGCGGATCATCCGGCGCATCGCCCTGAACCGTTTAAACAGCCTGGAACAATATATCACCTTCCTGCGGGATAATTCCAAAGAAGCCGACCAGCTTTACAAGGACCTGCTGATCAACGTCACGAGCTTTTTCCGGGAGGCTTCGATGTTCACGGCCTTATCAAAAAAGATCTTCCCGATCCTTTTCAAGGGACGCAAGAGCGGAGATCCCATCCGGATCTGGGTACCCGCCTGTGCGACGGGAGAAGAGCCCTACTCCATCGCCATCTGTCTTTTCGAATACCTCAAAGACAAGGCCATCAGCACCGCCATCCAGATCTTTGCCACCGATCTCAGCGACAGCGCCATCAGCAAGGCAAGGACCGGGATCTATTCCAAAAATACATTGGTGAACGTGTCCCCCCAACGGCTGCGTAAGTTCTTTATAAAGGCCGGCGGCAGCTACCAGATCATCAAGCCGATCCGGGATATGTGTATCTTTTCCAGCCATAACCTGCTCAGGGACCCGCCCTTTTCCCGGATGGATCTTATCAGCTGTCAGAATGTCCTGATCTATATGGAACCCGCCGCTCAAAAAAAGATCATGCAGGCCTTTCATTATGGACTGAACCCGGACAGGTTCCTCCTGCTGGGCAAATCGGAAACGATCGGCTCCTCCACGGACCTTTTTGAACCGGTCGATAAGGAGCTGAGGATCTATACGAAAAAACCGGTACCGGCCAATATGCAATTCGAATTCTCCATCCGCAACCCGGTCTACCTCCCGGTACCCGATGCAAAGGAGGAACGACAGCAGCTTTCCCCCCAGGCAAAGGAATCCGATATGGAAAAGGAGGCGGAGCGGCTGATGTTTGCCCGTTATATGCCTGCCTCAGTCCTGGTGAACAAGGATTTGCAGATCCTGCGTTTTTACGGATCTACCTTTTCTTATCTGCAGCCTGCCTCTGGCAAGGCAAGCCTGCATTTGCTAAAAATGATCCGGGATGAGCTGATCTTCGAATTGCGCAACCTGATCAAACAAGTAAAAAAAGAAGGGAGGCCATCCCGAAAGGAACAGATACCACTGTCCGATGAAGGGCAGCTTCGCAATATCAACCTGGAAGTATTGCCTGTAAACCCCTCTTCCGATCTGTGTCTGCTGATCGTTTTCCAGCCATCGATGTACCAACCGCCGGTAAAGACACCCAAACGCCCTGCCGGATACCGGCCGGATGAGAAGGATCGCCGGCTGGGGGCAATGGAGGGGGAATTGAAGGAAGCACGCGAACATGTCAAATCGATCACGGAGGATTTCGAGGCGACACGGGAAGAATTGCAGAGCGCGAATGAAGAAGTGCTTTCTTCCAATGAGGAGCTGCAGAGCATCAATGAAGAGCTGGAGACTTCCAAGGAGGAGCTGCAAAGCACCAACGAAGAGCTGGTGACGATCAACGAAGAGCTGCAGCTGCGCAACAACGACCTCAAGGAATCGGTCGATTTCACCAAGGCGATCGTAGAGACCATCCGCGAGCAGCTGATCGTGCTGAATGCGGACCTGCGGATCCTGACGGCCAATCGTGCATTTTATTCGGCTTTCCGGCTCAGCCCCGATGATGTGGAGGGCAGCTATTTATATGAGACCGGCAATGGGATGTTCGACATCCCCGAACTGCGGGTCCAGCTAAAAAAGACGATCAACCGCAGCAGCGGGTTCCAGGATTTTGGCTTCCAGCATGAGTTTGGAACGCTGGGCAATAAGATCCTGAAATGCAATGCCATGCGCATGACCGGCGAATCCGGCAAGAAGGCCAGGGTGTTGCTGGCGATCGAGGATATGACGGAACAGGCTTCGGCGAAGAAGGCATTGTATGCCAGTGAGGAGCGATTCCGGCATGTCAGCGAGAGCGGATTTATAAATATCATGTTCTTCCATCCCGATGGTCGTATCGTGGATGCCAATTCCGCCTTTCTCGACCTGGTCGGTTATAGCAAGGAAGACATGCGGGCGGGCCTGCTCCGCTGGGACCGGTTAGCGCCGCCGGAATGGAGAGAGGAAACCCGCAAACAAATGGGCAATGCCCATAATATGCGAAAGATCGGTCCGTATGAAAAAGAATATATCCGGAAAGATGGATCGAAATTCTGGGCATTGGTTGTCGGGGCCTGGCTGGGAGCCGAGCTTGGTGTCGAATTTGTCATCGATATCAGCAGCCGGAAGGAGGCCGAGAACGACCTGCGAAAGAACATCGAAACGACCCGGATGCGGGAGATCGAGCAGTCCACCTCAAAAGAAAAGCTCCAGGCGACACAATCCAGCCTTCAGCTGGTCCTGGAAGCCGCACAAATGGGCACGTGGGAATTGGACCTGTCCACACAGAAAATGAAAAGGGATCTGCGGCACGATCAGCTGATGGGCTACGAGCAGGAGGAAAAGTCCTGGACCCTGACAAAGGGACGGAAATACCTGGCAAAGGAAGACAAGCAGCGATACGAAGACGCCTTTAAACAGATCGACGATAAAGGGCGTATCCGGTTCGAGGGCCGCGTCATACAGAAAGATGGCCATACCCGTTGGATCCGGATCTATGGGCAGGTTTCATCCAATGGCGGAGCAAAACCCCAACGGGCGTCGGGTGTGATCTTCGATATAACGGATCAAAAGACAAATGGGCTTCAACACAAGGATCGCTGATGTACCGGCAGCGTCACGGTAAATACCGATCCCTTGCCTTTTTCGCTGTCGATCGTGATCGTGCCCCCATGCTGCCGGACGATCTCATAAGAAATATACAGACCCAATCCAAGACCCGACGAGTGCGTCTGCGCGAAATGCTCTGCGCGGAAAAAACGCTCGAATACCTTACCGCGGATCTCCTCCGGTATTCCCATGCCAAAGTCCTTTATGGACAGATAGACCCTATCCATACCCGCGACGGCCGATAGCTGGACCTCTTCCGCCTCCGGAGAATATTTGATAGCGTTGGCGACCAGGTTTGTCAATACCTGCGCCATCCTTTCCCGGTCCGCCCATATTTCCGGCAATCGCGGCATTTCTTTTTTTATGATCCTGTGACCGGTCGTCCGCTGCATTTCCTCTACTATTTCGTCGACCAGGACGTTCAGATCAAAAGAGCCCACGTTGAGGCGAAGCTGTCCTTCGGCGATGCTGGTCAGGTCGAGAAGGTCCTTTGTCAGCCGGGTCAGCCGGGCGACCTGGTTATTAAGCTTGTTTACGAGGTGTGCGGACCTCTGATCATTTGCTTCCAGGAGCTCGCTGTACAGGATCTGGGAATAGGCCTGGATGTTGGTGACGGGCGTTTTTAGTTCATGGCTGGCGATGCCGATGAACTCATCTTTTCGTCTTTCGGCCATCCTCCGGCCGGTGATGTCTTCCAGGGTCAATAAGATATGAGAAGCCAAACCTGCTCCGCCGATCATACGTTTCAGCCGGAAGACAAAGACCCTTTCGCCCAGGCCGAAGAAGGCGCCTTTCCATTCCAGGTCGGCCTCACCCGTTCTTTTTAAAAGAATGGACTGCAGCCGGGATTCCAGCTCGGCGATATTGAACAGGTCATGGTCTATTTCATGCAGATAATGGCCTTCGACCTGGCCGGGGCTCAGGTGGAAGAGCTCATATAGCGCCCTATTGGCGCTGTGAACACGCCCATTCCCGTTGAGCACCAGGAGAGGTCCGCCGATCGTATCGATGACCGCCCGGGCATCCAGCGCCGACTGTTTCCATTCATCGCTGCGTGTATGGAGCTCCTTATTTGATCTCTGCAGCGCTGACAGGACCGATCGTCCTTCTATATCCGAACCTTCCAGCTGCTCGTTCCTGCTTCGCATCTCTTCATTCATGGAAAGGGATTCCTCATAGGCAAACCGGAGGTCCTCCTGGGTTTTTTCAAATGCTTCGCTCATGGTCAGGAGCTGTTGCCGGGCAGCACGCAGGTCTTCTTCCATTTCAAGGATCCGAAGATCCTTATCGATCAATCTACTCGGCGGGACGTAGCGGGACAGGAGCACTCTCTCCGCCTCGCGCCCCGGATCCTTGCCGCTGTTCGACCGGGAGGGAGTTTCCTGCGCTGCGGATACCTGTTCAGTAAGAAAAAAATCCCGGCGCGGCGCCTTCCAATCTTTTTTGATAAAGCTGCATCTGTCTTCGTCTGAAGGCCTGAAAAGCTCCGCAGGGAGACCCGTCTTCCCAAACCTCCCCAATAAGATATAACCAGGGGATTTCAATGCATAATGAAAGACCCGGGCGGCTTTTTCGAGGGGGCCCGGCTCGAAGCTGATCAGGCGGTTCTCGCAACAAATGAGATCGATGTGGGAAAAAGGAGGGTCGTTCAGGAGATCGTGAACGGCAAAGACGCAAAGATCCCGGAGTGGTTGTATCACCTGGTATCCTGCTCCCGTCCTTGTAAAATATTCCTTCAGACGCCGGTTGGAAACGTTCTGAACGGAGATCTTGTTATACAACCCCGTTCTTGCCTTGCGGATCGCCTCCGCGCTCATGTCGGTGGCAAAGATCTGCAGGGGAATATTATTGCCATTGTCCTTCCAGTACTCGTGTATAATGATCGCCGCCGACCATGCCTCCTCCCCCGTAAAACAGGCAGGGATCCAAACGCGGAAGGTTTCCCAGGTCTTTCTGTTCTTTAAAAGGGCCGGTAAAATATTTTTTGTCAACGCCTGGTATATTTCCGGTTCGCGAAAAAAACTGGTCATATGCAGCAGCAGGTCCCGATGGAGAAGATCGGCCTCCCGGTCATCATCCTGCAGGAAGCGGGTATACGTTTCCAGGTCCAGTATCCTGTTGAGCCTCATCCTGCGGAGGATCCGGCTGTTTACGATCATCGGACGCCAGAGCGTGATGTCCAGCTTAAACCTTTCCAAAAGAAAGCGGGAAATAAGACCGATCTCCCGGGTATTGTCGTCGCCCATCCGATTCCCTTCCTGTAAAAGATAATTTTTCAGATCCGCCAATTCCAGGGCCATCTGTCCGGGGGAAAGAACAAGATCGATATATCCCGACGCTATTGCATTATGCGGCATCCCCTTGAACCTGGCCGTATCGTCCTGGGCG
Source organism: Puia sp. (assembly GCA_036500545.1). Classification (GTDB taxonomy): domain Bacteria; phylum Bacteroidota; class Bacteroidia; order Chitinophagales; family Chitinophagaceae; genus Puia. The sequence goes on along the minus strand of DASYBV010000050.1, from coordinate 222,111 downwards.
ATAGTGATGCCTCCTTCGGCCCTGACAGCCCGGATGCCCGCCGCTCCATCCACTGTTATTCCGGAAAGAATAATGGCGATAGCCTTCTCCCGGCAGCCGGCGGCCAGCGCCTCCAGGAAGAAATCGATAGAATGATAGCCACCCTCTGTCCGGACACGGGGGAAAAGGACCAGCTTTCTTTCCCCGATGCACATATACGTGTCGGGCGGTATGATATATACCTGGTCTCTTTCGAGCAGCATCTCGTCTTCTGCACGATTCACCTTCATCTTTGTATTTCCGCTGAGGTGGTCCGGCAATATTTCTTCCTGGTTTGACTGCCCGCTCTGGATGATGATATAGATCATGCCAAGAGAGGGCGGGAGATCTTTCAGCAGTTCGGAGACCGCCTCCATTCCCCCGGCAGCGAGACCGATGGCTACGATCGGAAATAAAATACCGGAACAATTTCCGCAAAGGTCATTGCCGGCGTCGGGAACTTCTTCGGTGATCAGCGTAGAATTAGATTCCTGCATAATTATAATTTAATAATAGACACGTATCCTGTCATTAATAGCAGAGAATGGATATAGCGAGTGTTCCTTCTTCCTGAATGATAAAATGATTCCTGGAGATTCTTATGGGTCGGATAGTTATTGCTACGGTATGAGCAGGTCAGATGGAAATGTAGGGCAATTTACCGCAAAACAGCATACAACCCCAATTTCCATCCGGATAATTTTTTCTTTTTAATCCGGCCGGATCTCCCGGCTCTCAGACAAGAGGAACGCTGATTACCAGGGCCTGGTAAGGATGCAATACCGTAGTCCCGTCCGGGTAGTTGTTCAGAAGGACGGCATTCCCCTCTACCCGGACCGGAAAAGGCTGCTCCTGCTTCGAGAAGTTCAGCAATACGAGTATTTGTTCGGCATCAAGGGTCCGGGTATAGGCATAGACATGGGGATTGTCCGGGTCCAGCAACTCATATTTCCCATAGATCAGCGTGCGCTGCTCCTTGCGGAGCCTTATCGCCTTCCGGACATATTGCAGGATCGAGTGTGGGTCGGCTTCTTCTTCCGCTACATTGATACGGGTATGATTTTCGTTGACCTTTATCCAGGGCCTGCCTTTTGTGAATCCCGCATTAAATGCTGCGTCCCATTGAAAGGGGGTGCGGCTGTTGTCCCTTCCGGTCATTTGCTGGTCTTTCAAAAAACCTTCCGGATCGCCGCCACTGTCTTTGATCTTTTTATACATATGCAGGGTCTCTATATCCTTATATTCCTCTATTCTTTCGAAGCGGATATTGGTCATGCCCAGTTCATCGCCATTATAGATCATCGGTGTTGCACGCATGGTAAGCAAAAAGGTAAAAAGCATTTTGGCGGAAGCATTCCGGAAAACATCGCTGTCATTACCCCAGCGCGAAACCATCCGCGGCTGGTCGTGATTGCCGAGATAGAGCGCCCCCCATCCCGTTTCTGCAAAGGCATCGTTCCATTTTGAATAGACCCTTTTAAATTCGACGAGACTAAAGCCGGCAGGGTCGATCTTCTTAAATTCTCCCGGAAGATACCCGATCGAAACTCCTTCAAAATGGCAAAGCATATTCAATTCTTTTGGATCCCCGCCGACAAAGGCAGCGGCCGTCTGCGCGGAAATGCCCGGCGCCTCGCCAATGATCAGCGCATCATAGTGAGAAAATACTTCCCGGTGCATTTCCCGGAGGTATTCATGCAGATGGGGTCCGGCTGCGTAATAATGTCCCCAATCGCCGGAATATTTTTCTTTTAGCAATTCCGGTGAGACCGGCGGAAAAAAAGGGTCCTTGGAAATAAACGTGACCGCATCCATCCGAAATCCATCGACGCCTTTATCCAACCAGGACCGGAGGATCTCATAGATCTTCTGACGTAATGCGGGATGATCCCAGTTCAGGTCCGGTTGCCTGGGAGAAAAATAATGAAGATACCAGGAATGGGTAGCTTTATTGTAATGCCAGCCCTGCCCCCTGTCATCGAAGAAACCGCAACGATAGGGCGGCTCGCCTTTTTCGCCGGGCCACCAGCAATAAAAATCATAATAGGGATTATCCCGGGACGTCCGTGCCTGGCGAAACCATTCATGTTCATCGCTCGTATGGTTGACGACCATGTCCATGATCAGCCGGATATTTTTTTCATGGAGCCTTTTGATCAGCAGGTCCAGATCGGCCATAGAACCATATTGCCGCTGAATGGCCGTATAATCGCTGATATCATAACCATTGTCGGTATCGGGTGAGGCATAGACAGGGTTGAGCCAGACGGTGTCGATACCCAATCCGGCGAAATAGTCCAGTTTTGATAAAATTCCCGGCAAATCACCGATACCGTCGCCATCGCTGTCTTTAAAACTACGAGGGTAGACCTGGTAGATGATGGCTTCTTTCCACCATGCAGGAGAAGGATCCTGTATTTCCCGGTAGTTTTGCTGCATACGGATACAAAGGGAAAAACCATGCCATCTGGCACTTTCATTGCATACGAATTGGCATGAATGATAATAAACAATATTTGTGGTGGCAGGACGGGATCATCTACCAGGTCTATCCGCGGTCTTTCCAGGACAGTAACCAGGACGGCATCGGTGATCTCCGGGGGATCCTTCAACGGCTGGACTATTTGAAATGGCTGGGGATCAAGGCCATCTGGCTGTCTCCTATCTTTCCCTCCCCGATGGCGGACTTTGGCTATGACATCTCGGATTATATAAGGATCTGGCCGGGTTTTGGCACGATGGCGGACTTCGATGTATTATTACACCAGGTGCATGCCGCAGGCATGAAAATGATATTGGACCTTGTACCGAACCACAGTTCCGACGAGCATCCCTGGTTCCTCGAGTCCCGGTCATCACGGGATAACCCGAAAAGGGATTGGTATATCTGGAAGGATGCGCGGCCGGATGGAAGTCCTCCCAATAACTGGCTAAGCGTCTTTGGCGGCAGCGCCTGGGAATGGGATGAAACGACCGGGCAGTTTTATTATCATGCTTTTCTCACCAAACAGCCGGATCTCAACTGGCGGAACCCGGAAGTGGAGAAAGCCATGTTCGACGTGATGCGCTTCTGGCTGGATAAAGGCGTCGACGGTTTCCGCGTGGATGCCATGTGGCATATGATCAAAGACCAGCAATGGCGCGACAATCCCCGCAATCCGGCTTATACGCCCGAAATGGCTACGTACAACCAACTATTGCCCGTCTATTCAACCGATCAGCCGGAAATGCATGATATCGTTGCCAAAATGCGATCCATCCTCGATCAATATAGCGAGCGGATGATGATCGCAGAGATCTATCTTCCTGTTAGCCGGCTGGTCGCCTATTATGGAGTAAACAATACGGAAGCCCATCTTCCTTTCAATTTCATGCTGATCACCCTTCCCTGGGAATCCCATACCATTGCCGCGGCTATCGATGAATACGAAGGCGCCTTGCCGGCAGACGCCTGGCCAAACTGGGTGATGGGCAACCATGATCAACCCCGGATCCCGAGCCGTATCGGAGAGCAGCAGGCCAGGATAGCGGCGATCTTATTGCTGACCCTGCGGGGGACGCCCACCATCTATTATGGAGAAGAGATCGGGATGCGGGATGTACCCATTCCTTTTGAAGAGGTACAGGACCCGCAGGGCCTGAACATGCCCGGCAAGAACCTTAGCCGCGACCCGGAACGTACGCCGATGCAATGGGACAGCAGCGAATATGCAGGTTTTACGGATAAGAAGCCCTGGCTGCGGCTGGACAGGATCTCCCGCCGGGAGAACGTGGAGCTGCAAAAGAACGATCTCTATTCCAGTCTCTATCTATACAAACGGCTGATCGATCTGCGTCAGCAGGAGCCTTCTCTCTCGACCGGCAGCTATCGGCCGGTATTTTCGGACCACCAGATGATCGCCTATATCCGGGAGGCGGAAGGACACACCGCTTTCCTGGTCGTACTGAACCTTAGTCACCGTCCCTGTTATTTCACCTCCGCCACGATCCATTTTACCGGAAAGATCCTGCTCGATACTTTTCCGGAGCAGGAGAACCTGGAAGTCGCCGATACGATCAATCTCAGCGGCGACGAAGGAATGGTCGTCCGGCTGAACGAATGGACAGCAAAATGAATACCGGCGCCGACCATAGTAAGGCACGGATCTTTTCCGTTTGGGCGCCGGAGAAGAAGACGATGACGCTGCATTTGACGGGGCCGCGGGATGCAGGCAGGGACATTGTCATGCAAAAAGACCCGGCCGGATATTTTCATATAGGGGTGGAGGGCGTCAAGGCCGGCGATCGCTATTTTTTTACACCGGACAAGGGGAAAAGGTATCCCGACCCGGCCTCGCATTATCAGCCGGAGGGTGTGCATGGCCCTTCGGAGATCGTCGATCATGCCCGGTATGCCTGGAAGGATGAGGATTGGAAAGGATTGCCCTTTGCCGATCTTATTTTTTATGAATTGCATGTGGGAACTTTTACCCCCGAAGGGACTTTTGAGTCGATGATCCCCCGGCTTGAGGAATTGGCCGCGACGGGGATCAATGCCATCGAGCTCATGCCCGTCGCACAATGTCCCGGTAACCGCAACTGGGGTTATGATGCGGTGTATCCTTATGCCGTACAAAACAGCTACGGGGGTCCGGAAGGATTAAAGAAGCTGGTGGACGCCTGTCACCGGTGCGGGATCGCCGTTTTTTTAGATGTCGTATACAACCATATGGGAGCCGAAGGCAATTATCTGCCCTTTTTTGGTCCCTACTTTTCCACCACCTATCGGACTCCCTGGGGTGATGCGTTGAACTTCGACGGTCCCTGGTCCGATGGAGTAAGGCAGTATGTCATCGGCAATGTTCTGTACTGGGCGGAATATTATCACGTCGACGGATTGCGGCTGGATGCCATTCATGAGATCTTTGACCGCAACGCCATTTCCATCTGGGAAGATCTGCAAAAGGCCGTGAAGACCTGGCAGGAGGGATCGGGCCGGCCGCTCTACCTGGTCGCGGAGAGCGATCTCAACAGTCCGAGGGTCGTCCGGTCACCCGATCAGGGCGGCTATGGTTTCGATGCGCAATGGATGGACGATTTTCACCATGCGTTGTATGTATTGCTGGATGAAGAGGGACGAAAACATTACCAGGATTTTGGGCGGCTGGAACAATTTGCAAAGGCCTATACGGAAGGCTTTGTCCATACCGGTGAATATGTCTGGTTCCGTCACCGGAAACATGGGGCCGGATCGGCGGGTATCAATGGGGAAAAGTTTATCGTTTTTAACCAGAACCATGACCTTCCGGGTAACCGGCCCGGCGGAGAGCGGTTGTCCGTCCTCGTGGATATCGAACGGCTAAAGCTGGCGGCAGCGGCGGTGTTGTTGTCACCCTATGTCCCCCTGCTGTTTATGGGGGAGGAATATGGGGAGGAGGCGCCCTTCTATTTTTTCTCCGATTATGGAGATCCCGACATTGCTGCGGGGCTTAGCGAGGGGCGTAAAAAACAATTTGCGGCTTTTGAATGGGAGGAGGTTCCGCCGGATTCACAGGACGAGGCTGTTTTTACCCGGTCGAAATTACAATGGGAGCGTCGAAATTCCGGGAAACACCGGGTCCTGCTGGAATGGCACCGGCAATTGATCGCCCTGCGCCGTGGGGAGCCGTTGTTAAGGGACCTTTCCCGCGACAGGATCCGGGCGGATCTTTTAGGGACCGCCGGATTGGCAGTACACCGGCATAGTACCGACGGTTCGCGGCAGCTTGTCTGTCTGTTCAATTTTTCAAAAGAAGAATTGCGGGCAGCGATCCCCTATGGAGGCGGACAGGGGCCCTGGACAAGACAGCTGGACGCGGGAGATACCCTGCCGGAACGGGTCGCCACCGGTGAGACGCTCCGTCTGCCCCCCTGGGGGGCGGGAGTATACACACTTAACCTTTAGAAGGGTTCTGCACACACCGCAGTAATATAACGGTACGGTCACCGGCCTTTATGGACTCGCCGGCCTTATAACAGGCTCTTTCAAAGGAGGGGCAGCCCGTATCCAATATTTTTTCCCACTGGCTGCCGAAATTTTCGGAAGGCAATTTATAGTCGATCGGACCGGAGTGGGCGTTGAATATGATATAGAAATGATCGTCCGTTATCGGCTGATTGTTTTCGTCCACGGAACGAATGCCATTTCCATTTAAGAACACCGCCAGTGATTTGGCAAAACCCGTGTTCCAGTGCTCATCGGTCATCTCCGTTCCATCCGGCTGGAACCAGGCGATATCACCCTGTTCATTCCCCTTGATCGCGCGGCCCTGGAACCAATGTTTGCGGGCCAGGGCCGGATGGTTTCTCCGGAGATGGATCAGCCCGGCCGTAAATTCCACCAGGTCCGCATCCGCCTTTCCCCAGTCGATCCAGGAGATCGCATTGTCCTGGCAATAGGCATTGTTGTTGCCTTGCTGTGATTGACCCATCTCATCTCCGGCCCGGAGCATGGGTACTCCCTGGGAGAGGAACAAAGTGGCGAGGAAGTTCCGTTGCTGGCGCCGGCGCAGGGCAATGATCCCCGGGTCCCCGGTCGGCCCTTCGGCGCCGCAATTCCAGGATCGTTCGTTGTCTTTCCCGTCTTTATTATCCTCCTTATTCGCCTCGTTGTGTTTTTGATCGTAGGTGACAAGGTCATTCAGTGTGAAGCCGTCATGGGCGGTGATGAAGTTAATGCTGGCGGTTGGATTGCGGTTATCGTTCTTATACAGATCGGAACTGCCTGTGATGCGTTGGGCAAATTCTGCGAGTATGCTATCCGCGCCGCGCCAGTAATCCCGCATACAATCCCGGTATTTATCGTTCCATTCCGCCCATCCGGGAGGAAATTGCCCGATCTGGTATCCTCCCTCCCCTACATCCCAGGGTTCCGCGATCAGCTTGACCTGTGAGACGACCGGGTCCTGGTAAACCATGTTAAAAAATGCGCTGAGCCGGTTGATATCATGCAGCTCACGCGCCAGGGCGGCGGCCAGGTCAAAACGAAATCCGTCAACATGCATTTCCTGTATCCAATACCGAAGGCTGTCCATGATCAGCATAAGCACATTGGGCAGCAAGGCATTGAGGGTATTGCCCGTACCGGTGTAGTCATGATAGAAACGGGGGTCCTCCGCCAGCCGGTAATATTCGGCATTGTCGATGCCGCGGAACGACAGGGTAGGTCCCAGCTCGCTGCCTTCCGCGGTATGGTTGTATACGACGTCCAGGATCACTTCAATACCGGCCTTATGCAGCTCTTTTACCATCGTCTTGAACGCATTCACCTGGCCGCCGATCTCTTCGCCGCTATAAAACCGGATGTCGGGCGCAAAAAAACCGATCGTATGATATCCCCAGTAATTGGTAAGCCCTTTGTCAATCAGGTGGCGTTCTGCAATGCATTGATGAACAGGCATAAGCTCGATGGCGGTGATGCCCAGCTTTTTCAAATGGCCGATGACGGCGGGATGGGCCAGGGCGGCATAAGTGCCTCTTATCTCCTCCGGAAGATCGGGGAACAAATACGTAAGGCTTTTGACATGGGCCTCATAAATAATGGTATTATGATAGGCGACCTTTGGAGGCCGATCGCCTTCCCATTCAAAATGATGATCGATGACGGCGGATTTTGGCGCTGTTTCCGCGTCGTCGCGCTCATCGAAACTAAGATCGTCCTTACCTATGCTATAGCCATAGAGCGTATCATTCCATTCCACGATGCTGCAGATCGCCTTGGAATAAGGGTCCAGCAATAATTTATGCGGGTTGAAGCGATGACCGTTGTGCGGTTCATAAGGGCCGTATACCCGATAGCCATAGAGCTGGCCGGGAGCCATGCCGGGGATGTAGGCATGCCAGATACTATGCGATCGTTCGGTAAATTTTATCCGTTGTACTTCTTTCTCGCCCTTCGCCTTATTGAACAGGCAAAGCTCCACCCCCGTCGCATGATTGGAATAAAGAGCAAAATTGACCCCTTTACCGTCCCAGAAGGAGCCTAACGGATATGGGTCGCCCGGAAGAATTGTCATAGCAGATCAGTTTAAGGATGAACGATCAAAAACAAGCAAAAATAATTCCCGCCAATGCTTCGGAGCCCATCGAATCCCGAGGCGCCGAAAAAGATCAAAACTTAATAGCTTCCATGAGCATTTAGATCTATTCAAAATGCTGCAGGATCTGCGCCCCGATGGCGTCGATCAGTTTCTGATCTTTTACCAGGTCCATTTTCCAGCCGCTCTTGCCATACCGGATAATACCCAGGGGATCATTATTGAGCGTAACATCGAGTTCATAACAAAACCCTTTCCGGCAGGTCTGGCTGACAGGGACGCCTTCCCCTTTGTGCGCTTGCCCCTGGTATTCAAATTCGAGGGGCACCGGCGCTTTTTCCAACTGTTGGATATATTCTTTTAAAAAGGCTACCAGGTGTTTGCGTTGCGTGGGACCGGCGGCGCTCCATGTTCCCTTATCCGCTCTTTTATGCGCCAGCTTGAATTTAAGCCCCGTCATCACGGTATCATAATCGTTTGCATTTAGTTTTTTTGCCGTCTGGTGGGCAATGATATACCAATGATATTCTGTCCCGACGGGCACCCCCGAAAAATCGGGCGCCTTCCCCACCCTTTTTTTTGTGACTGCGTAAGATATTTCCCAGAGGTCCGGGGTGATCTTTGTTTCCTTCCAGTCGCCTTCATCGTAATGCCAGTGATGCCCGCGGCCGATCTGCACACCGGTATAAACCTGGCCGTTAAACTCTTTGAATTTGTTAAAGCTGTCGGAAAGGTCTTTGGAGGGAGTCTTCTTTTTTACGGAAGCATTTTTCACGGAAGCTTTCTTAACGGAAGCTTTCTTCTTTGCCGGAGGAGAAGGCGAATGCTTCTTCGATCTTGTGCGGGGAGCGGTTGCGGTTGCCATGTCCAATGATTTGGTGATGTTAAAGATTGATAAATTTTTATGCCAGGGGTGTATAAGCGCGGGGGCTGGCATAATTTTTTCGGCCGATATAACGAAGCGCTTCAAAGTTTTACTTCTAAGAAAATTTCATTTATCACCAAAAATTTTAAAGGTATGAGCACAAGAAATTCAGGCAGACGCGGCTTCGCGTCAATGGATCCGGATGAGCGCCGCCAGATCGCAAGAAGAGGCGGACAGGCTTCACACGGAGGCCAGGGTTACCAGGAAGACTATGGTGACCAGGAAGATTTTGAGGACGAAGATTATTATGAGGACGAAGACGACAGCCCTTCTTCCCGTTATGAAGAATACGGGGAAGAGGAAGGAGATGACTACGACGAAGACTATGATGAAGACGAAGAAGAATATGATCAGCCCTATTCACGGTATGGTGAGGAAGAAGACGAGGACGAAGAGGAATATGGTCGCCGGTACCGGGATGAGGATGATTCGGACCGGAGAAGATATAACGAGGACCGTGGTCAGGGTAGTCGTTCCGGCAACGGCGGCCGGGGATTTGCCTCTATGGACAGGGACCAGGTGCGTCGTTATGCAAGTGAAGGAGGACGCTCCTCACATGGCGGCGGCCGGAGCAATTCCAATTACGGGTCGGGCAACAATGATCGCTCGGGGTCTTCCGGCAGAAGTTCCAACTCCGGCGGTTCCGGGAGAAATTCCGGCGGTTCCGGAAGGAATTCCCGTAGCGGCGGCAATGGCGGCCAGCACCGGGATGCCCAGGGTCATTTTACCGGCAATAGCCGTTCCGGCTCTTCGGGCAGAAGTTCGAATTCCGGTCGTTCGGGAAGAAGCTCCAACTCCGGCGGTTCCGGAAGGAATTCCCGCAGCGACGGCAACGGCGGCCAGCATCGGGATGCGCAGGGCCATTTTACCGGCAACAGCCGTTCCGGCTCTTCGGGCAGAGGTTCGAATTCCGATCGCTCGGGCTCTTCCGGCAGAAGTTCCAATTCCGGCAATTCGGGAAGAAGTTCGAATTCCGGCAGCTCGGGAAGAAGTTCGGGTTCCGGCAATTCGGGAAGAAGCTCGGGTTCCGGCAGTTCATCGGGCAGGGGCCGTTCGTCTTCTTCGGGCCGGGGTTCGCATTCGGGCCAGGCAAGGGATGCCCAGGGCCATTTCACCAGCCGCTCCGGTCGGTCGGGTTATGGCGGACGCAGTTCTTCGGGCAGCTCGAGTAACCGGTAAACTGTTTAACGATCGAATCCATCAACACAAACAAATAGAGCCTTTCGGGTCTCTATTTGTTTGTTCTAACTTATTCAGCTACAAAAAAGCATTATCATGAAACATTCATCCACCGCAAAATCTGTCCGGGGCCGGAAACCCGGCTCCAAAAATGGAACCGGCGCCAATAAGAGCGGGAGCCGTCAATCGGGCGCCCGTGAGAACAATACGCAAAAGAATGGGGGCGGCTCTCCCAGAATGGAGTCCGGCCGCGAGGCTTCGCAAATGAGATCGCCGAACAAAGGATCATCTGCCGGCTCCGGTAAGGGTTCAACTCAGACGGGCGCAGGAAAGGGGTCATCATCCGGCTCTTCTCAACGGGGCGCCTCCTTCGAAGGCTCGTCCCATCTTGAAAAATTCTTTCTCGACCAGCTGCAGGACATTTATTATGCCGAGAAAAAAATAACGCAATCCCTCCCAAAGATGGAGCAGGCCGCAACCACCCAGGAGCTAAAAGAAGCCTTTGAGGATCACTTGCACCAGACCCAGCGGCATGTCAAACGCCTGGAAAAGGTATTTGAGACCCTGAACAAAAAGGCCGAAGGCAAAAAATGCGAGGCGATAGAAGGGATCAGCCGGGAAGTGGAATCCATCATCGAGGAAACGGAAGAAGGCAGCATGACCCGCGATGCCGCCCTGGTCATTGCCGCACAGAAAGTGGAACATTACGAGATCGCCACCTATGGGGGGCTGGTACAACTGGCCATTACCATGCAATTGCATGATGCCGCCGATCTCCTGGACAAAACGCTGGTAGAAGAAGAGGACACGGACGCCCGTCTGACGGAAATTGCGGAGAACGACATCAATCTCCGGGCCGAGCATGAAGGCAGCCATGACGCCTGGTCCCAGGGAGAAGGCGGGGAAGAAGAACAGGAAGACCAGACGGGAGAGTCAGACGAAGAAGAGGATGAAGAAGAGGATGAAGCCGATACCGTTCAATAACTAATGGAGATCCTGCCGGCCGATCCCGGCAGGATCTTTATTAATATTCCGGAGGGGTGTTCTTATTCCGGCTATCGTTGAATTGTTTGTTCATATTAAAGGCCGCGCTGATCAGTCCCAGGTGCGTAAAGGCCTGCGGGAAATTACCCAGGTGCTCACCCTCAAAACCCAGCTGTTCGGAGTAGAGCCCCAGGTGGTTTGAATATCCGAGCATTTTCTCGAAATAAAAACGCGCCTTCTGCAATTGTCCCGAACGCGAAAGACATTCCACATACCAGAAAGTACACATGGAAAAAGTACCTTCCCTGCTGACGAAGCCATCGGGCGCCGCCACTTCGGGCAGGTACCGGTAGACCAGGGAATCGGTGACCAGCTCTTCTTCGATCCTTTTCAACGTAGACAGCCAGCGCGGGTCCTTGGGACTGATAAAACGGACCAATGGCATAAGCAGCGCCGAGGCATCGACGGTGACGGCGCCGGGGAATTGCATAAAAGCCCCTTTCTTCTCATCCCAGAAATCGGTATAGATGCTGTCATAGATCTTATCCCTCTCCTTTTTCCAGTTACCGTTCCGCGGGAAGGACCGCGCCTCCGCGATCTTCATCGCCCGGTCCAGCGCCACCCAGCAGGACAGCCGCGAATACAGGAAATTCTTCTTCCCACCCCGCACCTCCCAGATGCCATCGTCGGGCTGGTTCCAGTTGGTGCTCAGCCAATCCATTTGTTTTTCCAGGTTCTTCCAGAAATCATAGGAGATCGGCTCCCCATATTTGTTATAGAGATAAACTGAATCCATTAGCTCTCCATAGATATCCAGCTGCAGCTGCGAATAGGCGTCATTACCGATCCGGACGGGTTTCGATTGTTTATATCCTTCAAAATTATCCAGCGTCGACTCCTTTAGCTGGCGCTGGCCATCGATCGAATACATGATGCCCATCCGCTCCCCCTCCTTTATATCCTTGCAAAGTTTTTCCACCCATCCCATAAAGAATCCCGCCTCCTTTGTATACCCCAAACGGATAAAGGAATAGACGGTAAAGGAAGCATCCCGGATCCAGGTATAGCGGTAATCCCAGTTCCGGCTGCCCCCGATGCTTTCCGGGAGACCAAACGTGGGAGCGGCGATGATCGAGCCATATTTACAGGAAGTCAGCAACTTCAACACCAGCGCCGAGCGGTTGACCGTCTCCATCCATTTTCCTTTATATGTAGACCGGGCAACCCAGTCCTTCCAGTAATTGATGGTCTGGATGGTGGTTTGGGTGATATAACTTTTAAGGTCATCCTTTCCCTCGGGCTCGGCGGAGGCTTCCTCGAGGATAAAATCGGCTGATTCACCGGCAGCCAGCGTAAATTCGGCAACGGCGTCATTGTCGTTCACCTGTATGGGGACGGAGCATCGCAACCGCAGGGAAGCCTCCTTTTGCTCTCCGCAGTTAAAGAGTATCTCGTTGGATCCGGTCTGCCGGGCCGTATGCCCATCCCTTCCATAGTTAAATCGCGGCCGGCACTGCAATTTGTATTTCACCTCTCCACGTACGGTCGTGACCCGCCGGATGAGTTTTTTACCCTCGTTGTGATCCGCAATAACAGGCATAAAATCCAGCACCTCCCCTACCCCTTCCGTGGACAAAAAACGGGTTAGCAATACATTCGTATCGGGCAGATAGAGTTGCTTGTTCTTCATTTCCTTAAAAACAGGGCTGATCGAAAAACAGCCACCCTTGTTTTCATCAAGAAGTGCGGCAAAAACGCTTGGGGAATTGAACTCAGGGAAACACATAAAATCGATGGAACCATTCAGGCCCACCAGGGCCGCGGTATGAAGGTCACCTATAATTCCATAATTCTCAATTGGTTGATAACTCACCTTGGGTATTTGACACATATCTATGCAAATGCCGGACCCTCCTATACCAGCCGCTGCGGAAACTGTAACCCCGAAAGAAAGGCCGGATGGATCCCCTTCCTTTGTATAAGCACTTTAAACTTGTTGCCCATCTCCATCAGTAGGGTTCGTATGAGCAGGAACTTTTCATTCTCCTCCGCGGAACCGCTTCTTCCCGCCTCTTCCATTTTTCGCAGGTGACGGGCGAGACCCAGTCCCTGAAGAAAAAAAGTTTGATTGGTATACCCGCAACATTCCAGCCCATGGTTCCGGCCCCAATGGTTCAATGCGGAAAAGTTCACATGCGTGGTAATGTCCTGTTCGCCGACATGTTCATAGGGGGAAGGATTGACCCGGTGACGATGATAGCATACGAGCGTCCCCGTCTTCCTGCTTTGACTATACAGGTCGGAGGAGGGATGACCATAATCGATGGTCATGACAAAACCTTTTTTAAGGATCTGTGAAATGTCTTTTATCCATTCCATTGCCTGGAGATTGATCTCCGTCCGAAAGCCGGGCGGCAAATTTACCTGCAACTCCCGCAGATATGCCTTGAGCGCCTCGGCGGCGGGACGAAGCGTCTCTACGAACCTGCCCTCTTTGTAATCCACAAATACTTCCATCAATTCTTCCTGCATGACCACCCCGTGTACCGAAAAATTGTCGATCAATTCATTGGAGAAAATACATCCGTTGATGGGTGGAAGGTCCCGGATAGTGTCACAAAAGATCACCTTTGAAGGCAGCGTATTTGTTTCTCTTTGCCGCAGGGTGTTGTTCCTTTCTATGATAACATAGTTTAAATCATCATACATCTCTTTATTCGCTTGCAGGCGGCGGAGGATATCCCGGCAAAGAAGACCGGTACCCGCTCCCTGTTCGACGATGGTGAATGGCTGCCGGTCCAGCAGTTGCCACATCTCTTCCATCTGACCGGCGATCATTTCGCCAAAAAGAGTAGACAGATACGGGCTGGTATAGAAGTCCCCGCTCCTGCCGATCCTGTCGCCCGCAGAGGTATAATAGCCCAGCCCGGGGTAATAGAGGGCCATTTCCATAAAATCGCGGAAGGTCACGGGGCCTTCGTTCCGGATCTTTTCGATGATCAGTTCCGATACCGGCATATGGTCTTTTTTGTATAATTCCGGGTATTCAATAGTCGTACCATGGAAGAGGGTATTTGTGGCACGAAATTTTCGGCAAAAAGCGGTATGGCAAACACAACTACCACAACAGAAAAAATAACGATAACTCCCCAGGGGGACACAGACCTGGCACAACTGGGTATCAATACCGTCCGTGTATTATCCGTCGATGCGGTTCAAAAGGCAAACTCCGGTCATCCGGGTACGCCGATGGGGATCGCCCCCATGGGACATGTGCTCTGGGCGGAGAACATGCGGTATAATCCCCGCAACCCGGCCTGGCCCAACAGGGACCGGTTTGTATTGTCGGCGGGGCATGCGTGTATGTTGCAGTATAGTTTTCTTTATCTGACCGGTTATGATCTGACCCTGGACGATATCCAGCATTTCCGGCAGCTGCATAGCAAGACGGCGGGACATCCCGAATACGGACTGACACCGGGTATCGAGGTCACGACAGGTCCGCTTGGACAGGGTTTTGCCAATGCGGTAGGTTTTGCCGTCGCACAAAAACACCTGGCGGCGCGCTATAACAAACCCGGGTTCGACCTCTTCAATTATTCGATCTATGTGATCTGCAGCGACGGGGACATGATGGAAGGCATCAGCTCGGAAGCAGCCAGCTTTGCGGGGCACCTGGGATTGGGAAATCTTATCTACTTATATGACGACAATCATATCTCCATCGAAGGGAATACCGACATCACCTTTAGCGAGGATGTCGCCGCCCGTTTTGAAGCCTATGGCTGGCATGTACAGGTCCTGCCGGATGGCAACGATATAAAGGCGATCGACCAGGCCGTAAAGAATGCCCGGGCGGAGACAAGCCGTCCGTCGCTGATCAGGATCCGTACACATATTGCCTATGGCAGTCCCAACAAGGTGGATACGGCCGGTGCGCACGGCTCTCCGCTGGGCGCCGAGGAAGTAAAGCTGGTAAAGAAATTCTTTGGGTTCGATCCGGATCAGTCATTTGTCGTTCCGGGCAAGGTCCTCGAATACTACCGCGCCATCGGCGCCAAAGGCGATGCGATGGAAAAAGAATGGAACGACCTTTTCGCTACCTATAAAATGAAGTATCCCGAGCTGGCGCTGGAATATGAAACGGCCGGTAAGGACCAGCTGCCTACAGGATGGGAGGCAAAACTTCCCGTCTTTAAAGTCTCCGATGGCAAGGAAGGGAAGATGGCTACCCGGCAGGCCTCGGGCAAGGTGCTGAACAATATCGCCGCATCGTTCCCCGGATTGATCGGCGGCTCCGCGGACCTGTCTCCTTCTACGGATACGAATTTAAAAGAATATTCCTCCTTTACCGGCAAGGATCCGGGGGGACGTAATTTCCATTTTGGCATCCGCGAGCATGCCATGGGGGCGATCCTCAACGGGATGGCGTTGACAAAGGGGGTCACGCCTTATGGAGCGACATTTCTCATCTTCTCCGACTATATGCGTCCGCCGATCCGGCTGGCGGCGATCATGAAGATCCGGCCCATTTTCATCTATACCCATGACAGCATCGGGCTTGGTGAGGACGGTACCACCCATCAGCCGGTGGAACAATTGATCTCGCTGCGTTCCATCCCCAATATAACGGTCATCCGCCCGGCCGATGCAAATGAGACGGCCCAGGCCTGGAGGGTCGCCCTGCAACATCGCGGTGGTCCGGTTGTGCTGGTCTTTAGCCGGCAGGTGTTGCCGATCCTCGAAGGAGAGAAATATGCAAAACCAACCGGTCTGGAAAAAGGCGCCTATATCCTTTCGGAAGCGGAAGCCGGTAAGCCATCGGTCATCCTGATCGCAACGGGTTCGGAAGTGGGCCTGGTATTGGAGGCGCAGGCGAAGCTAAAAGAAGAGGGCATCGCTGCCCGGGTCGTAAGCATGCCGTCCTGGGAGCTTTTTGAAAAACAGGATGCCGCCTATCGGGAGCAGGTGTTGCCGGCAGCGGTGAGAAAGAGACTGGCGGTCGAGGCGGGATCACCGCTTGGATGGCATAAGTATGTGACGGAGGAAGGTGATATTCTTGCGATGACAACGTTCGGGGAATCGGCGCCTGCCGAAGATCTGTACAAGGAATTTGGGTTTACGGTAGAGAACGTCGTAAAAAAGGTCAAGGCTTTGCGCCCTTCCAATTCTCCTTTATGATGTCCCAGTATTCTTTACCATAACCGACGAGGATCTCGCCGCCGGCGGGGATATTCTTTGCGGCGACGATATATACCCGAAGCCCTTCGGTCTCGTAGGTACTGTTATTGGTGATGCCGGTCGTCCGGATCAATCCCCTCGCGTCATTGGCATAACGGGCCAGCGCCTTTTTTGTCCCCCAGGCGTCGAGGACATGGTTGCGGTTGACATAATAGATATACCCATTGAGCCCATTGCGGTCGTTGACTTCCTTCCAGGTTGTGATCTTTCCTTTGTATTCTACGATCTTGGTCCCTTTTGCAATGGGTTTACGGGTGAAGAGCCCCTGGCCGGCGCCTTTGAGGCCGGAGCGTTTGACAAGAAGCTGTTTTTCCAATAGAGGCATGAAATACAGACGATTTTTAGAATCTGCAAATGTAGGGGTTATTCCTGGATCATAAGACCAAAAGTGACCAGGCTGTTCTTACTTCGGGTACGGGTGAACTTATTAAAGGTACCCATCACCGAAAAGCTCAGCCATTTATAAAGCTTTAGCGACACTCCCCCACTCAGTTTCAGGATATAGTCGTCCCAGTTATTCAGCACATGCTGCCAGTACCAGGTGCCATCCAGGGTGATCCTGTCATCGATCACAAAATGGCCCAGCAGCCGGAATGAGTTCCGGAATGCCTGGTAGCGGTCCCGTTGATAGACATTGCCATTGGCGCCGCCATACAGGCTGTCATAGAGATCCCCCTTTTCAAACAGGATGCCGTCGCTGACGATCAATACCGCCTTTTTTTTATCGATGATATTGTATCCCGGTCCCAGCCCGGTCTGTAATTGGTGGTTGATCAGCAGGCTGACGCTGGTGTTATAGGTCGCCAGTCCCCAGTAATAGAAATGCCGGAGGGTCTTATACAGATCGACGTCTGCGGTCGAGGAGAAGTCGTTGTTGGTCAGTAAATTTCCCTGGTGGCCATAGATCCAGCTGCTGTTGAAGTTAAAGGTGGCGCTCTTTTGCGCCAGGCTGGCCTTGAGCGCCGTGTTCCAAACATTGGACTGGAAAGAATTGGTATTATTAAGCGTGCCGGCGGCCGAAAGAGCAAAATGGTAGTGCGCGGTATCGGTATGGTGTGTAGAGTCGGTGTTGCTTTTGTGGGGCGGAACGGAATCGGTCGACGGGGGACTGCCCGGGTCCATTGTCTGGCCAAACGCGGGTGCGCCGGAGAACAGTACCGCGAAGATAGATAACCCGTATAAGGACCGAAGCAGGGTCTTCATGAGAGCCCGGTCTTATCGGGAGAAGCCTTTTCCCTCGTCTGATCACCCTTTAGGGTAAAGGGAAAAATGATACTTACAAACATCCCGGTCGCTATATTGCCCAATGTGGCGCTGGCGGCGATCATGAACAACAGTCCGTGCGTCTTATCCTGGATGGTACTGGCGGGCTCTCCGGTCAGGACTTTTTGCGGCTGACCGGTATGGAACAACCCGGGGATCATCAACGATAAAAGCAGGAAACAAAGAAGAACGGAGAGGGCGGCTCCCATCGCGGTCGTCAGCGTACTGGCTTTTAACATAGCCATAGAAGAAGCGTTCTTCCCTCTCTGGTTATTAAAAAGGATCAGGAATACCGCGATCACCGCCATAAACAGGGCATTGCCCAGATAGAGTAACCAGGACTCGGAATAAGCGGAGTCCCGTAAGAAGAAAAAAACGGCCAGACTATAGAGCAGAGCCGCAACAATGGCGTGCGCCAGGATACGGGACCAAAACATATTCTTTTGCATGATTGCCGGATTTTATATGTTTGAATGACATAAAATCCGCTGCAAATCACACGCCATCACAACTTATTTCTCTTGCCCCATAGAACGTCCTCTTCCCGGTTAGAACGTCCTCTTCCCGGTCAACGATTATTTTTTTCCCGGTCAACGATTATTTTTCAAAGGCATCGAAGGCGTCCTCATCGGAATTATCCTTTCGCGCCAGCTCCCCTTCATCGAGGTCATCGGTTGGATCGGGATCGCTGAGCTCGGGATCCTGCTCTATATCCTTTTCCGCCTGGTGCAGCGCATCTTCGTTCGCATTGTGTGGCTTTTTTTCCCCGCCCGGATGGGTACTCTTTTGTTTTTTTGCTGTCATAGCTGTATGTTTTTATTGTCCCTGCTGCAAAGGTCGGACCTGGCGAGGAAGGGCAAGGGTTTTGACTGATGTATTTTAAAAAATTATGCGATATCATGTCCTGGCGACCGATTACGATGGCACCCTGGCCGCCCGGGGACATGTCACCGAACCCATCCTCGATAAATTGCGGCAATTAAGGGCCACGGGCCGCAAGCTGGTCCTGGTGACCGGGCGGGAGATAAAAGACCTGGTGATCGTATTTCCGGGATATGGCGTTTTTGACCATATCGTTGGGGAGAATGGGGCGGTGCTTTATGAGCCCTCCACCGGGACAGAGCGATTGCTGGGGCCGCCGCCCGATCCCGCCTTTGTAAAGTCGCTTGAAGAAAAGGGTGTCTATCCCATCTCCGTCGGGAAGGTGATCGTCGCGACCTGGGAGCCGCATGAGAAGGCCGTACTGCAGGTCATAAAGGAATCGGAGGTCGAACGGCAGCTCATCTTTAACAAGGGCGCCGTCATGATCCTTCCGCCCGGTGTCAACAAGGCTACGGGCTTGCAGGCCCTGCTTAAGTCGCTGCATCTATCGGCCCACAATACGGTGGGCGTAGGGGATGCGGAGAACGACCATGCACTCCTGCAGACAGCCGAATGTGCCGTTGCCGTCAGCAATGCCCTGCCTTCGGTAAAGGCCGCCGCCGACTGGGTGACCGATCAGGCGCATGGCGAAGGAGTGATAGAGCTGATGGACCGGCTTATCGACAACGACCTGGCGCCGGTCGACGGAAAACTAACCCGTCATTACCTGGAGCTGGGAACGCAAAAAGATGGATCGCCCTTTGCCCTTTCTCCTTACCGGAGCGGGCTATTGGTCTCGGGTGTCAGCGGGGCGGGCAAGACCACCTTCACCCTCTCCATCGCAGAGAGCCTTGTCCGGCAGGGCTACCAGTTCTGTCTGATCGATCCCGAGGGAGATTACCTGGAATTACCCGGCGCCGTCGTCGTGGGTAATGAGACGACCATTCCGCCGATCGAAGAGGTGCGCAACCTGCTAAAGGATCCTGCGCAAAATCTTGTCATCTGTACCCTATCCATCCCCCTGGCCGACCGCCCGGCATTTTTTGCCCGGCTGCTGGCCGTCCTGCTGGAGTTGCGACGTGAGTATGGACATCCGCACTGGCTCCTGCTCGATGAGGCGCATCACCTGATACCGGCGCCGGCGGGTCTGGAAGTAAATGCCCTGCCCTCCGATTTCAATAACTTTATCCTGATCAGCACCTCACCGCATACATTGAGTCCGGCCACTCTTTCAAAGGTAGGCATGGTCCTCACCATCGGTGAAAACCCTTCCTATCCTATCGAACAATTCTGCCAGGTGCTGGGGATCCCGGTACCGCCGGGTATCCCGGCGTTGGGGGAAAACGAGATCTGTGTGTGGGACAGGGACGCGGAGCCGGGGAATACAGGGGGCGTCCCGTATACTGCCCATTATAACATGCCGCAGCAATTGCAGCAACGGCATAAAAAGAAATATGCGCAGGGAGATATGGCAAACAACAGTTTTATTTTTACGGGCCGCGAGAACCAGCTGCACCTCGTCGCCAATAACTTAATGCTCTTCCTCCACATCGCCGAAGGCATCGACGCCGATACCTGGCTGTTCCACCTGGGAAGAAAGGATTTCTCCACCTGGCTGCGCTGTTCCGTCCACGATGAAGAGCTGGCAAAGGTGGCGGAGGAAGCGGAAAAGACGCACGATGCCACCGCATCGAAGAAACAGCTGCTCGATGCCATCGGGAAGAAGTATACGGGTTGAGCCGGAGCCAGCCGGGCCGCGTGCTAGACTACGTGTTCCTTAAAGCTCTTGCTGCGATAGAGAAAGGGGATCGAAGCCGCGCTAAGTCCCAGGATAACGATGATACCCATCATCAGACCCCGAAAACCGCTACTCTCTTTTTCGTCAGGGAAGCGATGACCCATAGCGACCTTCCACAGAAAATAGCCGGTCAGCCCCAAAAGGACAAGTGAAAAAATGATATCCTTTGTTCCAAACAGCCGTATAAAACCGTAGTAGGCGATACCGATCACCAGCAACAAAAGGTTGACCATAAAGATCAGGGAGGATACATTTATCAACTCGGAAGGAATATAACCCGTAGCATTCCGGTAACCGATATTATAGGACAGACAAATAAGCGTATCGATGATGCCGACAAAAAGGCCGGTCATCATAGCTCTGAAAAAGATCGATTCCTGTTCGTTATTCATATATTTAATTTTTATGGTTTCTCCAGATCTTTCGTATGCTTCTTCCCCGGACCAGCATCCGGCGGGTTTTTCCCGGGGAATCATAGGTATGGTCCTTCTCCCGCTGCTGGCTGTAAAAGCTGAGCAGGCTACCGGCCGTGACGATGCCGATCGCCTGTCCGGATAACGGATCATCCCCGGACATCGGATCATCCAGCACGACGATGCTGTCGATATTATATTTACCCATCATTTCAGCGGCCAGGCCAGCGTCGTCCGAGGCATATAACCAGGGTTTGCCGGCGGGGTCGGTTTTTTCCGGGATCAGCAGCTGCCGGACCGTGACGCCCTGCAGGATATCCGGCTCAAATGCGTCGGGGGTCTTTACGCCTCTTCGCTGGATCTTCTCCGTCATGATGCTTCCCTTCATAAAGAAGAAGCTGACGAAATAAGCGGCCACGCAGGCTCCCAACAGTGGCAGCAGCCCGTTCATCTCCCCGGTCGTCTCCAGCGCAAACACGATCGAGGTCAGCAACGCACGCGAAGCCCCCGCGAACATGGCGGCCATACCGATCAGCGCGGCCGTCGGTACATTGATCCCTGCGGAAGGGAAGAAATGGATAAGGGCCGCACCCAATAACGCACCCAATGCCCCGCCAATCGTAAATAAGGGAGCCAGGGTCCCGCCGGAGGTACCGCTGCCCAGCGAGATCGACCAGGAAATATATTTCAGCAGACACAGCGAGAAGACCACACTCAATGGCACCGTACCGGTCAGCAGATTCTTGATATTGTCATATCCCACCCCCATCGTATGCGGCGCAAAATAGCCGACGACCCCTATGACGATAGCCCCAAGGGCGGGCCACCACATCCAATGGATGGGCAGTTTCTCGAACATGTCCTCGATCCAATAGACCGACCAGGATACCCCGGAAGCGATCACTCCTATAAAAGCACCCAGGAAAATGTAAATGACCAGGGCGCCGTTCGAAGGGACCGGGATAGCCGGCATGGCAAAAACGGCCTGATTGCCGAAGAGCAGGATATGCATACCCGCTCCCGTGACACAGGCAAGGGCTACCGGAATGATCGATCGGGGTGAAAATTCAAACAACAGCAATTCTACTGCCAGCAGCACAGCTGCCAGCGGACTGCCGAAGATAGCCGCCATGCCGGAACAGGCGCCGGCCGCCAGCACGATCTTCCGTTCCGCGGAGGAGATATGGATCCATTGCCCGGTCAGCGACCCGAGGGCGCCGCCCGTGGCGATGATAGGACCTTCCGCCCCGAAGGGACCACCGGTACCGATGGAGATCGCGGCCGAAATAGGTTTTAGAAAGGTAAGGGCGGGCGGGATCCTGCTGTCATCGAGAATGATCTTCTCCATCGCCTCCGGGATCCCATGTCCCTTGATCGCCTGTGATCCATAACGAGCCATCAGACCCACCAGCAGGGCGCCGGCGATGGGTATACCGACCACCCAGATCCCTAAATGATTGCCGGCCGGAGAGTTAGTTGCAAAGGAAAAACGGCCATAAAAAGAAAGATTTGTGATCATATCGATCAGATAGACAAGGCCTTTTGCGACCAGCCCGATCACCAGGGCATTAACGATCACCTGGAGGCTGAGGTACAGAACGCGTTTGTTTACCGGGGAATTTCTTCCGGCAAGGGCTTTTCTGTATAGATCATTGAGAGAGGTAGAAAGTGGAATAGGGTCGCCATGTGTCTTCATGCTGCAAATATATTGCATAAACAATATTTTATAAGCATTTTTATGGTTAAATATTTAGAAAATGCTGCTTAAACAATATTTGTGATCTAAACGGTTTTCGCCAGGGATATCTTATTATTGCACTATGCAAGAAATAGCCTGCGACCTTAGCCGGTGCTTTTTATGCCGGCATTGTACTGCCGAATGGAAGGAGGTGATCGCCCTCCGGAAGAAGACCTTTCTCATAAAAAGGGGTAAGCCGCTATTCCGCGAAGGGGAAAAGGTCGGCGGGATCTTTTTTCTTTATTCGGGGACGGTAAAAGTATATACGCCGTGGACGGATGAAAAGGAGATGATATTGCGTTTTGCGCGCGGGGGGGATATCGTGGGGCACCGTGGGCTGGGAGGCGGGGATGTTTATCCCGTTTCTGCTTCGGCGCTGGAGGATACCACCGCCTGTTTTATCACAAACGAGTTCCTCGAAGCCTCGCTAAAGACCAACCCTTCGCTGACCTATACCCTGATGCATTTCTATGCCGCGGAATTACAGAAGGCGGACCAGCGGATGCGTGACCTCACGCATATGGAGGTCAAGGGAAGGATCGCCAGCGCCCTGCTGGAGATCGCCGCCCTTTTTGGACTGGATAAGGAGCAGTATATAGCCGTAACCCTGACGCAGCAGGATATCGCAAGCTACGCGGGGACGACCTACGAAACGGTTTTTAAATTCTTCGTAGAGCTAAAAGACAAAAAGATCATTACTATTTCGGGGAAAAGCATCATGATCAATAAGCCGGAACTGCTGAGAGGATTCTCCAATCACCCCATAAAATTTCAATAGGAACCTGGTTTCCGGCTTTCTGGCATAGGATTTTATTCATATTTGGGGAAACATACCTTATTATGTCCCTGGCAACCTATAAAAAAAAGCGATCCTTTGACAAGACGACCGAGCCTACCGGCGGCAAAAGCGGCCGGGGGAAACTAATATTTGTGATCCAGAAACACGATGCAACCCGCCTGCATTATGATTTCCGGCTGGAGATGGACGGGGTGCTGAAGAGCTGGGCCGTACCAAAGGGCCCTTCTACGGATCCTTCGGTCAAACACCTCGCCATGATGGTAGAGGATCATCCCTATGACTACAAGGATTTTGAAGGCATCATACCAAAAGGGCAATATGGGGGCGGAACCGTCATCGTTTGGGACAATGGGACCTATGAGCCGATCGAACCGGTAAAGAGCAAGGCCGAAGCGGAAAAGCTGCTTTTAAAGCAATTAAAGGCGGGGTCATTGAAGATCGTATTACATGGGCATAAGCTAAAGGGAGAATATGCGCTGGTACGGATAAAGAACGGGGAAGGAAACGCCTGGCTGATGATCAAGCACAAGGATAAATATGCCTCGGATACCGATATTACAAAGAAAGACAGGTCCGTGATCTCGGGAAAGACGATCGGGAAGATGGAGGCAAAGCCGGACAAGATCTATGGGAAGAAAAAGGAGGATAAAGCAAAGCCGGTAACGAAAAAAAAAACCGATCCAAAACTAAGCCCGAAGAAAACCCCGCCGGCCAATCCCCTCGATCTGTCTAACGCCCCCAAAACCCCTTTCCCAAGAACGATCTCCCCCATGCTGGCGACCCTCATCGACAAACCCTTCGATGAACCGGGATGGCTCTATGAAATAAAGTGGGATGGCTATCGTGCGATTGCGATGTGCAATAAATCAAAGCTGGAGCTTGTCTCGCGTAATAACAAATCCTTTAACGAGAAATTCTATGCCATCTATGACGCGGTAAAGGCATTGGGGCTACAGGCCGTGCTGGACGGGGAGATCGCCGTCCTGCGACCCTCTGGGATCTCCAGCTTTGGCGACCTGCAGAACTGGCGGAGCGAGGCGGACGGGGACCTGGTCTATTATGTCTTCGATCTGTTATGGCTCAACGGGCATGACCTGATGGGACTGCCCCTGACCCGCCGGCGGGAGCTGTTACATTCCATTCTTCCAAAGGAAGGCATCGTCCGTGAAAGCAAGAATTTTGATACCACCGCCACGGAGTTCCTGGCAGCGGCCGGCAAGATGGGATTGGAGGGCATCATTGCCAAACGTGCCGACAGCCCTTATCATCAGGGAGATCGCGGCAGGGACTGGTTAAAGATAAAAGTACATCAACGACAGGAGGTCGTCATCGGCGGGTTCACGCGCAATGACGATTCACCAAAGGCTTTTAGCGCCCTGTTGGTGGGTGTCTTTGAGAGCGGCACGCTCCGGTATACGGGAAAGATCGGTACCGGTTTTTCCGATAAGCTTCAAAAGGAGATGATGGCGCGGTTCAAACCATTGATCACCGGCAAACCGCCGTTTGCGACGGAGCCGGATGTGAATAAACCATCGCGTTTTCGACCAAATCCTCCCCATGCTTCGGCCACCTGGCTAAAGCCGCAGCTTGTCTGCGAGGTCAGTTTTTCGGAGATGACCGATGACGGGGTCATGCGCCATCCTTCGTTTGAGGGTATGCGCGAGGATAAGGATGCAAAGGACGTACATGCGGAGAAGGCAAAACATACGGCGGAAGTGGTGGACAGGAAAGCCGTAGTAAAGCTCAGGGCCGCCGATGCCAACGATCTCAGGACCCTGCTCAATCCCACGGAAGAGACCCAGGTAAAAAAGATAAAGGGGCATGAGCTGAAATTTGGTAATCTCAGCAAAGTATTCTGGCCAAAGGAGGGATATACCAAACGCGACCTGCTCAACTATTACTACCAGGCCGCCCCCTATATCCTCCCCTATCTGAAGGACCGGCCGCAGTCCTTGAACCGATACCCCAATGGCATCGCCGGTAAAAGCTTCTACCAGAAGGACGTCACCAGCACCGCGCCGGAATGGATACGGCAATTTCCCTATCATACAAGCGTGGGCGAGGACAAGAACTTTCTCGTGGTAGAAGATGAGGCAAGCCTGCTTTGGATGGCTAACCTGGGTGCGATCGAGATGAATCCCTGGAACAGTACCATCCGCGCTCCCGTCAACCCCGACTGGTGTATCATCGACCTGGACCCCACTGATAAAAATTCGTTTGACCAGGTCATCCAGACCGCACAAACGACAAAGAAGATACTGGACGGGCTGAAAGTGACCGGTTATCCAAAGACAAGCGGTTCGACCGGCATCCATATCTATATCCCGATGGGCGCAAAATACAGCTATGACGAATGCCAGCTCTTTGGTAAGCTGATCGCCACCCGTGTACACGAAGAGCTTTCCGGTTTTACCAGCATCGAGCGGATGACGGACAAAAGAAAGGGAAAGATCTATGTGGATTATCTGCAGAACCGGCCGAAAGCGACCCTTGCCGCCCCCTATTCCGTCCGCCCCAAACCCGGCGCCACGGTCTCGATGCCCCTGCATTGGGAGGAGGTAAGGAAAGGCTTGAAAATGAGCGATTTTACAATCCGGAATGCGATGGCGCGGATAAAAAGTGAAGGCGATCTTTTTAAACCCGTGCTGGGTAAGGGGATCGACCTGGAGAAGATGTTGAAGAAGCTTAACAAGGAGTAAACGCTAAAAACATATAAAATGAAAACACTCGGAATGGTCCTGCTGGTCATCGGCGTCGCAATGCTCATCTGGAGCGGATTTACCTATACAAAACGGGAAAAAGTCGTCGATGCCGGCCCCATCCATATTTCTGCCGATAAGGAAAAAACCGTGAACTGGCCGCCCTATGCAGGCGGTATCCTTGCGGTCGGGGGCATTGTCCTGTTGTTTGCGGGCAAAAAGAACCCTTGATCCCTCCCCCACCCGGCAATTTATTCCCCAATAGCGGTCTTTTGTCCCAGCCGTACCCCCCTGCCCAAAGGCGTCCGGGGCGTATTTTAGCGGAATTTTAAAAATGGCATCATTTACGTATAGATATATCTATCATTTACTTCAACTACCAAAATCATTGCCATGTCAAAATCATTTACACGTCTGTTTTGGGCCTTTCTCCTGGTCGCCCTGGTCGCCGTTTTACCGGGATGTGCAGTCGTCGGCGGGATCTTTAAGGCCGGCGTCTGGGTCGGTGTATTGGCTGTTGTGTTGGTGATCGGCCTCATTTTATGGATCGTCAGCAAAAGCTCCAAATAACAGTAAAATAAAAACAATCATGACAAAAAAGATCCTTTGTATCGAAGACGAGGGCGATATGTGCCTGTTGCTCGACCTGTTGCTCAATAGCGAGGAAATGATCATTGATCATGTGAAGACCCTTGCCGCGGCGAAAGATTTCCTGGAAAAGGAGCAGCCGGAGCTGGTCCTTCTTGACAACCGCCTCCCCGATGGATTTGGAGTCGACTTTATCGGCTATATCAAAACGAATTATCCGGGTATAAAGATCATCATGATCTCGGGTGTAGATGCGGCAGCGCAGGATGTCGCGCTGGAAGTGGGGGCGGACACGTTCCTTGCAAAACCTTTTACCCGGACACAGCTGCAGGAATCGGTCAGCCATCTGCTGAATTAAGACGTCCCGGCTGCATCCGGTTTTGGTGATTTTTTTCTACAAGATCCCTCCTTAACTCGTTCTTTTCAATCTGGCATGCCTTTATTATCCATACTACCAGCGAATAAAATAGTCATGGATAAGCCGTTAAAGATAGTATTTGATTTTAACCTGGATGGTTCTGCGAGAGTGATCCAGCTGGAGGCAGTCGTTGTATTGCATCATTCCGCTCCGCATTACCGGGTAAGCAGGATCAGCAGACAGGGGCATATAAACTACACCGAACTATTACCCGAAGTAGATCTCAAATGTGTCCTGGCCGATGGCGGGCATAAATGGGTGCATACCGACTCCGGCAAGGAAACCTACCTGAGCAATGTGATCGGCAAGGCGATAGAAAAATTACCGGGAGCTCCCAAAATCGCCAGGGAAAGTGAAGACCCGGACGAGGATGTTTAAAAAATGGCAGGCCAATTGCATATATATATTCTATCATATAAATTTCCGACTCTGATGCGTAATGAAACCTATCCGACCATCCTTATTGTAGACGATGACCACGATCTTTGTACGATCCTTTCCCGGAAGCTGAGGAACATTGCACAGCTGCATTCGGAGGGAACATTGGCCGGATGCCTGAATTATCTGAAAGATGTAAAACCCTCCCTGATGTTATTGGATAATAGTCTGCCCGATGGTTTCGGTGTCAGCTTTTTGAAAAAGTTCAGTCATTTATTCAAGGATATAAAGATCATCGTGATCACCTCGGATACGGATAAGAATCTCGAGAATGACAGCCTGTCGGCCGGAGCCGTTTATTTCCTGCCCAAGCCGTTCTCCATTCAGACCGTTACGAACACCGTAAAACAGGCATTGGCCATCTGATGTTTTTCACGCCCTATTGACAGCAATGATTCCTTACAGGCATTGTATTTTTGTGTAAATTGTATGCTAATAACTTCCTTTTGATGGCTCTTCCTCCTGATCCCGATGTTCTGCATCAAACGGCATTGCTTCAACATTTACCCTTCCCTATCTATCTAACGGATGCGGCGGGGTATCTCCTTTTTTATAATGAGGCAGCAGTGACATTGTGGGGACGCAGCCCGGAGATCGGAAAGGAATTGTATTCTACCACAGCGGGAGAAGAGCGGGTGATCGATCGGCCGGATGGTACCCAGCGTACTATAATCTCTCATCCAAAATCATTGTTTGATAGTACTGGCAATCTCATAGGAAACATCACTACGTTGATCGATATTACCGTCCGCAGAAGATCGGAGGCAGAGATCGGGCGGCAGCATGCAGAACTGAAGCGCAGCGAGGAGCGATACCACAAGATGATCAGCGAGGTCGAGGATTATGCCATCCTCCTGCTCAACGAACAGGGAATTATCCAGAACTGGAATGTGGGGGCGGAAAAAATAAAAGGATATACGGAGAAAGAGATCGTCGGAAGACATTTCCGGGTCTTTTACACAAAGGAAGACCAGGAAATAGCGCTGCCGGAAAAATTGATCGAGGAGGCGCGGCGGGAAGGCAAAGCGATCCATGAAGGCTGGCGGCAACGTAAGGATGGTACGCTGTTTTGGGGAAGTATCGTGATAACGGCCCTGCATGATGAATCCGGGGGCGTCATGGGGTTCTCCAAGGTGACCAGGGACCTTACTGCAAGAAGGGTGGCGGAGGAAAAATTAAGACGCTATTCCGTGGACCTGGAATTCCAGAACCAGCAGCTGCAGCAATTCGCGTATGCGGCAGCCCATGATATGAAGGAGCCTTTGCGGAAACTGCGTTTCTATAACACGTCGGCAATCGAATCCCTGCAAGGCCGGCTTTCCGAAAAAGAAAACCAATACCTGCACCGTTCTGTAGATGCGGCCCGGCGTATGCAGACCCTGATCGACGATCTGCTGTCCTATTCAAAGGCTTCCTTACAAGGGGATAGCATGGGTCCGGTCGATCTGAATGAGATCCTGTCGGAGGCAAAGTCGGGTTATGAGGATACGTTTGAGGAAACAAACGCCTCTCTCGAAACCGATGACCTGCCGGTTGTCTGGGGCGTCGCATTCCAGTTACGACAGTTGTTTGAGAACATCCTGGGCAACGCCCTGAAATACCGCCATCCCGATCGGGCGCCCGTGATCCGGGTAAGCTACAAAAAGGGGATCGATTTCTCCGATGGACAGATCGCAATGAACGGCATGGGGGAAAAATATTACGAAATAGTGATCGCGGACAACGGGATCGGTTTTGAAAAAGAGAAAGCCGATAAGATCTTTGAGATCTTTCAACGTCTTCATAACCGGGAGGTCTATCCCGGATCGGGCATCGGGCTGGCTATTTGCAAGAGAGTGGTCCAAAACCATAGAGGGTTTATCCGGGCCAATGGCGTACCGGATCAGGGAGCGGTCTTCACCCTTTATTTACCCATGGGCGCAAAAAGATAGGACTCTGCGGGCCAGCTTGGAAAGCTCGCTATGACTGTTTGGCTTTACAAGGTAGTCGGCAGCGCCCCTTTCCCGGCAGATATCGATATACTCCGGTTGATTCGAAGTGCTCCAAACCAATTTTGGCATCGAAGCATACCGGGGATCCCCCTTAAGCCGTTCCAGGACTTCTGAAGCGTTGAGCATCGGCATCTTATAATCCAGCAGCAAAAGACAGGGCAACGATCCGGCGGAACAGGCATTCAGGAAATCAAGGGCTTCCTGGCCATTCCAGACGCTTTCGACGGAAACGGAGGGGTCCAGCTGTAAAAGCTCTTCCTTTAGCAGGTCCTGGTCCTCATTATCATCTTCTGCCAATAAAATATAGGCTTTGGGAGGCATACACGAATTTGTCGATAAATGTATATATTTTTTTTGCGTTTCCCGAAAAAAATCCCTGACTCTACGCCCTAAAAATTGATTTTCATTTGTTTGCGCTTCAAATTATACTACCGATCGTTAGTATAAAGAAAAAAACTCATGATTGTTTTGGATTTTTTCTTTAGCTTTGAAATACCTTAATTGCAATCTTAATGCGGCCGGATTTTCCCCATAAAGTTTTCTCTGATCAACGCAACAGGTATATCCTGCTCGTTATCACGCTGGCCGAAGATCCCTTACATTAGTTCCCTCTCTTTTACTTGCTCGTCCATCTGTTCCATTTTCCTTAGCCGATTCCTATTCAGCGATTTTAAAAGAAACACTTTAAACCTGCAATTTTTTTTATGAAAAAAGGAGAATTTGGCTATGAATCCTTCGTATTAATGAAACAAGGCGATCGCGGAGCGGAAGTACAATTTTATACCTACTTCAGACGACATATCCGTATTATATTGATGAGCTTTCCCATGGACACCCAGTTGAGGGATGATATCGTACAAGAGACGCTCACCAAGGCATTGCAAAGCCGGGAGATCTTCAAGGATACCGACCACCTGGCCAAGTGGTTGAAGAGGGTGGCCATCAATGCAACTATCTCCTATCGTCGCAGCAATACCAGCGAAAACAACAAGAGGGAAGGTTACGGGTATCTTTCCGAGCTGATCGACTATGCCGCCAGCCTGGAAGCAGAGCATACCCATCTGCATCAGCGACTCTTCAAATGTATCTCCGATTTACCGCTGATCAGCAGAAGGGTCATCATCCTTACTTTCTGGCATGGGAGATCGGTTCATGAGATCGCCCGTCAACTGAATATATCCGTCAATGCCGTAGTGGCCAGGAAGTGCCGGGCGTTAAAATTCCTTCGTGATCAAATGGGAGATCCGGGGTTTGGGTAAAAAAAACTGGTCGAAACATGTATTCCAGAGGCCTGTCCTGCGTATATATAGATAGGGAAAGGCCCGGATACGGTAGCATAATACATGTTTTCCATTAAATGTAAATAGTATGCCCACTATACCGGAAGAAAGAATAAGGATACTGGTCCAAAAGTATCTGACAGACAACCTATCCGAAGCCGAAGGGCGGGAATTGGGGGATCTGGCTATAAAATACCCCCGTACCCTCCAGATCCTGGATGAAATGGAGTCACAGGGAATGGCGTCCCCTGCTTTTCTGCAGCGGGAAGAGGAGGCATTGGAAAAGGAATTAGCCAGGATGCAGGCGGTGATCCACCCATCTGAGGACGCCCCGGCAACGGATCCATCGATACCCGTTCTGCATCGCCGGAAAAGCGGTATGCGATGGCTATATTATACGGCAACGGCAGTGGCAGTCATTGGAGGAGTCTTCATCCTTTGTCATGCCTTAATGAAAAGCCAACCGGTGACGTCTTCGACCACCCGGCTTGCAGTTGTCATCAACGACACGACGGTCATCGTTCCGGTAGGTAACAAGACGGCCAGGCCGCTGACCCTTCCGGATGGAACAAAGGTATGGCTCAATGCCGCCTCCACCCTCCGCTACCCTACCGTCTTTGCGGGCAAGACCCGGGATGTCCGTCTGACCGGAGAAGCCTATTTTGACGTGGCAAAGGATGCCCAAAAACCCTTTACGGTAAAAGCACAGGACATCGATATACAGGTGCTCGGAACGGCATTCAACATCAACGCCTATACAAAAGAGAATATCCGCACCTTCCTGTCCAGCGGAAAGGTAAACGTAAAAAGGGGGAATGACTCCTGTCTGCTCTCTCCGGGACAGTTCGTCGCAACGGGCGGAAAAAATAAATGGATGGCCCATACGGAAGCACACCCCGAGGAGGTCCTTGGCTGGAAGGAAGGAGAGCTCGTTTTTAATGGCGCGCCTTTGTCGGAGGTCCTCAAAAGCGTTGCCCGCTGGTATGATGTCGATCCGGACCTTCAGCTTATGAAGGGAGATCCGCTGTGCTGGCTCCGGGTCAATCAGCAACAGTCTATTTCCAACATAGTCGATATTTTGAATAGTACGGGAAGTTCCACGAAAGACAAATGGCAGGTACAGGTAGAGGGTAGAAAATTGATAGCAAGGCCATTGTCTTCGTAGCATCGGTAGTGTCCGCCAACTGCATCACCAAAATTAACATATGAGAGTCCCTGGTTACCGCTCTGTACCAGCAGGTCATGTATTTCCGTCGTGCCAGCCGCGCCTGTGCTTCCTCTTACGCCACTATTTATTTTTGACTGCTTGTCTGCTGACCAGCCTGATCGGGTATTCTCAAAACGTCAGCTATTCCGGTGACAAAGTAAGACTGAATGTTGTACTCGAATCGGCCTGTAACCAGGCAGGTTATCATTTTTCTTTTGGGTTTGGGGAGAATATCCTGAGTACCCGCGTCAGCGTCCATATCAGGAATCGCCCGCTGAAGCCCTTCCTGGCAGAAGTCCTGAAGGGAGCACCGGTAGACTTTCGGATCGAAAATGGCACGGTGACCTTCCTGTACAAAGCATTGCCGGTTCCCGTTTCCTCGTCCATACCAGCACCCATCGCTGCCCGGATCGACACTACCCTGAAACAACTGGATACCGCCGTTTTTAATACGGGGTATCAAACGCTGACAAAAGAAAGGACCACGGGGTCGATCGATCTGATCAACAATACGCTGTTCAACAGGAATATCTCCAGCAACTGGACCGACCGGCTGGAAAACCTGACGCCCGGGCTCCTGTATAACCATGGCGGACAGACGGCCAATGGGATCTCCATCCCCGACCCCATCCTTATCCATGGAAGAAGTACCATTTATGCAAATCCCGCTCCGTTGATCGTCGTAGATGACCTTCCCTATGATGGCAACCCTGCCAATATCAACCCCGGTGACATTGAAAATATCACCATCCTCAAGGATGGGGCGGCAACGGCCATCTGGGGCGCCCGGGCAGGCAACGGGGTCATCGTCCTTACCACCAAAGAGGGGAAGAGCTATACGCCAAAGGTCGTTTTCGAAAATAACATGACTTTTACACCCCGTCCCAACCTATTCAATATCCATACGATCTCCAGCCCGGATTATATAGCGTTGGAAGAGGGCCTTTATAACAGCGGGTATTATTCGCCGGGACTTTCCATGGGCACTACGCCCGTCACGCCGGTCATCGCGCTGCTGCAATCGGTCCATGACGGCCTCCTCTCTCAGACGGATGCCAACGCACAGATCGAATCCCTGAAAAAGGTCAATGTCCTAAATGCCATAAGCCGGTATTTTTATCGCAGCACCCTCAATAACCGGCATTATCTGCAGGTCAGCGGCCGGTCTAAATACGACCGTTATTTTTTCTCCGGCGGATGGGACCATGATCCGACGGACCTGGTAGAAACCCAATATGACCGGTATACGCTCCGGATGCAGAACACCTATATGCCGGATTCGCTGTTCCGGCTGGATGCGGGGATCAACTTCGCCAGCAGCCTGCAACAGAACGGTAACAACCCCGGGTATACCTTTCTGCAGCCCAATGGCGCACGAAATTTTTACCCTTACACACAGCTCGTCGATGCAAAGGGGCATCCGCTGCCGGTAAATCTCTTTTACTCCAATTCCTTTCTTCAACAGACGGCACAGATGGGATTTATGAACTGGGCCTACTCGCCGCTGGGCGATATCCCTGCCGAAAAGAACACCCTCTCCAGTCGTGACCTGCTGGCAAATGTCGGTCTTCATTACAATCCTCTTCACTGGCTTAGCCTGGATATCAAGTACCAGTTCGAAAGTCAGTCGGTCATCGGCAATGATCTGCACCGCGATACTTCCTATTTTACCCGCGATCTGATCAATCGCTTTAATCAGCCGGAATCCTCCAACCGCCCGGCTTCGGGCCCGATCCCCGCCGGCGGCATCCTCGATTGGAATGACCAGGCGCTCCTGTCACATCAGCTAAGGGCCCAACTGGGTTATCACCAGCTTCTGAAGGGCATCCATGACCTTTCCGCCATCGCGGGATATGAGCTAAAGAGCCTTGCCAATACGGGGACCGCCAGCCGCTATTATGGATATGACCCGGCTACACGGTCTTCGGATCCCAACATCGACTATTTGACCTCCTATCCGCAGTATCCCAGTGGGGCGGGTCTTATCCCGACGGCGCCGCCGCTTACCCAAACGACCGACCATTTTATAAGCTATTTCTCGAACGTTACCTATGTCTATCGCAAGCTGTATGTCGTCACCGGGAGCGTACGGGAGGATTTGACAAATCTTTTTGGCGAACGGACAAATAGAAGGGGCGTTCCGTTATGGTCTGCCGGCGCTGCCTGGAATATAAGCAATGCCGATTTCTTTCCCGATGACTATCACTTGTCGCTGAAATTACGCGCTACCTATGGCAGCAGCGGTAACAGCTCTGCGCTGGCATCGACCAATACCACCGCCAGCTATTCGACGGGAGGCATCAGCGGAACGCCCTATAACATCGCCACCATCCAGAGCCCTGCCAATGAAAACCTCCGCTGGGAGCAGGTGAACACCCTTAATATCGCCGCCGACTTCTCCATCCGCGATACCCTTCTCTCCGGGTCGGTAGAATATTATCATAAAAATGCCAATGCCCTGCTGACGGAGACGGCAGCCGATCCAACGCTCGGGCTTGTCCGCAGCCCCGGCTCGGGAAGCTATTATTTTGGTAATTCGGCGGCGATGAAGGGCAAGGGGTTCGATATAGAGCTTGTCTATCGTCTTTCCCGAAAAGACTTTAAATGGGTCGTCACCGGGATCTATAGTTATGCCACTTCCATCGTCAGTTCCATAACGGCTCCCGTAGGGCCGGGCTATATGTATCTGAACTCAAACGGCATCAACCCGGTCAGGGGACGTCCCGTTTTTGGTGTATACAGCTATCCCTGGATGGGGCTGGACGGGAAGGGCAACCCGGTGGGTATGTTTAATGGCCAGCGGAGTACGCAATGGGATTCCATTACCAACTATACTCCCCTATCGGGTATGGTCTATAACGGTCCGTCACAGCCTACTTCGTTCGGGGCCCTGCGAAACGATCTTTACTATCACCGGATCGGCCTCTCCTTCAACATCAGCTATAAATTCGGGTATTATTTCCGCAAGCCTTCCGTACGCTATTCCGATCTTGCCAACAACTGGAACAGCAGCAGCGATTATTCCCTGCGCTGGCAAAAAATGGGCGATGAGAATAAG
This sequence comes from Puia sp., assembly GCA_036500545.1. Classification (GTDB taxonomy): domain Bacteria; phylum Bacteroidota; class Bacteroidia; order Chitinophagales; family Chitinophagaceae; genus Puia. Next base: position 187,159 of record DASYBV010000050.1, on the reverse strand, counting down.
ACCCATGTTCCTTCGGCGCCCGCCGATTATGTGTCGACGCTATCGAGGGATAATTTCTATCTGAACTCAGCCGTCCTGGCGGAGCGAGCAGACAATATCCGGCTGGAAGACGTACGGCTGCAATACCAGCTGAGCGGGAAGATCCTCAAGCTGCTAAAGCTCTCCGATGTAATCGTGTATAGCACCGTGACAAATGTGGCGTTGTTATGGAAGGCCAATAAGGATGGGATCGATCCGTATTATATAAACACACCCAGGGATGGCAGGCGTTGGTCGCTGGGTTGTACCGTTCATTTTTAATCGTAAACAAATTATTATGGTTCGCCGTCCTGGGTTGTTATTGATAATAAGTGTGGTGGTCCCGGCCGTCTTTGGCTGGGAAAGCTGTAAGAAATCGGGCTTTCTTACGACAAAGGAGAATGCCAGCCTGGTCGTTCCCAATACCATCGAGAGCTGCCAGGCCCTGCTGGATAATGACGTGGTCATGAACGGTTTTGGAAATTCCGGATACCCCTATCTGGGAGAGGCGGGCTCAGATGATTATTACTCCACTCCTGCCCAGCTGAGCGGATATACCGTCGGCGAGCAGCAGGCCGTCGCCTGGTTACAGGGGATCAATCCCAATGTCGGGCTGAATGACTGGTCGCTGGCCTACCGTGTCGTCTATACGGCCAACCAGGCCATGGCCGGTCTCCCGGTCCCGGTGGCTGCGGGAAAACAGGCTGCCTGGAACAATGTCAAGGCAAGCGCGTTGTTCTTCCGAAGCTTTGCCTATTATCAGCTGTTACAGATCTTTGCCCCGGCATATGACAGCACCACGGCAGCTTCCGACCCCGGCATCTGTCTCCGGTATACGGCCGATGTCAATGAAAAGTTTACCAGGGCCAGTGTACAGACGAGCTATAATCAGATCGTTTCCGACCTGGACTCCGCCGCCGCGCTTTTTCCGACGGACTCCGTATGGTTCCCTACCCGGCCTTCGAGAGCGGCCGTATATGGTCTGTTGGCCAGGGTCTGGCTTTGTGTCCGGGATTATCACCGGGCTTTTGCCTATTCCGATTCCTGTCTGCGACTGCAGGGTGCGCTGATGCAATATGATACCATCAGTACGGCTGCTTTTTTTCCATTTTATCGTTTCAACCCCGAGGTCATCTTTAGTGCGGCGTATTTGTCGAGCGGGCCTACGGCCATCCGGCAATCCAGCGTGGACAGTCTTCTCTACCGGTCCTATGCCGCCAATGATCTCCGGAGCCGGCTCTTTTTCAAAGGGGGGGATTTCTTCTTCGGAAGATACGACCAGAGCGGGTACGGCTTCTGTGGATTGGCGACAGACGAGCTATACCTCACCCGGGCCGAATGTTCCGCGCGGCTTGGAAATTTCCAGGCGGCGATGGATGACCTGAATAAGCTGCTGACGACCCGATGGGCCGCCGGGACCTATTCTACGCTTACCGCTACGAATACCGATGACGCCCTGCAACAGATCCTGACCGAACGCAGAAAAGAGCTGCTTTTTCGTGGTCTCCGCTGGACCGATCTGCGACGGCTCAATAAGGAGCAACGATGGGCGATCACCCTCAACCGGAATGCCGGTGGGGCAACCTGTACGCTGCCGCCCAATGATCGCAGGTATGTCTATCCCATCCCGGATAGCGTGCTATCTATGAATCCGGGGATGAGCCAGAATCTGCGGTGAGCAGGATCGTGGTCAGCCAGCCATGAGCAGGATGTGCGATCAGTCGGGATCCGCGCCGGGCCCGATCACGGCGGCAGGTGGTAGTCCAGGAGGATCTCATCTCCGGCGGCGTAATAGGAACCAAAGGTCCCGCCATAGGAGTTAAACCCGCCTGAACAATAACCACCCCAGGCCCAGTTGTAACAGGAGTAGGGGTCGAAGGACTGATAGACCAGGTTGGTCACCGTTCCCGGCGTACCGGTCCCGATATTCAGCGGAAACCACCAGTACGCGAAATAGCTCTTGCCATTGGGGGCCGCGTTAAAGGCCGAAAGGGAGACGGCCAGAACGATGGCCGCTATTCCCAGGATCTTACGTTTCATATATGTGATGTTTAGGTGATGAAAGTTGTTGGCGACGCCGGCCCACGATACCCGTTGCCGCCACCGCGATAAAAAAGACGTTAAAAACGAGATGTTGATTCCAGCTTAGCTCCTGGATCACTCCTCCACAGGAGCAGGGCAGGTGCTTTTCCGTTCGTAGCATCCATATCAGGTACACCGTAAAAACGACAAGCAGGCACAGGGAGGCATACAGCCCTATTATCCTTCGCCGTCCCGAGATAAGCAGCGCGGCGATGACCAGTTCCAGGAGTGGTACGCTCCAGACCACCAGGCCCGCGAATTGCCGGATCCAGGGATAGGTATTTAGCTGGAACCGGAAAAGGGCGAATCTAAACAGTTTGCTCACGGCCGCGTAGACCCACAAGACGATCAGCGCGAACACGCAACTTTCCACCAGTATGTTGATCCTTTTCATCGGAAGTGTTTGTAGGGTCTGCGTTTGCCTTTTCCCATTTTAGCAGGCTTTCCACCAACAGCAGGGAGAACGAAAAGCTCACCAGGAGGAGGAACAGTTGGTACCGCAGTACAACGGGAGCGGCAGAAATACTAAAAAAGAAATTGATCGTCCAGAGGGTCGTGATGACCAGCAGGTATTTCCGGAACAGAGGATTGGCCCGGGCGATGCCCCGTGTGCCAAAAAAAAGCCCGGCCATTCCCAGAAAGAAGGCATTGACAAGCAGATTCAGCAGCCGATAGAAGGACAGAAAGGAATGCTGGAATCGTCCCGAAAAGGCATGGACCCGGTTGTCTTTATAGTGGAACCAATATTTTGCGATGACGTCAACCGTATCCATTCCTGAGTTATAGCCATCCATAAATTCCAGCGGAGGCAAGGCAAAGCGAATGGTATTTGGCCAGAGATAGTATTGCGCAAAGGCAGCAGGGTGTTGTTTGATCAGCCAGGTGCCATAGTCGGCATAGAGGGGGCTGACCGTCGCCCAGGAGATAAAGTTGGCCGATCCCGTATCCTTTTGCCGTTGCTGTTGCGCATATTTCATCAGCGGGCTGTTTTGGCTCCACTGGAAATAGATCCCGGGATAGATCGAATCAAAGAGGGTGAGGCGGTATCTTTCTCGGGCGTAGAATTTTCGGACCGTGCTGTCGAGGGACGCGAAGCGCGGGGGGATGGCTGAATTTACCGTGGGAGTTGCATTTTCAGAAAGATCTGCCTTTGCGAGGGCATCGGGCTTTGCAAGAGTTTCGATTTTTACGGGGGCTCCGACTTTTGCGGCAGAGTCGGTTTTTGCAGGATTCTCTGTTTTCGCAGCCCCCATCGTCTTTCCCATATTTCTCGCGGTTAATGGAATCAGTTGTCCATACATATAAAGGGCGTTGTTGGCAATCTGCCACCCGCTAAAAGGGGAAAATTGTCGTATTCCCGTGATCTCTTTTATCACATTGCCTGTGTAGATGACAAATCCTCCGATCAGGATCACCGGTAAGAAGATAGCCAGTAGCTTTTGTCGTAGTGTGTATCTCGAAAGCCCAATGGCCAAGGCCGCTATCAGCGGATAGATCATCGCATTATACCGGATCGTAAAGATCATCGTCACCAGCAGTGCATGCACGAGGATCTCCCGGCGGGAGGGGATGTACATCATTCGCAGCAGGCGGGCGAGCCAGATCATGCTCAGACCTATAAACAGGGCATCGCTGGAGACCGAGTTGGCAATATAAAGAAAGACCGGCTGGAAGGTAAAGAAGATCCAGAGGAGGAGAGTGATCGTTCGTGAGGGTCGCAGCATAGCGGTCAGTTGCAGCAGGAAATAAAACCCCGCAAGCTGTAGGAAAAGATATTGAAACCCAACAAGCGCCAGATCGGAATGAAAAAAGGTATTGAAGACCCGGAGAAATTTCGAGTAGCCGACGGGCCATACGTTGGCATCCTGGTTAGAAACAGCGGCATGAAGATAGGCAAAGGAGTCGGTGAAGAAATAGCTGGCATAGGGGTAGAAGAGTTTGAACAGGATCAATTGCAGGATCGAGGCCGCTATCGCGCCAATGAGCAGACGCCGGTTGAAGGGGTCCTTACGGATAAACTCCCTGAAGGATTGTTGCAGTGATCGGGATGGGATAGTCGGAAGCATACTTCAAGATACGATTGCGGTTGTCGCATTTCCAAGTCAGCGGGTGTGACTTTTGGCAGCATCGGTGTTACTTTCCGTCATGCGATCGCTTCTCCGGTATCGGTCCGGCGAGAGTTGCCAATGGTTCTTAAAGGCCTTGTTAAAGCTGCGTACTTTCCGGTAACCGCATTCCCAGGCGATGTATTTGACGGGGTGGTCCGATTCGCGCAGAAGCGTGCTGGCTTTTTCCATCCTTGCCCGCAGCATGAATGCATGGAGTGAAAGACCGAGGATTTCACGGAACTGTCCCTGCAGTTTTGTCTTGTTGACATGGAACTCCCGGCAAATGCTGGCCACCGGGATGGGCCGGTGGAGGTTGGTATGAATATATTGCTGTACCTCCACGAGGAGGCCGGCTTCTTTCTGCGTCATGTGGAGGAGGTTTAATGGTATATGAATGCCTTAATGTGGTGGCCAGCAATCGGAGGACGTGTGCATTTGTTGGATGTCAGACAAGGTTTGTCGCCGGTGGAATATTCTATAAGAAGTTAAGTGATTTTCTTTGAATGGTACGGGTAAATTGAAAAAGTTAGTGGTTTGTATGTAGGAAGGATATAAAGAGAGGATGTAAATTTTGAATGATGCGGGATATGGCGGTTCTCCGATGCTTCAAAACTATATGTTGCCTGCGGTGACACAGCATAGACTTCCCTGCGATCGAAATAATCTTTTGCCGGTCGACAAAATATGCGAAAATATTGGTTGCTAATTGACTGCAAGCCATATATCGGTTTTGAAACCAGGAAAGATAGAATTAAAAGGTAAATAGATGCACTTATATATGGTTAATATACCCGAAGGCGATATAATTAAGTCTAACTTTAATATGTTTTTAATCACATCGCTTTAATTCTTATTCAGTCCGCTTTTTAATTCTATTTAGTACAGTCCATTCGGCAAATCCTGCTATTCGGGTTCTCGTTGTTTCCCCCACCAGGTCAAGTCTATTATTCGGGAAGTAATCTATTTGTTCACCAAATGTACGGACATGGTCTGGGATATCCGGCTGTCGCCGTTTGATCGTAAACAGATCAATATGGCTATCGAGTATTTGCATGCGAACTACACATCGCCAATTTCGGCCGATATGTTGGCGCTCGAATTCGATATGGACATCCGGAGGTTACAAAAGGGGTTCAAAGAGAAGACCGGGATGACCGTGCATGAGTATCTTATTCATTACAGGATCCTGAGGGCGATCATCGATCTCGAGACTACTAATCTCATATTAAAGGTCATTGCCTCAAAGCATGGTTTTGCCACGCAAAGCCATTTTATTGAGCTGTTCAAGAAGCGCAGGGGCATTACGCCAAATCAGCATAGAAATCTTCTCCGTAGGTAAGCGGTTTTATTCTCTACAAATAATCGGTCCGCTTCGAAAGCGATACAATATGCCGCGATAGCGGCACAATCTCTTCCATTTCGGTTATCCATTTCCTTGAATCCGATACTTTCCTGATCTACCTTTACTATATCGTCAACTCTATTTCTGCATACCTCCTTTCGGGGAGGGCTTAAACCATTTCCATGTTAGAACTCACTCCATTTTTTGAGGGAAGAGAAGATATCTATTCCTTTATCCGGGTAAAAGAACTGATCGACCAGCGATACAAAAAGACGCTCCTCGTCCAGGATCTCGCCTGTGCGGTAGGCATGAGTCCCTCCAAACTTCAACACGGCTTCCCCGGTGTCTTTGGCTTCAGCGTATCGGATTATATTCTTCGTCTGCGAATGCAGGAGGCGGTTCGCATCCTCGAAACAACCCACAATCCCATCAAGTCCATTCATTCGGCGATCGCCTACAAAAGCGCCCGCGGTTTCATCGCGGCGTTTAGAAAGACATATAATGTGACGCCGTTGCAATACCGGCAAGTGTATCAGGCGGAATGCAGGAAGGAAAGGCTTAAGAAGAATGAACTTTATATCGCAGTATAGTAAGCAGATATCCTCATAAATAAATGCACGATCGGTAACTTAGTTTGCATCATAGGTAATTTTTTCGGTTATATCTTGCGTATAGATTAAAAGACAAACAAATTATCCAATCAAAATAATCGACATAGTACTTTTTTATATTTTAATCCCTTTCCATTTTCATCGATTGACTGCAATCAACGCATAGCACCTCAGCAGTCACTATTTTTCTTCTGATTAGAGCGACTCCCATATATACCTCCTGGCAACGGTGAACAGCTTTGTATTCAGGGCTGTTCCTATCCGGGAGCTGAAAGCAGAGATATTGTATGCTCATACTTGATACATTAAATACTGAACAATCAACAAAATAAATATAATCAACTTAAAATCAATACCACTTACTTTTAACAAAAGACGGCATGAACCAAATACCAATTATACAATCCTCAGAAGGGTTTCTCTCTTTCATTTTTAGCAAAAGGAAAAACTGTCGATCATTTATAATTATTTCGTTGGCAGTTACTTTTTCATTTATCATATTTAAGATTCTATATCCTTTCCCAGATTTTTTTTCAGACTCATATAGCTACATCTTTGCGGCAACCGTCAAGGCTGATATCAATACCTGGCCGATAGGTTATTCAAAATTCCTCCAATGGTTCCCTTGGCTGACACGGTCTCATCAAGCGTTGATCTTCTTCCAGTTCTTTACCTATGAATTATTCGCTCTTTATTTCTTCTTCACCGTGGATTATCTATTTCGAATGCGTAAATTCTTGCGGCGTATATTAACAATATTTTTATTTTTCAATCCTCTTATTTTCTATACTGCCAATTATGTAACCAGTGATATCTTGTTTATCGCCCTCAGCCTACTTTGGCTGACAGAAGTACTGTGGATACTTTACCGGCCAAAATGGTATCAGATATTACTCCAAGGAGTGTTGGTTTTTGCTTTGTTCACGCTCAGATATAATGCCATGATTTATCCGGCAATTGGGGCTCTGGCTTTCCTAATCTCAAAGCATCGCCTGGCCTTGAAATGGTCGGGAATAGCCTTTGGCCCGGTTTTGATTGTACTGTTCATCCTACATTCCAGGTCAGCCGCCAAGGAAATGACCGGAACCGCGCAATTCCCAATCCTAGCCGGTTGGCAATGGGGTAATAATGCCTTGTATTTCCGTGAATTCATCCAAATTGACAGCACATCCTTTCCGACTGCGGAAACGGCTCGACTAGACAGCATTGCCCGGCAATTCTATCGTACGGTGCCGTATGAACAACGGGACTTGCCTAACTATGTTGCCAACTATTTTATTCGTGTATCAAACGCCCCATTAAAGATTTACCTGCATTCCAATTATCCTATTCATGACGAATTGAGCAATATGGTGGCTTGGGGGCAGGCTTCCCCCGTTTTTGGAGAATACGGTCGCTTTTTGATCCGTAAGTACCCAGGGGCATTCTTTAGACATTTCATAGTAGTCAACGCTCGAAATTACATTTTGCCACCATTAGAAAAATTGGAAGTTTACAACCTTGGAATGGATACGGTTTTCCATGGGGGGCAAAGGTGGTTTTTATTGCCATCGGTGAAGGTCTGGTCGGTTTCTAAGCATATACAAGGGTTATTGCTACTCCCTTTCCCTATACTCTTCCTAATGCTGAATATTCTTTATGCTTGCTCCTTAATATATTTTATGAGCCGGACCGGTTTCGAACAGGCTGGAATAGTATTCTCAAAGAGTATCATTGTCGTGACATCGCTACTAGTCCTGAATTGCGGTTTCAGCATTTTAGCCAATATCATTGTTATACGCTATCAGATTTTCCCGATGTTATTGTTTATCAGCTTTGGGCTTGTAATCTTGGATAAGATACTACAACAAAAGGAAACTTTAAGCTTGGAAGCGATGGTACAACGTAAGGTATCGGTCATCATTCAGCATCAAATAAACGTATAATGGCAACAACAGGATCATATATAGAGACGATGCGACCTGGAAAGGCTGACAGCTCAGAAAAGGTTATGCAGGAATATTCCTGGCTGCTGGAAAAGTATGGTGTTCCCTTTACCCGGAATAGGCAGTACCTCCAAGTGGGGAGTTTGACGCCAAAAAAAGGCTGGATATTAGATCTGACAGTAAATGATAACCAAATCACCCAGTTGCTAGAGGCGCTGATCCCTGTGCTCTTACATGAAGAGATACCCTTTCAGATTCCGGCAAATCAGGAAATAGCTCTGGCGTTACTATCAGGATTCTTGGGTTACACCCAAATAGGTAAAGTGATCTGTGTGTTTCCTGGCTCTGGCGATCGAGCCATCCAAGTAGCTCGGCTCCTAGTCCTTAAAACATCGGGCTTTTCCGGTCCAATAGTTCCGACAGATTATCACCTAGAGGGAATTGTATATACCCGATATGGTAGCCATTCTCCTATTGTTACAACAAATAGTTATGGTGTCGAGGTAGTAAGCGCATATGACGAATATGGCAATGAAGTCAAAGATGACTACCCCATTCCTTTCGATCTTCCAGTAAAGGTATCCTGGCCCTATCAAAGGGCATGGCGGTATTCCAAACCTAAGTCCAGTGAATCTCTACAAGGGAAATACTATATCAAGGAGGTCCTGAAATATGACGTCAAGGGCCGGGTTATGCGGGCAGTGTCATTGAAGGCCCCCTATGGGCTGCTGTGCTTCATTATAAAGGAAGGGCTAAAGGACATGGGAATGGACCCCTTGGGCAGAGATGTACGGGATAAACTTAATTGGCAATACCAAGTCCATAAAGACTTAGAAGGATATGTTCCCATAGCAAAGGCATATGATATCTTTGCAGACGGCGATAAAACCTATTTCGTCATGGAAGCCATCGCCGGCACCCCCATTGGCGACATATCGGACAGCTTGCACAATTCCACTCACTGGGCGGCGCTTCCTGCAGAGGTTCAAAAAAAGGTTTTAACGCTATTCCTTGCGGTTCTAGACATTGTTCAACGGTTTAACCGCAAGGGTTACTATCACCGCGACCTAAATAGCCGGAACTTCTTGGTAACAGATTTGAACAATTCAACAATATACCCCATTGACTTGGAGTTGGCCTATGACCATATCAACAAACTCCCCAATCCTCATTTCCTGCTTGGATCGGCCGGTTACATGTCTCCAGAGCAATTGGCAAAGAAGGAACCGACGATAGAGCAAGAAGTTTTTGGCCTCGGCGGCCTGATGATCCGGGTGTTTACAGGGTTATCGCCAAAAATAATCAATACATGCCAGCATAACACCCTCAGGCGGCAACTCGACCTCCTCTTACAAGACAACGATCTTGCAGAACTGATCCATACCTGTGTTCATCCTATAGCTGCGAACAGACCATCGCTCGCAGAAATATCCTCACGGCTCAATGTGTGGAGAGACCGGTCGGTGGATAGCACCCTCTCTAGGGAAGAACTGCCGGAAATCAATAAAGATGAGGTAAGGGATGTCATTCAAAAAGGCATCAACGGTCTAGCAGGATCTGCTTTGCTTTCTGAAGAAGGTTTATGGTTCTCTAAGATTGCTCGCAATGCAAACTATGTTAATAACGCATTACACGAAACAACCTACAGCCTAGGGTTTGAGAAAGGCATAGCAGGGGTATTATATTTCATACCGGAAGCGCGCTTGTCTGGTTTTAGCATCGCGAGACTGAAGAATTCATTTCAAAAAAACTGGGATTTGCTGTCTGCCCAGCAGTTTACTGTTACAGGAGCAAACAATCCTGGACTTTTTTACGGAGCATCCGGAGCGCTTATTGCTTATGACCATGGCATCAAGGCAGAACTGCTGGCGCCGCTGGCTGAAATAGGGGAAATCGCGACACAATGCTACCAAGCTAAGCTAAAATATCTGACAATACGGCAAGGATACGCTGGGCTTGGACTGGCCGCTCTCCAGTCCACAAATCTTCTGTCAAAGGAAAATGCGTTGAACTTCGCAGCAGGCATAGCGAATGAAATAGTCACCCGACAAGAGAAGGATGGGTCGTGGCTAATATTTGGAGAGGGCTGGGATAAAGAGCGTAAGGCCCTCTCTCTGGCAGATGGTATCGCTGGCATAGTATATTTCTTGGTTTCCTACAGACAGATTTCCAAGGACCCTACATTTGATAAAGCCATAGAAAGAGGCCTTAGGTATCTTATTGGGTGCTCTGACCATTCAAAAAACATTGCTTGGAGAAACGATGGCTTTGGCAATCCTCTTGGTCCGTGGCTGAACAGCGGAGTCTCTGGTCTTTCACTCTTATTTACTAAAGCATATAAAGTTACTGGAGAAGAAAAATATAAAAAGATTGCAGAGGGTGCATTGAGAGGAATCAACAAGCGTCTTGTCACACCCTACCTTTCTCTTTCTAATGGCGCGGCCGGAATTGGGCTCGCTTATGTCAAAACATGGGAGGCTTTCCACGCAGAGGAATGGAAGAAACGGAGCGACTGTATCACATCTCTCTTGCTTAGCACATCCCAGGTTAATAATATTACTGCTCAATCTTGGATAACAGATAACACGATTACCGCTACCGCTGACTATATGACCGGTTCAACTGGTGTGTTGACTTATCTCATCAAATATTACAAAACCTTTAAATAACTTCCAATCATGAAAAGAGAAATCATCATAAACCTTCTGGCCTCCGTTCTAATCTTCTTGTTCTTATATACCTTCGTTAGCAAATTCATAAACTACCACGAGTTCAAGGACTCCATGCTCGGCCAGCCCTTGCCAACCTGGATGAAGCCTTTCCTCCTATACGGTCTTCCAGCAGCTGAAGTAGTAACCGCCCTACTCTTGGCGGCACCTGTTACAAGAAGAATAGGGTTTGTAGGATCGCTAGTTCTGATGACTGGATTTACTATCTATGTTGGCATGGGAGCCGCTCATCTCTTCAATGAGGTCCCATGTTCATGTGGAGGTATATTCACACATATGAGTTGGACAAATCACTTTTATATCAATATAGGATTCGTATTGATCGCTCTATTTGGCTTCCTATTTTCAAATGCAAAAATATCCTCTAAAGCTAAAACAAGATCTAATTAGAATTATTTCCCTTTTCCTTCACAACAACGAGTAAAAAAATGTCTCCCACAACAAATAAAAAACAACCCGAATGCAACTAACTATAATTAACTACTTGAAATATTTCGTGCACGAAAGGGTAATTGCTGAAAACCCATATTAAATATTCAGCTTAATAACTATCAATTTTATCATTATGAAAAGGATTCTCTTTAAATTTATGGGCGCTGGCGTCGCTATTGCCACAATAGCTGGCACATTTGCATTTACGCCAAAGCATCATTTCTTGACCAACAAGATTGTTGCCTTTTACGATGGTGTCAATTACAATTTTACCAATGCAGGCCAGGCTCACCAAGGAACTGCTTGCCAAGGAAACGTCACACAAAACATTTGCACATTCTCTTCAACTGCAACTGCAAGTGCTTTCCCGGCTAGCTCAACCTTTCCTGCTGCGCAACTCACAACCTCGCCCAGGGTCAGTTATACACCGACCGGCAACGTTTGGCAATAGTAAAGCAGAAAAGTAAATAAAATGGGCATCATGCAATGTGCATGTTAAAAAGCATATGTTTCATGATGCCCATTTTTCTATCTTATAAGCTCTTTAATAGCTTCAATCATCGTTTTTCCATTATCCTCCCTCGGATCAAGCCCTTGAGAAGCGATTTTTCCTTCTCTATCAATAAGAATCAAAGTTGGACTAGCTGTAATATTATAATGTTGTAAAAAGTCAGCGTCGCTTTTTGGGTCTAAAACCAGATTCACTAAATCCATCGAACTATATTGTCCAGATTGGATCACTCGAATCCATTGCATCCTAGTCAACTTAAAATAATTAATGGCAATACTTACAATATAAAATTTCTCATTTTTAAAAGCCTTTTTTATCCTCTCCATGTACGGTTGCAATTCCGCGCATGCACCGCAATGATTATACCACAAATCTATCAACACTACCTTCCCAATTAAGTCGTGTTGATGAATTGTTCTACCCTTCGTGTCTCGAAGACTAAAATCATATGCTACAGCGCCGGGAAGTATTTTCATAATTTCTGCCATCTTCGAAACTGATTTAGCGTCTGCAATATACCTTCTCTCAATAGCATCCTCGATACATGGAAGTAGGTTTTTATTTTGTCCCCCATGTGCATTACCTAAAAAAGACTTATACAGTAGCTGCTCCAACTCCAAGCCAGTATATTTTTTTTTAATATAGGTATAATATACAAAAACATCAAACGGTCTACCCAGAAGAAAACAGGAATCAATTGTAAATTGCTTTTCCAAAAATGACAGATAAAATGCGGCCTTTTTTAGATATTCAAAGGCTTCACGCCCACCTTCAATTTCTTCCCAATTAGGATCCTTATATCCCACTAAAGAATCTATACCAAATTTTTTAACTATCCAATATTTACCAGTTTGATAGCGATTAAATATTTGACCCCACATAATATCAAATGACAAATCGGAAATCCTACCTTTATATCTCCTCAAATATCCAAATGCTTCTTTTGCCAGTGAATCATATTGTTCAAGGCTTTTACAATTTAGATGACCGGTTGAATAAATCAGAGAAAGGACTTTATCATTTCCTAACCGCATCAATGAATACTCACATCTAAACTTTTCCGCGCAGTTTCCGCTAAATGTTACATTTCCATCATACAGACTAATATTAACACTGTCACCAGGTTCAACAATGAAGCTCTCATTTATCAACCCTGGATAGAAAACAGAAAAGTAACTTGCCTTCTTCATTCTTGAAATAGACGTAAAAACATTCCCCAAGTCGCCAGCTCTCAGGATTTCGACAAAATTCCGCACAGTGTCCCCAAGAATTTTTCGACTATCAAGAACATCACCCATATACTCAACTTTTAAAAGGGAGGGGTTCTTAATAACACTTCCAAAGCAATTTATTTCTGCGGTGCTGGATGTAATACCCATTGCCCCAATATTAAATCCTTGAAACAAAATAAAAGTAAAAATGCCGGTTCTTAAAGCATATCTCATAATAACAATTATCAAAAGTATCTATCGATTATTCTGGGGGATTCCGCTTACTTCAATTTCGTTATCTGGAATAGGCAATGCATATCTTATATCGTTGGGTAGCAAAGTGTATGACACCCCATTTACAAACCGAGATAAGGTTACGGCATATTTCGGCTCTTTATTTATCCTTCTCAAGTCAGTCCACCGCAATCCTCGATATTGCAGTTCCTTTCTCCTTTCAGTCAATATTAGCGCAACAATATCACCTGTCGCTGCCAGGGTGTACGGCACAAAAGTGCCGGCTCTATACCTATTCTCTAATAATGTGTTCAAGTCCGCAAGCGCTAGGCCAAATTGACTAGCCCTTGCATAGCATTCAGCACGAATTAATAATATTTCATCACTAGCAATTCCATCATAAGCATAAGCACGATAATCATATGTACCTCTAAAATAAAGACCGGTTGAATTTTGAACATACAACATCTTTTTTCTAAGATCGGTTGAATCAAACATTTTATAAAGATTCGTATCAGCCAATGATCTAAAAACTGGTGTTATTGATAGATAGGAATACAGAGTGCTATGAAATATATCTTCAGTAAAGTATCCATTTATAATCAAAGAACGTGCTGCCGGGGTAATCGTGTTGTAGTCAACCAAAGGAAATGGATAAGACAAGCATGTACTTGCGGCAGATAAAGCTTTTGAATAGTTTGCCATCGCCAAATAAATCCTCCCAAGCAGTCCATAACATGCAGCCTTAGACGGGCTTGTACGATATTGCGGCACATCAGATAGTAATGGTATAGCCGCCGTCACATCCGATACAATTTGCCTATAACAATCGCTTTCCGATGATCGAGTTGTAGGGACATTCAAATCCGATGAAAGTCGCAAAGGGATTCCTAGATCTTTTGTAGCAGTGGCACTATCATAAGGCAGCGCAAAAGTTTGAACTAAATTGTAAAACGAAAGTCCACGAAAAAAAAGCGCCTTACCCTTTAACTCATTATAAATAGTTTGCTGGTTTCCATCATGTGAAATTGTGCCTAACGCATCTAAAACCGCGTTTGAATAATAAATTCTTTGATATGCCAAACTCCAGTCGTAGTCATTTTGCCCAACCGGATAAATACTTTTGGCCCAGGTATAAGCGTTTTGATCGATTATCTGAACCCTTGCAAACATACCGGTAGATAAATAAAAATCGTCACTCGAAATCTCTCCTAAAGAGATATCATTTGTATTAAATAAATCTTCATTATTCAACAAAAGTTGGCAATCATTTAGCGAACTTATAGTCGATAAGCTTACGTTAGGTTTTTGATTAAGAAAATCGTCTTGTTTTTTGCAGCTGTTAAATGTCACTGTCAACAAAGCAAGCGCAGGAATAAATATATAAAATACTTTCATGGTCTGTTTATTAAAAAGTTGCCGAAAAACCAAAAGAAATTGTTCTTGGGGAGGGATAGCCATATGGCCCTGATGAGTATATATCCGGATCAATTTTATCTCTGTTTGCACGCCAAATAATACCCACATTATTCAAATATAAATAGACCTTAAAAGACTGTATTCTTTTCAATGCCCTTATGGAATTACGCAAGTCATAGCTAAGGTTTATGTCAGACAACCTAATATTATCGGCTCTATCTACAAGAACAGAGGAATATTGATAGAAAGTCGAACGATTTGCGTCAAATGTCGGGTACTGAATGGATGGTACATTTGTTGTCTTTTCGTCACCCGGCGCCTTCCAAGCGTGGGTATAGTCTGCTTCAATACCACCAAAACTACCAGATGCTACGCTGGCTACATTACTCATCGCCGTTTTAACAAAAAAGTAATCAAATTTGAAAAAAATATTGAATGAAAGAGAAATCTTTTTGTAAGAAATTGTATTTCGCCAAGAACCAAAATATTGAGGACGTGCTGGACCATTGTAAACCAGGCTATCTACAGTAATGTTTTGAAGAATAGCAGTATAATTGTTACTGGGCTTTCCATTAATAATCCCTTCCGGGTCGCCATTTTGAGCACTAAGCCCCGCCCAAGGGAGACTATAAATACCGAACTCATTTGCTCCAATAACGGGAACAATCACACCGACATTCCCTGACCCATAAGATAGCAAATTAAGGGCTGTAGACTTAACATAGTATTTTGTCACCTTGTCCTCGGCGTGACTTGCCATTATTTCGGATAGCCATTTTACATTTTTATTATCAACTATTTTTACATTTATGGCTAAGTCAAAACCTTTTCCTTTTGTGCTGGCAGTGTTTCCAAAAAAAGAAGTTTGTCCCGATGATGGAGCAAGTGGTGAACTCCCAAAAAGATGAATACCCTGTTTATTGTATAAATCAATTGATCCAAAGACAAAATGATTTTTAAAAGAGAAGTCAATACCAAAATTTTCCTTTTTAATTTTTTCCCAAGTCAACTCTGGATTTCCTGGCGACGTGATGGTCGCATAATTGAATCCGTTGTAAGGGGACCCTGAATTCTCCGTAATAGTAGTTATTGCGGAAGCAGAGGTGTTTATATTTGCGTTATAGCCAAATGTTACCCTTGGATGAAGATACGGCAACCAACTAATTGTGTAGAAATGAGCATTATTGATATTCCAACCTACTCCCACTGAGTATAAGGGTACCGCCTTCTTATTTGTAGCGACACCGAAGATATTTGAGTGGTCAATTCTTCCACTAAGCGAAAGCGTATACTGTTGGTGTAGTGTACCATATAGATTACTATAATACGAGACAAAATTGCTTATGGTCTTTTGGTAAGATAAATTGTTAGGTATTTGTGCGTAAGTGTATGGATTCCCAGGGAAATAGTCAAAATAGTCAATTGCAGAAACGCTCGCATACGTATTTTTGTCAAACCCATAAATAGTATTTGAATTAGATTCACTCACAGCTTGTCGAAGTTCAGAACCAAAGATTCCGGATATTTCGTTTCCATTCGAAAATCCTTTTTGATAATTAAGTTGACCTCTTACCTGCTGAGACGTTAAATATGCGTCTGCTTCCTGGAGAATTCCTGAAACAGGAATCGGATATGAAAGTTGGCGATTCGAACCTATCTGAGTGAATTCATTTATTAAACTTCTTGCATAATACGTAGAATCGCTGTAGTAATTTCGACTGATTAGGCTTTCTCGCTCATACTGATATTTCATTTCGAAACTAAGACCGGATAAAAGATCATATCTAAGCCCAAGATTTATTTTATTGTCAATACCTTTTCTGGTATTGTCACCAAATGATATTTCCTGTAAAGGTTTATCTTGCCAATTCAAGAATCCTAGAGTGGCTGTATTTTCCTTATACCTCTCGCTATAATCAGTTGAAACGGCCAACGGGTTTCCGCTATTGTCGACCAGTTTCGCATATGGGTAAAGATTTGAAAGGGCCGGAGTATTAGATCCATTGCTTTTTACATTTGTTGAAACATAATTTAATCCGACAGATAATTGCAGCCTCTTCATCGGATAAAAATTTATGTTAGAAATTAATGAAATTCTATCATTTCTATTACCAACGACGGAACTTAGAGAGTTATCATACCCCCCCGAAAAATAATAATCCGCTTTTGAAGACCCTCCGTGCAATCCCAAATAGTATTGTTGTGCGACCGATTTTCTGTAAAAAAAACTCTTTAAGTCTTGGCGAATATCATTTCCTTTGAGTGCCTCAATTTCAGCATTGGCTTGGTTTGCCAAAATTAAACGCGATTTTTCATCACCTAATATTCGAACTACAGGTGTTACAAGAGCGGTACTATCACTCAACGTTCCATTGTAATAACCTTGGTTAAATAAATTCTGTTCGATAGGTATGTAGCTCCTCGAATCCAAGTGATTTCTATTATAAAATAGGTTGGGTTTCTCACCGATCGTAACATTTGAATTAAATTCAGTTATTAAATTTTGATCCTTTTTTCCCTTTTTCGTTGTTATAACAATAACACCATTTCCGGAACGGACACCCCATCGCGATGCTGCTTCAGCATCTTTAAGAATTGTGACAGCCTCCACATCATTAGGGTTGATATTGTTTATATCGCCATCATACGCAAAATTGTCGACTACTATCAATGGCTGGTCATTGGAGAAAAGAGTACTATGCCCCTGAATATTAATATCAAATTGTCCCTGATTGGAACCAGCAGTATTTTTATTGAAAATTAATCCTGGTACGTTGCCCTCTAACCGATCCAAAACATCAGAGCTGATGCGTTGATTAAATAATTGTTTATCGACCAAATTGTAAGATCCTGTAGCCAATTCAGGTGATATCCGATTGTATCCAGAGTTATAATTAACTATAACTTGCGATAGTTGTTTACCAATAAGCCGCAATGTAATATTAAGCGAGGAACGGTCAGTCACTGCAACCCGTTGAGTAGCATATCCAATGAATGTTACCAGAAGCGTATCGGAGGCATGGGCTCCTTTAATATAGAAGTATCCTTCGTCGTTAGACGACACTGTCCTTCCTGATCCTAAAATCTGTATAAATGCGCCTCCTAATGGAATTCCGGCGCTGTCGGTGATCCTCCCGGCAATGTCCTTGATAGGTCCCAGAGGCGGCGTCTCCTGGTCGGTTTTGGGGATATCTTGTTTCCGAATAATAATGGCACCGTTGATAATGGAATAGGTTAAAGCGTATCCTTTGAAGCAGAGATCTAACACAGCCTCCAAAGACGCATCCCTAACCGAAATATCGATCTTCTTTACCTCATCCGCATATTGATCCACAATGAGATACGGAATCCCCGTCTGCTGCTTTATATGCTGCAAAACATTTTCCAAGGTCACCCCCTTCAGATCGAGGGTAATCTTTTCCTGGGAATATCCCCTAGCGCTTACGTGGAGGCAGAAACCAATCAGAAAAGCAGTGGTTATTTTCACAACCTGAACAATTTTTTTTACTAATACCCCATAATGGGGAGTGCAAGCCTTAATTTGCATAACTTAGAGCCGTTTTGGAGTGATAAAAGCAGTCTTCCCGATTGTTAAAATTCATCCAAGATTCGCCGGAAGTGCCTGAGAACGCTTCCGGTTTTTCTTTGATTATTAGGCTTGAAATAGTAAATGATAAAGATTTTCAAAAAACAAGGTGGTGTAGAAACACCTCCTGATTACAAGCGTAAAAATGACATTGGCGATTTAAGCTTGCATTGGTTCACATGAGAAAATCCTTATTGATAACTACATCAAATTTCATCTTCTGACAATAATCGCTAATAGGAGTGGTGAAAGAGGCAGGTTTTTAAAAATCTATCCGGCAGATATATCTATGATTTAATCAACTAGTTTCATATTCTTTTTATAAAAAAAATAGGGAAAGCCCCCTACGGGAGCACAATTATCTTCTTTTTGTTTCCTATATTTTCCACTTCAAAATGTACCCCTCCAGATGCTTCCAACATCTTTAAAATTTCGGAAGCATTGTATTTACGGTCAATGGAGGCCGAGTAGGTGTGATTGGTGACCGTTCCGCTGTATTCTACCTCTGCATTATACCACCTGGCAAGCTGTCTCATAACGGTTCGTATATCAGCTCGTTTAAAATAGAACTGCCCATCCTTCCAGGCTATCTCTGCGTCAGGATTTGGCGTAGTTAGTACCTGCAGCTCACCCCCTAGCTGTAGCCTTGCTTGTTGGCTTGGAGTTAGCACTTTGACATTCACTCCTGACTGTACCTTTACAGCACCATCCAGAACCGTTGTTTTTATCTCCGGTTCATCGGCGTAGGTCATGATATTAAACCGGGTACCTAATACGGTGATATTCATTTTTTCCGTACTCACTGTAAAGGGCATGTGTTTATTGTCGGCTACTTCGAGGTATCCCTCTCCTTCTAAAGAAACGTTGCGTTCTTTACCGGCGAAGACAGAGGGGAAACGGAGAGTTGATGAAGCATTAAGCCAAACCTTCGTCCCATCGGACAGAACGATCTTATACTGCCCGCCCTTCGGCGTGGCTAAGCTATTCAAACTCACATCCTCCCCTTTTGCTTCCCGAGAAACCGATGACATGGTTATTGCAATTTGTCCGGAATCGGTCTTGTCGATCTTTGCGGATGTCTGGGCAGAAAGCAGACCGGTTTTTGCCGAGTCCAATAGAATCTCTTTGCCATTCGATAAGACCAGCACTGCGCGATTCCCACCGGGCTTGATATCCTGAACTTTTGCGATGGGAACAGCAGGAACACCATGGGTGGGATGACGATGAACAAGCACGAACAATCCAGCGACAAGAAAGAGAAGAATAGCAGCAGAGGCGGAGTAATACTGCCACAAGGGGATCGACCGTTTCCGGATCTGGGACACTTTCCCACGAGACAGGGCCTGATCAAATTTCCTTCTCCAATTCTCCTTTGTCCGGATGTAGACAGACATGGCATCGTTCAGGCGTTTGCGTTCAATTCGCTCCTGGTATTGAGAACGTAGGCGAGGATCCTGGGATAGGAAGAATTCCAACTCTGACGCTTCATCAGCCGAGAGTTGTTCATCATTTACAACCTTTTCCGTTAAATAAGTTAAACGTTCAATGTCTACCTTAACCATAGATTTCAATAACCGTAGTGATTAGAATGCTGCTCTATTCTAATTACAGAAGACCAAAATAAAACCCCTAAAAGAAAAGAGGCTTTTTTTAAAACGCAGTCAAAAATGTCTGAAATGGAGTAAAAACGTCCTAATGGGAGTTCATCAAAAAGGCGATAAAAGCCAGCAAAACAGCCGGACTATTGGACTGTGTCAGGTCTTCCCGGAGCTTTTTCAGCGCATAAGCCCGGATGTTCTCGATATTCTTTACGGTCGTCTGCATGATCTCGGCCACCCGCTGATAAGGCAGCTTTTGGATATACAGGTAGTTGATCACCTGCCGGGACTTCTCCGGTAACCGCTCGATAGAGGAGTAAAGCTTTTCCAGCAAAGCCGCATCCAGCTCCTGGTTCAGTATATCGATCTCATCAAACTGATGGGAGATATAGTCCTTATAGGTCTCCGTAAACGTGCGTAAATACTTCAGGTAATTGATCGCGGAATTGCGCGTGGCGAGATAGAGGAAGCTCTGAAAATGTTCCGTCGTCTCATAGACATGCGCCCGGTTGAATAATTTGGTGAGACTATCGCTGGCGATCTCTTCGGCCTGGGCCTCATTATTGATGATCTGGAAGGCAAAAA
Source organism: Puia sp. (assembly GCA_036500545.1). GTDB lineage: Bacteria > Bacteroidota > Bacteroidia > Chitinophagales > Chitinophagaceae > Puia. Next base: position 166,768 of record DASYBV010000050.1, on the reverse strand, counting down.
CGACTAAACGGGGATAGTATTTTTCGAAAATGGCCGCATATGCCCGATGCTCGCCCAGGCGAAAGGACGCCAAAAGTTCGTCGGGATGGGAGAATTCGGCCATTTTAAGTGTTTGTACCTATTTTTTGAACGGGTCATAAATATCCTTCGTAGACATTCCTTCGCGGGGAACATGCAGAAAGGGAAGAAAGGTTTGGAAAAGCAAGTTTCTAAAATGTAGTCAGTCAGAGGTATAAGCTTAGTAGGAAAGGTTACCGGCTATAGGAAGAGGTGCAAGGTAATATGCAAAACATGAATGTAAAATAGGTTGGCAGAAGTTCACACATAATTTATATTCGAAGCCTGGTATACCCGTATTTATAGGTAGTTCTTTTCACCAACCTGGTGTCATCACAGGACTAACCTAGAGACAACTACTTAGTACAACTACGCATTTACGAAGATACAGGAAGATATCCAATTTTTTTATTTTAAAAATCCGTGAAAATCCGCCACTTTCACCAATAGAAAGCTGCCCGATCTGCATTCCTTTTGTTTATCTACCCACATCGATCTTTTGTTCGTACAATTTTAATCTTTACTATCGACCGTCTTTGTGAAAGCATTTGGTTAGTAGCATCATGTTCTCCTTATTGTATCAATAGGGCATCCCTTTGCTGTTATTAACCACCGAAAACCTCTCGCCATGTTCCCCATCGATATTGACCCATCCTATCAAGATATCTCCATCCGACCGGTCGCCATCCCGCGGGATTCCAACGACTTGGCTGCCATTCTTAAAAAAGTCGCTTTCCACCCGATCTGGCACCTGCAGTCACAGGAAGCGATCGCAGAAAATTCCTACCAGGTCCTTTTGCAAATGCCGGCCTACAACGCCTATATCCTCTCCCATCTCGAAACAACGCTGTTCATCCTGGAGATGCTGCCCATGAACCGAACGGAATTTGGTCAATACTATGCCGAAGAACCCCGCGACTATTTCCTGCAACTCAACCTCAGCATCGACGATTCATTGACCGACACCGCCGTACAGGCACTCCGCGCAAGCCTGGACGGGATCTTTGCCAACCCCGAAATCAATGTCCGCCGGCTGATCTTTCCCCTCTTTTACAGCGAGCCGGGCAGCCTGCTAAATAACATCCTCGACGAGACAGGTTTCTTTATCCTCCAGAAAAAAACAGACCCGAGATCTCCGATCTTTTATGCCTACCCGAAAACAGCGATTGTTAACGATCTAAAATAATCTGGATCCTCTTAGGGGTTTTTGCCCTGCACATTGTAATTATAAGCAATTCATCACGCCCCTATACCCAGCCAGCCCATTGGCCGTTAGCTTACTATCTATCCTCTAAAGCCAGGTTCGGAAGAATAACCGGCCGTCCCGCACTGATCTGTGCCGGAAAAATTCTGAACAATTAGCCCCGGGGTCAATTCCCGGGGTTTCTTATTTTGGAAGGGATGCCTTAAACCGCATTTTCGGCAGTAAGCATTAAATGATATTTATCACTTTTACCAATCTTGGCATTATCGTAATTTTAGAGCCATAATTATGGTTATAAAAGCATACGATCATGTTAGGTAAAATAAAGATGACAGCAAGTATTTCGGAGGCCCTGACTTATAACGAGCAAAAGATATCACATGGGAAAGCTGAATGTCTGTTGGCAGAAAATTTTATAAAGGATTTGCCTGCGCTCGGCAGAGAGGATATACTATTTCGTTTTGATCAACGAATTTCATTGAATGAGCGGTCAGTTTTGAATATTTTCCGGGACACCGTAACTTTCAGCCCGGAAGAAAAGATCGAGAACGTGACAATGCAGGTGCTGGCAAAACGATATATGGAAGGGATAGGTTTCGGAGATCAACCCTATCTGGTATATCGCCACCACGACACGGCCCACCCGCATATGCACATTGTAAGCACCAATGTACGAGCCGATGGAAACCTGATAAAGGTAAATCCTAAACTTCTCCGCGAATCTCACCAACTCACCCGCCGATTGGAACAGGAGTTCTCCCTGGTAAAAAGTCAAAAGGCTACAGCGGAAGACGAAACAAAGTTTAGCGTAAAACAGGCTCATCGGGTCATATATGGCCAGGAACCGCTAAAACGTGCGATCAGCGATGTCCTCCATACCGTTATCGAGCAGTATAAGTATACTAATCTTTTGGAACTAAACGCCATTTTGCGGCTTTACAATGTGCAAGCAAACCAGGGGAGTGAGGATTCTCATTTGTACCAGAAAAGGGGACTATTGTACCATGCCATTGACGCAGATGGCAAATATGCCGGAAAAAGTCTCAAAGCCAGCTCCTTTCTTTTCAAACCTACCTTGAACTACCTGGAAAAGAAGTTCGCCCTCAATGAATCTTTGCTACAGAAAGAACAAGAACGGGTAAAAACAGCTATCGACTGGACCCTTGCTGGAACACCGCCCGACTGGACCAGATTCCGTGAGGAAATGGAAACCGCGCGTATCAGCGTTGTCGTGCAGCCCGAAAAGAAAGGGGGACAAGAAGCGGTTTTCTTTGTAGACCACGAAACCAAAAGCGTCTTTAGCGGACAGACATTGGGTAGCTCCTACCTGCTGGAAGCCCTGATTTCGCGATGTGCGACGGCACAACAGGTGCAGGAAGAAGAAGAAACCTTGCGGCAACGGATCCGTTTTGAGCTATGAGTACCGGGAAAGATCCGCTCTCCGCTTCAAAGTGATCACCGCCACCTCCGGCCAGATACCGATCCGCCCCTTGAGCCCGAGGAAACCAAAACCCCGGTTGACGTACAAAAAACGCCCTTTTGTCTCATAAAGCCCCGCCCATTGTTTATACACATACTTGATAGGGCTCCACTTAAACCCAAACAATTCGATCCCAAACTGCATCCCATGCGTATGCCCCGACAACGTAAGGTGAACATGCTGATGATGATCAAGCGTCACCCCCTCCCAATGCGAAGGATCATGTGATAGCAGGATCTTAAAAGCATTATCGGGCACGCCGGCGCTGGCTTTTTGCAAATCGCCATATTTATGAAAGCCCCCCTTCCCCCAGTTCTCCACGCCTAACAGGGTAATCGTCTGGCCGCCTTTCACCAGTGTGATCGCCTCATCCAGCAACAAACGGAAACCGATCTCGCCATGCACCTTTTTCAACCGGGCCAGATTGGCACGTTTGGCCTCCGGCGATTCCCACTGCATATAATCACCATAATCATGATTCCCCAACACCGAAAACTTCCCCATCGGCGCCTTCAGACCGGCAAAAGCCGTTATCCATCTGTCCATTTCAGACGCCCGGTTATTAACAAGGTCACCGGTAAACAGAATGACATCACTATGCTGGGCATTTACAAGGTCGAGCCCTTTTTGAACGCCGGCGGCGTCGGTAAAGCTCCCCGAGTGGACATCCGTTATCTGTGTCAACGTAAACCCATCAAAAGCTTCGGGCAGATCCGGGAAATAGAGCGTCTCCCGCCTTACGCGATAAAAATGCCGACCCCGCGTAATACCAAACAGCACCAGGAGGAACAGCAAACCAGCCACGCCCAACGTAAGCTCACTGACCCAAACCGCCCTCGGTGGAAACCCCCGAAAAAGCCGGACAAGATCCTCTACCAATAGAACCGGCACCGAGAACAGACGGGGAATAAACGCCAGTAACAACCCTCCCATCAGCCACGGGATCAGCGTTTGCTGCACCTGCGAGCCCCGCCGCACAAAAATGACGGCGACAATGCCCGCCATTATCAACCCGTCGATAAGCCAATAAGTCCATAAATATGCACCGGAATGTACAAGGGTTTGCAGCGCCTGATAAAAGTAGAGATCAGTAACCAGCCAGAGCAGGAGGATCAGCGGAAGTCTTTTTGCCATTATATAAGGAAGATACGTTTTATCGTATCAATTCCAGCAGTTTCCTTGCATTCGCCACCGCCTCCCCAATGGTATTATTAAAGTAAACATAGACATCCTTGCCCTGCGCCTGCCAGGCCTTTATCCTGCCGGCATACGATTGCAAAACATCCGAAGGATAGCTCCCGCGGTAATCCCCAAGCACTCCATGAAAACGCAGATAGATAAAATCGACCGAAGAGGAAACAACGGATAACGCAGAACCCGGCATATCATGCAGCACGAGACAGGCCCGCGCCTTATCCAATAACCGGTAAATGGAGGGATCATACCAGGACGCGTGTCTGAACTCCACCGCCCGCCTCCACGTATGCTCGGGATCCGATTGCCAAACCTGCCGCAACAGCTCCGACAGCTGACCGGTCGTATGTTCATTCCGCCGCAACCCAGGCGGGAACTGCATCAGCAAACATCCCTTCTTTGCGCCGACGCCATTGGCGGCTTTTAAAAAGAGATCGATCGCCGCCGGATCATACGCAAGATCCTTTGCGTGTGTAATATCACGACTGAGCTTGACGGTAAATTGAAAATCATCGGGGACGATGGCCGCCCATTTCTCAAAGGTCGCCGCCATCGGTGTCTTGTAGAAGCTGCTGTTTATTTCCAGGCTGTCAAAAAGAGAAGCATAGTACGCCAACCGGGGCCGGTCGCGAAATGCCTCGGGAAAGGCCGCCTTATTCGGCACCGGCAATACCAACCCGCTGATACCGATCCGGCAGCGACCGGCAGCAGCCCCGGAAGCTTCACTGTCCTCCCGTCCCTGGCCCTTCCCCAATGAGTGGCGAGAAAGATTTGAATGCATAGCGATCCTTTACAATCCTGCTGATAAATGTACTCAACCCGCGCCCCAGCAGCGCGAGCCCCTTCATATGCTCCACATTCTTCCGGCCCGTGACCTTATTACTATACAGATACACGACGCCTCCGGTAAACTGCACCCTTATATAATCGGGGCCGATCTCATAGGCAAATACACCGGAGTCGCCATCCAGGTTCTTATACCGGATCATTGCCTATACCCCCTCCACTCCTATGTTCTCCATAAAATGTTTGAAACCCCGGATATCCTTCCCGATCATATCCCGGAAGAGTGGGGTCAGCAGACGGGACAATCTTTCCCCGATCACTCCACCCGGGGCCCGGTAAGAGATCAGCACATCTACCCGCGTCGCGCCACCGGGGGTATCGGAGAAATTGACCTTCCCCACATTCTCGATGGAAGCGCCCGGTACGGAAGCCCAGGACAGTTCCGTCCCCGGCACATCCCGGACGATCTCCGCCTCCCACCGCACATCCCCTATCCCACCCGGCATCCGCACCCTCCAGGCAGAACTGACCGGGTCGATCACATCCACATTGTCCAGGTGCCGCATAAATAATGGAAGGTTCTCGAGGTTCCGCCAGAACAGATAAACCTCCTCCCGTGGCCGGCTCACGACGACAGAAGTCCTTACGTTTATATTCCGCACATGACCGGACCGCTCCCCCTTCCGGTGAAAGATCCCGGACACCGGGCAATGACCGGAAACCGCCCTGTACAGGAGATAACCAGCCCCCGTCAGCAGCAGGGCATCACCCTTGTGCTTTTTTGTCACATAATATAATAAAAGGGAACCGGCAATGGCGGAGAGGGTCCGCTCGGTCTGGCCCATCCGGGCAGGCGTACCTTCGGAAGAAATAATATGATCCTGTTCCATGGGAAGTCTTTTTGATCATCAATGCAAATCGCATGCTAGCCCCGCTTCGGCCCATCAATGATGCGAGCCATAATTTTTATTCCTTTTCCAATAGCCCCTTTACCAATGCCTTCCACTGGATCTTCGAAAGACCGATGGACCCTACCGATCCCACTGCGGAGTTGCGCCATTTATCCAGTGTGCCGGGTACGGCCGTATTAGGTACTTCATTACGCCCATATACCGTAACGCTTACGGTCTTCTCTTCACACACCACCATGAATGTGCTGGTAGCAGAAGATTCCAAAAAATGAGCAATAGCAGTCGATCCCTTATTACAGGGGTTGCGCGAAGGCCGGACCTCCATAAAGAAAATATTATCCATGGATGCATATTCGATCTTCTCCACCTGCACCCAGTCATACCCTTCGCCTTCCCGGGTACCTGGTCCGGGAATATCTATCCGGATGAAATCACCCACACTTGCCCTCCCCTGCAAGGGCCCGCCATCCTCATCGATTAACAGGAACGAGGCCATCGACGTACAATATTCTGACCACTGATTGACATCCAGGAGCCGCTCGCCAGTCCTTTTAAAAATAAAACGGGCGTCCTTTTCATTTGCGGCCAGCACCGTTGCCGAAGTCATCGTAGCCGCTCCTTTTATCTGAGAGGGCAACAAGACCTCGACATGCGGGGGAACATCCGGAACAGCAGGCTCCTCCTCCGTACCGGCCCACCGGACCGCCGCATCCAATTGATTGGGTGAAAATCCTTTGTACTCACCCGGCAGCAGCCGGCTGATGGCATCGGTGAAATGCCGCACCTTCTCCAGATCAGAGATGATGGCCACCCGATGCCACAATGTGAACTCTTTCAATCCCAACCACATATTGCGGATCCAGGCGCCAATGCTGAAGTTCTTTGGCGACGTCTCCACATAAAAGACAAGGTTTAGATCCTTTCCATCCTGTGTATATCGCTTCACCTCCGGAAAGACCACGTTCTCATAGTCCTCCCGCGTCACTTCGCCGCTGGCCCTGAAACCGATCACATTGGGCGCAAGCCCGGGTAATACACCGATCATGGCAGTTTTTTATAAGCCCCTTCAAAAGTCCTGCCACCGGAGACAAACGTAAAACTACGAGCGCCCGCCCTACCCCCTGTACCAAAAAGGGGGAATCCTTCCACAGGAGCATGGCTAAATCGTTTTTTTACGATCCCCCAAAAAGGCAGATGACCGTAAAAGATTATTCCTTGCCCAAATAGATCTTCGGGTAGTCGAAAACGAAGGTTCCGGTGTTTCTAGTAAGAGGAACCATCGATAACGATCTACGTGTAACCGCGGAGAAAAAATTGGATCAACCAAACCAGTTTATTATCTTAGGTATACGAAGACATTTTACGTTCACCCTTAAAGTTTCCCCCATGTATGAAAATTTAAAGATCGGTGAAGAAGTCTTTTTTAAGGGCCTGACGGATATCAGGCTGATCGTCGAAGAGGTCAACGAAAGAAAGGCCAACGTACGCTGCAAGTACTATGACGATCATCTGGGGCGCTTTATAAAGCTCACCCTTCCCGCAGACGCGCTCGTCCCCTGCCGGATGACGGCGACGGCAAAAGTTAAGGTTCTCGCAAAGCATCCGTAGCAACAAAAATCATTAGTAGCACGTAGCACTATTTATCAGTAGCACCACACTATCAACCTCTCGGGTTAAGCGCCTGGCGGATCCGTTCGGCCACGTCGATGAGATGGTATTTGCTCAACCGGTCCGTCGTTCCGGGGATGGCGGCCAGCACCTGGCTTCGCAGGCTGGTCAGCTCCGCCCTTGCGATGGAAGGCAGATCGGTATTCTTTACCGCCGGCCCGAAAAGCAGGAGAAACAGCTGACCCGCACCCCCCGCAGGCGACGGGGCCGGACTGACGATGGAGATAAGGGACTCGGTATAGGTCTTCTGGAGGGTCCTCCGGTATTCATCGATCGGCTGATGCGTGGTCAATTCCTTCCAGATGCCCCTGTGGGTATCCGTTAGAAGGTCCTCCACGGTATAGGTCTTGCTCTGCCCCCAGCGATTAGCCGATTGCAGCAATATGCTCAACCGGTTGGATGACAACAGGCTGCTCAGGATGCTGCTCTGCGTCGCCGAGACGGGATCATTACCGGAAGGACTCTGGATCTTGTTCAGGATGTCATTGTTCAGCAGCCAGTGCGGCGTGGCGAACAGCTGGCTGTTCAAAAAGGCCACGGCCTCCTGCTGCAATGCCTTTGGCGCCGGCGTATATACGTCGCCCGGCTGCTCCACGCTGTGGAAGGTCTCATAGATGCCGCCCACATTCTTCAGGACATGCCCCATATACCGGCTGTACTGCCCTACGACCTGGTGATAGATCTCGGACAGGTTATCGTATTTGTCGTTCTCCTCCCGCGTCCACTCCGACAATTTTGGCAGGATCCGCTGGAGATTCTTTATCCCATACCCACTGGCCAGCATGCTGTTGTCCCCCAGGTCTTCCATCTGCGCCCGGGCATCAAGACCATAGCCTTCCCCGCCAAACCATAACCGGGGGTTGGACTTCAGGCTGTCGATGATCCATCGGTTGACGATCTTTGCATCCTCCTTTTCATTGGAAGCGCCCGACCAGGCATATCCCCAGCGGATCGCCCACCGGTCATATTCCCCGATACGCGGAAAAAGATCGGTCTCGGGAATATTATCCTGCGGCTGTGCTACATAGTTGAACCGGGCATAGTCCATGATCGACGGCGTGTGCCCATGCACATCCAGCCAGGCCTTGTCCCGCAATTTCTCCACCGGTACGGTGCTGCTGCTGCCCATGTTATGCCGTAACCCGAGCGTATGTCCCACCTCATGCGAGCTGACAAAACGGATCAGCTGTCCCATCAGGCTGTCGTTCAAATGCATGGTCCGCGCCTTTGGATCGACGGCCGCCGTCTGGATCATATACCAGTCATGCAGCAGCTCCATGATGTTGTGATACCACCCGATATGGCTCTCCAGGATCTCGCCGCTGCGGGGGTCGTGGATATTCGGCCCATAGGCATTCTCCACATTGCTGGCAAAATAACGCAACACAGAGTACCTCGCATCTTCGAGACTCATGGTGCTGTCGCCCTCCGGCCATTCTCTCGCCTCGATGGCATGACGAAAACCGGCTTTTTCAAAGGCCTGCTGCCAGTCATTGATCCCCTGGATCAGGTAAGGCCGCCATTTCTTTGGCGTAGCGGGATCGATATAATATATGATAGGCTTGGCCGGATCCACCAACTCACCGCGTTTCCATTTTTCCATATCCCCGGGTTTTGGCTCCAGCCGCCAGCGAACGATAAACTCTTCGTTATCGACCTTCTGCTGCTCGTCGGAATAGACGACATAGTCATCCGCAAAAAAACCGACCCGGCGGTCAAAAAGGCGCTTGCGCATGGGCGTTGCCGGCAAAAGGATCAGCGAGGTATTCAGCTCTATCGTGACGGCCCCGGCGGCATCGGAAGGAGAAGAGAAGAGGGCGGCAAAAGGCGAAGACAGTCCCCCGCCCCCGGTATTAAAGGTCTTGACGCTCCGGATCTCGGTATTGATGGGAAAGGTATTGATATGCTGTATATAGGACCGGTCCATGGCCAGACCGCCCAGCCGCATCCTCCCTTTTACGGCCGAAGGAATGCTGACCACCTGGTTGTCGCCTTTGAAGTAATCCGTCACATCGATGACGACACTGGAGGAATCCTTCCCATAGGCCCTGATGTCGAAGGCCGCGGTGATAGGATTGACATTGGAATTGGTGACTGCCTTATAAATGTTGTTGGTGGAGTCGGCCACATTGACGAGGGTAACCACGCGGAGGAACAGGACATTCGAAGGACCCTTCTCCCATTCCAGGGTCTGCTGGTTGGCCAGCTCGCCCCCATATACACCGCCGCCGCCCGTCTTGCTAAAACGGGTGATAGCCATGAACTCCCGTAGCAGCAGGGAATCGGGGATCTCGAAATACCATTTTTCGTCGACCTTATGCACGGTAAAGAGCCCGTGATGGGTTATCGCCTTGTCGGTAATGACGTCTTTATAGGGTTTGGGACCGGGTTTTGGCAGGTTGAAACCCGGAAAGCCCGGGATCCTGGGCTTGGTCGTATCGGTGGGAGTGGTGGGCGCCGGTGTCGGTTGTCTGCGTTGCGAAAAGACGGGGAGGGATATTGTTGTGGCAAATAAGATGGCGCTTGCCACCAGCATGGCTTTCTTCATCCGTCCAAAATATCAATAATTTAGGGAGGACACAAAAAGGAATTGTTAAAAACGAATAGGAGGCGTCTTTCCGTTAATGATTTGTACATTAGAGCATGAGAATAAAACTCCTGCTACTACCATTACTGCTGCTCTCTTCACTTGCCCCGTCCGCCCAAACAAAAAAGCCATCGGCTGCCGCCGATTATTTCCCTCCTGCCGGAGAATGGCAGCATCGCAGCCCCGCCACGCTGGGTCTGGATTCAGTAGCCTTACAGGAAGCTATCCGTTTCGCCCGGGACAACGAGGCAAAAGCCCCCCGCGACCAGGCATTGGCACAGGCCGAAAGCTTTGGCCGGGAACCCTTCGATGACGGCGTGGGCCCCTTTGCCACAAGAGGAGAACCGACGGGCCTGATCATTTACAAAGGATATATCGTTGCAGAATGGGGCGAGCCGCTACGGGTGGATATGACCCATAGCGTGACAAAAAGCTTTTTGTCCACGGTGATAGGACTGGCCGTCGAACAGGGCCTGATCCGCAGCGTACTGGATACGGTCGCCGCCTATATCCCGCCGATAGAAGTCTACGATCCTTTATCGGCCCGATCGGGCACGATGGAGGCGACGACCCTGCTCTACCCTTTCGCCAGCCCGCATAACCGCACCCTCACCTGGGATGTGATGCTTCGCCAGACCAGCGACTGGGAAGGCACGCTCTGGGGCAAACCCGATTGGGCGGACCGCCCGGCCGGCAAACCCGATCAATGGGTCGATCGCAAACGCAACGCCCCCGGTTCGGTCTGGAAATACAACGACGTACGGGTCAACGCACTGGCACTCGCAGCTACAAGCGTCTGGCGCCGCCCTCTCCCCCAGGTGCTAAAGACCTATATCATGGACCCCATCGGCGCCTCCACGACATGGCGCTGGAACGGGTATCGCAATTCCTGGATCGTGCTCGACGGTCAGCCCGTACAGTCGGTAAGCGGCGGCGGCCACTGGGGCGGCGGGATGTTCATAAACGCCTATGACATGGCACGCTTCGGGCTCCTCACCCTTCACCGGGGCAACTGGAACGGACGACAGTTGATCCCCGAACAATGGGTAAAACAAGCCCTCACCCCCACCCCGGCCAATACGGGCTATGGATATATGAACTGGTTCCTCAACACGGATCATAAACTGCTGCCCAGCGCACCCCTCACGGCCTTTGTACACATCGGCAACGGGACCAATTTTATCTATGTGGACCCGGAACATGGAGTGGTAGCGGTCGTCCGGTGGATCGAGAACGCATCGATGGATGGAATGGTAAAGAAGATCCTGGGAGCCCTACCGGATCATTAATTTTTGCTGGTAAAGGATCGATCCGGTATCGGAGCCGATCACGATGACGTCATAGATCCCCGGCGCCAACTGGCTACTTGTATTGATGGGCAGGAGCAGTGACCGGGCGCCATCGACAGCGGCGACTTTTGACCAGACCTTCTTCCCCTGCATATTATAGACCGCGATAGCAACCGAACCGTTGTTGCCGGCTCCCTCCATTTTTAACCAGGTGGTGGCCCTTGCCTCCGTGGGATTTGGGAAGAGGGACCAGGTGGACTTGCTGCCGGCTATAGTATAGGTTACCGGGACGGTCGCCGAATAGCTACCATGACCGTCGGGATCGGTTGCCTTTAACCGGTAAAACGAATTACCGGTGAATGGGTTGTTATCGATAAAGGTATAGCTGTTCCGGGAGGCGTCCGTACCAATACCGGCAACCCGGCCGATACTGTCAAAACCTGCTCCGTCCCTTGCTCTTTCAATCGTAAATAAGCTGGTATTTGGGGTGGTATTCGTCGTCCATTGCAGATCTACCTCGCCAGTTTTGGCCGTTGCCGTCAGATCGATATCCTGCAGCGCCAGGACGATAAGGTTATCATAGATCCCAAGGTCAAAGGAACCGGCATAACCCGCATAATTGTCTACGGAGATATAATAGGTATTGCCGGGGATCAGGGCCGAATAGCTTACACTGATATTTGTCTTTGCTCCCTGGTAATTCTGACAGGCAAGCTGGGTGCCGCTTGCGTCATAGAGAACGATAAAGGGATTCTGCATCGTTTCCCCGGCAGCGCTGACATCCGCGCTGGCATTTATATAGCCCGTCGCCGTGGCCACAAAGCTAAACCATACATTATTGTTGGGACCATTGCTCCAGCAACTGCCCTTTGTCTGATCGGGAGTGGCAAACTGGGTGGAGTAGGTTCCGCCGCTGGTCGTGCTGTTTATCTGGGCGGTGACGTTCTTCGCCCCTTGTTGAAAATCATAATCCACCACATCCGACAGACAGAGGTCGAACGACCCGGCATAACCGGAATAATTATCCACGACGATATAATAGGTATTACCGGGGATCAGCCCAAAGTAACTCAGGCTAAGATCGGTCTTTGCTCCCTGGTAATTCTGACAGGTAAGCTGGGTAAGGCTGGCGTCAAAGATGGCGACAAAGGGATTCTGCATCGTTTCCCCGGTCCCGCTGACCTTTACCTTTGCATTTATAAAATCGGTAGCCGTCGCCGTAAACTTAAACCACACATTATTATTGGGGCCATTGCTCCAGCAGCTCGCCTTTGTCTGATCGGGTGTCGCAAACTGAGTCGTATACGTTCCACCGGAGGTACAGGTGTTGATCTGCGCCGTCACATCCTTGGCCCCTTGTTTAAAATCATAATCCACCACATCGGACAGACAGAGGTCGAACGACCCCGCATAACCGGAATAATTATCCACGACGATATAATACGTATTACCAGGGATCAGCCCAAAATAACTCAGGCTAAGATCGGTCTTTGCTCCCTGATAGTTCTGACAGGTAAGCTGGGTAAGGCTGGCGTCAAAGATGGCGACAAAGGGATTCTGCATCGTTTCCCCGGTCCCGCTGACCTTTACCTTTGCATTTATAAAATCGGTGGCCGTCGCCGTGAACTTAAACCACACGTTATTATTGGGACCATTGCTCCAGCAGCTTGCCTTTGTCTGATCGGGGGTGGCAAACTGTGTCGTATAGGTGCCGCCGGAGGTACAGGTATTGATCTGCGCCGTCACATCCTTCGCGCCCTGTTTAAAATCATAGTCCACCACATCGGACAGACAAAGGTCGAAGGACCCGGCATAACCGGCGTAGTTATCCACGACGATATAATACGTATTACCGGGGATCAGGCCAAAATAACTCAGGCTAAGATCGGTCTTTGCTCCCTGGTAGTTCTGACAGGTAAGCTGGGTGCCGCTGGCGTCGAAGATGGCGACAAAGGGGTTTTGCATCGTTTCCCCGGTCCCGCTGACCTTTACCTTTGCATTTATAAAATCGGTAGTTGTCGCGGTGAACTTAAACCACACGTTATTATTGGGACCATTGCTCCAGCAGCTTGCCCTTGTCTGATCGGGTGTCGCAAACTGCGTCGTATAGGTGCCGCCGGAGGTACAGGTATTGATCTGCGCCGTCACATCCTTCGCGCCCTGTTTAAAATCATAGTCCACCACATCGGACAGACAAAGGTCGAAGGACCCGGCATAACCGGCGTAGTTATCTACATCTATATAATAGGTGTTACCGGGGATAAGACCCAGATAGCTTAAACTCAGATCGGTCCTGGCCGTCTGGTAGTTCTGACAGGCAAGTTGGTTAAGGCTGGCGTCAAAGATGGCGATAAAGGGGTTTTGCATCGTTTCCCCGGTCCCGCTGACCTTTAACTTTGCATTTATAAAAGAGGTAGCCGTTGCCGTGAATTTAAACCAAACGTTATTATTGGGTCCATTGCTCCAGCAACTGGGTTTTGATTGGTCGGGTGTAGCTGATTGGGTGGTATAGGTGCCGCCGGAAGTACAGGCGGTATTGATCAGAGCGGAGATATCCGTAGCATTGGCAAAATTGTTATTCGCCGGCTGCGCCAACAGGGGCGCAAAGGGTGACAGGAAGAAAACAATAAGGCCGGTCAACAGACGATCTTTCATACGGGATACTATTACGGGTACATCTTGAGGATATGTCGCCCGTAATAGGAACCATAAATAAGCCAAAACTATAACAAACTAATGATCAATTGATTACAGACATTCCAGGTTGGTAAAGATGCCCGAAATTGGAAAACAAGTCTATAGGCGGGAAGGGATGTCCATAGCAGGGGACGTATATTTACGATCATGGCTTCCACTCCAGCACCGAGATCATCTGCGGCGGCGTATCGGTCAGGGATTCTCCATCCCCCTGCTCGACCCGCTCAACAAAAAGATCAAGTTCCTGCCGCGCCTGCCAGAGATCGGTGTCATAGGAGGGTTCCCAGGACGCCAGGGAATCGGTGGTCAGGTCCCGAACGGCCCAGGCCCCCCGTGGGAAACGCTCACAAACAGCGACAGAAGCCCTGTCCCCTCTCTCCGCATCCCGGAACACGAGATAGGCTTTTTTCCCATCCCCCGCCAGCATCACCTGCGGACGCGAGATCGGGATCTTTTTTGTCCCGCCACCGGCAAGACTAAAGGGAGTCACCCGATGCGTCACCGCCTGCGCAGCCCATTGACGCCCGTCAAACCAGACCAGTTGATATTGCGGAACGGTAGTGCCTGCCGGCCTCCAATACGTAGCGATATAGGGATGACCAGCCGCATCGGCACACATAGAGGTCTGGTTGATCAGTTCGCTGTGATCGGGCACCCGGCAGGCATATTCCGCCGTCGCAGCCGTGATGGGCAGCCGGTATTTTTCTCCGCTGGTCTTCTCCCAGGTGCGCCCCCCGTCGGTCGAACGCGCATAGGCAAGATCGTGGTTGCTGGACACATCGGGACTTTCCCGCCAGACCCAGGATATATGGAGCGTTCCCTTCCCGTCCATACAGGCCTGCCAGTAAGCATTGCGCCGCCCCTCCCCATCGATCAGGTCCGACTGCAGCTGCGTCCACTTCTGCTGCCCCCGGTCATACCGGTCCACCACCAGGTTGCCATTGCCGGAAGCCCCATCCCGGTATAAAAAAAGAAGGCCGCCATCCGGCAGCCTGTAAAATTCGGGGTAGGTGACCTTATCCTCATGCAGACCCGTCATCGGCATCTTTGCCGTCATCTCCAACGAACCGGGTCTCACGCTGTGACAATACCGCAATACATTGTTATGATGATCCCAGGATACATGCAGATAACCATCCCCGTCAGCCATCAGGCTGATGGTATTGTGGGCGTCGGCGGTATTGCCCTTATACGGAGTGGTCGATAGCTGCCAGTTTTCACTCCCGAGCCGGCGCTTGCCAAGCACCAGGTTGCGGTCGCCATCATAAAAGGCGACAAACTGGGTATCTTTCCAACTGGTCAGCGAGTTGTGCCGAAAAACGACGGCATTGACGGAATTGCGGGCCCAGCCCCTGGCAACGGGAATAAGCTTAACGGCAGCGGGAATCGACTTCGCCGCCGGCTCACCCAGCGCCTTATACCGCAACATCGCCTCCACAAAATAATAATCCGCATAGGTCAGCGGGACATCCACTTCGGAATGCGCGGGAAAATGACCGACGCTATGCCGGAGCAGGAATCCGCCATTGGAACCAACCACCGCCTTATAATCGTTGGAGGAAAGCCGGACGATGATCTGCTCGGCGATGTCCAGGTATCCCCGGCCCTTTTCGGGGCTGACATACCGGCTCAATTCGATGAGCGCGGAAGCCATGACCGCAGCCGCAGAAGCATCCCGCAATGCCAGGGGAATATTGGGTGCATTAAAGTCCCAATAAGGGATCTTATCAGCCGGTAAATTGGGGTTGGTCAGGATGAAGTGCGCGATATGCTCCGCCTGCTCCAGGTAGCGGGGGTCATGCGTAGACCGGTAGACCATCGTATATCCATAGAGCCCCCAGGCCTGCCCCCGCGCCCAGGCGGAAGAATCGGAATATCCCTGGGCCGTTTTCTGGGCCAGCACTTTCCCCGTCGCGGTATCATAATCCACCACATGGAAGGAACTATAGTCCGGCCGGTAGTGGTTGCGCATCGTCGTATTCGCATGGGTCACGGCTATCTTATAAAAGGAGGAGTCCCCGCTGACACGCGTCGCCCAGAACAAGAGCTCCAGGTTCATCATGTTGTCGATGATCACGGGGTATTTCCAGGGTTTGCTGTCCCAGGAACGGATACAGCCTACCTTTGGGTTGAACCGGGTGGACAGGGACCGGGCGCTGTTGAGAAGGATGCTGTCATATCCGGCAGACTCAGTCGCAGCAGCCGGCAAAGGACCGGACAGCAACCCTTCCTTTGAAAGCCGCAATGCATTTCCATAGCTGCAGTACATCATAAACCCCAGGTCATGCGTCCCCTTATTGTACTGCTCCTTCTTCAGCAGGTCCAGCCGCGCCAGCGCCTCCCGGAGAAGGGAAGTATCCCGCGTATATCCATAGAGATAAAGCAGGGTCCCCGGATAAAATCCGCTGGTCCACCACCTGGAGTCGCTGGTCTCCAGCTTATCCGTATTGGCATAATACGTCTTTGGAAGACGCTCGGCCGGAACCCGGCTCATCAGCACTTTGTACTGGGTGGCCGCCTGGTGCAGGTTGAGATCGATGAGACGCAACAGGGTAGGCTTGGGCTGCAGCCGGGTCGCCTTCTGCGCAAACAGCGGACCGGCACACAGGACACTAAAAAAAAGAAATAGCCATTGGAGTCTTCTGAACATACGATTGCCGATTTAGATAGCACAAAAATAATGAGTTGTACTCAATACCCGTTATTCTGGCTCAACACGGCATCCTTATTCAGATCGATCTCGGTCTGGGGGATCGGCAGCAGCACATTCCGCTGGGCAATGCCCGTAATGGCCGTCGCGCCGGTGTCACCCAGGCCCTGTACTCTCTCCAGCAAAGTGCCGGTCCGGACAAGGGTCATCCGCCGGTTCTCTTCCGCCACCAGCTCCCGCGCGCGCTCATCCAGGATAAAGTCGAGGGTGATGTCCGAAGGCTGTACCTGGCCATGCAGAGGATAATCGGGATAGGCCCTTTTTCGTAATACGTTGATGCTGGCGGCCGCGCCGATGGTATTATTCTGCTTGAGCTGGGCCTCGGCCAGCAACAGATAGGTCTCCCCCAGCCGCATCATGATCAGGTCCTTGATGGTCCCATAGCCAAACTGATCCGCCGGGTTATAGTAATTCCACTTGGTGGTATAAGGACAGATCTTTGTCAGGGTGTCCGTTCCCGTGACGATCACAGGCTTGCCAAAGTTGGCATTGGTAGGATCGTTAAAATAAAATACCCGATGCATGCTATACAGCGAATTACGCATATCGAAGTTATCATACAGGTTATATAGGATCCACCGGCTGAGCCGGATACGACCGATCCCCCTTCCTCCCAACGAGTCGCAGATCAGCATCCCGGCCTCTCCATAATAACCGGGCACCCACATCCGGCGATGCTGGTCGGAGTTGGTGGAACCGCCGGGGATATTGAGATCCTGCTCGACGACCCAGATGGCCTCGTTGTTTCCCTGGCTCCGCCGCTCATTCCCATAGACAAACATATCCGAATAATAATCGCCCGGCTGGGCGGCATGCACACCATACCGGGAATTGATAAGGCTAAAGCTCCCGCTGGAGATGATACTCTGACAAAGCGCCTGCGCCAGATCGGGTTTGTTCATCCGCAGATACGCCTCGGCCAGCAGCTGTTGCGCCATGGCGATATTCGGCCGGCCCTCTTTCCGGACCCCGGTCACGGAAGGCAGGGTGGCAATGGACTTTGTGAGGTCCTGCACCACCTGCGCATTGACGCTGTCCACGGAGGCACGGGTGAAGTTGATCTTTGGCGCCGTCAGCGGGATCGTGATCAAAGGAACGGGTCCCCACAGGGTGACAAGAAAATTATAGGCATAAGCCCTGTACCAACGCGCCTCGGCATCAACATACGCCTTATTGGCAGCCCCGGTAGCTGTTACGGCGGGGTTCTCCGCAGCCTGGATGATGAGATTGGCGTTGTTGATCGTCTGATAGGCCCATTGCCAGAAATACAGCGCTCCCGGATCGGTCGAGCTCATGGTATTATACTGATAATACGGTATCATGTCCGTCGTCGACTGCGCGGGTATGGAAGTCGCCATATCGGTACCCAGGTACATACAGCCGATCGTCCCCTGGTCACCAGCAAAGGTATACTGCGCCCGGACCTGGGCCTGCAGCCCGGCCATCGCCGCCTCAAAACCCAGCGAATCCACCAGCACATTCGATGGCGCATACGTAGACACAAGATGCTCATCCAGGTAGGACTTCTTACAGGAGAAGGTCACCAGCAGGATGAGAGATATAATTAAAAGGAATTTCGTCTTCATGATCTTACTATTTTGGTAAGAAATTATTTTAAAGAAAGATTGACACCGAATACATAGCTGGCGACCTGCGGATAGTTATTGAAGTTGCCCCCGGTATTGCCATTATAACTGGTCTCGGGGTCCCATCCGATCCATTTGGTGAAGGTATGCAGGTTCCTGCCGCTCAGGTAGACCGACAACGCGCCCAGCCCCCAGCTGTTGACAAGCCTTTCCGGCACCCGGTAGTTAAGCGTCACATCCTGGATCCGCGTATACCCGGCCTTGCTGGGATAGGCATACCCGAGGGGATTTGTATAGGAAAGGGAACTACGGGTATTGTTGTTATTGCCGGCGGTCCAGTAACCCACCGCAGCAGGCAGGTTGATGGCGCCCGCCTGGTCGGCCGGGTTGAGGATGGGGTTGTTCTTCATCGCACCCTGGTTGGTGCTGATAAAGACCCGCAGGCTGAAATCCTTATAGGTGAAGGTGTTGATGATCCCTCCGGTCCACCGCGGAACGCTATATCCAACAATCGTACGATCCGCCGCCGTGATACTGCCGCTCTTATCCAGGTCCGCGAACTTGAGGTCCCCCGGCTTGGCGCCCGGGTTGGAACCCGAAGGATCCTGCCCCGTCTGCCAGACACCCAATAATTTATAGGTGTAGATGGCTCCCAGGGATTTTCCGATAAACCAGCTATTGCCGATATCGTCCTTCCCGTCCCCATACAACTGGGTGATCTTGTTATGGAAGAAGGAATAGGTGACATTCGTCTCCCAGGTAAAATCCTTTGTCCGGATATTGACGGAATGGACGCTGATGTCCATACCCCTGTTCTCCAGCTTGCCGATATTGTCGAGGATGGAAGAATAGCCGGTCACGATCGGCAGGTTACGCGACAACAAAAGATTGCTGGTCTTTGTCACATACCCTTCTACGGTAGCATCGATCCGGTTGAAAAGGGTAAAGTCGACCCCCACATTCGTACCGGTGGTGCTCTCCCATTTCAGACCGGCATTCCCAAGCGCGCCCAATTGCTGTGCAGCCAGCTGGTTGCTCACTGCGGTTCCCGTCGCCGTGGCCCCATTGTATACATATTGCGTCACCCCCAGCGTCGTCAGGGTCTGATAGGGGCCGATAGCCGAATTACCCGTGGTACCATAAGAGGCACGGAGCTTTAAGGCATTGACGGCCGTCACATCCTTCATAAAATTCTCTTTGGCGATATTCCAAGCCAGCGCGATCGAAGGAAAAGTACCGTATTTACTCGTCAACGCGCCAAAACCGGAATAGCCGTCCCGCCGGGCCGTGACCGTCAGCAGATACTTTCCGGCAAAGGAATAATTGAGACGACCCATCTGCGAAAGCAGCGCATATTGAGAAGGGGCGGCATTGCTGTTCAACGCATCCGCATTCCCCGCCGACTGGATCTGGCCGGCATTGATATTGCTGAATCCAAGCTGGTCGTTGATAAAGGTATTGGCCGACAGCGAGGTCACGAAGAAGTTGTTATGCTGGGCGCTGTAGAGGGCCGTCAGGTCGATATGGTGTTTCCCGAAATCGCGGGTATAATTCAGGATGTTCTCCAGGATCCAGTTCTGCGTCTCGGTATTCTGCGCATAGGCATGCCCGAGCAGATCCCCGGTATTCCTTCCCGTATAGTAATCATATCGTCCGGGGAGATACGAATAGCTGGCATTCAGCCGGTACTTCAGCCCCTTGATCATGGGCGGCCTGATCTCGAGATAGCCCGTCCCCGTAAGATTGTTCGACCGGTTGATCGTAGGCTGGTATAGCCCCAGCAATGGGTTGGTATAGAGGAGCTGCGTATACATGGGATAGATGTCATAGGTCCCGTCGGCATTGTATTCCTGCCCATAGGGGCTCATCTGTCCTGCCTGGGTAAGGTTGATATGGCCCCCGTCATAATTGTTGTTGGTATAGAAAAGGGAGGTGCCCACGGTCAGCCAGGGAGAAAGGTTGGCGTCGAGGTTGCTGCGGACACTGACACGATGGTATTGATAGCCCTTGAGTACGCCGTTGTCCTTTGTGTATTCTCCATTTATATAATATTTCACGTCATTGGTGCCACCGGAAATATTGATATTATGCGATTGGATGGAGGCGCCGGGTCGGGAAACTTCTTTTATCCAGTCCACCTGGTGACCGGCGCGGAAATTGGGTACTTCCGCGATGTTGATCACGGAGTCAAAAACCGGCTGGGGCGGCGTGATCCCTCTCTGCTGGTTATAAACGATATTTTTCTGTACATACTGCGACCCGTCCATCGGCCGAAGGGTGTGGGAGATATATTCGGGACCGGCATAGCCGCTATACCGGATGACGGGTTTGCCGGTACGGCCCCGCTTGGTGGTGATCAGCAATACCCCGCTGGAACCCCGGGTTCCGTAAATGGCGGTGGCAGAGGCATCTTTTAATATTTCGATGGATTCGATATCGACAGGATTGATGTCATTGGTATTGCCGGGGAAGGGCGCCCCATCCAGTACGATCAGCGGAGTGGTGCTGGCCTTTATGGAATTCAGACCCCGGACCTGCAGGGTGGTCGCCCCGCCGGGTGCGCTGGAGGTCTGTGTGATGGTAAACCCGGCCACGGAGCCCTCGATCGCGTTCATGACATTGGTGACGGGTAGTTCCGAAAGACGGGATTTTAAGACGGAGGAGACGGAACCGGTCACATCGCTGCGTTTTTGCGTTCCATACCCGATGACGACCACATCGTTGAGATTGGCAGCGATAGGATCTACCAGCAGGACGACATCGAGGGCGGTGGAATGACCGACGGACAAGGTCTGCCGGGCAAATCCAACAAAGGAGAATATGAGACGACCGTTGTCGGGAACGCTAATTTCATACTCCCCATTGCCATTCGTGGTCACGGCCGTTTTTGCCCCTTCCACCTGGACGGTAACCCCCGCCAGAGGTATGCCCTTCTCATCCGTGATCCTCCCTTTTACGGGGTTGGTCTGTACTTCGGCGCCCCGCATCGTCAGGACCACCAATTCATCATTCAACACTTTGTATTGTAGGTCGGTATGGGCCAATACCCTTTGCAGGACGTCCAGGACGCCCTCGTCCCTGACCTTCAGGCTGATCAGTTTTCCGGCCGGTAACATCTCATTGCTGTACAGGAGATGGATCCTTCCCTTCTTCTCTAATTGGGAGAGCAGTTTCCTGAACTCCATGTTTTTGACGTCCAGGCTTATTTTGTTATTCTGTGAATACCCTTTGGCGGAGACTTTCAGGCAAAGCGCAAAAATAAAAAAGAAGGCCCATTTAAACATAAGCAGTAGACTTTTTTGGGACTTTTTCATAGTTTTAAACATTGTTAAGGTGAAACAATCTTGGATCAGGCGGCGATTTTTCCTGCCTGCGGACGGATTGCAAACCGGGCGGGTCATGTTACAGCATGCCCCGCCTTTTTTTTACAAACCGGTTGGGGTCCTTCAGGTATCGTCAATGAATAAATACATGGCTGTCGGTTATTTTGAAGGTGAATGGACGGATCAGGCGCAATGCCGTCAGGGCCTGATCGATCGTCTCCTTATGAAAGATACCGGTGTAGTGGTAATCACGTACCTGCGGATCATCGATCCGGATGCGGATCTGTACATTAAACCAGCGTTCGAGCTTCGGCGCCAGTTCCTCTAAGGTCTCGTTCTGAAATACAAATTCATCATCCACCCAGGACACTTCCTTTACATATTCTTTGTCCTCCAGCTGCACCGGTACTACGTCCTGCACGACAAGCTTCTCCTGTTGCGCCGGCCGCGGGATCTTTACCGGGCTGCTACCGGCAACAGGAACATCATGCGGCTCGTCGATCAGCGCAAATTTTTCGCGGGGCTTGAGGATGATCTTCTGGTAGGGCTTGTTGTTGACCGTCAATTCGATGGAACCCCGCATCAGGACGGTCTCCGTGATCTTGTCGCGGGGATAGGCCTTTACATTGAAGGCCGTGCCCAGGACCTTGATCGCGATCTTATCCGTATGGATGATAAAAGGCCGGTCCTTATCTTTTGCCACATCGAAAAAAGCCTCTCCGCTAAGGGATAGGGCCCGGGTATTTTTATGCAACATGTCCGAATCGTATTGGATCCGGCTGCCGGCATTCAGCCAGACCCGGGTGCCATCCGGTAAAAGAAGGGACCGGCGGGAACCAAGACCCGCAAAAAGTTCGGTGTTGGTATCGGTGCTGTTTGGTGCGGGCGGCGCCGTCCGCAGACGGGAGAAGATATACCAGCCGCCGGCAAAGAGAGCCAATAGGATCAGCGTCCAGGTCAGCGGACGGATACGCCTCCGATGCGGTCCTGACGGCTGCAGGGAAGAGGGGTCGGCGTCGGGGACAGAAAATTCCGGCCGGTGACGGGCCAGGTGACGGAGATAGGAGATATCCGTATCGGTGATCTCCCGCATCTTTTCTTCATCCCAGAGCTGGGTGATCAGTTCCGCATAATAAAGGGCCTCGGGATGACGGGTCAGCAGCTCATTGAGCTCTTCCAGCTCTTCCGGTGTCGCCTCGCCGGAGAGCTTCCGGGCCATTAATTGTATGATACGCGGGTCCATTCCTTTTTAAGGACAACGGAAAAAGGAGAATTCCCTATAGCGAGTAATCTAATTTAATCGTCTGGGTGATCTTTCGAAGAGCCGTCACCAGTTGCGCATCGACGGTCTTTACGGAAAGATTGAGGATATCGGCGACCTCCTTATACGAAAGCCCCTCTTCTTTTACCAGTTTGAAGATCAGCTTACAACGATGAGGAAGCTGGTTGACGGCCTTCTCCATTTTTTTCCGCATTTCCGTGCTGATACAGATCTGCTCCGGATCCTTACCGGGAAAGGTGATCTCTATGGGGATGGTATCGAGGGAAAGCGTCGCCCTCGCCTGCTGATGCTTGAGGATGTTGAGACACCGGTTGCGGGTAACGACAAAAAGCCAGACCCGGACATTGTCGATCTCCATCAACCGGTCCCGGTGCTGCCATAATACGATCATGGAATCGGAAGCGGCCTCCTCCGCCAGCTCGACGGAGCGTAAATAACAATGCGCAAATTTTTTCAGCGAGGGGAAGAATATATCGAAAAGACGCCTGTAGGAAGGTTCGTCATTGTTTACAGCAACACTGTAAAGCAAAGTTGCAATATCAGTATTCAATTTCTCCATGAAGCAGGCAATCGTGGTCGGTAAGAAGTTGGAAATCTTATCTAAATTATATAAAAAACAAATACAATAAAAATACTTTGATCGCCTCTCTTGTAAGTTGGAACCGTCTCCGTCTAAAAAAAGGGACATATCCCTGTATGGGTGTGACTGGATAGGTGTAATTTTGCGGCATTATGAACGATGCCTGGCTTAAACTATCCGACCAGCTGGAAGGAGAACTATACGACGATACCGCAATGCGCACCTTGTATGCCACGGACGCATCGGCTTACCGCGAGATCCCACAGGGTGTGGCGATACCCAGGACGGTGGCCGACCTCCGAAAACTGATCGCCTTTGCCCGGGCGGAAAAGACCTCGCTGATCCCCCGTACCGCCGGGACCTCCCTTGCGGGACAGGTCGTAGGACATGGGATTATCGTCGATGTCAGTAAATATTTTACACAGATCCTCGAATTGAACGTGGCCGAACGCTGGGTACGGGTCCAGCCGGGCGTCATCCGGGACGACCTGAACCAATATCTGAAACCCCATGGCCTCCTCTTCGGACCCGAGACCTCCACGGCCAACAGGGCCATGATCGGCGGGATGGTCGGCAATAATTCCTGCGGGTCCAATAGCATCGTCTATCGCAGTACCCGCGAACATACGCTGGAAATAAAGGCCTTGCTGAGCAATGGCGAAGAGGCCGTTTTCAGGACCCTGGCCCGCGATGACTTTCATGCAAAATGCGGGACGACGGGTCTCGAAGGCCAGATCTACCAAACGGTCCGCAGCCTGCTCGGCAACTACGAGAACCAGGTAGAGATCCGCAAAGAGTTCCCCAAGAAAAGCGTCGAACGCAGAAATACCGGCTATGCCCTCGACCTGCTGCTGGACACGGTGCCTTTTACCGCCGGGCCGGGGATCCCCGATTTCAATTTCTGTAAGCTGATCGCCGGATCGGAAGGGACGCTGGCCTTTATCACCGAGATCAAGCTGAACCTCGTACCGCTGCCCCCAAAAGAGATGGGACTGCTTTGTGTCCACTTCAACAACATCGATGAATCCCTTCGCGCCAACCTCATCGCATTAAAATATGGGCCCACCGCCAGCGAGTTGATCGACCACTATATCCTGGAATGCACAAAGGATAATATCGAACAAAGCAAGAACCGGTTCTTTGTCCAGGGCGATCCAGGCGCCATCCTCGTCATAGAATTCAGAAAGGAGGACCGCGAGGAGATCCGCACCATCGCCGCAAAGGTCGAAGCAGAAATGCGGGCGGCCGGTCTTGGCTATCACTTCCCCCTGCTCTTCGGAGAAGACAGCAAGAAGATCTGGAACCTGCGAAAGGCCGGTCTGGGTCTGCTGAGCAACCTTCCGGGCAACGAAAAGGCCGTGCCCGTGATCGAGGATACCGCCGTGGACGTACAGGACCTGCCCGCCTATATCCGGGACTTTAACGAGATCCTGAAAAAATATGGATTGTATTCGGTCCACTATGCACATGCAGGCAGCGGAGAGATCCACCTGCGCCCCATCCTCGACCTGAAGACAAAGGAAGGCAACCGCCTTTTCCGGACCATCGCCGAAGAGATCGCCACGCTGGTAAAAAGATACCAGGGCTCGCTCAGCGGAGAACATGGGGACGGCCGGTTGAGAGGGGAGTTCATCCCGCAGATGGTGGGAAAGAAAAACTATGAGCTGATGCGGGCGGTCAAAAAGGTCTGGGACCCCGAAAATATCTTCAACCCCGGGAAGATCATAGACACCCCTTCCATGAACTCGATGCTGCGGTATGAACCGGGACAAAAGACGCCCCCCTTCCCTACCCTGTTCCGTTTCCACAACCAGGATATCCTGCAGCACGCGGAGCAATGCAACGGTTCGGGGGATTGCCGCAAGACGCAGCTGTCGGGTGGTACCATGTGCCCCTCCTTTATGGCCACGCGCAACGAAAAAGATACCACCCGGGCCCGGGCCAATATCCTGCGGGAATTCCTGACCCATTCGGATAAGCCTAACCGGTATGATAACAAGGAGATCTATGAAGTGATGGACCTCTGTCTGAGCTGCAAGGGCTGTAAGTCCGAATGTCCGTCGAATGTGGACGTCGCCAAGCTGAAGGCCGAATTCCTGCAACACTATTATGACGCCAATGGCGTTCCCTTCCGCAGCCGGCTGATCGCCAACTTCGCCCGCTCGTCCAAATGGGGAGCCCTCGCACCCGGTCTGTATAATTTCATGATGAAGAATGCCGTGACAAGCCGGCTGGTAAAGAAGATCTCCGGGTTTGCAGCAGACCGGTCGATGCCCCTCCTGTACAAGACGACCCTGACGGCCTGGTATAAAAAACACGCGGCAGATCGTACGGACACAAAGGCCGGTGCAGGCGATGGCCGGCGCCGGGTCTATCTTTTCTGTGACGAATTCACCAACTACAACGATACGGAGATAGGGATCAAGACCATCCTGTTATTGGAAAAGCTCGGTTACGAAGTGATCATACCCGAACATATCGAGAGCGGACGCGCCTGGCTTTCCAAGGGCCTCGTACGGGAAGCAAAAAAGATCGCCAACAAAAATATCGCCTTACTGGCCCCGCTGATCACGGAAGAAACTCCGCTTATCGGCATCGAGCCCTCCGCCATCCTGACCTTCCGCGATGAATACCCGGACCTGGCAGATGACGAACAGCTGGCAACAGCCCGCCAGTTGGCAAAGAACAGTTTCCTCATCGACGACTTCCTCGCCGCAGAGATCGGCAAAGGACGCATCCGGCCGGAACAGTTCACAAAGGAAAAAAGACAGATCCAGCTTCATGGCCATTGCCAGCAAAAAGCCCTTTTGTCGGTAGCCGGCTCGGTTAAGATCCTTTCGCTGCCGGAAAATTATTCGGTCGGCACCATCCCTTCGGGTTGCTGCGGAATGGCAGGCTCCTTCGGATATGAGAAGGAGCATTATACTCTGTCACTGCAGATAGGCGAGCTGGTATTGCTGCCCGCCGTCCGTCAGCAACCGGAGACGACGATCATCGCGGCGCCGGGGACCAGCTGCCGCCACCAGATCAAGGACGCGACGGGACGGAAGGCATTGCACCCGGTGGAAGTATTGTATGCCGCATTATTGTAGATTTGCCTATTCAAACCAAGTGGAACCATCATGGGGCTGAGCAAGAAAATTGACCCGTTCTTAAAGACCAACAACGATACCGGCTTTGGAACCAACGCCTCCAATTACGGCGGACGTTTTATCAACCGGGACGGCACCTTCAACATGCGGAAGGAAGGCATGCCCTTCCTGAGCCGCTATAGCATCTATCATAGCATGCTGACCCTTCCCCGATGGAAGTTCGTCTGCCTGATCCTGCTGTTTTATTTTTCTATCAATCTCCTCTTTTCCATACTCTACCTGCTGGTGGGCATCGACCAGTTGCAGGGGGTCATTGCCGCCACGCCCTGGGGGAAATTCAAGGAAGCCTATTTTTTCAGCACGGAAACCTTTACGACGGTAGGATATGGCAGGGTAAACCCGGTGGGGGACGGCGCCAACTTCGTCGCCAGCATCGAGGCAATGATGGGGTTTTTGTCGTTTGCCCTGGCCACCGGTCTGATCTTCGGCCGTTTTGCGCGGCCCCGGGCCTATCTGAGTTTTAGCGACCATGCCCTGATCGCCCCCTTTAAGGAAGGTAATGCGCTGATGTTCCGTTTTGCCTCCTATAAGGATAAACATACGCTGACGGATGTGGAGATCCGGGTGAACATCGGGCTGCAGGTAGTCGATGAGAACGGGAAGGGAACGATGCAATACCGCTATTACGACCTGGCCCTGGAACGCACAAAAGTAGAAAGCCTGCCGATGAACTGGACGGTGGTACACCCCATCGATGACAAGAGCCCCCTGAACGGCTTCAGCTTTGAGGACATGCAGACCGCCGATGTAGAGATCTATGTGCTGATCCGGGGATTCGATGACGTATACTCGAATATCGTACAGCAACGGACCTCCTATACCTACCAGGAGATAAAATACAACAGGAAGTTCATCCCGATGTACCGGGAAAGCAATGACGGACGAACGACGATCCTCGAATTACACAAACTAAATGAGACCATCGAGGCATAACATCCGGACGGGGCAACCAAACGGATCTATAGACGTATAATAACCGGGCGATTACGTCGAATTGTCCAGTACCGTGTCGAAAAATATACTAGTATTGCGTCGCCAATGATCCTATCCCAACTCTACACCCCCTGCTAATCAATGCAGCCGATGAAGGATGCCCCTGTCGGTCGGCCAAAAACACCTTTTTCGCCTATAATTAATGGAAAATTAATTAAAAAAACGTTTGAGCAAAACGCCCGGAACATACCTTCTTTTACCCCTATTATTCTGCACCCTGCTGGCGGGGGCGCAAAACGCCGCCTCCAATGGCGACATCGGCAGGATCCGGCCCGATTCCTTTCCTTCCCGCAACTATCACCTCTTTTCCTATGATCCCAACGACCAGGTGGACCTCGTGGACGTAGGCCGGTCCTTTCTAAAGGGGGCCAGGGGCCGGCGGATGGATACGGTCAAACAAAAATCGGGCAAGCTGCATATTTCGGCGCTGCCGGTGGCGGGATACACCCTGCAGACGGGCTTTGCCGGTGTCCTGAGCTCCAATTTCGCCTTCTATACAAGCGAACACTCCCAGGCCAATATGTCCTCGGTGCTGACAAGCGTTACCTATTCACAATACCAGCAGATCATCTTCCCCATCCAGGCGGATATCTGGACCAAAGGCAATAAATACAATATCGTCACCGACTGGCGCTATCTGAAATATCCTTCGCTCACCTACGGACTGGGCGGCAATACCTCCGCCGACAGCGGCTATAATATCGATTATGGATATCTGCGGCTCCACCAGGCAGTCATGAGGCATATCGGCAAGGATTTCTACCTCGGTCTGGGCTATGATTTCGATTATTTCTGGAATATAAAGGAAGTCAATCCCCCTGCCGGAAAAGTGACGGACTTTCAGCGATACGGACTGACAAAGAACTCGGTCTCCTCGGGGGTATCCCTGCATTTTCTCTACGACTCGCGCCGGAACCAGATCAATCCGGAGAACGGAGGCTATCTCAGCGTCGCCTACCGGCCCAATTTTACCTTCCTGGGCAGCGATGCCAACTGGCAGTCGCTGATCCTCGATTTCCGCCGCTATATCCGGTTCCCCTCCAGCACCCATAATGTACTGGCGATCTGGAACTATGACTGGTTTACCACGGGCAACGGCAATCCCCCCTATCTGCTCCTGCCCAGCACCGGTTGGGATGCATATAGCAATACGGCCCGCGGATATATCCAGGGGCGGTTCCGGAGCAAGAATATGCTGTACCTGGAATCGGAATATCGATTTGGTATCACCCCCAACGGACTGCTGGGCGGAGTGGTATTTGCTAATGCCCAATCCTTCTCCGATCCGGCCACCGGCCGGTATCCCTATATAGCGCCGGGATATGGCACCGGCGTCCGCATCAGCCTCAACAAATTCTCCCGGACGAATCTCTGCGTCGACTATGGCTGGGGTATCCATGGATCGGGTGGTTTTTTTGTCAACCTGGGTGAAGTTTTTTAATGATTTCCTGGCGGCGCCATTCTTCACGGCCCACCCCCAGTTCAAATGGCAGGCGAAGTATCTGCATGATATGAAGTCCAACCCCTGGACGCTGTTCGGCGCAAGAAAATAAGGGCAAAAAAAAAGGTAATGTAGCGGAGGGTGCCGTACATTACCCGTTAAAGATGGTTTGACGGTTTATCAAAGGAGAATATCTTGCGTAGTTTGCTTTTAGCGCACAAATAACGTACCATAAATTATGGTATCCCCGGTTTCCCCCTATTCCAGCCTGATCCGGATCACGGAAAACGAATAGGGCGCCAGCGTGGGGGTCAGTACCCTACCCTTACAGGATAGCTCCCCGGAAACAGGGCTGACGGCCATCGGGTCCTCCAATGAATTCATCTTGTCGGGTGTGGCGGCCTTTAAGACGGTGACCCTTGCCGTGACGGCCGTCTTCTTTACCCCCTCTATATGGATCACCGGTCCCTGCGGCTGTGCCGTGGTGTTGACAAGCTTTAGGATCAGCTCATGGGCAGGCTGATCGATACAGGCCGAACCATAGAGGCCGTTCTGCCCGGTAAGCGGCTGGCCCAGGGGCACGGTATAGGAACCTTTATTGGTCGCAAAAAGCTTCTGTACATAATAGTCGGGGGTGCCATAACTACGCAGGTTGTCAAACCAGATAAGGTCCGGCGTCCACTGCCAGCCATCCACATGCGCAAAAAGAGGAGCATAGGAGGCCATCTGCACGACATCCGCATTCCGCTCCAGCCCGGTCATATAGGCCGCCTCGGAAAGGGCGCATTTCCAGTTATTCTTATTGTCCGGCGTCGCCACCTGGGCGCTCTGCGCGGCATATTCCCCCGCAAAGATCTTTGGACCCTTCCGGTCATAGCTGTCATAACGGGCGGCATGCTGGAGGAACCATTCCGGGCTACGATAGTAATGCTCGTCCAGGATATCGGCATGCAGCTTACGCAGGGTATCGTTTAGGAAGTCGAACAGATCTCCGTCGGGGTTGGGGCCGACGCTGTTGACCAGGCGGATGGCAGGGTATTGCTTCTTTATCGCCGCGCTAAAAAGCGTATAGCGTTCGATGTACTGGGGCCCCCATTGTTCGTTGCCCACTCCCATCATCTTCAGATTAAAGGGAGCAGGATGGCCCATAGCGGCCCTGAGCCCGCCCCAGCGGGTCGATACGGGCCCGTTGGCAAATTCGATGAGGTCGAGGGCGTCCTGGATATAGGGCTGCAGATCATCGAGGGGCGCCACTTCCGCCGTATTGAACTGACAGGCCATACCACAGTTGATGATGGGGAGCGGCGATGCACCGATATCCTCCGCCAGCTGGAAATATTCAAAAAAGCCCAGACCAAAGGACTGGAAATAGTCCGGTGTGGGACGCCAGGCAAACTCGGTATTCCATCGATTGACGATCAACTGGCGGTCTTCTACCTTACCAACCGTTTTTTTCCATTGATACCGGGTCGCCAGTTCCCGCCCTTCGACGACACATCCTCCGGGAAAACGAATAAAACCGGGATGCATGTCGGCCAGGAGCTGAACCAGATCCGCACGGAGCCCGCCGGGCCGTTCTTTCCAGGTATGCCGGGGGAAGAGCGAGACCATATCCAGGTCGACGGTCCCCTGTCCTTCTATCCAGATATATAGCTTTGCACGGGGCTCGGTAGCCGTAGCGGTAAAGGTGACGGTATCCTTTCGCCAACCCGACGCCTCAGCGCCGGAGACCATGGAACCCGCCCCCAACGCCAGATGGGCCGACCCGATCTTTTGTCCCTCAGGAGTTATCAATTCTATACGCAGCGCCCGGGAGCCGCCGTTAGCCCGGTCCCACACGGAAAAATGATATTGTTCATCCTTCTTTATCCCCATCCCCCGGAAACCCTCATTCGATAACCCATAATTCCCTTCGGAGTAATGACTCACCCGGATAAAACGCGGGTTAGCGGGATTTTCCGCCGCCCTGTTGATCACCAGGACGCTGCCATCCGCCGGTTTTGCCTTCATTTCCTTCCAGCCCATCAGGGGCATATTGAACTCAAAGGACCGGTTCTTTACCAGTTCGGCATAGAGCCCCCCATCGGCGGCCATATTGATGTCCTCAAAAAAAATACCCCACATCGTAGGCTGAATGGTAACGCCGGGCTGCCCCGCGCGGACGAAGATATTCACCGGGGCGTCAACTGGCCTGGTTTGTGCTGAGGCAGACAACAGGAGCAGCCATGACAGGGCGAAAGCAAGCGATAATCTGTTCATTTGACATTTATTAAGTTAAAGATATTCAATCCCCCCAGGGATATAAAATAAATATTGATTTTGAGGTTACATCAGGCTCTGTAGTATTTACCAATCACCGACCAAACGCTTTGGTATGAGTAATTTAGAGCCCGATAAGATCCGTATGTTCGAACATTTTGTTGATCTATACTCGCCTTCCGTCTATTCGGCCATCGTAAAGCTGACCGGTCTGACGGACGAAGGGGAGCTGGAAAAGCTGACCATCGAGGTCTTTACCGATCTGTGGAAGAACAACGAAGAGCTTTTTGATGAGCTGCAACCCCCGGCGCTGCTCTACAGGACATTGTTACACCACATCTTCCTCTATTTAAAGAGACATGGTTCCGAGGACCATATCCTTCAATTGCAGAATCTCCTGCTTATCGACCCGGCTCATTATGCCCCTTTCTTAAAACCGGAAAAAAAGACATCGTCCATCTCCTTCCTTGGCAGGATCAAGGATATCTGGAAGCGTGAGTGAAGCCTTGCTTGCGAGCACGTAGATTGATTGCCTGACGGCAATCGGAAGATCTTTAGGATGCCTGCGGCGATCCTTAAAGATCTTCCAGGTCGATGATGCCCTGCCGTAACGCAAACCGTATGACGCCGGCGATGTTCTTTGCGCCGATCCGCCGGCTGATATTGCTGCGATACTGCTCCACGGTCCTCTCCGACAGATAGACCTGCCGGCTGATCTCCTTTGCCGTCTTCTGACGGCAGATAAGACGGATGATCTCGATCTCCTTTGCGGTAAATCCGGTATTGGCCACCATCAGCCGGGTCTGGTCCTCGCCATAGGAGACCTTGTTGATGATATGCATACGGGCCTCCTTACAAAAATAATCCCGGCC
Source organism: Puia sp. (assembly GCA_036500545.1). Classification (GTDB taxonomy): domain Bacteria; phylum Bacteroidota; class Bacteroidia; order Chitinophagales; family Chitinophagaceae; genus Puia. Next base: position 134,697 of record DASYBV010000050.1, on the reverse strand, counting down.
CTCGAGCAGATAGGCAATGGCCTTGTTGAATTCGGTGTCATCCTCATTCTTTACTACATATCCATGGATGCCGGCCTCGAACATCTTCAGGACCGCGGCGGCATTGGTATTAAAAGAATAGGCAAGGATCCGGGTATTGGGACACCGGTACCTGATCTCCCTCGCCACGGCATCCCCCGACATATCCGGTAATACATGATCGACGATCGCCAGCTGAGGCTGGTGCTGCAGGGCAAGATCGATCCCCGCGGTACCGCTGTTGGCCTGGTAAAAGGTATTGAATCGTTCCCCGATCAGCAGCCTGATCCCATTGATGATCATGTTGTGATCGTCGATCACAAGCACGGAATGATATTTTTGCGGCTCTTCGCTCATACTGTTTTTTTTCGAAAGTTCCTTCATACCAATGGGATCGAAATATCAACGGAATATCCCTCCGGCCAGGCATTCTCCAGCCGGAAATGCCCCTTCAGCAGCACAGCCCTTTCCTCCATATTCCGGAGACCGATCCCCGCAGCGGACACCCCCGGCTCCATCCCCTTCCCATCATCGGAATAATTGATCCGAAGCTCCCGTTCGGCCGCCATGATCTTCACCGCGATCCGGCTGCACCCGGCATGCTTGATGGAATTGCCGATCAGCTCGTTGAGCATTTTGTGAAGATGGGTATACTGCCAGTGGTTCAATACCCGCTGGCCATTATTCATCCGGATGGTAAAATCGATGTGGGTGGAGGCCCGGATCTTTTCCAGTAGGGTGGCGATCTCCTTATAAAAAGTACCGACGGTGCCAGGCTCGTTCGACTTGAGGTCATGAGAGATCCCCCGTACGGCTTCCATGATATTCGACACCTGCCCTTTCAGCTCTTCCAGTCTTTCAGAAGGATGGGCCTCCGCCTCCTTTTTGAGAAGGATGCCGGCATAAAGCAGCTGGGGGCCTATCTCATCGTGGAAATCACGCGCAAGCTGCAACTGCCAGTTGAGCAGCCGCTGTCGTTGCCGGGACCGGTAGACAAGGAACCCGGCGATCCCCCCCAGTACCAGGAAGGTAAGAAGGACGGAAAGAAAAAGTGTGGACTGCTCCGCCTTCCGTCTGGCTACCTCCGCCCGGAGAAGCTCGCTCCGGCTATTATCCGCCTCCGCCAGGGCATAGAGGTTGTTCTCCTTGTCGGTGCTGACCGCATAAAAGGCGGAATCCTTTACCCGGTATACGTTCAAAAGATCGTCATACGCGGCCCGGTATTCCCCGTTGGCAGCCAGGAGCTTACTGCTGCTTTCCAATTGGAAGCTCCTATCCATGCTGGAATATTTGACAAGACTATCGTTCATAGCGCGTACCCGGTCCAGGTAGAGCCGGGCGCTGTCCTTTTTCCCATGATCGAAATAAAAATCGAAGGCATCCCCATACAGCTCCTCCGTATAGGCCGGCTGATAGTTGGGAGGAAAATCCCCGGACCGCACTTCCCGGATGGCCATCTGCAAGAACTCCCCGGCACGGGTGAAGTGGGCCCGACCGGCGGCACCCCGATCGGTATGATCCCTGTATTTCTCCCGGTCATACAACATCGTATGATAGATATAGTTATAAAGCGTGGTATCCCCCTTGTATTTCCCGGGCAGCCCCCGTATCTCCCCCAGCATCTTCTCCGTGATCCCGATCCCTTCATTGGCAAGACTGCTATCCCCCGTCCTATACGCGGCATACACTACGCTGTTCAGGATGGCCAGCGCAACATAGGCCTGAGCCCGGCTGACGGCGCCGTCAGCCACGGTCCCGGAAAGCTCCTGCAATTCCGGTCGCAACGCATGATATTTGGAGAACACTTTTGCATAGTTCCTGTTGTTGTAATAGACGGTGATCGCAAACAGGTCACTGCGGGGGATCCTCATCGGCGCATCCAATCCGGCCCTTACCCTCTCCTCCTGGTTCTTCTCCGAATAAAAGATAGCGGCGCCATAACGATTCATATTATAGGCATGAAAAGCGAGATAGGTATAATACGTCGCCCGGTAAACACCCCATCGCGGATCACCAAAGGCGATCTGCTGGTATTCCTTCAGAAGCTGCGGAAGACTGTCCTCCTTTACCAGCAGACCGGCAGCCGAGTCGATGGCCTTCAGATAGGCCGTATCGGAAAGGACGCCGTGATGATATTGCAGAGAAAGACCCGCTAGCTTTTGCCGCAGCGATCCGGCAACCGGTGATCCGGCAGTTGGTGGTCCGGCAGCGGGTGATCCGGTAGTTTGCGAACGGGCAGGAGATCGGATGACCGACAGGATAACGGCAAAAAGTATCAGTTGTTTTGGTAGCTGCATATTGAGAAACCAAATATAAACAAGTTTTAATATATAGAACAAGTTCAACTCCAGACCTGAATAAATACGTCATTTTTTGTAGGGCACCCAATAACCCTATATCTTAACAGGTCGCGTTTTTCATTTATATGCATGATGAGCTGAAAGATTTTATCGATCGCTATTATCCAATGGTTAGAGTAGCTGCAGCGAGGTTAACAGGCCCTTCTAACCCCGGGGAACTCGAAACCATCACGGAGAATGTGTTGGCCGAACTATGGCAGCACCGGCAGGAATTTGCCGGAGAGGCCCGGCCAGGGATTTATACTTATAAGATCCTGCTCCAACACGTGTTTGCCTGGCTAAAGGAACAGAAGCAGGAAAATCGCATAGCTTTCCTGCAAAAGATCCTGCCCATCGACCCGGTGCATTATACACCCTGCCCTCCAACCCCTTCTTCACCCCCATCCTGTTCGATGCCTTTACCCTCACCCTCCTCGGTGTCCTCACCCCCCTCCTCCCCGATGCCTTCACCCCCCTCCTCCTCGATGTCCTCATTGAAGGCGCTGTCAGCGTCGAACGACCGGCCAGCCGCCGGGCCAGATCAACCGCTCGACCCGTAGCTTGGAGCGTCCCTGGTCATTGGCATCATACCCATGAAATACCAGCCAGTCGCCATCCTCAAAACTAACGACGGCATTGTGTCCCACCCCATTCCAGTTCTTATCGCCTTCGAGGACCAGCGATCCGCCCCCCTGCACCATCGGAGTACCATCCCGATCCAGGTAGGGACCCTGTATTTTTTCGGATCGCCCCACCATCATCTTATAAGTGCTTTTTTCTCCACGGCAACAGTAATCCCAGCTGACAAAAAGATAATAATAGTTCCCCTTCTTAAAGATAAAAGGCGCCTCGATGGCCGCATCACCGGCAGCGGTATCGGGGATGACCGGGTTGCGCGGACGGGAGGCGATGGTATACCATTGCTGTGGCTCGGCCGGGGAACGGAGATCTTCGCTTAACCTTACCAGTTTGATCCCGTCCCAGAAGGAACCAAACGCCAGCCAGGGCGTTCCCTGCTCATCAAATGCCAGGTTAGGGTCGATGGCGTTCCACATGTCCCTCCCGGGCACAGACTGGATGACCTTGCCCTGGTCCTCCCACTTATAGTCTTTGGAACCGGTATGCAGGGTCTTGTTGGTCGCAAGACCGATACAGGACTCATTCTTTCCAAACGCCGAGACGGCATAGAACAAATAATACTTACCATTGTGATAGCTGATATCCGGCGCCCAGATGTGCCCCCGAAACCCCTTCACGGCCTCGACGGCCCAGGAAGGAGGCTTGTCAAAGACAGGGGGTTCGTGATGCCAGTCCTTCCTGTTGACCGAGGACCAGACGCTGATCCCAAAACCGGTGAAGAAAGTATAATAGACGCTGTCCTGCCGGATCATGACCGGGTCATGCGCAGGCACCTGTGTGGTCTGCCAGACCGAATCACGCATCTGTGCCTCCGAAAGAACCGGGACCCCGAAGAAGACAGCAAAGATCCCATACACAAAAGCTTTAGACATACTTATTTCTTTTTACCCCTTTATTTCTTTTTACCCCAAACCGCCGTTCCGGAATTGTTGAGGCCACTCAAGATAATGGTACTCTTCTTATTTTCCCAATCCCGGCCCGGCTGAACAAATAATTTATCGATCCGGCCCCCGGTCCAGTTCAGCGTCAGCCAGGGAGCCGTATAGGACCAGCTGTTACCGGCGACGCCATTAAACGTATTGTTGGCGGCCAGGCTAAGGGTGACGGAGGTCTGGAAATCGGGAGAGACCTGCTGGTCCCCATAACCGGGCACTACCTGGTAACCCAGATCGATCTGTTCATAGTCGCCGGTCAGCGCGGTGGCGGCCACGGTGGAGTCCCCTTCCCCTGCATATCGCTCCGGGGAGGCAACGGGCCATCCATCGGCCGTCCAGAAAAGCTTGCGGACATGCAGATCAAAATAATCCGGGGACACGCCGGGTCTTCCCTGGTGCCCGATAAAATAATGACCGGCGCCGTCATTGAATACGGTGCAATGGGCAGTTCCCTGCCACCCACCGTGCCCATTGAATTTATACGGAGCGATAATCATCGGTATATGATCCACATTCGTGTTCACATCCGTACCATTATAGTCATAGAACGGTCCGTCCGGATTATCCCCCCTGGCCACCCGCACATTGTATTTTGTCGCAAGCCAGTCATAGGCGATAAATAAAAAGTATTTATTCAGCTGCGCGTTATAGATGATATCCGCCCCTTCGATATTCCCGTTATAATTGCCGTTGGTAAAACCCCTGTTGGCGATCCTTTTACCGATATCGCCGGGTTTCAGGGTCAGCCCGGTAGCGGGGTCCAGCTGCACGATATAGATCCCGTCAAAAGCCGAACCATAATACATCCATTGCTGCCCCGATGGAGTGGTCACCACGGTGGGATCGATGGCATTGGTCATGGGAATGCTGCTGGCCGAGCTGACCACCAACCCCTTCTGTACCCAGGGCCCTTCCGCGCTGGTGGAGGTGGCCAGCCCGATGGTACTTAGCTTGCTGGTGGCCGAGGCCAGCGCATAATAAAGCCGCAGCTCGGACCCTACCTGGATAATATAAGGCGCCCATAGCCCGGTATTGGGGACGCCCCCCGCACCCGTGATATATTGCGCGGCCCCGGACGGGACTCCGTTGAAGGCCCATCCCACAAACGTCCATTGGACAAGATCGGCGGATTTACGGACCTGTATGCCGCCCGGCGGCGTAAGACCATAGGCCACATCGGTGCTATAACAATAGTATTCATTGCCGATCTTTTTTATCGAGGGGTCATGTACGTTATAGGGACCCCATTTTGAATAATCGGCAAAGGGCGCCACGTCCGCATAGGTGTCTTCGATGGAGTTGATGTCGAAAGGCGGCGGCGGCGATGGCGGAGCCACCACCACGGTATCTCCCCCCGAAGGCGAAGGACTCCCCCCTTTCTTACAGGAGGGAAAGGTCACGACAATCACCAGGGCAACTGAGAGGGCCTTCCCCATCATCGATATAACAGAAGATGACTGTTTCATAATTACCATCCCGGATTTTGAAGGACGCCCGGGTTAGACTGGATCTCCGCCAGCGGGATAGGCATGTACTCCCGGCCGGGATAATAGGACAGGAACTCCGGATCACGGGCCTGCAGATAAGCCAGCTTGGCCGGGTCCTTTAGCCAGCCCCATCGCACGATATCGTCAAACCGGTGCCCCTCCAGCCCAAATTCCAGGAACCGTTCATGCGCCAATTGGTCCCGCATCTGCTGCTGGGTCATATTTGGTTTGACCGTGGCCAGGTCCGGCAGCTGCACCCTTGCCCGCACCTGTTGTATATAGGGATAGGCCTGGGCCGTCTGCCCCTGTTCATTCAGACATTCGGCATACATCAGCAGCACATCGGCATACCGCATCAGCCGGGAGTTGATACCGGACTCAAAGGGAGCCGGTGTAAATTCGTCGGGATAGAAACCATCGTTCTCATATTTCCGGCAGAACACCTCGGAATCGGCTACTCCATAGATCGCCTGGAAAGAATGACCATAGACGGTCATGGTCGGCGTATTATAGAACATGGTGGCATAAAGACGCGGGTCTACGGCGCCGCCGGTCGTTTTTTCCTGCAGGAATTCATAATACAGGGCCTTGGTCGGCTGCACGTCGCCATACGCATAGTTACGCGGTCCGAAAGTGACGGCCCTGCCCTCATATTTACCCCAGGTAGGATCGGGATCACCGGGACCCCAGCCGTCCGCCGTACCGCCTACCGTCCGCGAGAACTGTACTTCAAAAAGAGACTCCGCATTGTTCTCATCCTGTTCGGTAAAATTATCATGGTAATTGGGTACGAGCGAATAGATGCCCATGTTGATCACATTGAGGAACTGCTGAGCGGCCTGACTGTATTGTTTGGTGAAGAGATAGGTCTTCCCAAGAAAAGCCATGGCGGCTCCCTTTGTCGCCCTTCCTACCTGCCCCTGGTCGGGACCCGAGACGCCGGCATAGGAGACCGGTAAAAGATTGGCCGCCTTTTGAAAATCGGATATGGCCTGTAAATAGACGCTGTCTTGCGGGGACTGATGGACATAATACCCGTTAGATCCCTGGGCGACGGTCAACGGCATGGGTACATTGTTATAGATGGAAGCCAGGTGGAAAAAATAAAGGCCCCGCAGAAAATACGCCTGCCCAAGTACACGGTTCTTCAGATCGGTGTCCATGCTGATCGCGGGTACGTTCTCCAGCACCTGGTTGGCCCGCAATACCCCCTGATAATATGCCTGAAAGGCGGAGGTAGTGGCAAAACCATTGACGTCGAGACTGAATTTACCACAATCGAAGATTTCGTTCCAGGGACTGTTGCTGGTCGCATCGTCACCGCGGGTATTGAGGATCACATGGGTGAACCGCATATAGGAACCGTCGAGGATCAGGCTGCCATAGACGGAGTTGCCCGCATCGAAGGCATCCGTAGAGGTCTTCCAGAAATTTTGCGCCGTCGGTTCATTCGGGTTGACCTGGTTGAGCTTTTTATTACAGGCCCCCAGGAGAAGGACCATCGGCAGGACGACGAGGGGGAAGCTGTATTTTGAAAGAGAGGTTTTCATATAAAAATAATTAAGCAATCCGGTTATTAAATTCGTTGTTAAAAGCCCACCTGTACGCCGACCATAAAGGTGCGGGGATTCGGAATGGAACCATAATCAAAACCCCGGCTGAAAAGACCATCGCTGGCGATATCGGGGTCATATCCTTTATATTTTGTAAAGGTGAGCAGGTTCTGGCCCGAGGCATAGATCCGGGCGTTGTGGAAAACATGGGTCCTGGACAGCGTTTTTGACGGGAAAGTATAGCCGATCTGGGCATTCTGCAGCTTTACATAGGCCCCGCTCTGTACCCATCGGTCGGAAGGACCGTCGTTGCCGTTGGGGTCGCCGATCATCGGACGGGGGACATTGGTATTGGTATGCGTCGGCGTCCAGTAGTTCAGCTCGTCGATATAATGGTTGGTATATTGCCCGGCCATCAGGGTCTGGTATAACCCGTTTATGATCTTGTTCCCCCGGTTGCCCTGGAAGAAAAGAGAAAGATCGAAGTGCCGGAAGGTCACGCCGATGTTAAGCCCATAATAAAGTTTTGGGATCGCGGACCCCAGGTAGACCTGGTCGAGGGCATTGATCGTGTCATTGCCGTCGGCATCATGGAACTTGATGTCGCCGGGCGCCGCATTCGGCTGGATGGCATGTTTCTGCACATCGGCAACGTCCTGGAAAATGCCCTCCGTTTTATACCCATAGATCTCGCCGACCTCGTGCCCGACCTCCGTCTTGCTTTCAGCGCCATAGATCGGGTCATTGGTGCCGCCCAGTTTCAACACCTTATTCTTCAACGTATGCGCGTTGGCATCGATGACGATACCAAATTCGCCGATGGTCTTTTTGTAGGTCACCGAGAACTCGACCCCGCTGTTGCGCAAGGAGGCGGCATTGACATAGGGGGTATTGGTCGCACCAACGGACAAGGGGATCGGAGGCTGGGCGATCAGGTCCTTATCGGTATTGATAAAATATTCCGCCGTGAAGAGCAGGCTGTTATTCAGCAGGCCCAGATCGACAGCCGCATTCGAGGTGATCTTGGTCTCCCATTTCAGCGTAGGGTCGGCCACCTGTGTCTGGATGGAACCGGGCGCCAGGTATTGGTTCATATTGCCCGGGGCGTTGCCAAAAAGATAGCTGGCGCTGTTGTTGAGATAGGCCGTATAGGCATAGTCGCTGGGGAAATTCTGGTTGCCCAGCGTACCGTATCCGCCGCGCAGCTTCAGGAAGCTGATAGCGGAAGGAAGATGCAGGAATTTTTCATTGGAGAGATTCCAGGCGCCGGCGATCGAACCGAAATTTCCCCAGCGATGCTCCGGGCTGAACTTGGAAGAACCGTCGCGCCGTCCGTTTAGCGTCAGCAGATACCGGTCTCCGAAATTATAGTTCACCCGCCCGAAGTAGGAGACCATGGTGGCCTTCTGTTCGTAATTGGTGATCGAAGCCGTACTCGGGTTCCCATTGGCAAAGTTGAAAAAATAAGGCGGAGTGAAGCCCGACTCGAGCCCCGTCATATTCTGCTGGTCCTCCTCGTCATAGGAAGTACCGGCCAGCAGCTCTACATGATGCTGCCCCGTCTGGAAATGATAGCTCAGGGTATTTTCGATAAGACCGGTATACTGCGACCCGCGGTTATCCGTCAGATAGGACGTGTTGTTCAGATAATACCAGCCAAGATCATACTGCGGCTCGAAAAAGAAATCGCGGGTCTCGGTCCGGTCATACGCCAGGTTGATCCTGTATTTCAGGTTCTTCAACGGCTCGATCTCGGCCCAGGTATTCCCCAGGAAACGATCCCGGTTGCTATAGCTGTCCATGAGATTGTTCATCCCGATGATATTGAGCATGATCGCCTTTTGCGTGACCTCATTTGTACCGCCATACCCGCCCAGCCGGCTGCTGTCATAGACGGGAACGGTGGGAATAGCCCGGTCCAGGTCCACGATCTCGTTGCCGATATTCGGGTGGCTATGCGGATAGGTGATGTTTTGTTTGTGCGATTGGGTAAAGGCAAAATGACCGCCAAAGCTGATGATCCCGGCCTTGCTCTGTACATTTGCCGTGACATTGTACCGGTCGTATTTCGGTTCGCCGGGCCCTCCTTTGATGGTGGCCGTCTGATCAAAATAATTCAGGCTTACGCTATACGAAGTACCCTCGTTGGCCCCCGAAAAATTCAGGTTGTGGTTCTGGATGATCCCGGTCTTAAAGGCGGCATCCTGCCAGTTGGTATTGATATTACTGATATAGAGGGGGGAAGTGGGATCATTGGCGGCCGCCAGGGGGAGGCCGGCATTCTTCTCGGCGGCATCGGTGATCTGCTGGTATTGGACCCGGTTGGTGAGGGGCATTTTTTTGACGATGTTCTGGGCACCATAATAGGCGCTGTAGTTCAGCCGTAACGGTCCGACCTTTCCTTTCTTCGTCGTGATGATGATCACCCCGCCTGCCGCACGGGAACCATAGATCGAACCCGCAGAGGCATCTTTCAGCACCTGGATGCTTTCGATCTCGTCGATGGGGAAGTCATACGGGGCCTCGTTGATGATCGGCACCCCGTCGATGACAAAAAGGGGATTGTTATCGGTAAGACTGCTGATCCCCCGGATCTTGATATTGACAAAGCCGCCCGGTTCGCCGGAACCCTGGACGGTGACGCCGGCGACCTGCCCCTGGAGACTACGGGCAATGTCATAGGACGCCACCTTCTCCACATCGCCGACGTTGACCACGCCGACGGAACCGGTGAGATCGGACTTCTTTACCGTGCCATAACCGACCACGACCACGTCGTTCAGTTGGTTGCCCAGGTCTTCGAGCCGGATGTTAAAGGTGGTGGTCGTGCCAACGGGTTCCTCCCGTACCTTATACCCGATATAGGAGATGACCAGCACGGACCGGGTATCGGGGATGTTAAGCGAGAACTCGCCATTGGCATTGGTGGTCGTCCCGATGCTGGTGCCCTTGACGACCACGCTGACCCCTTCCAGCGGCTGTCCGGCCGCAGAGGTGATCCGCCCCCCTACCTTCACAAAGGCATAGGGACTGTTGTCGGGGATCTCCCCAAAGCTGTTGGGGGCCTGGCTGTTCAGGTTCCGGCGGCTCAGCACGATATAGTTATTGACGATCTCGAACCGGATATCCAGCGGACCCAGTAACTCCGAAAGGACCTTGCTCAATTCCTTTTCCCGGACATCCAGGCTGACCTTGCGCGAAGACCCGATCAGCTCGGGACTATAGACGAAATGAAGCTCCGTCTTTTTTTCCAGTTGTGAGAATACATTCCGGATCTCCTCATCGGTTACCTTGAGGGTGATCTTCCGGTCCAGCAATTTCTGCCCTATGGAGTCGTGGGCATAGGAGCAGAAAGCAAGCATCAAAAGCAGAGCGGGAATAAGGGAGATCTTCATAATGGCAATAGCAATTTGATGACTCAATTCTTTTTTCATACTTTACAATCGTTTTGGTTTTTTAATGAAAATGCCAAACAAGCCCGCCAAGACGTTGAAAGCGTACACTTGACGAGCTACCATTGATCGGCTGGCAATGGTCTCAACATTGTCAGCCTTTTTTATAGCTACCAGCCCATTATTTGCAGCCGGGTGCCGTAATGACTACATTCCCATCGATCACCTCATAGGAGGCATTGATGGCCTTACAGATGACGTTTAATTTTTCATAAAAGGATTCTTTGCCCATGGTGGCGGATAAGGAGCAGGAGGAAAGGGTTTCTTCATCATACATGATGGGGATGCCATACAATTGCTGCAGACGCCGGAATACCTGGACCACGGGTGTTGCATCGAAGACCATCGACTCCGCAGACCCCTGCCGGCCGGTCTGGCCAGGGGCCGTCGCCGGCCGTGTATCCTCCTCCAGCGGCCTCGGGTCGTCCGCCAGCGTCTTGTTCAGCCGGTGGTCCGCTTCTTCCCTGTTGTATACGATCTGCTGATTGGGGGTAAGGATGATACCGCCGGGCTCGTTGGCGCCCGAGGCATTGGCATAAAAATCATCTTCCCGGTATACGGATACCTTACCGGTCCGGACGGTGACCGTCGTCCGCCCGTCGGTAGGCCAGGCGCGGATCCGGAAACTGGTGCCCAGCACCTTCGTAATAAGGTGACCGGTATAAACATAAAAAGGACGGGCAGGATCCCGTTTTATATCGAAAAAGGCCTCGCCTTCGAGATAGATCTCGCGCCGGCCGCTGACCGTGGAGAGATCGGCCGGATAATACAGCTTGCTCCCGGCCCCCAGTTGGGCGCTGCTGCCATCCGGCAGGACGATGGTCCGGCCGGCAGTAGTATCGGCAGCTTGCTGCCGGAGAGAGGTCTTTACATGCGCAGCCAGAAAAGAATGGAAGACATCCCGATGCCGGGAAGCCACGCCCCGGTAAACAAACCAGGCGACAAGACAGATACCGGCGACAAGAGCGGCCCACTCCAGGGGACGGGCATAACGTCCGCCAAAATGCGTCGCCCCGGCAAACCGGCCCATCCCGCGACGCGGCCGTCCGGGCAAGCCTTCCTCGGGAAGCCCGCGGGGAGCCTCTTCCAGCCGTTGCAGGGCCTTTTGGACCTCGGTATCGATCTCTTCTTCGGAAAGTCTTTCCAGGTTGAGCTGCAATGCGTAGATGACTGCTTTGGCGTGACTGACCATTGGGCGCCGCTCCGGGTGACGGGCGATCCAATTCTCCCAGAACCCCGCCTCCGGGGAATTCCGGTTTAGTACCCAGTTGCGGAACGACCTGGAAAATACCAGGTCTTCCATGCTATTGTATTCAAAATTTCCCATAAGCCTGCGATGGTTTGGCGCCTTCCGGCGACCCATTTTAGGACCTTCCGGCACATTGGAACAAATGTCTTATTGACGCTTGTCCATCCTAAAAAGGCAGGAAAATGAAAAATCTACTGGGTTTCCCGGATAATTTTTTAAGTTTTTTTAACGCATCGTGGAGAAGGTTGTAGACGGACTGTCTGTTGAGCGACATGATCTCGGCGATCTCTTCGATATCCGCATCCACATAGAACCGGAGATAGATCACCTCCTGCTGGCGGCGGGAGAGGCCGGCCAGCGCCTTACGCATTTTACGGGAAAGCTCGGTGAGGTGCTCCTCCCGAATGATATTCGTCTCGATAGAAGGGGAGCCACTAAAAAGCGTTTCGAAATGCAGCTCGTCCCAGGAGGCAGTATGCCGGGACCGGCCTATTTTCCGCTCCAGTTTGCGCCGCAGGGACTTGAGGAGGTAATATTTGACAAAGGAAGTCTCACTGATGGTCAACCGGTTTGTCCAAAGCTCCAGGAAGAGGTCCTGGAGACAATCTTTTACAAGCTCCCGGTCTTTTGTAAACCGGGTACCATAATGATACAGGTCCTGGTAATGCACCCGTATCAGGTCGCCAAACGCGTCCGCGTTGCCGTTCCGGAATTGATTCCACAGAAGCAGATCTTCATCAAGCAGGTTTGCGGAGCCCATAGCATCGTTGGTCTGGCCGAAGAGTTTGGAACAAGGTAGGCAATTTTTCTTAATAATAAGAAACCCCGGCTGCCATAAGGCTGCCGGGGATGTTGGTATATATATCGATCAGTCGCGCGCCTATTTAGGAGCAATCCCTTTCTTCAGGAACTTCTTTACCAGGAAACTGGTGGCAATCCCCGCGACCATCCGGAAAAGGCTGACCTTTCTGTCCGGGCCGCCCAATAACTGTCCGAACAGGTTCTTTACGATGTTCATCGGCTTTAGCTTATCCGCAATATCCGTCACCCGCCGCCGCATGTGCTGCTGATTGACATAGTCCTGGTGCTCCAGGTCGCGGATCGCCTCCCGTAATTCTTCGATGTTCCTGATCTTAGCCATACCTATTTATATTTATTTCAGGATCTTCCGGATCAGCATGTTGCTGAACGGGTCCTTGAGCCAGCGGCCACGCCTTGCATAGATGATCAATGCCAGGATCCCATACATCCCTCCTATTATAAAGAAGCCATAGAAACCCTTACCCAGCCAATCCCCTATCAATAAAGCCAGTCCGATGCTGAAGATGATCACGACAAAGGAAGCGATGACGATCAGGCCCATACCGGATACCAATTCCCCGGATACGTCCGCAAGGCTTTCGATCGCCTTTAACTTCCACAAGGTCGTTCGCGTCTCGACATAGTCACCCGCATCGGAGAGCAGCATATCGATATCGTTCTGTTGTTCTTCCATGATTATATATTAAGACATAGAACTTTTTGTCTTGTTGAAATGCTCTTTTGCATCGTTCACCACATCATTGAACTTACTTTTGACCGAATCTCCCCATTCCGAAAGGGAGTCGCCAAGATCAGCGCCCTTCTCGCGTATCTTCCGGCGTGTCTCCTCGCCTTTATCGGGTGCCAATAAGATCCCCAGTGCGCCGCCTACTGCCGCACCAACAAGAAAACCGACTAATACTTTTGAAGTACTCATAGTGTTTGATTTTGTTTGAAGCGGTATTGCCTCTCTATACGCTATCGAAAATCCTTGCCAAACTCCCCAAGACACAGGATCCGCCTTCTCAAAACGGGATTTGTGCAAAATATTCTACATTCTGAGCAAGATTTACCGGCCAATTCATTATGGTATTATTTATGGTTATATCCTTCTTATGCAAAACGGAACGATCCTCCAGTACTTCCACTGGTACTACCCCACCGACGGCAGCTTATGGAAAAAATTAAAAGAAGAAGCGCCCCGTCTCGCAGAAATGGGCTTTACCGCCGTCTGGCTTCCACCTGCCTGCAAGGGCACCAACGGGACCTACTCCATCGGTTATGACATCTACGATCTCTATGACCTCGGAGAATTTGATCAGAAGGGATCGGTCCGTACAAAATATGGTACGAAGAAAGAATACATGGACGCGATCAAGGCGGTACACGATGCCGGGATGCAGGTCTATGTGGATATCGTCCTCAACCATAAGGCAGGCGCCGATGAGCCGGAACTGATAAAAGTACGAAAGGTCGATCCCGAAGACCGGACCAAATTCATCAGCGAACCCTTCGATATCGAAGCCTATACAAAATTCACCTTCCCCGGCCGCAAGGGGAAATATTCTCCTTTCATCTGGAACTTCCAGTGCTTTAGCGGAGTGGATTATGACAATAAGACAAAAGAGACGGCGATCTATAGCATCCTGAACGACTATGGCGAGGGCTGGGAAGAAGTGGTGGATGACGAAAAAGGCAATTATGACTACCTGATGTATGACGATATCGAATTCCGCAACCCCGCCGTACGCGAGGAATTAAAGAAATGGGGGGAATGGTACTGCAAACAGACGGGCTTCGACGGCGTTCGGCTCGATGCGGTCAAACATATCTCCCCGGACTTCGAGAACGAATGGTTGGATCATATGCGAAAGACAACGGGGAAGGAATTTTTTGCCGTAGGCGAATACTGGGCCCCGGGCAACCTGCCCCTGCTCCAGAAATACATCGAAGCAACGGGAGGACGGATGTCCCTTTTCGACGCCAGCCTGCATCATAATTTTGTCAATGCCTCCAAACAGGGCAAAGACTATGATCTCACTACCCTTTTCAACGATACCCTGGTGGCGGCCAATCCCGAACGGTCGGTTACGGTCGTGGGTAACCATGATACACAACCGCTGCAATCCCTGGAGGCCCCGGTCGAACAATGGTTCAAACCCCTGGCCTATGCCGCCATCCTGCTCAGGGAAAAAGGATACCCCTGTGTATTTTATACGGACCTGTACAGTGCCACTTATAAGGACAAAGGACATGACGGCAACGAATATGAGATCTTCCTGCCGGCCTGCGAGAATATCGATAAACTGATGCAGGCCCGGAAAATATTCGCCTATGGCACGCAGCGGGATTACCTGGATCATGGAAATTGTATCGGATGGACACGCGAGGGCGATGAAGAACATCCCGGTTCCGGTTGCGCAGTGCTGCTGAGCAACGGGGACGACGGCACAAAAACGATGGAAATGGGCAAGGCACACGCGGGAAAAACATTCCACGACTACTTTGGCAAACGGGAAGAAAAGATCACGCTGGACGGAGATGGTAAGGGAGAATTTAAAGTGGGCGCAGGTTCGGTGTCGATATGGGTGGAGGAGAAGTAGAAAAACAAGGAGATCCAGGGGGCTATTCCGGTTACAAGCTATATTGGGCTACAGGCTATATTGTAATTTCTCGGAGGGATCCGGGTTGTACAGCTTGTCGATGGCGTCATCGATGAGTTTGCGGCTCAATGGCTTTGCGACAAAAAGATCACACCCGCCATTATAGGCGATCTTTCTTTCAGCGGCGCTGTCATGCGCGGTGATCATGACCACCTTCATCTCGGGATAATTCTTTTTTACATAGGGGATAAAATCCAGACCAAAACCATCCGGTAAATGATTATCCAAAAATAAAATGGTGGGAGTATCTGTCTGTAGAGCGACAACTGCATCGGATAAGGAATTCACAAAGCCGGTCTTAAAGCTCCGTTGTTTCAACATCCCGCTTAGTAAGTAACAAATATCCAGCTCATCGTCAACGATCAGGACTTTACCAATAAGTGTCTTCATAATTGTTTCCTCTTAGCCATCAAATAAAAAACCCACGGTTCCACCCGGAAATAGCTACAATTTTATTGCCATACAATAGAAGGGCCGGATCACCGGTCAAAAACCGCCGATCCGCCTGTAAACAAAACCGGATGTTCCCGGTCTTCGTATATTTACGGACAGCAAATTCCCCAATATGGGGAATTATTTACACGTCCATAGGATAATCACCCTCTTCCAGAAGAGGTTTTGAATTTGGCAAGGGTTTTAGAATGTATAACCTATACAAAAGAGTAAACCACCCTTTGGAGAGACCCCGATCGTACTTTTTCCTGTAATATTGAATTAGTAGTAACTTTACTTAGTAAAACTCACTTATGAAGCGAATTCTGATCATAGATGACGATATGGATATGTGCAACCTGCTGGGCCGCTTTTTACAGAAGAAGGGGTTCGAAACAGACGCCAGCCATAGCGGAAACAAAGGGATCGCAAAATTCAAGGAGTCGAAGTTCGATGTGGTTTTGTGCGATTTCCGTCTTGGGGACAAGGAAGGACGCGAGGTCTTACGGGAGATCAAACAGGCCGACCCTTACGCGATCGTGATCATTATTACAGGTTATTCCGATATAAAAACGGCAGTGGATGTGATAAAGGCGGGGGCCTTCGACTATATCACAAAACCCCTGATCCCCGAGGAAGTGCTGAACGTGATCGGCAGGGCCCTTCAGCAGCCCGCCACCGGCAGGGCCCCGGGCCAGACCGCCGGTACCCCTTCCGCCGCGGCAACGGCAGCCGCCAACTATGGCAAGAAAACAGGCAAACCCTCCAATGACGATGAGTTCCTGGTAGGACAGGCTCCCGCCACGAGGGAACTATACCGGCAAATAGAGCTGGTAGCCCCAACGAATTACAGCATTATTCTATATGGAGAAAGCGGAACGGGTAAGGAAGTGATCGCCCGTACGATCCATCAGTACAGCGTCCGCAAGGACAAGCCCTTTATCGCCATGGACTGCGGTACCCTGTCACGGGAACTGGCGGGCAGCGAACTCTTCGGACATGTAAAAGGCGCCTTTACCGGCGCGCTCAACGATAAGGAAGGTCATTTTGAGCTGGCCAACGGAGGCACCCTTTTCCTCGATGAGGTAGCCAACCTTTCCTATGAGATCCAGGCGGCCCTTTTACGGGTGATCCAGGAACGGAAATTCAAACGCGTAGGAGGCACAAAGGAGATGGACGTGGACGTCCGGATCATCGTGGCTTCCAATGAGAACCTCCAGGAATCCTATCGCAAGGGAAGGTTCCGCGAAGACCTCTTCCATCGTTTTAATGAGTTCTCTATTATGCTGCCGGCCTTCCGGTACCGCAAAGAGGATATCCCCTTGTTTGCCGATTTCTTTCTCGACAAAGCCAATAAAGAGCTGAATAAGGAAGTAGAAGGGTTTGAGCCGGATGTCATGCAGATCTTCCTCAATTATTCCTGGCCGGGTAACTTACGCGAGTTCAGGAACGTCATCCGCCGCGCAGCCTTGCTGACCTCCTCCGGTCTGATCAATGCCCGGGTATTACCCCCGGAGATCGTGGATACCAACATGTATACCCAGGGATCCGGACAGATGCAGGTGACATCTTCCCCCTCCTCCCGGCCGATCGCCCCCAAGGAAATGGACCTGAAGAACGCCGCGGCACAGGCAGAATATGACACCATCATGAACGTCCTCAAACAGGTGAATTATAACAAATCCAGGGCCGCCGAGATCCTCAAGATCGACCGCAAAACGCTCTATAATAAGATCAAAAGCTATCAGCCCTGATCTCATAGCACCGGACGGCAAACACGCTTGCCGGAACATGTGGGGAAGGATGGTCCACCTCCAATACCAGGCTCTTTACCAAAAGAGGCTCCGGAAATTCAATCTCATTGATGGATTGATAGTTATCCTTTTTTTCATAAACAATGCTGCCGGTATCATCCCGTAACCGGTAATTCCGCACGCAGAAAGGCATTACGTTCTCGGGATGCCCCAGTAAGGATGATTCCATCGGATGATCGAAATCGGTATCGAATGCGATAGTGACCTTTATTATCCGCCGGGTCCGGGCCCATTCCATTTTCAATTGCGGGTTTTTATCCCCCGGGGCTGCGACCCATGCATTCGGCTCCCGTACGGGCCGCCCTACCCCATTGGCTACTTTGTCCGCGGAAAAACATTTTACCGACGGACTGAATCGCATGGCAATATTATGTCCTTTTGGCCGGCGCTGGGGGCACCAGAACTCAAAAACATCAACCCCGATGTCTCCTTCCGGCTCCTGCCGGCCATAGTTGGATACCGCTTTATTGAAACTATTGGTCACGGAAAGAAGCCCGGAGACCCGCCAGTTACTCCCCCTGACACTTACCCCTTCGTTTTTGCCAAAACAGATAAAGACATATTGACGCTGCTCCGTCGCCGCGCTAAAGGAAATGGTCACGTTGTTGTCCCCCTTTCGCAGGAAGAAGGTCTGCTTTTCCAATATCACATCCGGCGTATGGTTAAAAGGCTTGCTGCTGATACGCAATTCGACCTCCAGCCGGGTATCGGCTACGGCTACCAGTGATACGGCTATCGCAGGGATACCGCCATCGACGGGGATCATCTGGGCGATGGGAAAATCCAGCCCGATCAAAGGCCCGTCAGAGGGGATCTCCAATAGCTCCAGCTCGCTGGAGGCGGAAAGGGAGGCTTCTGCCAGGAGGTCTGCGCTGTCCTTCCAGCAAAGATTTGGGATATAATGACCGGTCCGTAACAGCTCCGTCTGCAGCCGCCGCATAAACCGGGGCGACCGCAGATCGCGGGGCTTTACTCCATATCGTGTACACAAAGCCGCCGCCATGCCCGCAGCCTGCCCCGTAAGGGCGCAGGTGGCCATCACCCGGGTGGAAGAAAAGGCTACGTGGGTGGCGCTGATAATGCGCCCTGCCAGGAAAAGGTTAGAGATATTCCTGCTGTAGATCGACCGGTAGGGGATCTGGTAGACCCCCTTTGAATGATATTGCATACACCCCTGCTGGTCACTGTACACGCCATCCGCCGGGTGCAGGTCAAGCGCCCAGCCTCCATATGCGATCGCATCTTCATATTCGCGCTGCTCTACCACATCCTGCTGCCGCAGGATATAATCGCCCTCGAACCGGCGGCTTTCCCGCTTGCCCGGTATGGTTCCTACCCACTCCAGCGTCAATGTTTCCGCATCCGCAAACTCACCGGAATTTTTGATATGGTCCCATACCCCATATACTATTTTCCATAATTCCCATTTGATGGTCTCCGTATCGTGTACCGTATCCAGTCTTCCCCCGTATTCTATCCACCAGAGACGACAGCCGTCCTCGCCCGCCCGGAAATTCCTATACCGGGGGATCCCTTTGATATCTTTGAGGGCATAGGCAGGAGGAATGAATTTTACCGGTTTCCCGGTATCTTTTGAATAGAAATATAAAGAATGCCCCAGCAGCTCCCCATATTCCTTCGATGGCGCAAATTTCTCGCCGAACTCCCCCCTGCTCTCCGCCCCCATCCGGAAGGCAGCGCCGGACAGGAAGCCGATGATGCCGTCACCCGAAGCGTCACAGAATAAAGGCGCCCCCAGCTCATAGGTGGTGGAATTCTGGCTGCAAAAACCGGTGACGGAGGAGATCTCGGAATCAGACGCTTTTTCGATCTTATAAACGATGGTATTCAATAATAAGGTTATGTTGACCTCACTGACCACTTTATCGAGCAATACCGTGTCAAAGATAACCGGGTTGCCCTCGGGATTACGATAGGTGTTCTCGACCAATATTTCATCTACTACCCCTCCTTCCCTTGCCCAGCGGTTATTGTTGCCCATATGAGAGGTCGCACCCAATATCCAGAGCCTTATCTCGCTGGAAGCATTACCGCCCAATACCGGTCTGTCGCTGACCAGTATTACTTTAATACCGGCCCGGGCAGCCGTTATCGCAGCGCAGGCTCCCGAAAGGCCGCCGCCTACGACCACCAGGTCGGCCTTATATGATCTATGCTCCGCTTTCCGTTCGGGTACAAATCCTTCTTTCATCATTCGACTATACATTTTTTGTTTTTGGTAGGGGGTCCGGCAACCGGTCTTTCCGGGCCGCCAATAAGGGGATCAGCGAAGACAGCAGGATCCCGGTAGCGATGATCACCACCGCCGTAATGCCTTTTGTCGTAAATAAGCACAGGCCATATAAAAGGAATGCGATAAAAGCCAGTGAAAAGGCGATGACCCGGAGCCCATGCCGGTTCTGCCGGGCCGTCTCCCACTTCTCTTCCTGGGAAACAGCCAGGATCCTGCCCTTCTCCCGCGCGGCAGAAAGCTCTTTCAGCCAGGTATATTCCTCGCTGATCTTACCACGCCGCCAGGCATACCATTCATACATCGTCAGCAGGACAAAGGGCAGCCCGACACCCAGCAGCATTTCATCGGCCCGGTTCAATCCGAACCCGGAGGTGAACGGCAGGACTATTTTGAAGAGGAGGTTCACCGCAAGACAGATCCCCGTTATATACAGGGTAGCGATGCCCGTCAGTCTTTTCGAAAAAAGGGCCCAGAGAGGCGGCGCCAGCAAGGGTCCGCCCGTGACGGCGCCGATGCTTAAGGTGAACCCGACGATGCCGCCGATATAGGGTACCAGGAGCGCGATACCGATCATTCCAAGACCCAGGAACCAGGAAGAGATCCGGGCGATGCGCATGAGCTTTTTATCGGATGCCTGCGGGTTGATCGTTCCCTTATAAATATCGTTGGTAAAAACGGCGGCCGATACATTCAATGCCGTATTGGCCGAGGCGGACGTGGAAAAATACATACCCGTCAGCATCAGCCCCATCAGACCGGCAGGCAGTACCAGCTTACAGACCATCAGGTAAGCGTTCTCGCTGTCCAGCCCATGCAGGCCGGGATTGATGGTCTTATAGATCATGGGCGGCAGCATCCAGAGTATGGGACTTATGAGATACAAAGCGGCAAAAAGATAGGCTACTTTCGAGGCAGCCTTTGGCGTGGCCACACTGGTATAACGCTGTACAAAGGTCCAGTTGCCCCCGATATAAAAAATATGGTAGACCGCAAAAGCAAAAAGAAAGCCCCAAGAATATTCGCCATTCACAGGATTAAAAAAGCCTTTGGGTACATTCCGGAGGAACTGACCGCCTCCCCCGGCAGCATGCAGCGCCAACGGGATAATGATAAGGACAGCCGCCGTCAGCACCACGAATTGTAAGATATCCGTGACCATGACCGCCCATATTCCTCCCACCGCCGTATAGACGATCATAAACAATCCCAGGATGACGGTGCAAGGTATCAGGGGGAAGTCAAGGGAGGAACTGACCAGCCTTGCCACGGAATAGAGAACGGAACCCTTGATAAAGAGGGAGACCAGCATAAAGATCCAGATAAAGATCTTCTGGACCTTCTCTCCCAGGCGCTCTTTTATAAATTCAGCGGCAGTCAGGTTCCCCGAAGCCTTCCATTTTGGCGCCAGGTACAGCCCCGTCACCAGCCCTCCGATACACATGGTCCATTGAATGGTGATCGACACCCACCCGTATTTATAGGCAATGGATCCCCAGGCCACAAAGGTCCCCGCCGAAAAAAAGCTCATGAACAAGGACAGTCCGCCGATCGACCAGGGCACGGCTTCTCCTCCGGCAAAGAACGAACGAAGGTTCCTTCCGGTTCCAGCAAAGGACAGACCCACCGCCATGATAAAGACGGAGAAGATCACGATCACACTGGTATCGACAATGGAATGCATTATTGCCAATCGGGGTTTTGCTTCAACAGGGGGTTTGCATTTATTTCATCCAGCGGGATCGGGAAGTACCGGTTCCGCGCTGCCGGCGTCCGCACGGGATATACATTATTTACGGCCTTGGGGATCACGGTCAGAAAGGTATTGGTCCGGGTAAGGTCGTACCACCGGTCCCCTTCCGCGAATAATTCCCAGGACCGTTCCTGCAGGATCGCATTTATAAAATCGTTTTGATTAAGCCCCGCAGGCAGGTTGGCAAGCCCCGCCCGCTGACGCACCGGCAGCACGAAATTATAGGCGGCAGCCGTTGCCCCATTTAGTCTCGCCTCCGCCTCCGCCGCGATCAGGTAGATATCGGCCAGCCGCAAGATCGGTATGTTCGATCCGCTGGAGCCTGCAATCACCGGGCTCGGATCGATGTATTTCTTGATCAGGACCCCTTGTGGAGTTATAGGCGTTATGGTTTTCTGCGGTATTCTTACGCCGGCGGTGTTCACGGCGCTGGTATCCATTAATAACCTTCTCTTATCCACGGGATCGAAGGAATTAAAAAAGGCCTCGTAGACGAACATGGAACCGGAGCCGGCAGGTCCGTATACCACGCTGGCGAAGGTGCCGGGACCGGTCAGGTTCGTAAGGTTCTGGTGTCTTCCCAGGCTGACGCTTTCACTCTCAAAAGCCCACATGTTTTCCTGCCGCGCGGCATCTTCTTTCGTTACATCATACACGTCCAATACATTCGGCATCAGGTGATACACCCCTGAATTGATCACCTGGACTGCTTTCGCCTCCGCCGTCGGCCAATCACTAATATACAAAGCCGCTTTGGCGTACAATGCCATGGCGACTTCCCTGGAGGGCTCCCCTTTTCGGATCGTGCCCGTTGCATAGGACTGCAGGAGGGGGATGGCCTGGTCCAGGTCGGAATAGATCTGCTTGTATACATCGGCCATCGCGCTCTTGGCGGTAAAGGCATTGCCCACACCCGAAGTGCTCTTCAGTTTCAGCGGAATATCCCCAAAATTCTTCGACAGCATCCAATTATAAAAAGCCCTCAAAAAATACCCATTCCCGACAATGGAATTTCGCCGGACCGTGTCCATGTCGATGGCGGGGATATTCTCGATAAGAAGGTTGGCCCGCTCGATCCCTGCATAACCGGAGGTCCAGATCTGCTCCGGCGATTCGTAAAGCCGGGCATTCGTCTTTTGCAGCGTATAATTCGCGTCATAGCTAAAGCTGGTCATCGTGTTCCTTCCCACGACGATCCTGGGGTAGGCCTGGTCGGCGCTGAAATCGGAAGCCATGATCGTCGAGGGTCCCAGATACATGCTGGCCAATGGATCATACGCCGCAGCTAATGCGGCCTCGGCATCATTGGATGTTTTATAAAAGACATTGTTGAAGATCGCTGAATAAGGCGTCTCCTTCAATTTGCTGCAACCCGGCAAAATGGCTGCGGCTAAGATGAACAGGGCTATGAGGGCGGCAATCGATTTTTTCATTGTATAAATTATTAACGGTGGTCAATGACGGCTTGGTTAGGGTTACGTATGACTAAAGGGTTATTTGCAGCCCCGCCAGCAAGGTCCTGGCCGAAGGATAGACAAAATTGTCTATCCCCAGCTGCGTGGTCGAGTTCCCATAGGAATTCACTTCCGGGTCATATCCCTTATATTTCGTGATGATGAATACATTGTTGGCGCTGACATAGAACCTGGCGCCAAAGATCCCTTTGATCCGGGGTAGCGTATAGCCAAGCGTGATGTTCTTACACCGAAGGAAGGAACCATCTTCCACATACCGGTCGGTCACGACATTCCTTGCCAGGGCGCCGATGCCAAGGTATTCATTGCTCGGGTTTTTCGGCGTCCACCGGTTGACCAGTTCTTCCTCCACGTTATTAAATCCTCCGTTGGGGTTCTCCAACGCAAAACGGCCGTTATTAAAGACCTTATTCCCATACGATCCGGCAAAGAAAACGCTGAGATCGAAATGCATAAAATTAAAGTTGCTCGAGAATCCATAGATGAATTTCGGGTTCGGGTCGCCGGTGATCGTTTCATCGTCGGCCGTTATCTGCCCGTCATGGTTCAGGTCTTTTACCTTGGTACCCCCGGCCGTGCTGCCGGACCCCGGCAATACCGGCTCACCAAGCTGGTAGATCCCATTAAAAACGAAAGTCTTGAATACCCCGACCGGTTGACCGATCTTTAACAGCGAGTACGTATTTAAAAAGGTTTCATTCGTCACCCCATCCAGACCCAACACCTTATTCCGGTTAATGCTCAGATTCGCGGAGAGATTCCATTGGAACTTGCCGGTCAGGATCTTCGCATTGGTGGCGAACTCCAATCCCCTGTTGTCGATCTTTGCAAAATTGCCGGGTATGCTTGCAAATCCGGAGGACAAAGGCAGTAATTTGACATACAGCAGGTTATTCGTCGTCTTATCATAGGCGTCCATGACAAAGGTGATCCTGTCATTGAACAGGCCCAGGTCCAGCCCTATATCCGTCTGCAGCGAGCTTTCCCACTTGAGATCGGGATTCGGAACGGAGGTCGGGCCAATACCGTTGACAGCAATATGATTGAAATCATATACACTGGTGGAAGAGACCAGCGCCAGGGAACTATATGGCTGCAAGGCTCCGGCATTTCCCGTCAATCCATAGCTGGCCCTTATTTTCAGATCGCTCAAAAAATGCAGCCTCTTTATAAAATCTTCGTCGATGACCCTCCAGGCCGCCGACGCCGCGGGGAAGAACCCATATTTGTTATTCGCTCCGAATTTTGTCGATCCGTCATACCTGCCCGTAAGATCCAACAGGTATTTATGCCGGAATCCATAATTTAACCTCGCCAGGTAGGAGTCAAGCCGATAGCTGGTGCGGTTGGTATTCACCGTAACGGCGGCCGCCAGTTGCAGCGCTTCGTTCCGGGTCTGGTCATTCGGAAAACCCGACGCCGAGATGGAATTGTAATTGTACTGGCCGCTCTGGGTCGCGTATACCCCGGTAAATTTCAGGGAGTGGTCTCCGAAAGATCGCAGATAGCTCAACACGCTTTCATGCAATAACAACAGGTTATTTGTATTGGCCTTCCCCGCGGATCCTGAATTGTTATTCCGCTGAACAGGCGTAATATCGGAAACATAGGAATAAAAATCATTCAGCTGGCTGATCTCGTCGCCGCTGAAGGACGCCCGGTAGGTCAGGCCCCTGGCTATCGTCGCCTCTCCATATACGTTGGCCAATGTTCGTTTGACCGTTTGCAGCTGCAGCGGGGAGGCAACATATAAAGGATTGGGTTGCCCCGCGTATTTCGCGTTGAACTGACCGGCAAAATCATCGATGCTCCCGTCCGCATTATACGGCTTCAAAATGGGGGGCGCCGCCAGCGCTGCGCCGACGACCCCGGTAAAAGTGGCATCCAGCGCATTCGTGCCGGAAACGGTTATGCCATTATACTGGGAATAGCTGCTGAACAGGCTGGCCCCGGTCTTGAACCGGTCATTGATCTTATGATCGACATTGGTGCGGAAAGAATATCGTTTGAAATTGGAATGGATGATGATGCCATCCTGGTCGAGGAAATTGGCGGACATGGATACCTTTGTCTGCGCGGAGCCGCCGGACAGCGATAAGTTATGGCTTTGGGTCGGGGCCTTTCTATAAATGACATCCTGCCAATCGGTGCCTTTGCCAAGGGTGTCGGGATTGGGAAAGGCATTCATTGAACCGCCGTCGCCATTTTGCAATGCCGCCCATTGCTGAAGGTCCATGACCTTTATCTTTTTTGTGATCTTCTGGGTACCGACATAGCTGTCATAGGTGAGCCGGGTCGGGCCCGCCCTTCCTCTTTTTGTCGTAATGAGGACGACCCCGTTGGCGCCGTTCGCTCCATAAATGGCCGTCGCGGAGGCATCCTTCAGGACTTCTATCGATTCTATATCATTGGGATTGATCGTCGAAAGGGAGCTCATATCGCTGACGCCGCCATCATTGGTCATCTGCAGACCGTCGACGACATACAGCGGTTCCGAAGACCCGTTGATCGAGTTCGTTCCGCGGATCCGGACGCTGATATTCCCGCCCGGAGCCCCGGAATTCTGGGTGATCTGCATACCCGCCACACGACCCTCCATCCCCTGCGCGAAGTTTGCAATAGGCGTCTTTGTCAGCTCTTCGGCGCTGATGGAAGCCACGGAGCCGGTGATATCTTTTTTTCTCGCCGTCCCGTATCCTATAACGACCACATCATTCAACCCGGCGACCGCATCCTCCAATGATATGTTATAGACGGTCTTATTCGCATCCATTTTGACCTCCTTAGGACTATATCCCACAAAAGAGAACGACAGCGACGCCCCCTTAATAGCCGCTGCGGAGAGACTATACATCCCGTCTGCGTCTGTCCGCGTGGCAATGTCCTTTCCCACGACTTTAACGGTCGCTCCCGACAAAGGCTCACTCCTTGCATCCGTTACTTTTCCCGTTATCCGTTGGGAAGAGCCTGCGGAAGGTTTTGTTGTTTGTGCGCTTATCCCGGTGACGAATAACAATAATACACCGGTGACAAACCATGATAACAGGGCCCTTACATGATCAGTTTGCTTAAAGAAGCATCTTTTTTTCATACAGCAGTTTTTAAATAGACAGAATCGTTGGTTTTGATCGACAAAGCGGGACTATTGCCCTTTTATAACTTTTCGTATGGCATCGAGCCTGGAATGATCGTTGCCGAATGTCGGGCAGATCCACCCGCCTTCATCAAATTCATTCCACGCGTACATAATGATGGCATTGGCTTCACAAGCCTCCGTATGGGTTTTCGTCCATTGCAGGCAATTGGCAAGATCGTCGGCGATCTGCTCAGGGGTTCCATCGGCCACCCATTGTTCGGGAGGAACCGTAGCCCATCTTACGGGGTGATCTATACGCGGCTTTGTATTCCTGCCCGTGGTGACCCAGGGAACGATCTTCATACCGGATTTGCTATATCTTTCCCAGTTGATGCTATCGGCCTTTGGAAGGACGGGGAAATAGGGCTCTCCATTCTTACCGGCTGCGCTCTTGTAAGAGCTGAGGGCATCGGCCTTCAGGGTTTCTGCCATTGCCTTTGCGGTGGCGGGGACAAAATCCATGACCACCACATAAGGAGGCGGAACTCCCTGTTCCTTGCATAGGTCCCGGATACGATCGATCACTTTTAACTCTATCTTCTGGAAGATATATACCAGGGGTCTGCCACCCGCCACTTTCTGATAGTTATTTTCTTTAAACCGTTTGACCAGCCAGGGCGCATCCGATTCGTTCCTGAACGGGTTGGTACCCAGGATCACGCACCATTTGACATCGCCCGTATGTTTGCTGGCAAGGTATAAGGTACGGGCCGTATCGAGACCACTATGAAAAGGATACCAGCAAAAGGCCCAGTAATCGATCCCCGCCGACTTAGCCAGCCGGATCTCTTCGTCCATGATCTTTTGGGTGGCGCCCCTGGTTTGAATGGAATCGTAGCTGATCTCTTTGCTGAAAAAAGGCGCCCGGTAATGGTACCGGTGAGGACCCAGGGTCTTTTCCACCTGTAATCCCACATTGTTGGCATCCACCAGGCCTTCGCCGAGGTCTCCTATCCAGGCATCCCAACGGATGGCGCCAATGGCAGGCTTCTGGCCAAAGGAACGCTCTGAAGAAGAGCCGAGCAGGAAAACCGATAGTGTAAGAAGAAAAAGTTTCATATGTGCTGCTGATTTTAATTTAAAAAACAATCGTTGTCATTCCGGGGAACCATCGATGTCATTCCGATGATCGGTCATTCCCCGAAAACGGCTTTGATCGCATCCAGGTAGCCGGTCCCGGTCCTTCGTTCGGGTAAAAGATAACTGCCTTCCGTCCATTCATTCCAGGAGTTCAGGACCACTATCTTATGTTTCGGGTTATAGCTGTCCAGGAATTGTTTCGCCGCCAGCAAGGCCTTTTTAAAGGCCGCCGGCGTATTGCCGGTCAGTACGGGCGTCCAGGGATAATCTCGCATTTCAAATTTGTCGGTCTGCATACAACGGGGACTTGCATCCCACCCCATCGACACATTCGGAGTATATAGCATATCCGGATATTGCGTAGTGAATTTTGTCCAGAACTCCTGCGCGGAAGCAAAAGCCTTTTCATAAGGGATCGAGGGAAACCCGTCCTTTCTCATATTGGTGTAATGATGAATATAACAATAGGTGGAGACGCTGCTGCAATTCAATGCCTGCATCATTTGCGCGGCCCGGACGGGCGCGTTCGGCCCCTTTATGGATCTCATTTTTTCATCACTCACCATATTGCTCATGATATTGAAATGAACACCCGGAAAGCCCGCCTTTTTTGTCTTCTCCTCCAGCAGGGCGATCGCTGCCTTCGCGTTGTCGATCCCGCCCAGCCCGTTGATAAAGGTGATGATCTCATAGATGGAGAAGTAGGGCTTGCCATCTATCTTCCAGTAATTCGGCTGTTTAAAATATTTTTCCACGATATAGGTGGAGATGGTGTCCCATAAAGACCAGGAAACCTTTCCTTCTGTAAGCCTGATCCGGTTGTTGTCCAATGTGGCAGGATGGATATTCAGCCAGTCATGGTTCGCCCACATCAGCGCGAATTTCATTTTCCGGCGATTCGGCGCCTTTAAAAAACCTTTTTCCAACCCCTCCTGTAAATACTGGCCCGTCTTCTCATACCAATACCAGTCATAAATAAATACATCGATCCCATGACTGCTGGCCAGGTCGATCTCTTTTGATGCCCATTGCGGGTCGGCTTCATCGAAATATCCCCAGGAAGGGACCTTGGGTTGCTGATGTCCGGCGAATCTCGGTCTCGCCGCCTTTACGATCTCCCATTCGGTCCAGCCCATGCCATGCCATTTTTCATTGGTAGTATCCCGGTGATAATCCGGAAAATAATACACCGCGACCTCATACGCTTTCATCTTGTTTGCGGATTGCCCCAGGCAAACGCTCGTTCCTCCGGGGAGTGACAGGATTACTATTGCTACTAAAAAAAGGCTCTTTATAGTTTTCATGCTGTTTGAATGATAGGAAGGTTTAATGCGGAAAGAAAGATGATCGGAGGATGGAAGGATAAGATGTTCCGAAAATAAACCAAAGGGCGATCTGTTTATGCGTCTCCGTTGTATATATGTTCATGGGAATGTTCCCAATTGCTGCAACCGTTCCCAATGCTTACAGATCGATCGTGATCACATCCAATCCCCACCCGGCCAATTCAAGATGGATCTTTTTTTCAGCGTGGCCGGGAATGATCTTATCGAGATCGATCGCGACAGCGCCCGTCTGTCGTCCGGGCGATTGATTCAGCACCATCACATATAATTTTTTTGCGTTTTCCGAAAGGGCCGTCACACATTCCAGGCTGGGATTACCGCAATGGAAGAGACCCGGCGGCATCCACAGCCTGGCTTTTTCACCATAGAGGGTGCCTGCGGCGAAACCATAAGCGACATGTGGTCCCACTTTTGGCGTCATAAACCCGTGGGGAAATTCTATACTGTCTTTTGACCGGAGCCTGATCTCCGAAAGCAGGTAGTCGGTGATCCAGCCGATCGACCAATAGCCCTGGTGAGGGAACTCCATCACCCTTTCCCTGACCCTTACCATATCCTGCCAATAATAAACCGTCTGACCGGACACGGAATCCATAAAAGCATGTCTTCCACGCGCCGCAGCCCGGGCCATATCCAGGAATAAGGACTCATGGGTCAGTTCATATATCCGGACAAAAAGACCGGTAAAGCTGGTGATCAGGATCGGTCCTGCTTCCGGGGCGGACCCCTGCGGATGTTCTACCCCGAGCCCGGCCTGGCTGATCTCCCAATCCTGCCGTCGGGCCCCGTTCACCAATTTTATGGCAGTGCCCGCGGCGGGGTAGGTATAGATGGATGTCGCATATACTTTTGCGGCCTCGATAGCCGCCTGTTTATAGGTACCCTTTTTTGTTATTTCATATAGATCGAGAAAGGCCTGTGCGCTCTGGGCCGTCGCAAAATCCCATATATTCTGGGCATCACCGCATACACCCAGATAATATCCTTTATCGACGCCCCGGGTGATCAACCAGTCCGCGCCTTTTTGGGCCGACCGGAGATAACGGGGATCTCCCAGCACCCGGTAGGCCGCCAGCAGGCCATACCATGTCGGGCGCAGGTCCAAAAGACCGGGGAAGGTAAGACGATGGCTAAATCGGTCATAGCCCACGTCCCAGCTCCCGTCGGCATGTTGCCAGCTCAACATTTTTTCGGCCGCCAGCCGCATCCGCGTTCTCAATTCTTTGTCTCCCGGTTGAAAGAGCAACATGTTGCCGAGATCCACCAGGGTATAATAGGTCGTGAAAAGAGGCTCTACCCAGTTGCCGACTTCCGAATTAAAACCATTCTTCCCGCCATATTCACCCGTCGCCGCATATTGGAAAAAACCCGGCCCCATTTGTTGCTGGGCGAGCTTATAATTCCGAACAAAGGGAATATGCCGTCGCATGGTTGAATCCTGGCAGTTATTTGCCAGCATCCACATGGCCCCGATATCGGCATTCTTGGTCCCATTTGCCCCGATGGGGAGCCCGCCGGACTCCCAGGTGTTCCAGTGTGCGTTGCTGTCATCCTGCAGAAAGGATTGAATAAGCCGCATCCGTTCGGTTAAAGAGACAACAGGCTGCTGGACCTTTAGCATATCCGAAAAATGATAGACGTCTTCCACCGCATGACGAAATACCGGGAACCATCCCGATGCCCGGATGGTATACCGGAAACGGAAGACCAACGTCTCCCCGGCCTTCGCATAAGAGCCGGCATGACCCAATACCGGGGAGAAGGCGACAGGGGTCAGCGCATAATGACGATCCATCGTGGACATGCCCAGCCGGGTAATGTTCCTCGAAGACCTGTCATAGGCCCAGGGGTCCTCCGCGGTGTTGGGATCAGGGATGACGGCGAGGGTGACGCCTTCGCGCGTGGTCAGCAGCGGGCACAGCGTCATCGTCGATCGCTCCGTAGCCATGAGCGGTATGGCAGGAAGTCCCTGGCTGTATTTCCCGGCAAGCTGAAGATCCTTTTGTATTTCCCTGCCATACCAGTTGCCCGGCACCATGCCCCATGCCAGGTCCTGCCGGTCGATGACGGCGATGGTCGGGCTGGCAATAGAAAAATACCCGTCGCTCTTTACCCTGAGGCGGATCTCCACCCGGATATCGGTTGAAGATAAGGGGTCTGTTTTCCAGGAAGCTGCTATATCCGCCACCGGCAGCCGTTGGCTGAAATCGACCCCGCTGTCGCCGGATGGGATGGCCGTGTCGGGATAGAAGGTGAATGCCTCCCCGAATTGATTTCGTTTCACCAGCTCCTCTACCGGCTGGCCCGATGAATACAGGATCGTATAATACCCGGCAGGATGCGATAAGGAATGCCCGTCCGTGCTGATCTTGTTTATATGCCAGCCATCGCCCTTCCGTGACCAGTCAATCTGTAAAGATCCGGACCTAAGCCCTGGTCCCTGGGAGGATGCGCTGATCCCAATGATTAGCCCGATGAGGATGAAGAGGATTGATCGTTTCATATTGGTATCCTGATTAATTGGCCCGAAGATCCCATTGGCCTCCGGTTACAGTAAAAAGGTAATAGTCATGGTTCTCTCCTGCATAGTCTGCCCCGGAACGGTTACTTACCTTTTTACCGTTCGTAAAGACGAGGGTCCCGTTTATGCTGATGGATCCCTTCACTTCGTGTTTGGGTATCCCGACCAGCGCGGTGCAGCCTGCAGGAGACAACAATTTCAGGTGAAAGCCACTATCGCTCTTTGCGATCTCCACGTCGATCTTTCCTTTCACGCTGGCTACGGTGGCATGTACGGAGTGTAGCCCCGCGAGCTGCGGTAGTACGCCATAGGTGGTATAACCCGGGGTGAGGGGCGCTATCCCGGCGACGAACTGGGACAATAACGTCAACGGACCGGCGGACCAGCCATGATTGATACCGGCGCCTTCCCACACTTCGCTCAACGTGGTGCTGCTGCTCTCCACCATTTTTGTATACCTGTCTTTCATCCTTGTCAACGCTGCGGCGGACTCCTGCATCCGGAACAAGGCCTCCAGCACGAACTTTTCCATATAGGGGCTGGCATGGACCTGTGTGACCAATACATTTTTCAGCGCCGCCCATTTCGTCGCATCGCCAAAACCGCAAAGGACGGCCATGGCATTGCCCCGTTCATCCGTCTCTCCCTTATAGCCCGGCGACCGGTAGGCCGTGCCGTTCCAATAGGTCGCGTTGAAATGAGCCGCCACGCTTTTCATTTGAGCCGCAAGGGCTGCCGTATCCGCGTCCCTGCCGGAAAGCCTGGCCATGATGATGGCTTCCTTCAGCGCCAGGTAATACCAGGTATTGTCCAGCAGCGGCATATCGATATCGTTGCCCCAATCGGCCCAATCCCATTTACCCGGGCGGTGGACCACCCCGCCGTCCGGTCCGATCTTCCATTTGGCCAGGTACTTTTTTACATAAGGATATACCTCCCGCATGGTAGCCGTATCGCCGGTGTGCAGGAAATAATTGCCAAAGCCGCATTCTCCAATGCTGGCCAGGCTTTGCAGCGGAAGCTCGCGGTAAGGTCCGAAGGGCAGGGGCGCATGCGGACCCGGGATGGGAGAATACAGGATGCTGTCCGCCGTTTCCCAATGGGCGAACTCGAGCATGGACTTCCTCGTCAGCGCATCGGACGCCCTATCGAAGGCATAGTAGGTCTGACCGCTCTGTATGATAAAATCACCCGACCACATGGCCCTTTCCCGGGTGGGGTCCATGTAATTGTCGCGCATGTTGATATAGGTCGTTCGCAGACATTTCTTCCGCAGCCGGTTGTAAAAATCATCATCGCAGCTAAAGGCTCCGGCAAATTCGGTGTTGTATCCCGTCTCCCGGTATTTCAACGACAGGACCTCTACCCCGTAAGGAATGGTATAATAGACGTTATGCCCGCTCATCCAGCCATAGGATTCAAATTCCTGCTCCCCTTCTTTGGTGGTATATTCCACCCGTACATTATGCCCGCCGCCGTCCATATAAGCATCCGTCCGGATATCGATCATCAGCCCCGCGGGCGCCCTTACCTTTAGCCAGGGGGTGAACTGGGCGTTGTAAGGAAGGGTGGCCGTGATATACGCCCCCATGCCCGCCTGGTTCCGGATCGGACCGACGTAATCCTTCAGCCCCGAATCCTTCCAGAAGGGGATCGGCCGCCGGATCATCGCATGCCAGGGCTTACAGGGAGGCTGTCCTTTTTCAATGGCATTTTCCCAGGACGCGTCGTCATATCCTTTTTCCATCCATCCGGGGATATCCTTTCGGGCATCAAAGATCACATTGAAGTCGGACAAGGGCCGGTAGGGCTGCAGCCCGGTAAGCACGGTGTCATATCCGGGATGTACTTTCAATTTCCAGGTGGCATCGCTGAGAAGGGACTGTGCACCGAACCGGCATTCAAAGACCAGCCCGCCCTGTCCGCTGCTGATATGAGAATGCCCTTCCTTACCCCAATACCAAACCAGCACGGCTATCGAGTTGGTTCCGGGGCTGAGAAAAGGCGCAAGGTCGACTTCATCATAATAGGTATCCAGTGGATCGGGCCCTCTTTTTAACCCGCCTTCGAACACGACCATCTTCCCATTGATCCATAACCAGTATTTCGAGTCTACGGCGATCTTTGCGATCGCCGAGGAAGGAACCCGGCCGATGGAGAATGTTTTCCGAAAGGCCATCCACGTATTCGCAGGACCAGCCTGCCGCTGCCAGATCCAATTGGCGGACCATTTTTCGGGATGCTGCGCATTTCCCTGCGCCTGCATGCTCCCGGCGTATACCGATACTATCAAAAACAGTTGCCAATATTTCATGCGTACATTCATATCTTATTTCTTTAAAAGAAGGCTTCCCAACTCTACGGTCGTTCCGTCCGGGGTCTCCCCGTCGATCTTGCATTCGATGTTCCGGTCCCCATCCGCCAGGGGGATGCTGAACTCATAAGGATACGCCGCATCGACGATCTCCTTCCAGTCATTACCGGTCCGGTAACGAAGCCTGGCCCGTCTTAGTACCTTCTCACCGGCTTCCAGCCATATATAACCGCTGCTAAGCGACTTTCCCATGGAAATAAGCATGCCCGTTACCTTGCCATAATCCGTTGACAATTCCGAAAAACTGTTTTCGGAGAGGGGGCGAACCGAAGTATCCGATACCAACCCCTGGAAACGGGTCTTTACCGGGATGTTTTCCAGGCAGAGGGCGGTAATGCCCTTTGGGCTGACGCCGATGGTCAGTTCCCCGTTCGATAACGAAGCGGGCGCCGATGGCCGGTTGTCCTTCCATACCCGGACGGCATATCGCTGTTGTAAGTCGATGGGCAGCACATCCGGGTTGAAGGTTAGTTTTACGCGGACTTCAGCATCCGCCTGATTCAGGAGCGATAAATATATATTGTCGTTGCCCCTTCCCGACACATAATTGACCTGGATATTATCCGTCCGCAGCAGACCCTTAGGCATCCATAGCCGTACGCCCGTATCCTCATAGAACTTCCCCGGTCTGTCGCCATAGACCTTACTATGCAGATAAGCATACCCTTCGGCATTCTGAGAAGGAAAGCTGATCCTACCTCCCGATCTGTCCAGGGCGTCGGCAACGAGGAAATCGGTGAGCAACGCGATCTGCGGCCAGATATGGTTATAATAAAATTGGTTGTAGGTAAGATCGTTGTAGTTCCGCAGCGGATAGTCCGGCCGTTGATAGAGCGTGGTATATTCCACGTTGATGTCATAACCGGGATAATTCGCATAACGGCCCACGACTGCCGACCGGGCGATATCCCGTAAAAAACGATCCCCCGTATAAAAAGCCAGCCGCATCATATAGGCCGCATAGTTCGTCAGGAAAACAGCGGGATTATTGATATACGTATTCGATGCTTCGGGCGTCAGCCCTATCTGCGAAACCCTCCAGGCCGGGACTTTCTGCGGCATCGCGGCCATCGGCTGCGGATTGATCTTATTAAAAGAGGCATCCATTCCCAGCACTCCCTTCCCATTGATCAGCACTTCTCCCGCGGGGACGGCTGGTTGCAGCCAGACATAAGAAGTATAGATCCTCGCGCCGTAAAGGGCCGCATCCAGGAACCGTTTGTTGTGTGTTTCTTCATACAATTCGAGCAGGTC
This sequence comes from Puia sp., assembly GCA_036500545.1. Taxonomy (GTDB): domain Bacteria; phylum Bacteroidota; class Bacteroidia; order Chitinophagales; family Chitinophagaceae; genus Puia. The sequence goes on along the minus strand of DASYBV010000050.1, from coordinate 100,125 downwards.
CATCCATTGCGGAGAAAAATCCACCCAGAACTGGCCTCCGTCATTCAGTGACCGGCCCTTTCCACCCAGGTGAGCATCCGAAAAATCCGTTTGAGTGGTGTCGATCCGTCGGGCAACATAGGCCGAAGCCTTTTCCACTGCTTTGTCCAGGTAGCGCCGATCCCTGGTCATCCGATAGATAGCAAGGGCGTCCTGCCACCTGCCGGGCTCAAGCACCTGCCCGAGGTTCAGCGATCTCCTTTTATCATACAACACATTCGCGTAGTGAGCAAATACCGGGCTACGCTCTTTGGACATGTTATAGAGGGAAGCCAGTTCCGCTACACCGGCCGCAGGCCCGTTCATCCGATGCGAAGGGCTTTGCGATGTCTCTCCCTCGCTGATCGCGAACAGGAATTTTTCCCGGGACATCAGGTATTCTATCATCGGCAACGCCCGCCGGGCATATATTTCCGGGTTGTCGGTGATCAGGGCCAGGGAAAGGGGATGCAGGGCGGAGACAAGCTTGACTGTGCCTTTTACATCCGTCGTATAGTCGAACGCCTTGAGGTCCTTATTCCATCCGCTGTAGACATCGTTCATCGCCAGATCGATCATATTCTCCAGCGTTTCGTTGAGGGAGACGGTGCCATTGCTCCGGTAGTCGTGAAAATGATAAATGGATTCCGCAATATAGCGGTAGGCATCCAGCCAGCTCCCTTTTCTTGAAAGCAGCCGGAAAGAAAAATGATAGCCATCGCCCGCCTTCATTTTCGATGCCGGCTGCCCGAATACGGGTGCAAAGATCTCCGGTTGTGCATTGCCCTTCTCATTGCGGACCGATACGCCAAAGCCGGAGTTGTCAAAGGTCGGCAAACGGAAAGGGACCTCGGAAGGGTCGGCGACCAGGGAAGTGATCGATCCCTTTACACCTACCATAACCGCCGGCAGAGGGCACATATGTTCCATGGACAGGATCGCCAGGGCGGGAAATCGCCGTTCCTGCCATACCAACGGCTGCCATATGCTTTCTACCTTTTCCGGGTTGATCTCCGGGGCCCCGGCATAACCGACGGAAAACCATCCATCTTTCCGGGGGCTAAAACTGAACGATATTTTGGGTTCCCCCGTCCCCTGTTCCAATTCCACCGTCGCCGAAAGTTGGAATAAAGAGTCGGGCGGGAAAAGCCACACGATACCATTGCCATCCATTTTGTACCCGCCGGCCCTGACCCGGATGACCTTCGCCGCCTCATATTGCACAATGGTGGTCCCCTTCCTGTCCAGGTAATTCCAGCGGGGAACGACTAAATTACTGGAGCTGTCCTGGTATTTCCACAGGCCGGGGTTGACGGCCCGGTATAAGATCGTAAAAACGGGTTGGAATGTCGATGCCGCCCCATCCTTGTTCTCTACCGTAAAGGCTCCGCCTTTCCCGGGGGATAGGCGATAGACCTCATTTTTAAGTGTGACGGACTGAGCGAATAAGGAGACGTGGAAAATCAGACAGAACAGCAGGAGCAGGCCGGAATGGAGCAGGAGATCGTGGGTAATTTTCTTCATATAACAATCGTTATTCATGGACGTGATCAATACGGTCTTCCATCATAGGATTGGTATCCAAATATATCGGTAAAACACGCGCGGCATTCGTTTTTGAGATTAAAATCCAAATGGGAACGTTCCCAACAAACGGGAACATTCCCAATCCGCGTTTCTTTCGTTTCTTTGTGTCAAAGAACAGCTATGAAGCGTCACCAAGTCACGATCATCGATATAGCCAAAGAATTAAATCTATCCAAATCGACGGTATCAAGAGTATTGACGGGACATGCAAACGTAAACCCTGCCACACGCCAGGCAGTGCTGGAACTGGCGGAGAAATGGGATTACCAGCGGAATATGCTGGCAATAAGCCTGATCACCAAAAAGACCAACACGATCGGCATTATCGTCCCCGAGTTTTCCGGTTCTTATTTTCCGCAAGCTATCATCGGAGCGCAGGAAGTCGCGGCAAAAGCGGGGTATAACCTGATCATCAGCCAATCCAATGAGACCTATGAGACAGAAGTGGCGAATACAAAGGTGATGCTTGCCAACCAGGTGGACGGGCTCCTGATCTCGGTAACAAAAGAAACCAGGAATTTTGATCACCTGGGTGTTTTTCATCGCAAGGGCATTCCCATCGTATTCTTTAACCGGGTCTGCGACGATATGGAAGCACCCAAAGTGATCGTTGACGATTATGACGGGGCCTTCCGGGCCGTGGATCATCTTATCCAAAGAGGGAGGAAAAGGATCGCCCATCTTGCCGGCCCAACATCTTTGATCATAAGCGTAAAAAGACTGAACGGGTATAAGGCGGCCCTGCGGAAAAACAATATTGAAATGGACGAAGAACTGGTCATCTCGTATGACCTTGACCTGGATAAAGTAAAAATTTATGTCAACCATTTTCTAAACCTGGAAAATCCAGCCGATGCCATTTTTGCATTCAACGACCCAACGGCCATCGAAGCCATCCAGGTAATAAAAAAAAGAGGGTTGAAAATACCAAAAGATATCGCGGTGGTGGGATTCAGCGATGATTATGCCTCCGGTCTGATCGACCCGCCATTGACCACGGTGGCGCAGCCGGTGAAAGACATTGGCAAGACTGCCGCTCAATTACTGATCGACCAGATAAACCGGGACGTATCGGAATGGAAATCGATGATAAAAGTCCTGAAAACAGAATTGATAATCAGGAAATCAAGTTAATCCCTCCCCTCTCCCACCCTGGGTTAGACAGACCCACGTTAATAGACCTTCAACCGTATCCGGTTGACCGTGTGCGCACTGAAATAACCCAGGGCCCCATTGCTGATATTCGTATTCGGATTGGCCGGGGTAGCCGACTGAAAGTTATTGTTGCCGGTAACGTTCATAAGGGTAAAGAAATAATTGTAGATCCCCTGATCGATACAATACATATTCAGCTGCAGCGTATCCCCCTTCTGCAGATATGAACTATCGTTGAACAAGGGCTGTTGGATATATTTCCCGTCCGAAAGACGATCCTCAAAAACGAAAATATTCGGTATCGGTCGCCGGTTGACGGTCTCCGTGAACTGGTAGTAATTACCCGGACCGACCGGGTCCAAGAAATTTACGACGGCATTGATATCCTTGTTGTTGTTGAAATCGGTGTTCTCCGCAAAGGTGATGGAATCCAGGGCTACATTGCGGGGCATCGTGGAAGTGGCCTTGTATTGCTGCCCCCCGGCTATGACAAGCAGGTCATACCTATGTCTGGGTGTACCGTTAAACGCGCTGGTAGTATAGGTCCCCGAATCCGTTTCATTTAATTGGTAGGTCTTCCCCGTCGTGCTGTCGGTGATCTTTACGATCGCGCCGGTAACGGGCGGATAGACATTGCTGGCCGAGAAATTAACGGTCTTTGACACGCGGACCTCGTAAGGCGGAGCCAGGTTGGTTATATTCCCTTCGATCACGATCTGGGCGGCGACATTGTTCAGGTCTACGTTGATCACTTTTTTACAGCCATAGACCGCCAGGACCAGGACGACGACGGAGAGGATATAGCGGAGGCGGTTTTGCATCGGTTAAAATTTAAAGTTATAGGTCACCGAAGGAATGAACCGGAACAAGGCGTATTGAAGGGCCTGGGTCTTTGTCGGGTCGTTAGGGTCGTTCTGAAAAACGATACTGTACGCATTCTCCCTCCCATACAAATTGTAAACAGAGAAGGTCCAGCTGCTCTCGAACTTCTTCGTCTTCTTCCCCTGCAGCGTTGCCGCCACATCCATCCGGTGATAGGCCGGCATCCGGTACCCGTTCCGTTCGGTATAGTAAAAGGCGGTCTGCCCAAGCACGGTATATTTCCCGCTGGGGAAGGTCACGGCATTGCCGGTATAATACACCCAGGTGGCGGAAAGGGTCCATTTTTTCGACGCCTGGTAGATCCCGACCAGCGAGATATCATGGGTCCGGTCCTGTTTGGCCGGGTACCAGTTGTTGCTGTTGACCCCATCGATCTTCAGCTCGGTACGGGAAAGCGTATAGCTGATCCAGCCCGTCAGCTTGCCCACCTTCTTTTTAAAGAAAAGCTCCAGCCCATAAGCCCGCCCCTTTCCAAAAAGCAGCTGCGACTCTACATTCTCATTGGCTATCAGCTCCGCCCCGTTCCGGTAATCGATCTGGTTCTGCAGTTTTTTATAATAGACCTCCGAAGAGAACTCATATTGGTTGTTACGGAAGTTGCGGTAGTAGCCCAGGGACAGCTGGTCGGCCAGCCCGGGTTTGACATTGTTGCTGCTGGGCAGCCAGAGATCGGTCGGGTTGGCCGAGGTGGAGTTGGACAACAGATGCAATACCTGTACGTTGCGGTTATAGGCTACTTTGAAGGAACTGGCTTCGTTGACCTGGAAACTGGCCGACAGACGGGGCTCGAGGTTGAAATAGGTCTTTACCACCTGGCCCGTATTGTAATGGGCCGAATCGATGGTATTCCCCAGGGAATCGTACGTATAAAAATATCCCGGACCAAAAACGGAGAAGGCCGTGGCCCGCAGACCATAATCAAAATGGACCTTGTCGCCGGGGGAGTATTCATGAGAGATATAAACGGCGTTCTCCAGGCTGTATTTATTCTGTAAAGCAAGGGAATTATAGCTGGAGGCCTTGGTGGCGGAGATGATCCCGGGTGAGATGGTATGATGGATCGCGCTGAAACCAAAATTGATCTTGTTATCCGCATTGACATAATACTGCAGGTCTTCCTTCAGATCGAGGTCGCGGATATCCGAGGTGATATTGATGTCGTTGTTATCGGAATTGATACGGATCTTATAATTATAGTAGCTGTAGATCAGCGAGGTATTGGAGAACAGGCGGCTGTTGAAGATATGGTTCCAGCGGGCGGTGCCGGTGGCATTGCCATAGTCGATGCCAAAAGTATTGCCAAACCCCAGGTTGTCCCGTCCAAAATAACCGGAGAGATAGACCCTGTTCCTGTCGTCGATCTTGTAGTTCCCTTTTACATTGAGGTCATAGAAATAGAGACTGTTGGAGCTGACGGAAGAGTCGCTGGAAAGTTTCAGAAAGACATCGGCATAGGTACGCCGGGCGCTGATAGAGAAGGAGCCCCGGTCTTTTACGATGGGTCCTTCCGCACTGAGACGCGTAGAGATCAGACCGATCCCCCCTCCAAAATGATAGTCCTTGTTGTTGCCGTCATTCATTTTTATATCGACGACGGAAGAAAGACGTCCCCCATATTCGGCCGGCATGCCTCCCTTATAAACGGTGATATCCTTTATCGCATCGGAGTTGAACGTAGAGAAGAAACCCAAAAGGTGGGAGGGATTGTAGACCGTCGCTTCGTCCAGCAGAATAAGGTTCTGGTCGGCTCCCCCGCCCCGGACATAAAAACCGCTATTGCCATCCCCCGCGGACTGGATACCCGGCAATAGCTGGATCGTCTTTAATACATCCTTCTCCCCAAAAAGCACCGGGACATTTTGGATCTCGCTGGTGGTCAGCTTTTGAACACCCATCAGGGGTTTTGTGACATTGTCGTTCTTCTTCCTTGCGCTGACCACCACCTCGGTCAGCTGATCCCCACCCGCACCCAGCTCGATGGGCAACAGGATATTCCTTGTCAGGGTGATGGGGATCGTATCCGGCCGGTAGCCGGTAAAGCTGGCGATCAGGGTATAATTACCGGGGGCGGCGCTGATGGAATAAAACCCGTAGGAATTGCTCGTGATACCGGAGCGGGGAGCCTCCTTCAGATAAAGGGTCGCCCCGATCAATACTTCCCCGGACCTTTTATCCCGGACGGTGCCGTTGACGGTAAATTGCGATTGTGCCTGACCGTTGATCGATCCGGTGAGGAGAGAGATGAGGAGGATGATCGATAGGCGTTGCAACGATGCGGCATTATATAAATAATTCTTCAAGTATCGGATCAGTATAATCTGCAATATAGCTAACCACGTTGGGATATTCCAGGAATTCTTCCTTTTTATGCATGGTAGTAAGGACCACACATTTCATACCGGCATGGAGGGCGGCCTCTACTCCCTTGGGGGCGTCTTCGAATACCAGGCAGGCTTCGGAAGGAACCCGCAGCAATTCGGCGGCTTTCAGAAAGGTCTCGGGGTGAGGCTTGCTGATCGCCACGTCGGCGGCGCTGACGATGGCTCCAAAATAGTGACGGATCGAGAGATTGTCAAGGACAAAATCGATGTTAAAAGGAATGGCGGCCGATCCGATGGCCATACGGATCTTTCGTTCTTCCGCCTTTTGCAGAAAAGCGGGCAGTCCGGCGATAAGCTGCAGATGGGGACGGAAAGCCTCCTGGTAGCGATGCTCTTTCTTCATCGAGATGGTATCGGTTTCCTGCCGGCTGAAATGTCCTTTTCCAAATACCCGGTCCAACAGCTCTTCATTCTTTCCATACATCTCGCGTTTGACCTGTTCGCGGGTGAGGTTGGCCTTCAGGTCCTGGTTGAGGATCTCGTACCAGGCGGTGCTATGGAATTCCATGTCGTTGATCATCGTTCCGTTAAGGTCGAAAATAAAGGCGCTGTATACGGGCATAATACGGGACTGATTTTTTTGCGAAGATAGGCGAGTTTGGGGGTTTGGACGTATTTTGCAGGTTATATGAAGATCTGTAAATGGGGCATCCTGGGCCCCGGAAAAATAGCCAATAAATTTGCCGTGGCCCTGACCCAGACGGAAGGCGCCCGGCTGGAGGCAGTGGCATCCCGTGATGCCGGCCGCTCGCGCGAATTTGCCGCGGCGCATGGAGCCGCCCGCTGGTATGACAACTATGAGCAGTTGGCAGCCGATCCGGCCATCGATGCGGTCTATATCGCCACCCCGCATGGGTTTCATGCCGAACATGCCCTCCTCTGTCTCCGGCATGGCAAGGCGGTATTGTGCGAGAAGCCCATGGCCCTGTTCAACGGACAGGTACGGGAAATGGTGGATGCGGCCCGTACCAATAACGTCTTTTTGATGGAAGCCATGTGGACAAGGTTCCTGCCCATCATGGAAAAGACCATGGAGCTGATCCGGGAGGGAAGGATCGGGTCGGTACGACAGGTCCGGGCCGATTTCGGTTTCCTGGCGCCCTTCAACCCCGACGGACGGCTCTACAACCTGCGGCTGGGGGGTGGTTCGCTGCTGGATATCGGGGTCTATCCCTTGTTCCTTTGTCTGCAGCTGCTGGGCGAGCCGGACAGCATCCGGGCGGCAGGACACCTGGCCCCTACAGGTGCGGATGAGACCTGTCACGCCCTCCTTCAATACCACGATGGGCGCAACGCTGCTTTTAGCTCCACGCTGGCCTGTCCCAGCGGTATAAAGGCAGAGATCTGCGGGACGGAAGGGATCATCGAGCTGCCCTCGCCCTGGTATAAGAACGATAAGCTGGTCCTGCGGCCGGGAGCCGATCAGAAGGCGTCGCAGCCGCAGACGATCCAACTGGAACCGATGGTCAACGGGTTCGAATACCAGATCCGCGAGGTCATGCAATGCCTCGCTGAAGGACGGATAGAAAGTCCCAAAATGTCGCACGCCTTCAGCCTGACGATGAGCAAGGTGATGGACGCGATCAGGGGACAGATAGGGGTGAAATATGCGGGGGAATAAGGCTGCCCCGGAACTGGCGACGGGACCCACGCCGGACGATCTACAACGAATTTCTCAACGTCAGATAAAAAGGCACTTCCTCCTGCCGCCGCGTATTGTCGAGGATCTGGCGGGCGGTCATGATCCCCATCTGCTGAAAATCCGTCGAGATGGTCGTAATTCCATTGAGGATGATCTTCTTTAAAGGCGTCTCGTTGTAGGAGATGACGCCCACCTGGCGGCCCAGCTCCAGCTTCAGGGAGATAATGCGTTCAAGCAGCAGCACGAGGTCTTCCTCCATGAGATTGATATATACTTCCCCTTCCTTTATCGGCTCTTCCGCGATATTATGGACGATCCTGTAATTAAAGGCATACTCCTGGCAGAAACGGTTGAACCCTTTCAGGATCTCCACGGGGTGATAGGTATAGCCCGGAAAAATGAGCTTGATCGTATGATATTTACTCAGCGGTTCCCGTGCTTTCTCCAGGGCGCCATAGAGGTCTTCTTCAAAATTCTGGAATACCGCGGCATATTCGCCTTTGATGCCGGGTATCTTCTTATCCAGCAGGATCAGCTTGTCCTTCGGCAGGGCATTGATGATCTCGGGCGCCCCCTCCTCCCCTTCCAGGAAATGCGGGATGATCACATAATGGGAGTAATCTTCCTTTGGGTCCGTCAACAATTTTTTAAAAAGACCGAAATCATTGTTATAGATATAGAAGTCCACAACGACATATTCCCCTAACGCGGAGATAAAGGCATCATAGATGATCTTCTTATGCGCGCTGAGCTTGTTGAATAATAAAAAGATCTTCAGGGTCTGGCGGAAATCGGTGTTTTGAATAAAATAACCCTTCCCCGGCACGGACCCCAGGACCCCCATCTTTTTCAGGTATTTATATCCTTTTTCCGCGGTGTCGCGGGAGATCTCCAGTTCGAAACTAAGCTCGTTGATGGAGGGCATGAGGTCGTTCTTCCTGATCTTACCCGTTTCGATCGCCTTGAGGATCGAATTTGTCAGCTGCAGGTATTTGGGAGTGGCGGCAAACTCATCTACCCGGATCCAATCGAATATGTTGGCATGCTTCATTCGACCCCGAATATAAGAAGAAACTAGTATGCATCCTTCCGCATATATTTCCCATCTTCGAACTGGACCGAATAATCCGAAGGGAAAAACTTGCTTTTATAGTAATAATCCGTCGTAATGATCTGGGCGCCGGAAACACAAGCCGCCTGAAAACTGGACTTGTCATTCGCCCGGGCTTCCTCGGTATCGGAATCGGCCCGGGTACGGACCATGTATCCTTTTTTGACCATCTCCCGGATCTTATCCCCTTCCTTTTTTGAATCATTGATGATCATAAAGGCCGCTTCCGGCGTACCGGCCGGCGAGTCGGTGAACAGGACCCGGCCCTTCAGGGAAGGATGCCCGCTGATATATGAATCACGATGTTCGCCGCCCTCGTCGAGGATAAAAATAAATTTACCCCTCGCCTGCCCCATCGTGGGCCAATGACCGGCCAGAACGGCGCCTTCGAGCGTAGGATAAACACCCCGGATATCATCCGGCAGGATGAGGTATTCACGACCCAGGTTGTCAAGGATCTCCTTATCGAGACGGTCGAATACTTCCGCGGTAAATTTCTCGGGCACCGTAAAATCAGGGAGCTTGATCTCCTGGTCCTTTGCGTTCATCGTAACATAGACAGGATAATGATCCTTATGCGCATCCGACCATGCCTTCAGCTGCCGCAGACAGCCTGCAAAAGTGGGACAGTTGCTCCGGAAATCGAGATCCTGTACATGGAAAACCTTAAATCCCGGCTTCTTCATTTCTCCTTCCGGGTCGTAGGCGGGAGGATGTGCGGCAGCTTCCCACTCCAATCCCTTTGGATGTGCATATTTTCCACCCTTTTCATCCGCATACACATCTATCTCCAGGTTGCGAAGACCCAGGTTCAGCTGATCGGCCAGATCGATATGACTGTATTCCAGCCCCCGCGCCGCATTCGGATTCTTTTGCCGCAGCAGCGAGAACAGGGCCGTATCGATGGCCCTTTTGTAGCTATTATGCGAACCTATAAGCTGTACTTTATTGATTGGCAGATCGTCGAAGCCGGAATCTGCAGTGACGGCTATAAAAAGGAACAAGGCTGCCGATAAAAGAAGTTTCATACAAGTGTTTTATTTAGGCGCAAAGATTTTTAAGCGCGTGCAGTTTACCACCAATACCCGATTACGGAATTATTAAATAAACTTTCCACTAAGTTAATTCTTAGCAGAAAGGGTAAGAACAAATAATATTCCATTCACAATGCATTAACATGCCTTTTCTCTCTTTGCCCTCTGGCCGGTATAGTTGAAAGAACGGCTCTCCAATAAGTAACGTCGATCCTTAATCGAATCAAAATCAACCATCACCAAAACAAGCACCCAGTTATGAAAGTCATCCAAAGGCTCTTTTTTCTAACGTTTTTTCTTTCCTCGGTTGCGGCATATGCATTCCAGCAGTCCCCCGGCACGGTAAAGGGAGTAGTAACCGACGAGAACAATGCACCGCTGCCCGGCGTCAATGTCCAGGTTAAGGGCGGCCACCACACAGTCGTCACGGATGCAGAAGGTAAATTCTCGCTGCGCGTCACCGGTCCGGAAGACATCATCCTTTTCAGCTATGTAGGATATACCAGCAAGGAAGTAAGGGCCGGCACTGAAAAGACGATCCCGGTCATTCTCTCCGGTAAAGGCAGCCAGCTCAATGATGTGGTCGTCACCGGCTACGGACAGACCACTAAAAAGAGTATTACGGGTTCCGTAGCCTCTATCTCCGCAGAAGATTTCAACGCCGGCGTGATCAGCTCACCCGGAGAATTGCTCGCGGGCAAAGTAGCAGGCATCAATATCACAAAGAGCGGCGACCCGAATGCACAGCCGGTCGTCATCCTGCGAGGCGCCTCTACGCTGCGTACCGGTTCCGCTCAACAACCTTTGTATGTCATCGACGGAATACCGGACGCATCCATCGACTTGGTAGCCTCCTCCGACATCGCCACGATCGACGTCCTGAAAGATGCCTCCTCCACCGCCATCTATGGCTCCCGGGCGGCCAACGGGGTCATCATGATCACTACCCGCCGGCCAAAGACCGGTCAGTCCAGGCTGGCGTATAATGCCTATGTCGCAGCGGAGCAGGTATCAAAAAAGATCGACATGCTGACAGGAGACCAGCTGCGGCAATACATGATCGCGGGTGGTCGTCCGCTGGTCCCCGGACACAGCAACGGCGCATTCGATGACACCCTTGTCAATACGGACTGGCAGAAACAGGTACAGCGTACCGGCCTCTCGCATAACCATAACATTTATTTCGGCGGCAATACCGGCACTACGGTCTTCGGCGCCAGCATCAACTACCTGAATAACCAGGGTATCATGAAAGGCAGCTCGCTGCAAAGGACCACGCTTCGGGCCACGGTAGAACACAGGGCCTTCAACGACAGGCTACGGTTAGGGCTGACCATCCTGAATACCAGCTCTACGGCCAACCAGATCCCTTCCCAGGTGTTTAACAGTATGTTGGAGTTCATGCCGACGCTCAATGTAAAAGAGGCGGACGGGACCTATTCTTCCGAATATCCCCAGGGTGGTCCCAATCCCGTGGGATTGATCAACAACAATTCGAACCAGTCCAGGGCCAGAACCACTTTAGCAAATGCAATAGCGGAAGTGAAGATCCTGCCGGGTCTGAAATATACGCTGAGCCTGACCAGCCAGACACAGGATACGACCACGAACCTTTACTACAACAGCATCTCCGAACTGGCCCGGGGCCTGAATGGCGTAGCCGCCAGCAGCACGGATGAAAGTACAAAGAAGCTCGTGGAATCCTTCTTTAACTATGACAGAAGCTTTGGGCTTCACAGCATCCGGCTGTTGGGCGGCTATTCCTGGGAAGAGGACCGGCTGGGCGCAGGATTCGGCGTCAATACACGGAATTTCAGCAATGACCAGGTTGGCGCCAATAACCTGGCCTTTAGCAATCCACCCGCAAATACGGTCACCTTCAACGGCAGCAATATCGGCACGCTTCGCCTGATCTCCTATTATGGCCGTGTGAACTATGCATACAACGATAAATATCTTCTCCAGGCCTCTATCCGTAATGACGGCTCCTCCGCCTTCGGCGCCAACAATCATTGGGGGTATTTCCCGGCGGTATCCGGAGGCTGGCGGCTGACCAAAGAAAGATTCCTGGAGGACGTCACCTTCCTCGACGAGCTGAAGCTTAGAATAGGATATGGAGTAACCGGTAATTCGCTGGGATTCGATCCGCTGATCTCACAGCTGCAATATGGCATTACCGGAAGATTCCTCTCCAACGGACAGCTGATCAACGCGATTGGCGTAACACAGAATGCCAACCCGGACCTTAAATGGGAAAGTACGGCCACGACAAATATCGGTACGGACTTCTCCTTTCTGAAAGGCATCATCAGCGGTTCGCTTGATTATTATATAAAGACTACCTCCAACCTGATCTGGTCTTACCCGGTGTCCTCCACCCAATATCCCTTCCCCAGCCTGACCACCAATATCGGGAAGATCAGCAATAAGGGGATCGAGCTTACCCTGAACGCCACGCCCGTAAAGACGCGGAATTTCAGCTGGAGAAGCACGCTCACCGCCTCGCACAATACAAACAAAATATTGTCGCTCTCGAACAGCCAGTTCAACGAACGGTCCGTCAATACCGCCTTCCTCGGCGGGAAAGGACAATCCGCCAACTGGTCGCAGATCCTGCAGGTAGGGCAGCCGATCGGGGCCTTCGATATCTGGCATTATATGGGGAAGAATGCAAAGGGCATCGGTGTGTATGAGTCCGCAAAGGGCGATACGACCAGCAGCCCCACCACCGCCGACTTCCATGTCGAAGGCAACGCCCAGCCCATGCTTCTCTTTGGCTGGAACAATACCTTCACCTACAAACAATTCGATCTGAACTTCTTCTTCCGCGCGGTAACAGGCAACAAGATCCTGAATGCGACCCTGGCGGGGCTCAACGATCCCATCGATGCATCGACACAGAACATCCCAAGATTCTCGCTGCATGAATCGCTGGCCGATCAGAATGCTCCCTATATCTCGGATCGCTTCCTCGAAAATGGCTCCTATATCCGCCTCGACAACGCAACCCTGGGGTATACCATTCCTACACAGATAAAGGCCATCAACAGGCTGCGTGTGTATGCCTCGGTTAACAACGCTTTCATCATCACAAAATACAGGGGCATCGATCCGGAGATCAATATCGGCGGTCTGACGCCCGGCATCGACAACAACGATTATTATCCAAAAACACGGTCGTTCCTGTTCGGCGTAAATGTTATTTTCTAAAAAAATCGAAAAATGCAGATCATGAAAACAAGGTTTCTTTTATTTATAGGCGCCCTGGCTTTACTGGCAACGGGATGCCGAAAGCTCAACGTTCCCATTCAATCCCAATATACACCCGCCAACTTCCCCACCACCGCCGCCGACTATGCAGCGGCTATCGGCCCGGTCTATACGCAGCTGTCCTATAGTACGGCAGGAACAAGATATGCAGTGGAATACTGGCGTATGCAGGAACTATCGACGGAAGAGGCGATCATCCCCGCCCGTAACGGCAACTATGACGACGGCGGCCAGTACAGGCAATTACATCTTCATACCTGGACGGCCGATCATACAAATGTCACCACCGTATGGGCATGGGGATTCAGCGGCATCGACCAGTGTAACTCCCTGCTGAATGTCTTCAGCCTGGCGCCCGCCAGCCCCACCAAACCGGCGGCCCTGGCGGAATTAAAGGCTATGCGCGACCTGTTCTATTTCTTTATGATGGACCTGTACGGCAATCTGCCGATCATCGATACGTTCCCCGTCGTAGGCTCTCCCGCCACCATGCCCCGGGCCCAGGTCTTCCAGTTCCTCGAAAAAGACCTCAAATCCATCCTTCCGGTGCTCACGACAACCGTTGATGCCAGCACCTATGGAAGGGCTACGAAATACCTGGCCTTCGCCCTGCTGGAAAAAATGTACCTGAACGCGGCCGTCTATACGGGTACCCCCCGGTATGCAGATGCAGTAGCCATGGCCGACAGCATTCTTACCAGCGGCGTATATTCGCTGGATGCGAACTATGGTTCCGTTTTCGCACCAAACAATGGTCCGCAGATAAAAGAAACGATCTTTGCCATCCCCTATGACCCCAACCTGATCCCCGGCAACCAGTTCACCCGCTATGGTTTCGCCTCCTATGCCTACCCGCTGTATAACCTCCCGACGGCAGGCAGCATCGCCATGAGCACCGACTCCGGCTTTTATCATCAGAACTTTGTGCTGCCGGGCGATATAAGGGACACATTCTGGCTTCGGGGCCCTCAAAATTACTTCCCCAACCAGACCATCAATACTTCGTTGTATCCCGCGGCCCTCTTACCGGCCCTCCAGGCCGTATACCCCGCCGCCGTCTATCCTGCCAGCTATCCTGCCTTATACGCCGGCTATACCGGCGGAACGCTCCCGGGGGTATTGCTTTATCTTCCCGCCCCGACCAACATTGCGCTGTGGCACGTCACGTACAGGGACTCGCTGGTGCTGAACGGCGATCCCACCAAGATGGACGTAGGAGACGATATCTTTGCACAGTGTATGGGCATCCGGTCAAAAAAATTCTACCCCGATCCGAACGAGAACCCGGCGACGCAGAACCAGGGTAATGATGTCCCGGTCCTCCGCCTGGCGGACGTCATGTTGATGAAGGCAGAGGCCTTGTTCCGGGGTGGGATCCCCTCCACCACCGTCAAGGGGGAAATACAGACGCCCGTCGTGCTGGTCAATAAGATCCGCGCCCGTGTCGGCGCCCAGCCGGCTACCAGTTCCCTCACCGTCGACAGCCTCCTTCCCGAACGCGCCCGCGAGTTCGCCTGGGAAGGATGGCGCAGAAATGACCTGATCCGCTTCGGACAATTCGAAGGGGCATGGGGTTTCAAAACGGCCGATCCGGGCAACACTTTCCGGCGCCTTTTCCCCGTTCCCAATACGGAACTGTCGCTAAATCCGAATTTAAAGCAGAATCCGGGATATTGATTTTTATAAAATAAATTGTAACTTTGTCGTATCGGCGGCTGGGCTATTTACTTAGCCCCCTAACGACAAAGATTTGAAAAGGGCTTCAAGTGTAGCCCTTTTCGCTTTTTAAGATATCAAATATTTTTTTGCTCCAAATCAAACTTTTAGGTAGGATATAGAATTTATTTCTATAAAATAACAGTATCTCCTTGATCAAATTGTTTTTCCCGGTACCGCTTCGCAATCCATCTATTAAATCTTTTGCCCTGATCGTTGATCTTATGTCCAATATTATCCTACGAGCTTGATTACCACCGCCTATGATCCTATTGGCAATCGTATCCGGGCGCGTACTTGAAACACATTTCAGATCGGCCTCCAAAATGATCGTGTCTCTTAACAAATACACATCAAATTTTTTCTGACTTCTATGGAACATTCCGTCGGGGGCAAATACGACATCGTAATTCATCCTGGCAAGGCAGATGGCAGTGCGCTTTTCATGATCGTATTGAATACAAATCGATTCGGACAAAACCCGCCTCCCCGTCTTTTTATCCTGGTAGTGAACAAACCAGTCTGTAGCAGCTAATATCCTTTGTACCTCCTGCTTCCTGCTTGCTGCAGTTACCGCATCCGAATACGCTTTTATAGCGGAAGCAAAGAATATAATGTTTATTAATAATAGAAAAGGACGCTTACTTGGCTCGAATCCCAATACCAATGCCTCACTTTCATTCAACCCCTTTGGTGATTCCCTTTCCACAAGTCTGAATTTTCAGCAAATAAAACGCAAGTCTTATAAATGCTAAAAAATACTTCTCCCCAGGAAATTTTCTTGAAAATCGGCTAATAAAACCCCGCATCGGAGATGGCCGCATCCAGCAGAAAAACGATCAGACTACGGGGTCCATGCGCCCCCAGCACCAGCGACTGCTCGATGTCGGCGGTCTTGGAAGGACCCGCGATAAAAGTGCCAAATCCATAAGAAGTACTGACCCCAGCCTCAACCCCAACTCCATCCGTCAGCCCGGCCTCACCCGTCGTTCCGGCTTCCAACCCTGCAATCCTGTCATACGCCTCATGCATATTGGCGACAATATCCTTATGATCGATGACCAGCGCCAGGTGCTGCGTGATAAAAGGGAGGGCCCGGTGGATCATCCGCTCCTCGGTGATCCAGCAGGCTCCATTCTCCGCTACCCCGAAATGAGCCCGCAGAACGGCAAGATCGATATTCTCCAGCGTATGCGGATCGGCGTTACGATCAGGCGCCCCGGCCCAGCCGGAGAGCTCCGGACAACCGGATACGATATGGGGATGTTGCTCTCTGGGAAATTGTTCGCGGAGGATCGTAGCGATACGATCAAAACCGGACACCAGGTAGGCGGTGCCGCCGATGGCTTCCAGGACAGTGGTAAAAGCATGGGTAAGGTCGGCCACGGATCCTCCTGCCGGCGGCATTGCCGTCCCGGCAACCGTACCCGGCAGCGGCGGCAGTTCCCGATGATCCGGCTGATTTTTCTTCACCGTATCCAGTATCTTATCCCTGCTGTTCATGATTTATTCTTTTTATACCATTCTCCAAATGATTGCCGCGGTGGCGCAGGCATGTCCCGTTGCCGGTACCAGGCATTGAGCCCGTTGTTCACGGTGAAAGGAACGTTCAGCATAAACCAGCGGCCGGTCTTGCCCGCCGCGCGATAGACCGACGGATTCGATAATACCCAGTTCATGGTCTTCAACGCCACTGTTTTGGCGGCGGGCGCATAGCCTTCCTGTACGATCACCTGTCTCCATTTATAGAGCTGTTCATGGATGTCGATCTTTACCGGGCAGACATTCGAACAGGAACCACAGAGAGTGGAGGCGAATGGCAGGTCCGCATATTTTTTCATATCCAGGTTGGGCGAAAGGATGGACCCGATCGGACCGGCTACGGCCGTATGATAGCTATGGCCGCCGCTTCGCCGGTATACGGGACAGGTATTGAAACAGGCGGCACAACGGATACATTTCAGCGAACTCCGGAAATCCTTCTTCCCCAGATGTGCGCTGCGGCCATTGTCCACAAACACAATATGCATTTCCTGACCCGGACGCGGTTTTCTGAAATGGCTGGAATAAGTGGTGATGGGCTGGCCGGTAGCGCTCCGGGTAAGTAACCGGAGAAAGACGCCCAGATGCCGGCGTTGTGGTATCAGCTTTTCGATACCCATACAGGCGATGTGCATATCCGCGAGATGTGCGCCCATATCCGCATTGCCCTCATTGGTGCAGACGACAAATTCACCGGTCTCCGCCACCGCGAAATTGACGCCGGTCAGCGCCACACGGCGGGTAAGGAATTTCTCCCGCAGATGCAGCCGGGCCGCATGAGTGAGGAATTGCGGATCGGCATTGCCCGCAGGCGTGCCCAGGTGCTCGTGAAAGATCTCCCCGATCTCTTCCTTCTTTTTATGGATACAGGGCAGGACGATATGGCTGGGAGGCTCTCCCGCCAACTGCACGACCCGCTCGCCCAGGTCGGTATCGATGACCTCGATGCCTTTCTGTGCCAGGTATTCATTCAAATGACATTCCTCCGTGAGCATGGACTTGCTCTTCACCATTTTATCGACGCCCTTGCGTTGCAAGAGGGAATAGACGATCTCGTTGTGCTCGGCGGCATCCGCAGCCCAGTGTACGACGATGCCATTGCGGGTAGCCTGCTCTTCAAACTGCCGCAGATATCCGCTAAGATCCGACAGAACGTTTTCCTTGATCCCGGAAGCCAGGTTCCGCAGATCTTCCCATTCGGGAACCTGGTGGGCGGCCTTGTCCCTCTTTTGCCGGATCCACCAAAGCGTCTGATCATGCCAATCCACCCGGGGCTCATCCTTGTTGAACTCCTCCGCTAAGGCAGCATGATCTTTTTTGTTTTCACTCATCCCTGGTTATTTAATATTTCCGCGATATGCTTTACCTGCACCTTGCTTTTTTGCCGGTGGAGGATCCCCTCCAGGTGCATCAGACAACTCATATCGGCGGCAGTGATATATTCGGCTCCATGATGAATATGATCGGCAACCCGGTCTTTACCCATTTTGACGGAGACGGCCTCTTCAGCCACGCAGAACGTACCGCCAAAACCACAGCACTCGTCCTTTCGGTCAAGCTCCACCAGCTCGATGCCCCCCACCATCTTTAACAACCGTTCCGGCTTAGAGAAAGGCGCCGCCATCAGCTCGCTCATCTGCGCCAATTTCAGCCCCCGTTGTCCATGACAGCTTTGATGAAGTCCCACCTTGTGCGGAAACCGCGCGTCGAGCCGCTCGATCTTCAATATGTCGGTTAGGAATTCCACCAGCTCATAGATCCGGTGACGGATGGCGCTTGCACCCGATCCCTGACCGACCGCCTCCGGGCCGCCCGACTCATGAGCTTCATGCAAATGATCCTTTATATGCAGGACGCAGCTGCCCGATGGCGAGACGATGTGATCAAACTCCTGGAAATTTTTTATGAACAGATCATTACAACCCGTAGTGAGATGCTCAAAACCCGAGTTGGCCATGGGTTGACCACAACAGGTCTGAGCGGCGGGGTATACGACTTCGCAACCGGATCTTTCCAACAACTGTAAGGTAGCTACTCCCACCTGCGGATAAAACTGGTCTATATAACACGGAATAAACAAACCTACTCTCATAAATAAGCTTCAAGTTACCCCCTTGCAGGGAAAAGTTAAAAATCTATTTATAATACTTCAATTCTATAATATCGCCCGGCAGGCTGCGGCCATTCCAATGGGAGTGAATGGCCAGCGCGGCTCCTATCGAAGTCGCCTGTGGCATGGACGCCGCAAAGACCTCCATCTCCGGAAAAGCCATCGCCAGCAGGTGCATATAGACCTGGTTCTTCCCAAAACCACCGTCCACAAAGATCCTGTTGACTTCCGCCCCATGAAGGACAAGCCGGGTAGAGGCGATCTGCTGTTCCATGATATCCATCAGGAGCCGGTGATAGGCTTGTTCGAAACTGTCAAACGAACTCAGATCACGCTGGTGAAAGGGGGTGGACGACAACTGATCCTCATCAAAGGTCACCCCATTCGCATACCCCGCGTCCACCTGAAAATGCGCAGCCAATCGCCGGACCTGCTGCTCATGCTCATACCCGGCAAACAGACGCGACGCCTTGATCGGCCTACCCTGAAAACTGATATAACAGAGACAGTCTTTTTGCAATTCCGCTACGGTGAGGGGCGAATCATTGAAGGGGTTCATGCTGATACACCAGGTACCGGTGGAGATAAGGATAAAGGGCTCCCGGAAACTTTCCAGGTAAGGGATCATGGCCGCCGAGCTGTCATGAAGACCGACACCAGCCACAGGGATATTCGAAAAGGTCGTTCCGACGGGCTGCGCAAGCCGCAGGACATTTGTCGACGGAAGAAGGGGGGGCAATTTATCGATAATGCCTTCCCGGTAGACCCATTCATGATAATGCTGCTGGGAGAAATTCCAAAGATTGGTATGACAGCCGATACTGGTAATATCGGAGCAGGCTATGCCGGTGAACAGAAAGCTCAGGTATTGCGGCAGATGAAGCGAGTACTTTATCCTGGCCCATAGCTCGGGCTGTTCTTCCTTGATCCGGTAAAGCTGCATACCGGAGTTAAGACTACCGAGTACCGGCGAGGCCGTCAGCATGGAAAAAGTCACTTCACCTCCATGGGCAGCATAGAACTTTTTCTTCAACGCATCGGGAAAAGGTTTCAGATAATTATACAAAGGGGCTACAGGCATCCCATCCGCTCCTATGTGCACAAAGCTGGCCCCATAGGCAGAGAAATTGATCGCCCGGATCTCAAACCCTTCCAGGTTGTTCAGATCGGCTACTGCATCGTATACCCAGGATGTCAGCAGCTCCAGGTCCTCACAGGCCATCCCTTCCTCGTCGGTCGTCTCGGCAAAGGCATCCGACCGCTCCCATACGATCTTATACTGCTCATCCAGGAGGAAGATCTTTTTATTCGTCTTTCCGACATCCAGTATCGCTATAACGTTCATATTACAACCCTGTGGCGACCGTCAGGGCGCCTCTTTCCTTTATTAAGTGTTCGCGTACTTTTTCGTTGCGGTAGAGCGACAGGGGATCCAGCGCGCCACCGGCCCGCAGACGGGCTTCCGCCACCAGGGCACGGGCATCGGTGCGGAAACTGTTCTGTAAAAGCTCCTGGGCGGCAACGGTATCGTTGGCCTGTTGTGCCGCCACTAGTCGTTTACGATCCACCAGCAAGGCCTGCGCGTAGGTAAGCATGATCGCCTCCACGGATTGGAGCAGGTCTTCCAGCGGGTCTTTTACGTTATGCGACGCGTCGATCATCCAGCCAAGGTCCCTGGCATGATCCATAGCCCGGGCATCCATGCCCTCCACCAGCTCGTTAAAGATCAGGAAGAGCTGGTAGGGTTTGATGCTGCCGACCGTCAGGTCGTCGTCGCCATATTTGGAATCATTGAAATGAAAACCACCCAGCTTTCCCTCCATCAGCAACAGGGAGACGATCTGCTCGATATTGGCATTGGGCAGATGATGACCCAGATCGACAAGCGTATAGGCCTTCGGCCCCAGCTTGGAGGCATAGAGCAGGGACTGTCCCCAATCGCCGACCGTCGTGGAATAAAAATTCGGTTCAAAGGCTTTGTACTCTACAAACATCTTCCAATCGGCCGGCAATGCCGCATAAATTTCCTTAAGCGCCTCCAACGTATGTTGAAATGCCTGGCGAAAGTTTAATTGCCCCGGAAAACAGGAACCATCGGCCAGCCATACGGTCAGCGAATTGGAACCCAGCTCTACTCCCTGGCGGATCACCTCGATATTATGATCGATGGCCTGCCGGCGCGTTTCTTTCCGAACATTTTGCAGGGACCCAAACTTATAACTATGTTTCTGACCCGGCTGGTCCTGGAAGGTATTCGAGTTCATCGCATCGAAGCGAAGCCCGAACTGCGCAGCCAGGGCCTTAATGGCAGCTGCATTCTTCGGGATATCCCAGGGAATATGCAAAGAGATGGCTCCGCTGGAACGATTGAGGGCATGAAGTAAACCGATGTCCTCCATTTTTTCCTCCAGGCTGCGCGGCTCCCCGCCCCCCGAAAAACGCCCAAAACGTGTCCCCCCCGTACCCAACGCCCAACTGGGAATGGCAACCTGGAAGTCCACCAATTTCTGAACGACGCCTTCTGCATCAGGCAGACCGGCGGTTATAAAATCCAGCCGGCGACGATGTTCCTTCTGTAAAGACTTGTTATGCTCCTCTATCTTATATTTTTCTATCTGCATGACTACTGCATTTTAAGGAAAGTAAAATACCTCTTTCAACGGCCGCACCACCGGCGAATGATCGGGGTGCGATTCCATGATGTCCTTCATATAGGCCCACCACTTCTGCATGATGGCCTGAGCGGGCAGAAGATCCAATTTGGCCGGATCTTCGATCCACAGATACGCAAACAGCAAAAGGGTTTCTTCATCCAAAAATATCGAATATTCCGCAATGCCTGTTTCTTTCAATAAGGCCCCCAGCTCCGGCCAGATCGTCTCATGACGACGCCGGTATTCGGCTTCAAAGCCGGGAAAGAGCTTCATGGTAAAGGCAATGCGTTGCATCGATCGGTTTTTAGTAATAAGATCCGGCAATCCGGGTGCTTCCGGCTAGCGTACAAAAGCCATCGCAACCCCTCCGTCCACGTTCAGGACATTGCCCGTCGACTTGTTCATCAGTCCGCCGACAAAGGCAAGGCAGGCATTGGCGATATCTTCCGGTAAGATGATCTCGTTGAGCAAGGTCCGTTTGGCATAAAAAGCAGGCAGATCTTTTACCGCCACGCCATACGCCTTGGCCCGGCCTTCCGCCCAGGCGCCTTCCCAGATCTTGCTGTCGCTGATGACGGCATCGGGATTGACGACATTGACGCGGATCTTATCGGGACCCAGCTCGGCGGCATTCAACCGGCTCAGGTGAAGCTGGGCGGCTTTGGCGGATCCATAGCCGGCATTATTGGGACCGGATACCAGGGCATTCTTGCTGACGATATTCAGCACATCCCCGCCCGTCGCCTGTTTACGCATGATCTCCACACCGGCCTGGGTCACCAGGAACTGTCCTTTTACCAATACATCATAGAGCAGGTCCCAGTCGGCTTCCGTATGTTCCTCGATCGGCTTGGAGATGGACAGCCCGGCACAGTTGACGACGATATCGACCCCGCCAAAGGCCAGCGCCGCGGCGCGATAGGTCTGGTGGATGGTAGCGGTATTCGTCACGTCCAGGAGATCGGCTGCAAAAACGTCCTTGCCATATTGCTTCTGGAACTCCTGCCGGGCAGAAGCCAGTCTTTGTTCGTCGTTATCGTTGATGACGACACAGGCGCCTTCGTCGGCAAATTTTTTGGCGATCGCCTTCCCGATCCCGCCTGCACTTCCCGTCACCAGGGCGATGCGTCCCGACAGGACCTTTGGTTTTGGCATACGTTGTAGTTTCGCCTCTTCCAGCAACCAGTATTCGATATTGAACGCCTCCTGCCGGGGAAGGGAAGTATAGGATGAGACGGCTTCCGCACCTTTCATCACATTGATGGCATTGATATAAAATTCCGCCGCTACCCTCGCCGTCTGTTTATCTTTTGAAAAAGTGAACATGCCGATCCCGGGATAAAGAATGACCACGGGATTGGGGTCGCGCATGGCGGGACTATTGGGATGTTTACAGCTGTCATAATAGAACGCATACATCTTCCGGTATTCCTCGAATTGCGGCGTGAGCTTCTCTTTTAATTTTTTGACATCCTTCAGATCCTCCGTGATGCCAATATCCAATACCAGCGGGCTGATCTTGGTACGGAGGAAGTGGTCCGGACAGCTGGTGCCCATCGGCGCCAGCCTGGCCATATCGTTGGAATTGATAAACTCCAGCACCCTGTCGTCGTCGGTAAAATGCCCGATCATCCGCAAATTGGAGGAACAGAACCCCCTCAGTACGGGAGCCAGCGCAGCGGCGCGTGCAAGACGTTCTTCCTTTGGAGCAGATTGCAGACGCGCCCCCCCAAAGACGGGTCTTTTCTTCCCGATATTGTCTTCGAGGTATTGCGCACAGCGTTCGATCACCTCCAGCGTATTGATATAGCTTTCATATGCCGTGTCGCCCCAGGTAAAAAGACCATGGGAGCCCAGCATGATACCACGGATACCGGGATTCTCGTCCAGGCATTGACGCAATTTCAGACCCAGGTCGAAGCCGGGACGCTGCCATTCCACCCAGCCGATCTTACCGTCGAACAGCTCTTCCGTGATCTTCTTTCCGTCTTTGGCGGCGGCGATCGCGATGGCGGCATCGGGATGCAGATGGTCAATATGGGCAAAAGGCAGGAAGCCATGCAGGGGCGTATCGATAGAAGGCGCCTTCGAGGCGAGGTCATAAATACAATGGTTGAACAGCTCCACCATCTCATCTTCCTGCTCGATGCCCCGGTATACGTTCTTCAGGCTGAGCAGCCTGTCGACATACAACGCGGCAAGACCGCTGCGTTTCAGGGTTCCCAGGTCACCACCGGAGCCCTTTACCCACATGATCTCCGCCGACTTACCCGTAAGAGGATCCTTGGCCATCGCCTTACAGGAGGTATTACCGCCTCCATAATTGGTAAGCCGGAGATCGGCGCCCAGGAGATTGCTGCGATAGATCAATAAGCCCACTTCGTCACCGGCCAGTTCTGCCGCTTTTTTTTCATCCCACAGATAGCTGACATGCTTAAATCCCTGCACTCCCGCCGGGGCGCTGCCCGCGGGTCCCTTTTTTACACTCTTTTCAGACATACATTATAATTTATTTTATACAATTATTTTATTTCATCGAATTTCCATACCCCACCAATAATACCGATATAAGGATAGCGACGATCCCCGTGGTGATCGTGAACCGTGTCTTTGCGCTCACCCCCTTCCATTCCTTCAGGGCAATACCCCAAAGGTTCGCCACCAGGATGATAAAGGCCATGTGCAGGATCCAGGAGCTGGCGCCATTGCCAAGCCGGCTCTCTCCCATTCCATAAAAAAAGAACTGGAGGAACCAGATGGTGCCCGCAAGAGCCGCAAAAAAGTAATTGTTCGCCAGCGGGGTCTTTTTATTGGTATAGTCCCCAAAAGACCTGTTCCGGAAATTCAGGATCATACACCAGATAAAATTGGTGGTGAGCCCTCCCCATAACAGGACGATATAGGTGACATTATTCTGGTATAAAAAATTAGTGACCGAATCGGGGTGGGATTGTTTCCAGAACTGGTTGGCGACTTCCGCCATCGGGCTGCCGGCTTCGATCCCATAGTTGAAACAGGCGCTGAGGATCCCCGAGATGGTACAGACGATGAGTCCCTTGACCAGGTTGAATTCCTTTATGCTCTCTTTCTTTTTTTCTTCCGGCAATTCCTTTTCTTTTAGTACGCCGGCCCGTCCGCAGATATAGATCCCGATAAGACAGATGACCACACCGGCCAGGACGATACGCCCCCAGGAAGTGGTGACGAGCTCGTGAAGGGTCGTTTTTCCGGGGGTCGGCACAAAATTATAATAGATGGAAGGCACCAGCGCCCCGAAGGCGGAGGTAAAACCCAGGAGCACCGAATTACCAAGCGACATCCCCAGATAACGCATACCCAGACCATACATCAGCCCGCCGACACCCCAGAGGATCCCCCAGAAATAGGTCCACCAGAACGTGGAGGAAGAAGCCTGTGCAATGATCTCCGTAAAATGAGGTACGGTAAGCCAGGCGGCCAGGGGCGGGATGATCAGCCAGGAAAACAGACCGCCGACGATCCAGTAGCTTTCCCAGGACCACAGCTTTACCTTCTTAAAGGGTATGTAGAAACTGCCCGACGCAAAACCGCCGATAAAATGAAAGATGATACCGAGAAATATTATTGGCATGGTACAGGGGAATTTTCAATAATGGCTGCAAAAAGTTATATTAGATCGACAAATTTAAAGGCTCACGCCCATAGAGCTGTCATGTACTGTCATGGTAAGACGTAACAGCAGGGCTTTACCCTTATAGGATAAGAAAAAATAGCAGGGATCACCCGGTGGGATATTAGCAACGCCCTGATCTAACGGGAATTGTACTCGGGGAGGCGGGATCGTCAGACAACTTTCACCGCCTGCCGGGCCAGAAGCCGCCATTGCCCCTTTTGCTTCACCCATATAAGAAGGATGGAAAGATGGGTAGTACCGGGCTTCCCGCCGTCATTGGTAGTGGCCGTTAGTATATGTCTTACCCAGGCCGTATTGCCGACGACCCTGATCGTCTGCTGACTAAGATCGATGGTCACAAAATCGGAGGCCTTGCTCAGCAGGGCTTGTTCAAAAGTGGCTTTATCCTGGATCACGCCGCTGGAATGTCCATAGCTGAGCTCGTCGAGGACAAGTGCGTCCAGGGTCGCTTTTTCGGGATCGATCATCGCCTTACGCAATGACTCCACCGCGGCAGCGACGGCCGCAGCGTCTTTACCCTGGGCCAGGGATCGATACGAGAAAGTAGAAAGCGCCATAAGAAAACAGATAAAGGTTCGCATATAAAATGGTTTACAAATGAATTAAATTTTTACTACCTCCATATTCAACAGGGCCCCCAGCTTTTCGATCTTCGAATGGATATGCCCGATACCCACGGCACAATGATGCGCAGGACCATAGCTGTTCCATCGGTTGACAAAGTTACGCGCCCCCATCGAAAAACGATACCGGCTATTGGTATTCCCGATCCGCAGGATGGGACCGGCAACGGATTCTCCTTCCGCAACAAGCAGCAGCAGACCGCCGCCTTTTTGCTCTACGACGGATAGCAGGGTGACAGGTCCGTTCTTCACCGACATCTCCACGGACAGGCCACTGCCCACTTTGCCATGATACACCTGCAGGGGACGTACCTTTGTCAACCCTTCCGCGATCCGGATATGTCCCGGCCCGTCATGTCCCATCAGCACCACATCATCCTTAAAATCCATCGCATAATATTCCGTAAAGGATCCCCCGGCGGCAAAACTATCCATGATCTTCATCGCCTGCACATTCTTGATCTCGTATTCCCCCGCCACGGGGATACCCCGGGCCGTCAGCAATGAATTGCCCAGGATGATGGAGCTTATCGCCTCCTCATTGTCCGGGTTCCCCGTCCCCTTGTAGTAATAGGCCATCGAACCAAGCCGGTACTGATCGACAAGCCGGTCCAGGGCCACCGAAGTGACGGCGGCTTTCTTCAGCTCCGCCGACGGACAGTCAGGCTGTACGTCAAAAGCCTCCTGGAATAACCGCACCCGCTGCCCCACTTCCTCCTCCCCGACCTCCCTGCGAAGGGCCGCCAGCTCTTCCACTTCGATCAGTTCGATATGTCCGCCAAAACCCGCATATTGCTGGGTAAGGTCGGTATAGATATCCAGCATCCCGCTGTAGTAATGTCCCATACAACCCAGCCGGTTATAAGCCATCGTATGCGCGACCCGGGCGGCCTCCACCCATTCCCGGATCTCCTGCTCACAAAGAGGGTCGTCGTGCAGCATGCCCGTCACCTGGTGAAAGGGTATTCCCACACGGCTGAAAACGTTCGCTATTTCGGGGACGGGACAGGCCGAACACCAGGCCAGCCATTCGCCCGTCATCCGCGTCCGGTCGGTCATCGCATTAAAGGACCCGTAATCGATCGCCGCCTCCGGCGAAAGATTCAGGATAATAACGGGGACCTTTGCCCGCTGTACCACGGGCAGCACGGTCGAGGACAGCGCATAGGTAGAGACATACAAAAAGATCAGGTCCACCTCGCTGCGCCGGAAAAGGCTCCCGGCTTCGAAAGCCTTATCGGGGGTATCCACAAGACCCGCATTCACGATCTCCGGATGAATAGCCGCCAGCTGGTCATGGATGTCCTGCAGATAACCTTCCAATCGTTGCTTCAACCCGGAGAACTGCTCCCAATAAGTGTCGAGACCGATGCCGAATAAACCAATTTTCAAAACAGACATATACGAATTATTTTATACCAAGGTCTTGCTGGATCTCTTCGAGGGTACGCCCCTTTGTCTCGGGCATTACCCGCCAGATAAAGATCAGCTGCACCAGCATCATAATGGCAAAGAAAACAAAAGAATAATATCCCCCCTCCTTATTGCCTTCCACGATACCGGGAAAGACCGTGGTGATGATCCACGCCATGATCCAATGGGTAAAGCTGCCCAGCGAGCCTCCCTGCGAACGGACGGAATTTGGGAAGATCTCCGAGATAAAGACCCAGATGACGGCCCCCTGGGAAAAGGCGAAGAAGGCGATAAACCCGATGAGATAGAACAGCAGATGGCTGTTGCCCGACAGGTTGCCGTGAAAGGCGGAGGCCGTCAGACCCAGGAAGAGGATCATACCCAGCGAACCGATGATCAGCAGCTTCTTTCGACCGAACTTATCGATGAACGTCATGGCCAGTAGAGTAAAAAATAGATTGGCAACGCCGATATAGATCGGCTGACTAAAAGACTCATTTTTATCAAAGCCTGCCAGCTCAAAGATCCGCGGTGCATAATACAGGATGGCATTGATGCCGGCCAGCTGGTTGAACATCGCCAGCAGCATGGCATACAGGATCGGCTTGGCATAACGCCGCTGGAACAGCGACTCCTGGTGCTGCTGTACGGAGGCGCGGATGGTACGGATGGCCTCGGCGACATTTGTCTCTCCTAAACGGACAAGGACGGGCATCGCCAGGTCTTCGTTGTTATTGAGAATAAGCCAGCGGGGGCTTTCGGGGATCTGGAGCAGCAGGATGGCAAAAAGCACCGAAGGCACCACCATAACGCCCAGCATCCAGCGCCAGGCATCGGTCAGGTGCAGCTGGGAGAACAGGTAATTGGTAAGATAGGCAACGACGATACCCGCCACGATATTTACCTGGAAGGATCCTGCAAGCCGTCCTCTCAGACGGGCCGGAGCGATCTCGGAAATATACATCGGCGCTATGACAGAAGAGATCCCTACCGCCAGTCCGCCGATGATCCTAAAACAAATGAACAGGCTCCAGGCCGAAACAAAGGCACAGCCCAGCGCCGCTATGATAAATAGAAAGGCGATCGCCTGCAGCACCTTCTTCCGCCCGTATTTCTTTGCCGGGAAACCGGCGATGATCGACCCCAATACCGTACCGATCAGGCTGGAAGCAACGGTAAAACCCTGGGTAAATTTGCCCAGGTGCCAGAATGCCTCCAGCGTCTTCTCGGCGCCGGAAATGACGACGGTCTCGAAGCCGAAAAGAAAGCCGCCCAGGGCGGCTATCAACGCAATACGGATGGGATAGGAAAGCATGGCAGACAATTTATTGTTTAACCGAAAATAAGATTAATTTTAAGGCAAGTCCCTATGAACCGTAAAAAAGACATAATTAACGGATAACAAGACCCAACCTGTAAAAGAACTAACGAACGCATGAAGTATGAAGCGATCACCATCAAGGACATTGCCAAGGCGCTCGGGCTCTCGACTTCCACGGTAAGCCGGGCTCTTCGCGGGAGCTATGAGATCAGCGCCGAAACGAAAAAGCTGGTCCTCGAATACGCGGAAAAACTCAACTACCGCCCGAATCCCATAGCCCTCAGCCTGAAGGAAAAGCGAAGCCGCTCCATCGGCATCGTCGTCTGCGAGATCGCCAATAACTTTTTCTCCCAGGTGATCAACGGCATCGAATCCGTCGCCTACAAAAAAGGATATTATGTGATCATCTCCCAAAGCCATGAGTCCTATGAACGCGAGGTCGCCAATACGCAATACCTCGCCTCAAGATCGGTGGACGGGCTCCTGGTATCCCTGTCTACGGAGACGACCGATCTTAGCCACCTGAACAAGCTGCACGACCGGGGATTACCGATCGTTTTCTTCGACCGGATCACCGAAGAGATGCAGACGCATAAGGTGATCGCCAATAACTTCAACGGAGCCTACCAGGCGACGGAACACCTGATCCAGTCTGGTTTCAAACGGATCGCGCATGTCACCATCTCCTCCCATCTCTCCATCACAAAGGAAAGGCTGGCCGGGTATAAGGCGGCACTGGCCGACCATCATATCCCCTTCGATGAATCGCTGGTAAAATATTGTAAATACGGAGGGCTGATCTATAGCGAGACGGAACAGGCCGTCGACTCTTTGTTCCGGCTGAAGAAAAGAGCGGATGCGATCGTCGCCGCCAGCGACAAGCTGTCCACGGGTTGTCTGACGGCCCTGGCCCGGCGGAATATAAAGATCCCCGAAGAGATCGGCATCGTCGGATTCACCAATTCCATGCTGACCGACATTTTCCACCCCCCGCTGTCCAGCGTACGCCAACCGGCTTTTGAGATGGGACAGGTGGCAATGGAGATGCTGATCCAGATCATCGAAAGCAAACATCCCATCACAAAATATGAGACAAAGGTGTTGAATACCGAGCTGTCGGTGAGAGGCTCCAGCGTAAAATGATCGTAGTCCTTAGTCCAGCTCCACCCTCGTCATCTTCGGAGCAAAGAAATGCATCGTCACCCAGGCCACCAGGTAGGCAAGCCCGCAGATAAGGAAGATGATATTGTACCCCAGCGTTTTGTTTCCCTGTTTTGTAAAATAATCGAGCAGCAGTCCGACCAGCGGCTGGAAGATGATCCCACCGATAGACCCGGCCATCCCGCCGATCCCGACGACGGAGCTCAGCGCCTTTTTGGGGAACATATCGGAAGCCGTCGTAAAGATATTGGCGCTCCAGGCCTGGTGCGCGGCGGCAGCCAGGCTGATCAGCGCGACGATGATCCACATATTATTAAAGAACCGGGCGGTGACGATCGGCAATACGCAAATGGCAAAGATCAGCATGACCGTTTTCCGCGCCTTATAGATCGGCCACCCTTTCCTGATAAGATACCCCGAGAGATATCCGCCGCCGATGCTTCCGATCGTCGTACAGGAATAGACGATGACAAGCGGCCAGCCGGGTTTGCTGAGATCGAGCTTGAACGTGTCATTGAAATAACCGGGCAGCCAGAACAGGAAGAACCACCAGATGGGATCGGTCAGGAATTTCCCGAATACAAAGGCCCATGTTTGCCGCACGCTCAGTAATTTACCCCAGGGTACTTTACTTCCGGGTGCCGTAACCGGCTCATCATCGCTGTGTATATAATCAAATTCGGCCTTGCTGAGCTTTTTCTTCCGGGATGGGATCTCGTACATGAACCACCAGAAGATAAGCCAGATGAAACCCAGCAAGCCGGTGATGATAAAGGCCAGCTGCCAGCCATAGGAGGCTAATATCAGCGGCACCATGATGGGAGCGACAACCGCTCCGATATTGGCGCCGGAGTTGAAGATACCCGTCGCCAGGGCCCTTTCTTTCTTGGGGAACCATTCCGCCACGGATTTGATCGCCGAAGGAAAATTGCCGGACTCACCGACACCAAGACCCGAACGGGCGATCGTAAAACCAAAGGTCGAACGGGCAAGCGCATGCCCCATCGCAAATACGCTCCATATAATGATCGAAATAGAATACCCGATCTTGGTCCCTACCCTGTCGACGATCCCCCCAAACGCAAGCAGACCAAAGGCATAAAAGAACTGGAAGATGCCGTTGATCGTCCCGAATGTCGTGTTGTCCCATCCAAAGACCTGGGTCAGCGTAGGTTTTAACAGCCCGATCACCTGCCGGTCAATATAATTGATCGTCGTGGCAAAGAAGAGCAGCGCAACGATCGTCCACCGAAACCGGCCTATGGGAGAATTAGATGTCATACAGCAAATTAAGGATGCTCAAGATAATTCAGTTTGTTCAATTTCCAGCTTTCGCTATCCTCCGGCTATCGCAGATCGGAAATGCTGACGATATCCATATCCGTATAAGAGTAATTCTCCCCACCCATCCCCCATATAAAGGAATAGTTGCTGGTACCGCATCCCGAATGGATAGACCACGGCGGACTGACGATAGCCTGGTGATTGGCGACCAGCAGATGACGCGTCTCGGTGGGCTGTCCCATAAAATGAAAGACCCGCTGTTGTTCCGGAACGTCAAAATAAAAATAGGCTTCCATCCGCCGGGTATGGGTATGGGCCGGCATGGTATTCCAGACGCTGCCCGTCTTCAGGATGGTAAGCCCCATCACCAGCTGACAGCTTTGGATGCCCTCCGCATGTATATATTTATAGATCGTCCGCGCATTGGAGGTCTCCGCCGCACCCATATCGGTGGGAAGGGCCTTTTCCTTTGGCAGGAACTGGACCGGACGTTCGGCATGGGCCGGTGTGGACAAAAGATAAAAAAGGGCGGGGTCCGAAGGATCGTCGCTGGCAAAGCTCAGCTTCTTTACCCCCTTACCGGCATAGAGACAATCGAGCTTGTTCAGATTATAGGAAACCTCGTCTGCAATGACCTTTCCCTTTCCGCCGACATTGATGACCCCGATCTCCCGGCGCTGTAAAAAGAAATCGGCCTTGAGCTCGGAATGGGTCCCCAGCGTGAGCGTTTGCTTTACCGGGCAGGCGCCGCCGACAATGGCGCGGTCATAATGGGTATAGAGCAGACGGATCGTATCCTCCTGCATCAGCTTCTCCGAAAGAAAGGCCTGGCGCAGCTCGCCGGTGTTCATTTCGCTGACCTCTTTCGGACTGTGTTCAAATCTTATTTCCATCGTTAGTTTATTTTAATCTGGTTATCTCCCCATCCATCCTCCGTCTATCTCCGCATCCATCCTTCCTCTATCTCCCCATCCATCCTCCGTCGACGGTCAGGATCGTTCCATGTACATAATCGGCGGCGGCCGATGCCAAAAATACAACCGGTCCGCGAAAATCATCCACTTCGCCCCAACGACCGGCAGGGATCCTGTCCAGGATGGATTTGCTCCTTACCGGGTCATTACGGAGAGCCTCGGTATTGTCGGTGCTGATATACCCGGGCGCAATACCGTTGACGTTCACCCCCTGCCCGGCCCACTCATTGGCCAGCGCCTTAACAAGGCTGCTCAGCGCCCCCTTGCTGGCGGCATAGCCCGGGACATTGATCCCCCCCTGAAAGCTCAACAGGCTGCAGGTAAAGATTATTTTCCCCGAACGCCGGCCGATCATCTCCCGGCCAAATTCCCTGGCAAGGATAAAAGCGGAATCCAGGTTGATAGACAATACTTTGTCCCAATATTCATCGGAATGGGTGGCGGCCGGCTGACGAAGGATCATCCCGGCATTATTGACCAGGATATCAATTTGAGGATGGTTTTTCTTAACGGCGCCGATAAATTCATATACGGAGGGACGGCTGGTAAGATCTGCCTGGTAAGGCGTAAACTTCCTCCCAAGGGCCCGGACCTCCTTTTCGACGGCACTGCCCTGCG
Organism: Puia sp.; assembly: GCA_036500545.1. GTDB lineage: Bacteria > Bacteroidota > Bacteroidia > Chitinophagales > Chitinophagaceae > Puia. The sequence continues at coordinate 67,956 of DASYBV010000050.1, read as the reverse complement.
CTTCCAGGGAAGCAGAGACCCCCACGATATCCGCACCGGCCGCCGCCAGACCCAGGGCCATGCCCTTGCCGATACCCTTGTTACAACCGGTGACCAGCGCCGTTTTCCCCTTCAGATTAAAAAGATCACTCATAATGGATTATATGAACAGTTCGCTAACTTTGGACAATTGTACATTGTTATTGAATAACAAAGAGATAAAGCATTGATTTTTTTTACGAAAACGTTTGCGGCAGGGGGATAATACATGAAGTTTGAGGCTATCACCATAAAAGACATTGCACGGGCGCTGAAGTTATCCGTTTCTACCGTTTCCAAGGCCCTGCGGGGTAGTCATGAGATCAGCGAAGAAACGAAAAATAACGTCCTGGCCTACGCCCGCGAACATAACTACAAACCCAACCCCATCGCGCAAAGCCTGAAAAGAGGAAGGAGCAAATCCATCGGGGTCATCGTCTGTAATATCGACAACAATTTCTTTTCCCAGGTGATCAACGGCATCGAATCCGTCGCCCGCCAGAAGGACTATAATGTCATCATCACCCAAAGCCGGGAATCCTATGAACGGGAGGTCGCCAACAGCGAACATCTATCCTCCCGGTCGGTGGACGGACTGATCATCTCGCTGTCCGCCGAGACCCGGAACGTGGACCACCTGGTAAAGCTGCACGAAAAGGGACTGCCGATCGTTTTTTTTGACCGGGTGACGGACGAGATCCCCACCCATATGGTCATCGCCGACAATTATAAAGGAGCCTACGAAGCCACCCGCCACCTGCTTCAGCAGGGCTACCGGCGGATCGCCCATATCACCAGCTCCGGCTCCCTTTCCATCACCCTGGAGCGGCTGGAAGGCTACAAACGGGCCCTGAAGGATGCGGGTATCGAGCCGGACCCCCGCTATATCAAATTTTGCCAGCACGGAGGCATGATCCCGGAAGAGACCTGCCAGGCGCTGACGGAAGTCCTCGCCCTTCCCGACAGACCGGACGCACTGTTTACGGCCTCGGACCGGTTGAGCACCACCACGCTCAGCCTGCTTAGGAAATTACCCGTCGCGGTGCCACAGGAGATCGGGCTGGTAGGGTTCACCAATTCTATTTCCGCGGAGATCTTCAACCCCTCCCTTACCTCCGTCGTACAGCCGGCCCTGGAAATGGGCCAGATTGTTACGGATATGCTGATCCAGCTGATCGAAAGCAAACGGCCCGTTACCCAGTTCCAGAAACGCGTCCTGGAGACGGAGCTGAAAATACGGGATTCGAGCAGAAGAGAGGGTGGCGCCGACGGTGGAAATTGACTAGCCGACAGTGGAAATTGACTATATTTATAGGCGGATACACTTATACAACTATGAAGATCTTACAGCCCCTGCCGACTGCTTTTTTATCATTTGCCCTGCTCCTGCTCTTTACCGGCGAAATAGTCGCCCAACGCCCCGATTCCCTGCTTGCCAACGGCCGGGCCCTTATAAAAAAAGAAAAATTCGACCAGGCCATTCCCATACTTTTAACCGGGCTCAGGATCTCCCGACAAACGGCAAAGGACAGCCTTACCGGCGCCCATTATTATGCGCTGGGCCTGGCATACCGTTATAAGACCCGGTACGATTCGGCGCTGTACTACCTGGGACAGTCAGGAAAGATAGCCTCCGCCAACGGCTATACCACCCTGCAGGCGGCCACTCAATTGGAATACTACGCCATCTATAACCGCATCGGAAGATCGGATTCGGCCATCGCCGTTATCAACCGGCTAAAGACATTGGTGCCGGCACTGGACAGCAACAGCAACGAAGCCGCAAAGATCGAAATGTATCTTGGTCATGACGCCAAGCATAAGGCAAAATATTCGGAGGCATTGGGCCATTATCATAAGGCGCTGCGCCTGTTCATCCGCCAGAAGGACTCGGTCAACGAAGGGAATATCTATATCTCCCTGGCCAATGTCATGGTCTACCTCGCACAGAAGGATAAGGCGCTGGCCTATCACCGGCAGGCGGCCAACCTCTTCCAGCAGATAGGACGGCATACGGAACTGCTCAATGAGCTGCTGAACATCACGGACATGTATTATACCACCGGGAACCTGGACTCGGCGGAGAGCGCCGCCAGAAAGGCCCTGCCGATCGCGGAAGCCCTGGATGACAAGACATCCCTGGCCTACAGCTATATAAACCTCGGGAATATCTCCAAACGTCGCAAGAAATTCCCCGAAGCCCAGACCTATCTTTCCCGGGCCGCCCGGATCGGGGAGATGACAGGAAACCAGAACGCCCTGATCGCCGCCTACCAGAGCATCGCGGAAATGTATATGGCCCAGAAACAACCGGCCAAAGCCCAACCCTACCTGGAAAAACATTTTGCACTGGCAAAAAAGATGAACAGCACCGAAGAGATCACCGAAGCCGTCTGGAATCTGTCGGAGAACGCCAACGCCCTGCATCAATACGAAAAGGCCTACCAATACCAGAAACTCTACAGCACCTACCGGGACAGCTCCTTTTATCAATCCTCGGCCAGGAGCTTTACGGAAATGGAGGCGAAATACCAGGCAGAGAAGAAGGAAGAAGAGATCCTTTTATTAAAAAAAGACCAGCAGCTGGACCGGCTAACCCTGCAGAAACAAAAGAACTTCCAGCAGGGCGCCGTCATTGGCCTGCTCCTGCTCTTGCTGATCGCCTTCCTCGTGGTCAACAGATACCGGATCCTGCACCGTACAAAAGGATTGATCGAACTGGAAAAGATGCGTAATAACATCGCCCGGGACCTGCACGACGATATCGGCTCCAATCTCACCAGCATCAATATCCTCAGCAAACTGTCCCTCCAGGAAGAGACCGCCGGACATAGCCAGATGCTCGACAATATGCATAAGATAAAAAATCGCAGCGCCGCGATCATGGACAGCATGGGCGACCTGGTATGGACGATCAGCCCGGACAACGATACGCTCGAACAAATGGTCCTGCGGATGAATGAGTTCACCACGGAGATCCTGGAGCCGCTCGATATCGGCTATACCTTTCATAAAGAAGGGAATCTTTCGGTGGTAAAACTGGATATAAAACAACGAAAGGACCTCTACCTGCTTTTTAAGGAAGCCGTCAACAATGCCGCAAAATACAGCCGATGCCGGCATTTATCCATCGAGCTGCGGCAGGATCGCCAGTACCTGCGGATGAAAATAACCGATGACGGAACGGGATTCAACGAACAGCTGGTAAAAAATGGCAACGGCCTCCGCAATATGCGCGCCCGGGCAGCCAACCTGGGATCCGGTCTTTCGATCGATACGGCCATCGGGAAGGGAACAACGATCGGGATCGAGGTTCCCATGGTATAACCACCAGAAGCTCACCCGTCGTAATAAGTTATCCCAACTATGTCTGCACTAACCTTTTATGACTACCTATTTCGCGTCAGATATATGTTTATATTTTGCGCTGGAAAATCCGGGAGTACCTTTTGACATATTTTAAAATATTGTACCTTTGACACATGGAACAAATAAAAGTTAACTTCAATATGGCGACCATCGGAAAAGAGATGGAAGCTTTTGTGCGTTCCAGGGCCATTCAATTTGGTAGTTTTGTTGCCTATGAAGAGAACGGCAAAATTATTAAAGAAGATCCTCGCACTGGTCTAAAGACCGTCGTTCCGTCTGCACAAAAATAATAGACAATGCCTACGTTATATGTACTCGGAGGTGCCAACGGTGTTGGCAAAACTACTTGGTATCTATTTGGCATAGAAACTAAAGCCATCAGCGCAGAATTACCTTTTATTAATATTGATCTAATCGTTTTACGGGAACTTGGCGGCTATACAGCCGAGAATATTTCTAAAGCTGAACAAATCGCCAGGGAAAGAATGGGGAATTTACTACAGGAAAGGAAGGACTTTATGATTGAAAGCAACCTGTCCAAATCTGCCGACTATGACTGGATTGCCTTAATGCGTAAGAACGGGTATGAAACAGTATTATTTTTTCTGGGCACAAATAATGTAGAAATCAATAAGATAAGAGTGAAAGCACGCGTTTTAGAAGGTGGCCACGATGTCGCTGAGCCTATTATAGAGCAGCGTTACCAAATGGGTATGAGCTATCTAAAATCAAAATTGTTGGATTTTTCTGATGCCACACTTATTGACGTGTCATCTCATGAACCCTGCAGGATGGCTCATCTCCAGTATGGAAAGATTATTTTTAGAGATCCCAATCGCCCCCCATGGGTGCAAACGTGCCTGGAATTGGCAGAAAGGATAGAGCAACGTAATAGATCGGTCTAAATGGTAGGGTAATTTTCCCGGTAGCAGATATTTTAAACGTTATAATTTTGCCCTTCTTATTACCACGTCAGACGCCACAGCTGCACCGCATGACGCGGCACATGCAGCAACAATGACCAATCACTGCGATCCTTCAGATCCACGTCCGATGCCTCCATTTCCGGCTGCAGCCGGCCCACCCTTTCCAACTCCTTGTATTGCTCATCCGTCGGCTGTTGCGGCGAGCCCATCTTTTTCCACACTTCGTAGGAGTTGTTATGCTTGTCGTCGATCACATAGACCATGACCCTAAACTTCCTGGCAGGCAGGTTTTTAAAATAGATCCTTCCGGTTGCTTCCGGCCCGGCCGAATCGGCGTCATGATAATTCCACGCCATCACCGACAGGGAATGCTGTCCCAGGGCGGCCAACGCGTGAACATCCGGCTGGTCCCCATGTACGCTATGCCGCAACAGGCTATCCAGCGGGATCTCCTTTTCATATGCTACCGGCAGCCGCTTGCCCTCCATCATCCCATACATCCGGAAGACATTCAGCACTGGTTTGTCGACGCCATTTGTTGCCAGGTCGCGGAACCCGTCAAACCATTTCTGGTTCTCAAATTCAAAGGACCAGCTGATGGCGCCGGCCAGGTTCACCCCATAACGGTCCGCCAGCTCATACAACCGGGAGAAGGAAGCCGCGGTATAGCTGGAATACATCGTTCCGTTGCGATAGGCATTCTCGGGATTGGTGGCCATCCCACAGGCGGCACAACCTTCCGGATCGCACTCGGTGATATAGATAGGACGGTCTTTGAATGCGGAGGCCGCCACGATCTCCATCCCCCTGGCTACATCCGTCAGCTGTGGCGCCATATTCATCTGTACATGCCCATTTACTATTTTCGGACTCCCCTTTGCATGGTAGCTGATAAAGTCGATAGGTACTCCCCTCTTCCCGGTAGCGGCATTCATACCCGTATCACAGTGCGACAAAAAATTCCGGAGCCAGCCGGCGGCGCTCTTCCCACCGGGACCGGTGGTAGCCGGACCTCCAACCCTGGCAGAAGACAATGCCTTCTTCACCCCCGCCGCCGCATAATCGTACAAACGAATATATTCTTCCTGGGTACCCTTCCAGTAACCGATATTGGGCTCATTCCAGACCTCCCATAACCAGCTGTTCACCTCCTTTACCCCATATCGTTGTACACAATGCCGGACCCATTGATAGACCAGCTCTTCCCATTTTTTATAATCCACCGGCGGCCAGGCCCACCCGGTATATACACTGTCATACCGTACCCCCGGACGCCAGTGATGACGATAGGGTTGCGGATGCGTGGACAGGGCTTCGGGCATAAACCCGATCTCCGCCAGCGGCTTCATGCCCCGATGGACATAGGTATCGAAGATGCTGTCCGTGATATGCCAGTCATAGACAGGCCGGCCCCTGGCATCCTCCGTATAGGCATTGGTGGAACCCCATTTCAGGGCGGGTGTTCCATCGCCGCTGGTGAGGAGGTTATGACACCGTACATAGACCGGTACGGGGCTAAGGGCGGCCAGCTCGCTAAGCAGCTTTGTCCCGTCCTTCATATAGGTATAGTTGGGCTCGTCATAGCCAAAATAAGCCCACAGGGGCTTCAGGGGACGGCCCTGCGCAAAACAATCGATGGTGATCGTCTGGTTCGTCGATGCATCCTGCCCGCGGGCCGGCAGCATAACACAAATCCCCGCTAAGAATAGCAGGGATCCATTAACCAAAACCAGCAGTGATGCCAGCTTAAACGGTCGAGTCAACATGAGGACTTTTATTTTTATTTATTAAATAGTAGATCGGGATCCCCAGCAGGACGATACCCAGGCCGGGCCAGGTGAATTTGGGTTTATAAACGAACAACAGGATACAGATGGCGCCGGCTACCAAAATATACAACAGAGGCAGGACCGGGTAGCCAAAGGCTCTATAGGGTCGGTGTATGTCGGGACGGTTCTTTCGTAATCGGAAGATACCGATAATGGTTAATATATAGAAGATCAGGACGACAAAAATCACATAATCCAGCAATTCATTGTATTTGCCGCTCAGACAAAGCACGGAAGCCCAGGCGCACTGGATCCACAACGCCCTTCCCGGTACGGCATTACGGTTCAGGTTGCCGACCTGCCGGAAGAACAGACCATCTTTGGCCATGGTATAATAGACCCTCGCACCGGACAGGATCAGACCATTGTCGCATCCAAAGGTGGAGATCATCAATAAGACGGCCATTACAAGGGTGCCGCTATCACCGAAGATATAATGCGAGGCGGCTACGCCGACCCTGTCATTTTCTGCATAGGCGATCTCGTTGAGCGGCATGACGCTCACATACATGAGATTGGTGGCGACATAGATAGCGGTCACGATGAGGGTACCCAGGAAAAGGCTCAGACCGATATTACGCTCGGGCCGTTTGATCTCACCGGCGATAAAGGTCACGTTATTCCAGGAGTCGCTGCTGAAGAGACTGCCTACCATGCTGCCGGCAATGGCGCCCAGCCCGGCAAGACCCAGATAAGGAAGCAGCTGGCCCCCTTCCATTCTCCGCAGGGTAAACCCGGTGCTCCAGTTGGAAAGCGAGATACCTTTACGGGCGGCGAGCAGAAAGCCAAAGATCACCAGCCCCGCCAGGGCAACGATCTTGGCAAGGGTAAAGATGGTCTGGATCCATTTGCCCTCTTTTACCCCACGGGTATTGATAAAGGTCAGCGCCACGATCAGGAGGATAGAGGTCAGCTGGGCGGCGGAGATCTTTATAAAACCCAGATCGGCCAGGATATGTCGATCGCTGAGACTGGGAAAGATATAGGCCGCGAACTTCGAGAAGGCCACGCCTACAGCGGCGATAGACCCCGTCTGGATGACGGCAAAAAAACTCCATCCGTATAAAAATCCCACCAACGGGTTAAAGGCCTCTTTAAGATATACATACTGTCCCCCCGCCTTCGGGTACATGCCGCTCAGTTCGCCATAGCTCAACGCCGCCGTCAACGTCAACAGACCGGTGAGCACCCAGATCAGGATAAGCCAACCGGCGGACCCAACGCTACGGGTAATGTCGGCGCTGACGATAAAGATACCGGAACCGATCATCGAACCGACAACGATCATCGTAGCATCAAGTAACCCCAGGGATTGCTGGAAGGATTCTTTTTTTGCTGGCATTACGCGTAATTTTTCTCCGTCCGGATAGAGAGATAATCCGGCAGGGCGGGACGGGAAGCCACGCATTGACCGATGATCTGTAAGATCCGTTCGCGCTCCTTGCCTACAAGCGGCAGACGGGGAGCCCGTACATACTCACTACCGATACCCGTCTGGGCTTCGGCCAGCTTGATATATTGCACCAGCTTGCTATGAATATCCAATTCCAATACAGGGAGGAACCAGCGATAGATCGACAGCGCCTCCTCGATCCGGCCGGACTTGATCAGCCGGAATATGGCCACGGTCTCTGCAGGAAAGGCACATACCAGCCCCGCTACCCAGCCATCCGCACCCATGAGCAGCTCTTCCATGGCCAGCGTGTCCACGCCACAGAGGATCTGCAGACGGTCGCCAAAACGATTGATCAACCGGGTAACATTGGACACATCCCGGGTCGATTCCTTTACGGACTGGATATTCGGGCTCTCCAGCAGCTCTTCGAACATATCCAGGGTCACTTCGGTCTTATAATCGATGGGATTGTTATAGATCATGATGGGAAGATCCGTCGACGCGGCAACGGTCTTGAAATAGGTGACGGTCTCCCGGTGATCGGAAGAATAACGCATCGGGGGAAGGACCATAAGCCCCTCGGCGCCCCATTCTTTTGCATAGGCGGCCTGTTGCAAGGCTTCTTTTGTAGAACCTTCGGCGATATTCAGGATGACGGGTTTTTTCCCGTCCAATGATTCAACGGCAAACTTTACCAGGCGCTCTTTTTCATCCACCGTCAGCACGCTGGCCTCTCCCAGACTGCCACCCAGGATGATCCCGTCCACACCGGATGCGATCTGGAATTTCAGGTTCTTATCAAATAGCTTCAGATCCAGTTCATCCTTCGCGGTGAATTTAGTGGTAAGTGCAGGGAAGACCCCTTTCCATACTATAGGCATAAAGAAGTTTTTTCAAATGTATTTATTAGGAAATAAGCTTGTATGTTCATTTTTAATCAATGATGCACGGATATTAACCTTTTGCGGTCACAGCTCGTTGCTGTTCCGTTGCGGAGGTTCGACCCCCAGCAGATGCCTGACAAAGAAATCCCTTCTCCTGACCCGGCCATAAGGACCGCCATCGGTATGATCAGACCCGGGGATGGGAAGGAATTCAAATGTCTTTCCCGCTTTTATCAATGCATCGGCTACCCTGTAAGTGGATTCAGGCGGAACGTTGTTGTCAGCCTCTCCAACCATCAGCAGCAGATTGCCCCGAAGCTTCCAGGCATTGGTGACATTCGATTGTTCATCATAATGTTTACCAACGGGATAGCCCATCCATTGTTCGTTCCACCACTGCTTGTCGATCCTGTTGTCATGACATCCGCAGGAGCTGACGGCAGCCTTATAAAATTCCGGGTGGAATAACAATCCGCCAAGGGAATTCTGTCCGCCGGCAGAAGTGCCATAAATACCCACCTTGGAAATATCCACATACGGATATTGGGCCGCCAGGGCCTTCATCCAGAGGATACGGTCCGGAAAGCCGGCATCCGCAATATTCTTCCAGCATACGTCATGAAAGGCCTTGGAACGGTTGGCAGTGCCCATCCCGTCGATCTGCACCACGATAAAACCCATCTGGGCAATGCTCTGCATTTCGCCATAACGGCTGGTGAAATCTTTGGGAACAAAGGCATCCTGCGGACCCGCATAGATGTTCTCGACAACGGGGTAACTCTTTGTGCTGTCGAAATCGGCAGGACGTACGATGACCCCCCAGATATCCGTCACGCCATCCCTTCCCTTGGCATGAAAAGGCTGCGGGAACCGAAGACCAACCGACAGGTACAACGATGCATCCGCCTGCTCCACCTCCATGATCTTTTTCCCGTCTGCCGTCCGGTGCAGTTCCGTGACGGTAGGCACGTTGATCTCCGAATACGCATCGAGATAATATTTTTTATCGGGAGAGAAGCTGACGAGGTGATTGGCCTTTGCAGAAGTGAGGCTGACCAGGTTCTTTCCATCAAGACCGATGCGGTAATAGTGGATATAATAAGGGTCTTCGCCGGGGTTCATACCGCTGGCGGAGAACCAGATCTCCTTTTTCTTTGTATCGACGCTGTCGATAGCGCGTACGATCCAATCTCCCTTTGTGACCTGTTTTTCCTTTCCTGTCAGCAGGTCTACGAGATAAAGATGCTGCCAGCCGTCTTTTTCAGAGGTCATAAGCAGCTCGTCGGTCTCCGGAAGATAATGGGTATAAAGACGCGATTCATAGATAAAGGTCTTTGTCTGCTCATCGACGATGGCGCGGGTATTGGCGGTCGTCGCATCCACTTCGATCACCCGAAAACGCTGATGCCCTCTTTCCACTCTCTCAAACGTAAAATAACGGCTGTCGTTATGACGCCAGTGCAGCTGCGGCGCACCAAAGAAATCGATCACCGGCGTATTTACTTTTACCGCCCGCGCTTCTCCGACCGGGAAGAGGAACATTTCATAGGTAGTGAACGGATCGCCCGGTTGTTTGTAAGGACGCTTGCGCAATTCCCCCCGCGTGGTGCCGCGGACCGAAGACAGGACATAGTATACGGCGGAATCCTTTACGGGATTGATATGATAGCCGACCACGTATTTGCTGTCCGGCGACCAGGCCAATTCGCCATAGGGTTTCTCCGTACTGCCATCGGTAGTCCTCCCTTCGGTAAGGGAGCCGCCCGCAGGATAAATAAAAACGTTGCCATCTTTTATACGCGCCACCCATTTCTTATCGGGAGACACCGAGTCGGTGGAAAAATTGGCCCAGCGCGACCAGGGACGGCCAAAGGGCATCCGCATACTCCGGACGGTGTCTTTTGGGAGCTCCTCCAGCTTTTTTACGGTCCGGGTGCCATGCAATACGTCTACAAGCACGTATTCCGGAATGCTGTCTTTCAATATGTTCTTATACCAGAAGGCATTGCCATCCGCGGTCCAATGCGGGCGTACGGAGGCCTTGAAAATAGAACGGGTGGCGATGCTGTCCAGGTACCGGGCCTTGCGATAGCGCCCCATGATCTCCTCCCGCGTGGGCTGATAAGGAGGGAAGGCCGTCGAAGAATTGGAGACCGATCCATAGACCATCGTCCCGGAGGAGCGTGATGGCGGAGTCGGTTGGGCATACGAAACATCGGTGATTGCCAGGGCAATCACAACCCAAAGAAAGGATTTTATCATAAATAGCAGTTTTTTCTTCTTGACATACCGTCTCACCCAAACCGCTCCACGGCAAAGGGCGTAAGATCGATGCTCGACGGACGCTCGTCCACCAGTTCACCCACCAGCTTACCGGTCCCCGCACCCAGGCTCAGACCCAGCATGGAATGACCGGTGGCGATCACCACATTGTCAAACTTCTTTATCCGGCCGATATACGGCAGACCATCTGCGGAACAGGGACGGTAGCCATACCACACTTTTTCCAGGGGCGGCATGGGTACGTCGAACTCGGGAAAGAAACGCTTCACCGCATTCAGGATGCCCTGTACGCGTCCATAACGGGGGGGTGTATTGGTGGAGGTCACTTCCATCGTCCCGCCAAAACGGATCTTATTGCCATCCATCGGCGTAATGGCGGCACGGCCCTCCACGAGGATAGCCGGATAGTTCAGCCGGTAAGGCGAATCTTCGAGCGTGATCGAATAACCCCTGCCCGGCATGAGGGGAAGACGGGTCCCAAGCAGGGCGGCCATCTCGCGGCTCCAGGAGCCGGTAGCCACTACGACGGCATCGGCCTCAAACACATTTAGCTTCGTCACCACTTTTTTAACGGCGCCCTTCCCGGTCTCAAAACGCAATACCTCTTCATGTGGCAACAGCTCTACGCCCGATGCCAGCAGGATCCGGATGAGACCTCTCATCAGCTTGTCGGGATACAGATGGGCATCGCATTTGAAAAAGATGGCGCCCATTCCGTTGATCTTCGTATGCGGCTCTTTCGCCTGCAATTCGTCATAGTTAAGCAGCTGGGTATCCGTGAGCCCTATTTCACGGGCTTTCTCCACGGTATGATGGGCATGTTCCGCCGCCGCTTCCGTCTGGAATATTTCCAATAATCCTTTATGCTGATACGCAAATTCAAAATCCGGCCGCCGAAACCATTGCTGCTCATATTCAAACTGGCTAAGCAGGGCGATATCCTTGAGCGGGCCGGCAGACCTTTCCACATGCTCCTTCGTGGCGCTCTTCATAAACTTCAGCCCCCAGTCGATAAGAGAACGGCTAAGCCGGGGCTGTACATAAAAAGGGCTTTGTGAATTGAGCATCCACTTCAGCCCCTGTTTGACGATACCGGGTGTAGCCAGGGGAATAAAATGACTGGGACAAACATACCCGCAATTGCCATAAGAACAATTGTCCATGAAATCCGACTTATCCAAAACGGTGACTGTATGACCGGCCTGTTGTAAATAGTAAGCTGAACTGAGTCCTATGATCCCTCCGCCAATGACGATTACATTTTTTCCCATCCGACAAAAATACGAGGTATCGACCCTTGTAAAGCAGAGTGGACATACACTTATTTTAACCTGTTTTGATCACATCTTTGCCTGCCGGCGGCTACCCGAATCTTACCCGCGGGCGCCTATATAAATTTTCACCTCCCCGGGGCCGCTTTTTGACCGATTTAGCCGGTATCTTACCCCAACCAGCCATATTTTAACCTGTTTTTGACAAATATTAATTATTTGCTGATAATATCCGATTATTCGGTAAATTCATATAAAGGTCACAATAAGGTCACCATTTCTTAACTGCCTGCTAAAATTCCAACGATGAAAGTACTTCAATTTACCATCCCGGTGCCGCATGACAAAACGGTCATCGTACAAAAGGACGTGCTTCCCCATTTTTACCCGCACCTGCACCGGCACCAGGAGATCCAGCTTACCTGGATCCAGCAGGGGGAAGGAACATTGGTAGCGGAAAATAACATGTATACCTTTCGCGGCAACGAGATCTATTGGCTGGGAGTAAATCTTCCCCACGTTTTCAAGAGTGACCCCTCCTACTTCTCCCCGAAAAGCCGGAAAAAGGTCCAGACGCTGAATATCTTTTTCAATGCAAAAGGACAGCTGGATTCCTTTTTCGAACTTCCGGAGATAAAGAACGTCAAGAATTTCCTGCAAAACCAACAAACGGGTTTTAAAGTCCCGCCCCAGCACGTGGCGGAGATCTCTAATAAGATGCTCCGGATCCAGAAAAGCACGGGCGTAGAACAGCTGATCCATTTCATCGAGATCCTGAAACAGCTAAGCTCATTCCAGGAACTGGAGCCGCTCTCTTCCTGTTCCCAGCCGGGCGCCTACAGCGAACACGAAGGGATCCGGATCGGCGCCATCTATAATTATATCATGCAGCAGTATGACAAGCCGATCACCCTGGAAGATGTGGCCAAACAGGCACACATGACGCCACAGGCTTTCTGCCGGTATTTTAAGAAACATACCCTCCATACCTTTGTTTCCTTCCTCAACGAAGTCCGTATCAACGAAGCCTGTAAAAAGCTGACGGACGGGAATTATGACAGCATCGCCACCGTGGCCTATAACTGCGGATTCAACAGCATCACAAATTTTAACCGGGTATTTAAAAGCGTTACCACCAAGTCTCCCAGCGAATACGTGGAGAGCTATTTCCAGAATGTAGAAGCATAGGTGCACCCCTCAGGTCCTTGCATCGAACTCCTGCTTCAGGTCCCTCATCGGGTCCTAATTAACATCGTTCTTCACCATCCGGATAGTACCCGAGACGGGCCCTACCCCATTATGCGGTGACCGGGAGGCAAACTTTACGACCACCGTCGTTTTTCCTTTGACCAGCTCCTGCGGAACGGGATATTTTATCTCGTAGAATTTACTTTGCTTAAAGGAATTAAGGTCCTGCGTGGCAATGGTCTGCCCGTCGATCTGGATATTAAAGATCCTCCCCCGGTGATCGGCTCCCCAATACGAACAGATCAGGGTGTTGGCAGTGGACGAATCCACTTTCATGACAAAGCTGAAATATCCCCCGTCTTCCGTAGCACGCCATTGCTGTCCATGCGCCTCGCCGGTACGAAGACCCTCCCCCGCAAAGGAATGATCCCGCTCCGGCTGCATCTCACCCACCCGAAGACGATCGACGGTGCGATCCTCCAACGCCTGCTGCATTTTCCTCTCCTCGCTATACCTAGCCTGCTGGGCGGCCCAGGTCCCCGGCGTGAACAGGTCCCAGTAGACGCTGTAATATTCTTTTTTGGTCCTGTTGAACGGGATCAGCTTCACATCACCCGGCTGACCGACCGCGGCGGTCTGAAATACCAGGTTGCCGTCGTTCTTTATCCATTTGTTCGGGTCTTTGTCGCCAGCCACCAGCACGGGTATCCCTTTTACCGGATCGGGCTCCTTGTCGCCCAATTCACCCGCCAGCAGGACGGGGCCATAAAACAAGGCGATACGCGCCGGGTTATCGGGCATGGCTTCCGTATAGAAGGATTCGGGGAAACGGATCTCAACCTTATCATTGTTCTTCCAGCCGCGGTTGATCACAAGATAACCGTCGGCGCCGGGATGAATATTCTTTTGCTCGATGCCATTGACCATAACCGTTACACCCTGGCTAGCCCAGTGCGGCTGACGGATCCGAAGGGCAAAGACAGCCGCTCCATGCGCGGCTGCGGCCGCGACCCCTACGGTCAGCGTTACAAGGTCATTGGCAGGCAGCTGGGTCTGTTGCTCAAGGGTAACCCCCTTTTCTTTCCAGTCAAGCCGCGAAGGAATAAAGAGGTTGACATACAGGCTGCCATCCTTCCCGCGGGAATAGATGCTTTCCCCGTATTTGACATGGTTCTCCATACCCGACCCGACGCAACAGGTAAAGGTGCGGAACGGGTCGCTATAATTTTTACGACCGCCCATCCGCAACGGTACGAAGTAGCACATCATGCCATCGTCATGATCCTGTGAGGCAAGGATATGGTTATACAATGCCTTCTCATAATAATCCATCAGCGAAGCGGTAGGATGCCAGGCAAACAAATGACGGGTCAGCTTCAGCATGTTATAGGTGTTGCAGGTCTCGGTATTGTTATCCGTCAGCTGATCGTTCAGCTTTCCGGGAGGACCGAGATATTCATAATTGCTGTTGCCGCCATTGGCATAGGTATGATCGTCTACGACTATTTTCCAGAACGATTCCGCGATCCGTTCGTCCTTTGCGTCACCGGTCAATTCATACCGCCGGGCACAACCGATCACTTTTGGGATCTGGGTATTGGAATGTTTGCCCGACAGATCGTCCAGACCCCGGGAAAGAGAATCCAGGATCCGCTGGTCATGGAACTTATACGAGAGGGCCAGGTATTTTTTATCGCCTGTCAGGGCATAGGTATTGGCCAGCACATCGTTCATACCGCCATATTCGCACACCAGCATTCTTTGAATGGTCGAATCGCTGAGATGCCCGACGATAGAGCCCGTCCAGTCCGCCATGCCCTTTTCCACGCGGAGCGCCTCCGCATTGCCACAGTAAAGATAGGCATCCAGGAGACCGGCCATGACCTTGTGAACGGTATACCAGGGAGACCAGGCCCCGTTGAGATCGAAGCCATGCGAACGGATATAGCCTGCGGATACCTCGGACCAGAGCGTGTCTTCGCGGGGAATGGCGCCGACATAGCCGGACATGCTCACCAGGGCACCCGTCCAGGAGGACGCCCCACCCGCGGATGGCAGGGTGACATTCGCCTGCGCCTGCGAAGAGCTATTGGCGGCGTTGAGTCCATTGCCGGACCGGGATGCCAGGCCCTTCTGTGAAGGCTTCGACCGGGCCGACTGACACACGGCCAGCTCACCAACGATATAATTGACACGATCGAGATATCGCTTGTCACCGGTAGAAGCATATTGCAGGGAACAGGCGGAGAGATAGTGTCCCAGGGTATGACCTGCCAGCCCGGAAGATTCCCACCCCCCATATTTTTTCCCCTTGGGCTCCAGCCCCGCATGTGCCCGGAACTCCGAGAGCAGCCTGTCGGGCTCGATCTCCAGCAGGTAATGCGCATCCGCCTCCATGGCCTCCTTAAAAGGACCGTCGAGAAGACGAACGTCCTTTACATCAAAGGGGTAAGCCTGTATCGGTACATCGGCGGCCACCCGCACCGTGTGATCGGCATATTCAGGGACATAGGATTGCGCAGACAACGGTCCGGCAGTCGCAAAGACTGCGACGAGTGCAATGGATAAGTGTATCTTTTTCACGATCGTAACGTTAGTCAACCGTTGTTCCGGCTCTATCTCCCGCCCCCGGGGCAATGCTGTTGCAGATAAGCCGTAAATAAATGCGATAAGTGCAGGGACGTACCTTCCCCTTCGCGGATCGCATGGGTCCGGTTCGGATAGACCATCACCTGGAATTGTTTGTCATACTTTACCAGCTCGTTGATCAGCATTTCCGTACCCTGGTAGTGTACATTGTCATCGCCCGTGCCATGGATGACCAGGAGGTTACCCTTCAGGTTCTTTGCATAATACAGTGGCGATCCTTTGACAAAATCTTCCCGGTTTTCCTGGGGAAGACCCATATATCTTTCCTGGTAGATATTGTCATACAGCAGCTCATTGGCAACAGGCGCGATGGCGATACCCGTCTTATAGATATCGGGGTACTGGAACATCAGGTTGAGGGTCGCAGATCCGCCGCCGCTCCAGCCATGGACCGCGATCCGTGAAGAATCCACAAAAGGCCATAACAGGATCTTCTTCGCGGCCATCGCCTGATCGTGGATATTGATGATGCCCACTTTCCGGTAGATACATTTCCGCCAGGCGGCTCCTTTCGGAGCAGGCGTCCCCCGGTTGTCCAGGCTGATCTGGATATACCCGTCGGCGGCAATATCCCCCGCATACAGAGGCGTCCCGGCCGATCCGGCCACGTCCTTTACGGTGGCAGAGGCGGGCTCGGTATATACGTTGAACAACACGGGATACTTCTTTGTGCTGTCAAAATTCTTTGGCAGGATCATCCACCCATCCATCGTGACATTATCGTCCGTCGTGAGCTGGAACATCTTCACCGGGTACTGGGGACGGCCACCGCCACGCCGGCCGCCGGCCGTTTCATTCGTCTTTATAATCGCATGCCTGGGAAGGCTCACCCATTCGGAAGCCGTCTCATACAGGTGATTGGAAAAATTATGCGTCGCATACAATGCGCCGGGAGAAATATTGTAATTGTGCGTGCCCTTCTGCGTCGCCGGCGACAAGAGTTCCAACTTTCCCTTTCCATCCAGGCTGATCCGGTAAAGATAGGATTGGGTGGCATTGTCGGGAGAAGCCATGAAATAAGCAAAACCCGTCGCCTCATCGATCGCCTGCAGGCTGATCAGATCATAATTCCCCTTTGTCAGCAATGTCTCTTTGGTCCCGTCCCGGCTGATCCGGTAGATATGACGCCAGCCGTCCTTTTCGGAGACCCAGAGAAACTCCTTCCCCCCATTCATCCATTCCCATCCGGTAGGATCGCTGCTCCACCGATGTTTTACATCGATCCAGGCATTGTCCGTTTCTTCATAGACGGATTTTGCGGCGCCGGTAGCGGCATTACAGATAAAGACCTTTGCGTCGTTCTGTTTGCGGTTAAGCTGCTCCAATACCAGCTCGGTGCTGTTGTCCGCCCATTCCATCCGGGGGATATAATGCTGGCGGCTGTCCCCGGGGACGTCCATCCAGGTGGTCTTTCCCGTGGCGAGGCTTACCACGCCCACTTTACAGGGAGAGGGGTCTTCCCCGGCCTTGGGGTATTCGACGGGGACGGTAAAGGAATACAGCGAGTCGGTATTATCCATCATCAGGAAGTTCCTGATCTTGCTCGCATCGAGCTGCCAGTAGGCGATGCTCTTGCTGTCGGGGCTCCAGCGGAACCCGTCGCGGCAGCTAAACTCTTCTTCATAGGCCCAGTCGAAGGTGCCGTTGATCAACCGCGCGGTGCCGTCATGTGTCAGGGGAGTGATAACGCCCGTTGACAGGTCTTCTTCATAGAGGTTGTGCTCGCTGGTATAGGCGGCCTTTGTCCCGTCGGGGGATAGTTTGGCGAACATAAGCGAAGAAGCCGGCCGGCCCTTGCCCAGCTGCTTCAGCACATGGGTCCCCAGATCCAATACCCAGTAATCACCCCGGGTATTTAGACGCCAGACCTTTTTTGTGTTGGTAAAGACAAGCAGCTTCTTTTCGTCGTCGCTAAAGGAAAAGGACGCCGCAGCCAGCGGCTGTCCCCCCTGTGGTGTCAGTTCCGTAGCATCCGCTACGACGACCTTTGTAAAAGAGGGAAGATCATACCGCACGAGGGCATTGCCTTCGATAGCATAGTAGCTCTTCCCGTTTTTGGCCCATTTTACACCACCCCCGCCCCGTTGAGCATAGGAGGAAAAGCTAAGCAGACAACCGCATAGTAAAAGAGCGGACAGATGACGAACCAGGTTTCTCATATTAACTATTATTGTTTGGCGACATTTGGTTTGACGCCAATGTAGTACATTTTTTTAATAGCGGTCTCATCGAATAAAGCCACCTCGTCATCACCCTTCAAGGCGCTGCTTTTCCACTGATCCGTAGGAAGGATCCGCACTTTCGCCTTTTCGCCGGTCAGCACGAGGGGCAGATCGAAACCGGGCACACAATTCGAATACTTATAGAACACCTTCTTATGATCGTCGCTGAAATAGAATTCCAGGTCGGGGATCTGCGTGGTCCGAAGGTACTGATCGAATACTTTTGAGTAATTAAACCCGGCATGGGCGGAGACATAGGCCTCTACCTGCTGTGTGGTGACAGTCTGGTGGTAGAAGTCCTTTTGCAGCCCCCTCAGGACCTGCCGGAACTTTTCATCATTGTCCATGCTGTGACGGATAGAGTGCAGCATATTCCCTCCCTTGGGGTACATATCGCCGCTGCCCTGCTCGTTGACGCCATAACGCGGAATGACGGGACGGTCATTACGGATGCCACGGCGGGTACCGAAATTATATAGGTTACCGGCTTCCGTTCCCCACATATAGTCCGCGAACAGGGTCTCCGCGTAATTGGTATACCCTTCATGGATATACATATCCGCCAGGTCCTTCGAGGTAAGGTTGTTACCAAACCATTCATGACCGCTCTCGTGAACGATAATAAAATCATATTTCATCCCATAGCCGCTGCCCGATCCGTCACGGCCGCGATAGCCAAAGGCATAATGATTGCCATAGGCAACGCCGCTCTGATGCTCCATCCCGGTATGCTCCACATCGATCAGCTTGTAGCTGTCCTCATAGAAGGGATACGGTCCGAACCAATGTTCAAAAGCATGCAGCATATTATGGACCTGCTCGGGCATATAGTCCTTCGCCCTTTTCAGGTTGTAATCCAGTACCCAGTAGTCCAGATCCAGGTGTCCCTTTTCCCCCTGGAAATCCTCATGGAAGGTGACATACTTCCCGATATAAGGGATGAGGCAATAATTGCTGATCGGGTTGACAACGGCCCATTTATAGGTCGTGGTACCATCTCCGTTATTCTTTTTGAACTGCATCCGGCCGTTGGAGACGCCCACCAGGGTATCGGGTACGATCATGGTGACGGAGCCGCCTTTATCCGGTTCATCACTCTGGTGATCCTTGCAGGGATACCAGATCGACGCTCCCAGCCCCTGGCAGGTAACGGTCATCCACGGACGGCCCAGGGAATCCCTTGTAAAGGTCCAGCCACCGCTCCACGGCGGACGGGTGCTTTCATGCGGCGGGCCGGAGAAATAGACCGCTACGGTATTGATCGACCCCATTTTCTGTTTGACGGTATGATGTACATGCCAGGCATTTCCTTCCTTGGTATAGTCGAGTCTTTGTTTACCGTTATAAATAACGCTATCGATATGCAAGGGCTCCTGCAGATCGATCTGCATGGCCGGCTGGACCTCGCTGACCACCTTATAGGTGATAAGGTCCTTCCCGGGAGCCATCTTATGATCGAAATCCGGCTTCACCGTGATATCGTACCGCTGAACGTCCCACCAGGTCCTTTCCGGGTTGAGACTGCCCCGCAGGGTATCCTGGTGGGTAAAGACCTTGTTCTTATAGGCTTCCGCGGCCCTGGCGGCAGCGGCGGCCCGCTGGATACGCATACTGTCGGGATTGGTCGAACGGGTACGCTGCTGTGGTGCAGTCGTCTGGGCCGGACAGAGGACGGGTCCCAGAAGAAATGAGCAAATGACGGTGATCTTGTGTAGCTTGTTCATATAATTAAATTATGGGCAATTCCATGAATTGTCGCGCATTGGTCCCTTACTTCATCCAGAATAATTTCGTCGCGACATCGTCCGAGGTCCCGCCGCCGGTCATGGCCTTTACGGCAGCGGCCCAGTTGACGGGATTGGCCGTTTGTTCCGTCGTCGGATAATAGAACCGGAGCGGCAGCAGGCTGGCGGCGCCGATCGGAGGACTGACGGTATTGACATCCGGGTATCCCAATCTGCGCATATCCGTCCAGGCATCCCAGGACCGGTTGGCCAGGGCGATCCATTTCTGGTACCCGATCTTTTGTTTGTAATTACCGGCGGCCGTGGAATAGGCAACGGCCGGCACGGTGAGGTAGGTGCTGGCGGCACCCGCGCTGCCACCCCAGAAGGTGATAGAAGCGGTGATACCATTGTCATAATGCGATTCCGCCGTTCCCGTCACGCCGGCCATCCCCCTTTCCACGGCTTCCGCCAGCAGGAATTCCGTCTCTGCATAGTCCAGCAGATCGTTTGGATAGGTCGTGGCCAGCCATTGCGCCGAAAAGGTGGACAAACCGACATAGGCATTGCCGCCGCCGGGGATACCGCCTTTATAGGTGCTGTCGGGAGCCTTGGTGAACATCAACGGCAGACGGGGGTCACTCCAGTTGACCAGGGTGTTGAGCAGGAGGTTGGCGGGTACGAAATCGTGCCGTCCGCTGTTGACCAGCGCCTGCCAGATCGGGTTGGTCGCGCCGGTCGGACTGCTAAGATATTTAAAGATGGCATTGTCGGCATTCGAGGTAAAGACACCGGTCGCTACGGCCTCGGCTACTTTCTTGGCAGCGGTCGTAGGATCCGAATCCGCGATCAGCATGGCCATCTTCAGCTTCAGGGTCGCCGCGAATTTCTTCCAGGCGGTCATTTTCCCCGCATAGAGCTGGTCGACGGCACCCATCGAGTTGCCGGCGGTATTCATACCGGCGATACAGGTATCGAGCCGGGTGAGCAGGTCATAATAGACGGTCTTGGCATCGTCATACACGGGGAAGGGGATCTTTGTGTTCTCCGCCTGTGTATAAGGAATATTGCCATAGGTAGTGACGAGGTTGTTATAGGCATAGATCTCCATGAGGTCCGTGATGATCAGGTCATTGCGGAGCAGGGTCGGATCGCTGACCGTTTGCGGGAACAGTGTCTTTGCGCCGTTCAGGTTATTAAGGATGCTGGAATAGAATACGCTCCACCAATTGTTCGGCGAGTTGTAGGCCGAAAGGATATACCGGGCTTCCGTCGTATAGGTGGCGCCTGTCCAGTGCTGGGCAAACTGCCGGAAGATATTGTAGGATCCGGAAGGCGAGGCGTAATAATCGGACAGGTTCTTCTCGCCATCCAGGAATAAGCTGGTAGCCGGAACAAGACTGGCGGCCTTTGTTTGGACATTGTCGCCGCTCAGGTCCTTTTTACAGGCGGACAATAACAGCAGCGCCGGCAGACATATAAGGAGTAACTTTTTCATTTCTTAAAATTTAAACGTTGCATAGAATTTTACCTTGACAGCTTGCTTAGAATCTCACTTTAACATTGAATCCGAAATTCCGGTAGACGGGATAGGCGCCGGACTGGAAACCCATGGAACCATTGCCGCTGGCTACCCCCTGTTCGGGATCGGAATTTGGCAGGTTCTTGTGGATGATCCAGAGGTTCTTTCCGGTCAGGGCCAGATCCACACCCTTTACATAGTTCAGCTTATCGGTGATCCTCTTTGGCAATGACCAGGTAAAGGCCGCTTCCCGCAGCTTGACCCAGCTCGCGTCATACACATAATTCCTTGCAGCTTCTCCGAAGATCGAGCTCCAGGGGAATTTCCCTGCATTGATATCCGAAGCGTCTACATAGACGGTATTGGCCTTCCCATCAGCCGTCACACCGGGGAAGAGCACACCACCACCGGAAGCAAGCGGCGCCCGTACACCAACACCCTTTGCATTCTTCCCGGCCGTATTTAGCGTCAGACCGCCGGAGGCGCCATAGTCCATATCCAGCGAATAGACCTGGCCACCCTGGCGCACATCGATCAGGAAGCTAAAGGTGAAGTTCTTGTACCGGAAGCTATTGTTGACACCGCCCAGCCAGTCCGGGTTGACATTCCCGATGTCGGAGAGTTTATTGGTGTTCTTGATATAATTCCCGTTTGCATCCACGATCCTTTTACCATTCAGATAGGTATAGTCGGTCCCGCGGAGGATCCCCCAGGATTTACCCGTTTCCGCCACCAACTGCACGCTGTTCTGATAAGACTGGACCAGGTAAGAAGGCTGGCCCGCATACAGGGAAAGTACCTTGTTGGTATTTTTGGACCAGTTGATGGTCATATTCCACATAAAATCCCGGGTCCGGACCGGTACAAGGTTGAGGCTCACTTCCAATCCTTTGTTCTGCAGCACACCACCGTTCACATAGAACCTCGTAAAACCGCTGGCGCTGGAAGTAGTGACCGGCATGATCTGGTTGGCCTGCTGGCCGTTGTAATAAGTCACATCCAGACCGATCCGGTTTTTCAGGAATTGCAGTTCGACACCGCCTTCATAGGTATGGTTCTTTTCCGGAACGAGCAGGGGATTGTTATTGGTCGTAGGTTCGGCAAAGACCGTCTGACCGTTAAATGGCGTTACCGAAACATACGTATTCGCAATGCTAAATAGAGGCGCATCTCCGCCTACGGCCGCATAGCTGCCTCTTAGTTTTCCATAGGACAGCCAGGTGGCTTCCGGCAATAATTTGGAGAACACCCAGTTGGCGGACACGGCGGGATAGTAATAAGACGCATTGTTGCTGGGCAGCGTGGAAGATTTATCCCGGCGGAGGGTTCCATCCAGGGTGATCATATCCCTCCAGCTAATGGTTGCGCCGGCAAAGACCCCATCCACTTCCTTATTCTGATAGGTCTCGCTGGGGGCATTGGGCGTATTCACCGAATTGGCCAGGGCAAAGAAGCCGGGAACGACCAATCCGCCATTGGAGGCAGCGGAGATACCCGTATTGACGTCCTGGCGGATATTACCCCCCAACAGGGCCTTTACATTAAAGTCGGTACCGATATTCTTGTCGAAGTTGATCAGCAGGTCATAGTTGGTCTCCGTAAAACCGGTATTATTCCGGGAATAAGCGGGGGAGGCGGAGCTTCCTACATTGCTGCGGGTCTCCATCAGGGCATTCCAGTTATCCATCGACACGCGTCCCATGATATTCAGGAAGGGAGCGACCTTATAATTCAAATAGACGTTCCCGTTAAAGCGGGTACGGCTATCGCTCTCATAATTCTGGTATTTTGTCCAGTAGACGTTATCGTGATAGGCAGGTTTGACGATGTTCCCGGGCGCATTGGTAAGATAACCGCCCAGCCAGTTCCAGGTGGCATTGGTCTTGGTCCGGAAATAATCCGCCTTCTGCGCGTCGATATCGATGCCCGTCTGCCACCACTGGCGGAAGTCCGTCATCTGGTTGACACCGGCATACCCGTATCCATAACGGCCCCGGGTCGATCCATCGGTATACATGATCTGTCCGCCGGCGGTCAGGTTGTCCGCCAGGTTATAGGTAGAGTTGAAGGTCAGGGAGTTCTTTGTCTCCACGCTATTGGGCAGATAGCCCTTGTCCACCGACCGGGAATATCCCATCCGGAACGTGCCTTTATCGCTGCCGCCTTCCATCGATACGCTGGTAATGGTCGTTACCGGGGTGACAAAATAATCGGTGGGATTGTGATGCGCGGCCGGCTTCCAGGGAGTGGCCTTGCCATAGTTCGGGTTACCGGGTGAGAAAGCATCCCATTGATAGACCATCAGACTGGGATCATAGGCCGGACCGGTCATCTGGTCGACATCGGTCTGTACGATCTGCACTTTTTGCCCGCCGCTGGTCAGCGTAGGCTGATAATAGAAATAGGGATTGGGGTTGCCCGCATTGGCGCTGCCCTGGCTGCCATAACCCTCTCCATAATCAAGCTGGTATTTTGGCAGGGTGCTATGGTCCGGCGTTCCGGTAACGAGCCCGAAACCGACCTCTACACCGATCCCTTTACGCTTGGTACCTTTCTTCGTCGTGATCAGGATGACGCCGTTGGAACCGCGGGAGCCATACAGCGCAGAGGCGGCAGCCCCCTTCAATACGCTCATCGACTCGATATCCTGTGGATTAAGATCGGAGATGGCATTGCCGAGATCAAAGCTATTGGCCGAAGGGGCCGTATTATCATATGGGACGCCATCCACTACAAAGAGGGCCTGGTTGGTCTGCGTCAATGATTTTATACCCCGGAGGATCACGTTGTTCGAACCGCCCAGCGTATTGCTGGAGGTCACTTCCAGACCGGCCACTTTACCGGACAGGTTGTCCACGAAATTCGAGGTGGGGGTCTTGTTGATCTCCGCCGCCGTTAACTGCTGGGTCGCATACGGCAGCGAGTTCTTGCTTCGTTTGATACCCAGCGCGGTCACGACTACTTCATTCAATGCCTGGGCATTCCTCCTCAGCGAGACCTCGAAATTACCCTTTCCATTGATGGGCACCTGCAGCGTTTCATAACCGATGTTACTAAAGATCAGGATGTCCGATGGATTGGCAGAAATGGTGAAGGTCCCGTTTTCCGACGTAGACACCCCCGTTTTGGAAGAATGAAGCCGTACGGAAACATTGGGGATGGGAGCACCGGTAGAATCGGTGACTTTCCCTGTGATCGCTCTTTTTTGAGAGTGAGCGTCGAGGCATAGCGCAATACCCAGGAGTATGCACAACGCATGAAGGAATAGTTGTCTCATGTCAGATAGATAGTTTGGTTTATAGAATGAAAATCCCGTGCGAAAAATTTTCGCATATGGCACGCGGGTTGGAAAAGGAATTAATGATTGATTTAACCAAATTTAGATTCCTTTAACATTTGCCCCTTCCTCATTTTTGATATTTACTACCCGGAAATTATCAGCTTGCCCAAAAACAGGAACCCGGCCTCTTTCGAAGACCGGGCCTTGAATATCGTTTTTGTCTTTCTTATGGTACGATCGTAAATTCCTTTTTCAGCCGGATGTCCTCCGAGCTGCTGCCGATGAGGACCTGGAAAACGCCCGGTTCTACCAGCCAGACATTGTTCTTGTCCAATAATGCCAGGTCATCGGGATGGAGGGTGAAATGGACGGTCTTCTTCTCACCCGGCTGGAGGGACACCCGCTCGAAACCACGCAGCTGGGTCTCATAAACGGTCACACTGCTCACTTCGTCCTTTATATATAATTGTACGACCTCGTCCCCCTTACGACTACCCGTATTCGTTACATCCACCGATACGGAGACCTCGCCCTGTGTCCGTTGCTGTTCCGGGGTGACGACCAGGTTGCTATAGCTAAAACTGGTATAGCTAAGCCCATACCCAAAAGGATAGAGCGGGCCAAATACACCCGTCCGGTTGTCCTTGTGCTGCGGTGCCCCGGGCTGTGAGCCGGGCTTATAAGGGAAGTTCCATTCGATCTGCCCGGTGGTCTTTGGAAAAGTGACGGTAAGCTTGCCGCCGGGGTTGTAGTCGCCAAAAAGCGTAGCCGCAATAGCCTGCCCGCCCAACGCATTGGGGAACCAGGCTTCCAGGATAGCGGGTATATATCTATTGGCCCAGTTGATCGTAAGCGGCTGCCCATTTATTAGCACCAGCACCACCGGCTTACCCGTCGCCCGCAGGGCCTGCAGAAGCTGCTCCTGGCGGCCGGGCAGGTCCAGGCTGGTACGCGAGAGCCCTTCCCCTACCCTTTTTTCATCTTCTCCCAACACGGCAATGATAAGATCGGATCCGCGGGCCCTTGTCACGGCATCATCGATCCCCGTCTGTTCGGTCGCATCAAGGGGAGTAGGTATGATCTCGCTCTCCGGCCAGGCGCTGTCTACCACTTCACATCCTTTTGCATAATCGACCGCGGCGCTGCTGCCGATATAGGACCGAAGCCCCTCCCATACCGAGGTGACGGCAAGATGCGAAGGCCCATAACGGCTGATGGCATAAGAGGTCTCCTTCGCCAGGGGCCCCGTGACGAGGATATGATGATATTTATTTTTATCGAGGGGCAGGAGACCGCTGTCGTTCTTTAACAGCACAAGCGACTCCCGGGCCATCTGCAGTACGAAATCGGTGGTCCTGCCGGGACGCAGTACTTCATCGGCGGCCTTCGGGTCCCTGACATAGGGTTGATCGAACAGACCCAGTCTGAATTTGACCCGCAGAACATCGGCAACCCGCTGGTCGAGGGTATGCATGGACAGACTGCCTTCTTTGACAAGCTCCCTCAGCGGTTCTATAAAGGTCTTCGGAGGAGAGAAATTGGTGTGCACATCAAGACCCGCCTCCATCACCTGGCGGACGGCATCCTTATAGCTGGCCGCCACATGATGCTTTGTAAAAAGATATTCAACGGCATCGCTATCCGAGACGACATATCCGTCAAAACCAAATTTTTCCCGCAACAGCTGGGTGAGGAAATAATAGCTGCCGGTGATGGGTACGCCGTCCCAGTCATTATAGCTGCTCATGACGCCCATGGGATGGGCTTCCCGGATCACCCGGCGAAAGGCATAGAGGTATAGTTCGTATAGCTCCCGGGGAGCAATATGGGGATCGGTGCGGACGCTGCCGTCCCTCCCTCCCTTCGGAACGCTATACGCAGCAAAATGCTTCAGCGTCGAAGCAACCCCTTCTTCCTGGATACCCAGTGTCATTTGTTTACCCAGCTCTGCCACCAGGAAGGGATCTTCCCCATAACATTCCAGGGTCCGGCCCCAACGGGGATCACGGGCAAGATCGAGAATGGGTGCATAGATATTTGTATAGCCCAGGGCCTTTGCTTCGCGCCCTACGATGTCACCCGCCTGACGGACCAGCGTCTTATCCCAGGTGCTGCCGATCGCGATGGGCGCCGGGAGGGAAGTAGCACGATCATGGTTGAGCCCATGGATGCCCTCATTGGTAAAATCAACGGGAATACCCATACGCGTCGACTCCACAAACCAACGCTGGACGGTATTGATCGCCTCGGCATGACGGCTGAACGGATAGGACAGCGGAGTATTGGCCGAGGGAGTGTTCTTCACCCCGTTGAGATGTTCGTCGATATTGGCGATGCCGTCCTTCCATATTTCATTCTTCCAGCCGGGAGTCGGCAGCTCGTCTTTGAGGACACGGCCAAATCCATATAGGGTAGCGGTCTGACAGGTCTTTTCCTCCAGGGTCATTTGTCCCAAAAGGTTTTCGATCCGCCGTTCTACGGGTTGCGTAGGGTCTTCAAAAACGTCCTTGACGCCATTCTTGTTAAAATCGATCCATCCATCGTGATAGATACTTTTTGAGGAGGTCTGTGCAAATAATAACAGCGAGACCATACAACCGGTCCCCGATAAAATCATTTTTTTAAACATATAACAAATCCTGGTTTACTTTCTCCGTGGAAAAAATAAATATACGTATTACCAGGGTTCGTTCTTCTGAAAAGCCAGGATTAAAATTATCCCTCCCAGGATGCCGGATAAGAAAATAAACTCCTGTCCGCCAATATCCAGTGCACCGGTCATATAAAGTATCTGCGCGAGGATGAGGAAGAAGGAAAAGGTGACGATGACGATTTTACGGATCGCACTTTTGGATTTGCCTTTAAAAAGTCCGAGGATGGAGATAAGGGAAAAGAAAAGACCCACAAGCGTTGTCATAGTAAAAAAGTTTTCATAGATAAGGATTGAGATACCGGGATCAAAATACGACCGGATCGGCCGTTATACAATAGGAAAATAGCATGGTATTTTCCCGAAAGGGATGAAAAATTACGGCGCCCGCCCGCTCACACCGACTTATAAGGGTTTTAGGGGGGGGTATTTTATAAGGATTTTAAAAGCTGATCCGGAGTCACCCCTAACCCCTTCGAAAGGGCCAGGAGGGTCGTAAAAAGGAGATTGACCTCGCCGGCCTCGATCTGTACGATCTGCCGGTATCCGAGACCGGAGGCGACGGCAAGTTCCCGGAGGCTGAGACCTTTCTGTTTACGTAAAACAGCCAGGTGCCGGCCGAATTGACGCAGGGCATCTTCATTTCTGTGCATAGGAGACATGTATGGCTGAACAAATACAATAATAGATCGGGGGAGAACAGCAAGAGAGGTGTAAAGTGTGGTCGTATTGCCGGCGACGCAGACCGGGCATCGCATAAATGTAAGCCGCGATTTTGGATCGGCAAAGGACAAACAGGGGCCGGGGCCACAAAGAGAGGAGATAATGAACCAACAGGTCGTAAAGAGGGACGGACGCCCTTTTCCGGAGGATGAAAACCTTCGGCAAATAAAGCCACACAGGACGCCTATTCCAGTTCGTAATCCATCAGGGAAGAGGGGTGCATTTCGAGGGCGACGGCCAGCTGCAGCAGGGTGGTAAAGGTGATATTGATCATTCCTTTTTCGATCTTGGCGATCTTGCTGTTGTCGATGCTGCAGGCGTATGACATCTCGCGAAGGCTAAGCCCTTTGGCTTTGCGGAGTTTTCGCAGGTTTTCTCCAAATTTCTTCAATACCTTTTTGTCTCCGGGGGTGATCATTATTTTCTTTCTAGGAATGTGTAAGATGGAAGATTTTTTCAGAACCTTTGAGGTCTAATAAGGCTGCAAATAAAAATTTAACTTCCGCTACAGGTTCCTTACACATCCCAGGAACAGGAGACTAACGATCCCAATAAACAAGATCCAGGATAACCAGTTCCAGCCTCTACTCATACCAATCGTATATATGGTTACCGATCGTATCCACCATGATCGCACATTTTGGGGAATCCGTTTCCCAGTCCGTCCCCCTCCTTTTGACCAATCCATAATAAACATTGTTCAGGAATACCTGGAAGGAAGTGGGCATCCTGTTCTGAAGCCCTGCCTGCAAGGGCTTGATCTCACCGCGGTATTGCTTACCATCGTAGGAAAAGCTGATAGGAAATTTATTGAACATACAAGTAGTTTTTTGTTACATGGTAATTGAATAATCGTGCCAGCTACTGCTTCTAAAAAAGATCGAAGAGCTGACCTTATACGCCATCGGGCAAAACAAATAATTCAGGGAACAGGCCCGGGAACCGGCGGCCCGTTAATGTCTTTACCTGCCGGAGGCTTCCTGCCGGAGGCTCCCGCGATCAGCGGATCTGCGGAAAAGCCATCCCGGTGATCTTTCGGTAAAGATCGACGGCATACAGATCGGTCATACCGGCGATAAAATCGACGACGGACTGGATATCATAATACAGCCGGGAAGGATCCCCCGTAATGACGAACTGCCCGGAGATCAGCTGCAGCAATTTGGCCGATTTGGCGGATCGGGGGTCCAGCAATGCGCCAAAGAACTCTTTTAGCATACCCCCGATCACGTTATATCCCGCGATCTCGATCTCGACGACCGATCGATGGTTGTAAATATGCCGTACCGAAAAAGCATCTATCTTCTTTACCAGCTCCGCCTCGCGGAGCGGCAGATAATCGATCAGCGCATGTTGTAAGGCCCCCTCCAGCAGCTGCTCTTCATATTGCATAAATACATCCCGTACCCGGAAGATAAGCAGGTTGATCAGCTTGGCCCGGAGGAACTGTACTTTCTGGTTATCGTCATTGATCTCCCGGAAGATCTTCTCTACCCTGTCCCGCGCGTCGTACCCCTCCTCCTCCTCAAAAAACGACAGAAAAAGTTCGCTGATCTTCCCGATAGAGATGATATTCAGCCGGTGGGCGTCCTCAAAATCGATGATCCGGTAACAGATATCGTCAGCCGCCTCGACAAGATATACAAAGGGATGACGGGCAAAAATATTCTTCGCCGGATCGGGCTGCGGGATCCCCAGCGCGGCGGCAATGCTTTTATAGGTGCCGATCTCGGAATCGAAAAAACCCGACTTTTTGGTATTCAATCGCCGTTTGTCAAACCCGTTGAGCGAGTCGGCAGGGTATTTTACGATGGAAGCCAGAGTGGCATAGGTCAGCCGGAAACCACCCAGCGAGGGCTCGTTAAAGTTATGGGTCAGGGTGCGGAAGGCATTGGCATTCCCTTCAAAAAAAAGAAAATCCCGTTGCTGGTTAGGGCTCAGCTCCTCTTTAAAACGCCGTTGCCCCTCTCCTTCCAGCCCTTTAAAAAAATTGCGGATGGCATCTTCCCCGGAATGACCAAAAGGCGGATTACCAATATCATGGGCCAGACAGGCCGCCGCGATGACCGAAGGCAGCTCATACTTATAGAACTCCCGGAACCCCTCCCCCCTGTCCGGGTACTTATCCGCCAGGGCATCGCCGACGGCTTTCCCGAGAGAACGGCCTACAGAAGCGACTTCCAGGCTATGCGTCAGCCTGTTGTGTACAAACACCGGACCGGGCAACGGAAATACCTGGGTCTTGTTCTGCAGACGGCGGAAGGCAGACGAGAAAATAATGCGGTCATAATCACGAAGAAAAGACGTGCGGACCGTAGGGTCGGTGGGACGATAAGGTACGGAACCGGGTATGACCGCCGACTGAGCCTGCACCGGCAGGGCAACCCGGGTCGATGACGATCCTGTCCGAAGAGGGCTATACAGTTGCTGCCAGTTCATTTTTTGCATGCGTCCGAAGATTTGTGCCGGTTTGGGCGCGAAAATAGAATCTTATTGGGAAACATCGGCTCTTTCGGGCTTATACCGGACGATATTGTTCAGCGTCCCGATACCATCGATAGCAATGTCCACCATATCCCCTTCCCGCAGCGTGAAATCATTGGACGGGACCAGACAGGTGCCGGTCATCAAAAAGCATCCATAAATAAAATCCGATTCCCGGTAGAGCCAGTCCGCCAGCTCGGTCAGGGATCGTTTGATCTGGCTGATGGCAACCTCGCCCTCATAAACGCTTTTTCCATCACGCCGGATAGACATCCGGATCACCGTGGTAAGAGGAATGGGATTTTCCGGGACATACAGACAGGGGCCAAGGGCGGCGCTCCTTTCATAAACCTTTGCCTGGGGCAGGTACAACGGGTTTTCCCCCTCGATGCTCCGGGAGCTCATATCATTTCCGATCGTATATGCCTGGATCTGCCCAAAAGAATTGATAAAAAGGGTCAGCTCGGGTTCGGGCACATTCCAGGAAGAGTCCCGGCGGATATATACGGCCTCGCCATGCGCCGCTACCCGGTGTGGCTGCGATTTAAAGAACAGCTCTGGACGTTCCGCCGCATAGACCTTGTCATAAAAATCCGCGCCCCCTGAATCCTTCGACTCCTCCATCCGGGCATTGCGGCTGCGCAGATAGGTTACACCCGCGGCCCATACTTCCTGGGAACCGATGGGGGCAAGGAGATGCTGTTCGAGCCAGGAGGTGGCTTGTCCGGAGGGGATCTCTTTGCCGCGTACCGCGGCCTTCAGCAGGTATCCATGCAGGTCGTCCCTGTTTATCAGCTCGTCCCAGGATTGCTCCGGCAGCCAAAACCTCTCCTGGTCCTGCAATAAATTGCCTTTCTCCGTTTTGTATAATTTCATATACCCTTTTTTGGGGTGAAATATAAGAGTCATAGAGATTAAAACAATTTTAATCTCTATATTTTTTCTTCTTCAGCACAATTTTGTATATTGTTTTTTACCTTCTAAACGACAAAAAGCATACTGAAACAGAGATACTGCCTATGGGAATCCCAAAGACCATTAGATCCAGCCCGTTTTCATTTTTGTCACGGCCACTCTCCATCCGGCAGCAGCTCCCTTTGCTCATTTGCCTCCTCTTACTTGTCCTCATTACCTTATTCGGCACTATTTCCTATATAGGCATCCGGCGTACGGAATCAGGCGCCGGCAGGGAACGGCTCCGGAGCCTGACGGAACAGCTTTCTTCCTTATTCCATCAGTCTGCCCGCACAATGGTGACGATGACACAAGCTACCGCCAACCGGGAAGAGATCATCAACTTTTTATCCGCAGACACGCAACGATCGCAATTCCCGGCCCGGGCATTGGAAGTCATGCAAAAGCTGCTGGTGGATTCACAGACCTCCTGGATGGAATTACGCGATCTGCGGGGCAGGCTGCTTTTACGTGCAGGAAGAGAGACCGGGATGACGAAAGGGTCGGATGCTTCTCAGGGAACGGCCGTAGGGACAAAGGCGCCAGATCCGTCACAAGAGATCACCGGCCCAAAACCGGATACCAGTTTCATCGGCAAGATATATCTCGCCGGCGATTCGATGTACTACCCCGTCATCGTTGCGGTCCTCAAAGACAAAAGACCCGTCGGATACCTGCTGCGCTGGCGTCCGATGCGGGCGACACCACAGGCTCTCGCCCAGCTGTCTCAACTCATGGGCGCAAAAGCCACCCTTTACTTCGGTAATAGGGACGGCACACTCTGGACGGATATGCTGCGACCCGTTGCCGCCCCTCCATCCGATCCGCAAAATATCCACCAGCCTGTCACCTATAAACGGCCCGGCGGAAGCCCCGTGATCGCTTTTTCGCTGCCGGTGGCAGGTTCAAAATGGGTCATCCTGGTAGAGCTGTCCAGGGACCTGGTCCTGGAGACCGCCAATCGCTTTCTGTATTCAATGATCGCTATTGGCCTGATCTTAATGATCAGCGGTATGCTTATCGCCTGGCGGATCAGCCGGAATATCACCCGGCCGCTGGACCGGCTGATAGAAGCCACGGCCGCCATTGCGGGCGGAGACTACTCTTCCCCGGTGGTTATCGACCGCCGCGACGAGCTGGGAAAGCTGGCCGCCTCCTTCAATTCGATGGCAGTCCAGGTCCATCATGCGCAGGATGAGCTGGAGAAAAGAGTACGGATGCGAACCGAGGAACTGCAAGCCGTCAATAAGGAGCTGGAAGCATTTTCCTATTCCGTGTCGCATGATCTGAGGGCGCCCTTGCGGGCAGTCAGCGGATATGCCATGATGCTGAAGGAAGACTACGAAGAAAGCTTCGACGAAGAGGCCCGGCGGATCACCGGGAATATCATTTCGAATGTAAAAATGATGGGCCGGCTGATCGACGACCTGATCGCCTTTTCCCGTTTGGGCAAGAGAGAGATCCTGCGCCGCGATGTAGACATGAAAGCCCTGGCGGAGGTCTGCGTCGCCGAACTGCTGCTTACCTGGCCCGAGGAAAAATTCAGCGTCGTCGCCGGCGATCTGCCCGGGTGCCGCGGTGACGAGGACCTGATCAAACAGGTCTGGATGAACCTGATCGGCAACGCGCTCAAATATTCCTCGCTGAAGGAGGAGCCCCGGATAGAGATCGGCTCTACCAAAAATGCCGCCGGGGTCATTTACTTTGTCCGGGATAACGGCGCCGGCTTCGATATGAAATACGCAGATAAATTATTCAAGGTCTTTCAACGGCTTCACAGCCAGGAAGAATTTGAAGGCACAGGAGTAGGACTGGCGCTGGTAAAGCGCATCATTGACAAACACAAAGGCAGGATCTGGGCAGAATCCGCACCGGGCAACGGTGCCGCATTCTATTTCAGCCTTCCCGTCTGACAACCATTAAATCGCAACCCGTATGCTGAATCAAGTCGAAGTTTTACTGGTCGAAGACAATATTCACGACGCCGAAATGACCATCCGCGCTTTGAAAAAAGTGAATCTTGCCAATAACCTGGTCCATGTAAAAGATGGAGAGGAGGCGCTGGACTTTGTCTTTGCGCGCGGTAAATTTGCCGGCCGGCAAGCAGTTAACCAGCCAAAAGTGATCTTACTGGATATTAAAATGCCAAAGGTCGATGGCATCGAAGTATTACGCCAGCTCAAATCCTCCGAGACCAGTAAGACGATACCGGTAGTCATCATGACCTCCTCCAAAGAAGAGCAGGATATCATCAGCAGCTACCAGCTGGGCGTAAATAGCTATGTCGTCAAACCCGTCGATTTTGAAGGATTCGCCAAGGCGGTCAGCCAGTTGGGCCTGTATTGGCTGCTGACCAACCAACCGCCCGTGACCGTTAACGAATAATAATCATCAGATGGATCGACCCTTAAAAATACTTCACCTGGAAGACCTCTCCGCAGATGCGGAAATGGTGGACCGTGTATTGCGAAAAGCACAGTTCCATTTTGAAAAAAGACTGGTCCTCGACAGACCCGATTTTATCCGGGAGCTGCGTGATTTCCAACCGGATATCATCCTCTCGGATCATTCCCTCCCGGCCTTTAATTCACTGGAGGCGCTCCGGATCTCCAGGGAAGAAGGGATCCCCGTCCCATTCATCCTCATTACCGCAACGGTCTCAGAGGAATATGCCGTGAATGTGATCAAAGAAGGCGCCAGCGATTATATTTTAAAAGACCGGCTGGAGCGGCTGCCCAACGCCGTGCAGAACGCCCTGGATAAATACCGCATGGAGAGCGAACGCAAACTTGCCATCGGGGCCCTTCGCTCTTCCGAACAAAAGTATAAGCTGCTCTTCGAGGGTAACCCGATGCCGATGTGGATGGTCTCTTTAAAAAACCTGGGCATCATAGATGTAAATGAAGCCGCTACCACGCACTATGGTTATACAAGAGAGGAATTCCTCACCATCCAAACCGGAAATCTTTGGTCCGACAAGAACCCGGGCATCTATCGTCCGGGCATCTGGAAACATAAAAAAAAGGACGGCACCCCCATCGACGTAGAAGTGATCACGCATGAGCTGATCCATGACAACGAATCGGCCCTCCTGGTCCTTGCCATGGATATTACCGAAAAACGCAGGGCGGAGGAAGAGCTCGCCAGGCAGACCGATCTGCAGCAAAAGCTCATTACCCAAACAAGCATCCTGGTCCAGGAAAGAGAAAGGGAGGAGATCGGCAAGGAACTGCATGATAATATAAACCAGATCCTGGCAGCCGCCAAATTATACCTGGACATCGCCATAAAAGAATCCGAGGACACGTCTCCGGAGGCGCTGCTCAGAAGCCATGAGAACCTGAATCTTGCCATGGAAGAGATCCGTCAGCTCTCCCAATCCCTGGTAGCCCCTTCGCTGGGTGGGGTCAGCCTGGATAAGGCGTTAAGAAAGCTCATCGACAATTTGCCGCTGACGTCATCGCTGCAATTGGACCTGGATACCAAAGGCTACCAGGAAGACGTCGACGACGAAAATATAAAGCTTACCTGTTACCGGATCGTACAGGTACAATTGAATAATATCATCAAACATGCCCGTGCCAAAAGAGCTACGATCCAATTGAAGAAGACGCCCTCTGCCCTGGAATTGGCCATACGGGACGATGGTATCGGTTTCAATACAAATAAAAAGAACCAGGGCATCGGTCTGCGGAATATTAAGAACCGGGTAGGCTTTTATAATGGTTCCGTCACGATTGACTCCGAACCGGATAGAGGATGTATCCTCACGATCACCATCCCTTTAAGTCGCTGACCTCTTAGCGTATCTCCAACAGCCAGCCCTTCCCTTTTTGGACGGGGATCCCCTCACCCACCCGGAAGCTTCGCCTGGGCTGGAAATTCTTTATCTCCGGGGCCTCGATCGTAGCATGCGCCGGGTCGACCCCTGTCTGCTGCCAGTCGATCCGCAAGCTTACGGTGGTATCCTGGTCCGCCCAGCTGGCAATGGATACGAGCAGGGCCCCCTTCTTTTTATAGACGGTGGCAAGCACTTTTTCGTGATCTGTCTTCACGGGACAGGAAGGGCTCCAGTAGCCGATCATCTTTGTCCCCTGCATGCCAAACTGATCCCATACCTTCCAGATAGGACGGGGATCGGCATTGTCGCTCCAGGGCATACGGTTGGTCATTCCATAGAGCATGCCCCGCCAGGGATTGCCGCCTTTCTCCAGCATTTCCCCCATCAGCCCAAAAGGAATGCCGCTGACCTCGGTCAGGAAGAAATCGGGACCATTCTTTTCATAGTCAAAATATTCCCCGAACCAAAGCCGGTTGAGATAGGGAAAATGCTCCATATAAAGATTGGCGCTGTTGTTAAAACCGTCCCGGGGATTGTATTGGTTGGCAGAATGAAGATCGATGATCCCGGGATGGCCATCCTGCGTCAGGACCCTCTTTATACGTTTCATCGTTACCCGGTCAAAGGCGACATCATCCAGGTATAACCCGTCGATACCTACATTCCGCACCAGCCAGTTCATTCCCTCGACATAATAGTTATGCCATCTGTTCATGCCGCTGTTCACAAGCGCCGCATCCTTTATCTCCGGCACAAACCAGGCAGGGATATAATCCGAACCGATATGCTCCTGCAGCCAGCTAAAACCGCCGCCGGGACCGGGTGAATAGATCTCCGTACCCAGACTTCTCAGGGCGAATGTCTCATAGGCATGATCGGATAATTCGCGGATGGTGTTATAGATCTTTACTTTCAGACCCAGACGATGGGCACTGTCTATATACCCCTTCATCCTCTTCCATTCGATAAAAGGATAGTTGATCCAGGGATTGATGGGTGTGGCATGATGGATATTGATCACCGTCGCGCCCATGGCGGCGATCGAATCCGGGTTGTTATACCGGTGATAGAACCGGGTAGCCCATTGCGCATCGGTCTGGAGCGTATGGAAAGGCGTGATCAGCAGGTTGAAATCATACCGGAGGGTATCCCCCTTCGAGAGGTGACGGGCCCCGCTGTAATTATGCGCCAGCATGGATTTACCCTTTATGCCGATATCGATGCCCCCCTTCCCCCCGTTGACCCAGGACGAAGGGGATACAAGCGGTTTCTGCAGATAGAAATTCGTATTGAGCGGACGGCTATAGTGCTCGTCCCGCAGGGAATATTGCAGACCGGCATTGACGGTGCCGATCCAGGCGCCATCCTGGTTCTTGTGCGCGGGATCCCATTTCCAGTGGTACATGCTATCGGGCCGGTAGCCGCCTTTCTGCCCCAGCCCCATCAGGTATTTCGCCACCTCCTTCTGAAAAGGGATGTGCATGTTGATGTCTTTCAGGTCCAGGTCCTGCAGGGCGGTCACCTTTACCGTATAGGCGAGGAAGCCATCGAACTCCAGGGAGGCGCTGACCTCCATCGTCAGTTCCTGCGAGACGCTGGTCGCCTTCCATCGGAGGGTCCCGGGCGTCTTTTCGGTGTATTGAAGTCCCTGGCTCTTCAACCGGATATCCTTTCCATCGGAGGCGCGGGTAAAATGAAAATGGATATTCTCCGCCAGCATGTTGTTGGGCGTCGGGGTCAGGTCCGTCATCTCGGGTGTAAAAAAGGTCTGGATCTGTTCGGGAAATCCCTGCTGGTTGACCTGGATCCGTCTGCCAAGCAGGCTGATCAGGGTATCCCCCTGCAGCTGGAGGGGCGTATAGGGCGCGATCACGGTATTATCCTGCGCCAGGACGGAGTTCAGCCATTTGAGACGGGTCATTTTTTCCGGAGACCCAACGCCGCCATCCTTTAGCAGCAAGTTGGATACCTTTATTTCGATAGGGATGCTTTTTTTATTCCCTCCTCCCGCAGTGACCGTCACGGTTCCCCTATAAACTCCCGGGGCCGTACCAGCCGGTATATCGATGCCACACCACAAGGCCTGTACCTGCCCCTCAGGAACATCGATCTTTTTTGTAAAGGGATGACCGTCGTAGGTGACGCCCGTAGTATTGATACAGGAGCTTCGGGCTGCCGCTATCTTTCCGCCGGCTGTTGATCGTAAGTCGCTGAATTGCAATTGAAGGTTCTCCACCGATTGAAGGGCATATATCCCCAACTGATACGCGAAATATTCACCCCTTGCCGCATCCCCCCGTAACCCCAAACCCGGACCCTTTTGGATCCACCGGTAAGGCAGGTCATACCGCATACGGATGGAATGCAGACGATCTTCGGAAAAAACCAAAAAAGACTGGCCTTTATATTTCGTCCTCAATGCTTCGGTCTCTTTGGCAGTAGCAATCACTTCCATCGGGTAGAAGCTATTAAAGGCATCGATGGATTGCAGGGCGACGACGGTACACCCGGGCGCACCCGCTCCCGCTTTCACCCGCCGGAGCCATTCCGCCGAAGCCGTGGTGTCCGGCCGCCAGTATACCCCCTTGGGATAGTTGCTGCGCCCCTCGTTGCGATAGGGCATATAATATACATAGTAGTCACCCTTACCCGATACGGGCTCGAAGAAGACCTCCCCGGATTCACGGCTAAGCGCCCCCGTCCCGGCATTTACTATCCGGCTACCGGTCTTTGCATCCTGGACGATGATCCGTTTGGCCGCAGGATCGTTGTCCCGCCGGCGCCAGGGGATAACCACCCGGGCAATGTTGCCTGTCCCGTTAAAATGAAGGAGAGCGCGATGATTACCAAGGGAATCGGCATTCCAGCAGCCGGGGCAGTCGGTATACTTTATTTCCTGTGCCCGGACGGCCAATGAGAGTGAGATCAGACAAAATAACAGCAGACGGATCTTAAACATAATTGAAGATAAGAATACTAAGTTAATTGTTAGTGTCATTACCCGCCGACGGCTCCCCAGCCACTCGCCCGGTCATCAAAAAAACCGGCAAGGGTGGGCGCTTTCGAGTATATTTGGGGTTACTATATAAAGAAAAAATTAAATGTCACCAATAGCTATTTATCACGAACACCCCGACTGGTTTAAGCCCCTTTTTGAAGAACTAAACCGCCGCGGTCTGCCCTATGTCCGCCTGAACCCGGCCGCTCACCAATTCGCTATCGAAGCGGCGGCCCCGGATTATTCCCTGTTCTTCAACCGTATGAGCCCCTCCGCCTATCTGCGGGATGGGATCCAGGGCATGTTCTACACCCTCAACTATCTCAAACACCTGGAATACCACCAGATCCCTGTCGTCAACGGATACCAGGCATTCACCTATGAAGCATCGAAGGCCCTGCAGCTGGAATTGCTGCAATCGCTGGGGATCAAATACCCGAAGGCGCACGTGGTCAACCACCCTTCGAAACTGGTAGAGGCAGCGGAAGGATTGCGCTTCCCCGTCGTCGTAAAGGCGAATATCGGGGGTAGCGGAGCCGGCATCACAAAATACCATACGATCGAAGACCTGAAACAGGCCGTCGCGGAAGGAGACATGTCGTTCGGCGTCGATCATACCGCCCTGTTACAGGAATTTGTTCCGGCACGGGGAGGATATATCACCCGTGTAGAGACCCTGGGCGGAAAATTCCTGTATGCGATCCGCGTCTATCTTACCGGCGACACCTTCAATCTTTGCCCGGCCGATATCTGCCAGACCAGCACCGGCGTAGAGTTGGTACGCAACGCCTGCGCAATAGAGGCGCCAAAGAACGGTCTGAAGGTAGAAGGATATACCCCTCCTCCGGCCGTCATCAAGACAATAGAGACAATCGTACAACGGTCCGGCATCGACGTCGGCGGCATCGAATATATCATCGATGACAGGGATGGAGAGGTCCTGTATTACGATGTCAATGCACTCTCCAATTTCGTAGCGGATGCCGTCAACGTGATCGGTTTCAACCCACATGAGAAATTGGTCGATTACCTCGAAGTCCGTGCGGGTATAAAGAAAGGTGCAGCGGCACTCACTCATGCATAAAAATCGATAAACCAACACTATAATGAAATACGGTTATTGGATGCCCGTTTTTGGCGGCTGGCTGCGCAACGTGGACAATGAAAACATGGAAGCCACCTGGGACTATGTAAAAAAACTGGCCATCCGCAGCGAAGAGATCGGGTTCGATCTCTCCCTCATCGCAGAGTTGAACCTCAACGATATCAAGGGAGTAGAAGCCCCCTCGCTGGATGCCTGGTCGACGGCGGCAGCCCTCGCGGCCGTCACCCACAAACAGGAGCTGATGATCGCCGTGCGCCCTACCTTTCACAATCCCGCCCTCCTGGCCAAACAGGCAGCCAATATCGACCATATCAGCAATGGCCGCCTCTCCCTGAACGTGGTTTCTTCCTGGTGGAAGGACGAAGCCCTGAAATACGGGGTCGGGTTCGAGCAGCACGATGACCGGTACGCACGGACGGCTGAATGGCTGACGGTACTCAATGGCGTATGGCAGGAAAACGGATTTAACTACGATGGAAAATATTATAAGGTCGCCAACAACTCCTTACAACCAAAACCCGTCTCCCGCCCCCGCCCCCTTATCTATGCCGGCGGTGAATCGGAGGCCGCCAAGGAACTGATCGCGACGACCTGTGACGGATATGTCATGCATGGCGACTCGCCGGAACTGATCGGCAAAAGGATCCGGGACCTCCGCGAAAGAAGAGAGAAAAAAGGATTGCCCCCCATGAAATACGGGGTCGCCGCCTATACCATCATCCGCGACAATGACGCCGATGTAAAAAAAGAGCTGGAAAGGATCACAAACGTAAAGCCCGGAAGTGCCGGATATAACAACTACCAGCAATGGTTGTCGGGTACACAGCTGGAACAAAAGGTCTCGCTGGAAGATTATTCCGTCAGCAACCGCGGTCTGCGGACAGGGCTGACCGGTACACCGGCACAGGTGGAAGACCAGGTCGCGGAATTCGAAAAAGTGGGCGTCGATTTCTTCCTGTTACAATGCAGCCCCCAGCTGGAAGAGATGGAGCGTTTTGCAGACGCCATCATCCACAAAGAGCAGTACGCATAAAGGCAAGCCCTCATTTGATCGTGATCTCCGAACTCTTATACTGGTAAAAGGCGTTCTTTTTCTCCGGCTCCTTTATATGAGTGGCCGTAAACCGCGATCCATGCACGTCATCCAGCACGATCGCCGTCCGGTAATCTTTTTTCTCCGCCGACAGGCTCACTTCCTTACATTCTATGTTCCGGGCATGACGGATATACATACCCCAGGCAGGCAGTTCGCGGAACATGGAGAAATCGGGATAAGCCGTAGGACGCTCCGGCACCGAATCAAGCGCGGTAAGAGCAACCCTCGCAAACAGCGGATTGCCGCCGCCGGGATAGCTCACCTCCACCTTCTCCATAACCACGCCGCTGATCAGCGCACCGGGCAGACCCGTGATGACGATCGGAGAGATATTCCGCGGCATGTCTTCGATAGGACCCTCATAATCATACCCCACATCGGGCTTGCCGGCCGGGATCTCCACCTTCATATTCCGGAGGGTTATATTCTCCAGCCGGCCTTTTTTCCCCGCTACCCGCTCTCCTATCCGTAAAAAGATCGCATTCCCGGTATTCATCGCCAGCAGGCTGTCCACTACCACGTCTTCCAGAAATCCTCCATCCACGGCCTCCAGCGCTATCGCAGACCGGTATGTATCAAAGATCCTGTTATTAATGATCCGGATATGACGGAACCCGCCATAAGAGGCCGTACCAAACTTGATGGCATTGGCGCTGCTACGGACGGTACAGTTCCGGATAAGGATGTTGTTACAGAACTTTGCTCCGTCCTGCGATTTCAGACAGATGCCGTCGTCATCCGCATCGATATAGGAATTTGTCACCGCCACGCTGTCACAATCCACGATATCGATGCCATCGTTATTCCAGAAAGCCTTGCTGTCTACATAAATACTATCCAGCCGAAGGTTATGACATTGGTCATAGGTCTCTACCCAGCTGGCGGAGTTACGGATCGTGATCCCCCGCATCAGCACATTCTTACAGTTTCGAAAATTGATCAGCATGGCCCGCTTATCGGCCTCCGGACGATCATTCCGGAACAGGTCTTCGACCAGCCCCCGGTGAACGAGATCCGTAACATTAAAAGCCAGGGCCCTTCCCTGCCCATCAATGACCCCTTTACCGGTAACGCCGATATCGTCCTGGTCATAGGCGAAGATCAGGGCGGTCACCATCTTCTTGTCATAATCGAAGGGGTTCAGCGATCCCAGCAATACCGCACCCTCTTTTAATTCCAGCGTGACGCCGGTCTTCAGATGGATCGAACCCGTCAGATAACGGCCAACCTCAAAGACAAGCCTGCCGCCCCCTTTCTTATTGATATAATCGATACCGAACTGGATACTGCGGGTGTTCAA
The DNA here is from genome assembly GCA_036500545.1 of Puia sp. Lineage (GTDB taxonomy): Bacteria > Bacteroidota > Bacteroidia > Chitinophagales > Chitinophagaceae > Puia. The sequence goes on along the minus strand of DASYBV010000050.1, from coordinate 26,244 downwards.
CGTCGACCCGTCGCCACGGATATTAAAAAAAGTGGCCGGGTAATCCTTTGCATAGCCCGTCATCGCAAACAAAAACAAAAAACAAACAACGATATATTTCTTAGCTCCCATGATCGACAATTTTATCTTTTTAATAGAATACTACCGGCCCGATCAGCCCCATCGACTGGATCGGCTGATCCTGTCTCTTTTCGTTGGTCCATTTCTGGGCGATGCCGTTGTCCTTTAGCGTTTTCATATAATTCCCCATGGTAGTGGTCACCTTGCATTCGAGCGCATTGCTGCCCTTCTGCAAAAGCCCGTCCATCCGGTAGATCCTGCGTCCCCACCATTGCACCCCGGCATCCTTTCCGTTGACCGATAGCTCCGAAACACCCACTACCTTCCCCAGGTTTATAAACCGGACGGACGCGGGGTCGTCGATGTCGACGGTGATCCGGTAGGTGACGGTCCCGGAGAAATTGACAAATTCAGTGTCTTTCAGATCCTTCAGAACGGCCATGACCAGCGTGGCGGTCGATCCGTCGGTATGCCGGAATCCCGCCGTCCAGCTACCGGTGATGGGTATGTGCCGTCCAACGACCTCGGTCGGCGTCGATGGCTGATGACTAACGACGGCGCCGGGCGCTCCGCCACCGGAGATGGTTACCGGCTGCCCGGGATGGGTAGGCGGCGTCGACTGGCTGTTCCCCGTAGGGAGCGGCGACCAGGCGGGTCCTTTTTTCTCTTTTGTAAAGACAAGCAGCTTGGAGTCGGCCGGGGACAGATCGAGGGTGATCGGAGATAAGCCATTACCGATGTGAAAGCGTTCGCCCGTCTCCGCATCCCAGATCCAGGCCTGCCGGCCGGCGCCTAATTCCTTTGCGGGTGTTACAGTGATAGAATGATTGTCGTCCAGACTGGAGTTGGTGATCAGAAGCCATTCCAATGCGCCGGCCTGGTAGCGGACCTGGGTCACGAACGGATGGGGCTTGTCAATATGGATATAGGGCATTATCGAGTATTGCTGCTGAAGATCGAGATACCATTGTAAAAAATTCTTTTCCGGCATCTTCAACGTAATAAACCTGTCGGGCCAGGCCTTCATTTTATTTGACCAGCCCAGCACCTCCTGGTCACGACGCTGATAGTCTTGCAGACCAACCGATTTCTGCGGGAAGGTGTCGATACAAAAGATGCGTCCGCCCGATGCTACAAATTGATACAGCTTTTCGGCGGTCGCCGGCTCCATCCGTTCTACCTGGATGAGGAAGATCGTATGATATTTCCGGGGACCGTATTGCAGATGGCCATCCTTCATAGAGGAGTCGCGGATCACCTGTTCGGAAATATAATCGCAGGCATTGCCGCTCTGGTGCATGGACTCCCATACCAGCGTCATCGCCGTCGGATAGATCAGGGAGGGGAAGGGCTCGTTCTGTGCGCCATAAAGGCTCCACATATCCGATACGGGCGGCAATATGGCGATATCGGCAAACATATCCCCCTGTTGCAGAAGGGCCGAAAGCCGGGCCTTGTAATCGGTAAACTTCCGGAAATAGGGCCACCAGTTATTTCGCTCGTTAAAGAAGGTGCCATAACGGATCCAGCCCGGGAAAGGCGCATCGGGGGGAGAATAATTGAACCCATGAAATACGGGATGGGTGACCCCGGAAATGGCGCTCTGATCACCGGCGATCTTCAGGATCTCCAGCGTGGCATTAAAGACCATATCGGTATTGGTCAGCTCTTCACAGCTGATGTGTCGCTTGCCCTTCAGATGAGCGGCCGAAGAGACATATTTATTGATCATGCTATAGGCCCGGCCGATCCGATAGTCCACCTCGCTCATCTCTTTGCCAAGCCCGTACTTGATCCAGGTCTCGCATTCGGGCAGGTCGATGTCAAAGCTCCCTTCGAGAGGATAGTAGCCCCTTCCATAGGCCTGCACCCGGGAGAGGATCTTGTTCTCGCGGCACCATTCGGTGAAGGAGTGTATAAACCGTTCCTTGATCAGGTCCGACTTTACAATATCAAAATCATACCGCACCCGTTCGATGATCTCATTCAGCGCGGGTCCCAGCTTGGCGCCATAGTTAAAATCGTAGATATTGCCCATCCCCCCGGTCTTATACATGGTAAAAGGGAGATAAGGCAGGAGGTCGTATCCTCTTCTTTTTTTGAACTCCTCCGCCATGTCGGCGCTCCAGTTGGCGCCTTCCAGCTCCATGCTATCGGTAAAGAACGATCTCACCCGTCCCGTCAACGGCCCTATCTGCTGTTGGATCGTATCCGACATCCGATGGAGATATTTTTTTACCGCCGCTTCATTGTAATGATTTAATACGGGACCGTTGGCGCCGGGGGCGCCGTTGATCACTTCCATCGATCCCGTGACCTTTACCAGCCCATAGAGCACATGGTTTCCCTTGGGGATGTTGATCCGCAACGTCCCATCGCTGGAGATCTTACCCGAAAGGTCCTGCACCTGGTCAAGACTGTCCAGCGGGTCCGGCACCAGCAATACGGACAGCAGTTCCATGGTCCGGCCGGGAAAGGGAGAGGTGACGGCCGGATCGGCTTCCTTGAACAGCTCGAAAGGCGAGATCTCATAATCAAGCGGCCCTTCCAGCTTGTGGGTGCCGATCACGACTACCTGGGATCGTTCCTCCCCCTTCAGCCACTCTGCTCCAAAAGGCCAGCCGGAACCGACGATCAGGTCACAGGTCAGACCCAGCGAGGCCGCTTCCTTCAGCGTGAATTGCAGGAGGTCGACCCATTCCGGGCTCAGCCACTGGATGGAAGGCTTGCCCATATCATCCGTCCGCGAAGGGAACTTGATCGGGTTGATCTCGACCCCGCCGATACCGGCCTCTTTCATCAGCCGGAGCTCACGGGCCAGCTCTCCCTTCTCCACCTTATCGCCATTCCACCACCATCGTACAAAGGGACGATGGATCTGCAGCGGCTCTTTGAACAGTTTATAAATGCCGGCTTCGTCGAGGGTAACCGCGGGTACACCGATGGTTGAAAGACCGGCCTGTTCTTTTCCTAAAGAGGAGGTTGCCCAGGCCGGTGTCGTTTTCAAAAGGGTATAGCCCGTGGTAAGCAAGGAGGTCTGCAAGAGGAATGCTCTTCTCTTCATACTCGTTATTTGTGATAGATCAAAGGGTTCTGGAGATCGTTGCTCAGGAAGTCGCCAACGACAAGGGTCTTTGCATAGTCGTCCGGAAGCACATTGGGCTTACCGTTGTATGTATTGCCATCCGGCATATAGGCGCAGGTCATGGCCCGCCGGAAACCCCTGGTCATATTGGCATTGGCGCCGTGAACGGTGAGCCCGTTGTGAAAAGAGCAGCTGCCGGCCTTCATCGGCGCCGCCACGGAGACGGTCTGAACAAGTTGCGGATAGACCTCGAAAATGGCATCCATGTTCTTACCGATGGCGCTGTTCTCCATGTTGGTGCTCTTAAAGGAGCCGGGCATAAAGAACAGACAGCCATTCTCCAGGGTCGCATCATCCAGCGCCACCCAGATGGACAGCGCTTTCCGGTCGGAAAAGGACCAGAACGGCGTATCGAGGTGCCAGGCGGTGGGATTGGCCCAGGGACGCTTGAACAAGGCCTGGTCATGCCAGATCCGTATCCCGTCTACCCCCGCCAGCTCCGCCGCCATCTGACCGATCCGGGGATCCAGCATCAGCTTTTTGACACCCTCATGGGTCTGCCAAAGGTTGACCAGCTGGTCAAAGACCTTTCCAAAATATTCAGGGTCTTCATTGATCCCGTCATCTTCACCGACCCTGACCTCTTTACCCGGCATCTTTTTGCCGCCCCGTTGATGTACGGCGTCCATAACGGTGGCCCGCCAGTTCTCCAGCTCGTCGGGGGACAGGAAATCCTCGATCACGATGAACCCGTCTTCCTGGTAAGAATGGATCTGTTCTTTTGTTAATTGGTACTTCATGTGTATATCTTTTGTGTGTGTTCTCTCACTTCACCTCCGGGTATCAATACCCGGGGTTCTGACCAAGACCGGGATTGACCTGCGTCTCCCGGAAAGGTACGGCATAGATCAGCCTGCTGTCCGTCACGGTATAAGCGGTAGAGAGCAGGTAAGAATACGTCGCCCGCTGCGTTACCCCATAGGCCGACATAACCGGAACAGCCTGGCCGGTACGGATAAGATCAAACCAACGGTGATTCTCAAAGGCCAGCTCGACCCTTCTTTCATGGGCGATCACGGTCCGCAGGGTTGCCTGGTCCGTTACAGTGGAAGCCAGCAGACCGGCACGGGCCCTTACCATATTGAGAAAGGGTAAGGCGGCGCCGGGTTGTCCCTGCTCGTTGAGGGATTCGGCCAGCATTAAAAGTACGTCCGAATACCGATACCAATACCAATCCTGGTCGGTATTATTTTGCAGGTTATAGGGCGGATGAAAATACTTCCGGATAAAGTTCCTGGACTGTTCCCCGGGAGTCGGCGGATTGAGCACGCTGACCACGCTATCCGGCTGATAATCCGTATTGGCATCCAGATGCCCCTTACAGACGGCAATGCTGGCATCCAGCCGCTTGTCACCCGACTCATAGGTATTGATCAGGTCCTGCGTCGGAACATTCCAGCCGCCATAGTTACTGTTGCTCGTGTTGTAATCGACCCCCAGGATATTCAGCGAATGCGGCGTGCCGGGAATAAAACGATATATAAAGGGACTCGACTGCCCATCCGTCCCGGCCTTATACCCCACCTCAAAGATCGACTCCCGGCCATTCTCATTGGCAGTGGTGAACACATCCGCATAATTTGGCATCAGCGAATAACCCATCTGGGTGACGGACTGGAACAACGGCGTCGCCTTATCATACTGCTTCAGCGTAAGATAGACAAGACCCAGCTCGGTAGCTACCATCCCCTTTGTGATATGCCCGGACTGTACGCCATTCGTAAACACGGGAGGAGGCAGCAGGCTCAGGGCATCCGTAAAATCGGCAATGATCTGAATATATACGCTGTCTACCGAACTACGGTTCAAAAAGGCCGAGCTGTTATCCTTTACTTCATGCAGGTAGAGAGGCAGCTTGCCAAACAACCGCACCAGTTCGAAATAATAATGGGCCCGTAATGCCTCGGCTTCCCCGGTGATCTGGTGCTTTACGCTATCCGGGATACCCGAGGTCACCCCCTTCAGCCGGTCAAGGATCACATTCGTCCGCTGGATACCGTTGAATCCGGCGATCCAGTTCGTACCGGGAACGCCATCCGACACATCATCCAGGTAATCCGCCACATGTTCCGCCGCCACACTACCCCTGTCCTTTGGATTGTAGGTATAATAAGAATTGTCCGCACGCATTTCCTCGATATAGAACGCATTGTTGGCCGCATCCCGCAAGGGGCCATAGGCGCCCGTCAGGGCCTCCTGGAAATCACTGGTGGTTTTATAAAAGGTCCCTTCGTTGATATTCCCCTGGGGATAAAGTGTAAGAAAATCTTTTTTACAGGAGCTGATCGCAAGGACCAGGACCGCCATGAATATGATATGTTTTGACTGTTGCATAGTTAGTCTTTTTGAATATTAGAAATTGATATTGGCGCCCGCCATAAATGTTCTGGGGATAGGATAGGAACCATTATCGAGACCGGCTACCGTCTGGGCATCCTTGTTGTCATTGACCTCGGGGTTCTGGCCGGGATATTTCGTGAACATAAAGGCATTCTGCACGCTGGCATATACACGGACGCTTTTCATATACCGGAGCATTCGCTGCGGGAGGGTATACCCGACCGAAATATTCCGGATGCTCAGGTAGTCGCCGCTGAATACCCAATTGGTATTTGACAGCCGGTACAATTCCGTCGTATTCGACAGGGTCCGCGGAACCTTTCCGTTGCCGGGGTTCGATACGCTGCGCCACCTGTTCTGCATATCCTTATCGATGTTAAAGATCCCGTCCAGGTTCTGCAGGTTCTGTAAATTGATATTCATGATCTTGTTGCCCACCTGTCCGCCGGCGATGATCGCAAAGTCAAAATTCTTATACGTAAAGCTGTTGGTGATCCCGTAAATATATTTGGGATTGGGGTTGCCGATAAAGGTCTCGTCACTGATATCGACCTTACCATCGCCATTGACATCCTTCATCCGCGCGGTCCCGACGGCGGAGGTCGCCTCATGCGGATATTTGTCAAAATCCGCCTGGTTCATATAGACACCCTGGAAGACATACCCGTATAATTCCCCGATATGATGCCCTACGGCGGTACGGTTGTAATCGCTGTAGCGGTTGACGCCGCCGATGGGCGTTCCGTTAACCAGCTTGATCACCTTGTTGTTGTTGAAAGAGATGTTGAAGTCCGTCGTCCAGGTGAATTTGCCGGTCATATTCCGCGAGCTGACCTGGAACTCATGCCCCCAGATCCGGAAAGTGCCCACATTATAGGTGATCGACGAGTAACCGGAGGCATAAGGGACCTGCAGGGTGGACAGCATGCCATCCGTTAGCTTGTTATAATAATCATAGGCAAAGGTGATACGGTTGTTGAGGAAATTCGCCTCCAATCCCACATCCGTTTGTTTGGACGTCTCCCAGGTAAGATTCTTGTTGCCCAGGACGGTGATCGACTCACCCAGCGTGGTGGCCCCGTTAAACACATAGTTGGTGGGCGTCAGCTGCGATACCTGTGTATAGTTGCCGATGTTGTTATTACCGGTCAGCCCATAGCTTCCTTTTACCTTCAGGAAAGAAAAAGTACCGGACTTGGGGAAGAACGATTCATCCGATACCACCCAGCCCGCGGACACGGACGGGAAGGTCCCGTATTTTTTGAATTCCCCGAACCGGGAGCTTCCGTCGCGACGGATCGTTGCCGACACATAATAACGCTTTGCAAAGTCATAGTTGACCCGGGCCAGCGCGCTGGCAATAGTCCAGGAGCTGTTATTGGTCGTGCCGGTGGTCGTGGTGGCGCCGGAGATCCAGGGAACGGCATCGTTGGCAAAACCGGTACCGTTGACACTACGGTTATTCTGGTTCCATTTCTGGGTGCTGTAGCCCGCAAGCACATCGATACTGTGCTGACCAAAGGCCCTCGCATAATCCAGGGTATTCTCATTCAGCCAGGAATAGGTATTGTTCGAGCTGTTCGAAGCCGAAGAAGAGCTGTTGGGACGGGGCGGAGGATTCCCGAAAGTACCATATTGCGTACCATAATAGGCATTGAAGTCCTGGGTATACAGATCGCCGTTGATGGTCGTCTTTGCATGAAGCCCCTTGATGATCTCTATATCCAGGTAGGCATTGCCCAGCATATGCAGGTTTGTCTGGTTGTTATTCATGATCTGCTCCTGCTGCAGGAAATTGGGCAGGGCATACATCCCGTAGGAACTGGTCTTCTGATTCCAGGACCCGTCCGCCGCATGGGGAGCGATCAGGGGAGAGCTGATATCGGCGCCGCTGACGATCTGCCGGTTGCCATTGATGGCGAGAGCGCCACCACGGGTATTATGATCGATCTGGTAGGTCGGCGCGATATTCAGTCCGATCTTTACATGATCGATAGGACGGTATTCGTTGTTGGAGCGAAAGGCATAACGCTGTATACCGGTATTCACAAGCACCCCCTGCTGGTTAAAATAATTAAAGCTGGTCGTGGACGAGACCTTCTCGCTGCCGGAACTGATACTGACTGAATAGTTCTCTATAGGCGCGGTACGAAGGATGGAGTTGTACCAGTCCGTTCCCTTGCCATATTGCGAAGGATTGGCATAGTCCGATGGCACCGTAGCCGTACCCGTCAGGGGATTGACCCAGTTCTCGTATGTGATCCTATCCTGGTAATATCCTTGCATAAAGGTGGCAAATTGCTGTGCGTTCATCAGATCGGGCCGGCCGCGTTGGCCAACGCTCTGTAAACCATAATACACATTCGCAACAACGGACGTCCTGCCCATCTTCGCCTGTTTGGTGGTGATGATGATCACCCCGTTGGCGGCACGGCTGCCATAAAGGGCGGTAGCGGCCGCGTCCTTTAATACGCTGTACGATTCTATTTCATCGGGACTGATCAGGTTGACGTCCCCCGATCCCACATCGCTGATGATCGGCTGACCATCGACGACAACCAGCGGCTGGTTACCCGAGCTCAGCGAGGCGGAGCCCCTGATCCGAAAGGTCATCGCCTGACCCGGCATACCACTGGTCTGTCCGACCTGGAGACCGGCTACCTTACTCTGCAGTTTCTGACCAAACTCCGTTGCGGACACGTCCTGTACGGCCGATGCATCCACTTTTGTAACGGAGCCGGTAATATCGCGCTGGCGTTGTTTGCCATAGCTCACGACGACGACCTGGTCAAGACTGTTATCCGCCAGGCCCAGGGTGATGTTGACTTCCGTCTGATCGGTGATCGGCCATTCTTCGCTCTTATAGCCGATATGCGAAAAGACCAGCGTGGCCTTCCGGGGAGCGGTAATGGTATACGATCCTGCCGCATCGGTGGTCACTCCTTTTTTGGTGCCTTTTATCTGTATGGAAGTGCCGGACAGATCAGGCGATCCGTTACCCAGCACGACCTTGCCGGTAAGGGTGATCGTGGAAGGCGCCTGCCCGTAGACCGCACACCGGAGGAGCAGTACGACGACACAGGCCAGTAGTTTTGGGAGGTATCCCGGGAATGCCGGGACAGTAAAGATTGTAAATTTCATATAACAGCCGTTTGGTTTAAAGTGAAAAGAGAGCAGTCGCTATTCAGATAAAATAATCCTACGCCGGGTCAAATATATCCCCGCTTCGGGGTGACATCCATGTCAATTATTTGTTCTTTTTTGTACTTTTTGATATTTTTCCATTTGAACGTTGCTAATCTCAATCCTGAAACGAATGCTAAATTTTCATAAGTACCTTGCCATTACGCCACTCGAAGAAGCCTGGGGATTCTATGTAAATACAGTCGGCTATTCCCGTACCGACCCCAACCAGGTCTACCCGCACAACACGGAACATCCGCTGACACATTCCTTTACCTGGAACAAAGGACGCATCCTGAATGGTTATTATTTTGTCTTTATTTCGAAGGGACAAGGCGTCTTCGAATCCGCCCTCAGCGAGCCTACGGTGATCACGGCAGGCACCTGTTTTTTTCTTTTTCCGGGTGTGTGGCACCGTTATCGACCCGACCCCGAATCGGGCTGGGAAGAATATTGGATAGGCTTTAAAGGAAGCTATCCCGACGAGCTGATGAACAAAGGGCTTTTCAGCAGTTCCCTGCCCGTCGTAAGCCCGGGTCTCAACGATACGCTGCTGACGCTGGTCCGCCGGATCCTGGAACAGGTACGCTCGGCCACTCCGGGTTATCACCAGGTCATTTCCGGTATCACGCTGGAGATCCTGGGGCTGGTGCATGCGTTGTGTTCGCATCGGGAGCGAAACCAGGATGAGGATGGGGAATCGGTGGAGAAGGCAAAGTTCTTTCTGCGCGAGAACCTGGAGGCGCCATTGGATATGAAGATGCTGATCAGGGAAATGCCGATGAGCTATTCAAAATTCCGGAAGCTGTTCAAAGATGCCACGGGGGAATCACCCAACCAATACCACCTGAACCTCCGGCTGGACAAGGCAAAGGAACTGCTGAACACGACAAACCTGAATGTCACCGAAGTAGCGTATAACCTGGGATTCGAGTCCGTATTCTATTTTTCGAAATTGTTCAAGAAGAAAAACGGCGTCTCGCCAAAATCATTCAGGACGCAGTGACATACCGCTGCCGCAACAGGTCCTTCATATGATTGTTGACGGCGAACTGATCGGCGACCGGCTCATTGGTGAATGGCCGGGTCGGCATATAGGGAGGAGGACCAAACTCCGTAGTAAACGTCAGCAAGGCGGCCCCGGCCTTCCGGCGACTCTCCACCATCCGGTCCCACCACCCGGTAAAATGATCGACGGCGCCCTTCCATTCGGGAGCACGGGGATCGGGTATCTGCGGGCCTTCTTCAAAACCGACGCGGGCATGGATATGACGGGTACGGGCAATCGCTTCTTCAAGAACACCGGAAAAGTTTTCCAGGAAACTCTCCGACACGCATACCCAATGAGAAAGATCGGCCGTAATGGCAAGGTCGGGGCGGGCATCAAAGTACTCGACCATACCCGCGGGGCTATACCCTATACGGCCCCGGTGGGTCTCGTGTACGATGGAGATCCCGCTGGCGGCGGCAAACTCCGCCGCGATATCGATCAGCTCCAGGTTCTGTGCAAAAGAAAAATGATCCCTGCCGGTATGCGAGTTGATCAGCAACGGGCCTCCTTCGGCGCTCAGCCGCAGATATTGACGAAAGGAGTCTTTAAAAGCAGGGAAGGCGACGCCACGGGCCTGGTGCTGATGCGAGACAAGAAGCAGCTCGTTCTTTTCAAGACTGTCGAACAATCTTTTTTTTGCGGAAGGGTCTTCCGGGATCCAGGTATCGATGCCGTCATAACCGGCCTTTTTGATGTGAGCGGTAAAATCTTCTATCTCCAGGTGCTCATGTCCCCATAGGGGGCAAAGTATTTTTATTTTCATATTGCCGGACAAAGATAGGGTCGGCAGGCTTATGGAGGAGCAGGCTTTGCAGAATAAAACGTTCGTACTTCGCGATGATGTCCGGCCAGTTGAATTTCCGGTAGATCTTTTGCTGGTTGTTGCGGGTCATGATGCCTTTGAGCATCCCCGGAGGCGTGTTGTCGATAAGATAGGTGATATCGGAGGCGGTCGAGAAATAAATGGCATCCTCTCCCAGCACTTCCCTGTTGAAGACATTGTCGTGTGCGGCGATCAGGGCCTTACTGGCCATGGCCTCCAGCAGCGAAGGATTGGTGCCGCCGGTGCTGTGCCCGTGAAAATACATCCGCGAGAATAATTTGAGGGCATGGATGGTCTTCTGTTCATAGATCCCGCCGGTAAACACGATCCGCGGATCATTGCTGAACCGGGCCTTTAACCGGCTGCCGAACTTATTGGAGGTATTGCCGACGACGAGGATCTTCCTATCCGTATCGCTGGCGCTAAAACCTTCGAGAATGGTCGCAATATTGTTCTCCGCCTCCATACGCGCCATGACCAGGTAGTAATTACCGGCGCGGACCTTGTAGTCCTTCAATATCGACTCATCGGTCTCATCGAAAATATCGGCCCCATAGGCGATGTACTCGCTGCGGAGGCCATATTTCTCCCGGAAATACGTTTGGATCACGGGCGAGTCCGTCACATAAAAATCACTGTACTTCACCGCCAGCCGTTCGGCATAGAGCAGGAAGCGGCGGGCGATCCGGGAATATTTGCTCCGCTGCCATTCCAGACCGTCCATATTGTAGATGACCATGGTGCCGGGAGGAAAAAGCTGTCCCCAGACGGAGCTGCTGGTATATCCCAGTTGCAGGATCACATCGAAATTCCGGCGGCGTGCATCCATCAGGCAATTGAGGTCATAGATGAATTGACCCGCGCTCCCCAGGATATATTCGGGATCATAACAGTGGATAATACGGACGCCCTCCCAGCTATCTCCCCGGAAGGGGTGATTGTGGGAGTTATATACCGTCACCTCGTGCCCGGCCCGGACAAGACCGGGGGCCAGGTGTTCGGCCAGCTGCTCGAATCCCCCGTAGAAATTCGGAATGCCCCGGGTACCCATGATAGCTATACGAAGATTCATAGTGCGCTCAATATTTGATTATGGCCGTTCAGTATTTGATCATATCCCCGGGCTATGCTGTTGGCCGCCTGGTTCCAGGTATAATTTGTCAGGATCTTGCTTCTCAATGCCGGCCGGGGACGTGATTTTGCGGCCCGGTCCACGGCCTTGAAAATGGAGAAGGGATTTCCCGGATCACAGTAAAAGGCATAATCTTCATAGTATTCCCTGGTATATCCTTTATCGGTAATGACGATGTTGCAGCCCATGGCGCCTGCTTCCAGGGAAGACAGTCCGCAGGTCTCGAACCAGCTGGGCAGGATATGCACTTTCGCCTTTTGATAATATTGTACCAGCTCCTGCTGGGGGATATGTTCTATAAACTCGACGTTGGAGGCGGCGAGCTTCCGGCACTCCCGGTAATAGGAAAGCTGGTTGGGCGCATAGTCCCCGATGATCAGCAACCGGTAAGCCGTATTGTTCAGCGCCCGGATCAGGTTGATCTGGTTCTTGATGCCTTCGATCCGGGCTACGCATAATACAAGATGCTCGTCCTTTGGCTGTTTTTCATTAAAGGAGAACAGCTCCGAATCGAGGCCATTGGGTATGGGCAGACAGTCGGTATCCACCTGGAACTGCTCGGCCAGCCGCCGGCTCTCCAGCGCGGAGTTCGGGAACAGCAGGGAAGCCCTTTCCAGGATCTCCCGGACAGATTGCTGTTGCCCCTTCAGCAGATAGCCTTTTGTCATCAGCTTGTCCTTTCCCAGCAGATAGCGGGCCAGGGTCTTGCAGTACTCGATGGAGGCGGGCGGCAGGATCCGGCAGATCAACCCCGGGAGCCCCTTCCGATGGTGTTTGTCATACCCGCTGTAGTCGATCAGCAACGTAGAGACGACAAAGGGTTTGGAGGAATTGCGGATATGACAAAGGATATCCGCTGGACGTATGATATTGAAAAAATGAAGGAGGTCGTATTGCTCATAATCGATCGCCTCGTCCGTCAGGCGGATGTCTACGTCGATGCCCAGCTGCCGGAGATGGCTGGCGGTATGCGTCACCTGTAACGTATCTCCGCCCTTGACAGTATATAAGGTGGATCTGGTGATGAATACAACCTTCATAGGGGCGTCCGTTGGGTGATAAAAAGGAGAAATGTCTGGCGGATGACCCGCAGATCCAGCAGGAAGCCGGCATTGCGGACATAGAAAGCATCCCACTGATATCGCCAGAAGACGGTTTTAAAATCGGTGACCGGGCCGCGCCCGTGAAGACCCTTCACCTGTGCCAGACCCGTTATACCCGGCCGGACAAAGTTCCGGTAGGCATGACCGGGGACCATCCCCGAAAAAGTAAGGCAATCGGTCAGCATATAGGGCCGGGGACCGACCAGGCTCATGGAGCCAAACAACACATTAAAAAGCTGGGGCAGCTCGTCCAGGTGGGTCCTGCGCAACAAACGGCCGAGCCGGGTGATCCGGGGATCTTCGTCCGATGCCGGCTGCTCGTCGGCAGCCCCGTTGACGACCATGGTCCGTAGCTTAAAACAGGTGAATACCTTCCCCCTCCTCCCTATCCTCTTTTGCAGGAAGAAGACCGGGCCCCGGCTGTCCATCCGGATCAGCAGGGCCATGACCGGCAGCAGCCAGCTCAGGAGGCCGATAATGACGAGCAGGGAAAAGGACAGATCAAAAGACCTTTTAAAGAAGAAATAGCTTTTTTTCAGCTTCAATGGCGCCCTGAGAGGGGCCTTTTTTACGGGAAGCCGGCTATCCCGGACAATGTATGGGGTATTGTCTACTTTAATGTCCATCAAAAGATCAAACGCAGCCGGAAAAGCAGCGGTTGCCCCTAATGCTCATTTAATTATGAAGCAACCTATGCCTCCGAAAACCCGTTCTACCTGTTATGCCACTGCGAGCCAGCATATTAAAAGTATTAGCTTATTTTGATCTTTTCGACTACCCGGTACCCGCAGAAGAGATCCGCTACTTTCTCGACGTCGAAGCGAATGAGCAGGAACTGGATGCCGAACTACAAGCCCTGACGGCGGAAAAATGCCTCTTCCGGACAGGAAATTTCTATTCGCTGCAGGACAATCCCGCCCTCGCGGAGCGAAGGATCCGGGGTAACAAACGGGCGGACGAGCTCCTGCCCGTCGCAGCCAGGATCTCGCGTCTCCTCTACCAATTCCCTTATGTACGCGGGATCGGCATCTCCGGCTCCCTTTCCAAACATTTCGCGGACGAGAATGCGGATATCGATTATTTCATCATTACCCGCTCGAACCGGCTTTGGATCGCCCGTACCTTTATGCATCTTTTTAAAAAGCTAACCTATCTGAGAGGCCGGCAGCACTGGTATTGTATGAACTATTATATCGATGAAGAAGCCCTCGAAATAAAAGAAAAGAATATTTTCACCGCAACGGAAATGATCACCCTCCTGCCGGCCAGCGGCAATGGCGGTCTGATAAAGTTCTTCGATGCCAATGACTGGACCACCACCTATTTCCCTCATTACCGCCAACGCCGCCGCCAGGCAGAAGGCCCGGCACATTCCTCCTTCTTGAAGAAAGCCCTTGAAAAATTATTCGACAACCGGTTGGGCGACCGGCTGGATGACTTCCTCCAACGGCTGACGTCCCGTCGTTGGAAGAAAAAGGAAGACCGCGGCGATGTGAATGATAAAGGACTCCGGATCTCCCTGCAGAACGAAAAACATTTTTCCCGGCCCAACCCCCGGATCTTCCAGAAAAAGGTCCTCTCCGCCTATACACAGAAGCTACAGGAACTGGAGGAAAAATGGCAGCTCCGCCCTACCTTCTCTTCAAGAAGCTGATCGCCTCCCTACCCTTTCTTCCGGAAACTGATAATGTAATAGTCTCCTATATATTTCCACGGCCATTTGTCCTTCCACCGGTCTTCCCTTTTACGAAGCTTCCTATAAAGCGCCGGATGCTTTTCCGCAAAATGCTCGATATACGACGGAGGCACGATGGTACATAACCCCTCCAGTCCCAGCAGCTCAAAGGAATCTCCCAGGTGACGGACCACATAGGAAGGAGAATAATACCAGCAGGTGAAATAATGCCCTTCCACACGCGACCGCGCACCGTTCCGGCTAAACACCCGCCGGAAAGCGGTCCTGAACTTCCCCTTGAATACCAGCAGCGTCTCCCACAACGAAAAGCCGGGCAGGATCACCAGGGTCACCTGTCCGCCCGGTCGCAACAACGGGTCAAAGGAACGAAGCACCCTATCCAGTTCCCCGGTGCAGTTCAAACCCGCAAAATTGGAGAAGATCAGATCATACGGGCCCCTCTGCTGCAAGCCATCCAGCTCGGTAAAGGAACATAATTCCGTGGTGATGACATCCGTCAGCCCGCGGAGCTGTGCTTTTTCCCGTAGTTTGCGCTGCATGCCCTCCGCGATATCGGTGGCGTGTACACGATGCCCCTCCCGGGCAAAATAAATGGCGTCCTGCCCGGTACCGGCATTGAGCTCCAGGATAGAGCTCTTTGGCGGCAGATAACGGAGCACATGATCCCGTACCCGTTGCCGTTTGTATTGAATGATGGTATTGCCGGCATCGTATTCGTCGAAGACCAGCGCCTGCTGACTAAAGGCCTTTGCGGCTTGTTGCTCGTTCATTTTATTGGCCGGATCCATATTTTTTCAATTTCAGCTTTGCAATATAGGCCGCCGGGAGATACCAGACGATCGAGGCCGCACGATGCAGCCCGCTCTTCGTCATGGCGGCCGGCCGGGTGAATAGCTTCCGGATCTGCTGCAGACCCAGGTGCCAGCGATAGGTCTTATGGACATACCGGTGCAGCTGTTTGTAAAAAGCCGGGGGATAGGTATTGCGGAACATGATCTTCAGCTCGTCGGAATCGGTCCAGTTGGTCTTGCCACCCGAAAGATCCGCCTTTACCCTTTCGTAGAAAACAGTCCCGGGCAGGGGATAGGAGACCGAGATACCCAGGCTGTCCGGCAATAGTTTGTTGATCATACGAATGGTCATCCCGATATCTTCTTTTGTCTCGCCGGGGTATCCGAACTGGATAAAGAAAGAAGGCCGGATGCCATGCTCCCGCAAGAGCTCCGTCGCCTCGGCGATCTGCCCGACCGTGGTACCCTTGTCCATGGCATCGAGTATCTTCTGGGAGCCGCTTTCCGCACCCATCCAGCTGTTGTCACACCCCGCACGGGCCAGGGCCCGGACATAGTTTTCCTGGAGCAGGAGATCGGCCCGGGACTGGATCTTAAACCGGAACCGCAGCCCCTCCTGTTCGACCCGATCGGCAAATTCATTGACCCACCCGGGTTTGAGCCCGAAAATATCGTCACAGAACCAGATATGATCAAACCCATACCGCTGTTTTAACAGCTTTAGCTCTTCTACCACATGTCGCGGGGACCTGGCATGATAACGATTTCCATAAATAGGTTTGGCGCACCAGTTACACTTAAAAGGACAACCACGGGTCGTCCCGATATTGAGCGAAAAATATCCATGCTTCTCCATCCACATCTTCCGGTAGTCTTCCATACCGATCAGGTCCCAGGCGGGAAGAGGCAGACTGTCCAGGTCCTTCATGACCTTGCGGGCCGGGGACTTTACCGGCAGCTTGTTTTGCAGAAAAGCAAGCCCCGGTATAGCGGAGAGGTCCTGCCGCCCGTCCCGGATACCGCTCACCAGCTCCAGCAGCGTCTGCTCGCCTTCCCCGATCAGGACAAAATCGGCCCCTTTCTCCAGGTATTCCTGGTAATGATCCGTCGAGTCGGAGCTGCTGACGATCACCACACAACCTTGCTCCTTCGCCAGCCGGATCATCCGGAAGGCCGCATCCCGCATATTCGTGAGACACATCTTGGTAAGATAGTTGAACCCATCGTCGTAGACCACGAAAAAATCCGGTCTTTCGGCAACCAGCCGGGGGATCAGGGTCTCGGGGGTCTCGACGAACATGGTATCGAAAAGGCTCACCCGGTAGCCTCCGGCACGCATAATGGCCGCGGCGCCGATGGTAGCCAGCGGAGGGTATGGCTGCCCCGTCTCCCATTGTTTTGGGTCGAATCGCAGGAAATAGGAATGCGAGAAAAGGATCTTGTTCATGACGGATAGTTAGATTATAAACGCAAAATACGGGCGAGGGGATGCCCGCCGGTCTTTCGGGTCACCTGGTAGAGATAGCTATTCTCCATGCTGGTAATACTATTGGGGAAATCACCCAATGGGACGAACCGGAAATCGCCCATCCGGCTGCCCGTCGTATCCACCCCGGTAGTTGCCGTACCCCCCTCATAGCTGCCCGTCGTGTCCACCCGCCGGTTGGAGACCAGGATAAACCGGTCCATCCCCCGCAGAAGATCCGTACGCATCATCTCCTGTTCCAGTGTCAGAGCGGGGTGCGGAAAGTTAGATCTTATCCAAATGCAGTAACTTCCTTTTTGCCCGATATCCAGGTAAAAGATCTTTTTCCCCAGATAAACACTTAAGGCCGGTCCGGCAATATACCCATCCACTACGATCTCCTGCCGGTCCAGCCCCTGCGCCCGGATATAGGAAACGGCATTTTTTGCCTGGGAAAAAGGACGGCTGAAGTCCTGCTGCAGGGCATAGACCCCCACCAATACCTGGAGGACCAGCAATGCGTATATGGCACCCCGTAAGCCGCGCCGGACCACCGGCATATCCGCCAGGTGTTTCAGTGATAAGAAATCGCCGGACCCCGGATCGGCTATCCAGCAGGCCGCGAGAAAAAAGACAAACCCTATCCCGAAATACCGCGCGGCCGAGATGGGGTGAACGATAAAAAAAGTCAGCAATACCGCCAGCGAGACGCCATAGAACAGCAATGCCGGCTCGTATTTTTTTAGTATAAGGACCGGCAGGACCAGGAAGAAGACAAACAGCCCGTCCCGCAGGACCCACCCGATGTTATGATCATCCAGCCAGAAGCTGTTCCAGAAATTTCCCCCTTCGACCTTTGGGATCGGAAGCCATCCCCGTATCAGGGCATAATAGGCCGCCGACCGGTTCTTTGCCGAAAGCCACTCCTCCGGCCGCGCAGGCAGGATATAATCGGGGGCGGAGATCCTCGCCTGGACAAGGGCGCTGAGCACACCGGCGGCCGCCAGGATCGTAAAGCCCAAAAAAGACGGGCTAAGGATCTTTCCCGCCCGGCCATATTCGAATAACAGGTAAACAAAAATACCGATGGCGCCAAAGCTGAAAAAAAGATGGGTGTTACAAAGAAGCACAAGCATGCCGCCGATCCAAAACAGGTTTTTACGCGGGTCGCGAAGCAGCATACAGCAAATAAAAAGGAACAGGATCCCGAGGGCATAGTTCCTGCTCAAAATATCGTATTCAAACAGGAAGTAATAACCGCCGATCACCAGGACCTTATGTAAAACGCTGAAGGGGGCGTATCGTAAGAACAGGAAAACGGTGGCGGTGGTGACCAGGAGATGCAACGCCTGCATACCGGCAATGGCAGTCGTGATATGGTGATAGATCAAAAACAACAGGGAACACCAGAGCCGGGGATGCCCCTCATACTGCATGTTATGATAAAGGGAGGAAAGGGAGTCGCTGTCCCTTCCAAACAAAAAGAACTGAGCCTCTTCCAACGCCAGCTCATGATGAGAAAGGGCCAGCAGGGTGATAAGCAAATAAAGGAATAACAAGGGGAGTACAAGACGGAGGGATGTCGGGGTTATCTTATCCATCGATACCGGTTAAGCATGCGGTGAAAGATTCAGATAACAGACGCATTTTATACAGGTACTGTTCATATCCATATCCAATGTCTTTCGGAATTGCAGCGACTCCCGGCTGTTTAAGATGTTTTCCAATGAATCCTGGTGAATATTGCCCAGCGGCGGTAAAAAGAAACAGGGACGCACGGTTCCATCCGCTTCCACCACCGTAGACACCCAGGGGGCATTGCATTTTTTATAGGGATAGGGATTCATCCCATAGGCGGCCGTATAGTAGGCGCCGATCTTCCCGATCTTTTCCGGGGATTCGGCGATAAATCGCGTTTCGAAATAGTCCTTATGCTCCTGTATAAGCTCCCGGATGACACCCAACAGCTCCGGTAACTCCTCTTTGGAAGGCAGGATCTCGTGCTGCCGTGGTTCGTCCCAGGGATTGGCGCGGTTAAAGGCTTCGCTGCTTACATCGGCGGGCAGGAAGCTGATCTGGTCAAGACCAAGATCGGCGGCGGCCCGGATGATATCGGACCAGCGACGGAAATTGAGCCGGTGGATAACCGTCCTTGCAGTGATCCGGAAGTCGGGACTCAGGGCACGGATGGCGGTAATGCCTTCCCGCAGCTTGCCAAAGGCGCCCGGGATATTCCGGATCGTGTCATGGAGGGATTCATCCCCATCCAGCGAGACGATGATCTCCTCCACATATCTTACCAGGTTGGCAGCATGTCTTTTTAAGGAGAGACCGGTGGAAAGAAGGGTGATCTTTATCTTTTCCTCCGCCAGGATCCCGCAAAAACGAAAAAAATTAGGGTTCAGCAACGCCTCCCCACCCGACATCAGCACCTGGCGGGTTCCCAGCCGCCGCAGACTGTCCAGCAGCCCTTTTATATCCTCTTCCGTCAGTTGCTTTAGATTATGATTCCCTTTCCAGATATCGCACATGACGCATTTACAATTGCAGGCGCTGTGCGGCATCAGGATCACGATCGGCAGCGCCCTTATCCTGTCCGTTTGCAGGGTACGATAACGCTGGAAAGTATGGTAGAGGGAGAAAGTGCTCATGATCCCGTCAATTGTTTTTTACCCGCACCCAGGGCCAGGGGTTCTTTAGTCCCAGGAAGCGGCCCATCACCGAATTGGGCCTGTATAACCAATGATGGTGGAACGATCGCAGATCGGTGATCGCGTGATGATGATAAAAATCCGCCATCTCCGGGTATCCCAGGGAGGTATAATAAGCCAGGGTCCTGTTCTTCTCCGACGCCAGCTCTTCCGGTTTATACAGGTGACTATCGGTCACATGGATCTCCCCGCCCGGTTTCAGATAGGCCAGGGTCAGGTGGAGGATCTTCTTCAGCGAAGGAAAATACTGGATCGTGGCGGCAAAGATAATACAATCGAATTGCCGGTCGCCAAGGATGCCGGAACGGATATCCCCATGGATAAAATGAAGGTTGGGATCGTCGCTAAAGACACGGGCGGCCTGTTGCAGCTCCGTAAAATTGATATCGAGCCCCGTCACTTCGGTCCCGGGGATCTCCGCCAGCTGATGCGAAAGCCAGCCGTTGCCACAACCGATCTCAAGGATCTCCAGCGACTTTTTCTTGCCGGCCAGGTGGCGGAGAAGCCGCCCGCTGGAGGCTTTACGCAGCCGCCATTCCTTATAATGCGTGTGGTTCCCGCCGATATCGGGCAGCTTCATCAGCTCCTCATCCGTATAAAGGCGGTTCTCCAGGCCCCGGGTATTGATATAGGCCTTTTCGAACAGGATGTCCCGGAGACGGGTATGGCCCGGCACCTGGATATTTGTCAATATGGAAGAATCAGGAAGGTTCATGTTTGCTTTTTTTTAGAACCCTTGAATTTCGGGCTGCCGGTATCTCCATATTTTGTGCAGCAGTTTAATTTCATAAGGGCGCATATAGAAATTGGTTTTATAGCGTATGCCCGACACCATTTTGATCATTTTTCTTTTGATGGTGCTCAGGCGTATATCCGATACGGTTGGGTAATAGCCATTCAATACGGTCTCGAAATCCCGGATCTTATTGACCATCTCCGGGGTCAGCCAGGGGGTCAGCGGGTTCTTGCGAAGGTCAAAGCTTTCCCAGGCAGGGCTGATCCAGTCCTCCAGGGTCTCCGGAAAACGAAATCCCGTAGACAGCGTTTTGTTGTACAGCTCCGAACCTTCTGTCGGCACGGGGCTATAGATATAGATGATGATCTCCGTCGCGGGGTTGATCTCCTTTATCTCCTTGATAAAAGCGATGTCCTGGTCGATCTGTTCCATCGCCTTTTCGGGCGTATCGGCCGGCATGCCCAACACAAAGGAATATTCGGGGATGATATCGAACTTGGCCATCCTTGCGGCAAAGGCCCTGATCTGGGCGCCCGATTGCGTCCCCCCCTTGTCCATCTTTTTCAATACCTCGTCATTACCGGTCTCGGCCCCGAAGAAGATCATCTTACAACCGGCCTCGCGCATGGCCGCCAGCGACTCATCCTTATACTTATCGATGGTATCGATCCGGCCTTCTCCCCACCAGATCATGTTGTCCTTTTTGATAAGGCTGGAGAATTCATTGGTCCGCTTCTCCGAGACAAAGAAATTGTTGTCGTGAAATTCGATGGAATCGGCGCCCCATTTCTCCCGGATATACGTGACATCCTGGTAGACCTGGATGGCCGGTTTGGCCTTCCACCGGGCATTATAGATAGGCACGACGGCACAGAACGAACAGGTAAAGGGACAGCCGATGCTGGAATGATAAGCCAGGGTCCTGTTGCCCAGATAGGTCTTGCCCAGGTATTTCTCCAGCGAATAAAACCGGTCCAGCCCGTCATAAGGCAGGGGAGGCAAGGTCGCCTGCTCGATCAGGTCTTCTTTTGTCGTCTTCACGACCTTCCCCTCGGGGTTCTTATAGATCAGGCTCTTTATAAGCTCGTAGGGTTCCCCCTTCTCCAGGGCATTGATCAGGTTGGGGAAAGCATGATCTCCGGGGCCGTTGATGATAAAATCAACCCATCCCGAATTGATCACGACCTTGTACTGATTGGAAGGGAAATAGCCCCCCCAGATCATGACGGTATTGGGAAATTCCTGTTTTATCCTTTTTGCAAAGGGAATGGCCTGCCGGAGCTGCGGACCGGGCATAACGGTAAAGCCGATATATTTGAATTCGCCGGTCCGGAGATAGGCGGCGATCTTTTTATAGGGGTCAGTCTCCCTGTTGCCATCCACGATTACCCATTCATAGACCCCCTCGACGGAAGCGGCGATGTTGAGGATGGAATTGGGTATCCTGTATTTCCATGTGGCGGCACGGGGATTAAATAAGAGGACTTTGGACATTTTAATATGAGTATTTTTGATATCCCCCAGGAGATCTCCCTGGTTTATTATCTTTATTACCAGCGTGCCTCCCTGTTTATCACCAGTCAGAGGCATCCGTTGAGAATAAACGTCCGTTTTTTACTAAAGGATGCCTCTACTTGACAAACTCAGACAGTATTTATTAGCCCCCCGCCGGCCCGAGGCCGAGCCGGGAGCCGCCTATGATATTTGGGCCTTACAGTATGATCATCAACCCGATAACCTCATGCTGGCCCTGGACGAGCAGCTCTGCGGGTCGATGCTGGAACAGACGACGATACGGGGCAATGTGATCGCCGACGTGGGCTGCGGAACAGGCAGACACTGGCAAAAGATCCTGGAGCGGGAACCGGCCCGTTTACTGGGGTATGACGTATCCCCCGGGATGCTGGCCATCCTGCAGAAGAAATACCCGTCCGCGGAGACCTGGCTGCCCGAGGGGGCATCCCTGCCCGGGCTGGAGGATGCCAGCTGTGACAGGGTGCTCTCTACCCTGACGGTGGCGCATATCCCCGATATCGAGGCCGCCCTGACCGAATGGTGCCGGGTCCTGAAGCCCGGAGGAGAGATCCTGATCACCGATTATCACCCCCAGGCGCTGGCCAGGGGCGGACAGCGAACCTTCCGGGAAGGAGACCAGGTCATCGCCGTAAAGAGCCATATCTACCCCATCCGCAAGATCGTGGCCCTGGCCCGGCGGCTGCATCTCGAAGTGCTGTCCCTGACGGAACAAAAAATAGATGCTACAATGAAGCCTTATTATGAGAAACAAAATGCGGTCGCCGTATACCAGCGCTTTTACGGGGTCCGGATCATTTATGGCCTTCATTTAAAAAAGCCCGATGTACATCCGTAACCTGCTCATTCCCGGTAAAAAGGGTGCCTGCGACCTGCATATCGAAAACGACAAAATAACCGGGCTATTCCCCCTTCCCGCGATACCGCACCCCTCTCCCGCGACACCGCTCCCCTCTCCGGCGACAACCGCTCCCGCTCCCGGGCTCTCCGCACCCCCGTATCCCGGCATCGACCTGTCCCTGCCAGGCGCCATCGTCTTCCCCGGACTGATCAACTCACACGACCATCTCGATTTTAACCTGTTCCCGTTGCTGGGCAACCGGATCTATAACAACTATACGGCCTGGGGCCGGGATATCCATGCAAACAACGCCGCCGGGATCGCGGCAGTCCTGCGTATCCCCCCCGACCTTCGTACCCGGTGGGGCCTTTATAAGAACCTGCTCAACGGGTTCACGACGGTCGTCAATCATGGAGAAAGACTGGTGATCGGGCAGGAACTGATCACCGTCCACCAGGATGTACACAACCTTCATTCCGTAGGTTTCGAAAAGAACTGGAAATGGAAGCTGAATCGCCCCCGCCGGTCACAACTCCTCGTTGTACTCCATGTAGGCGAGGGAACGGATGCCGCCGCAGGACAGGAGATCGACCGGCTCATCCGCTGGAACCTCTTTAAAAAACCATTGATCGGCATCCACGGCGTAGCCATGAACGAACGCCAGGCAGCCCATTTCAAGGCATTGGTCTGGTGCCCGGACTCAAATTACTTCCTGCTGGGAAAGACCGCCCCGGTGGACAAATTAAAAAGCAAGGTTCCCCTCCTGTTCGGGACAGACTCCACACTGACATCCGGCTGGAATAGCTGGGACCAGATCCGGCTGGCCGGACGGGAAGGAATGGTCGCAGAAGGCGAGCTCCTCGCTATGCTGACCACAACGGCGGCCCGCATATGGGGATTCGACGATCGCGGAAAGATCGCGGTGGGACAACGGGCCGACCTGGTCATCGCAGACGCCTCTTCCCTTCCGGGTTCATCCACGTCATCCTCCCTTCCGGGTTCATCCACCTCAACTTCCCTTCCGGGTTCATCCATGCCATCCTCCTCCGTCCTGTATGCATTGAATCCCGAAGACCTCCTCCTGGTTATCCATAAAGGTCATATCCGGCTGTTTGACGCCGCCCTGCTACCACAATTGACAGCCGGAGGACTCGACCCCCGGGGATTTTATAAGACGACGATCTATGGAAGGGAAAAATATACGGAAGGGGACCTCCCTGGCCTGATGACGGCGATCCGGCAATATCACCCGGAAGTGGCCTTTCCCGACGGCATCCGCATCGATTAGAATACTGCCTTATACCACAGGGTAAGCCGTGCCCTTGTGTTTCTGATACAGGAAATGCAAAAAATGAATATGATGAAGACGGGGGGTGGGTGGTTTTATGATATTATCACAGGTCCATTCCCCAAAAAGCAGCATATGACTTCCCAGGTTGACCGTCTTCCGGATATGGATCTCTTTGTAGCTTTCCGCCCATTCGGGAATGTAAAAACCAAATTCCCGGCTGGGTAATACGCCAAAGGACAGTTGATCAAGCGGCGGCGGGCTGGCGCTGTGATTCCTCCCCAATTGATAGATCAGCGGCTTGTATTGAGCAGGCACTTCGCTGACGACTATTTTCTTTTCATCCATGATCCGCGTCAGCACCTTATTCGAATGTCTCATCCCCAGCAGATACCGCCCGGACTGCCGGATATCGCCCAACAGATCCATGGGAAATATATAATTATAGCTGGAATCCTGCTTGAAAGAGATGATGCGCACCCTTCGGGGATAAGTATAAGCTGCCGCAACGCCTTTTAACCGGTCAAAGGATACACCGGGTTTTTTATAAAATTTCCAGTACAGCAAACGGGCCTTGAAGGAATTGACATGCCGGATCCCGCTGTTCAGCACTCGTAGCAGGAAAAGGGTGCCGTTGTCTTCTTCCAGGGTGGTAAAGAGATCCAGCTCCAGCACGGCCAGCGCCTTCTGCTGACAGCGGCTCTCCTCTCCGGCGGCATTCATAAAGTACATCTTATAGCCGGTACTCTTTTCAAGCAGCGTCTTCTCTTCTTTCTTTTCTATCCATACGCCGATGATCCGCGGGTCAAGACCCAGCAGCCATTGATTGCCGGAGATATCCAGGGTATGCTCTCCGGTCCGCAGATAGACCTTCTCCTGTACCTGGTCATCCAGTCCGACGGTCGAAAATTCCCGGATCACGGATTCCCCCGTTACTATCTTCCCCAACATCGGGCCTATCTTCATCATACGTCAGGTTTGTCGTTTGATACTACTATAAAACGTTGCTGTCAGGGATAGGGTTGCCTGCACTTTTTTGCCTAACTTGTGAAGGTGCCTAACCGACGCAGTCCCCTCCTTTATCTGCTGCCGCTGATGCTCCTGCTGGGGGTATGCGTAAAACGCGCAGTCTCCGTACCCTTTTCGGACTATGCCGGTTATTATTCCGGGAGCCGGGAGCTGTTGCGGGGCCATCCGCTGGATGCCTACAACATGTTACAGTTAAATCTCACGATCGAGGCACAGGGATATAAAGACGTCTTTGTATCGTATGCCCCCTTCCCCCCTTTCACCTCCCTGGTATTGGCGCCCTTCCTGCTGCTCCCGATGGGGCTTTCCAAGATCCTGTTCAATTGCTGCAGTTGCGCCCTGTTCCTCTTTACCCTGTACCGGAGCAGCCGTTTCCTGGCGGTCCCACCCTGGTTGTTACTGTTGCTGCCGCTTGTCTTTCTTTTTCCATTGGTCAATAATGTCTTTTTCGGTCAGTCCTACCTGTTACTATCCTGTCTTTTACTGGAGGGATATATGGCCTACAGGGAGGAAAGGATCGTCGCCTCCTCGCTTCTGTGGGGGATCGCCATTCTTTTCAAGCTGTTCCCGGGGGTGCTCTTCGTGTTCCTGCTTTTACGAAAAAAATACAAACAGGCCCTCTACCTCTCGGTCGCCTGCGGCTTGTTATTCCTTCTTTCTCTATCGATCAACGGAGTGACCGTATGGAAATACTATCTTTCGGAGGTCGTGCCAAAGCTAAATAACGGGGAGCTCAACGACAGCTTTACCTATGTTTTTCAGTCGGCTTTTATGTTGTTCAAACGCGTTTTTCTCTTTGACGCATTGCTAAACCCCCATCCGCTGGTTTCGAATAACCCCTATGCGTTTGCGGCAACGATGGCAGTGTTTAAGGCGGTCATCCTTTCTTCCGCCATCCTGCTGACGATATGGAAAAAAGCCGACGATTTCTTTTCCTTTGCGGTCTGGCTGGCGGCCAGCATGCTGATCTCTCCTAACGGAAGCAGCTATTCCCTCGTCTTATTGGTCATCCCCGTGTTGGCACTGGCGGCAAAAAATCAATCTGTTTCCACAAAATATCCATTCGTCTTATTATTGTCCCTTCTCGTCTTAGTGGCGACCTGCAATATTTCGGTACAGCGTTTTGGCGCATACCCTGTTTTTGGGCAATTCCCCCGGCTCTACGGGCTGCTGATTTTTTTCGGTTTATTGTTGTGGAAGGGGATGCGTGGCGAGCGCCGGATAAAAACCCCATTTGCTATCCTTGCCCTTTGTCTCACTCTTCTCCTTTTTACGCTGGACATCCGAAAATACCTACCTGGAAAGGATCCCGATCCC
>DASYBV010000049.1:0-52896 GCA_036500545.1 Puia sp. | reverse complement strand
AGAAGCCAAGAAATATGATGAGATCGATGCAGCTCCGGAAGAAAAGGAGAGGGGTATTACCATCAATACAGCGCACGTTGAGTATGCGACGGCTAACCGTCACTATGCGCACGTGGACTGTCCCGGTCACGCTGACTATGTGAAAAATATGATCACCGGCGCTGCCCAGATGGATGGAGCTATCCTCGTTGTAGCTGCTACGGATGGTCCGATGCCCCAGACGAAGGAGCATATCCTCCTGGCCCGCCAGGTAGGTGTTCCCCGTATCGTGGTTTTCATGAACAAGGTTGACCTTGTTGATGATCCCGAACTGCTGGAACTGGTTGAAATGGAAATCCGCGAACTGCTGTCTTCCTATGGTTTTGACGGGGATAACACTCCGATCATCCAGGGTTCTGCAACGGGTGCGCTGGCCGGCGAAGAAAAATGGGTTAAGGCGATCGATGAGCTGATGGCAGCCGTTGACAGCTATATTCCCCTGCCTCCCCGCCCGGTCGATCAGCCGTTCCTGATGTCTGTCGAAGATGTGTTCTCTATCACGGGTCGTGGTACAGTTGCCACTGGCCGTATTGAAAGAGGTCGGATCAAGGTAGGCGAAGGTATCGAGATCGTTGGTTTGATGGAAGCGCCGCTGACCTCTACCGTAACGGGTGTGGAAATGTTCCGCAAGTTGCTGGATGCAGGTGAAGCCGGTGATAATGCAGGTCTGCTGCTGCGTGGTATTGAAAAGACCCAAATCCGTCGTGGGATGGTCCTTTGCAAACCCGGTTCTATCACTCCGCATACCGAGTTCAAGGGTGAAGTATATGTACTGAGCAAGGAAGAAGGTGGCCGTCACACTCCTTTCTTTAACAAATACCGTCCCCAGTTCTATTTCCGTACTACGGACGTTACCGGTGAGGTGACGCTGCCTGCAGGTACTGAGATGGTTATGCCTGGTGATAACACTTCGCTGAGCGTTGTGCTGATCCAGCCGATCGCCATGGAAAAGGGCCTTAAATTCGCTATCCGCGAAGGTGGTCGTACCGTGGGTGCCGGTCAGGTGACGGAGATCATCAAGTAAAGGTGTGCGAACCACAGGTTCGCCGCCCGAAGGCGAGAATTTACGAGATTTTTTATATATTTGTAAAGAACTGAAAGCTGTTCCGAATGCCTTCGGGATAGCTTTCAGCTTTATAGCCGCCACGGGCGGTTGGCCGGAAGGCCAGATACGGGCATAGTACAACGGTTAGTATAGAGGTCTCCAAAACCTTTGATCTGGGTTCGAATCCTAGTGCCCGTGCAACCTTGAGAGCGTATTTTCGTTCCGGAAAAGGTGTAAAAAATAGCTAAAATGAACAAAATCACGACCTATTGCCGTGAGTCGTATAAGGAATTGCTGGAAAAAGTGACCTGGCCTACCTGGCCCGAGTTGCAATCGTCCACGATCATCGTGCTGGTGGCTACTTTGCTGATCACTGTGATCGTATGGATCATGGACCTTGCTTCCAGTTCTATTTTACACTTCACTTATTCATTATTTTCTTAATAATGTTGTGATTTGCCCGAAAATTTTTCTTTATGACGGAAACAGTCAATCAACAAGAGACCAAGACCCAGGCACCCGCAGATGCCAAGCCGCTACCGGAAACCAAATGGTATGTGTTACGGGTGGTCAGTGGTAAGGAGCGTAAGGTAAAAGAATACCTTGATAAGGAGATCTCGCGCGGTGGTTGGACCGAGGTGGTCAGACAGGTATTCCTGCCGGTTGAAAAAGTATATAAGGTACAGAACGGGAAGAAGGTGATGCGTGAGCGGAA
Source organism: Puia sp. (assembly GCA_036500545.1). Lineage (GTDB taxonomy): Bacteria > Bacteroidota > Bacteroidia > Chitinophagales > Chitinophagaceae > Puia. The sequence goes on along the minus strand of DASYBV010000049.1, from coordinate 51,097 downwards.
CTATTATCCCGGATATGTGATGGTCGAGGTGACGGAGGGGAAGTTGGGAGACGATCTGAGGGAAGTGATCAAGAATACGAATAGCGTTATTCACTTCCTGGGGAAAGAGAATCCCATCGCCCTGCGTAAGGCCGAGGTCAATAAGATGCTGGGTAAGATGGATGAGATGGCCGAATCGGGCAGCATGAGCATGAGTGAGCCGTTCATCATCGGGGAGACGATCAAGATCATCGAAGGACCGTTCAACGATTTCAACGGGATCATTGAAGAGGTGAATGACGAGAAGAAGAAATTAAAGGTAACGGTAAAGATATTCGGTCGGTCGACACCGGTAGAATTGAATTATATGCAGGTGGAAAAAATTGCGTAGGAAGGGCAGTGAGCGGAAGAAATGTGATCAGGCGCGACGTGAAGGATTTGCCGGTAAAAGAGAAAAAAATAAAAACCCTCCATTTGGAGGGTTTTCTTATTAAGGGCTATTGTCTTAGTTACCATTGTCATTGTCCATTTCAAAATGGGGGGGCTCGTCGAAAGAGGGTGAGGGGGTCTCCGGAGCTACGGGCATTGGAGTGCTGGTAACGGGAGCCTTTTTTGGAGCGGCTTTCTTTTTGGCTGCTTTTTTGGGAGCTGCCTTTTTTGGAGCGGCTTTTTTTGGAGCGGCCTTTTTCGGGGCAGCTTTTTTAGCCGCCTTCTTTACGGCTTTTTTTGCGACCTTTTTTGCGGCCTTTTTGGGAGCTGCTTTTTTCTTAGCGGCTTTTTTGGCAACTTTTTTCTTGGCAGCTTTTTTAGGGGCTGCTTTTTTTACCGCTTTTTTGACAGGTTTTTTAGCCGCTTTCTTAGGCGCCGCTTTCTTGGCCGGCTTTTTCTTAGACTTTGACATAGTTTGTTGAGCGTTTTAAGTTGTTATTAGAATTAAATGGAGTTATTAACGGAAAAGTTAGTCAGAAAAATTCATATAGAAAAAAATGGGGCTATTTTTTCTTCATAAAAAGTTGATACTGGTGCTGAAAACCGCTGGATGATGGAGTTGGGGTCGTGGATTTCCGGGTATTGGTACACGCGGAAGGCCATCCGGCCGGGTAAGCGGGAGATGAACCCGGGCGGGGATGCGGCTCGAAAAAAGGGCGAGAAATATTTGCCAAATGGTGGATTTATCGTAGTTTTGCGTCCCCAAATAGAGAGTTCTTAATAAATATTGGTTTGGGAGTCCCTGTCGGTTGACGGGGACGTTAACACCAAAAAACGAAGCAACATGGCAAAAGAAATCACCGGTTACGTCAAGTTGCAGGTCAAAGGCGGTCAAGCCAATCCTGCACCTCCCATCGGACCCGCATTAGGTTCCAAAGGGATCAATATCATGGAGTTCTGTAAGCAATTCAATGCAAGGACCCAGGATCGGATGGGAAAAGTACTCCCCGTTCTCATCACAGTTTACACGGACAAGTCGTTCGAATTTATCATCAAGACTCCTCCCGCAGCCGTTCAATTGCTGGAAGCTACCAAATTACAGAGTGGTTCCAAGGAGCCGAATCGTAACAAAGTTGGAAAAGTTACCTGGGCGCAGGTAGAAGCGATCGCGAAGGACAAAATGCCTGATCTGAATGCTTTTACTATCGAGAGTGCTATGCGCATGGTAGCCGGTACTGCCCGGAGCATGGGTATCACGGTCGAAGGAGCGGCTCCCTGGGCGAACTAAATTCTAACTTCAAATTCATTACGAAATGGCTATCACAAAAAAAAGAAAAGCAGCCTCTGCGAAGGTTGATAAAAATAAGTTCTACTCTCTCCGGGAAGCATCTTCCCTGGTGAAAGAGGTGAATATAACGAAATTCGATGCATCTGTCGATCTGCATGTCCGTCTGGGCGTCGACCCTAAGAAGGCCGATCAGTCCATCCGGGGAACGGTCAACCTGCCGCATGGCACGGGTAAGACCAAGCGGGTGCTGGTGCTTTGTACGCCTGACAAGGAAGCCGATGCAAAGGCAGCCGGCGCCGATTATGTCGGTCTGGACGAATTTATCACCAAGATCGAAGGTGGCTGGGTGGATGTCGACGTGATCGTCGCTACGCCTTCTGTCATGCCGAGGATCGGTAAGCTGGGTAAGATACTCGGGCCGCGTAACCTGATGCCCAATCCCAAGACCGGTACCGTCACCAATGACGTGGCTGCCGCTGTCAACGAGGTAAAGGGTGGTAAGATCGCCTTTAAGGTCGACAAGGCAGGGATCATCCATGCTTCGATCGGCCGGGTAAGCTTTACCCCCGAGAAGCTGGTTGAGAACAGCAATGAGCTGATCGGCGCGATCATCAGGGCCAAGCCGGCGACGGCGAAGGGAACGTATGTAAAGAGCGTCTATATGGCGAGCTCTATGAGTCCCGGTATCGCATTGGACACCAAAGCCTTTGCCCAATAAGATCCGGGGGCCATTGGCCCGGGTTGACCGGAGGGAATGGGCTCATGGTTCATTTGCCGCGGTCAACAGGCGGAAACAACATTGATTATCGGAGCCCGGCACGGATCGGGACACAAAAAAGAGAATATGAACAAAGATCAAAAAAATGAAGTCATTGAGCTGTTGAAAGACAAGTTCAACCAATATAACAACTTCTACGTGACCAATACGGAGTCGCTGTCCGTAGCGCAGGTGAGCAAGCTGCGCCGGATCTGCTTCGATAAGAAGGTCGAGATGAAAGTTGCCAAGAACACGCTGATCAAGAAGGCGCTGGAAGGGCTGGACAACGACCGGTTCTCCGGGGTATATGAATCCCTGAACGGGGTTACGGCCCTGTTGTTCTCCGAGAATGCCAAGGAGCCGGCGATGATCCTGACCACTTTCCGTAAGGAAGGGAACCTGGAAAAGCCCGTTCTGAAGGCGGCTTTTATCGATGGGGATGTATTTGAAGGGGATGATCAGCTGAAGGCCCTGGTTACGCTGAAGAGCAAGCACGACCTGATCGGCGAGATCATCGGTCTGTTGCAGTCGCCTGCGAAAAACGTTATCAGCGGTCTGAATGCCGGTAACAAGCTGGCGGGTCTGATCAAGGCGCTGGAAGCCCGTGCTGAGGCAGCGGGAGCGAACTAGTTGATGCCGGCGGAGGCCGCCGGTGATGCGAGAGAGACGTGAACGAGATCGACAGAGGGGGACGGACGGCAGGGAACTGTCGCGAGAGGAGCGTTGGAAAGAAATGATCGAAAGAGGGGGATGCGGGACGGAAACGAAACGGGTTCCCTGAAAGATAAAGCCCAGGTTCCGGGGGCTTGATGCCCGGAACAGAATTTTTTTAAACCTCCGCCGGAGCGAGTAAAGCAGTGAAGGCGGAAAAAATTGACAATTATGGCAGACTTAAAATCATTTGCAGAACAGTTAGTAGGACTGACTGTTAAAGAAGTAAACGAATTAGCAAAGATCCTGAAGGAAGAATACGGTATCGAGCCTGCAGCTGCCGCTGTAGCCGTTGCTGCCGGTCCTGCTGCAGGTGGTGGCGCTGCTGCCGCTGAAGAAAAGACCGCTTTCAATGTGATCCTGAAGGCCGCTGGCCCCAACAAGCTGAACGTGGTTAAGATCGTAAAGGATCTGACCGGTTTGGGCCTGAAGGAAGCCAAGGACCTGGTTGACGGCGCCCCCAAGCCCGTTAAGGAAGGTGTAAGCAAGGCTGATGCCGACGCTTTGGTTGCCAAGCTGAAAGAAGCTGGTGCTGAAGTAGAGATCAACTAAGGCGATCCAGAAGATTTTATAAGAAAGAGACCGCTTCGAAATTAACCTTCGAGGCGGGCCTCTTTTTTTGGTTTTTGGTATATATTCATTAACTTTGCGGTCCGTTTCCCCAAGCTTAGTTATTAATATATATGTGTTTATATGCGTATATTATTGAGAGTCAGTAACTCTCAACGGATTGAGCGAACAGACGATTTTGAAGTTTGAATCATAAAAAACCGGTTTTAAACAATATGTCTTCAACAAAATTGCAAACCAGGGTCAACTTCGGTAAAATCAAGCATCTTGCCGAAACTCCTGACCTTCTGGAAGTACAGATCCAATCTTTTAAAGAATTTTTCCAGTTAGAGACCACCCCGGACAAGCGTAATATCGAAGGTTTGTTCAAGGTGTTCAAAGAGAATTTCCCGATCACCGATACGCGGAATATTTTCATGCTGGAATTCCTGGATTACTTCATCGATCCGCCCCGTTACACCATCGAGGAGTGTATGGAGCGTGGGTTGACCTACGCCGTTCCATTGAAGGCGAAATTGCGTTTGAGTTGTAACGATGAGGAGCATGTGGATTTTCAGACCATCGTGCAGGATGTGTTCCTTGGTAATATACCCTATATGACCCCCCGCGGGACCTTCGTGATCAACGGAGCCGAGCGGGTTGTCGTATCGCAGCTGCATCGTAGTCCCGGTGTATTCTTCGGTCAGTCCATTCACCCGAACGGCACGAAGATCTATTCCGCCCGTGTGATCCCTTTCAAGGGCGCGTGGATGGAATTTGCCACGGACATCAACAATGTAATGTATGCCTATATCGACCGGAAGAAGAAGTTCCCGGTGACCACCCTGCTTCGCAGCATCGGCTACGAGACGGACAAGGACATCCTGGAATTATTCGGCATGGCCGATGAGGTAAAGGCCGATAAGAAGGCTTTGCAGAAATATATCGGTAAGAAGCTGGCTGCCCGTGTCCTCCGGACCTGGGTAGAGGACTTCGTGGATGAGGATACCGGTGAGGTCGTATCGATCGAGCGGAACGAGATCGTACTGGAGCGTGATACCATCCTGGACGAAGAGGCCATTGAGATGGTGGTGGAGATGGATGTAAAGAGCGTTTTTATCCAGAAGGAAGACGTGGGCGGCGACTATGCGATCATTTACAACACCCTGAATAAAGACACCTCCAACTCGGAACTGGAAGCCGTTCAGCATATCTACCGCCAGCTGCGCGGTGCGGATGCCCCGGATGACGAGACCGCGAGAGGGATCATCGATAAATTGTTCTTTAGCGACAAGCGGTATGACCTGGGCGAAGTCGGTCGTTACAAGATCAACCGGAAGCTCAACCTGAACCAGCCGCTGGATCAGAAGACGCTGACCAAGGAAGATATGATCGAGATCATCAAGTATCTCGTTCGTCTGACCAATGCCAAGGCTGATATCGATGATATCGATCACCTGAGCAATCGTCGGGTGCGTACGGTAGGGGAGCAGTTATATGCTCAATTCGGTGTCGGTCTGGCCCGTATGGCCCGGACGATCCGTGAACGTATGAACGTGCGTGACAATGAGGTGTTCACTCCTGTGGACCTGATCAACGCCAGGACTTTGTCTTCGGTGATCAACTCCTTCTTTGGCACATCGCAGTTGTCGCAGTTCCTTGACCAGACCAACCCCCTGAGTGAGATCACGCATAAGCGTCGTATCTCCGCGCTCGGACCGGGCGGTTTGAGCCGTGAGCGTGCGGGCTTTGAAGTTCGTGACGTACACTACTCCCACTATGGCCGTCTTTGTACGATCGAGACCCCGGAAGGTCCGAATATCGGTCTGATCTCCACGCTTTGTGTCCATGCCAAGATAAACGAAATGGGCTTTATCGAGACGCCCTATCGCAAGGTGGTGGAAGGTAAGGTAGAGTTGAAGAAGCTCACTTATCTAAGTGCGGAAGAGGAGGATATCGCCAAGATCGCCCAGGCGAATATCGCCATGGATGAAAAAGGAAACTTCGTCGAAGACAAGATCGTCAGCCGTCAGACGGGTGACTTCCCCATCCTCGATAAGAATGAAGTGGAATATATGGACGTCGCACCCAACCAGATCGTGGGTCTCAGCGCATCGCTGATCCCCTTCCTGGAGCATGATGACGCCAACCGTGCGTTGATGGGTTCGAACATGCAGCGTCAGGCGGTGCCCCTGATCCGTCCGGAGATGCCGATCGTCGGTACCGGTCTGGAAGCAAAGGCCGCCCGTGATGCCCGGATCCAGATCCACTCTGAAGGAGAAGGGATCGTGGAATTTGTGGATGCGAACGAGATCCATGTCCGTTATGACCGGAACGATGCGCAGAAACTGGTCTCTTTTGAAGAGGACCTGAAAATATACAAGCTCACCAAGTTTATCAAGACCAACCAGGAGACCTGTATCAACCTGAAGCCTGCCGTAAAGAAAGGCCAGAAGGTGAAGGATGGCGATTTCCTGACGGAAGGATATGCGGTACAGGATGGAGAGCTGGCCCTGGGTCGTAACCTGAAGGTGGCCTTTATGCCCTGGAAGGGTTACAACTTCGAGGATGCCATCGTGATCAGCGAGAAAGTGGTAAAGGAAGACCTTTTCACCTCGGTACATATCTCCGAGTATGAATTGGAAGTCCGTGATACCAAGCTGGGTGAAGAAGAGCTGACCCCGGATATTCCCAACGTATCGGAAGAAGCCACCAAGGACCTGGACGAGAACGGTATCATCCGTGTCGGCGCCCAGATCAAGGAAGGCGATATCCTGATCGGTAAGATCACTCCGAAGGGTGAAAGCGATCCGACCCCGGAAGAAAAGCTGCTCCGTGCGATCTTCGGCGACAAGGCCGGTGACGCAAAGGATGCTTCGCTGAAGGCTCCCAGTGGTACGGAAGGCGTCGTGATCAGCAAGAAGCTGTTCCAACGTGCCAAGAAGGACAAGAATGCAAAGGTGCGTGAAAAGGCGGCCCTGGAAAAGATCGAAAAAGTACACGAGAAGAATACGGCGGACCTGATGGATGTATTGCTGAGCAAGCTGCAGGTATTGCTGAGGGAACATGCTTCTGCCGGTGTCAACAACAACTTTGGCGAAGTGCAGATCGGGAAGGGCGCAAAGTTCACGGCCAAGAACCTGGCCGGGATCGACTACCTCAACGTCAACCCGCTGGGTTGGACAGGGGATGCCAAGACCGACGAGCTGATCAACATCCTGCTGCATAATTACAGCATCAAGTACAACGAAGAGCTGGGCCGTTATAAGAGAGAGAAGTTCAATATCTCGATCGGGGATGAATTACCCGCGGGTGTATTGAAACTTGCCAAGGTATACCTGGCCGTCAAGCGTAAGCTGAAGGTAGGGGATAAGATGGCCGGTCGTCACGGTAACAAGGGTATCGTCGCCAAGATCGTCCGTGCGGAGGACATGCCTTTCCTGCAGGACGGAACGCCGGTGGACGTGGTACTGAACCCGCTGGGGGTACCTTCCCGTATGAACCTCGGGCAGATCTATGAGACGGTATTGGGCTGGGCCGGCGAAAAGCTGGGTCTGCGGTTTGCCACTCCGATCTTTGACGGAGCTACCGTAGAGGAGATCGCCGATCATATCTCGAAGGCCGGTTTACCGAGCTTTGGCCATACCCATCTGTATGACGGGGAGACCGGAGAAAGATTTGACCAGAAAGCTACCGTTGGTATCATTTATATTATTAAATTGCACCATATGGTTGATGATAAGATGCACGCCCGTAGTATCGGACCGTACAGTCTTATCACGCAGCAGCCTTTGGGTGGTAAGGCCCAGTTCGGTGGACAGCGTTTTGGTGAGATGGAGGTGTGGGCACTGGAGGCGTATGGCGCATCGAACATCCTGCAGGAATTGTTGACCCTCAAGTCGGATGATATCATTGGTCGTGCGAAGACCTATGAGTCGATCGTGAAGGGCGATAACATCCCCAGGGCGGGCATTCCCGAATCCTTTAACGTGCTTGTGCATGAGTTGAGGGGATTGGGTCTGGACCTGAAGTTTGACTAAGCCTTTTATGGTTGATCCGGCGAGGCCGGAAAGACCGGGAGGCTGAATGGAACATGGCTCCGCTAACTGATGAACAATACACAAGCCACTCCGGGTAAAACCGGGGTGGCTTTTTTTATTGGGAGATGGATGGTCCGTTGAGGATAGGTTATTTTTTGACGATGGGTTATTTTTTGATGACTTTGACCACCTGTGTCTGGTTGTTGAACCGGACCTCCAGCAGATAGACGCCTGCGCTGAGGGAGGCGCCGGAAAGGCCGATATGGAGGCGGCTGCCAGCCGATCCCGTTCCTGTCTGGCGGAGGAGTTCCCTGCCTGCCATGTCCATGAGCCTTATCTGTACGTTGCCGGGAGGGATCTGTCCGAAGACGATATCCAGGTTATCCGTGAAGGGATTGGAGAGGACTGTGAAACCGGGATCGGAGGCGCCTGTTCTCCGGACCAGGATGGTCTTGCTGTAGGTGGCGGCGTCGTCCAGGTCGATCTGTTTGAGCCGGTAATAATTCATATCCTGGCTGAGGGCCGGGTCGGTAAAGGAATAGTTGCGGGGGGAGGTGCTATTGCCTGCCGCTGCGACATATCCTATTTTTGAAAAGCTGATGCCATCTGCGGACCGGTCGATCTCAAAGCCTTTGCTGCCTTGTTCGAAGGAGGTCGTCCAGGTCAGGAGCGCATCGTTGCCCTGTAGTTGTCCATCAAAATTCAGCAGACCGACGGGCAGGGGGTTCAGACCGGTGACCCCTACTCCAAAACCCGAGAACCCATTGGTGAAACTTGCCGTCAATCCCGTATTTGTCCCCATCGTGGTGATAGACGGCGTTGCTAACGTGACCGTACCACCGCCGGATGGGTTGGCAGCCGTCACATTGGAGATCTGCGTGGGCACCTTCACTATTTGGGCAGATCCGATCGTCTGGCCGGTAAAGCTCTGCCAGCCGGCCACTTCCGCCTGGGTGTAATACAAGGTAATATTATAATTCCCCGAAGGGTTGTTGGTCGTAGGCAATACGTGAAAGGTTTTATCCATCAGGTAGTTGGGAACATTCGTATTCCAGAATTGTGTGGCATTGGTACCGGCGCGATCGACCACTACCTGCGTACAACCATAGTCGAAAGAGCTGCCGTTCCGGATGCGGGCCATGAGCTGGTTGGTTGTCTGGTCGTAAAAATAGACATCGGTATTCGGGCCCAGGTATTGCGAATTGGAGACGGAGGTATTCAGGGCCGTTTGAACGGTCGTTGGCGGGATGCCGTAGGTAAGCTGGAGCATCGGTTTGCGGCCATTGGGGAGATAGATCACCGAGGAGAAGTTCTCCCAGCAGTTGATCGCATCCTGGACGTAGGCGCTGCCCTGGTTTGCTGCCCCGCCGTCGCTGTAATAGCCGACGGCATCGCCGTTATCGGCGGGGGCGGAAGTGCCGTTGTCATAGCAGATCTCCAGCACAAGGCCGCTTGTGCCGTCCCAGATATAGGGGGTGTCGAAGGTGAAATTATTCCAGCCGGCGATCGTATTGTATGTTGAAAGCGTCGAAACAACGGTCATGGAGGAGCCTGCGTATGAGTTGAGGCCATTGACCAGGTATGGGACGGAGGCCTGTCCTAGTTTTATATACATATTGGTATAGGCCCGGCTGCTTAGCTTCTGGTATACATAGAGGGCGAGGCCGGAGATAGGCCCGGCGGTGATACCGGCGGCGGTCAGCTCCGAGGGTTTGTACAGGTATTCGGAGCGCGCGGATGGTTGTGTGGCGTCGAAGGGCAACTGGTTATAGGCATAGGCGAGGGATCCTCCTACCGGGACCGTCGCGGTGGGCAGCGTACCTCCCGTCGGCGCCCTATCGTTGTCGTTGATGATCATTTTGAAATTGGGTCTGCCCGTACCTGCCGCGGCATTGCCGCCGCCGTTATTGACCGTATAGCCCAGGGTAACGCTCCGGGAACCATTGACGCTACCGTCGTCGTATACACGGATCGTAAAGGGCTGGGAGGCTGCGGACCCGGCGGGGAAGCTCAGCTGCAGGCTGGGTGTGGTAAAGTTGCCGTTGGTGGTGATATCGAAATCCACTCCCTGTACGGCGGCGCCGGAGGCGACATTCAGCGTAGCGGTAGCGGCGGCCGAGGGGGCCGTGCCGATGAGCATATTGTATGAATAGTCCTTATAGGACCGGCATCCGGTCGTGGCGGCCGTCGTCTCTGTCTGCTGGTCGCCGTCCAGCTCAAAGTCTATATAGGGGGCACAACCGGCGGAAGGGGGGGTACCGCCCAGGGAGGTGGAAAGGCTGAGGCGGGGGGACATGGCGGCGGAGCCCTGCATCCGGGTGCGCTGGCCGGGGGTGAACTCCGTATAGCAGAAGGTATAGTTCATATAATTGCTCTCCGTGGCGTCGGTGTAGGGAGAGGAATTACAGGGGTTGGTAGCGCCGGTGCGGCAGGTGAAGTCGATCACACCGGTGACGGAGTTGATGTTCTCGGAAATGGGGTCGGTATCGCAGACCTGGTCTCCCTGCATGGAGCAGTTTGTGTTGGGCGGACAGACGGAGGCGTCTGTGCTTCCTTCAAAGGGATGGTACAGGTTAAAGGCGTGGCCGATCTCGTGGGGCAGGGTCTTCTGGCCCGTCTGCATCTGTGTAGCCAGCATGACGATGCCGTCCTCGGTGGCGGAGACGCCGGGGAAGTAGGCATAGCCTGCGATAAACTGCCCGGAAGTGCCGTCATTGCCGTCGATCTTGTCGACGATCCAGATATTGTAATACTGGGTGGGATCCCAGCGGCTCAGGTTCTTTATATTGAGATCGTTGGTCCCAAGAGTGGTTTGACTATTGACGCCGCCGGTAGTATAGTTGGTGACCCCGGATGCGTCCACCCGGATGATGCCGTTTGTCGGGTTGCAACCGGGATCGCGTTGGGCCAGCACGAATTGGATCCCGAGATCGCCGGCTCCCGCGGTGCCGGGGTAGGTACCGTTGTAGACCGCGTTGAGATAGGCGATCGCACCAAGGATCTGGGCGTCGGTCGGGTTATAGATGGTGCCTACCGCGCCTCCGGTATGCATGACGTGTACTACGACGGGGATCGTATAGAGTGCGCCGAGCGTAACGGGTGCGGAACTTCCGGAACCGGTTGTTGCGGGAGTGCCGGTGGTGGCCGGGTTACCGCTGGTGGTAGGGAGATTGCGGGTTGTCGCGGTGGATGGTATTGCGGGAGAGGCAGCGGTGATGATGGGTCTTGCGGTCCCTTGTGACGGATGTTGCCGGATATAATCGCGGATGGAGGCTTCATTGGTCAGGACATTTTTGCGATAGGTCGGGTCTTCCTTCATTTGCCGGGCGTGCATGATATCGAAGCCGCAGATGGCCTGGGCATAGGAGTGCTGGAACAGAACGAGGGCGAAGCAGGTCAGGATCAGGCAAAGCAGCGGTATTTTCATGTCGTCGGTTTTGGATGCCCCATGGCGTTGTCCGGAATTGGTCTTTTAATAACGGGTGATATATTCTAATATTTGTAAAATAATGAAAATAATGTCCATATTGTCTGCATATTTTTTATTCATCCTGCTCGTTATATATGGACGACGGAGAAATGATCGCTCCGCCACTGAAATCCATGAAAAACCTCCGTTTTGAACCCCGCCATTCCGGGTTTCTTTTTGTCTTTACGTCATTGATCGTCAGCTTATTACTATTGCTAGGCGCTCCGTTTGCGGATGCGCAGGGCAGCGATTTTTCACCGCTGAAGGAAGACAGCGGAGCCCTTTTGCGCCTTCTGGGAGCCTGTCAGCGGACTTATGAAGAAGAATTGGACCAGATCCCTTCCAAAAACCGGAAAGATTTCCTGGAAGTATATAACGAACGCTGGGAGAATGTAAAGGCAAAGTTCGATAAGCAGGAAATCTATACATCGGTCGTTGCCCAGGAATATCTCGACGCCCTGGTGGCGGAGATTACAAAAGCCAACCCCGTCTTGCGGGGTCATCCTTTTCGCTGTTATTTCAGCCGTTCGGGTATTCCAAATGCCAGCTATATCGGCGAAGGCGTCATCCTCTTCAATATGGGACTATTCCAGCGGCTTGACAATGAGAGCGAGGCGGCATGGGTGTTATGTCATGAGATCTCCCATTTCCTGTTGCGGCACCAGGAGAACGGGATTGCCAAATATGTAGCTACTATTAACTCCGAAGAAGTGCAGGCGGAGCTGCATAAGATCAAGGGATCGGAATACCGGAAGCGGGAGCGATTGCAGTCACTGGTGAAGGGAATGACCTTCGATAGCCGGCGACATAGCAGGGACCATGAGGCGCAGGCGGACTCTATGGGGGTAGAATTGCTGCGCAATACCCCTTATGCTCTTTCCGGGGCGCTGACTGCGCTGGCGCTGCTTGACAAGATCGATGCCGACAGTCTGAATATGGCGGTCTGTCTTCCGCAATTATTCAATTCAAAGGATTATCCTTTTCAAAAAAGATGGCTGGCAAAAGAGGAAGGGCTGCTGGGGGGGCATGCTCATATCGGGAAAGAAGGAATTGAAGATTCTCTTAAGACCCATCCGGACTGTCTCCTTCGTATGCGGGTGCTTACGCCGGTGATCAACCGCATCGCTGCGACCGGTTCCGCGACGTTCGTGGTGGACGAAAAAAGATTCGCGGAGCTTCAGCGTATTTTCCGGTATGAGGGGATTGAATATGCCTATGTTTCGAAGGCCTATTCCCAAAGCCTTTTCCTTACCATGGACCTTTTGCGGAAGCGTCCCGCGGATGCTTACCTGGTGGCACAGGTGGGGCGGTTGCTGAATGAGCTGTACCTGGCTCAGAAAGCGCATATGCTGAGCAGGGTAACGGATTTGCCATCCCCGGAATATCCGGCGAATTACAACCTTTTGCTGCAGTTCATCCAGAACCTTTACATGGAGGACCTTGCCGCCATCAGCTTTTATTATCTCGATCAATATCATCCGCAACTGGATCATTATTCCGCATTTAAGAATGCGTATGATCAGAGTGTGCGGAGCATGAAGCCATAAAATATTTTTTCATATAAAAGGTCTGGTTATCATTATTAAATCAAAAATTCAAAATCCTTCCATGTTAACACGTAAAACGATCCTCTCCAGGCTATTCCTGGCCGCCGTGCTATTTAGCCAGCCATTTCGATCTCTTCATGCGCAGTCGCGGCTGAGTATCGACAAGGTCTATTCGGCTTATCTCCGCAATAGCGGTTCGATCCTTGAAAAGGGCCGGATCAAAGGTTATTTTTTTCTTTACCAGAGCGATAAGATCGACCGGCATACCAATGAGTATACCTTGCAGATCCTGGATGAGAACCTTAATAAGGTGAAGAATATCAAGTTTGAGGATTCGAAGAAACTCAGCTTGCTGGAGTCTGCTTATAATGGAAGCACCATCTCGTTCCTGTTCAAGAACGAGGATAATAAGACGCTGGACATGAAGATCTATGATTTCGACGGTAAGATGAAGTATGCATACAGCCGGGAGTTCGATAAAAAGACCGATGACCTGATGAAGCAGTATGAGACCCTGCATACCGATGAGGGCATGAATAAGAATGTCTTCGATCTGGGGGATGAGGGATTTGTCTCCGTGCTGCCTATGCGGGAAGGCAAGGCCAGGACCTACGAAGTCGACTTTTATTCCTCGCAGACGAAGAAGCAATGGACCTACGTCCCTTCGGATGATGCGGAGAAATATGCTTTTGCGGAATACCTGGGCTGCACGGATAGTCTGATCATCCTGGAAGTGATGAAGAGGAACCATGCCCTCAGCGGGGATGTTACGTCCCACCTGGTAGGGATCAACTTCGTGACGAAAAAGAAGCAATTTGACATCGACAATATCAACGACACCAAAATAATGGTTCCTTCCAGCGTTACGCCTATGGACGGAACGGGAAATATCATGGTCATGGGGTCGTTCTTTGAAAAGGGGGATAATATCGTCAAGGATTTCAGCAAGGGCCTGGCGATATATGAGATTAGTACTGCCGGCAAAGTGTTGACTAAAACGTACAATACCTGGGCCGGTGATTTTGCCCGGTATCTTCCCACCAATAGTAAGGGGAAGATCGACGAGGTCGGCTTTTTGTATATCCACAAGCTGATCCGTACGCCCGATCACAAATTATTTGTCGTGGGCGAGGGGTATAAGCGGCAGGCAAATGCGGCGGGGATAGCCCTGGCCGTGCTGGCAAGGGGAAATACGCCGATGGGTGTCACCAAGATCGTGGTCACGGACATGGTGATCATGGAATTCGATGACAAGTATAAGGTCCGTAATGCCACGATCTATGATAAGACAAACAATACGGCCATAGCGAGCAATATAAGCGACTATAACAGTCAGCATCTGCTGGCGAACTACCTCAAGATGACGGGTGCGTTCGATTATGAGTTCACGACCGGGGACGAGGGCAATGCCAATTTCGCGGTTTGTTATAGTGATTGGGTAAGGAGTTCGGATTACAAGGGGCAGACCTTTAATTCGATACGGTATAACGGAAAAAAATTCACCACCGATAAGATCGAGCTCAAATCGAAGGCCAGTACGCTGCGGGTGTTCCCGGCGAAAGCGGGATCGATCATGATCCTGGAATATTACAAGAAGGATAAGCGGCTTGATTTCCGGTTGGAAAAGCTGGGTTAGGCTTACCGGGACCGGTGACTTGACCTATGATAGAAGGAAGTCTTTCAGATCCTTGTAATCGGCGGCTATTCTTTTGCTTTGTTTTGGCCGGCCGAGGAGGGCGGCGACGGTAGCCGGCAACGGGATCTTTTCGTTGAGGATCGGTTCTACGGTGTCGTAGAATTTAACCGGGTGGGCCGTCTCCAGGAAGATGCCTTTTTGTTCCGGGCTGGCGGCCAGGAATCGTTTTAGCGCCAGGTAGCCGACGGCGCCATGGGGATCGGGGAGGTAGTGATATTTTGTATAGAGTTCCCGGATGGCCGTGCGGGTTTCCTCATCGGAAATGCTTACGCTGGTGAGCACTTTTTTCAGGGCGGGCAGCTCTTTTTGGAAGATCTCCAGGATGCGGACGAAATTGCTGGGGTTGCCTACGTCCATCGCGTTGGAAAGGGTGGGTATGGCGGTCCGGGATTCGTACCTGCCGGTCTGCAGGAAGGTGGGTACGACGTCGTTGGCGTTGCAGGCGGCGATGAAATGTGCTACCGGCAGACCCGATGCATGGGCCATCAGTCCGGCGCAGATATTGCCGAAATTGCCGCTGGGGACGCTGATGACGGGTGGTTTCGTTTTGTCCGCCCATTGCTGCCAGGCAAAGAAGTAATAGAACTGCTGGGGCAGCCAGCGGGCCACGTTGATCGAATTGGCGGAGGTCAGGAAGAGCTTGCTGTTCAGCGTGGGATCGACGAAGGCTTCTTTCACCATCCGCTGGCAGTCGTCGAAGCTGCCGTTGACTTCCAGTGCCGTGATATTTTTTCCCAGGGTGGTCAGTTGGAGTTCCTGTACGCTGCTGACCTTGCCGGAGGGGTAGAGGATCACCACCTGTACGCCTTCTACGTCATAGAAACCGCTGGCCACTGCGCCGCCGGTATCTCCCGAGGTGGCGACCAGCACCGTCACCGGCTGGTCGTTGTCCCGGACGAAGTAGCCCAGGCAGCGGCTCATGAATCGTGCGCCTACGTCTTTGAAGGCCAGGGTGGGGCCATGGAATAATTCGAGGCTGCTGATCCCCCCGGTTATCTGCACCAGCGGGAAATCGAACCCGATCGTCTCTGTGACGATGCGGTGCAGCTCTTCTTCGGGCAGGGTATCGCCGGTATAGGGCCGGATGACACGGAAGGCAAGCTCTTCGCGGGAGAAGCTGCCGGGGTTGGCGATGATCTCTTTTGGAAGGAGGGGGATCGTTTCCGGGAAATACAGTCCTTTGTCGGGGGCCTGGCCGCGTATGGTGGCTTCTTTGAAACTGACGTGGGAGGAGGGGGTATTCAGGCTATAGTATTGCATGTGCTTTCTTTGTGTCAGGAAATGATCTTTACTCCCTGTTGGTTAATGGTCGTTACGTAGGTATGATAATCCAGGCCGATCTTATCATATATGTTTTGCATTGTCGTCTCAACGGCGTGTGCGGTGGAGGGATCTTTGCTCAGCATAAAGATAGAGGGTCCCGATCCTGAGATGCCGCCGCCGAGGGCGCCTGCCGCCTTGCATTGTTGTTTGACCTCTTCGAAACCCGGGATCAGCATACTGCGGACGGGTTCGATGATCACGTCTTCGAGGGAGCGGCCGATCAGGTCATAGTCGTGTTTTATGAAACCCGCTACGAGTCCGGCTATATTGCCCCATTGCCGGATGGCGTCTTTTAACAGGACCTGTTTGCGAAGGATCTGCCGGGCGTCGGAGGTGCGTACTTCGATCTGGGGGTGTACGACGGTGACGTGAAGGTCTGGTCCGGGGATCGACACTATATCCAGGGGAAAGATGGACCGGATCAGGGTAATTCCGCCATAGATGCCGGGAGCGACGTTGTCGGCGTGTTTGACGCCGGAGGCCACTTTTTCTCCGAACATGGCGAAGCGGACCAGGTCTTCTTTTGAAAAGATATTTCCCAGGAGATGATTTGCCGCCACTACTGCGCCTGCGGCGCTGGCGGCGCTGGAACCGATGCCGCTGCCGGGTTTGATCTGTTTGCTGATGCTTACTTCGAAGCCGATCCGACCGGGTGTGAGCGGGGCTTTTTTAGGGGGTGTGGCGGCGAGCTCTTCCAGCATGGCCAGGAGGGGTGCGCCGGCCGTATTTAGTGCCGGGTCGGAAGGGAGCGGGAAGCCGTCCTTGCTGGTAATGATGATCCGGGGTTCATCGAGCAGCCGCACTTCCATTATATCATAGGGCTCTTCCAGCGCCATTCCCAGTATATCGAAGCCGCAAACGAGGTTGGCGACGGTGGCGGGAGCGTGTACAGTTACCTGGTTCATGTGTAAGGTGCCTGGTTAATGTTAAGAATTTATGATGCGGAGGATATCGGCGAATACGCCCGAGGCCGTCACTTCCGCGCCGGCGCCGGCGCCTTTGATCACCAGCGGTTGTTCGGAGTAGCGGTCGGTGAAGAACAATACTACGTTATCTTTTCCGTACAGGTGATAGAGGTCCTGTTGGGGGTCGATATGTTGCAGTCCTACCGTCGCCTTGCCTTTATCGTATTGTGCCACGAACTTTAGTTTTTTTCCTTTGGCGTTGGCTGCGAGGAAGAGCTGTTTGAAATGTTCTTCTTCTTTGGCCATGGCCGTATAGAAGTCTTCCACGCTGCCCTGCATACAGGAGGGGGGCATAAAGGAGTGGTTGGCTATGTCTTCCATCTCCATTTTTTCACCGGCTTCGCGGGCCAGGATCATGATCTTGCGCATCACGTCCGTGCCGCTGAGGTCCAGGCGGGGGTCGGGTTCGGTATAGCCTTCTTCCTGTGCCTGTCGTACCACTTCGGCGAAGGGTCGTTCACCATTATAATGATTAAAAACGAAGTTTAGGGTACCGCTCAATACTGCCTCGATGCGGCTTACCTTATCGCCGCTGCGCAGCAGGTCGTTGAGTGTGCCGATGACGGGGAGGCCGGCTCCGACATTTGTTTCGAAGAGAAAGCGGGCGTTGTATTCCCTGGCCAGGTCTTTTAGCTTACGGTAATTGCCATAGGGGGAGGAGCAGGCGATCTTATTGCAAGCTACCACCGAAATACTTTTCTGGAGCAGGGCGTCATAGACGGCTGCTACATCGCCATTGGCCGTAACGTCGGCGAACACTGCGTTGCGGAGGTTGCGGGAGGTGATGCCCGGTACCCATTGATCCAGGTTCATGGGCTGGCCAGCGTCGAGCCTTTCTTTCCAGTGTTGCAGGTCGATGCCTTCGTTGTCGAAGATCATCTTCCGGCTGTTGGCGAGCCCGATCACCCGGACCTGGATGCGCAGCTGTTCCTGGAGGTAGGTCTTTTGCTGGCGGAGCTGGTCGAGCAGCCGGCGGCCGACGTTCCCCGTACCGGTGATAAAGAGGTTCAGCTGTTTATACGTCGTCTCGAAGAATTCTTCGTGGAGGACGTTGATCGCCTTCTTTACGTCTGTGGCGGCTACGACGGCTGAGATATTCCGTTCTGAAGAGCCTTGTGCGATCGCGCGCACGTTAACGCCGTTGCGCCCCAGGGCGCCAAACATCTTGCCGCTGACGCCGGGATGGCTTTTCATATGATCTCCGACGAGGGCGATGATCGAGAGGCCGTTCTCGATGATAAGGGGTTCCACCTTCCCGGTATTGATCTCGAAGCCGAAGGCGGTATCGACGGCCTGTTTGGCTGCGGCTGCATTGATCTCTTCGACGCCTACGCAGATCGAGTGTTCCGAGGAGCCCTGGGTGATCAGGATCACGTTGATGGACTGGCCGGAGAGCGCCTCGAACAGTCTTTTTGAAAACCCCGGGATGCCGACCATTCCGCTGCCTTCCAGGCTGAGCAGCGCTATCCTGCCGATGCTGGAGATGCCGCGGATGCTGCCGCCGTTGCGGGTGGAGGCAAATTCGATCACGGTTCCCGGGTCTGCGGGGGAGAAAGTATTCTTGATCCATACGGGGATGCCTTTGCGCATGACGGGTTGGATCGTGGGCGGGTAGATCACTTTGGCCCCGAAATGGGATAGTTCCATGGCTTCCTGGTAGGAGATATGCGGGATCAGCTTTACGTTTGATACAAGGCGGGGATCGGCGGTCATCATGCCGGACACGTCCGTCCAGATCTCCAGGCTTTGGGCGTCGACGGCGGCTGCGACGATGGCGGCTGTATAATCGGAGCCGCCCCTTCCGAGGGTCGTGGTCGTGCCGTGGGCATCGGAGGCGATGAAACCGGGCAGGACAAATAATGATCTTGTGTCGGCCGGGTCGATAAACCGGCGGATCTGTTCATTGGTCCGGGGGAAATCGACGGATGCGTGTCCGAAGCGGGAGTCCGTCGTGATCAGTTCGCGGGAGTCCTTCCATTGGTTGGAGATATCCAGGGAGTCGAAGCGGGCGGAGACGATGATGGAGGACAGCAATTCTCCATAGCTGACGATCTTATCCTGTGTGCGGGCCGACAGCTCACTGAGGAGGAATACGCCGCTGCAGATATCTTCTATTTCGTTACAGCGGGTCTTTACAAGGCTGAGCAGGCTGCTTTGGCGGGTGAGGGGGAGGAGTGTTTTTACGGTTTCCAGGTGACGTCGTTCGACCTCCTGTAATTTCTCCTTATAGGATTCATCGCCGGAGGAAGCCAGCTGGGCTGCCCGGATAAGCATATCCGTGATACCTCCCAGTGCGGATACGATGACGATGGTCCGGTCACGGGTCAGGGCTTGCCGGACGAGGGAAACTACCTTATTTATGTTTTCTCCATTGGCTACTGAGGAACCGCCGAATTTTAGAACCTGCATATTCAAACTGATTTGAGATTTGTACTGAGATTTGTGTGCGTGTCGATTTTTCTTTGTGTCGATTTGTGGTGAAACAGACGATCCTTCTTTTGAAGAACAGCTTTTGAGCCCAGGGGATGATATGGAAATTGACAACCCTTAACGGGTTGTGATGGTGATAATAGTTGTAATTTGTGAACCGGAGCCGGTCACAACGCGGGAGGAAACAATATCGTGTTTTTTTACAATCACCTTTTATAAATAGCTGCTAAGGTAGGGGAAATGAATGAAAAAACAAGAAAATGCCATTTTCTTTAGTGCAAATAAAGTAATTTCGGGTTCAAACTGAATATTTACTGCGTCCAAGGCTCATTCTTTGAACGTTATTGAAATCGCCCGGCGATTCGTCCACAAATATAAATTCCTGTTATGAATTATCAACCAACCCAGGGGTTGCAGCAATTCAAGAACCTGGTCGGCATCAAGTTCCAGTTATACAATAGTCTTTTTACCTCTCTTCCATTTCACCGGATAGAAAAAACGGGGATCATGCTGAGTCTGCTTCTGACCGTTTGTGAGGAAGGGTATAAGAAGAAGATGAGTCCGGAGGAGATCCTGGAGGAGTTTTTCCGGCGGCATACTGCCTTGCCGGGGGAGCGGGACAAGGCGGATGTATTGTTTCGTTTTGTGCAGTATGTCGAGCGGCAGATCGTCCTGTTCGATGCGTTGGAAGATGCGGCTTTCCGGTATGTCAATGACATGAGCGGGAGCGGGACGTTAAAGCATTTGATGTCGGAAGTGATCCAGACGGGTAAGGTGGAGGAACTGACGGAGAAGCTGAAGGATTATTCCGTGCGGATGGTCCTCACCGCGCATCCGACCCAATTCTATCCCGGGCCCGTGCTTGGTATCATCAACGATCTGTCCCGCGCCGTCATCGAGAACAATGCGGCGGACATCAATCTTTATTTGCAGCAATTGGGGAAGACTCCTTTTCTGAAGAAGCAGAAGCCTACTCCTTTTGATGAGGCGGTCAGTCTTGTCTGGTACCTGGAGAATGTTTTTTATCATGCCTGTGGCCGGATCATTTCCGCGTTGCATGATCAGTTCCCGCATGCCGTGGACAAGAAGAATGCGGTCATCAAAATGGGTTTCTGGCCCGGGGGAGACCGTGACGGCAATCCTTTTGTCCGGACGGAGACGACCTTACGGGTGGCGGAGGCGTTGAGGGGCGCCATCATGCGATGTTATTATTTCGATGTGCGGCGGTTAAAGCGCCGGCTCACCTTTAAGGGGGTGGATGTGCTGATCGCCGATCTTGAGCAGAAGCTTTACAATAATATCTTCATACCCGATCAGCGGACCGATCTTAGCCGCGAGGAGATCCTGGATCAGCTGACGCAGATCCGCGAGATCATCATCTACCAGCACAACAGTCTTTTTGTAAGCCTGGTGGACAATCTTATCGGGAAGGTGATGATCTTCGGGCTTCATTTTGCGACGCTGGATGTCCGGCAGGATAGCAGCGTACATGGGAGCGCGCTGGCGGCTATTGCGGCAAAGGAGAAGCTGGTGCCGTCCGATTATGTTTCGCTGGCGGATGCGGAAAAGATAGACCTGCTGACGGGGTTTGGCGGAACCGTGCGGCCGGAGCTTTATGAGGACCCGTTGATAAAGGACACGTTGGAAGTCATTGCCGCTATGCGGACCATCCAGGAGACCAATGGGGAGGAGGGTTGTAACCGGTATATCATCAGTCACTCCAGCAGTGCCGTCAACGTGCTGGAGGTCTATGGTCTTTTCCTGCTGGGGGGCTGGAAGAAGGAGGAGATGGCGGTGGATATCGTTCCCCTCTTCGAGACGGTGGACGATCTGCGGCAGGCGGCGGCCGTGATGAAAGAGCTGTATACCAACAAGGTCTATAAGAAGCATTTGCAGCGCAGGGGAAATACGCAGACCATCATGCTGGGTTTTTCCGACGGCACAAAGGATGGGGGATACCTGATGGCGAACTGGGGTATTTATAAAGCGAAGGAGGAGCTGACCTCCATATCCAGGGAGTATGGTATTTCCGCGGTCTTTTTTGACGGGCGGGGCGGGCCGCCGGCGAGGGGAGGGGGTAAAACGCATCGTTTTTATGCGTCTATGGGGAGGAATATTGCCAACAAACAGATCCAGCTGACCATACAGGGACAGACGGTAAGTTCCAATTTCGGGACCATCGATACCGCGCAGTTCAACATCGAGCAGCTGATGCATGCGGGTATCTCGAATGACCTTTTTTCTTCCAAGGAGATCACGCTGCAGTCGGATGAGGAGGCGTTGTTACAGACGCTGGCGGTGGAGAGTTACAAGGCGTATACAACGTTGAAGGACCATCCTTATTTTTTGCAATATCTCAACGAGGTGAGCCCGTTGCGGTTCTATAATGAGACCAATATCGCCAGCCGGCCTACGAAGCGAAAGAGTTCCGGGCGGCTGGAGCTGAAGGATCTCCGGGCCATTCCCTATGTCGGCGCCTGGAGCCAGCTGAAGCAGAATGTGACCGGTTATTATGGGGTGGGGAAGGCGTTGCAGGTGTTGGACAAGCAGGGGAAGTGGGCGGCCGTGAAGCACCTGTATGATAACTCACCTTTCTTCAAGACCCTGCTGGACAATTGTGAGATGGCCATGAAGAAATGTTTTTTTCCGCTGACGGAGCATTATTCCGTTCACCCGGTATATGGGGAGATCTGGGGGCTGATCCATGACGAGTTTGAGCTGACGCAGAAATATATCTTCAAGTTATCCGGCAAGAGTGAGCTGATGGCGGATTACCCGGTGGAGCAGCTGTCGATCCAGATGCGGGAACGGATCGTGTTGCCGTTGAGCACCATCCAGCAATATGCGATTACCCGGTTTCAGCAGCTGGAGAAGAGCGGGGATAATAAGCCTATGAAGGAGGTGTATGAGAAGCTGATCATGCGGAGCTCGTTTGGGATCATCAATGCGGCGAGGAATAGCGCATAATCCGCCACGGGCGATTGGCCACAACCAAGCGAAGCGAAGGTTGCGAACGTACCCGAACGAAGGTGAAGGGTACGACCGAGGAAAAGCGAGGGACGAAGCTTTGACGAAGGTCTGAGCGAGGAACGACGCTCCGACGAAGTCCTCCCATCATTAGCGGGCGCTGCGCGGGAGCGGTCGCTTGCGGCCAGCAGATGAGCAATGTCCTCTAACACTTCGAGCTTAATATTTGTTTTACATAAAGGCCATACAGATTTGCCGGCATATATGACTGGACGATCCTCCATTCAACGATATTGCAACGGGAGAGCATGGAAGAAAAGGAGAAGATAAAGACGTTCTCAATAGCGTTGCGCACCAGCGTGTTCCCTCTCTCATAGATCTTCTCTACCAGCGACATGCATTGCTGTACCATTTTAAATTCATGTTCCAGTGCCATCTTTTTTGTATAATCCGTGAGGACCTGGATGGATTGGTAGATGGATAATTCGTTGCCTTTGCGGGTGAGGTCTTTTTTTACCTGGGGTAATTTACTGGCTATAAAGGCGGGGACTTCCCATTGACTGAGCATGATTATGATTTTGTGAGGTTAATGCCAAAGGAGTGCCGATTTGGGGCCGGGTCGGTCTGTGCGGGCTGGGATGCTGGCTGGTGGCTGGTTTCGGGCGGGGCGGGGTTTTGCTGTTTGGGGGAAGCTTTTGACCGGATTTACACCGGAATGGAAAATATTTTCAAAACAGGGTGGTGGTTGAGAGGAGACGGAAGAGGGCTGGTGGGCGATGATGTGGGAGAAAACGACGCCCCACCGAAATGATACGGGAGTCTTCCAAAATGAAAATCATTTAGCGATAAAAACGTTTGGTTTGCGGGGACGTTCAGTCTAAGACGCTGATTGTGAAAGGGTTTGCCGGGGATGGGTTTCGTCAGGATTGGTTTGGTACAGCGTTGGCAGGCACCAGGTACGAAACTAAATGATGAAACATGAAAAAAGAATTGCTGGTAATTGCTTTTGGGATGATGGCCTTTGTTGGCTATGCACAAACTACGGGTGGTGGAAAAGTGCCCTTTGACGACATACAAACGAACTGGCAAAACGGGGCTGACAGAAGGGATTCGAGTGTGTTTAGCGGTAGTAAGTTCTTTACGCCGAGTATCATGGTCGATATCAACTACACGCATTCCTTTAATAACCCCAATGATAATACGGTGGTTGGGTCGACGGCGTTGGCGCGTGATAATGAGGTGCAGCTTTCCCAATTGAGCTTTGGGGGTGATCTTAATTATCAAAATGCAAGGGCCAGGTTTTTGATGCAGCTGGGAACAAGGACCCAGGTTGTTCCCCGGAATGACCTTAGTCCTTACAGAGGGCAGTATGATCTGGCTGATGTTTACCGGTATTTGAGTGAGGCCTATGTTGGATATCATTTTGACAAGTGGTATGGGATCAATGTCGACGCCGGGCTTTTTATGTCGTATATCGGGCTTAATTCCTATTACCAGGTAGAGAACTGGGAATACCAGGCATCCTATACCTCTGATAATACGCCCTGGTTTTTTAACGGGGTGCGGATCCAGCTCTTTCCTACCAGGCATCTTAAGATCGAGCCCTGGATCATCAACGGATGGCAGAGCTATGGCAAGTTCAACTCCATGCCCGGTGTTGGCGCGAATATCACCTGGAACCCGACCAGCAGTTTTAAGATCCTTACCAATGATTATTATGGTACTGATGCGGCGGGCCTTCCTGCCCGAAAAAGGTTTCACTCGGACAATAGTATGTTGTTAAGATATTATGACAATCCAAAATCGACGGGGATCAGTAAAATGGCGCTGTCGCTGACGGGTGACCTTGGATTTGAGAAGGGCGGCGGTGTGAACGGGTTTAAGAACGGGGATTCTGCCCAGGGCCCGGCGCAATATTTTTTAAGCGCGATGGTCTATAACCGTGTGTGGTTCTTCAAAAACAGGTTTGCATGGACCGTCGGCGGTGGGGTAATGACCAATCCCGGGCGTTATCTCGTCCTGTATCCCACGGGACAGGCAAGTCCTTTACCGGATCCAAACAATCCAACGCAGACGGAAGGTAAATTCCCCTTTAGCGCCAATCCGGGTGATCCGTTCAAGGCCTGGGATTGTTCCACCAATTTCGATTGGATGCCAAACCAGAGCTTTCTTTTCCGGGTCGAGTTTGTACACCGGCATGCGAACGTTCCCTATTTTGCGGGTGCGGGTGGTGTGACATCGCCGACTGGCTATACGACCACTCCTCTTCCTCCCGATTGGAGACCTGATCTTGTAAAATCGGAATCCCGGATCATTTTTGCATTGTTATTCAGATTGTAGGATAAGAGGGCCCGGTCCTGATCTCGTGCCGAAAACCTTTTAGAAAGAAAAAATGTGATATAAAAAGACTTTGCTTTGTGAAATTCCCCTGAAGGAGGATTTGCAATATGATCTATATCATAACTGATGTGGTCATTCCGGGTTAGTGGTCTTTTTATGTTTTTTTTTATACGCGCTTATTTTTATTTTCACCAAGGAGGGGGTGATTAATATTTAAAAATTTATCGGTATGATGTATCAAAAAATTCTGATTGCGGTGTTTTGTCTTGGCGGAGCGATCGGCAACCACTGTAGTGGCCAGGACTTTCGTTCTGTCGGCAAATCGCGTTATCGTATCGTCGATACGGCAGGCTTTTACCTATACAGCATCAATAAGCTGGTACAGGGTGAGAAAATAGCCAGGCCCCAAACGGTATATTATTTTAGTAAGAAGGCGGGCGATCCCTTACAGGAGCTGACCCTGGCTAACCTGGAGCAGGCTTTTGCGGCGAACACCCGTTTTCGTTATCGGTTAGAGGCCCAGTTCAGGTCGGACAAGGACCTGATCGCGTACGACAAGAACCTGAAGACGTATAAGATAAAATATCTGTATAGCCAATCCCCCGATTAGATCGTCAGGACGGCAGGGTATGTCAGGGGCATTGTCCCCGAGGGATGTTGTGCAGGAGGCCGGGGTGAAATTCAGGGTATAAGCATTTCTTTAGGCAGCCGTCAGGCCCATATCGGGTTGGGTTTCTTTCTGTACGGGTTGTACGGAGGGGAGTGGTAGTTTTTGAAATTTGCCGCTGATGATCCTGAAATAGATCATGCTGACGATCACCGAAGTCACCACGCTTATCAGGATGGAGATCCTGGCTATGTTGCGGAAGCCTTCTTCACCGAAGGCGAGCATGGTAGTAAAGATGGACATGGTGAAGCCGATGCCGGCGAGGGTACCCATGCCGAAGAGTTGTTTCCATTTGGTATTGGCCGGGAGGTGGGCGATGTTGCAGGCGACCATGATGCGGCTAACAAGAAATATGCCGACGGGCTTGCCGATTACCAGTCCCAGTATCACTCCCATGCTTACGGTGGTATTTAGGGATTGGATGATATTGGAGGGGAGGAGGATGGCTGTGTTTGCCAATGCGAAAAGGGGGAGGATGAAAAAGTTTACGGGTTTGTGGAGATATTTTTCAATCTGCGCCAATTGATTGACTGGTAAGGCGAAAGCGAAGAGGACGCCGGTGATGCTGGCTTCCACGCCGGATTGGAGCATGGTGTACCAGAGGGTCAGGCCCAGGATGATCTGGAGGGCGCCAAATTTTACTTTCAGGTAATTACAGAGGAAGAGGGCGCCGTAGAGGAGGCCGGCGATTGCGAGCCACCAGCCGTGAACGTGTCCGCCATAGAATAAGGCTATGACGAGGATAGCGCCCAGGTCATCGATGATGGCGAGGGCCATCAGTAATATTTTCAAGCCTACCGGGAATCGTTTGCCCAGGAGGGAGGCGATACCCAGGGAGAAGGCGATATCCGTGGCCGTTGGTATTCCCCAGCCGTGGGCCTGTGAGGTATGGAGGTTGAAAGCCGTGTAGATGAGTGCGGGGACGAGCATACCTCCGAAGGCTGCGCCGAAGGGGAGGATGGCTTTTTTGAAGGAGGACAGTTCGCCGTTCGTCAGTTCTCGTTTGATCTCCATTCCAGCCAGCAAAAAGAAAAAGGCCATCAGGAAATTGTTGATCCATTCGATGGGTGAGGAAGGCAGGGGGAGACCGGGGTGTATTTCGCTTTTCCACAGTTGGCTGTACCAGTTGCCGCCGGTATTGGCGATGAGTAGGGAGAGCACAGTACAGCCGATGAGCAGGATGCCGGTGGAGCGGCTATCGTTGAGGAAGTCCCGCAGGGGGCTTATGATACGGTAGCGAAGTGGCCTGGCGGTAGCTGGTAGCGTGTTCATAAGAAAAAAGTTGACTATAAATTATAAAATAGTATAATATCGTATTTTTTTCCTTCTATTGTAATTTACTTAAAAAAGTAGTGGAATTTTCCAAAATAGAAAAGATTTCGTACATAATTAATCACATTATTAATAATATAATATGTGTTTATTTGTATGATAAACTGATGATAATCAATAGATGATGATATTTTATTGAAATGGCGGCAGCATTACCTGCCGCCATTTTTTTTATTTTATTTTTATATATTCTTAATCTACATAACCATGGACGCCCATTTCCGGGATATCGAGGCCTCCTATTTCTGCCTCCGCGGGTACCCGTATCGGGGTGATCTTGTTGGAGATCTTGAAGAACAAGTACATGACCGGGAAGACGAAGAGAAAGCAGGTGAGCGTTCCGATGAGTTGGGCGCCGAACTGGCTGGCGTCTCCGTAGAAGAGGCCTTTTACGGTTCCGGGTACGCCGTTCCATCCGTCTCCATAGGAGCCGTCGGCAAAGAGTCCCAGGGAGAGAACGCCCCAGGCTCCGTTGGCGCCGTGTACTGCGAAGGCGCCTACGGGGTCATCGATCTTTAATTTTCTGTCGACGAAGTTGTAGACGAAGTATACAAGCAGGCCTGCCACGGCGCCGATGATAACGGAACCCATGGAATTGACGAAGGCGCAGGGGGCGGTGATGGCTACCAGTCCTGCCAACAGTCCATTCGCCAACATACCGGGGTCCGGTTTCTGTCCTTTGGCATACATAAGGGCCAGGACGGCGAGCGTAGCGGCGGTACCGGCCATCATGGTGTTGACGGCTACGATGCTGATGCGGTAGTCGCCACCGGCCAGGGTGGAGCCGGGATTGAAGCCGAACCAGCCGAAGGCGAGGATGAAGGTTCCTAAGAGGGCCATAGGAATGTTGTGGCCGGGGATGGTATTGACAGAGCCGTCTTTTCCATATTTACCGATGCGGGGCCCGATGACGATAGCGCCGGCAAGGGCTGCGACGCCACCGACCATGTGTACTACGGAAGAGCCCGCGAAGTCGACATGACCATGTCCGAGGTGGAAATTCACTCCAAGCTGGGAGAGCCAGCCGCCACCCCAGACCCAATTGCCGAAGATGGGGTATACGAACATGGAGATGAAGAGGCCGAAAATAAGGAAGGATTTGAAGGACCATCTTTCCGCCATGGACCCGGTGGGGATGGTGGCGGTGGTATCCATGAATACCATCTGGAAGAGGAACAGTGCGAAGACGCCTACGTCATATACTTTGCTGTTCAGGAAGAAGCCTACGCTTCCTATGATACCGAAGTCATGGCCGAAGATATGGACGATATATTCGTGGGGGATGACACCGGGCGCTCCGCCCAGCGTGGCGACATTCAGGGCTCCGCCGAACATAAAGGCAAACCCGCAAATCCAAAAACCAAACATGCCCAGGGCATATACCAGGAAGTTCATTCCCATGGTATGTGCGACATTCTTCTTTTGGGTAAAACCGGTCTCCACCAGCGCAAAACCTGCCTGCATGAACATGACAAGGAATCCGGCGATCAGCGTCCACATAATATTGATGGCAATCTTATTGTGGCCGTCGGCGGCGCCGATGGTGTTGACCGCGGCAGTAATTTTATTCAGGGCGGTGTCTTTTGTCGCCGCTAATGTATCAATGCCCAGGTCCTTGATGGTTCCTGTGGCGGTACCTGCCGGGTCTTGCGCAAATAAAAATGATGGCGCCAGCGTTGCCAGCAGCAGCATCACTATCATTGCAAAGAACAGGCAAGAGCGATGTTTTGGTCCGGTGATAGTTTTTACTCCCATTGCTTTTAGTTTTTGTTTATGAAGATTGTTTTAGGTTGGTTAATTGTTAATTAATAATGTGCGATTTGCCGGAGGTCATTTTGAAAATAGGGTAAGGAGCTCAATACGTTAGAATGAATAGATAGCGGCGAGTAAGACGCTTGCGCCGGACCTGGTGTCGGTGCCGTCTTTTTTTGTGAAAAGGTTTTCGCTGCCGTGATCGTACCTGAATTCAGGTATGAAGATGAAGCCGTCCACCTTGAAGTTGGCCGAGAGGGTATTGGCAAATACCTTTGCGCCCGGAGCGCCGTCGACCGGATGCAGCTTCACGCCGTCTTTGTCGCTGAAATATTCGCTACGGAGGGTGAGTCCGAACCAGGGTTTGGGGTCCAGGTTAAGATAGAGGGCGGTGCCCCACCAGGTGTGACCCGCCGTCCAATGATCCATGGGTGAGCTGGATTCATTTACGGTACCATTCAATCCCAGGCTGAAGAGGCTGCTGGCTTTTGCGTTGATCACCAGGTCGTATTGGTGAACTTTGTTATCGTCCGCATCCTTCCCGCCCACATAGTTCAGGAAGAGCTTGAAGTTGTCGCTGGGGGCAAAGCTGTATTGAGCGATCATGTTCTTGTTATTCTGTTTGCCGTCGGGGATGCTGCGACAGTCGGTGGGGTTGGAGACGCCGATCATGATGCCGCTTTTTCCTACGGTGAAATCGGCTCTGACGCCGGTATGTGAGAATGGTCCGTTGGTGAACATATAGGACATGCTATAGTTCCGGTTGGCGTAGGCGTCGAGTACTTCATAGCCGATGTGTGTGGCCCAGGTGCCGCCGGTGAACTTCACCCAGGCGGTGGGGGAATAGCTGATATATAATTGTTTGATGGCCTGGAGGATGCCATTGTCGTTGTAGGCGAATTCCTGGGCCCGGGGGCCGAATCCCAGGTCGGCTACCATGTCCAGTTTTGTGGTCTTATGTTCCAGCCTGACGGTGGCCATGCCCAGTTTGAACTGGTCGTGGGAACCGGTGAAACTGGTAAGGTCGGTGTTGGTCTTGTTGAAGTCGTAGCGGTAGTACATGTCGGCCGATCCGGTGATGGTTAGGGCGGGAGCGGGTGCAGGAGGGGCGGTATCGTTTTTTTTGGTTGAATCGGCGACTTGTGAAAAGCCCGCGAAGGAGATCAGCGTTACTATGAGTAAAAGAGATATATTTCTTAGCATAATGGTTGTTTTGGTTAAGTGAATGAAACAAATTAAAAAATATGTATAATTGACCTATATCATTGCTAAAGTAGCAAAAATGTATCCTTAACATAAATATATGTTACATGTAATTAATTACAATATGTATTATTTAACAGTGTTAACCTGTCGCAAGGAATTAATAATAACTTGACTACAAAGGTTTTTATGTTTTTTTTATCTTTTTAAATATCGAAGCTGTTTAAAAAAGAGGACAAAAATTGGGCGTTTGTTTAACGGGCGGAAGTGGAATTGCGGGGGGAAGTAATAGAAAAAGCCGGCTTGAGGGCCGGCTTTTTCTATAGTATTAAAAAAGTATATATGTTATAAAGCGATCAGACTTTGGTCCCTTCTTTCGAGGAGGGAGGCGCCTATGAGGTATTCGTCGACTTTGCGGGCGCATTCGCGGCCTTCGCTGATGGCCCATACGACGAGGGATTGTCCTCTTCGCATGTCGCCGGCCGTGAACACTTTTGTGATATTTGTCTGGTAATTCTTCTCGGATGCTTTTACATTGCCCCGGTCGTCCAGTTCCACGTCCAGTTCCTGGAGGAGTCCCTCGTGCTGGGGATGGAGGAAGCCCATGGCGAACAGTGCCAGTTCGCAGGGTATTTCCCGTTCGCTGCCCGGCACTTCGGTGAATTGTGCGGCCCGGCCGTCTTCGGTCATCTTCCATTCGAGGGTGACGATCTTTAGTGCCTTGAGGTGGCCTTTTTCATCTCCTATAAATTCTTTTGTCGCCACGGCCCAGTGTCTGTCTGCGCCTTCTTCGTGGGAAGAGGATGTTTTGAGTGTCATGGCGTATGTCGGCCAGGGCATATAGGTGGTGCGGGCATGCGGGGGTTTTGGCATCAGTTCGAATTGGGTAACGGACTTTGCCTTGTGGCGGTTGGAGGTGCCTACGCAGTCGCTGCCGGTATCGCCGCCGCCGATGACGACGACGTTCTTGCCGGTGGCCCAGATATCTTCGCCGGATACGGGCAGGTTGCTTACTCTTTTATTTTGTTGTTTGAGGAAGTCCATGGCGAAATGGACGCCTTTTAATTGCCGGCCGGGGATGGGAAGGTTGCGGGGGATCGTGGAACCGCCTGCGAGGACGATGGCGTGAAATTCGCGAAGGAGGTCGTTGATACTAACGTTCCTGCCTACCTCGGCGTTACATTTAAAGACGATGCCTTCTTCTTCCATCAGTTTTATCCTGCGGGCGACGACCCATTTTTCCAGTTTGAAATCGGGGATCCCGTAGCGGAGCAGTCCTCCGGGTTCATCGTCCCGCTCGAAGACCGTCACGGAATGGCCCGCGGTATTGAGCTGGGCGGCGGCGGCCATTCCGGCGGGGCCGGAGCCTACGACGGCTACTTTTTTGCCGGTGCGGACGGAGGGTTTACGGGCTTTTACAAAGCCTTTGTCGAACGCTATTTCAATGATATGTTTTTCGATCTCTTCGATGGCCACCGGTGGTTGGTTGATCCCCAGGACGCAGCTGTGTTCGCAGGGGGCGGGGCAGATGCGGCCGGTGAACTCGGGGAAGTTATTGGTGGAGCTGAGGATCTCATAGGCTTCTTTCCATTGCTGGCGGTAGACGGCATCGTTGAATTCGGGGATGACGTTGCCCAGGGGGCAGCCGTGATGACAGAAGGGGATGCCGCAGTTCATACAGCGGGCCGCCTGGTGGTTCAGTTGCGGGGCGCTGTAGGGGGCTACAAATTCTTTATAGTCTTCTCTTCTTTCCTGCACCGGGCGTTTGGCAGGAAACTCCCTGGTAAATTCCAGGAATCCGGTTGGTTTACCCATTTTTTAATCGCTATTTTATAATGTTAACAGGATAAGCGGCGGTCACAGAGAACAACGGAGTGGCTGAGTCACACATGAGAGCCGACTCCGCGTTCTCAAGCTGTTAATGAGTTGTTCTCTGTGGCCGTCCTGCTTTCTCCAGCATGACTTTTTTATAGTCCGTCGGAAATACTTTTACAAAGTTCTTTAACTGGTTCTCGAAATCGTCGAGCACAAATTTTGCCACGGCGCTGTCCGTATAGGCGTAGTGTCGCCGGATCATGTCTTTCAGTTCGGCGACATCGTCTTGTCCGACGGGATCGAGCTCGACCATTTCCTTATTGCAGAGGGCCGGGAACTGGCCCCGTACGTCGTATACATAGGCGATGCCTCCGCTCATACCGGCGGCGAAGTTCCGGCCGGTGTCGCCCAGGATGACGATACGGCCGCCGGTCATGTATTCGCATCCGTGGTCGCCGACGCCTTCGACGACGGCTTTGACGCCGGAGTTGCGCACGCCGAAGCGTTCGCCCGCCTTTCCTCTTATAAATGCTTCGCCCGAAGTGGCGCCATAGAAGGCTACGTTGCCGATTATGCTGTTCTCTTCCGGGACGAAGCCTGCGTCCTGGGAGGGGTAGACGACGAGGCGGGCGCCCGACAGTCCTTTCCCGAAGTAGTCATTGGCGTCTCCTTCCAGTTCCAGGGTCACTCCGTGCGTATTGAATGCGCCGAAGCTTTGTCCGGCGGTGCCGGTGAATTTAAAATGAACCGTATTATCCGGCAGTCCTGCTCCCTTATATTTTTTGGAGATCTCGTTGGAGAGGATCGTGCCTACGGTCCGGTCGGTGTTCCGGATGTCGAAGGCGGCGGTTACTTTTTGCTGGTTGTCCAGTGCCGGGCGGGCGGCGTCCATCAGTTTCCAGTCGAGGACATCGGACAGTCCGTGGTCCTGTTCTTCCTGTTTGTGCAGCCCGGTGTATAGGGAGCCCGGTTCCTTATAGATGATGGGAGAGAGGTCCAGCTTGCTGTATTTCCAGTGGTCGATATTTTCTCTCACCTGGAGGCAGTCTACCTGGCCCACCATTTCTTCGATGGTATGGAATCCCAGCTCGGCCATGATCTCGCGCAGTTCCTGTGTAAGGAATTTAAAGAAGTTGACTACGTGGTCGGCGTCGCCGGTGAAGCGTCCGCGTAGTTCGGGGTCCTGGGTCGCTACGCCGACGGGGCAGGTATTGAGATGGCATTTGCGCATCAGGATACATCCTTCCACGACGAGGGCGGTGGTAGCGAGGCCCCATTCTTCCGCGCCGAGCAGCGTGGCGATCGCGATATCCCGGCCGGTCTTCATCTGGCCGTCTGCCTGGAGCACGACGCGGCTGCGCAGCTTATTTTTTACCAGGGTCTGGTGGGATTCGGCCAGGCCGAGTTCCCAGGGCAGTCCTGCGTGTTTGATGGAGCTGATGGGGGAGGCGCCTGTGCCGCCGTCATGACCGGAGATGAGGATCACGTCGGATTTCGCCTTGGCGACCCCGGCTGCGATCGTGCCTACACCGGCTTTGGATACCAGCTTGACGCTGATCCGTGCTGCCCGGTTGGCATTTTTCAGGTCGAAGATCAGCTGGGCCAGGTCTTCGATGGAATAAATATCGTGATGGGGCGGTGGGGAGATCAGTCCTACGCCGGGTGTAGAGTGGCGTACCTTACCGATCCACTCGTCCACTTTATGACCGGGCAGCTGTCCGCCTTCGCCGGGTTTGGCGCCTTGTGCCATCTTGATCTGTAGTTCGTCGGCCATCGTGAGGTAGTGGCTGGTGACCCCGAAACGGGCCGATGCCACTTGTTTGATGGCGGAGCGCATGGAGTCCCCGTTTGGCAGCGGCTCATAGCGAAGCTCGTCCTCGCCGCCTTCGCCGGTGTTGCTTTTCCCACCCAGCCGGTTCATGGCGATGGCCAGGGTCGAGTGGGCTTCATGGGAGATGGAGCCAAAGGACATGGCGCCGGTGGCAAATCTTTTGTAAATGCTTTCGGCGGGCTCCACTTCTTCCAGGGTGATGGAGGGGCGGTTGCGTTTGAACGTTAGCAGGCTCCGAAGGGTAGCGGCCTTTTCGCTCTGGTCGTTGACCAGCCGGGAATATTTTTTAAACGTGTTGTAGTCGTTGGTCCGGGTGGAAAACTGGAGGAGGTGTACCGTGTTTGGGTTGAAGAGATGGAACTCTCCTTTGCGTTTCCATTGGTAGATGCCTCCGACGGGGAGTCTTTCTACCGGTATGTCTTTGCGGCTGAAGGCGAAGTAGTGTTTGGAGAGCGTTTCCCTTGCGATCTCGTCCAGGCCCATCCCCTGGATACGGGACGTTGCGCCGGTAAAATATTTGTCTACCACCGTGCGATTGAGTCCTATGATCTCGAAGATCTGTGCGCCCTGGTAGGATTGGAGGGTGGAGATGCCCATTTTGGAAAAGACCTTCAAGAGTCCTTCGCAGACGGCCTTTATATAATTCTTTTTAAGGTCTTCGGCGTCGAGGTTTGTCTGTAGTTTTTCGGTGAGCTTCATGTCCCGGATGCCGGACAGGGCCAGGTAGGGGTTGATTGCCGTTGCGCCGAACCCGATCAGGCAGGCGAAGTGGTGTACTTCCCAGACGTCTCCTGCCTCCACGATGATGCCTACCTGTCCCCGGTATCCTTTACGGATCAGGTGGTGGTGGACGGCGGCGGTGGCCAGCAGGGAGGGGATGGGGGCGTGGTCGGAGTCGATGGCGCGGTCGGTGAGGACCAGCACTTCGAATCCGTCTTCCACGGCGTCTACGGCATAGCGGCAGAGGCGGTCCAGGCCGGCCTGGAGGGAGCCGGGTTTACCGTCGGCGCGGAAATAGGTCTGCAGGGTCTTGGCCTGGAAGACGCCGGTGTCGATGCTCCGGATCTTTTCCAGCTCGTGGTTGCTGAGGACGGGATGTTTCAGCGCTACGCTATGGCAGGCCAGGGGGTCTTCTCCCAGCAGGTTGGCGTTGCCGCCGACGAAGCTGGCGAGGGACATCACCAATCGTTCGCGGATCGGGTCGATGGGCGGGTTGGTGACCTGGGCAAAGAGTTGTTTGAAATAGCTGCTCAGGTGTTGGGGCTGGTCGCTGAGTACGGCCAGGGGCACATCCGTTCCCATCGAGCCGATGGGTTCTTTGCCATCGAGGGCCATGGGAGCGATGAGGGTGTCCAGGTCTTCGGTGGAATAGCCGAAGGCTTTCTGGTATTTGAAGATCTGGTCGTGTTCGAGGTGGGTGAAGAGTACCCGTGGTTCGGGGAGCTCTTCGAGGCGGATCTTATATTTATTCAGCCATTCGGCATAGGGCTGTTGTGAGCAGATGGCATTTTTTAGTTCCGTGTCGCTGATGATCCTTTCCTGTTCGAGGTCGACTACGAACATCTTCCCGGGCTGGAGGCGCCCTTTTTCCTTTATCAGGTGGGGGGCGATGGGCAGGACGCCGGTCTCGGAGGCCATGATCACGCGGTCGTCCGTAGTGACGCAATAGCGGGAGGGGCGGAGTCCGTTGCGGTCCAGGGTGGCGCCGATGATCTTTCCGTCGGTAAAGGAGATCGAGGCGGGGCCGTCCCAGGGTTCCATGATCGAGGCATGAAATTCGTAGAACGCTTTTTTTACGGGATCCATTTGTTCGTTGCCATCCCAGGCTTCGGGGATCAGCATCATCATCACGTGGGGCAGGGAGCGGCCGCAGAGGGTCAGCAGCTCGATCACGTTGTCCAGGCAGGCCGAGTCGGACTGGCCTTCCGAGATGATGGGAAGGAGCATATCCATTTCTTCCTTGCTGAAGTAGGGGGTGGTCAATCCTTTTTCGCTGGTCTTTAACCAGTTCAGGTTACCCTGCAGCGTATTGATCTCCCCGTTATGGGCGATATAGCGGAAGGGCTGGGCCAGTTTCCAGGAAGGAAAGGTATTGGTGGCGAAGCGGGAGTGTACCAGTCCGAAGGCGGATACCACCCGGCGGTTGCTCAGGTCCGGGAAATAGTTGCGTACCTGGCCGCTTGTCAGCTGTCCTTTATAGACAACGGATTTATAGGAGAGGGAGGCGACGTAGAAACCGATCGCGTCCTTTTTAACCGTGTTGTTGATCGTATGGCTGGCGTAGTTGCGAAGCAGGAATAGTTTCCGTTCGAAATCGTCGGGTTGTTTTATATGATCGGGGCAGGCGACGAAGACCTGTTCCATTTCCGGTTCGACGGAGAGGGCCGTAGGGCCGATGCCTTCGGGGTTGACCGGTACTTTGCGATAGCCGAGGATCTCCAGGCCCAGCTTTTCTGCCGAGCGGGAGAAGATGTCGCGGCATTCTTCCTTGAGGCGGATATCGCGGGGGAAGAAGAGCATGCCTACGCCGTATTTGCTATAGGAGGGCAGGTGAATGCCCAGGCGAATACATTCGTCGAAGAAGAACTCGTGTGGTGTCTGGATCATGATACCGGCGCCGTCGCCGGTATTGTTCTCGCAGCCGCAGGCTCCGCGATGTTCCATGTTTTCCAGGATCGTCAGCGCATCGGAGACGATCTGGTGGGACTTGTTGCTTTTTATATTGGCGACAAACCCGATGCCGCACGCATCCCGTTCAAATTCAGGAGAGTATAGACCTTGATTAACCATGTTTTGTGAGCAATATTAGACGTTATTCAATTTTTTGTAAGAAAATCTCATTTTCTTATGGCATGGCGGCGCGTCAATCGTCTAAAAATACGCAAAAAACCCGAAAACTTGAAATTTAATCAAAATTTATTGTTCACAGGGTTTGTAGACTTGTCCACAGGTTGCCGGTCCCGGTTTGAGGCCGGCAGCGGGTTTGGGCGTTGCCGGGTGAAAGGGTACGATACGGGGGGCTGGCGGATATTGGATGGTTTCGTTAGACCAGGTAGCCGAACAATGTATCGTCTTTATTCAGCTCGGTATAGGTAAAATTATACCGGTCGAGGTTTGTCAGCAGGGCCTGGTAATCTTCGCGGGAGGTCAGTTCGACGCCGACGAGGGCGGGGCCTGTCTCCTTGTTGTGTTTTTGCATGTATTCGAAGCGGGTGATGTCGTCATTTGGTCCGAGGACGTGGTTGACGAATTCTTTCAGGGCGCCGGGTCGTTGGGCGAAGGTGATGAGGAAATAGTGTTTTAGTCCTTCGTACTGGAGGGATCTTTCTTTTATTTCCTGCATGCGGTCGATATCGTTGTTGCTGCCGCTGACGATGCAGACGATGGTCTTTCCTTTTATCTCAGCGGCGTAGTCGTCGAGGGCGGCGATGCTCAGGGCGCCGGCCGGTTCTACCACGATGGCGTCTTCGTTGTATAGTTTCAGGATGGTGGAGCAGACTTTTCCTTCATTGACGAGGTGCATATCGTCCAGCACTTCGCGGCAGATGTTATAGGTCAGCTCGCCCACTCTTTTTACCGAGGCGCCGTCGACGAAACGTTCGATGCTATCGAGCGTGACGGGGTGACCGGCTTTAAAGGCTGCCAGCATCGAGGGGGCTCCTTCGGGTTCCAGTCCGATCACTTTTGTGGCGGGGGAATACATTTTAAAATAGGAGCCTGTGCCGGATGCCAGGCCGCCGCCGCCGACGGGGACGAAGAGGTAGTCGAGGGGTTGTGCGTCTTTTGGGAGGTCTTCGAGGATCTCGACGGCCACGGTGCCTTGTCCTTCGATGATCTTCAGGTCGTCGAAGGGGGGGATAAAGGTCATTGCGTGGTCCTGGGTGTATTGCCGGGCTGCGATGGAGCAATCGTCGTAGGTATCGCCGATCAGGATGATCTCTACGCTATCTTCCCCGAACATCTTTGTCTGGTTGACTTTTTGTTTGGGGGTGATGATGGGCATGAACACCACGCCTTTGACGCCCAGTTTCCGGCAGGAGTAGGCGAATCCCTGTGCGTGGTTGCCGGCGCTGGCGCATACCACGCCTTTTTGCAATTGTTCTGCGGGCAGGCTGACCATCATATTATAGGCGCCCCTTAATTTATAGGAGCGGACCACCTGGAGATCTTCTCTCTTCAGGAACACCCGGCAATCGTATTTGCGTGACAGGCCGTGATTGTAGGTGAGGGGGGTACGGTTTACGACTTTACTCAGCCGCTTGGCGGCTGAGTGAAAGTCGAGTTGGGAATTGTATGATTTTCTTATCGTTATGCTATCAGGCATTTTGGAGTGTTTTGTGTCCGGTGGCGGCGGGCTGGTTTTCCGGACGGAGGCTACGGACTGTTTTTCCTGCCTGCCAGATTTCGCTTTCGCGTAATTCTTTCAGCTCTGCGTCCAGCTTTTCGCGGTAGTCGGGTTGGCTGTTGGAGTCGATGGAGCGTTGGGATTCTTTTCCGGCGGCTACGCTTTCATATAATTCTGTGAATACGGGGAGGGTAGCGTCGCGGAATTTTTTCCACCAGTCGAGTGCGCCTCTTTGTGCGGTGGTGGAGCAGTTGGCGTACATCCAGTCCATACCGTTCTCTGCTACCAGCGGCATCAGGGATTGGGTGAGTTCTTCCACTGTTTCGTTGAATGCTTCGGAGGGGGTATGGCCTTTTTTGCGCAGCACTTCGTATTGTGCGGCGAAGATGCCTTGTATCGCGCCCATCAGCGTACCGCGTTCGCCGGTCAGGTCGCTGTATACTTCCTTGCGGAAGTCCGTCTCGAACAGGTAGCCGCTGCCAACGGCGATGCCGAGGGCGACTACGCGTTCTTTTGCTTTGCCGGTGGCGTCCTGGAAGATCGCGTAGCTGCTGTTCAGACCGCGGCCCTGGAGGAACATCCTTCTAAGGGAGGTGCCGGAGCCTTTGGGGGCTACGAGGAATACGTCCACGTCCTTTGGAGGGATGATCCCTGTTTGTTCGTTGAAGGTGATGCCGAAGCCATGGGAGAAGTACAGGGCTTTTCCGGCGGTAAGGTTTTTCTTTACCGTAGGCCACAGGGCGATCTGGGCGGCGTCGCTGAGGAGGTAGCAGATGATCGTACCTTTCTCCAGCGCCTCTTCGATATCAAATAATGTTTTGCCTGGGACGAAGCCGTCGCGGACTGCTTTGTCCCAGGACTTGGAGTTCTTGCGTTGACCGACTATTACGTTGATGCCGTTGTCTTTTTGATTCAGCGCCTGGCCGGGGCCTTGAACGCCGTAGCCGATGACGGCTACTACTTCGTTCTTTAGTACCTGTTGTGCTTTGGCGAGGGGAAATTCTTCGCGGGTAACCACATTTTCTTCTACGCCGCCGAAATTAAGTTTTGCCATGGAATTTTTATTTGTTTGTGATTGGTTTTAGTTTTTGGACCGTATGATGATTGTTGTTGTGCCCTGTTGGGTTTGAGATGCTTTTACATGGTAAAGACTTCGCCTTGTTTGTCGAGAAATTCGTTTTCGACCACCTCTTCACCGGGCTGTGCCAGTTCGAATTCCTTTAGTTTCTCATGGAATCCGGAGCTGTCCTTTATGATGGCCACGCGGGCGCTGCGTACGAATTCGATCAGGCCGAGGGGTTCCAGGACTTCTACCAGCCGGTCGGTTTCTTCGCGTTGGCCGGTTGTTTCGAATACGGTATAGTCTTTACGGATCACGACGGCGCGGGCTCCGTATTCGCGGAGGAGCCGTTCGACCTTTACTTTTTCCGCGATCTCGTCGGTGGGCACTTTATAGAGGGCCAGTTCCTGCCAGATGATCTCGTCGTTGGTATTGAAGTAGGCTTTCAGGATATCCACCTGTTTTTCCAGCTGGCGGCAGAGTTTGCGTACTACTTCTTCCGTTTCGTTGATGACGATCGTGAAACGGTGGATGCCTTCTGTCTCCGAGGGGGAGGTGTTGAGGCTTTCGATGTTGATCTTACGGCGGGAGAACAGGATGGCGATCCGGTTGATCAGGCCGATCTGGTTTTCCGTGTAGACGGTGATGGTATATTCTTGTTTGCCGGTGCTCATATTTTGTTTTTTACTGCTTATTGTTTTATTGCTTCTATGCGTAATCTTTTATAGTTGCCATACCAGGTATGGTTGTGGAAGTTGGTAGGGCGTACGGCTTCCTGGATCTCGTCGAGCACCGGTTCGATGGCGGAGTCGGGGATATTGTTAAAGAAGGCGTTGCCGAACATTTTGATCCAGTCTTTTATCCCGTTGCTGGTATCCTGTAATTGGGTGGGCCGGTCGAAGTGGGTGGCGAAGTGAACGCGGAACCCTCTTTTTTCGAGAAGGGTAGTGTATTCGCCGAGTGAGGGGAAATACCAGAGTTGGGTAGCCGCGTTGCTATAATATCCGTGGCGGGTGAGGATCTTCCGGGTGGCGACGAGGATCTCTTCTACATTTCCTTTACCGCCCATTTCGAGGACGAGGCGTCCGCCGGGGCGGAGGGCTTTGTATATATTATCGATGACCTTTTCTTTGTCCAGGACCCAGTGAAGGGTGGCATTGGAAAAAACGGCGTCGAAGGGGGTATCGAAATGGAAGTCGGTGGCGGACAGGGTGCGGAAGTCGAGGTCGGGGTAGGCGGCGATGGCGCGTTGGATCATGGAGGCCGAGTGGTCCATGCCGATGACGCGGGCGCCGGCCTGTGCGATCAGGTTGGTGAGATAGCCGGTGCCGCAGCCGAGGTCGAGGATCTTTTCTCCCTGCCGGGGGGCCAGCAGTTCGACCACGTCTTCGCCGTATTTGAAGACAAAGTTGTGTTTGTCGTCATATAACCGGGCGTTCCATTTTGTATCGAGCGTTGTTGTCATGTTCATTCGTTGGAGTGAGCCGTGACCATTGGCTTTGGGGCCGATGGGCGGTGCGCTGTTATTTAAGTCTGATCTCGCTGACGCTGCATCCCTGGGGTACCATGGGAAAAACGTTGTTTTCTTTTCCGGTAAATACTTCCAGCAGGTAGGAGCCTTTATGATCGAGCATAGCGGCTACTGCCTTTTCGAGGTCTTCTCTTTTTTCGATGTTCTGTCCGGCGATGCCATAGGCATTGGCCAGTTTGACAAAGTCGGGGCTGGCGATGTCCACGAAGGAGTAGCGCCGGTCGTTGAACAGTTCCTGCCATTGGCGGACCATGCCCAGGAAGCGGT
The DNA here is from genome assembly GCA_036500545.1 of Puia sp. Classification (GTDB taxonomy): domain Bacteria; phylum Bacteroidota; class Bacteroidia; order Chitinophagales; family Chitinophagaceae; genus Puia. Next base: position 10,804 of record DASYBV010000049.1, on the reverse strand, counting down.
TGTTGAGGATCATGATCTTTACGTCGATCCCGCTTTGCATGATCGTGCCCAGTTCCTGGAGCGTCATCTGGAAGCCGCCGTCGCCGATGATGGCTACAACCGTCCGGCCGGGGGCGCCGAATTTTGCGCCGATGGCGGCGGGCAGTCCGAATCCCATTGTGCCGAGGCCGCCGGAGGTGACATTGCTTTTCGACTCGTTGAACCGGGCATAGCGGCAGGCGACCATCTGGTGCTGGCCAACGTCGGTGACGATGACGGCGTTGCCGCCGGTTTGTTCGTTGAGGGTCTTTATGACTTCACCCATCGTCAGCTGGCCTTCGGCGGGGTTGAGTTCGTCCTGGATGACGGCATCGACTTCCTGTTGGTGGAAGTCGTTGAATTTTTTCACCCATTCGGGGTGGGTCTTTTTATCGACGAGTTCCGTCAGCAGGGGGAGGGTTTCTTTGCAGTCGCCCCAGATGCCAATGGTTGCTTTTACGTTCTTGTCGATCTCGGCCGGGTCGATATCGAGGTGGATCACTTTTGCTTGTTTTGCGTATTTGTCCAGGCGGCCGGTTACGCGGTCGTCGAAGCGCATGCCTATGGCGATCATCACGTCGCATTCGTTGGTGAGGACGTTAGGGCCATAGTTACCGTGCATGCCGAGCATGCCTACGTTTAGGGGGTGGCTGGTGGGCAGCGCGCTGAGGCCGAGGATCGTCCAGGCGGCGGGGATCCCGCTTTTTTCCACGAAGGCCTGGAATTCTTTTTCTGCTTTGCCGAGGATCACGCCCTGGCCGAAGAGGATAAAGGGTTTTTTTGCTTCGTTGATGAGGCGGGCCGCTTCGGCGACCGGTTCCTTACGGACGATCGGTTTTGGGCGGTAGCTGCGGATATGTTCGCATTTTTTGTATCCTTCGTAATTGAACTTCTGGATCTGGGCGTTCTTTGTGATATCGATGAGTACCGGTCCGGGGCGGCCGCTGCCGGCGATATAAAACGCCTTGGCCAGTACCGATGGGATCTCCGTGGCGTCCGTCACCTGGTAGTTCCATTTGGTGACGGGTGTGGTGATATTGATCACGTCCGTTTCCTGGAAGGCGTCGGTGCCGAGCAGGTGGGCGAAGACCTGGCCGGTGATACAGACCAGGGGGGTGCTGTCGATCATTGCGTCGGCGAGACCGGTGACCAGGTTGGTGGCGCCGGGGCCGCTGGTAGCGAATACGACGCCGGTCTTCCCGGAGGTCCGGGCGAATCCCTGGGCGGCGTGGATGCCGCCCTGTTCGTGGCGGACGAGGATATGTTTTAGTTTATCCTGGTAGTCATAGAGGGCGTCATAGATGGGCATGATGGCGCCGCCGGGGTATCCGAAGATAATGTCGGCTCCTTCTGCGATAAAGGCTTCCAGTACGGCGGCGGAGCCTGTCAACTCGCGCACCACGGGGGCCGTTGCTTTTCCGGAGGGGGCGCCTGCGGGTTTTGCTTTTGGCTTTGTCGTTTCGGGGGCGGGAGTTGTGGTGATATTGCTCATAAAATACTTTTTGATGTGTGAAACGGACCAGTGATCCGTTGAAATATCATAATTCATCGGTAACGCAGCCTTCTGCGGCGTTCTTTACCTGTTTTGCGTATTTATACAGAAGTCCTTTTGTTGCTTTGAGCGGCGGCTGTTTCCAGGCGGCTTTTCTCTTGGCCAGTTCTTCGGGGCTTATTTTTAGTGTGATCGTATTCTTTGTTGCGTCGAGCTCGATCGTATCGTTGTCGTTGACGAGGGCGATGGCGCCGCCTTCATAGGCTTCGGGGGTGATGTGTCCTACTACGAAGCCGTGGGTGCCGCCGCTGAATCGTCCGTCGGTGATGAGGGCGATGCTTTTTCCCAGACCGGCGCCGATGAGGGCGGAGGTTGGCTTTAGCATTTCCGGCATGCCGGGGGCGCCTTTGGGGCCGACGTGGCGGATGACCACGACGTCGCCGGCCTTGATCTTTCCGGAGTTGATACCGGCTATGAGTTCATGTTCGCCGTCGAATACGCGTGCGGGGCCTTCGAAGCGTTCGCCTTCCTTGCCGCTGATCTTGGCTACGCTGCCGCCTTCGGCGAGGTTGCCATAGAGGATCTGGAGGTGGCCGGTTGCTTTTATCGGTTTTTCGAGCGGGTGGATAATATCCTGTTTTGCAAAATCGAGGGAGGGGACGTCTTTCAGGTTTTCTGCGAGTGTCTTACCGGTAACGGTGAGGCAGTGGCCGTGGAGCAGTCCTTTTTCGAGGAGGTATTTCATCACGGCGGGGATGCCTCCGTGTTCGTGGAGGTCCTGCATCAGGTATTTGCCGCTGGGTTTGAAGTCCGCGAGAACGGGGATCTTATCGCTGATGGCCTGGAAGTCGTCTTGTGTAAGCGGGATGTCGACGCTTTTTGCCATGGCGATCAGGTGGAGGACGGCGTTGGTACTGCCACCGAGGATCATGATGGTTGTGATGGCGTTGTCGAAGGCTTCGCGGGTCATGATATCCTTCGGTTTGATATCTTTCTCCAGCAGGATGCGGATGGCGGCTCCTGCGGCCAGGCATTCCTGTTTCTTTTCTTCGCTGAGGGCGGGATTGGAGGAGGAGAAGGGGAGGCTCATGCCGAGGGCTTCGATAGCGGCGGCCATCGTATTGGCGGTGTACATGCCTCCGCAGGCGCCGGCGCCGGGGCAGGAGTTCATGACGATGCCTTTGAAGTCTGCCTCGTCCAGTTTGCCTGCGATCTTTTGTCCCAGTGCCTCGAAGGCGGAAACGATATTAAGGTCTTGTCCCTTGTAGTGTCCGGGGGCGATGGTGCCGCCATAGACCATGATGGAGGGGCGGTTGAGGCGACCCATGGCGATGAGGCAGCCGGGCATATTCTTATCGCAGCCGGGCAGGGCGATGAGGCCGTCATAGTATTGTGCGCCGCAGACCGCTTCGATCGAGTCTGCGATGATGTCGCGGCTGACGAGGGAGTAGCGCATCCCGTCGGTGCCGTTGCTCATGCCGTCGCTGACGCCGATGGTATTAAAGATGAGGCCGATCAGGTCTGTGGCCCATACGCCTTTTTTTACCAGCTGTGCCAGGTCGTTGAGGTGCATATTGCAGGTGTTGCCGTCATAGCCCATGCTGGCGACGCCCACCTGTGCTTTTTTCAGGTCTTCGTCTGTCAGACCGATGCCGTACAACATCGCCTGTGCGGCGGGTTGTGTTGTATCCTGTGTGAGGGTCTTGCTGTATTTGTTCAGTTCCATTGCTGTTGTTGCGATTTTTGTGTTGTTGTTTATGCTGTGGCCAGCCGGGTTTCTTTTTCGATGACCTTGTCCTTGTATGCTTGTTGGATCTGGTGGCTGAGTGAACCTTTCCAGGGTTTGCTGAAGGGGACCCGATCCAGTGATTCCCATCCGATCACTTCGGCGGCGGTTCCGCAGAAGAAGGCGGCGTCGGCCTGGGCCAGCTCCTGTGTTGTAACCCGGGTTTCTTCGACCGGGATGCCGAGTTCCTGGCAGATCTCCAGAACGGTGGCGCGGGTGATCCCCGGGAGGATATTACCCGGGGCGGGGGTATACAATTTTCCGTTTTTTTCATAGAAGACATTGGCGCCGGGGCCTTCCGCTACGAATCCGTGCATATCGGTAAGCAGGGCTTCGTCAAAGCCTTCGGCTTTTGCCTCCTGGCTGGCGAGGATAGAGTTGACGTAGTGGCCGGAAGCTTTTGCTTCTATTTTAAATCCTTTTGGATTGGGGCGTTGGAAGGAGGAGGTCATGACGCGCAGCAGCTTATCTCCGAGGAAGGGCGCCATTTCCCATGCCTGGATGGCGGTATAGGATTCGGTATTGGGATTGAAGCTCATGTTGGCGGGTGCATAGACGATGGGCCGGATATAGGCGTCCTGCAGGTTATTCTTTGCCAGGACTGCGTAGGTAGCGGCGGTCAGCTCTTCTACGCTGTAAGCAAACGGCATATTCATGGCGGCGGCGGATCGTTGCAGACGCAGGTAGTGTTCGGCGGCTTTGAAGATCTTTGTCGTTCCTGCGGCGGTGCGGTAGGAGCGGATGCCTTCGAAGACCGCGTAGCCATAGTGCAGGGACTGGCCATAGAGGTCTGTCTTTGCTTCGGAGGCTTTTACGAGCTGGCCGTCGAGCCAGAGGACTGTATTCTCATTATAGTATGCCATATAGATAGGTTAAGATATAGTGATAAAAAAAGCGACCCGCCTCGGGGGAGGCGGGTCGCTGGTATTTTGAATATTGTTATCTTATTACCACCCTCCTCCCTGACTTGCAGGAATAATAATCACCACGACCACAATAATTATCGCTATTGCGGTGAGTAGATCTTTGGTGATATGTAAACTGCGTTGGTCCACGAAGGATGTTTTGTTACAGCGAATGTACTTCCACCAATTGAATAAACAAAGAACTTTTTGTGATTTCGTCTCAGATTTAGATTTCCTCTAAATAATCGTCGACTTTCTCAATTCGATATTGTCTTTATGTACGTCGCCCGGTATTTTCCCGCCTACATAATCGCTGATGAGCTCGCCGATCGTGGAGGTGAAGTAGAAATTTATGGGGTCGATATCTTTTGTAACGAAGCCGTTCTGCAGTGTCCAGTTGGCGGCTTCGCGGATCTTGTTTGCTTCTGTGTGCATGCCGAAGTGGTCCAGCAGCATGGCTGCGGAGAGGATGCTGCCGAGGGGGTTGGCGATGTCTTTGCCGGTGGCCTGGGGGTAGGAACCGTGGATCGGTTCGAACAGGGCGGCGCCTTTGCCGACCGAGGCGGAGGGCAGGAGGCCAAGGGAGCCGCTGATCACGCTTGCTTCGTCGCTGAGGATATCCCCGAACATATTTTCGGTAAGGATGACATCGAATTGTTTTGGGTTCAGGATGATCTGCATGGCGGCGTTATCTACGAAGAGGAAGTCCACTTTTACGTCGGGGTATTGGCCGGCGATGCCTTGTACTACTTTTCTCCAGAGGCGGGATGTTTCGAGGACGTTGGCCTTATCGACGAGGGTCAGTTTCTTTCTGCGTTGTTGTGCCTGTTTGAAGGCGAGGTGGGCGATGCGTTCGATCTCTTCGCTGGTATAGGTGCAGTCGTCGAATGCCCGGGTGCCTTCTTCGTTCACTTCTTTTTTGCCGAAGTAGATGCCGCCGGTGAGTTCGCGGAAGATGATAAAGTCTACTCCTTCGAGGATCTTTGCCTTTAGGGGGGAGAGGTGTTGCAGGGCGGGGTAGGTGGAGACCGGGCGGATATTGGCGAACAGCTGTAGTGATTTCCGCAGTTTGAGCAGGCCTTGTTCGGGTCTTATTTTGGCGGTGGGGTCGTTGTCGTATTTGGGGTGACCGATCGCTCCGAAAAGGATGGCGTCGCTGTTTAGGGCGGCTTCGATCGTTTCGTCGGGGAGCGGGTTGCCTGTTTTATCGATGGCATCGGCGCCCATCAGGCAATATTTGTAGGTGAATTCGTGGCCGCCTTGTTCGGCGATGGCGTTGAGCACCTTTATTGCCTGTCTTGTTACTTCGGGACCGATCCCGTCGCCTTCGATAACTACGATGTTCTTTTGCATATGATTTGATTTGGGGTATGGCTTTTTTATGCGTGTGACTTTTCGAAATTTTCGATCTCGCTGCGGATGCTGATCAGGTAATCGATGTCGTCGTACCCGTTAAGCAGGCAGGTCTTTTTATAATTATTGATCTCGAATTTTTCGGTGTCGCCGGTGGCGGCGAGGGTGATCGTTTGTGCTTCCAGATTTACGTCGATCGTCGTATCCGGGTCTTTTTTTATAGCGGCGAAGGTCTTCTGCAGGAATCCGTCGCTGACGGTGACCGGAAGGAGGAAATTGTTCAGGGCGTTGTTCTTAAAGATATCCGCGAAGAAGCTGCTGACCACGACATCGAGTCCGGCGTCTTTTATGGCCCAGGCGGCGTGTTCGCGGCTGGATCCGCAGCCGAAGTTCTTTCCTGCCACGAGGATCTTCCCGCTGTAGGTGGGGTCGTTGAGGACGAAGTCTTTTTTCGGGCTGCCGTCGCTGTTATATCTCCAGTCGCGGAACAGGTTCTCTCCGAATCCGTCGCGGCTGGTAGCTTTGAGGAAGCGGGCGGGGATGATCTGGTCGGTGTCTACGTTCTCCTGGTCGAGGGGAATGGCGGTGGAGGATATTTTATTTATTGACTTGCTCATTTGATTTTTATTTTAGATAAACTCGCGGATGTCTGCTACTTCTCCCGTGATGGCGGCAACGGCGGCTGTCAGCGGGCTGGCGAGGAGGGTGCGGGCGTTGGGTCCCTGTCTTCCTTCGAAGTTGCGGTTTGAGGTAGAGATACAGTATTTGCCGGCGGGGATCTTATCTTCATTCATCCCCAGGCAAGCCGAGCATCCGGGTTGACGGAGGAGGAAGCCGGCTGCTTCGAAGACCTTGTCGATACCTTCTTTTATTGCCTGTTGTTCTACCTGTTTGCTACCCGGAACGATCCATACTTCCACGTGTTCGGCCTTTTTCCTGCCTTTGACGAAGGAGGCGACCATGCGGAGGTCTTCGATGCGGGAGTTTGTGCAGCTGCCTATGAATACATAGTCCACTTTTTTTCCTTTGATGGCGGCGCCGGCCTGGAGGCCCATGTAATCGAGTGATTTGTGATAGGAGTGTTTTTCCTTTTCTTCGATCTCGCTGTCTGCCGGGATATGTCCGCTTACGCTCATGCCCATTCCCGGGTTGGTGCCATAGGTGATCATCGGTTCGATGTCGGCGGCTTTGATATTGATCTCCTTGTCGAAGCGGGCATCTTTGTCGGAGAAGAGTGTTTTCCAGCCGGCGACTTTTTTATCCCAGTCGGCTCCTTTTGGGGCGAACTCGCGTCCTTTGAGGTAGTCGAAGGTCGTAGAATCGGGGGCGATCATGCCGCCTCTTGCGCCCATTTCGATGCTCATGTTACAGATCGTCATACGGGCCTCCATGGAGAGGGCGCGGATGGCGGAGCCGGCGTATTCGACGAAGTAGCCCGTGGCGCCGCTGGCGGAGATCTTTGCGATGATATACAGGATAATGTCTTTGGAGACCACGCCTTTGTTGAGGCTGCCTTCGACATTGATGCGCATCAGTTTTGGTTTGCTTTGCAGCAGGCATTGGGTGCCCATGACCATTTCCACTTCGCTGGTACCTATTCCAAATGCGATGGCGCCGAAGGCTCCGTGGGTGGAGGTATGGCTATCGCCGCAGACGATCGTCATGCCGGGCTGGGTGATGCCGAGCTCGGGTCCGATTACATGCACGATGCCCTGGTAGGGGTGTCCGAGACCGTATAGTTCGATGTGGTGTTTTTTGCAGTTGTCGATCAGTTTCTGTACTTGTACCCGGGATAATTCCTCTTTGATGGGCAGGTGTTGATCGAGGGTAGGGACGTTGTGATCGGCCGTGGCTACGATGCTTTCGGGGCGGAAGAGCGGCAGTCCCCTGTTCTCGAGGCCTTTAAAGGCCTGGGGGCTGGTGACCTCGTGGATGAAATGTTTGTCGATATACAGGACGGAGGGGCCGCCGTCAATGGTTTTGATGACGTGACGGTCCCAGATCTTTTCAAATAATGTTTTTGCCATATGTTCAGCGTTAAGCGGTTGCCGTTGATGCGGTGTATGTTTTTGCCAGGTTGTGCAGGTCGGCTTCGACGACTTCTTTTTTTGTGTCGGCGACCTGCAGGAAGTGTTGGTAGAGGGTGTCGATATCGTTGCGGTTAAATTCGTAACCGATATTCTTCAGGCGGAAGGCGAGTGCGCTGCGGCCGCTGCGGGCGGTGAGCACGATCTTTGATTCGTCGGCGCCTACTTCTTCCGGGTTGATGATCTCGTAGGTGGAGGCGTCTTTGAGGAAGCCGTCCTGGTGGATGCCGGAGGAATGGGAGAAGGCGTTGGCTCCTACGATCGCCTTATTGGGCTGAACGGGCATGCGCATCGTATCCGATACGAGGCGGCTCATGGGGTTCAGTTCCTGTGTCCGGATATCGGTATAGAAGCCCAGTTGTTTGTGTTGTCTGATCACCATCACCACTTCTTCGAGGGAGGTATTGCCGGCGCGTTCGCCCAGGCCGTTGATCGTGCATTCGATCTGGCGGGCGCCGCTGATGATGCCGGCGATGGAATTGGCGGTTGCCAGGCCCAGGTCGTTGTGGCAGTGGCAGGAGATGACCGCCTTATCGATGTTCTTTACATTATTGACCAGGAAGGCGATCTTTTCACCGTATTGGCCGGGGAGGCAGTAGCCGGTGGTATCCGGGATGTTTACGACCGTTGCACCGGCGGCGATCACTGCTTCGATGACGCGGGCAAGGTATTCGTTGTCGGTGCGGCCGGCATCTTCGGCATAAAATTCCACGTCGTCAACGAAGTTCTTTGCCCATCTTACTGCCTGGACGGCTCTGGCCAGGATCTCTTCGCGGGTGGAGTTGAACTTACTTTTTATATGGAAGTCGGAGGTGCCGATACCCGTGTGGATACGGGGGCGTCGGGCATGTTTGAGGGCCTGGGCGGCCACTTCGATGTCTTTCTGGACGGCGCGGCTCAGGCCGCAGACCGTGACGTCTTTTATTATCCGGGCGATCTCTTCCACGGAGTGAAAGTCTCCCGGGCTGGAGATCGGGAAGCCGGCCTCGATGATATCCACTCCCAGCGCCTCGAGCCGCAGGGCCAGTTCGATCTTTTCGGTCGTATTGAGCTTACAGCCCGGTACTTGTTCTCCGTCCCGGAGGGTAGTGTCAAAAATGAAGATCTTCTTGTCGGACATTGCTTGTATTTTAGATAGGTTTAAAATTTGAAGAAATAACCTGGTTTTCGAAAATAGCTTTGTTTAATTTCGTTCTAAAATCATAATACGCCTGGTTCTACACTGCTTAAAGGGGGGTAAATGGTCTGAAACCCGCCACAGTAAAGAATCTTACAATTTTAAATTACGATGCCCAACAGATCGTCAGATGCACTGTTTCAATTGATTAAGTCCCTGGAAAAGTCCGAAAAACGGAATTTCAAGCTTTATATCACCCGGAATTCCGCCAGCGGGGATCTGAAAAGCATCCAGTTATTCGATGCCCTGGACAAAATGGAGGAATATGATGAGGTGCAGCTGCTCAGCCGGAACAAGGGGATCCGCAAGCAGCAGCTCTCCAATGCCAAGGCTTATCTGCACCGGGAGATCCTCACCAGCCTGCGGCTCATCCGGCAGGAGGATAACATTGATATTCAACTACATGAACAGCTTGATTATGCCCGGATCCTTTATAACAAGGGGCTTTATCTGCAGAGTCTGAAGACCCTGGATAAGATCAAGGAAAATGCCCGGGCGCATAACCAGGTGACTTTTCTGCTGCAGGTGCTGTTTTTTGAAAAGACGATTGAATCGTTGCATATCACCCGGAGTATGCAGGACCGGGCGGACCAGCTGGCGGCGGAGGTAGACCAGGTCAATGAGCAGCTTCGGCTGATCAGCCAATTTTCCAACCTGGCTTTGCAGTTATACAGCTGGTATATCCGGAACGGGGTTGCCCGTAATGAAAAGGATGAGATTGCGGTGCAGGAGTTCTTTGAAAAGAACTTACCGGTAGACCTTACCGGTCAGGGGTTTTATGAGAAGCTGTACCAGTACCAGGGTTTTTGCTGGTATGCCTTTATCCGGCAGGATTTCCTCCTTTATTACCGGTATGCGCAGAAATGGGTGGATCTTTTTGAAAAGGAGCCTTTTATGATGACGATCGAGACCGCGCAGTATATCAAGGGGATGCACAATCTGCTGGGGGCCCATTTTGATCTGCTCAACGATCAGAAGTTCCGGGAGACCCTGAAGCAGTTCGAGGAGTTCTCGGAATCGGAGATTGTAAGGAATAGCGTGAACAATAGGATACAAACCTTTGTTTATCTATATATCTCCAAGTTAAATCAGCATTTTATCGACGGCACCTTTACGGAGGGGCTGACCCTTGTGCCGTATATAGAGGAGAAGCTGAACGAATATTATATTTACCTGGACCGTCACCGGATCCTGGTGTTTTACTACAAGATCGCCTGTCTTTATTTTGGGAGCGGGGATTATGGAAAGACGATCGATTTCCTGAATAAGATCATCAACTGGAAGGTGGATCTCCGGACCGATCTGCAGTGTTATTCGCGGCTGTTGCACCTGATCGCGCATTATGAGCTGGGTAATTTTGATCTGTTGGAGTACCTGATCAAGTCGGTGTACCGGTTTATGGCGAAGATGGAGAATTTGAGCAGGGTGGAGGAGGAAATATTCCGTTTTTTGAGGAAATCGTTCAATTTATCGGCCGGGCAGGTAAAGCCGGAGCTTGGGAAGTTGCTGGAGGAGCTGAAGAAATATGAGAAGAACCGGTTTGAGACCCGGGCTTTTGTTTACCTGGATATTATTTCCTGGCTGGAGAGTAAGATCCGGAATGTGCCGGTGCAGGATGTGATACGGGAGAAATACCTGACGGGCAAACGACGTGGATAAGAGATGGGAGGCTGTCAGGAATTGCTGGGGGTAGGACCTTTCGGGAGTAATTGGGGGGGAATTGGGGTGCAACAGAGGCCAGAAAATATGGTTTTTTCCTTTAAATTGCGTACCTTTGCCCTCCTTAATTTGGGTGCATTGGCATTGCTGCAATGCTGATGGGAGTTTAAGTTATTGATATTCAGTAGAATAGGAATAAGTATAAAAAACCGCATATTGCAATATGGCTATTAAAAAAGAAAATCGTCCCAGAGCCACTTTTTCAAAAATCACTATCGGACTTGCTTCACCCGATTCCATCCTCGAAAGATCATATGGAGAAGTCCT
>DASYBV010000048.1:0-28442 GCA_036500545.1 Puia sp. | reverse complement strand
TTCTCTTTCGTCTTTACATTGTAGGCCGTAAGTGTTACATCTGACATAATAGATTGATTTTATGCCTGCTAACTGCAGGGCTGGTTAGTAGGAAATATTGTAATATTACTGATTTTGACGGATTTAGCCGCAAAAAGTTTTTACACATCCAGCCGGGCGTACTTCGCATGGGACTCGATGAAGTCGCGTCTTGGCGCTACTTCGTCGCCCATAAGCATGCTAAAGATCCGGTCGGCTTCTGCGGCGCTTTCGATCGTCACTTGTTTGAGGGTACGGGTATCGGGGTTCATGGTCGTCTCCCATAATTGTTCGGAGTTCATTTCTCCCAATCCTTTGTATCGTTGTACGGTGACGCTTTCTTCTTTTCCGGCTCCCAGTTTTTGTACCCAGGCCTTGCGTTGTTCTTCGTTCCAGGCATAGGATTGTTCTTTCCCTTTTTTGACGAGGTACAGGGGTGGCTGGGCGATGTAGATATATCCCTGTTCTACCAGCTCTTTCATATACCGGTAGATGAAGGTGAGGATCAGGGTGGCGATATGGCTGCCGTCGACGTCGGCATCGGTCATGATGATGAGCTTGTGGTACCGTACTTTTGCGATGTTGAGTGCCTTGGGGTCGTCGGCAGTTCCTACTGTTACGCCCAGTGCGGTGTACATGTTACGGATCTCCTCGTTCTCGTAGATCTTGTGTTCCATCGCCTTTTCCACGTTGAGGATCTTGCCTCTTAATGGCAGGATGGCCTGGAAGCTGCGGTCGCGGCCTTGTTTGGCGGTACCGCCGGCCGAGTCTCCTTCGACGAGATAGAGCTCGCAGCGTTCGGGGTCCCGTTCGGAGCAGTCGGCCAGTTTACCGGGGAGGCCGCCGCCGCTGAGAACGCTTTTCCGTTGTACCAGTTCCCGTGCTTTTTTGGCGGCGGCGCGGGCCTGGGCCGCCAGGATCACTTTCTGGATGATATTCTTTGCTTCGCGGGGGTTCTCTTCGAGGAAATCATTCAGTGCTTTGGAGACGGTGGAGTCCACGACTCCGCTGACCTCGTTGTTTCCCAGCTTTGTCTTTGTCTGTCCTTCGAATTGCGGCTCGGGTACCTTTACGGAAATGATGGTGCTTAGTCCTTCGCGGAAGTCATCGCCTTCGATCTCGACCTTGGCCCTTTCGAAAAGCCCTTGTTTGTCCCCGTAGGCTTTGAAGACGCGGGTGAGGGCGCGGCGGAAGCCGGCCACGTGGGTGCCTCCTTCGATGGTATTGATATTGTTGACGTACGAATAGATATGTTCGCTGTAGCTGTCGTTGTAGGTGAGGGCTACTTCCACGGCCACATTGGAGGCTTCGTCGTGGCCATCCACGAAAATGACGGAGGGTATGAGGGGGGAGCGGCCGGCGTTCTTGTCCAGCATCTCTACAAATTCGACGATCCCGCCTTCGCTGTAGAATGTTTTTGTGTAGGTAGTATCGTCTTCTTCTTTTTCGCGAAGATCGTTGAGGATGATCCTGACGCCGCGGTTTAGGAAGGACAGTTCCCGCAGGCGGCCTTCGAGGATGTCCTTATTGTATTCGGTGGTGATAAAGATGCTGGCATCGGGCCAGAAGCGGACGGTAGTACCTGTTTTTTCGCTGATCCCTATGGACCGGACGGGGTATTGGGGGACGCCGATCTTATAGGCCTGTTCGAATATTTTCCCTTCGCGGTAGACGGTTACGTGGAGGTCCGAGCTGAGTGCGTTGACGCAGCTTACCCCTACGCCGTGGAGACCGCCGGAGACCTTGTAGGTGTTCTTATCGAATTTGCCGCCTGCGTGGAGGATGGTCATGACCATTTCCAGGGCGCTCTTTTTTTCCTTGGTGTTGATCCCTGTCGGGATCCCGCGGCCATCGTCGTCTACCTGGACGGAATTGTCTTCGAAGATGGTCACTATGATATTCTTGCAATAACCTGCCAGGGCCTCGTCGATGGAGTTGTCCACCACCTCATAGACCAGGTGATGAAGGCCTTTTACACCGATATCCCCAATGTACATGGCTGGGCGTTTCCGAACGGCCTCCAACCCTTCCAGGACCTGGATACTGTCTGCTCCGTATCCGTTGCTGGCGGGGGTCAGGATCTGCTCTGTTGATTCACTCATATTTTGTGTGGAATAGTGTAGTTAACAATAAATTAATAGGGTCCGCAAATGTACGAAATATAAGGGGTTTCCGGGGTTTTAATATCCCCATTTACCCCTCATTTGTGCAAATTTTTTGGGGGCCTGAAAAGGACGGTCGGACCGGGCGTATCGCGTCATGTTTTCGTCATAATCGGGGCATTTGGAAGGATGGGTCCGGAAGGGGCTTATTTATTGACATTTATCGATTAATTTTGCCTGCTCAAGATCTCAGAAACATGTACGAGGCTCCGGATATATTGATGATGGCTTATAAGCAACCTGTTATGCAGGATCAACTGATCGTTCTTTATGAAAAGGAGCAGCAGATACCGGGTTCCGTACAATATACCATCAAGCGTCACCAGCGGCATCCTCAATGGAACCTGGACGATCTGGGTATGATGGTCTATCATTACCGGAAAGAGGATCCGGCCCGGAATTACCTGGAATTGCGTTTTTGCCTGGCGGGGAATGTATACTGCAAGAAAAAGGAGATCGAATGTGCGTGCTGCCGGCTGGATGCTAACTCATCTATGACCCGATCGGGCTGTTCCGACAGGATCGATACGGTGGATGTGGTCAGCTTTCGTTTTCTGGCCGTTCATTTATCGCAGTTTGTCCGGCCGCGCCGGTTGCCGGAGGGTTCCGCCGGTCTTATCGGTGAGCGCGGGTCGGAGGGCTCCGTTGGTGAGGACATCCTGAATTTCCGGCATGCTTCTTCCTTTTCCAAGGTCCTGTCGCTTTGCGGGAGGACCCGTATGGTGCTGGAGACGCTGCTGAACCATCATTATACCGATAGCCTGGAAAATATCTTTATCAATGCCCAGAGCCAGATGCTTTTGCTATACAGCCTGGAGTGCATGGTTGGGGAAAAGGAAGTGGAAGGGTTCCAGTGTAAGTTCCTGGCCAATGAGGCCGACAGGGACAAGATCGTCCGGGCCAGGGAGGTTCTTCTCCAGCATATCGGGGAGCCGCTGACCATAAAGGAATTGAGCCGGAAAGTGGCGATCAACGAATGTTATCTGAAGAAGGGTTTTAAGGAAATGTTCGGCACGACGATCTTCGATTTTTACCAGGGCCAGCGTATGGAGCATGCCCGTTACCTGCTATACGAAAAGGGGTTGAGCGTTACGGAGGTTTCCGTGATGCTTGGTTATTCCTCCATCTCTCATTTTTCTACTGCCTTTAAGAAGCACACGGGGCTGAAGCCTTGTGAGCTGTTGTTGCACGCCTAATGCAGGCGCCCGCCGGGGCGATGGTGTTGCGGGTGCGATCTCAGGCGGTCTCTTTGGTGCAGTCTCAGCCGATCTCTTTGGTGTGATCTCAGCCGATCTCTTTCAGGCTTTCTTCTACGGCGCGGATCGTGGCATCCAGGTCTTCCTTTTGCAGTGCATTGTTCAGGAACCAGCTCTCGAAGGCGGAGGGGGGGAGATAAATACCCCGGCGCAGGAGGGCATGGAAGAAGGTCTTGAACCGCTCGTTATTCGCTCCGGAGGCGGAGGCGAAGTCGGTGACCGGGTGTTCGCTGAAATGGATGCTGAGCATAGAGCCCAGCTGGTTGACCTGGTAGGGCTGTCCCCAGGCCTTTAGTACTTTATCGAGACCGTCGCGGAGATAGATCGTTTTTTCTTCCAGTTCCTTATAGATGGAGGGATTGTCCTTTAGTTCCTTTAGCATGGTAAAGCCGGCGATCATGGCGATCGGGTTACCGCTAAGCGTGCCGGCCTGGTAGACATTTCCCAGGGGGGCGATATGCTGCATGATCTCTTTTCTTCCTCCAAAAGCGCCGACGGGCATGCCTCCCCCGATCACTTTTCCATAGGTGACCAGGTCTGCGCGGATGCCTAGTCGTTGCTGGGCGCCGCCCGGGGACAAGCGGAATCCTGTCATGACCTCGTCCAGGATGAAGACGATGCCTTCCGTATCGCAGAGGGCGCGTAATCCTTCGAGGAAGCCGGGTTTGGGGAGGATGCAGCCCATATTTCCAGCTACCGGCTCTACGATGATGGCGGCTATCTCTCCTTTATGGGCGGCCGCTAATTTCCTTACTGCTTCGAGATCGTTGTAGGCGGCTGTCAGCGTATCCTGTGCTACGCCGGGTGTCACACCGGGGACGGTTTGGATATTGAAGGTTGCGACCCCGCTGCCGGCCTTTACCAGGAAGGGATCGGCATGTCCGTGATAATGTCCTTCGAATTTGATGAGCTTGTTGCGTCCCGTATACCCGCGGGCAAGGCGGAGGGCGCTCATACAGGCTTCCGTGCCGCTGCTGACCATGCGTACGAGGTCCACGTTGGGGGCCATGCTTCGGATCAGCTCGGCCATTTCCACCTCCAGTTCTGTGGGGGCGCCGTAGGAAGTAGAAAAGGATGCGTATTCCTGGATCGCCTTTACGACAGGGGGCCAGGCATGGCCGAGGATCATCGGGCCCCAGGAGGCGATATAATCGATATACCGGTTGTCGTCTGCGTCATAGAGATAGGGGCCCTGCGCTTTTTTGATGAAGAGGGGCGTACCGCCTACGCTTTTGAATGCGCGGACGGGTGAATTGACGCCGCCGGGGATGCTTTGCCGGGCTCTTTCGAAAAGCTCTTTGCTTTTTGTGTACATAGAAAAGGGGATTTATCGGTTCAGGAGTTTGACGGCGTCTTTTGCGAAGTAGGTAGCGATCAGGTCGGCCCCGGCTCTTTTTATAGAGGTAAGGGTTTCGAGGATAGCCTTTTGTTCGTCGATCCAGCCCATTTTTGCTGCGGCCTTGATCAGCGCGTACTCGCCGCTGATATTATAGGCGCTGACGGGTACGTTGACGGCGTTCTTTACCTCCCGTATGATATCCAAATAGGGCAGGGCCGGTTTGACCATGACGATATCGGCGCCTTCCTCTACGTCCATCAGTGCTTCTTTTACCGCTTCGAGGCGATTGGCGTAATCCATCTGGTAGGTTTTCTTGTCTCCGAACCCCGGGGCTGAGTCCAGGGCGTCCCTGAAGGGGCCATAGAAGCAGGAGGCATATTTTGCGCTGTAGGCCATGATACCGGTGCCGGTGAAATTATTTTCTTCCAGCGCTTTGCGGATCGCGCCGATGCGGCCGTCCATCATATCGCTGGGCGCTACCCAGTCGGCTCCGGCGTGGGCATGGCTGAGGCTCATTTTCATCAGGGCTTCCACGGTAGGGTCGTTTACGATCTTTCCGTCCTCTACGATACCGTCATGGCCATAGGAAGAGTAGGGGTCGAGGGCGACGTCCGTCATCACGATGATCTCCGGCACGGCTTCCTTTATTGCCCGGATGCTTCGTTGCATGAGGCCATCGGGATTCCAGGCTTCCTTCCCGGTATTGTCTTTTAATTCGTCCTTGCTTTTTACGAAGAGCAGCACGCTTTTGATGCCCAGTCCCCAGAGTTCTTTTACTTCTTTTACCGTGCCATCGAGGCTCCGGCGGTAATAGCCGGGCATCGAGGGGATCTCCTGTTCCACTCCCTTTCCTTCGTCGATAAAAAGGGGAACGATAAAATCGTTGGGGGTGAGGATCGTCTCGGCCACCATCTGGCGGATGGCGGGGGATTGGCGTAGGATGCGATTGCGGCGTTGGAGATACATATAATTTAGCGTTTTAGATCCAATCTTTTGGATGTTGACAGGCATCCAGTAAAAGTGCTTCCGGGCTGCCCTGGGCCGGCCGGTAATCATACGCCCAGCGGGCCCGGGGGGGCAGGCTCATCAGGATGCTTTCCGTGCGTCCGTTGGTTTTCAGGCCAAAGAGGGTGCCACGGTCGTGGATGAGGTTGAACTCTACATAGCGTCCTCTCCGGATCTCCTGCCATTCGGTCTCATGGGCTCCATAGGGCAGCTCCTTTCTTTTTTTCACGATGGGGAGATAGGCGGGGAGGAATGCATGGCCGTTGGCCTGCTGGAAGGCAA
Source organism: Puia sp. (assembly GCA_036500545.1). Classification (GTDB taxonomy): domain Bacteria; phylum Bacteroidota; class Bacteroidia; order Chitinophagales; family Chitinophagaceae; genus Puia. The sequence goes on along the minus strand of DASYBV010000048.1, from coordinate 22,380 downwards.
AGAGCTGGTTGGCGGCGGCGGTGTCGGCGGGGCGGAGATGATCATAAAAAACGCCTCCTATACCCCGCATTTCGTCGCCCCGGTGTTTGTTTACAAAATATTCGTCGCACCATTGTTTGTATTTTGGGTACCATTCTTTGCCAAAGGGGTCCATGGCTTCTTTGAAGGTGCGGTGGAAATGGCGGGCGTCCTCTTCGAACAGGTAATAGGGTGTCAGGTCGCAGCCTCCGCCGAACCAGCGGTCGGTCACGTTACCTGCTTCGTCGTACAGCTCAAAGTAGCGCCAGTTGGCGTGTGTGGTGGGGACGTAGGGGTTCAGCGGATGGATCACCAGGGAGAGTCCGCAGGCGAACCACCGGTATCCTGAACCTGCGAGACCCAGTTGGGACCGCATGGGATCCGTTACCTTCCCCCAGACGACGGAGCTGTTGACGCCTCCTTTTTCAAAGACGTTGCCGCCGGCGATTACGCGTGTCACGCCGCCGCCGCCGCCTTCCCGCTGCCAGTCGTCGGTGATAAAGACGGCCTTGCCGTCGAGCTCTTCCAGGGTTTCGCAGATCTTGTCCTGCAGGCCATAGATATGCCCGATCCAGTGGTCCCGGAATTCGCGGGTTTCTGTTTTGTACAGGAAATTATCGTTGTCGTGTTGATCCATAAAGCTGGCCGAATGATCGTTGGTTTGCCCGGTGACCTTATTGGTCCTATCGCCGGTAGTTTTTTACGGTTTCCACAAAGGCCCGGGCGTGGTCTACGGGTACGTCGGGCAGAATGCCATGGCCCAGGTTGGCGATATGCAGGGAGCCTTTAAAGGCGTCCAGCATGGCGGTCACTTCCTTTTCGATCACGGGGATCGGTGACAACAGCTTTGCCGGATCGAAATTCCCCTGCAGGGCTACCCGCGGTCCTGCCAGCTGCCGTGCCATCGGCGGACGGATGCACCAATCGATGCCCAGGCCATGGGCGCCGGTGGCCGCCATTCCTTCCAGCGAATGCCAGGCGCCTTTTGCAAAGATAATGGTCAGCACTTCGTCTTTCAGGGCGGAAACGATCTGTCGTATATAACGGAGAGATAGCGTTTCGAAGTCATCCGGGCCCAATAATCCGCCCCAGGAGTCGAAGATCTGCACCACATCGGCGCCGGCCTTTGCCTGGCCTTTCAGATAGGCGATGGTCGTGTCCGTTATCATCTGTAAAAGGCGGTGGGCTGTCTCCGGTTGTGTATAACAGAAAGCTTTTGCTTCGTCGAAGGTTTTCGATCCTTTTCCCTGCACCATATAGCAGAGAAGCGTCCAGGGGGCGCCGGCGAAGCCGATCAGGGGTACCCGGCCGCCGAGGGTCTTTTTTGTAAGGCGGAGTGCGTCGAAGACATAGCCGAGCTTTTCTTCCACGTCGGGTTGAACTAATTTATCGAGGTCTTTCACCTGTTTTATGGGGTCGGGTAAGAGGGGTCCTTTTCCTTCAATCATCTGCACTTCCATGCCCATGGCCTGGGGGACGACGAGGATATCGGAGAAGATGATCGCGGCGTCCACGCCGACCTGTTCTACCGGCTGGATCGTAATGGCGGCAGCGAGTTCCGGTGTCTGGCAGCGTTCGAAGAAGGAATATTTCTCTTTCAGCTTCATATAGTCCGGGAGGTAGCGGCCGGCCTGGCGCATCATCCATACGGGGGTGCGTTCGGTCGTTTCTCCTCTCAATGTGCGTAGTAACAGATCGTTCTTTAGTGTACTCATAATTTTTCTGGTCAGTAATATATGTTATCCGTTTGAAAATAATCGATCGCCTGGCGGATTAGTGCCTCTTTTTCAGGGGTAGTGCTGAGGATCGTTCTATTTGATGAATAGGGGCGTATGGCTTCTGCGGTCGTTGCGCCGATCGCGAACAGGATGGAAGTCGGGGGGATTGCGTTGACGGAAAAGAAGCTATGTACGGCGCTGGGGCTAAAAAAAACGATCCCGTCGTAGATGGATTCAAGCTTATGGGGGGTGGGCGAGGTATGATAGACGATGAGCTCGTTGACTTTTATGGATGCTTTTGTCAATTGGTCCGGTAATTCATCCCTTCGTTGGTCGCCGCAGTAGAAAAAAACTTCGGCGGGATGGTAACTGATGATCGTTGCCGCCAATGCTTTTGCGGAGGGGGCGGTGCCTCCTATTTTGTCTTCGCCGAAGTGACTGGTCACCAAATCCCGGGTAGCCGAGCCGATGCAGAAAATCTGCCAGGGGGGGAGGGGGCCAGTGGGTGAAGGCGGGCCGGCGGGTAACTGCAGGTGTTGCGCCACCGCTTCTACGGCATTCATGCTGGTGAATACGGCAGTGATCCTGCGAGTGGAGAGATCGAGGATGCGTTGGGTGAGGGTTGCGTCGATGATGGGTATTGTTTCTATAAAAGAGAGGGCCTCGATGGCAATGCCGTGCGTTGTCGCCTGGTCGAGGAGTGCTTTAGCCAGGGGCCGGGTGGACAATATGTGTATGGTCGGGTCAGGCATGATAGTTTTGGGGAGAGGCTGCCCGTATCGTTTCGGCAATTTCTTTTCCTCCGTTCTCCAGCAGTTCTTCGGCTGCGGTCTTTCCGATGGCTTCGGCTTTTTCGATGGGGAGGATCTTTTCTATTTCCAGTTTGTGCCGTCCGTCCGGGGACAGGAGCTGGCCGCTGAAATAGACGTCTCCGTCTTCTATCTCTGCCAGGGCGCTGATGGGGGTGGAGCAGCCTCCGAGCAGGGTTCGCAGAAAATCCCGTTCGATCTTTGTACAGAGGGCTGTCCCGGGATCGTTGAAGGACTGGCAGTGGCTATAGGTTGCCGGATCGTCATCGCGGCAGGCGACGAGGATCGCGCCTTGTGCGGGGGCGGGCAGCATCCAGTCGAGCAGGAGGCTTTTTTCGGGGCGGAGGTGGATCCGTTCGAGTCCGGCCTGTGCGAAGATCGCCCCATCCCAGTTACCTTCTGCCACTTTTTTCAGCCGGGTGTTTACGTTACCGCGGAGGTTATGTATTTCGTGATGGGGGTATTTATGAAGCCATTGGGCCTTTCTGCGGATGCTGCTGGTCGCGATATGCGCCACGGCGTCCTTTTGTGCGAGGAAGTCGAGGGAGTCTTTATAGACCAGCAGGTCGTGTACCGGGCCTCTTTTCAGGACGGCTGCCTGTTGCAGTCCCTGGGGAAGCTGGGTTGGCACGTCTTTCATCGAGTGAACGGCGATGTCGATGGTATGGTTCAGGAGTGCGATATCCAGGCTGCGGGTAAAAACGCCCTGGACACCCATTTCATACAGGGGTGTCTTGAGATCGATGTCGCCTTCGCTGCGGATATACACGAGGGTGGAGGGGATGCCTTCTTTTTCGAGGAGTTCCTTTACCTGTGTGGCCTGCCAGACGGCCAGCTGACTTTCCCTTGTGCCTATCCGGATCGGTGTCTGCATGGAATGGGGTGCGTTAATTCGCGGCGATGTATTCGTTGATCGCCTCTATGTAGTGACATCCGCCCTGGTTGTGCTGGCGCATTTTGGTAGCCATTCCATTGAGCACGCGTTGGATCTGTTCGTCGGTGTGCGTGGTGAACGGAAAGGATTCTCCGGAGAGCCGGCTGAAGATGGGGCAGGTATGTAATTCTTTTAATTTCGTTTTTACGGCTTTTAGTACGGGGACATGCCGGCGCATTTCGTGCCATTCCATCAGTTCGGCGATATGGTCGGTGATGATGGCTTTTGCCTTTGGTACTTCGGCTTCCCGGCGTTGGAGCGTCTCGTCTTTCATCTTTGAGAGCTCGTCCACATTTACAAGCGTGATGCCGGGCAGGGTGGCGGCGGCTTTTTCCACGTTGCAGGGGATCGAAAGATCGATGATGAGCTTTTCGCCCTTGCCTTCGAGGTGGGAAAGCAGCAGCGTGGGTTGTTCGGCGTTTGTGGCCACCAGGATGATCTCTGCGGCGGCGGCCCGGGCGGGCAATTCGCTGATCGGGGCGGACCGGACGCCTACTTCGGCGGCCAGTTCGATGGCTTTGTCTTCGGTGCGGTTGATCAGGGTGATGTCACAGGCCCCCAGGTAGTCCACCATGTTCCGGCAGGTATTGCGGCCGATCTTGCCGATGCCGATCAGCAGGATCTTTTTGCCTTCGGGGGCGGATGGGGTGAGTGCGTTATGTTCCCGGATATATTGAATGGCGGAGAAGGAGACCGATACCGTTCCCCCGCTGAGCTCTGTCTGGTTCTTGATCGATTTTGAGGACTGGAGGACGCAATTGACCAGTCTTTCGGTGAAGGGGCCGACGAAATTCCGTTCGCGGGCAAATTTTACGGCCTGTTTGATCTGGCCGACGATCTCATAATCGCCCAGGATCTGGGAGTCCAGGCCGGCGGAGACCTGGAAGAGATGGTCGATGGCTTCCATTCCTTTTTTTACGTAGGCCAGTTCCCCGAAGGTATTTCGGTTGCCGGCTGTCTGTGTGCAGAGGAGGTCGATCAGTTGGCTGGCGTCATCGGCGAAGCCATAGATCTCGGTGCGGTTGCAGGTGGATAAGATGAATAGTTCGTTGAGGTGGTGGGAGGGTGCGAGGGCCAGGATCTTTTCGTATTGTTCGGTGCTGATCGCAAACTGACCTCTGATGGCGGCATCTGTCTTTTTGTAATTGATCCCTACTATATAAAACCCGGAAATATTGGCGGTCTTGTTCCCCATCGTGATTCAACTTGTTAAAGTAGTTACGCAAAAGTACTTTCCCGGGTTTCTATAACACTAATTTTTGTGTCATTAGACTGTCATTTATAGGATTGGGTGACAATCCCGCTGGATTTTTCGGGTGAACACTACCTACCTTTATAAATTATTTCATATGATACTACCAGGCAAACGCGCGATCCTTTTGATGAACCTGGGATCGCCGGACTCCACTTCCACCAAAGATGTACATCGTTATTTAATGGAATTCCTGATGGATAAGCGGGTGATCGATTATCCCTGGCTTTTCCGTAAGATATTGGTGGGGGGCATTATCGTTCCGTTCCGGGCGGCCAAATCTGCGGAGGCGTATGCTACCATCTGGACGAAGGAGGGGTCGCCGTTGATCGAATTGACGCGGCAATTGCAGCAGGCGCTGAAGGGGCAGGTATCCGGCCCCGTGGAGATCGCGATGCGGTATGGGAATCCTTCCATGGAAGAGGCGTATGAGGGGTTGCTAAAAAAGATGCCGGAATTGGAGGAAGTGATCGCGGTGCCTCTTTACCCGCATTATGCGATGGCGTCCTATGAGACGGCCGTAGAATATGCAAAGGAGGTTTATCGCCGGAAGGGATATTCCTTTGGTCTGAGCTTTATTAAACCTTTTTATAATGAGCCGCATTATCTGCGGGCATTGAGCGAGCATATGCGACCCTATCTGGCGGGCGGGTATGATCATATTCTTTTTAGTTATCATGGGGTGCCGGCCCGGCATATCAAAAAGACCGATCCGACGGGTCATCATTGTTTGCAGTCGGCGGGTTGTTGTGAAAGTCCTTCGCCGGCGCATGCTTTTTGTTACCGGCATCAGTGTTTTACGACGACACGCGAGGTCGTGCGGTTGTTGGGGATACCGGAGGGGAGGTATAGTAATTCGTTTCAGTCACGTCTTGGCAAGGGATGGCTGGAGCCGTTCACGGATATTCGTCTGGCGGAGATGCCGAAGGAGGGGATCCGGAAATTGCTGATCCTTTGTCCGGCATTTGTAAGTGATTGTCTGGAGACGCTGGAGGAGATCGCGATGCGGGGGAGGGAGACTTTTTTAGGGGCCGGCGGGGAGGGGTATACCATGATCCCCTGTCTGAATACCGATCCGCTGTGGGTGGAAGCTTTGGCGGGATGGGTTAGCGGGGCTGCGATGGGGGACCGTTCGATGATCTTGGGGGGATGATCCCGGGAATGTGAACCTTATATTTTATGTATACCTACGTCAAAGCGCTGCACATTATCTTTATCGTCACCTGGTTTAGCGGGTTATTCTATATGGTGCGTCTTTTTATCTATCATACGGAGGCTGCTGCGAAGCCCGAGCCCGCGAGGACAATCCTGCAGGAGCAATTCCGGGTGATGATCCGGAGGCTCTGGCTGGGGATCACCTGGCCTTCGGCCGTTCTCACGCTTATTTTTGGTCCGTGGATGATGATCCTGTTGGGGTCGGTTCCGACCTGGCTGGTCATCAAATTATGTTTTGTGGTGGGGTTGTATGGTTATCATTTTTCTCTCCAATATATCTACCGGCAGCAGATGAAAGGGATCTTCCGGTATTCCTCGCAGCAATTGCGGATCTGGAATGAGGTAGCTACTATTTTCCTTGTGGCGATCGTTCTGCTGGTGGTTGTAAAGCAGGAGATGAGCTGGGTCTGGGGGCTGCTTGGGCTTTTTCTTTTTGTACTTCTTTTGATGGGTGCGATCCGGGTTTATAAGATGCTGCGGACGAGGAAATGAGAAAAGAAGAGTAGGTTTTACGGAGGTGGGCTGGATTTTCAAATGAGCCCACAATAGTAAAAGCAGAAAACCCTCCAGGTGGTTAAACCTGGAGGGCTATTTCTATCCGGGGTAAAAAAAGGTAGTTTTTCAGGAAACAAAACTGGATTGAATGGTCATTCAGGAATTGAGATCGTGGGTCTGGCGCTTGCGAAACGGGTTTTTTGCAGGTAATATCAGAGATTAAAAACGGGTTGGCTACGGATCTCCATGAATAAGGTGTCACTCGGAATAAGGCGGAATTGGGGTGTACGGAGAGTGGATTTTTAAAAGGAAGGGGAGTAGGAATACCCCCCTTTTTAACCCCTAAACCCTAAACCGTAGAAAGAGTTGTATATGAACTATCGGGTTTTGACGCCCTTAGTAATGATCGGCTTGTTGAATTCTAGTTATCCATAAATTATGCCAAAAGCCTATTTATGTGGAAAACTCCGACTTGGGGACTGGTTTTTTGGGGAGAATGGCCGGTCTTTGACAATCCTTTAACAAATTGTGCTTTGACCTCTTTTGCCTGTTTCCGGCGATCCGGGAGGGGTGGGAGGATGTTTAGCCTTTGCGGGCTTTCGGGCCGCTGTTTTGCTGAATTTTCAATAACTTTGCACCCCTCTTCTACCCTTGGATCTCCAGGGATTTCAATTGGATTCTCCCGGATTTATGGATAGGACTCAGGATCGGACGTTAATACATTAATGATTTATAGTATATGCCCAATAAGTATAAAGAATATCAACAATTGAATCTGCCTGCCATCAGCCAGGAAATGCTGGTTAAATGGGAAGCGGGCCGGGCTTTTGAAAAGAGTGTAGAGCTAAGGGAAGGGGCGGTTCCGTTTGTATTTTATGAAGGTCCGCCCAGCGCCAATGGTTTGCCGGGTATCCATCATGTGATCAGCCGTACGTTGAAGGACCTCGTCTGCCGGTATAAGACGATGAGGGGTTTCCAGGTGAAGCGTAAGGGAGGCTGGGATACGCATGGTTTGCCGGTAGAGCTGGGCGTGGAGAAAATGCTGGGTATTACGAAGGAAGATATCGGTAAGAAGATCTCCGTTGCGGAGTATAATGCCACCTGCCGGCGGGAGGTTTTGAAATACAAGGACAAATGGGATGAGCTGACGCAGAAGATGGGTTATTGGGTGGATCTGAAGGATCCGTATATCACATTTGAGAATAAGTACATCGAGACGCTTTGGTGGACCTTGTCCGAGCTGTATAAAAAGGGGCTTTTATATGAGAGCGTCAGTATCCAGCCTTATTCGCCTGCGGCGGGTACGGGTCTTAGCTCGCATGAGCTGAACCAGCCGGGTTGTTATAAGGATGTAAAGGATACGTCGGTAGTGGCGATGTTCCGGCTTTCGGCAGCCGACACCCGGAGTCATGTTTCCTATCCGGGATCGGCCGAGGCGATAAAGACCCTGGACAGTATCGAGCTGTTGCTGAAGGATGATCATAATACGGATGATGTATTTTTTATGGCCTGGACGACGACTCCCTGGACCCTGCCTTCCAACCTGGGGTTAACGGTTGGCCCCCGGATCGACTATGTGCTGGTGAAGACCTTTAATCCTTATACGCATCTGCCTGTCAATGTGATATTGGCAAAGGCGTTGTTATCAAAATATTTCAAGCCGGAGGAAGAGAACGGGGATCTTGCCGCTTACACTGCGGATACCAAGCTGCTGCCCTGGAAGATCCTGGGGACCTTTAAGGGGAGTGAGCTGGAAGAGCTCCGGTATGATCAGCTGCTGCCCTTTGAGGCCAACAGCCCGGAAAAGGCGGGGGGTGATCCTTTCCGGGTGATCCCTGGTGATTTCGTCACCACGGAAGATGGTACGGGGATCGTGCATACTTCTCCTGCTTTTGGTGCGGATGACTACCGGGTGGGGAAGAAGTATGATATCGGTATCCTGGTGATGGTGGACCGGCAGGGCAAATTTGTGGATGAGCTGGGTGAGTTCAGCAACCGGTATGTAAAGAATTATAAGGACGACCCGAATTATGTGGATGTGAACGTGGATATCTCGGTAAAGCTGAAAAAGGAGAACCGGGCTTTCCGTGTCGAAAAATACGAACATAATTACCCTCATTGCTGGCGGACGGATAAGCCGGTGCTTTATTATCCGCTGGATGCCTGGTTTATCCGGACTACGGCGTTGAAGGACCGGATGGTGGAACTGAACAAGACCATCAACTGGAAGCCGAAGTCAACGGGGGAGGGGCGGTTTGGCAACTGGCTGGAGAACATGGTGGACTGGAACCTGAGTCGCAGCCGGTATTGGGGTACGCCTCTGCCGGTATGGCGGACGGACCTGCCTAAAGACCCGACAGAAGAAGAGATTGCGAACCGCCGGGAAGTCTGCATCGGTTCCATCGATAAGCTGCAAACGGCTCTCCGCGCCTCGATAAAAGCCGGATTCATGAAACCGGCGGCCGGTGAAAGCGTCGACGTCTATGTTCAAAAGATGACGGCCGACCTCCATAAGCCATATGTCGACGACATCATCCTGGTCAGCGATGACGGTCGTCCGATGAAACGGATTGCCGATCTGATCGATGTATGGTTTGACAGCGGGGCCATGCCGTATGCGCAGTGGCATTTTCCGTTTGAGAATAAAGAAATATTTGCGCAGAATTATCCGGCTGACTTTATTGCGGAAGGGGTGGATCAGACCCGGGGATGGTTCTATACGCTGCATGCGCTGGGGGCTTTGTTGAAGGAGTCGGTCCATGAAGAACTGAAGAAGGCGTCGAAGGCTGCGGGTGTTGAGCTTTCGGATGCGGAACTGGAGGCCCGGTATCCCGGGTTGGCTTATAAGACTGTGGTATCCAATGGCCTGGTACTCGACAAGAACGGCAATAAGATGAGTAAGCGTGTCGGTAATGTGGTCGATCCCTTTCAGACCATCGGTCAGTTCGGGGCGGATGCGACCCGTTGGTATCTGATCACCAATGCTTCTCCCTGGGAGAGCATGAAATTTGATATCGAGGGGATCCGGGAGGCGCAGCGTAAGTTTTTTGGCACCTTATATAATACCTATCAATTTTTTGCTTTATATGCCAACGTGGATGGGTTCGTTTTTAAGGAGGCCTATATCGCGCCGGCGCAGCGGCCGGAGATCGACAGGTGGATCCTTTCCTCCCTTAATACGTTGACGACCAAGGTAGTTGCCGCTTTGGATGATTATGAGCCAACGCTGGCGGGTCGTCTGATCGAGGATTTTGTGGATGAGCACCTGAGCAACTGGTATGTCCGTCTTTGCCGGCGCCGGTTCTGGAAGGGGGAATATGAGCAGGACAAGATCTCGGCCTATCAGACCTTATATGAATGTTTGGAAACGGTCGCACGTCTTATGGCGCCGGTATCGCCTTTTTTTGCGGATTGGTTGTTCTGCAATCTCGATCCGGTGACGGGTCGTGTAGGGGTGGAGTCTGTGCATCATGCTGATTTTCCGGTAGCCAACCCTGTCTTTATCGACACGTTGCTGGAAGAGCGGATGCAAATGGCGCAGGATGCCTCTTCCCTGATCCTCAGTTTACGTAAGAAGGTGAGTATCAAGGTCCGTCAGCCGTTGCAAAAGGTCTTGATCCCCGTATCGAGCCCGGGAATGAAGGAGCAGCTGGAAAAGGTGGAGGACCTGATCCGGGCGGAGGTGAATGTAAAAGAGCTGCAGTATCTTGCGGCCACGGATGGGTTTATCAAGAAGAAGATAAAGCCGAATTTTGTTGCCCTGGGGAAGAAGCTGGGGCCTAAAATGAAGGCTGTTACTGCGGCGTTGGGCAATTTTTCACAGGAAGAGATCTCCAAATTGGAAAAAGAGGGTAAGATTACTTTGTCAATTGATAAAGAACCATTATTATTGACCCTTAATGAAGTAGAGATCACCAGTGAAGATATTCCAGGTTGGGTGGTAGCCGGAAAGAATACGCTCACCGTTGCCCTGGATGTGACCGTCACTCCCGATTTAGCCCAGGAAGGGAATGCCCGTGAATTTGTCAACCGTATCCAAAAGATCAGGAAGGATAATGGTTATGATCTGACAGACAGGATTCTGGTAAAAGTAGCTGACACACCCGCACTAAGACAATCCATAACCCAATTTAATGAGTATATTTGTGCGGAAATTTTGGCAGACTCTATCGATTTGGTCGCAGACCCAGCTAATGGCACTGAAATTGAAGTGAATGATATTCTTTTAAAAGTGTTTGTTACTAAAAAAGCCTAACTGTATGGCAACCAAGAAGAAAGCGGCAAAACCCGCTAAAAAACCTACTAATGTCAAGAAAATAGTGCCGGCAAAAAAAGCCGCAGCGAAGCCTGCCCAGTCGTCAGGTGGAAGCAAGGCTGCCAAGAAGGCTCCGGCATCTAAGAGTATTGCTAAACCGGTAGCTAAAAAGGTTGCCCCCATACCTCTTTCAAAAAAACCCGTACCTGTGCCTGTAAAAAAACCAGTTGTAACCTCCAATATCTCCAAATCCGCCGCGGGTCCTGCTTCAAAAGCTTCGTCTGCTGCCGCTGGTGCTGCAAAGGCACAGCCGGCGGCTACAAAGGCATCTTCGGAGAAGCAATCCGCAACGGCGCCGATCGCCCCCGTTGTTAAACAAACACCCGTGACGCCGGGCGCCGGCAAAGCCATTGCCACGCCGCCGCCAATCGTATCTGCGAATCCGGCATCGAACCCGATGCTAAAGACGGAAAACAAAAAGCCCGTCGTGCCCGCAAAACCGGTCAAGGTGGTTATCCCGGAAATAAAGACAAAAACGGTTCGTAAATATGAGCCGGAATTTACAAAATCAGTATTAGACACACCACAAGAAGAACAAACTGGACCCACTATGAGATACAGCGATGCCGAACTTGGAGAATTCAGGGAATTGATCAACAGGAAGCTGGATGCGGCTAAGAAAGAGTTAGCCTACCTGCAGGGGTTGATCACGCGGAAAGACGAAATGGGAGGAGATAATGATGATGCCCGTTATATGACCATGGAAGATGGCAGTATGAGCATGGAACGGGAGCAGCTGAGCCAGATGGCCAGCCGCCAGATCACGTTTATCGATCACCTTGAGAAAGCGATAATGCGTATCGAGAACAAGACCTATGGTATTTGCCGGGTTACCGGTAAACTGATCGATAAAGCAAGACTGAGAGCGGTGCCCCATGCCACCCTGAGCATCGAGGCCAAGCAGATGATGAATAAATAGAGATAGCGGGGTCTCTCTCGCCCGCTCATCCTGAAATGCCGCCGTGCGTGGATATAGGCAAGGTTCGCCGCAAAATGGTTCGCTAATAAATTATTTTGCAGGTATAAACCAATTCACCGCTTATGTCCAGGATCCTCATGTCATTGCTGCTATTACTGCTGACCGTTGTTTATACGCCCGTTCTTCAGGCACAGCAAACCCCCGCTATCAAGGCCAATTACCAGGCTGCTGCCCGTTTCTCTCCTAAAAAGCTGGAAAAAATGATCTTCACCACGTCGGTAGACCCGCATTGGTTGAAGAAGAGCAATCGTTTCTGGTACGTCTATGAGACCAGCGAAGGAAAAAAATGGTATATCGTCGATCCGGTGAAGGCGGAGAAGAAAGTACTTTTTGACAATGATAAGCTTGCTGCGGCTATAAGCCGTATCGTAGGGGATCCGTTCGAGGCGAAGCACCTGGGACTGGACAGCATGCGGTTTATAAAAGACGAGAACTGGATCCAGTTCGAAGTAAAGAGTTCGCAGGATGCCGATAAGAAAGACTCGGCAGCGGGTGTAAGCAATGGTGGCGGTACGAATGGCGGCGGCCGTGGCGGAAGAAGAGGCGGTGGCGGCGGCGCAACTGCGGGCGCAGGGGCTGGTGGCGCTGCGAAGAAAGTATATTATTTCGAATATAACCTGCTCGACGGCACGCTCAACCAGCTGACGGGTTTTCACAAGCCCAAGCGTAAGCCAAACTGGGCGAGCATTTCTCCCGATAGCAGCACGATCATCTTTGGCCGCCATTTTAACCTGTACTGGATGGACAGGGCCAATTATGAAAAGGCGCTGAAGAATGAGGATGACAGCAGCATCGTCGAGCATGCATTGACGACGGATGGGGTGGAGTATTACAGCTATCATGGCAATGGGGTCTTTGGCGGCGGCGGAGAGACCAACGTAGACAAGGAGAAGAATAAGGACAAGCGCAAGCCGGCCCAGATCTTCTGGAGTCCCGATTCCAAACATTTTGCCTTGTCGCGCCAGGACATGCGGAAGGTAAAGGACCTTTGGGTGATCAATTCCCTGGCCGAGCCCCGGCCCACGCTGGAGACATATAAATACCAGATGCCGGGAGAAAAGGAAGCGCCTGTCGAGCAGCTGGTCGTATTCGATGTTCCTGCCAGGACACATATGGTCATCAGCACTTCCCAGTTCAGGGACCAGGACCTGGCTATCTGGTCGGCTTCTTTCCCGGTGAAGAACCGCGATGACGAGTATCGTCCGAACCTGTGGCTGGGCACCTCCGGGCATTTCTATTTTACCCGTACCAGCCGCGATCTCAAGCGGATCGATGTCTGCGAGGTCAATGTAGGGGACACGGTGGCAAAGGCCCTGATCCAGGAACGTCTTAACACCTATGTGGAGGTGCGTCGCCTCGGATTGGTCAGTGGCGGAAAGGAGCTGATCGAATGGAGCGAAAGGGACGGGTGGGCGCATTTTTACCTGTATGACGGGAACGGGAAATTAAAGAACCAGATCACCAGCGGTTCTTTTCATTGCGAGGACATCCTGGGGATCGATGAGAAGAAGAGGGTATTGTATTTTTCCGCCAATGGCAGGGAGGAGGGAGAAGATCCCTATTATCTGCATGTCTATAAGGTGAACTTCGACGGGTCGGGGCTGGCCCTGCTGGATCCGGGTGATTTTGACCATGACGGGCGCGAGACGAATATGGATGATGAGCAACAGTTCTTTGTCGATAATTTTTCAAGGGTCAATACCGTCCCTAAATCCGTCCTGTACAACAGCATGGGAAGAAAGGTCATGGACCTGGAGACGGCCGATCTGAGCTCGTTGTTCGCAGCGGGCTATAAATTCCCGCAACCCTTTAAGGTCAAGGCCGACGACGGTATTACGGACCTGTATGGCGTGCTTTACAAGCCTTACAATTTCGACTCTACGAAGAAATATGCGATGATGGAATATGTGTACCCGGGACCGCAGACGGAGGCCGTGAATAAGGCTTTTGGCCGGGGGATGGACCATATAGACCGGCTGGCGCAGCTAGGCATGATCGTGATGACCATAGGGAACAGGGGCGGCCATCCTTCGCGGAGCAAATGGTATCATAACTATGGCTATGGCAATCTGAGGGATTATGGCCTGGCGGATAAGAAGGCGGCTGCCGAGCAGCTGGCGGACCGGTATCCCTTTATCGATATCAACAGGATTGGCATTCATGGGCATAGCGGCGGCGGGTTTATGAGCACGGCGGCCATGCTGGTCTATCCTGATTTTTTCAAAGTGGCCGTATCCGAGTCGGGTAATCACGACAATTCCATTTATAACCGTTGGTGGAGCGAGAAGCATCATGGAGTGAAGGAGGTTGTCAGCGATAAGGGGGATACTTCTTTTCTTTATTCCATCGAGAAGAACCCGGAGATCGCTAAAAATCTGAAGGGGCATCTGCTGCTTTCCACCGGTGATATCGACAACAACGTGCATCCGGGTAATACGATCCGGCTGGCGGATGCGTTGATCAAGGCCAACAAGCGGTTCGACCTCGTCCTCTTACCGGGGCAGCGGCATGCATATGGCAGCATGACCGAATACTTTTTCTGGCGGACGGCGGACTATTTCTCGCGTTATCTGATCGGGGACGATTCGGACAGACCGGTGAATATCGAAGAGATGGACCGGGATCAGGAGCAGGTTGGCAATAAGGCCGGTGGCGGGCGGACTCCTGAAGGGGATGAGGAGGATGACTATGATGATGACGCCGATGGACCGAGATAGAGGCGGCAATAAATTTTGATGGGTCCTGCTGTGTTAATAAAGAACCGGCAGGACCTTTTTTTGTGTTTCTTTGAATAGGAATAACATTCGCCGGCTTACTTCCATCGAGGAAGCGGGATTTTGGCCGGTGATGATGTTGCCATCGGTCACCACATGGCTGGTAAAGTCCGGGCCTTTGCTATAGAAGGCGCCGAGGCCGATGAGTTTTGATTCGAGTGAAAAGGGGACTATTGCCGGCAGTCCGGCCACCTGTTCTTCGCTGTTGCTAAAGGCGGTGAGATTTCTGCCTTTTATGAACGATCCTCCCAGGCTGTTATGCAGAGAAAGGAGGGCCGATACGCCGTGGGAGATCAGCCCGATGGGTTTGTCTTGTACGATAAAATCTCCCAGCAATTGCCGTAGGGGATCGTTGTCCGGGAAATCCCATAGAGGGCCATGTCCGCCGGGCAGCAGTACCATATCGAAATCTTCTGCTTTTAGTGTATCCAGGGAATGGGAATGCGACAGATCGGAGACGGCTTCGGGGTCTTTTTGAAAACGACGGATGGTGGAGTTGGAGGCGATGATGGATTCGCTCTTCGGGTCCACGGGGACCGGGCCGCCCTGCGGGGAGGCAAAGGTGATCGCGGCTCCGGCGTCTTTGAACAGGGCATAGGGGATCGCCAGGGATTCCAGCCAGCAGCCTGTCTTACGGCCGGTATCTCCCAATTTTTCATGGGAGGTAAGGATGATTACAATTTTCACAGAACTTTTTCGCGATGCCGACTTTGTTATCGGGTGGGCTTCCTGTAAGGTAGGCTTATTAATCCGGTTGGGCCGGGTTATTTTACTTCCTGCAGGTCCACCAGCTTTTTATAGAATCCCTGTTGGGCGATCAGTTCGTCATGGGTGCCGCGTTCTACTATCCGGCCCTGCTGGAGGACGATGATCTCGTCGGCATGGCGGATGGTGCTGAGGCGGTGGGCGATGACGATGCTGGTGCGGTGTTGCATCATTTTGTTGATGGCGTCCTGGACAAGCCGTTCACTCTCCGTATCAAGGGAAGATGTTGCTTCATCGAGGATGAGGATGGGGGGATTTTTGAGGAGGGCGCGGGCGATGGTAAGCCGTTGTCTTTCGCCGCCGCTGAGCTTGCTGCCGCGGTCGCCGATGTTTGTCTCATATCCCTCTTCTTTCCCCATGATGAAATTATGGGCGTTGGCGATCTCTGCTGCCCGGATGATCTCTTCGCGGGTGGCGTCGGGTTTGCCGAGCGCGATATTGGCCGCGATGGTATCGTTGAAGAGGATGGGTTCCTGGGTGACGATGCTCATTTGTTCGCGGACCGAGCGGAGGGAGTAGTCTTTGATGTTCGTGCCGTCGATCAGCAGCTCGCCGCTGGTGACGTCATGGAAGCGGGGCACCAGGTCGGCCAGGGTGGATTTGCCGGCGCCGGAGCTGCCCACGAGCGCGATCGTCCGGCCTTTACCGACCACCAGGTTGATATTTTCCAGGATGGTGACGTCTTCATAGGCGAAGCGAACGTTACGAAATTCGATCTTATCGCGAAAGCTATCCAGTTTTTTTCCATTGGGGTCGTCGATGATCGTCACGGGGGCCTTCAGGAGTTCCTCGACACGTTCCATCGCCGCGGCGCCGCGCTGGATGTTGAAGAAGGAGGTGGAGAGGTTTTTTGCCGGGTTGAGCAACATGCCAAATACCGAGATATAGACGATGAGGTCACCGCCTGGCAGTCCTTTTCCTCCATGGCCCACGTGTTCCAGTACGAGCCGTCCTCCGAAATAGAGGATGATGCAAAGGATCATGACGCCCAGGGTTTCTGTAAGCGGGGAAGCCAGGTCACGGCGGGCGTTCATTTTATTCCGGATATGAAATAAGTCGTCGTTTATCCGTATGAATTTCTTTCCAAGGAGGAGTTCCGCGCCGAATCCTTTGATGATGCGGATACCACCCAGGGTCTCATCGAGGACGGAGAGGCTTTCTCCTAACTTTATGGAAGCGTCCTGCGACTGTTTTTTCAGGGAACGGCTGATGCGTCCGATCAGGAAACCGGTAACCGGCAGCAGGATCAGCAGGGCCAGGGACAGGGCGGGGCTCAGGTAGATCATATAGGCCAGGTAACCGATGATGGTCAGAGGGTCCTTGATCAGTCCTTCGAGCGTACTGACCACGGAGGATTCGATCTCATAGATATCGTTGGTCATACGGGAGATGAGGTCGCCTTTGCGTCGTTCGGTAAAATAGCCGATGGGGAGGGCGAGGATCTTTTCATAGACATCCGTGCGCAGGAAGGTGATGGTTGCGCTGCGGATCGGGGAGGAGATATAGCTCGACCAGTACAGGAACAGGTTTTTGAGGACGGTCGTGACGATGATGAAGATACAGATGGCGACAAGGGCGCCCATGACGCCGTGGGTCCGGATGACCGAATCGAGGGTGCTTTTCAGGGGACCGATGGCATTTGTAGAGACCTTTGCCTGTTGCGGGTTCTCGGGCGGGAAAAGGATGTTCATAAAAGGGCTGAGCATCCCCAGGGAGAGCAGGCCAAAAGCGATGGATAACAGATTAAAGACCAAATATACGCCCAGTTTGACCCTGTATTTGGACAGATACTGCAGGATCACGGAGAATTTCTTCATGCTATTTTATTAATTGAGGCTCGTTGAGGCCGGGTGCGGATAGTAAATGTTATGTGGTATGTTGGGAGTGGCAACAAAATAAGCCGTAAATTTAGGGGCAAATTTAGCAGTAATATTGCCGCAAAAAGGGGTTTTAAATTAAATTTTACCCCTTGCGGAGCTAGAATATAAATAATTATGCAAGAAGGCAAACGACAGAAGCAGGTAGGGGCCCTGCTGCTACATGAAATGAGCGATATCTTCCAGCGTCTGGGTCTGGGTATGATCGAGGGGGGGCTGGTGTCCCTGACGGCGGTGAAAGTGACGCCGGATCTGCTGGAGGCCAGGGTTTACCTGAGTCTTTTCCAGGTGAAGGATGCGGCGGCGGCGATGAAAAAGGTGGAGGATAAGGGTTGGGAGATCAAGCGGGAGCTGGCTACCCGGGTAAAGCACCAGTTACGGCGGATCCCTTTGCTACAATATTTCCAGGATGATACGCTGGAGCATGCGGACCGGATGGAAGCCTTATTCAGGAAACTGAATGAAGAAAAGCCACCCGAGCAAGCTTCCCCCGGACAAGAATAAATGCTGCTGCAATGAACCTTCTTTTCGCCTGGCGCTATTTCCGTGCAAAAAAATCTACGAATGCGATCAATATCATCGCCTGGGTGAGCATGACGGCTATTGTTGTGGGTGCGGCTTCGTTGATACTGGTACTCAGCGTTTTTAATGGTTTTGAAGACCTTGTCAAATCCTTATACACCAGTTTTTATCCTGATCTGAAGGTCACCCCGGCCAGTGGAAAGACCCTGACCCTTACCCCGGATCAGCTCCGGCAATTATCCGGTATTCCCGGCGTACATGCTTTTTCGCTGGTAGCGGAGGACGAGGCGGTGCTGGACAACGGGGATGCGCAGAAACTGGTCAGTCTGAAAGGGGTGGATGAGAATTATACAAAAGTGAGTGGTGTCAGCGGCAAGCTGGAGAAAGGCAGCTTCGATCTGGGTACGGATGAACATCCCCTTGCGATATTGGGCGCCGGTGTTGAATATGCGCTGGGGCTGGAGGCCGACCGGGCCCTGGTGCCGCTGTCCGTCTATTTCTTTCGAAAGGGGGCTCCCGAGTATACTTCCGATCCGTTGGCGTCCGTTCGTCATGAAGCCATTGCGACCTCCGGTGTTTTTCGGATCCAGGAGGATTTCGATGAGCATTATGCTATCACCAATCTTGCCTTTGTCAAGCGGGTGCGGGGGTTGAAACCGGATGAATACAGTGCGGTCGAGCTTTCGTGTACGGATGCCGCCGCGAGTCCGCGGGTGAAGCCGGCGCTGGAAAAGCTATTGGGAAAGGATTTCCGGGTACAGACGCGGTATGAGCAGAACCAGAGCCTGTACAATGTGATGGGGACGGAAAAATGGGTGATCTATATCGTGCTGACCCTGATCCTGGTCGTGGCGGCCTTTAACATGGTAGGCGCCCTGACGATGCTGGTTTGGGAGAAGCAAAAGGATATCCATGTATTGAAGGCGCTGGGGGCCAGTAATGGGCTGATCAAAAAGATCTTTCTGAGTGAGGGGATATTGCTGGCGATGATGGGGGGAGTCGGCGGGATCCTGCTGGCCGTCCTCATTTGCGCGTTGCAGATCCGGTATAAGCTGATCCCTTTGCAGGGAGGGTCCTTCCTGATCGATTATTACCCGGTGAAGCTGGTTGCGTCGGATTTTGTGCTGGTGTTGTCGACCATCCTCGTGGTGGCGGTACTGGCCTCGTGGCTGCCGGCGAGGAAGGCGGCGGCCCAGCCGATCGAGCTAAAGAGCTGAAAGAAAAAAGCCCCTGAAGGAGCTTTTTTCATTGATATTTTCTCTGCTATTAATAATCTCCGAGTGTTTCGGGCTGTTGGGCGAGTGCCTTTGCCAGTTGTTCATCATTGGGGGCGATGCCATGCCAGTGATGGTCGTTCTCCATAAAATCCACTCCCTTACCCATGATCGTGTGCATCATGATGGCGATCGGTTTGCCTTGTCCTGTCATTCCTTTGGCCTTGTCGAGGGTTGCGACGACCTCGTCCATGTCGTTGCCGTTCATTTCGAGGGTGGTCCATCCGAAGGCGTCGAACTTGGCATGGATATTACCCAGATCCATTACTGCTTTTGTTGTGCCATCGATCTGCTGGCCGTTCCAGTCTACGGTGGAGATGAGGTTATCTACCTTATGTGCTGCGGCGAACATGATTGCCTCCCAGTTCTGTCCTTCGTCTAATTCTCCATCTCCATGGAGTGAGAACACAATATTTTTGTCGTTATTGAGTTTTTTGGCTAGGGCGGCGCCGATGGCAACGCTCATTCCCTGTCCCAGGGAGCCGCTGGCCACCCGGACTCCCGGAAGATGTTCATGGGTGGTCGGATGGCCCTGCAAACGGGAATTGATCTTGCGAAAGGTCGCCAGTTCTTTGATGTCGAAATATCCTGATCTTGCGAGAACCGAATAGAATACGGGAGAAATATGACCGTTAGACAGAAAGAAGAGATCCTCGTTCCTGCCATCCATATGAAAATGCGGATCGTGCTGGAGTACCTTGAAATAAAGAGCGGTGAGGAAATCGGCGCATCCCAGGGATCCGCCCGGGTGACCGCTTGCAGCGCCGTGGACCATGCGAACGATGTCTCTTCTAACCTGTGAAGCAATTGCTTTTAAATCAGCCATATTGATGATAATTTTATGCGTAATTGGGGGCAAATCTACGCGCTTTTTTCATATACCCATAATTTGGAAGAATTTGGAACCCTTAAACTTTTATATTAACTTTCCGGTCTAAATCTCCCATGTCATTCATCTTTTACTGAGATCCTGGTATTTACAGACATCCTGAAACTGACCCCGACAAACAACATCACGGATGGAACAGGTTTGATATTTGTGTTAAGCGCATGTATATCCTGGTAGCATATAACAAAGAATTACTATTTTTGTACACCAATCAAAATATGGATGATGTTTGATGTTCTACTTTCAATAGCTATTTCATTTACCATCACCTTCCTGGCCATTCCTGCGATCATCAATGTGGCTGAAATGAAGAAGCTTTTCGACATGCCCGACGAACGAAAAGTACATCATTCGCCGATCACTCCCCTGGGGGGACTGGGTATATTCGCCGGCTTTATCTTTGGCAGCCTGCTTACGATACACTTTAATCAATATCCTGATCTTCAATATTTTATAGCAGCTTCTTTTGTCATATTCTTTCTGGGTCTGAAGGATGATATCCTTGTCATTTCACCGGTAAAGAAATTTATCGGCCAGGTACTCGCGGCCTTTATCATCATTTATTATGGGGGTATCCAGATCCGAAGCATGCATGGTTTCCTGGGTATTTACCAGCTTCCCGAGATGTTTAGTCTGTTACTGACCTATTTTGCGGTGATCGTCGTCATCAATTCCTTTAACCTGATCGATGGGATCGACGGACTGGCGGGCAGTCTGGGGTTGTTATCGACGGCTATATTCGGTGTTTATTTCCTGTATGTGGGGATGCTGCCCTATGCCGTGATCGCTTTTTCGCTGGCCGGCAGCCTTCTGGCTTTTCTCATCTTTAATTTCCAGCCTGCCAAGATCTTTATGGGGGACACGGGTTCCCTATTGGTGGGAACGATCAATTCCATCCTGGTAATAAAGTTTATCAATGTGGCCAATACATCGGATGTGAGCTTTCCCATTGTCGCCTCTCCGGCGGTTGGGTTTACTATCCTGATGGTGCCTTTGCTGGATACTTTACGGGTATTTGGCATCCGGATCTTTCATCGCCGTTCGCCCTTCAGCCCGGACAGGAACCATATCCATCATTTATTACTCGACAGGGGGTTTTCGCATCGGGCGATCACCTTTTTCCTGGTAGCGGTCAACCTGGCGATCGTCACTATCGTCTATCTGGAAAGAAGTTTGAATTGTACGTTACTTATACTTTCCGTTTTTGCCATATTTTTTACCCTGATTGCCGTGATCTATTATCTCCGACCGGCGCCCCGTCTTTTTGTTGCCCGGACTGGTCAGGAAGAAAGTGCCCAGCTTAGAAAGGCCTCCAAATTTGTATCTCTGAAAGAAGATTCGATCCTTGAGCAGAAGAATTGAGGGTCGTGTTTCATTTTCTCTTTTGTGTAATTTTCCCTTTTGGTGTAGGTTTGCAAGGTTGTCAACAAATTATCTATGTCAGACGATTTAGCGTTCATCCTGGAAGATGCAGCCGATAGCATGAAAAAAGCACTCGATCATCTTGAAACTGAATTGATTAAGATAAGGGCCGGGAAAGCCAATCCGCAGATGCTGGAGGGCTTGATGGTCGATTATTATGGTAGTCCGACCTTGCTGAACCAGGTCGGGAATGTATCCGTTATGGATGCCCGCACCCTTACGATCCAGCCCTGGGAGAAGAACATGCTACAGCCTATTGAAAGGGCGATCATCAATGCCAATCTGGGTGTCACACCCCAAAATGATGGTAATATCATCCGGCTTTTTATGCCTCCTCTCACGGAGGAAAGGAGAAAGGAGTTTGTAAAAAGGGCCAATGGGGAAGGAGAGCAGTCCAGGGTGGCGATCCGTAGCATCCGCAGGGAGTCCATAGAGCAGTTAAAGAAGCTGCAGAAGGATGGTCTGAGTGAGGATGAGGCGAAGGATGCGGAAAAAAGCATCCAGGAAGTCACCGATAAGCATATTGCCCTTGTTGAAAAACACCTGTCAGCTAAAGAGAAAGAGATCATGGCTGTATAAGGGCATGATTTTTACACTACCCTTCCCATAAACCTGTCGCAAGGTAAGAATTCCCGTCCCTCCTTCCCGGATGCGCTGCCGGTGATTGGGTATTTGCCTGGTCGCTAACGGGATGCGTGACTGTATGCCTGGAAAAAATGATACATTCATATAAGACTACAAAAAGACCCGGGAGGGAATCATGGGAAAGGTAACATTAAAGGAGATCGATACGCGGGCCCCGGAGGGCTGGGATAAAAAAGAGACCAAAGAAAAGCTGGAAGCTATACTACAGGAAATGGATGAATTGCAGAACCTGTTATATGCGGAGTCGAAGCATTCTCTGCTTGTGGTGATCCAGGGTATGGATGCCAGCGGAAAAGATGGAACGATCCGTAACGTTTTCGGCAAACTCAATCCACAGGGTGTGCTGGTAAAATCCTTCAAAGTCCCTACGGCCGAAGAGCTTTCACATGATTTTTTATGGAGGATCCATGCACATGCGCCGGCGAAGGGCGTGATCCAGCTCTTCAACCGTTCACAATATGAAGATATCCTGGTTAC
>DASYBV010000047.1:0-166644 GCA_036500545.1 Puia sp. | reverse complement strand
CGGGGCGCCCTCGGTCGATATTGCGGGACTGCACCAGCGGTTGCCGGTGCTCGGAATCTGTTATGGAGCACAGCTGACGGCCAAGCTATATGGTGGAAACGTGGAAAAGAGTAACAAACGGGAATATGGCCGCGCCCTCTTGCACAAACAAAAAGAAGATACGATCCTCCGGGAGGTCACGGAACTTTCGCAGGTATGGATGAGCCACGCCGATACGATACTGGAATTGCCGGCGGGATTCGACGTATTGGCGAACACCGAGTCCATTCCCTATGCTGCGTTTTCGAAGACAAAACATAACGGAGAATTTCCCTTGTATTGTCTGCAATTTCATCCCGAAGTCTATCATTCCATCGAAGGAAAAAAGATCCTGCGAAATTTTCTCGTGGATATCTGCGGTTGTTCGCAGGACTGGACACCCGCCCATTTCGTGAGCGACACGGTGGCCGCATTAAAGAGGCAGATCGGCGAGCGGAAGGTTATCATGGCCTTGAGCGGTGGGGTGGATTCGACAGTAGCGGCTACGCTGATCCACCGGGCGATCGGGGACCGGCTGATCGGCATCTTTGTCGACAATGGGGTGCTGCGGAAGAATGAATTTGAACAGGTTCTCGAAAGCTATAAACAGATCGGGCTGAATGTAAAGGGGATCAATGCCCGCAAATTGTTCTACGACGAGCTTGCCGGCAAGTCCGATCCCGAAGCAAAGCGAAAGACCATCGGCAGACTCTTTATCGATATTTTCCAGGAAGAGGCCGCCAAAGTAGCCGGCGTAGGCTTGCTGGGACAGGGTACGATCTACCCGGATGTGATCGAAAGCGTCAGCGTCCATGGGCCTTCCGTCACGATCAAGTCCCATCATAATGTGGGAGGATTGCCGGAAAAGATGCACCTGGAGCTGGTGGAGCCCCTGCGTTATCTCTTCAAGGACGAGGTGCGACGGGTGGGCGCCGAACTGGGGATCCCCGAAGATCTGTTACAGCGTCATCCTTTTCCGGGTCCCGGGCTTGCGATCCGGATCCTTGGGGAAGTTACCGAAGAGAAGGTGCGATTATTGCAGGAAGCAGATTATCTCTATACCAAAATGCTGAAGGACCAGCATCTCTATTCGACGATCTGGCAGGCGGGCGCGATCCTGCTGCCCGTAAAAAGCGTGGGGGTCATGGGGGACGAACGGACCTATGAATTTACTATTGCGCTGCGGGCGGTGACCTCCGTCGACGGGATGACGGCCGACTGGGCGCATTTACCCTATACCTTTCTGGCGGATATCTCCAACGAAATCATCAATAATGTGAAGGGGATCAACCGGGTCGTGTATGATATCAGCAGTAAGCCGCCGGCGACGATCGAGTGGGAATAAAATAGATGAAAAACAACTTCCGATATTCTTTGCCGATGTTTTTTTTCCTGGCGCTGGCGGCCGTCGCGCAGGCGCAGACGGATACCGCCTGGAAACGGGCCTATATGCCCGGGCAGCAACACCCCGATACGTCCGTCCGGGCAACCGCCGATACCAGCAACCGTCACCAGCTGGCCATCTTTGCTCCCTTATATCTCGATTCGGCTTTCGACGCCACGGGTACCTACCGTTACGATAAGAGCTTTCCAAAATACATCAACCCGGGTCTGGAATTTTATGAAGGCGCCCAGCTGGCGCTGGATTCGCTGCAAAAGGAAAATGCACCGCTGGATGTGCAGATCTATGATACCCGGTCGACGCATCAAAGCATCGCACAGGTCCTGGAAAGCCCGGCCTTCGAGCGTACGGAGCTGATCATCGGGCATGTTACGAGCGGGGAGCTTCAGCAGTTGGCGGCAGCGGCGGCCCGTAAGAATATCCCCTTTATCAATGTCAATTTCCCCAACGACGGCGGGGTCACGGGCAATCCCGATCTTGTTATCCTGAACTCCACGTTGCGGACCCATTGCGAAGGGATCTACCGGCTTTTACAGCGGAATTATTCGACGAAAACGATCGTTTATTTTAGGAAGAAAGGATCACAGGAAGACCGCCTCCGGGGTTATTTTGCGGAGATCGACAAGACGACGGCCGGCGTCCCCCTCAAGATAAAATATGTGACCCTGGAGGATAATTTTGACGCCTCTGCGATGACGCCCTATCTCGACAGTATGGCCCTGACCGTTTGTATAGCCGGGAGCCTCGATGATAATTTCGGGAGCCGTCTTTGTGAAACGCTTTCTTCACTAAACAAGAACTACCGTACGACCATTATCGGGATGCCGACCTGGGACAATACCGATTTTACCCGGCCCGAATATGCCGGCGAGGAGATCATTTATTCTACCCCCTTCTATATCAACCCCAACGACAGTCTTGTAAAGCAAATACAGCAAAACTTCAAAACGAGGTTTTATTCCCGTCCCAGCGATATGGTGTTCCGCGGTTATGAAAGCACGTATCGGTTTGCAAAGCTGCTGCTTTTGCATGGGAAGAACCTGAGCGGCAGCATCGGGGAGAAGAAATACAAGGTATTCAACGACTTCGACATCCAACCGGTCTTTAGCCGGCCGGCGATGACCCTGGAGTATTTTGAGAATAAAAAGCTCTACTTTATCCGGAAGGTGGAGGGGAATATTACCGCGGTTTATTAGAGCCAGAACATTCTTCGCTACGGCTTGTTATTTGCAGGAATGCACCTATATTCCTGAAATGCCATTAATAGAATTTACCGATAAGGGATTGTATTGTCCGCAGGGCCGGTTTTATATCGATCCCTGGCGGCCGGTCGACAAGGCCGTGATCACGCATGCCCATAGCGATCATGCCCGGGCGGGCAGCGGCAGCTATCTTTCCCACCGGCTTACAAAGCCTTTGCTGGAATGGCGGCTGGGGCCTCATCCCTTTGAAACGGTAGAATGGGGAGAGCCGGTCTTTCTGAATGGGGTTCGGGTCAGTCTGCATCCGGCCGGTCATATTATCGGTTCCTCCCAGGTCCGGGTGGAGTATAAGGGAGAGGTATGGGTGGTCAGCGGGGATTATAAAACGGAGGATGACGGGCTCAGCGGGGCATTCGAGCCGGTACCGTGTGATGTCTTTGTAACGGAATCGACCTTTGGTCTGCCTATCTACAACTGGAAACCACAGCCTGCGATCTTTACCGACATCCGGGATTGGGTAACCAAAAATAAGCAGGAAGACACGGCCTCCGTGTTGATCGCATACAGTCTGGGCAAGGCGCAGCGGTTGTTGTTATGTCTGCCGGCCGTCACCGAAAAAATATATGTCCATGGAGCCGTCTGGAATATCCACCAGGCACTCGTGAATGCGGGTGTTGATCTGCCGGCGGTGGAGCGGGTGACGCCGGATATGCCCCGGGAATTATTCAAAGGACAGGTGGTTATAGGTCCATCGGGCGCGGAGGGCTCACCCTGGATACGGCGTTTTGGCCCCTACTCCGTAGGGGTGTGCAGCGGCTGGATGCAGGTACGTGGTAACATACGGCGACGGAATGCGGATGCCGGTTTTGCCCTGAGCGATCATGCCGACTGGAAGGGACTGCTGGCGGCGATCCGGGCGACGGGCGCCGAAAAGGTCTTTGTGACGCATGGGTTCCAGGCGGTCCTGTCGAGGTATCTGAACGAGCAGGGGATTACCGCGGCGGAAGTAAAGACGGAGTATGGGGAAGACGAGGAAGGGGGAAGCGAAGAGACCGCGGTTGCGGAGGCGAATAGAGATGCGGCGGGGGCGGAAGGGACGACGACGGAAGAAAGCGCGACGACGACGATTGAAGCAGCGATAAAAAAGGAAGAGGAAGCAGGAATATGAATCCATCCGACATCATAGACAATGGAATGCGGCTGTTTGCGGAGCTGGTGGTCCGGTTGGGTACGAGCACCAAGACCAATGACAAGCTGGAGGCGCTGACGGACTATTTCGGGAGTGCGGGTGACAGGGATAAGGTTTGGGTCATTGCGTTGTTTAGCGGCCGGAAGCCCAAACGGGCGGTGAACAGCACCCAATTATGGGAGTGGTGCAGGGAGATCACCGGGTTGCCGGCGTGGTTGTTTGAGGAAAGCTATCATACGGTGGGGGACCTGGCGGAGACGATCGCGCTGCTTTTACCGGAGGGGGCGGGGGAAGATGCGGATGTGCGGGAGGATGTGGAGAATGCGCGGAAGGAAGATGCGGGTGTGCGGGAGGAGGAGGCAGATGCACAGAAAGATGCGGAGCGTGTGGCGGATGGTGACGGGAGTCTTTCCTGGTACCTGGAGAAGCTGATAGCGATCGGGAAGGAAGAGGAGGCCGTAAAAAAGGATTTTATACTACGATGCTGGGCGAGGATGAACCGGGAGGAGCGTTTTGTTTTCAACAAACTTATTACGGGAGGGTTCCGCATCGGGATATCGCAGCGGACGATCGTCAACGCACTCGCCAAAACGGCCGGGGCGACCTCCTCCATTATAGCACATCGTATCAGCGGCAACTGGGACCCGGTCACGACTTCTTTTGCCCACCTGCTGAGCGGCGAGGGTGCGGGACATGATCCATCCAGGCCCTACCCTTTTTACCTGGCTTATGCGCTGGAGGGAGACCTGGCCTCGCTGGGCAGCCCGCAGGACTGGCAGGCCGAATGGAAATGGGATGGAATCCGGGGGGAGCTGATCAAAA
Source organism: Puia sp. (assembly GCA_036500545.1). Lineage (GTDB taxonomy): Bacteria > Bacteroidota > Bacteroidia > Chitinophagales > Chitinophagaceae > Puia. The sequence goes on along the minus strand of DASYBV010000047.1, from coordinate 162,011 downwards.
GGGATGGACAGTTTTTTGTATGGAGCCGTGGGGAAGAGCTGATGACGGAGAAATTTCCCGAATACCAGGGATTTAAGGACTTGCTGCCGGAGGGGGTGGTGCTGGATGGGGAGATCATCGGGTTAGGGAAGACGGGAGCGGGGGAAGGGAGTCACCGGTCCGGCGATGACGTAGATGGTCCGGCGAGGGCAGAGAATGCGGGGGCCTGGGGCGCAGGGACTGCGGAATCGCTGGGGTTTGGGGTGCTGCCCTTTGCGGCGTTGCAGACGAGGATCGGGCGAAAGAACGTGACAAAAAAACAGTTGAATGAGGCGCCGGTAGGATTTATAGCCTATGACCTGCTGGAATATGAAGGCGAGGATTGGCGGGGGCGTCCCTTGCAGGAAAGGAGGGCGCAACTGTCAACGATCGTGGCGGCGGTCGGACATCCGTTGCTGCAATTGTCGCCGGTGATCGTTTTTGACAGCTGGGAGCAGCTGACGGATATGCGCGGGTTATCAAGGGACCGGGGCAGCGAAGGGATCATGCTAAAGAAGAAAGATTCCGTCTACCAGGTAGGACGCAAACGCGGCGACTGGTGGAAATGGAAGATCGACCCCCTGGTGATCGATGCCGTGATGGTCTATGCCCAGAAGGGGCACGGGCGTCGCAGTAACCTCTATACCGATTATACTTTTGCCGTAAAGGAAGGGGATAAGCTGGTGACATTCACCAAGGCCTATTCGGGACTGACGGATAAAGAGCTGACGGAGGTGGATGCCTTTGTCAAAAAAAACTCCCTGGAGAAGTTCGGGCCGGTGAGGACGGTACGGCCGGAATTGGTTTTCGAGATCGCTTTTGAGGGGATTGCCGCCTCGGCGAGACACAAATCGGGGGTTGCGCTGCGTTTTCCCCGGATCAACCGGTGGAGGAAGGATAAGAGGCCCGATGAGATCGACACGATCGCGGACCTGAAAAAAATGCTGGAGCTGTATGGGAAGTGAGGAAGCGACGCGGGTGAAGGAGAGTGAGCGATTTGGACGAGCGCGGAAGGAAGCGGGTGGAGGAGGCGGATAAGCGTGCGTTTTTATGAGTAAATTTGCGGGTATGAAGAAATGGATGGTGCTTACCTTATTGGGGGTGATCGGGCTGGCGTTCACCACGGTATTCCATTACCGGGGCGAAGACGATCCGGTACCCATTCCTGCCAGTCCTCAGCGTGTGGGGAATGCGGCGGCAGGATATCGTTATCTGACGACGGGAGATTATCTCAAGAGCGGCATTCCTTATAGTTATTTTTTGCTTGGTTTTGGGAAGACGGCCGCCAATTACCTGCAAAGGGACAGCCCCAATGCCGTGATCAGTCATGAATATACTGCTGTGAAGGCGCCGAACGGAGAGATGGTCGTAGCGCCGAATTGTTTGCAATGTCATGCCCAGGTATTCAACAACAAACTATATATAGGATTGGGCAATGCGGCGATCGATTTTAGCGACCGGCAGAAATTGAATCCGCGGACGGCGGCGATGGCAGAATCGATCCTGCAAAAGGGCGATCCCAAAAAATATGAAGCGGCGGCGCCTTTCCTGACGGCGATGAAGGCCATCAGCGGGCAGCTATACACCGCCGTGAGGGGCGTCAATTCGGCGGACCGGCTGGCCGATCTGCTGGTAGCGCACCGTGATCCGCAGACCCTGCGTTGGAGCGAGACGCCGGTCATCGATGTAGCGGGAACCGTCATCCCTACCGATACGCCACCCTGGTGGCTGCTGAAGAAGAAGCATGCGATGTTCTATAGTGGTTTTGGCCGGGGGGATTTTGGGCGTTTTTTGATGGCGTCGAACCTATTGACGGTGAGTGACAGTTCGGAGGCCCGGGAGGTGGACAGTCATTTCAACGATGTGCTGGCCTATATCTATTCCCTGAAACCGCCCCGGTACCCCTACCCCATCAACGCCTCTCTGGCAAGACAGGGAGGGGTGCTGTTTGTGCAATATTGTTCCAAGTGTCATGGCAATTACGGAGAAGGAGGAGATTATCCGAACCTGCTTATCCCCGAGTCGATCATCGGGACGGATTCGCTGTTGTATAAAAGCAATTACCAGAGTCCCCAGTTCATCGAATGGTTTAACAAGAGCTGGTTTGCCGGGGGCGATCATCCGGCGCGGCTGGAGCCCTTTAACGGATATATCGCACCTCCCCTGGATGGGATCTGGATCACGGCGCCTTATCTGCATAACGGGTCCGTGCCAACGCTGGAGGATTTGCTGAACAGCAAAGTACGACCGGCGTACTGGTCCAGGGATTTTTCCAATCCCGAGTACGATCCTGTGCAGGCAGGCTGGAAGTATGTACCCGAGACGGGACCCCGGGGGACGGCCGTTTATAATACGACCCTTCCCGGCTATGGTAATTACGGGCATGACTTCGGGGACAAGCTTAGCAATAAGGAACGAAACGCCGTCATCGAATACCTGAAGACGCTATAGGACCGACGCCGGAATGTGCGACGGGCCGATATAATCCGGGAATGTGCCGACGGGCCGATATTATCCGGGAATGTGCGACGGGCTTTCTACTGCGCCGAACGTTTGATAAAGGCATTGTCTCCTTCCGCCGTATGGTATAGGACGAACAACTCCGGCGCGGCTCCGGTCTGTAGTACCTGGCCGACATAAAAGGAATGGGTCACCGCAAACTCGGGGGACGCTTGCGTACCCAGGCTAAAGGTGATATAGCTTTTAAACCGGATGGGAGATTGGCTTTCATCATAGCGGACGCGCTGGTATTTTGCCTGGTATACTCCGTCCGGACCAAAGATCTTTTCTTTTGGAATGCTGTCGGAGATATAGGTCAGGAGTTCACCGGTTTGGGCGATCGGCGGAAGGTCCTTGGAGATCCCGGCGCCCGGTGGAATAAAGTCCAGCCCTTCCGGAAGAGAGAAGTTGGAGACGCTGGTGCCGTTGGTTACCCTTATTCTTCCGATATTATAACCAACGGAGGAACTGGCTCCATAGATCGTGACATTCGTATTGAAATAAGAGGTAGAGCGTTCGTCGCGGATCAGGGCCGATTTTTTCCAGTTGACATACAAGGGTTGGTTTGTCTTGTTGTATACATCCACCCGGAAGGGACCGTCCTTGCCATTTATGCTATAGATGAGCCGCATGGTATCGTTCTCCCAGGTAAATTGTTTGTCATTGTTCTTGGATAGCTCGGAAGAGTCGACGGTCATGTACTGGTAGGTGGAGCAGGAACTGATGGTGATAGTAATGGTAAACACCAGCAGGATAGGGAGTATAATGTGTCGCATAGGTAAATTTTGATTCAAATTACTCAATGATCTTTTTATTTTCTGTTAAAGATCGGTAAAGGTCAAAAAATTAATTTTCAGGTTAAAAAAATATTAAACAGCTTGTGCTGAACCTCTTTTGCGGAGGATGAACGGTAAATCATGGTACTCAAAAAAACACCCGGGTATAAGATCATTCAGGAGTGGCTGTCTGCCGGCGGCCGGCAGCCGTTTGCCTTCCAGGAGGAGACCTGGCAGCATGTGATAGAAGGAAGCTCGGGGCTTGTCAATGCGCCGACGGGTTGCGGAAAAACATTCTCCGTATTCCTGGGGGCCCTCATCGATTTTATCAACCAGCACCCGAAAGATTTCAGGACACGGAGCGGCAATGGGTTGCAATTGTTGTGGATCTCCCCGTTACGGGCACTTGCCAAAGATATCGGTCGTGCCATGGAAGAAGTGCTCCGGGAGCTGGACATGCGCTGGCAGGTAGGCATCCGCAACGGGGATACGGAGATGAGTGAACGCCAGAAACAGAAAAGACGGATGCCGGAGGTGCTGATCATTACGCCGGAGAGCCTGCATTTGTTGCTGGCGCAGAAAGGATACCCCGAAGTTTTCCGGTCGCTGAAGATCATTGCCATCGATGAGTGGCATGAATTGCTGGGGAGTAAACGCGGCGTACAGGTAGAGCTTGCCCTTTCCCGGATCATGGGTGTAAAGGCACGGCAGTGTTCGATCATCGGGATCAGCGCCACTATCGGCAACCTGGAACAGGCGAAGGAGGTCCTGCTTGCCTCGCTGGGAGAGGGGGAGCCGATGGGGGAACCGGAGGGGGATGCAATGAGGGAGACGGATGGGGAGGCGAACGAAGGAACCGATGTTGAGCGGGATGGGGAGGCGAACGAAGGAACCGATGTTGAGCGGGATGAGGAGGCGACCGAAGGAACCGATGTTGGGCGGGGTCCGAAGAAGACACCTGGTTTTATCGTGCGGGCGCAGATCGATAAACCGATCCGGGTAGAGTCCATTCTTCCGGATGAGATCGAACGCTATCCCTGGTCCGGGCATCTCGGCTTGCGGCTGATCCATAAGGTGATCCCGATCCTTGAGCAAAGCCGGACGACGCTGATCTTTATCAATACGCGCGGCATGAGCGAGACCTGGTATCAGTCTTTGCTGACGGCCAGTCCCGATCTGGCCGGTGCGATCGCGCTGCATCATGGTTCTATCGATATGGCCCTGCGCAATTGGGTAGAAGACGCCTTGCACGAAGGCAAGCTAAAGGCCGTGGTCTGTACGGCCAGTCTCGACCTGGGCGTCGACTTCCGGCCGGTAGAGACGGTGATACAGGTAGGGAGTCCGAAAGGGGTGGCCCGGTTCCTGCAACGGGCCGGCCGGAGCGGTCATCAGCCGGGAGAGGTGAGCAGGATCTGGTTCCTGCCTACGCATTCCTTGGAGCTGGTCGAGGCGGCGGCATTAAAGGCGGCCATGGCGGCGGGTCTGATCGAAAGCAGGGAGCCTATGTTGTTATGCTATGATGTATTGATCCAATACCTGGGCACCCTTGCTATTTCAGAGGGTTTCTATCCTCCGGATCTTTTCAGGGAATTGCGCCGGACCTATTGTTACAGCCAGATGACGGAGGACGAATGGAAGGAGATCCTTCATTTTATCACGGCGGGAGGGGCAGCGCTGCAACAATACGATGAGTTTAAAAAAGTGGAGATCCTGGAAGGAGGGATCTATAAGATAAATAGCCGGCGGGTGGCCATGCGGCACCGGTTGCATATCGGTACCATTGTCAGCGATGCGATGCTGAAAGTGCGGTTTATCACCGGGGGTTTTGTGGGGGTGATCGAAGAGTACTTTATTTCGCGTTTGTCACCGGGCGATGTGTTTACGCTGGCTGGCCGGAACCTGGAGTTTGTCATGATCAAGGATATGACGGCGCTGGTACGCAAGTCCAGTGCAAAAAAGGCGATCGTCCCCAGCTGGAACGGAGGCCGGATGCCTTTATCGGCCAACCTGGGGATGATGCTGCGCAAAAAGCTTGACGAGGCGTCAGAAATACTTGAGCGGGAAGCCGGCGACGCCGGAAGTCATGGCGGCGGAAGCGGGCCGGCGGATGGGACAGTGGGGGGACCGGGGCAGCCAGAGACCGATATTGAGTTGCAGGTATTGCGTCCTTTATTTGCCCTGCAGGCGGAGCTCTCCTATATGCCTCGTGAAAATGAGTTGCTGATCGAGCAGATAGAGACAAAGGATGGATTTCATTTATTTGTTTACCCCTTTGAGGGGAGGCTTGTGCATGAGGCGATGGCGGCGTTGCTGGCGTACCGGATCAGCCGGATCACGCCGATCAGTTTTTCGTTTGCGATGAACGATTATGGATTTGAGCTGCTGAGCGACCAGCCGATCCCGCTGGATGATACCAATTCACAGGAACTGTTCAGTCCGGAGGGGCTGACCGCCGACATACAACGTAGCGTCAACAGTGCGGAGATGGCCCGGCGGAAATTCCGGGACATTGCGGTTATCGGGGGGCTCATCTTCCAGGGTTATCCCGGGGAGCATACCAAGGCCCGGCATCTGCAATCATCCGCCTCGCTGTTGTTCAATGTGTTTAGTGAATACGACCCGCATAACCTGCTGATCCGGCAGGCCTATAATGAGGTCATGGATCAGCAGATGGAAGAGCGTCGTCTGCGGAACATGCTGGAGCGGATCCAGCGGGGATCGATCGTATTGCGCTGGCCCAAGAAGCTTACGCCCTTCTGTTTCCCCCTCAAGGTGGATAGTATGCGGGAGGACCTGTCATCCGAAAAATTGGAGGACCGGGTACGAAGGATGCAGGCGCAATTACGATAGAGCGCCGGGATGATCCGGTAGGATAATCGGCCGGGAGGGTCCAGTGGGATGATCCGTCGAGACGATTTGCCGGGATGATCCGATCAGGTGGCCGCGATTATTTTAGATATTTCAGCTGGGTCGCGTACAGGATGATAAAGACAACCGGGATCAGGAAGGAAGAAAGGATACCCAAACCTCCGAGCGAGCCCAGGCTGACAAAGATAATGGCGGTCGCGATCGGCAGTAATTCCCCGATGACATAGAGGGAAAAGCCTGTCTTTTTAAAATGTCTCATCTGGGTGACGCCATAGGCGCAGAGAGCGATGCCGACTACGCTGAGTAAAAGAATGGGGATACGATTCTCCACAGACTTCCGGGCGATCTCCACCATATCGGGGCCCATGAACTTTTTGACGATGGCCGGCGCCTCGTCTAATTTCCCCTGCATTTGTACGATCTTATCATAAGAGGCCTGGGCATTAAAAAAAGAGTAGCACACCGAGATCGCGCTTATTCCACACCAGATATAGGTGAGGATGCTAAGTACGTTCAGCATGTCAGGGATCTTTTTTGGCTCGTCCTGCCAATTTAACACATCAGCCGGGGTATTCGCATTTGTCATGGGAGCTAGTTTTATCCATCTAAGTAAATACAATTCTCTCTAATTGCAAAAGAACGGGGCTACATTTGCCTTCTTTTCTTTTTATCTATGCAGCCAGCATTTCCATACCGTATCAAAGGGCAACAGCTATGGCTATCTCCCGACCGTTGTATTTTCTGGGAGGAAGAGAGATCGCTGATCGTTTCGGATCTTCATTTCGGCAAGACGGGGCATTTCCGGAAGGCGGGGATTGCCGTGCCGCAGTCGGTCTATCGCGAGGATCTGCAGCGATTGTTATCCCAGGTCCAATATTTCCAGCCCAGGCAGCTCCTGGTGGTAGGGGATCTTTTTCATAGCCGGGAAAATAAGGAGCTGGACCTGTTCCGGAAATGGAGGGATGATTTTCCCGATCTGGGTATCCGGCTGATCCGGGGCAACCATGATATTTTGCGGGAAGATTGGTATGAGGCGGCGGGGATCGTCGTCAGTGCGGGGTGTTATTCGCAAAAGGCGTTCGCCTTTGTCCATGACATTATGGATATCGATGATATGAAAAATTGTGCCGGGGCCGAACGGGTCTATTACTTCTCCGGGCATATTCATCCCGGCATCCGTATAAGGGGGATGGGAAGACAGGCCCTGCAGTTCCCCTGTTTCTATTTTGGAGAAGACTATGCGGTATTACCGGCTTTCAGCCGCTTTACCGGGACGGTATCGATCGATCCTGTACCTGAATCGAGCGTTTTTGCGATCCTTCCGCCGGCAGGCGGGGAGACAAATGGGACAGCCCGTAGCCTTTCGGGCTCCGGCAGCATTTTCCAGATCCAGTGATATGGAATTTTGTCGTTTGCGCATCTGATCCTGTTCCAGGATCGAAAAAAAACGTCGTGTACAACGGCCGGTAAATCAACTACTATGTTCAGGAACTATTTCCGGATCGCCTTTCGTCATCTCCGAAAAGACAGGGGTTTTGCCTTCATAAATATTTTCGGGCTGGCGGCCGGCCTGGCGGTTTGTCTGTTGATCGTGCTGTTTGTAACGGACGAATTTGGTTATGACACCTATAACAAGAAGGCCGATCGCATATTCCGCATTGTCTCCGACATACGTCTGAACGGGAACAGCAATAACAGCAACTATACACCTTCTCCTATGGGTGCCACGCTGGTAAAGGACTATCCGTCCGTTGAAAAATCCGTGCGCATACGCAGGATCGGCGATCTGTTGATAAAGATGGGAAATGAGAAGGTACCGGAACCCGATGCCGTGTTTGCCGACTCCACCTTATTCGACGTATTCACGTTGCCGCTGCTCGGGGGAGATCCTCATACGGCCCTCGTGGCGCCTTATTCAATGGTCATCTCCGAGACGATGGCAAAAAAATACTTCCATAGCACGGATATACTGGGTCGTACCCTGGTGACGGACGATACCACTACTTATAAGATCACCGGTGTCATGAAAGACATGCCCTCCCAATCCCATTTTCATTTTCATTTTATAAAAGCCATGTCCGAAAGGAAGCCGGGGCATGCCGATCCCTGGGTCAATCTTTATTCCACCACCTATGTACTGGCAAGACCGGGGGTCGATGGTAAAGACATCGACCGGATGCTGGCTTCTATCGTGACACATTATGTGGGTCCTCAATTACAACAGAACCATCACAGCAGCCTGTCGGATCTCGCGAAGAACGGGGATTATTTCCGGTTCTATTCGATGCCGCTAACCCGTATCCATTTATATTCTCATGTATCCTTCGAGTTCGAGCCCAACGGCAGCATACAGGATGTTTATATTTTTGTGATCATCGCCGTTTTTATCCTGCTGATCGCCTGCTCCAACTTTATGAACCTGTCCACTGCCCGCAGCGCCGACCGTGCCAGGGAAGTAGGAGTGAGAAAGGTACTGGGTTCGTCGCGTAAGGAGCTGATGCTTCAATTCCTGGCCGAATCCGTTCTGACCAGCCTGGTGGCGCTGTTGCTGGCCATCGGCATAACCGCTCTCCTGCTGCCTTATTTCAATCGATGGTCCGGCAAGCATATATCGATCCTCGTTCTTGGTGGAAAATGGATGCTTTCGGGTCTTTTACTGAGTTCGCTGGCCGTCGGATCATTGGCCGGCAGCTATCCTGCTCTTTATTTATCGGCGTTTCAACCCATACAGGTATTAAAGGGCCGGTTGGCCGCCGGCTTTAGGGGCAGCTGGCTGCGGAATGGCCTTGTCGTCGCCCAGTTCGTTACGGCCATCGCCCTGATCACCGGCGCCCTGGTCATTTATCGTCAGCTCAATTATATCCACAACAGGGACCTGGGCTTTAACCGTGAACAGGTGCTAACGGTCAGCAACACCAATAACCTTGGCCCGCAAGCCCGGCTGTTCGAGGAAGAAGTGGATAAGCTCCCTGGCATAACCGGTAGTACGATGACAGGTTGCCTGCCTGGCAGGATCAATTATGTCGGTATAACCTATTTTAAGGAGGGGGCGGCGAAAGGAGATCAGGCATTCCTTTTGTGGAGATGGCAGGTCGATGCCAATTATATTCCCTTATTGGGGATGAAGATCCTTAGGGGCAGGAATTTTTCCCCGGTCCTGTCAACGGATTCCTCGGGTGTGCTGATCAATGAGACGGCGGCCCGTCTGCTGGGATATCCGGATCCGATCGGCAAACCCCTTTATAGAGGTCCGGGTCCGGATGATGCTTTTCATATCATCGGTCTTGTAAAGGATTTTAATGCCGAAACCCTTCATAATAAGACCGAGCCGATCGTTTTTCAGCTGGAGGAGGACAGACGCGCCGTTTCTTTCCGGATCCATACCCATGACCTTCCCGGGCTGATCGCAGGGATCAAAGAGCGTTATCGATCCATGCCCAATGCGGCGGGGCAGCCCTTTATCTATTCTTTCCTGGATGATGATTTTAATAAGCTATATAAGGCCGACGAGCGAACGGGCCAGCTGTTCGTTTTCTTTGCCCTGCTGGCTATTTTTATCGCCTGTCTGGGTCTGTTCGGGCTGGTGAGCTATGCTGCGGAACGACGCACCAAAGAGATCGGGATCCGTAAGGTGATGGGTGCGACTGTCACCGATGTTGTACGGCTGCTCTCGAAGGATTTTCTGAGGCTGGTGATCCTGGCGGCGGTCATTGCCTGTCCTATAGCCTGGTGGGGCATGCACCAATGGCTACAGGGATTCGCCTACAGAACGGAGATCGGCTGGTGGATATTCGTTTTGTCGGGGGCGCTGGCAGTAATGATCACGATGCTGACCGTGGGTTTCCAGGCCATGAAGGCGGCGATGGTCAACCCGGTTCTACACTTGAGAACGGAGTGAGCTCTTGGTCAGTTCATTTTTTTCTTTAGTGAGCTGACCTGGTCCTGGAGGTTGTTTACCAGGTTGGCCAGTTGGTTGACATCCCACCGGTGCTGGGTATTGGCCTTGCTGATGATCATCTGGGCCTTCCATACTTCCAGTACGTCATCTGCGTTCACGTTATAGGGCTGATACGCCGTATTGTCACTGATCAGGGTGATCTTTGTCCTGGATTTGTTGTTCTTCATGACCCTTTTATATACGATGCCCTCATTGCGGGAGACCACGATATAGGTCTGGTTGCTCTTGACCTCTTCGAGGTCGTCCACTTTCTCTCCGACGATCACCGAGCCGCTGGGAGTCGGCAGCATGGAATCACCGACGATCTCGAAGGCCCGGTAGTTGCCGGGGGCCAGCATGGGAAGGGTGAAGGTATTCAGCTCATCGAGGAATTCCGGGTCGGCATAGCCGGCCAGATAGCCCGCAGCGGCTTTTACCGGCACCATCTGTATATCATTGGATGCGGCGACCAGCTTCTGCGCCCTCCTTTTGGAAAGATAGCTGCTCCCCTTGGTATCGCTCAGCTCCTTGCGCAGCAATTCATCCAGGGTCAGCTTGAACATATCCCCGATGGTCTCCAGTACTTCCAGCCGGGGTTCGGCCCTTTCTTCTTCATACGCTCCGAGAAGGCTGCGCTTGATGCCCAGTTTAGCGGCGAATTCTTCCTGTGTCCAACCCCGCAGTTTGCGGAGGTATTTCAGATTTTGTCCGGCGATTGACATAGACTAATATATTTAGCACTAAGATACTAACTTCTTTGTCACCCAAAAAAATAAATTTTTTGGGTGACAAAGAAGGGGGACCGCCCGCAGGGGAAGTGCGGGGGTCGGATGGGAGCTTTTTCGTACCTTTGCTTCCCTGTCAATTTGACCTACCTGTAAGGGTAGCACCAAATTTGAAAGGACTAAATAGCCCCTGGTCTGCCGGGCAAACAAAAGACATTACATAAATAATTCAATACTAAGGACTTATGTTAGGTATTTTAGCCAAAATATTCGGAGGGAACAAGTCGGAAAAGGATGTTAAGATCCTTCAGCCCATTGTAGGGGCCGTCAATCAGCATTTTACGGCTTATCAATCCCTGAGCAACGATCAGCTTCGCAACAAGACCCTTGAGTTTAAGACCCGGATCAAGGACCATCTGCAAAAGATCGATACGGAGATCGCCGACCTGAATAAAAGGGCGGAGGAGCTTCCCTTTAGCGAGATCAATGGTAAGGATGTCCTTTACCAGGAGATCGATGCGTTGAAGAAGGACCGGGATGAGCAGGTGGAGGAAGTGTTGGAGACGCTCCTGCCGGAAGCGTTTGCCGTCGTAAAGGAAACCGCCCGCCGGTTCAAGGAGAACGCCGAGATGGTATCGACGGCTACGGAGCTGGATCGCAACCTGAGCGTAAAAAAAGAGCACGTCACCATCGACGGAGACAAGTCAACATATAAGAATACCTGGATGGCAGCCGGCAGTCCGATCACCTGGAACATGGTGCATTACGATGTGCAATTGATCGGGGGCGCTGTCCTTCACCAGGGAAAGATCGCGGAAATGGCGACGGGGGAAGGTAAGACCCTGGTATCGACGCTCCCAGCTTATCTGAATGCCCTGGCCGGCGAAGGCGTGCATATCGTGACGGTCAACGACTACCTGTCCCGTCGTGACTCAGAATGGAACGGCCCTATCTTCGAATGGCTGGGTCTGACCGTGGATTGTATCGACAAGCATGAGCCGAACAGCGAGTCGCGTCGGAAGGCCTACCTGGCCGATATCACCTATGGCACCAACAACGAATTTGGCTTTGACTATCTCCGCGACAACATGGTCCATTCTCCCGACGAGATGGTACAGCGCAAACATCACTACGCCATGGTGGATGAAGTGGACAGCGTACTGATCGACGATGCGCGTACGCCCCTGATCATATCCGGTCCGGTACCAAAGGGAGACGACCAGCAATATCATATATTAAAGAGCCGGGTGGAGAAGCTGTTCGAAGCCCAGCGAAAGGTGACGAACCAGTTCCTGATCGAGGCCCGGAAGAAGATCGCCGAAGGCAATGACGATCCGAAAGATGGCGGACTGGCGCTGATGCGGGCCCATCGCGGCCTGCCCAAATCGGGCGCCCTGATCAAGTTCCTCAGCGAACCCGGTATAAAGGTGAAATTGCAGAAAACGGAAAATTATTACCTGGCCGATCAGCAAAAGGAAATGCCGAAGGTAGATGCCGAGCTGTTCTTCCAGATCGACGAGAAGAACAATTCGGTGGACCTGACCGATAAGGGTATTCAAATGATCACGCGCGAAGGAGAAGATCCTGAATTCTTCATCCTGCCGGATATCGGCATCAAGCTGGCCGATATCGAAAAGAGCACGGCGACCACCGAAGAGAAGCTACAGGGAAAAGAAGCCCTGCTGAATGAATATGCCATCAAGGCGGATCGTATCCATACGGTCCAACAGCTGTTGAAGGCCTACACCTTGTTTGATAAAGACATTGAATACGTGGTGATGGAAGGGCAGGTAAAGATCGTCGATGAACAGACGGGTCGTATCCTGGACGGAAGACGGTATAGCGATGGTCTGCACCAGGCGATCGAGGCAAAGGAGAACGTAAAGATCGAGGCAGCGACGCAGACCTATGCCACGGTGACCTTACAGAACTATTTCCGTATGTATCACAAGCTGGCGGGTATGACCGGTACGGCAGAGACGGAGGCGGCGGAGTTATGGGATATCTACAAGCTGGATGTGGTGACCATCCCCACGAATATGCCGGCGATCCGGAAGGACCACCAGGACCTCGTTTTTAAGACCAAACGGGAAAAATACCGGTCGGTGATCGACGAGATCGAAAGGCTGCGGGCGGCAGGAAGGCCCTCCCTGGTCGGTACGACCAACGTGGAAGTGAGCGAGCTGCTTAGCAAGATGCTGCAGGTAAAGAAGATCCCGCACAATGTATTGAATGCAAAACAGCATGCACGGGAAGCGCAGGTGGTCGCGGAAGCCGGTCTGGCCGGAGCGGTGACCATCGCCACCAATATGGCCGGTCGTGGTACGGATATCAAGCTCGGGCCCGGTGTAAAGGAAGCGGGCGGTCTGGCGATCATCGGTACGGAGAGACATGAAAGCCGCCGTGTCGACAGACAGTTAAGGGGTCGTAGCGCCCGTCAGGGTGATCCGGGCACCACGCAGTTCTATGTATCGCTGGAAGACGACCTGATGCGTATGTTCGGCAGCGACCGTATCGCCTCGCTGATGGATAAGATGGGGTATAAGGAAGGGGAAGTGATCCAGCACAGCATGGTGACGAAGAGCATCGAAAGAGCGCAAAAGAAAGTGGAAGAGAACAACTTCGGCATCCGCAAACGTCTGCTGGAGTATGATGACGTCATGAACAAGCAGCGGAACGTGGTATACGCGAAACGGAATCACGCCCTGTTTGGCGAAAGGCTGGCGCTGGACCTGGACAATGCCTTCTATATCGTTGCCGAAGGATTGGTCAATTCCTTCCGCGAGCAGGATGATTATGAAGGGTTCAAATTATCTTCCATCGTCAATTTCGGCATCGATACAAAGATCAGCCAGGAGGAATTCCTGAAAGGGGACGTCAATGATCTGTCGGAGAAATTATACCAGGAAGCCACACAGAATTATGAGCACAAGCTGAGCGAGCTGCGTAAGAATGCGTTACCGGTCTTCAACAATATCCGTTCCACCCGGGACAGTCATGTAGAAAATGTAGTGGTTCCTTTTACGGATGGCAAAAAAAGGATCAATGTGCTGGCCAACCTGCAAAAGACCATTAGCAGCGAAGGGCGGGAGCTGATGAATGCCGTGGAAAGACAGATCACTCTTTCCATCATCGACGATACCTGGAAGGAGCACCTTCGCGGGATGGATGACCTGAAACAAAGCGTCCAGACGGCCTACCTGGAACAGAAAGATCCGCTGGTCATCTATAAGATGGAGGCCTTTGAGTTGTTCCGCCGGATGGACAGCGATGTGAACAGGGATATCGTCAGTTTTCTATGTCATAGCGGCATCTATCATTCCAGCCACCAACCTGCCGAAATACGGGAGGGTCGTGAGCAGAAGACGGATATGAGCAAGCTGCGGGTGCGCAAGGACGAGATGGCAGCGGCAGGCGGTCCGCCGCAGGGCGCTGGTCCGATGCCTCAAGGGGGTGTCCCACAGGAGGGCGGAGGAGATTATTATGATCCTGCCGAGGCGGTCCGCAGAGAGCCGATCAAGGTTGGGCCTAAGATCGGCCGGAACGATGCCTGTCCCTGTGGCAGCGGCAAGAAGTATAAGAATTGCCATGGGAAAGAAGCGGGGGCATAAAATTCGCCCGATATGAACATACGACCTTATTTGCTGCTGACTAATTTGTCGTTGACCCTGCTCACAGGCAGCTATACGCTGCAGGCGCAATATGTTGGCCCGGGCAAACCGGAAATAAAAAAATTGAAGGCCCTGATAAAGGCCGGAGACCGGGCGGCCGAAGGATCGCCGGAAGCGGAAGTCAAACGATTTTATACCGGTTTTCAACAACGGGCGGACCAGGCGCTGACTGAAGACCCGCATCCCATCGACACTATCCGTTCCGAAGGGCTGCTCCAGGGCAATCCGAAGAAGACGGCCACCCAGTTTGCCCTGACCGATATGGGCCGGATGTATGCCCTTGCCCTGGTGTACCGGGTCAGCGGCGACAAAAGATACCTTATAAAAACGGCGGCTTATCTAAAAAGCTGGGCACTAAAAAATACCCCCAATGGCGATCCGATCGATGACACCAACCTCGACCCCTGTATCGAGGCTTATGACATGGTAAAGGAAAAGCTTTCCACGGAAGATGACGGGATCATAAAAGAATGGCTCCAACGAACGGCGGAAATAGAGATCAGCGGCCCCCACAACCGTCCCGGACGCGGCACCGCCACCAACAACTGGCATTCGCACCGGCTGAAGATCATCGGCGAGATCGCCTATGCGATCGGGGATACGACGTTGCAAGGCTATTCGATCAACGGATTGAAAAAGCAGATCCGGACCAACCTGAACCCCGACGGTTCCAGCACTGACTTCGTCTCGCGCGATGCGCTGCATTATCATGTATATGACCTGGAACCCCTGTTAAAGCTGGCGATCGTATTACAGCGCGCCACCGGGGTGGATTATTACACCTACGAATCACCGGCCGGCACCTCGATAAAAAAATCCACTGACTGGCTGCTACCCTTTCTCAACGGTCAGAAGACCCATGGCGAGTTTGTAAACAGTACGGTACCCTTCGACCGGGAACGGGCAAAGAATGGGGAAGCCGCCTATAAGGCCGGGACCCTCTTCGATCCGAAGAACGGGATCCAGACCCTGGTGCTGGCCGCCTGGTTCGATCCGGGCCTTCTTCCGCTGGCGCGGCAACTGCAGAATAAGGGAGACCATTATCCCGCCTGGCAGTCGGTGGTCAATGAGTTGACGGATAAGAGTAACCAATAGGATGCGGGGGAGAGATACGGGTTAAGGAGAGGTGCCAGTGAGGACGAGATGCCGGTCAGGAAGGGATACCGGCCGAAAGCCTCCTGAAATTTTTTGTCAGATCCAAATATTAATAATTTATCAATTGCCTAATTTAACAATATTTTATCAAATAGGATGGTCTAAATGTTAAAAAATCTCTAGTCAAACCGGCAAAATTCTTTTCAATTTCCATTACCGGGGCGACCCCTGTTTTCCCATTCGTCATATTTTATAGCCACGGACAGGGGTCTTCGTTAATTTCATTCGCTAATTTTCTGACATCCAATGGTCCGGGGGTTTTTCGATCCCACGGTCCATTATTTTAATTAACCTAACCAAGATCATTTACGTTTATGAGAAAATCTCTGACGGCGGTTCTGCTCTGTGCCAGCTTTACGGCAGCCATCGCCCAGCAACGGCCAGGCAATCCCAATCAAAATCCTGCAGGCGGCGCACCGGCTTTTGGCGGACGCGGAGGCGCTGCGGCTGCTCCGAGAGTGGAGCCAAAGCCTTATAAAGACGTCATTACGGACAAGGCTATCAGCCATCCCGGCCTTTTTACGGTACACCGGATAGATGACAAATGGTACTTCGAGATCCCGGATTCGATCATCGGCCGCGACATCCTGGTCAGCACCCGTTTTGGCAAGACGGCGGCGGGCGGCAACTATGGCGGGGAGCAGGTGAACCTGCAGACCATCCGTTGGGAGAAGGGTCCTTCGCACAGGCTTTTCTTAAAGGTGCTGACGATCGTGAATGTATCGGCCGATTCCACGGGACCGATCGCACAGGCGGTGACCAACTCCAATATGAACCCGATCGCGGAAGCCTTCGATATCCGTGCTTATGGGAAGTCGGCCGATTCCACCTCCAACACGGTGGTGATCGAGGTGACGGATTTCTTTAAGGGCGACAACCAGGTCGTCAGTCTGACACCCGCCATCAAGAGGCGTTTTAGCCTGACGGCTATTTCGGCGGACCGGTCCTATATCGAGTCGATCCATACCTATCCCATCAATACGGAGATCCGGACGATCAAGACCTTTACCTCCAATCCTACACCGGGTGTAGGGGCTCCCATGGGACGCAATGCCGGTGGTACGCTGGCGGCGGCGGAAGAGACGGGAGCGGTGACGATGGAGCTGAACAACTCTTTCCTGCTGTTGCCAAAGACGCCGATGCGCAAACGGATATTCGATCCCCGTGTGGGCTTTTTTGCCAGCCAGTATACTACTTATACTGACAATCAGCAACGGGTGGAAGAAACCCGTTTTATCCATCACTGGAGACTGGAACCAAAGGACGAGGATGTCGAAAAATGGAAACGCGGAGAATTGGTAGAACCTAAAAAACAGATCGTATATTATATCGATCCGGCCACTCCCAAACAATGGAGGCCTTACCTGATCGCCGGTATCAATGACTGGCAGGTCGCCTTTGAAAAAGCCGGGTTTAAGAATGCCATCGTCGGCAAAGAATGGCCGGAGAACGACAAGACCATGAGCATGGAAGATGCCCGGTTCTCCGTGATCCGCTATTTCGCCTCGGATGTCGAGAACGCCTATGGTCCGAATGTAGCCGATCCCCGCAGCGGTGAGATCCTGGAAAGCCATATCGGATGGTACCACAATGTGATGAAGCTGGTGCATGACTGGTATATGATCCAGACGGCGGCGGTCGATCCGCGTGCCCGCCGGATGAAGTATGACGATGCGCTGATGGGCGATCTGATACGTTTTGTCTCCTCGCATGAGGTCGGACACACGCTGGGTCTGCGTCATAACATGGGCAGCAGCAGCAAGACGCCGGTGGAGAAATTACGCGACAAGGCCTGGGTGGAAGCCAATGGCCATACCGCCTCGATCATGGATTATGCCCGTTTTAACTATGTCGCGCAGCCGGAAGACAACATTAGTCCGAAGGGACTTTATCCCCGGATCGGTGACTATGACAAATGGGCCATCATGTGGGGATATAAGGGTCTGCCGGACGCAAAGAGCGAGGAAGACGAAAAGAAGATCCTGAACAAGCTGGTGGTCGATAGTCTGAAAGCCAACCCCCGTCTTTGGTTTGGCGGAGAAGGACAGAATGCCGACGCCCGCGCACAGACGGAAGATCTTAGCGACAACGCGGTCAAGGCCAGCGAATACGGTATCAAGAACCTGAAACGTATCCTGCCGAACCTGCCGGAATGGACGCACGAAGAGGCCGATCAATATGATAACCTGGAAGAGATGTACCAGCAGCTGGTAGGACAGTTCGGCCGTTATATGGGTCATGTCACCAAGAACGTCGGCGGTATCAATGAGACCTTTAAGAGCATCGAGCAACAGGGCGACGTATATGAGCCGACTCCCAGGGCCATGCAGAAGGATGCGGTGGAGTTCCTTAACAAACAACTGTTTGCAACACCGACCTGGCTGTTGAATAAGGATATCCTGAATAAGTTCAGCAACCCCGGTACGGAAGAGCAGGTAGCTACGTTGCAGGCGAATACGCTGAAAAGCCTTTTGTCTCCCGCGCGTCTTTACCGGTTGTCGGTATGTTCCGGTCGCTATACGGGTTCGTATGGAGTGGACGAGATGATGAACGATACCAAGAAGGGCGTATGGTCAGAGCTTGGCGCCGCCAGCCCCATCGATATCTATCGTCGTAACCTGCAAAAGGTGTATGTCGAGACATTGATCAGCCTGATCAATCCGGAACCCGCCGCTGCTCCCGCCGGCGCTGCCGGCAGAGCGCCCAGGGGATTTGGCGCGGCATTTACGGGTGATATCATGCTCACCGACATCCCGTCTATCGCCCGGGCCCAGCTCGTGGAATTGAAGAACGAGATCGGAGGGGCTATTCCCCGTGAGACGGATAAGCTGAGCAAATATCATTTGCAGGATGTGCAGGAAAAGATCAAACAGGCATTGAACCCGAAGCAGTAAGAATGCGATGCATAACCTTATTACGCGCGCAGGACGTGTATTGACAGGCAGATGACAGGCGTATGCATCGTGATAATATTTATAGGAAGATCCCGGCTTAACCAGCCGGGATTTTTTGTATTTTAAGGTATGCTTAAAAATTATTTTAAGACGGCCTGGCGAAATATCGTCAATAATCGTCTGTATTCATTGATCAATGTCACCGGGCTTACGGCCGGTCTGGCCGTCGGCATCCTGATCCTGCTATGGGTACAGGATGAACTAAGCTTTGATCAGTACCACCACAAAGCCGCCCGGATCTATAAAGTAAATTCCCCGATAGGCATGGGCCCTTCGAGAAGGGTCTGGGGTACGACGCAGGGGGCGGTGGCGGCCCATGCGGTAAAGGACATTCCTGCGGTGGCGGGTGCGGTAAGGATCATCGCCAATTATGACCATACTGTCTATAGCTATAAGGACAGGACCTTCCAGGAGCCGGCGGCGGCTTATACGGACCCTACCCTGTTGCAGCTATTCGATTTTACCCTGATCCGGGGAGACCGGAACAAACTTTTCCCCAACGATCAATCGATCCTTATCACCCAGTCCACCGCCAAAAAGTATTTTGGGGACGAAGATCCCATCGGGAAGGTGATCCAGGGAGATCATAAGGACAATTATACGGTCAGCGGAGTGTTGGAAGATTTCCCGGATAACTCTTCTATCCATTACAATATGTTCTTCCCGATGGCGCTGGTCGCCAGGGAGTATGAGGAACCCGGAGCTTTCTGGAAGAACCTGGACAACGACTGGGGTAATTTCGGCTATATTACTTTCCTGGAGGTCCGGCCGGGCGCCGACGTAAAAAAGATCGGGGAGCAGCTGATCCGGATCCAGGCTGCCAATGCGCCGCATATCAAGGTCTCTCTTACCGAGAACGCCTTCGAGCTACAACCATTAAAGGATATCCATTTGCACGAAGCGGACGGCAAGGCGCCGGCCCAGCAGACGGTAAAGATCTTCTTTGTGATCGCGGTCCTGATCTTACTCATTGCCAGCATCAATTATGTCAACCTTTCCACTGCCCGGGCGATGTTACGGGCAAAGGAGGTAAGCATCCGGAAGATAGTGGGCGCCGAAAAGCGTCAGCTGTTTGCGCAGTTTATCATAGAGTCGGTCCTGTTCTTCCTGATCGCGCTGTTACTCGCCCTGCTGGTCATCTGGTTACTGATCCCATCCTATAATGAGCTGTCGCATAAACATCTGCGTCTCGATCTGCTGGACGGTCGTCTTTGGGGGACGGTCCTGATCGCGGGTATCGGAACGATCGCCGCCTCGGCCATTTATCCCGCGGTGTTGCTTTCCTCTTTCGAGCCGTTAAAGGCATTGAAGGGAAAGCTGCGTTCCGGCATCGGGAATGTGGTCTTCCGGAAGGTATTGGTCACGACGCAATTTGTCGTTTCCGTCACGCTGATCATCGGGACCCTGGTCATCGGGCGGCAACTGAATTATATCCGTCAGCTGGACCCCGGGTATGACCGGTCGCAGGTATTTTATTTTCCTGCCAGACAGATGCAGGGGCACATGGCTGCCGTAAAGGCGGGGTTGCAGCGTCAGTCTTCGATATTGGCGGTCACGACCACGAATAGCAATCTTGTCAATAATGGCCGGACGACGGGTGATGTCGTTTGGGATGGGAAGGATGTCAACAGCACTTTTATTATCTACCCGATGGCCGTGGATGAACAATTTATACCCAGCCTGAAGATGAAAATGGCGGAGGGCGCGAATTTCACCGGTGTCCCAACGGATTCCGCGCATTTTATCCTCAACGAAACAGCGGCCCGGATGATGGGTATAAAGAACCCGATCGGCCAGCGTCTCTCCCTGTGGGGTCAAAAGGGGACCATCATCGGGATAGCAAAGGATTATAATTTTGCTTCGATGAAGGTAAGGATCGAGCCGGCGGTTTTATATTTTAGTCCGGCGAGCAGCTTATTGTATATAAAGACGACCGGCAGGGAGGCGACCGCGGCCATTGCTGCCGTCAAGGGGTTATGGGAGCAATACAACCCGGGATTGCCATTCGAATATACCTTCCTCGATGAAAAATACGGGGCCCTGTATGCCTCCGATCAACGGACGGGGAGCCTGCTGAATATCTTCTCGGTCATTGCGATCCTGATCTCCTGTCTGGGTCTGCTGGGTCTGGCTACATATACGGCGCAGGTCCGGATCAAGGAAATTGGCATCCGCAAGGTATTGGGGGCCAGCGTGACCAATATTATGACGCTGATGGTGCGTAATTTTTTAAGCCTGGTTGTGATCGCTATCCTGATCGCCTCGCCTGTTGCCTGGTGGGCGATGAATGGATGGCTGCAAAATTTCGCCTATCATATTACGGTGAGCTGGTGGATCTTCGTGCTGGCGGGAGCGGCGGCGATCCTGATCGCGCTGGCTACGATCAGCTTTCAATCGATAAAGGCGGCGCTGATGAACCCGATAAAGAGTTTGCGAAGTGAATAAGACATAAAAAAAGCCCGGTCTGCGACCGGGCTTTTTATTTAGAGAGGTTAGAGGGGAAGGCCGTATTTGCCCATATAACGTTTGTATAGTTGCGTTTGTTTATTCTCCAGGCTTACTTCGCGGCCCTGGATGAAGCAATGTTCGATGAGGCTGGTCCGCATGTCGAGGATGTCGCCGGCGCTGATGACAATATTGGCGTCTTTCCCGGTCTCGAGAGAGCCGGTACGGTCGCCGATGCCCAGGATCTTTGCGCTGCTGAGGGTGATGGCCTCCAGCGCCTGTTCCTTTGTAAGGCCATGCGCGGCGGCTACGCCTGCATTGAACATGAGGTTACGATAGCGGGTCTCTTCGTGTTCGTCGTTGATCGCGAAGAGGACGCCGGCCTTTTGCAGGACGGCCGGGGTTTTGAAAGGCTGGTCATAGTCGTCGTCCTCGGTTGTCGGCAGGCTGTTTGTCTGCTGGAGGATGACGGAGATATTGTTTTGTTTCAGCAGATCGGCGATCAGCCAGCTTTCGCTGCCGCCTACGACGGTCACGTCGAAGCCGAACTCTTTTGCGAAATCGATCGCTACCAGCATTTGTTTGACCTGGTCCCCGTGAACGAAAAGTTTCTGTTGTTTGCTGTACAGTCCTTTTACGGCTTCGAATTTCAGGTTGGTCTCTTTATGCGCCGGTTCCTGCAGATAGGCTTTTGCCTGCCGGAAGAAGGATTTGATCTCTTCGATCTTTGCCAGGGCTTCCTTTGTGGGATCGGTGGGAGCTTGTCCGCCAAATCTTCCGCCGCCACCGCCGCCGCGCCGTCCCATACGGGAGATAAAGGAGGGGAGGTTGACGTGAATGGCGTTCTCCATCTTATAGGCCGCATCTTCCCAGTTCCAGGCGTCGAGTTGGACGACGGTGGAAGAACCGCTGATCGTGCCGCCCTGGGGGGTAATGCCGGCCAGGAGGATACCGTTTGCCTTCAGCGTGTTGATGATCTTCGAATCGGTGTTATACGCTACGATGGACCGGACGCTGGGATTCAGGTCGCCCAGCTCCAGGTAATCGTTGGAGCCTCTTACTCCGCTGCCGATCTCTTTTAGTCCGAGGTCGGTGACGGGGAGGATAAGACCGGGGTAGACCTGTTTGCCTTTTGCGTCGACGACCTTGGCATCGCTGCCGGAGGCGGAGATATTGGTCCCTATCTGTACGATCTTGCCGTTGTCCACTTCGATGGTGCCGTTCTCGATGATCTGGCCATTACCGACATGGATGGTCCCGCCGGTGATGAATAATTTTCCTTTATAGTCTTTTGCGGGATATACGTCATCCTGGGCCCTGGCCGCGGTGGCGGTCAGCAGGGAGAGGGCGATGACGGTGCTATATAGCTTGTGCATTGTGATAATCATTTTAATGGTTAGAATTGGTATTAGCCGAACCGGTGGCGGTGACATTGGTATCCGTGTCGTCGCCGTCTTCGTCGATCGTCAGCAGGCCGTCATGGTGTTCATGATCGCCGCAGCTGAGCTCGATATGGAAGCTGGGGGTGGCGGCGGCCATCGGGGTGCCGGTTCTTTTTTCTCCCACCAGTTTCTGGATTAGCCGGTTCCGTTCGGCCGCGATGCTTTTGCGCAGGGCGGCATCCCGTTCGATATCGAAATAGATGATACCATCTACCATGGTGCGTTCGGGTTTTGCGTAGATGCTGAGCGGGTTGTCGCTCCACAATACCAGGTCGGCGTCTTTTCCTTCCTTGATGCTGCCTACCCGGTCGGCCACGTGGAGGGCCCTGGCGGGGTTGAGCGTCACCATTTTAAAGGCGTCTTCTTCGGACATGCCTCCGTATTTTACGCTCTTGGCTGCTTCCTGGTTGAGGTGACGGGCCTGTTCGGCATCATCGGAGTTGATACAGACGTTGAGTCCTTCGCGTTGCATGATCGTCGCATTGTAGGCGATCGCGTCTGTCACTTCCACCTTATAGGCCCACCAATCGGAGAAGGTAGATGCATTGGCGCCATGTTCCTTCATCTTATCGGCCACTTTATAGCCTTCGAGGATATGGGTGAAGGTATTGACACGGAAACCGAATTTCTCGGCAACCCGCATCAGGGATGTGATCTCGCTTTGTACATAGGAGTGACAGGTGATGAACCGTTTGTGCTCCAGGATCTCTACGAGCGCATCCAGCTCCAGGTCGCGGCGGGTGGCATTGGGAGCCGCCTTGCGTTGTTTTTCATAATCGCGGGCCCTTGTAAAGGCGTCCGTCAGGACTTCTTCCACGCCCATACGGGTATCGGGGAAACGATTATTATTCGTGGATGTCGTACGCTTTACGTTCTCCCCGAGCGCGAATTTGATAAAGGGGTCCCAGTTCCTGAATTTCAATCCTTCATCGTCGACGCCCCAGCGTAATTTGATCAGCTGTGTCTGGCCGCCGATGGTATTGGCGGAGCCATGCAGGATATGGGAGGAGGTGACGCCGCCGGCGAGCTGGCGGTAGATATTTATATCTTCCGGGTTCAGGTTGTCGGCGATACGCACTTCGGATGTTACGGACTGGGCGCCTTCGTTGATCGAGAAGGCGGCGATATGGGAGTGTTCGTCGATGATGCCGGGGGTCAGGTATTTGCCGGTGCCGTCGATGACGGTGGCGCCTCCGGCAGAGAGGCCTTTGCCGATCTTTGCGATCTTGCCTGCATGGACGAGTACGTCGGTGCCTTGCATCCGGCCTTCTTTTTCGTTGGTCCAGACCGTTGCATTTTTTATCAGGTAGTCCTGCTGATGCGGCAGGCTATCCCATCCATAACCATCGAAGGGATAGACCACTTTCCCGATGCGGGCGGGTCTTCTGCGGGGGGCAGCGGCAGTATCGGCGCTTGCCTTTGTAAAGGTAGCCGTCCAGACGACAAGGTTACCGGCAGAGTCGGTCCCGTTGCCATTCCAGACATCTCCGTTTACCACACCACTGAGACGGGTAGCTGCCGTGGGGCGTCCTCCGCCGCCACCGCCGGGTCTTCTGCCGCCGGACGCACCGCCGGCTTCCCCACCGGGAGCCGCACCGCCGCGTCCGCCACCCGCAGGGGCAGGACCGCCAAAGCTCAAGGAGACGAGCTTGCCGTCGAAGCTGAACTTACCGGGAAGGGTATCCATGGCAATCACGCTCGCCGCAGCGGTCGATCTTACATCCAGCGTATAATTCGTGGATGCTCCTGCGGCCGTGGTGACAATCAGGGCATATTGTCCTTTGATATCTTTCCAGGCCTCCTCTTTTACGCCATATTTCTTTCCCTGTACCCAGTTCTCTACGATATTGGTCCTCTCGTTGAAGATGGGGCCGGTGGTGATGAGGAAGTTCGCCAGTTTTCCTGCGTCGAGGCTGCCTACTTTATCATAGATGCCGATGAGATTGGCGGGTATCTTTGTGAGGGCTTCCAGGGCCTTGTTCCCGGTAAGGCCATAATCAAATGCCTTGCGGAGGTTGGTGAGGAATTGCTTTGGGTCGCGCAGATCGGAGGCGGTAAGACAGAAGGGGATACCTGCCTTTTCAAAGGCTCCGGGATTGGTGGGCGCGAGTTCCCAGTGCTTCATATCGGTCAGGGATACAAAACGGGCGTTGTCGGGGTCTTCCACGTCCATGGCCTGCGGAAAGTTCAGCGGTACGATATAGGTCGCCTTTGTAGCGGCGATCTCCTGCATACGCTGGTATTCGTTGCCTCCGGCCTTTATGATATATTGTACGCCAAATTCGTCACCGATCCGGTCGCCGTGGAGATCGCCCCATTTATCTCCTCCATCGAAGATCTGGGGAAGCGTCTGTTCTTCGTTCCAGGCTTGCAGGCTCAGGTTGGTCCCTTCGTGGTAGGGCTGGCCCTTGTACCATTGTGCATCGATATAGGTCTGGCGCAGCAGGGCGATGGAGCCCATCAGGGAGCTGGGATAGCTTTGTGTCGACGTTCCTTTGTTCAGGGAGTAATTGGCGGAAGCCTTTTGTTTGACGATGACGAGGTTCTCGTTCTCGTTGGCCAGGGTGACCACAACGCCGGTACCGCGGGCGATACCGTCCTTGTCATGGGAGAGAACCGTGCCGAAGCCAGCTTCCCGAAGGGGTTTTGCCTTGGCATCATCTACGGTAAAAAGGCGGAACGCATCCGTTTCGGGGTGAACGGCCTGGTTCCAGTTATACGCGCCCTTTGTGTTGGACGTGATCTGGGCAGGGGCCCGGAAGTCGAATCCGCCGGCGCCGCGGCCTCCCCGGGCTTCCCTTTCGGCGGTAGGGATCCCGTAATCGCTATAGATATCGATAAAAGAAGGGTAGATATATTTTCCGCTGCAGTCGATCACGACGGCATCTTTCGGCACTGCCAGCCCTGTGCCGGCTCCGACGATCAGGCCGTCCCGGATGACGAGGGTCGCATCGGGGATGGTGCTCTGTCCGTCTTTTACGAGCGTGGCGTGTGTGAATGCATAGCAACCTTCCCGGGGATCGGCGACGCCGTTGATGGGAAAAGTCGTTTGTGCGCCGGAAAAGAGCGCGAGGCATAGTAGCGGAATAAGCAAGGCTAAGGTCCTGCCTGACCGATGATGTCGGAAAGGAGGTTGGGTTCTGGAGCTTCTCATGTTGTTGATTAGTTTTAGTCTGATTAAAATGGTCCCGAATTTACTTAAATGGAGTAATTTTAACGGTCGAATATTTTATTAACGGTAAAATAGTTTTAAATAAGTCGGTGATTGACATTGCCCATTATATCGATCATACCATTTTAAAGCCCACCACCACTTACATAGAGATAAATAAAATATGTAAAGAGGCTATTGAGTATGGCTTTGCGGCGGTGTGCATTCCCCCGCCCCTGGTTCGGGAGGCGGTGAGGCTGGTGCAGGGGGCGCGAAAGGGCGAAGGTGCAGGCGATCGGGGGGTGAAGGTGGCGACGGTCATCGGGTTCCCGTTCGGATACTCGGCGGTGAAGGCAAAGGAGGTCGAAGTGGAGCAGGCGCTGGCCGATGGGGCGGAGGAATTGGATGTGGTGATCGACCTGGTCGCCCTGAAGAATGGGGACTGGTCTTTGCTGGAAGAAGAGATGGGTGTGTTGACAGCCCGGATCCATTCCGCGGGAAAGATCGTAAAGGTCATCATCGAGAGCGGGATCCTGACCGATGAGGAGATCGTCCGGTGTTGTTCGGTCTACAGCCGGGTGGGTGTCGATTTTTTGAAGACCTCCACGGGGTATGCCGAAAAGGGGGCTACGATCGAGGCGGTGCAGCTGATGCGGCGGAGCCTGCCTTCGGGGATCCGGATCAAGGCATCGGGTGGTATCCGTCAATATGCGTTTGCCCGGCAGCTCATCGAAGCCGGTGCGGACAGGCTGGGTTGCAGCGCGAGCGTGGAGATCGTAAATGGACAGGGGGCCGCCGTTGCGGGTGCGGGCGGCTATTGAACATCAAAAAAGTTATTATGCATAAAGGTCTATTTAGCATGGTGGTTCTTCTCCTGATGGGGGTGTCGACCGGATGGGCGCAGACCTCGCAGGATGTCAGGACGGATTCGGCGGCGGTCGTAGTGACAAAGGATCCGCGGATCGATCAGCTGGTGCGCAAGCAGATCGAGATCAATGAAGAGACGACCCGGGACAGCCGGAGGATAATGCCTGGTTTCCGGATCCTGGTCGTCAATTCTCCCGATCGCAATAAGGTCTTTACGGCAAAGGCAAAGCTATACCAGGAGTTCCCGGACCTGAAGCTGTACCTGCTTTACCAGGCGCCCAATTACAAATTGAAGGCGGGTAATTTTATGACCCAGGAGGAGGCGGAAGATTTTCAGAAACAGTTATCCCGGTTATTTCCTTCCGGCAGCATGTATATTATCCGGGACACGATCGAAGGAAAGTTATAAAGTCAATATCCATGTTGAAAGAAAGGATCCAGCAACTCGCCAAACAATACGCACCGGATTTTATCTCGATCAGGCATCATCTGCATGCGCATCCCGAATTGAGCTACCAGGAGTTCGGGACCTCGAAATTCGTCCAGGAAAAATTAACGGAGCTCGGTATTCCTTTTACCGTGATGGCCACGACGGGCGTCGTCGGGATCATCGAAGGCCGGAATCCCGGCAAGCGTGTCATCGCGCTGCGGGCGGATATGGATGCCCTGCCGATCCGGGAGGAGAACGACATTCCCTATAAGTCCGTGAACGAAGGCGTGATGCATGCCTGCGGGCATGATGTGCATACGACGATCCTGCTGGGGGCGTCGAGGATCCTGCAGGAACTGAAGGAGGAGTGGGAGGGAACGGTAAAGCTGATCTTTCAGCCCGGAGAGGAAAAGAATCCCGGCGGCGCCAGCCTGATGATCAAGGAGGACGTGTTAAAGGATCCCCAGCCCCAGGCCATTTTCGGGCTGCATGTACATCCGGGTCTTGAGATCGGAAAGCTCAGCTTCCGCGGCGGGATGGTGATGGCCAGCGCCGATGAGCTTTATATAACGATAAAAGGAAAGGGAGGTCATGCGGCGGCGCCTCATCTGACGGTCGATACGATCCTGGTCGCTTCGCATCTCATCGTGGCATTGCAGCAGATCGTCAGCCGGAACCGGAACCCGCTGTCCCCCTCGGTATTGTCCATCACTTCCGTCCAGGGTGGTCATACCACCAATGTGATCCCCAGCGAGGTAAAGCTGATGGGCACCTTTCGGGCGATGGATGAAGAGTGGCGGTACCGCGCCCATGACCTGATCCGCAAGATGGCGACAGAGCTGGTACACAGCATGGGGGCGGAGATCGATCTGCATATCGATGTCGGCTATCCCATGGTCTATAATAATGAAGCATTGGACCCTATTGCCCGGGCCTGTGCCCGGGAGTATATAGGGGCGGCCAATGTGCTGGAGACGGAAGTGCGGCTTGGGGCGGAAGATTTTGGTTATTATACCCGGCAGATCCCCGGGTGTTTCTACCGGCTGGGGGTGATGAATGTGGAGAAAGGCATTACATCCGGTGTACATACACCCACTTTTAATATCGACGAATCGGCCATCGGGATCGGCGCCGGGATGATGGCCTGGATGGGGAGCCAGATTGAATTTACCGGTTAGCCTTAACGATATTTTTTATATCCTTTTACAAATTGTTTTTCGGCGGCATCGGCGGCTCCTCCATCGGGGTTGCCGCTGTCGTGCGCCAGCAGGGAAGGGTCTGCGGGATAAAATTCGGCCCTTGCCCTATGTTGGGGCGGCGGCAGAAAATGGTAAAAAACGGGTCTCCGGGGCTAAAATGGGGTAAAGGGGGGTTTGGCGGCATTTTCGTATTTTGCAGCCTGTATGCAAAAAAAACAGCTCCGTAAAGAGCAGGCGCTTGAATATCATTCTAAAGGAAGGCCCGGTAAGATCGAGGTCATACCTACCAAGGAGGCTAAGACACAAAGGGATCTCTCCCTGGCCTATTCTCCCGGTGTAGCCGAGCCATGTAAAGAGATCTACAAGAACCCGGAAGATGTCTATAAGTATACGGCCAAGGGCAACCTGGTCGCCGTGATCAGTAATGGAACGGCGGTATTGGGGCTGGGCGATATCGGCCCGGAGGCTTCGAAGCCGGTGATGGAAGGAAAGGGGGTCTTATTCAAGATCTTTGCCGACATCGACGTGTTCGATATCGAGATCAATGAAAAGGATCCCGTAAAATTTGTACAGATCGTAAAGGCGCTGGAGCCGACCTTTGGCGGCATCAACCTCGAGGATATCAAGGCCCCGGAATGTTTTTATATCGAGCGGGAGCTACGGGAGCAGCTGAAGATCCCTGTGATGCATGACGACCAGCATGGCACGGCCATCATCAGCAGCGCGGCCCTTTTGAATGCGCTGGAAGTCCAGAAGAAGAAGATTGACAAAGTGCGTTTTGTCGTCAATGGCGCCGGTGCGGCGGCCATGGCCTGTACGAAGCTGTATGTAGCGCTGGGCGCGAAATATGAGAACTTTATCCTCTTCGATAAGGATGGTGTATTGCATGAAGAACGGACCGATCTTGACGAGCAGAAAAAGAAATTCGCCGTCAAAAAAAGTGACTGGACCCTGGAGAAGGCGATGAAGGATGCGGATGTATTCGTCGGGCTGAGCGTGGGCAACGTGCTTTCGCCGGAGATGGTGAAGAGCATGGCCCGGAAGCCCATCGTATTTGCCATGGCCAATCCCGATCCCGAGATCAGCTATGAGCAGGCGACGGCCGTACGGGACGATATCATCATGGCCACCGGCCGCAGCGATTATCCCAACCAGGTGAACAATGTGCTGGGGTTCCCCTTTATCTTCCGGGGCGCCCTGGATGTCCGGGCCACCCAGATCAACGAAGAGATGAAGCTGGCGGCGGTCAAGGCCCTGGCCGATCTGGCCAAGACGCCGGTACCGGATATCGTGAACATGGCCTACAATGAAAAGAACATGCTATTCGGGTCAACTTATATTATTCCCAAACCATTGGACCCGAGACTGTTGTCGACGGTGGCGCCGGCGGTTGCCAAGGCGGCCATCGACAGTGGGGTAGCCCAGATAAAGATCGAGAACTGGGAATCCTATGCGATCGATCTGAACAAACGGCTGGGTCTGGACAACCAGCTGATGCGGTTGTTGAGCGGAAAGGCGAGGTTGAACCCAAAAAGGGTCGTCTTTGCGGAAGCCGATAACTTAAAGATCCTGAAAGTGGCGCAGCTGCTTTATGATGAAGGCGTCGCCTTCCCGATGTTGCTGGGAGATGAAAGAAAGATCCGGCATATTGCGGCCGCCAACCAGATCGATCTCGACGGAATGCCGGTCATCAATCCTTATAATGATGAGTATGAGGAACAGAGAAAGCGTTTTGGCGAACTCTTTTTCCAAAAACGTCAGCGGCGGGGTTTCAATAAATATGAAGCCTACAAGATCATGCGCGACCGGAACTATTTCGGGTGTATGATGGTGGAGACCGGTGAGGCGGATGCGATGATCTCGGGTCTTACAAAGAACTACCCCGATACCATCCGTCCTGCCCTGCAGGCGATCGGTACCGAGGATGGCGTCAGGAAGATCGCCGGTATGTACCTGCTGCTGACAAAGAAGGGTCCCTTGTTCCTGGCCGATACCACGGTGAATTTCAATCCTACGGCGGAAGATCTGGCGGATATTACCCTGCTGGTAGCCCGGGAAGTGCAGAATTTTAATCTTACCCCGCGGGTGGCGATGCTGAGCTATTCCAATTTCGGCACCAGCGACTCTCCCGAGGCGCGGCTGGTGGCGGAGGCACGGGCCATCGTAAAGCAAAAGAACCCGACCCTGATCGTGGATGGGGAGATGCAGGCCAGCATTGCGTTGAACAATGACCTGATCAAGGAGAATTATCCCTTTAGCGAATTGGTGGACCAGGAGGTGAATACACTTGTCTTTCCAAACCTGGCGGCGGGGAATATCGCCTATAACCTGCTGAAAGAGGTAGGGGGCGCCGATGCCATCGGTCCGATCCTGCTTGGTCTGAAAAAACCGGTGCATGTGTTGCAGCTGGGCAGTACGGTGCGCAATATTTATAATATGGCGCTGGTGGCGATCGTCGATGCGCAGATCAAGTGTAAGAATCTGCCGAATGACGAGGAGGCAAAGAAGGCGCCGTGGTGGAAGAGAACAAAAAGATAGCCCGGAGGGCTATCGTCCGAAGGATACCCGAGCGAAGGCGAAGGGTACGAACGAGAAAGAGCGAGGAACGAAGCTCTGACGAAGTTCTGTTAGACCAGGAGGACGCACAGCGTCCCGTGAGCGGAAGGCTGCTTTAGCAGCCAAAGAAGATGAGGAATAGAGCCGCAACCGTACAAGGGAGCGTCGCAAGGATGTCGGAGAGAGAGGAAATGCCGACCTAAAAAATTAACCGGAACAAGCTTATAAACCAGTACTTTTAATTCATGACATTTTTTACCGAATTCGGCCGCTACCTATTGATGCTGAAAGGGATGTTCTCCAAGCCGGAGAATGCCAAGATGTACTGGAAGGAGTTTATGCACCAATGCTCGGAGCTGGGTATAGGGTCGCTGGGCATTGTGGTTATAATTTCCGTTTTTATGGGCGCGGTGTCCACTCTCCAGACGGCCTATCAGCTGGTGAGTCCCTTTATTCCCCTTTCCACTATCGCGCAGATCGTACGGGATACGGTGATCCTGGAGTTCTCTCCCACCCTGGTCTGTATCGTCCTTGCCGGCGTGGTGGGCAGTAAGATCGCCAGTGAGCTGGGTAATATGCGGGTGAGTGAGCAGATCGACGCGCTGGAGATCATGGGGATCAATACAAAGACCTACCTGGTATTGCCAAAGCTGCTGGCGGCGATCGTGGTGATCCCTATGCTGGTAGTGATCTCGGCGGTGCTGGGGATCTGGGGTGGCCGGATGGCGGGTACGGCGACGGGTATTTTATCGGGAGCGGCGTTTGATAAAGGACTGCATCAGTTCTTTAAGCCGTATAATGTTTTCTTCGCCCTTGCGAAGGCTTATACGTTCTCCTTTATTATTTCCAGCATACCGGCTTATTACGGATATAATGTACAGGGCGGCGCACTGGAGATCGGGCGGGCCAGCACCAAATCGGTGGTGGTGAGCTGCGTGCTGGTGCTGTTTGCTGATTACCTGCTTGCTGCACTCTTGCTATGACGGCCGACCAAAAAGACGATAAATTATGATCGAAGTAAAAGATATAAAAAAGGGATTTGGCGACAAGGTGGTGATCAGTGATGTGAGTGCCGTTTTTCAGACGGGGAAGTGCAATCTGATCATCGGCACCAGCGGCAGCGGCAAGACCGTGCTGATGAAATGCCTTGTCGGCCTGTTCGAACCGGATAGCGGGGAGATCACCTATGATGGGATGAATTTTTCAGAGATGAATGAAGAGAACCGCAAGGAACTACGCCAAAGCATCGGAATGCTGTTCCAGGGATCGGCGTTGTTCGACAGCATGACGGTGGAACAGAATGTCATGTTCCCCCTTGATATGTTCACCAAGAGTACCTACGGCGAGAAGCTGAAACGGGTGAATGAGGTGCTGGACCGGGTGAACCTGAAGGATGCCAATAAAAAATTCCCTGCCGAGATCTCCGGCGGCATGAAAAAACGGGTGGGTATCGCCCGGGCGATCGTGCTGAATCCAAAATACCTTTTTTGTGACGAGCCCAATTCGGGTCTGGACCCCCAGACCTCCCTGCTGATCGATAAGCTTATAAAAGAGATCACGCTCGAATACAATATCACCACGGTGGTCAACACCCATGACATGAACAGCGTTATGGAGATCGGGGATCATATTATTTATATGTACAAGGGGTTGAAGGAATGGGAAGGGAGCAATAAGGAGATCATCTTTAGCAAGAACAAGCTGTTGAATGAATTTATATTCGCCAGCGAGTTCCTGCAGGACGCCAAGGATATGCGGATGTTGGAAATGAAGGGGAAGATCGATAATAACCGTAATATGGATGACTTATTAAAGTAAGGGATGGAGGAATAAAATGGGGTAAATTCCCTATTTTTGCCCACCGAATCGTAAAAGGCCGATATCAAATCTATTCTCATGTCAATCTTAGTCAACAAGCAGTCCAGGATCATCGTTCAGGGTTTTACAGGGACAGAAGGAACTTTTCATGCTACACAAATGATCGATTACGGTACCCAGGTCGTAGGGGGTGTAACGCCGGGTAAAGGTGGAAGCACCCATATTGAAAGACCCGTCTATAATACGGTGGAGGATGCGGTAAAGGCGACCGGTGCGAATGTATCGATCATATTCGTTCCCCCCGCTTTTGCGGCCGATGCGATCATGGAGGCAACGGAGGCCGGTATCGCGCTGGTGGTTTGTATCACCGAAGGGATCCCGGTACAGGATATGGTAAAGGCAAAGAATTATCTGCAGGGAAAAAATACCCGATTGATCGGACCCAACTGCCCGGGTGTGATAACGGCGGGCGAATGTAAGGTGGGGATCATGCCCGGATTCGTTTTTATACCGGGTCGGATAGGGATCGTCAGCAAATCCGGTACGCTTACCTATGAAGCGGCCGACCAGGTTGCGAAGGCAGGTCTTGGTATTTCCACGGCGGTAGGGATCGGCGGCGACCCCATCATCGGAACGCCTACCAAGGAAGCGGTCGAGATGCTGATGAACGACCCCGGTACGGATGGGATCGTGATGATCGGAGAGATCGGCGGTAGCATGGAAGCCGAAGCTGCCCGGTGGATCAAGGACAACAGCCGCAAACCGGTTGTAGGATTTATCGCTGGTCAAACGGCTCCTCCCGGCCGACGGATGGGACATGCCGGCGCCATTATCGGCGGAGCGGATGATACGGCAGCGGCCAAGATGAAGATCATGACGGAATGCGGGATCCATGTCGTACAAAGCCCGGCGGATATCGGCGCGACGATGGCGAAGGTGTTGAAGAAGAAATAGATCTTTGTAATATATAAAAAAAGCCCCTCGCCCGAGGGGCTTTTTTTATACTATGATTTGATAAAAGGACCGGCGATTGCCAGCACCTGGGCCATTGTCAGCGGCTCATCGAATGCCTCTGTGATGGATACGGCGGGGGCGGTGGTGATCGTTCCAACGGCGATGGTACCCTCGGTCGTATTGTCCTCTCCCGCATAGATGGCAGCAGGAAGACCATTAGCCTCGGCATTGGAGATCCACCCTTTCAGCCCGCGCAATCTCCTCACCTCGGAAGCATGTCTTGCTTCTACGGAATGAATATCCAGTGCAGCGGTCAGAACGGCGCCTGTTCCCAGCAATCCGGCGGCCTGTCCTTTATAGGCCCTGACGCCGGTATCTTCAAAGGCGTTGGACAGGGCAAGGAAGGTCTGGTAATTGGTAAAGACATCGGAAAAGGCGCCACCGGCGGTAAAATCGAAATTCGGTTGCGCGACCGGTGTCCCGCTCAAAGAGGTGATCGTTTGCTTCAGGACGGCGACGTGTGCCGTTTCGTGCTTACTGATCTGCATCATCACTTTTACATCCGAAGAAGGGATCAGCCCGGATGTATTCAATCCCGTCGTGTAAAAAGTGGACTCCAGGTATTCCAGGGTCAGCGCAAAATTCAGGATGCCGACGATCGTAGGATTATCCGGGGTCGCATTGGCCTTGTTGTTCAGGACGTCGAGAATACCGAAGGGGATCGCGGCAAGCGCCGCCTTGAGCCCGAAGCCAAGACCTTTTGTCAACGCCTCCCTGCGGGAGAAGTTTTTGTCTATAACCTCTTTGCTATAGACCTCTTCAAAGATTTTTAATGATTTCATACGTTAATTTTTAATTTTTTACTCGCGTATACAATTCGTTTTGACGCCTGTTGTTAAGGAAGTTTTGTCGCGGAGATCTTGGTCTTGAGAAAGGTGTTGGCGGTGGCCACGATACTCGGCCCACCCGTAGTCGAATTGGGTGTCCGGGAGAAGTCCAGCCCGGTAGAAGCGGAGACTACGTCATCCCCCGCAAAATCGGCAGACTTCGGATTGAGCAGATCCCGGATGGCGGCGGCATGGCGGGCTTCCACGGAGACGATCTTTCCGGCAAGCGTGAGATAATCGGAGCTGGCGATGTATTGTCCCGCGCCGTTGTAAGCCGAAACGCCTGTATCTTCCAGCGCCTTTGCCGTACCCAGTACGCTTGCCCGGCTGGTAAAGTCCACCGAGGAAAAGTCGAACTGAAGCGTGGCGATGGCGCCCGATCCCAGCGCTGCCTTGAACAGGTCCCGATGCGCAATTTCATGGTTCATGATGTCGCTGAGAACCTGTTTCTCGGCCGTGGTTGCCCCGGAATAAAAGCTGGCGTTGACCATAATATAAAAGGCCGCCTCCAATTGTTCCAAAGCATAGGCAAAATTGAGGATACCCGGGTCGCCGGAACCTACATCGATGGCATTACTGTTGGACCCGCCTCCATTATTGTCCTTGTGACAACTGGCTAATCCGAGTACCAAAGCTCCGCCGGAGAGTGCGCTGTATTTGAGGAATTTTTTTCTATCGAGAGGAGCATACAGCGTCTCCTGGAGATAGTCCTGCAAATTTTCTTTTTCATTTTTCATAACGCTGATTTTAGTAATGAGCTACGTAGAGCAAACGGACCTTGGATTTAGAAAAATGAAAACAATTTTTTGTGTAGAACAGGCAGGCATATTCGTACACAATGAGGGGATTTAACTCCCCAATCAAGGCCTTCTCCGGCAATCAATAACCATGCCCTTACATTCGCTGGAAAGCCCGTCTTTATTGGCTTTTTTCCAATCCGGCATATGGGATCTACCGTATGTTATGGTGATGAACCTGATTTATTCATTTTAAAAATAAGATTATGAATCTCTCAATTAACCTGTTGTTGTCGATGCCGGGCGGTGGTGAATGGATGCTGATCGTCCTGGCTGTTTTGGTTTTATTCGGGGCTAAGAAGATACCTGATTTTATGAAGGGCCTTGGAAAGGGTATCCGGGAATTCAAGGATGCGAAAGAGAATATACAAACGGAAGTCGGGGCGGCGCTAAAGGAAAAACCCTGAACGCTCCCTGAAACCTAAAAGCTCCCTGAAAGGTCATAAAAGAGCCTCCTGAAAATTCAGGAGGCTCTTTTTGTGGGGTCGCGTGTGTAATTGCTTTATTGTCAGCATCGCCAATAAAACGGTAACTTTAAAAAGTAAAATGATCTACTATGGACGGGCGTAAGAATACGTTATCCCTTATCTGTGTATTTGGTTGTCTGCTATGCTGTTCCGTGCTAACGGCGCAAACAAAATATGATGCGAAATGGAAGAGGGTGGATTCGCTGATCAACGGCAAGGGGCTTACGGAATCCGCATTGACGGCGGTGAACGGGATCTATGTGCTCGCCCGGAGGGAAAACAATGATCCGCAGGCGATCCGTGCGTTGATCTATAAGACCGGTCTGCAGTCGCTGAACCGGCAAGATGCCGAAACCGGGTCCATCCGGGAACTGGATACGGCCATTCTCACGGCCAGGCAGCCTGCCCGATCGATCCTGCAGAGTTTACAGGCCGGTGTATATTGGGCCTATTTCCAGCAAAATCGATGGAAGTTCTACAGCAGGACCCAGACGTCCAATTTTGTAAAGAGCGACCCCGCTACCTGGACGACCGGCGATTTTCATAAAAAGATCGGCGAACTATACCAGGCCTCTCTCCGCGAGGAAAAGCTTCTTCAATCGACAAGGCTGGAGGCCTATGAACCGATATTGCTCAAGGGCAATACCCGGCATCTGCGTCCCACTTTGTATGATCTGCTGGCGCATCAGGCATTGGACTATTTTAAGACGAGCGAGCAGGATATCACCCGGCCCGCTTTTGTATTCGAGATCGATGATCCGGCTGTTTTTGGTGATGCGACTGCGTACGCTCATCATCTTTTCCGAACGGAGGATAGCCTTTCGCTGCATTTTGTGGCTTTGCGTTTGTTCCAGCAACTGATCCGGCTGCATTTGTCCGATCCTGCTCCCGACGCCTTACTGGATGTGGATATCGAGCGGCTTGGTTTTGCAAAGACCTATTCGGTACCAGACAATAAAGACAGCCTGTACCGGCGTGCGCTGGCCCGTCTGACCGACAGGTATGGGATGCTGCCGGCGGCGGCGCAGGCCTGGTTTCTGCAGGCGGAGCGATATGCCTCTTCTCCGGGGGAAGATACAGCCCATAACGGCAATGTGCTGGCGCGGGAGATCTGTGAAAGAGTGCTGACGGAAAAAGACAGCAGCGAAGGCCGGGCGAACTGCGAGGCCCTTCTGCATAGGATCCTGCAGCAACAGCTTACCCTGGAGGTCGAGAAGGTCAACATCCCCAACCAGCCGATGCGTTGTCTTGTGAGCTGGCGTAATTTTAACGGGCTTTATCTCCACCTTGTCCGGCTCGATAGCTCCGGACAGCGGGCGCCGTCGATGGATGTCTGGCAAAAAGACTATTGGACCCGGTTGCTTGGCCTGCCTGTTTACCGGTCCTGGTCGGTGGTCCTGCCACCGGCAAAGGATTACGAGGAGCATCACACGGAGATCGCTATCTCCTCCCTTCCGGTAGGGGGATATGCGCTGATCGGTTCCAGCACTCCCGGATGGCAACCGTCTGAGGGGGTGATCACCGTTCAGTATCTATATGTTTCCTCGATCGCGTATATCAACCAGGGAAGGGATTATTTTGTGGTGAACCGGGAAAGCGGTCAGCCATTGGCGGGAGCGGCCGTACAGGTCTGGCAGCAGGTATATAATAACATGGCCCGACTGCCCGACCTCGTCAAAGAGGAATCCTATGTCGCCGACCAGCAGGGGTATTTCCGGATCGCGGAACAGGACCTCCGGCATTTTGCCAATCGGCTGCTGGAGATCCATATACCGAATGATCATCTCTTTCAGCAGGATGCTATGGTTCCCAATTTTTTTGTGTTCCCGGGAAATGTGGACTCTACCCTGGATAGAGCGGCGTTTGAAAAGAAGAATGCCCATGTCTTTTTCTTCCTGGACCGGGGGATTTACCGGCCGGGTCAGACCGTATATTTCAAGGGGATCGCGGTGACCTACGATTACGATACCCGCAAGCTGAAAATTTTCCAGGGGTATTCCGCGACGGTGGACCTTTTCAATACCAATGGGGAAAAGCTGAGTACGCAGGAATTGGCGACCAATGAGTTTGGATCCTTTCACGGAACGTTCCGTCTGCCGGAGAACGGTTTGAACGGGAAGTTCCGGATCGCGGATGAGCCGCTGGGTACCGGTCAGTACTTCTCCGTCGAAGAATACAAGCGGCCGAAGTTCTATGTGGAATTTGAAAAACAAAAAGGCAGTTACCGGATTGGGGACAGTATCCGTGTAACCGGGGATGTAAAGGGATATGCAGGCGAGGCCATCGGCGGGGCGAAGATCCGGTACCGGGTGGTAAGAAATGCGCGTTTTCCAAATTATTGGCTATTCTGGCGTAACCGGCAGCCCTCCAGCCCCACCCAGGAGATCGCCCATGGAGAAATACGAACCGGGGCCGATGGGAAGTTCCATTTTGTATACCTCGCATTGCCCGACAGGTCGGTTCCGGTTAGCTCGGACCCCGAGTTTTCCTATAACATAACCGCCGATGTAACCGATATCGATGGTGAGACGCGGAGTGGGTCAACCCTGATCCCTGCTGCCTACCGGGTCTTTAGACTGGCCGTCGACCTCCCTGGCGCAGATCACCTCGTCCGGGAGGACCATCTTGCAGCCGACGGTCTGAAGGGCCTATCGCTGGCGGCGACCAATCTATCCGGTCAGCCGGTCGCTTCAAGGGTACATATTGCGATCTATCCTCTCCAGGCACCAGGCCGCCTGATCCGTAAACGGCTGTGGCAGGAGCCGGACCGGTTCGTATTGTCCGAAAAGGAATTCCTGGATTCTTTCCCGCATGACGAATATCGCCAGGAGACAAAAAAAGAAAGCTGGGCAAGGGGCGCCAGGACCTGGGATACGGTGGCCGTCACAGCGGATACCGGCTCCAATCGTTTGAATGTTCCGATCCCCGGTAGTCATTTTGTCCCGGGCTGGTATGTCATCGAGGCATCCACCACCGATGTATATGGTCAACCGGTGAGCATCCTTCATTATGTGGAATTGTATGACGGGAAGACCGGGAAACCAGGCAGCCCGCAGTATAACTGGGCGGCTACTCCCGCTCAAACGGCGGATCCCGGTGGAAAGGTGCGGGTGACCGCCGGCAGTTCGGCGAAGGACGTGTTTGTATACCGCAAGATCGAGCGGAAAGATGCGCCGGTATATCCTGTATGGAGTGAAAGGCCTGTTCATCTGAGCGAAAGCGGAGAGGAGGGATCGGGTACGTTCAGCTATGTCACCCTGAACGGGGAAAGGAAGACCACCGAATGGGCCATCACGGAGAAGGACAGGGGTGGATTTGGGATCCTCGATGCCTTTGTAAAGGACAACCGTCTGTATACCCAGTCATCGACGGTACATGTCCCCTGGACCGATAAGGAGTTGGAGATCAGCTATGAGACCTACCGGGACAAGACGCTGCCCGGCAGCGAAGAAAAATGGCAGGTGAAGATCAGCGGTTACCGCAAGGAACAGGTATCGGCGGAGGTGTTGACGGCGATGTATGATGCGTCACTGGATCAGTTTGCCGGTCATTACTGGATGCCGCCATATCTATACCCGTCGTATGTACACACGGCCGGCTGGCAGGCCGGGAGTAATTTTCAACAGGTCCAATCCCAGCGCTGGTCCTTCGACCCTTACCAGGCGCCGGTATATGTAAAAGAGTATGACCGGTTACTTCCCGCAAACGGCCGGGAGGCGATCGACCGATCCAGAGAAGTT
This sequence comes from Puia sp., assembly GCA_036500545.1. Lineage (GTDB taxonomy): Bacteria > Bacteroidota > Bacteroidia > Chitinophagales > Chitinophagaceae > Puia. The sequence goes on along the minus strand of DASYBV010000047.1, from coordinate 122,655 downwards.
TATGCCTGGGGAGGAGGATCGACCCGCGTTAGTGTCAATGGGCGAAGAATGAATATGGGTGGGGTTATGCCGTTGCAGACGTATGACTCACATATGAAGATCCAGATCAGGGGTACGAGTCCTCTTGCAAAAACTTCTTTGATAGGCTCGTCGGATTTGGCCCTCTCCGACCAGGTCGTCACCATCGGGTATGGCACCCCAAAGATGCCCGCAAAAGAGGAGCAGCTGCCGGAGATCTCCGTCCGGAAGAATTTTAATGAGACGGCCTTTTTCTTCCCGGACCTTCGGACGGACAGTGCTGGTAATTTGCGTTTTTCTTTTACCATGCCCGAGGCGCTGACCACCTGGAAATGGATGACGCTGGCGCATACCCGTGCCGGCGCCTTTGGTTATTCGGTAAGAAACGTCATTACCCGGAAACAGCTGATGGTGCAGCCGAATGCGCCCCGGTTCCTGAGAGAAGGGGACCGGATCGAACTAAGCGTCAAGGTCTCCAACATGACGGATTCCGAGATGACCGGTCAGATGTCCTTACAGCTTACCGATCCAACGACGGGGCAGACGGCCGATGGATGGTTTGTCAACAGACAGCCGAACCAATACTTTACGGTGGCGGCGGGACAGAGTGCCGTGGTCGTCTTCCCGTTGGATATCCCATTAAATTACAGTCGGCCCCTCACCTACCGGGTCGTCGCCCAGGCCGGGAATTACAGCGATGGCGAGGAGGCGACCCTCCCGGTCGTCAGTAACCGCGTACTGGTGACGGAGACCCTTCCGCTGAATATGCGGGGGGATGGCACCCGTCATTTTACGATGGACAAGCTATTACAAAGCGGCAGCAGCGAAACGCTGAGTCAGCATGCCCTTACGGTGGAGTTTACGGCCAACCCCGCCTGGTATGCGGTACAGGCGCTGCCTTACCTGATGGAGTATCCCTATGAATGTGCCGAGCAGACGTTCAACCGTTTCTATGCCAATGCGCTGGCGACAAAGATCCTGAGCAGTTCTCCCCGTCTCCGGCAGGTCTTCGATACCTGGCGGACGAAGGATACGGCGGCCCTGCTGAGCAACCTGCAAAAAAACCAGGAACTGAAATCCATTTTGCTGGAGGAGACGCCCTGGGTCATGCAGGGGAAATCGGAGGCGCAACAAAAAAAGAGTATCGCCTTATTGTTCGACATGAACCTTATGAGTCACCAATTAGAGGCGGCGTTTGACAAGCTGAAGGCGATGCAATCCTCCGCGGGTGGTTTTGTATGGTTCAAGGGCGGGCCGGACGATCGTTATATGACACAATATATCCTCACCGGCCTTGGTCATTTGCAGAAGCTGAATGCATGGCCGTCATCGATGACCGATAAGATAAACGAGATGGTAAAGGCTGCGTTGCCCTACCTGGATGCGGGGATATTGGAGGATTATAAGAGGGAAATGGCGGAGGAAGGCTCGCGGCAGGTGAAGGCACCGGGGGGAACGGGTAAGAGAACGGGGTCGGATGGTGCGGGTGCGGCGGAAGCCGGACGAGCGCCCAAGACAGGTGCCGGAAGCCGGTGGATGGGTGAATTACCGGTACAATATCTCTATATGCGTAGCCTGTTCAGCGATTATGGTCTTCCGGGCAATATCTTCCCGGCCATGAATTACTACCGTAAACAGGCGCAGAAGCTATGGGTACAGGGCAGTAAATATATGCAGGGGATGATCGCCCTGGCTCTTTTCCGGACCGGCGACGTGCAGACGGCGCGGGATATTATCGCCTCTCTGCGGCAGAACGCCATCCGGGATGAAGAGATGGGGATGTACTGGAAAGGGATGGAGGGTGGCTATTACTGGTACCAGGCGCCGGTGGAGACACAGTCGCTGCTGATCGAGGCCTTCCATGAGATCAGCGGGGATGCGGCCATTGAAAGGGATCTGAAGACCTGGTTGCTGAAGCAAAAGCAGACGCAGAGCTGGCCGACGACAAAGGCCACTGCGGATGCCTGTTATGCCCTGTTGCTGAATGGTACGGACTGGCTCAATGCGGAGCGGAGTATCCGGATCCGGTTGGGGGATAAGACGATCACGTGGCCGGAGGAAGGGGATGCGAACGCAATCGGTAATTATAAAAAAGTATTTGATGGGCCTTTTGTCAATCCTTCGATGGGCAATATTGATGTTACGCTGCGAACGCTGCCGGACCGAGAGGCGATGGGATCGTCTGTGGGAGGACCTGGATCGCCTGTGGGAGGTTCACCTGCCTGGGGAGCCGTCTACTGGCAATATTTTGACAACATGGACCGGATCACGCCGCCGGGTGATGCAAAGGCCCCGTTGAAGCTGGTTAAAAAGTTATTTATAGAACGGAATACCGACCGTGGTCCCGTATTGGAGCCTTTGGCGGAGAACGGGACGTTGAAAGTGGGAGACAAGGTCAGGGTCCGTATAGAGCTGCAGGCCGACCGGGACCTGGAATATGTGCATATGAAAGATATGCGTGCCGCCTGTATGGAGCCGACGAATGTCCTTAGCCAGTACAAATGGCAGGGTGGGCTCGGGTATTATGAGAGTACGAAAGATGCGAGTACGGATTTTTTCTTTTCGACGCTTCATCGGGGAACCTATGTATTTGAATATTCGTTGTTCACCGGTCAGGCGGGGAATTTTAGTAACGGGGTCACGAGTATCGAGTGTATGTATGCGCCGGAGTTTGCTTTTCATAGTGAAGGGATACGGGTGAATGTGGAGGCGGCGAATTAAAAATGAAGTCTTTTGAGGGTCTTACCGATACCTTTTATAAACAGGTAATTGGTGACCCCTCCGACGAGGGCGCCGGCAAAGGGGATCATTCTCCCTGCGGCTTTTTCGCCCATGCGGATCAATAATTTTTCGGCGACCCTTGTGAGGAGGGTCCTTGTCATTACGGCGCCGGTTTCGACGCCGATGGAGACGGCCACCACGGACATAAATTCTTCAAAACCCATGTGATAGTCCCCTCGTTGGTCATAGATGACCGCCAGTGTCACCCGGAATTGCTGGGTGACGTTATTCAGCAGATCGGCGGGGATGCCTACGATCATGGTCACGGCGCCGCCCATCCCGGTTATTGCCCCTGTGCCGGCCGCCAGACGGGCGCAGTGTTCGATGAATCCATCGATACCCATTTCGTCGACGCCTTTTTTTATGCCATGCCGGTTGATGCTGTCATATACCCGCCGGAAGCCATAGCGTGAAAGGGCGCCGCTGCGACTGATCGATCTCATATCCTTTAAATTATTTACATTTCCGCGTGGAAATTTATTTTATCCATGCAAACCTCGAACCACATCAGCCACCATATGGACCACCGGACAGAGATTTTGATAATAGGACAAGGGATCTGCGGGACTTTTTTAAGCTGGGAGCTCCACCGGGCGGGGGTTCCCCATGTCGTGATCGATGAGCAGCGGCCAGATACCGCTTCCCGCGCGGCGGCAGGCCTTATCAATCCCGTGACGGGCCGCCGGATCGTAAAGACCTGGATGATCGATGAGCTGCTGCCCTTTGCGCGGGAGGCCTACCGGCAGATCGGTGCGACGCTGGGCGGGTCCTATATGGATCCGGTGGATGTGGTGGACTTCTTCCCCACTCCGCAGATGCGTCTTGCCTTCCTGGACCGATATGCGGAGGATCCGCAGTATTTGAGGCTGCCGGAGGATGAACATGACTGGGATGAGCGTTTTTGTTATGGGCTTGGATATGGTCTGATCAGCCCCTGTTACCTGGTGGACCTGCCCGGTTTACTGGCGGCGGCACGACAGTGGATGCGGGAGCAGGGGGTGTTGCGGGAGGAAAGGTTTGTGAGGGAGGAGTTGGTGGTGGAGGGGAAGGTGCGTTACCGGGATATCGTGGCCCGGCGGGTGATCTTTTGCGATGGGATAGAGAGTTCGGGGAGTGCCTTTTTTTCCAGGTTGCCTTTTGCGCCGAATAAGGGGGAGGCGCTGATCGTGGAGATACCGGGATTGGTGGATGGGGCCGGGGAATCCGGCAATGGGCAGTCCGGCAATGCGGAACTGGGCAACGGAGCCGGTGGGCGGATCTTTAAAAAAGGGATCACGCTGGCGCCCTGGCAGGATGGTTTATATTGGGTAGGATCGTCCTATGAATGGTCCTTTACGCATGCGGAGCCCACGGAGGCTTTTCGTAAAAGGACGGAGGCGGCTTTGCAGGAGTGGCTGAAGCTCCCCTTCCGGACGGTCCGGCATATCGCCTCGGTGCGGCCGGCGACGCTGGAGCGGAGGCCCTTTGTCGGCTTTCATCCGCTCTATCCGGCGGTGGGCATCCTGAATGGGATGGGGACCAAGGGTTGTTCGCTGGCGCCCTATTTTGCCCATCAGCTTGTGCAATATATGACCGCGGGAGAGCCGATCCGGCCGGATGCGGATGTGCGGAGATTCGGCAAGATCCTTAGCAAGGGATAAAATGAGATAGAAACGCATCACAATTTGTGATGAGCTCGGGTTAAAAAGGGAGAAACCTACCGGGTTACGGCTCAGACAGCGGCTTGTTCCATCAGCCTCGCTTCTTCGAAGATCACCTCTTTCACGGCCGGGATTTCGACCGGACGGCGGATGATCGTCGTGTTGCCTCCGATGAAGTTGAGCGGATCCTGGTTGAGGACGCGGCTCATTGCCTCATACAACTCGGGTAATTCATGTCTGAATTGTACGGAGTTCTCAAAAAAGACCTCGACGGAGACGGCCCAGAATTCGTGGTAATTGGTGGCGGCATAGTCACCCAGCAAGTTTTTGGCGCCGCCTTGTTCTCCCTGCTGCATGGAGGTAAAGATGGGGCGGGCGACCTTGGAGAAATTGGTGAACTCGTGTTTGAAGTGTTTGTCTTCTTCCGTCTGGGTAATGAAGTTCACATAGGCGAGGGCATGTCCCATCTCGTGCAGTCCCACATTACAGTTGAAGGTCTGGCCGGAAATGCCTTTTATAAAATTATCCCAGGACAGGTAGATGCCGGTCTGGTCGACGTGTCCCATAAAGGGGCGGGAATAGAAGCCGTAATGGTAGTCATCCCTTAATATAAAGATATCGTCGAAGTAGTTGAGCTTGAATTTCTCCAGGCCGAAGGTCAGCTGGATGGCGGCGGCGCTGACCAGGATGGGCATTTCGGAGGTTTCTTCCACTTCTATAAAATGAAAGTTCTTGGAGTGCTGGAAGAGATAGGTGCGGAAAAGGAATTTCCGTTGCTCTTCGAGGTTCAGCCTGTTATAATATTTCAGATAACGGGAAATGACGGAATGATAAAAGGTCTCTCTGGCAATAAAGCGCTTGAATTGCTGCCGGGTATAGAGGCGTTGAACGAGCAGTGTAACCGGGCGGTTGAGTAGAAGTATTCCAACTACCAATGAGAAAATGACAACGATTTCCATAAGGTCCATTTTTCTTTGTGTGATTCAAGAAAACGATTGCTATAATCGGGTCTTACAGAGGCGTTGGATACGGAGCTACGGGTTTAATATTAGAGGGGAAAACCTATAGGCGGGTTTAATCAAGAGGAAATGAATCATACGGATTGGGAACAAAATAGAAAGAATTTCTGAAAAGGAGAAGCGTTGGGCGTATGTTTTATAACTTTTTTCTAACAAAATGGTTAATAAATAGTTATGTTTTAAAGAATTTTGTCCGGCGTCAGCGGGTCCTGGTTGAGGAGGGTACAAAGGGCCAGGTAAAGGCCCGGAAGCTGTTTGCGAAACGCCGTAGATCGTTCGAAAAACGTCTCCACACAAACGGCCCAGAATTCCTGGTAATTGGTAGCCGCATAGGCGTTCAGCATATTTGTCTCGCCGGCCTGCATCCGCTCAAAAACGGGACGGGCGACGACGGAAAAGTCCTTGAACCGGTCGTGAAAGCTCATATCCCGGCCTTCCTGAACGGTAAAATTTACATAGGTAAGGGCATGCGCCATTTCATGGAGGCCGACATTCTGTCCGTCGGAGTAGTCGGTAAATTCCCGGAGGAAATTGCTCCAGGAGAGGTAGATGCCGTCGTCACTGACATGTCCCTCAAAGGGTACATTATAGGCTCCGTAGCGGTAATTGTCCTTTAATATATAGATGGTCCTGAAATGGTCCAGCCGAAAATGCTCCAGCCCAAAGGTCAGCTGGATGGCTGCGGCGCTGACAAGCAGGGGCATGCTTTCCTCGGCCCCGATATCAATATATTCAAAGTGCTTAAATTCCATGAATTCGACCACCCGGCGTAGAAAGCGATCCCTTCCTTCCCTGCCAAGGCTCTTATAATAGGGGTTATACCGGGACAGCAGGCCGTCAAAATCCGCCTGTTTGATCTTGTAGACCTGTTTGATCTTCCTTTTTGCCGACAGGACCAGCAGACGGGAGACCAGGAAGGCAAGGATGATCATTGCAAATACCAGGGCGATCATATTGGCGGAATCGTTCAACATAAGGCAGAAAAATACAAATTTTAGCTGCGTCCTGCAACCATCTTTACAGCTTCCCGGTTTTTAAATTACCTTTGACCTCTTTTAATAACAGGCCTTTGGCCGAACGTCCTATGGCGTCATTTTAAAATAATATTTAGGCATGTATCGAACTCATACCTGTGGAGAATTGCGGACTGCGCATACCGGTCAGTCGGTTACGCTGGCCGGCTGGGTGCAGACAGTACGAAAATTTGGAAGCATCACCTTTGTAGATCTGCGGGACCGTTATGGCATTACGCAATTATTGTTCGGGGAAGAGTTGAATAAGTCGCTGGCAGAAAACCCGCTGGGGAGGGAATTTGTATTACAGGTAAAAGGTGGCGTTGCTGAAAGGACCAGCAAGAACCCGCAATTGCCTACGGGGGATATCGAGATCAAGGTGACTTCTTTCACCATTTTGAATAAATCGGTCACCCCGCCCTTTACCATCCAGGACGATACGGATGGAGGAGACGACCTGCGGATGAAATACCGGTATCTCGACCTTCGCCGCCAGGCGGTAAAAAAGAACCTGGAACTGCGGTATGCGGTGAATCGTGCAGCCCGCAATTATTTGCATGAGAATAATTTTATGGACCTGGAGACGCCGTTCCTTATCAAGTCCACGCCGGAAGGGGCCCGGGATTTTGTCGTGCCTTCCCGGATGAACCCCGGGCAGTTCTATGCGCTGCCGCAGTCTCCGCAGACCTTTAAGCAATTGCTGATGGTCAGCGGGTATGACCGGTATTACCAGATCGTCAAATGCTTCCGTGATGAGGACCTGCGTGCGGACCGTCAGCCGGAGTTCACCCAGATCGACTGTGAGATGAGCTTTGTCGAACAGGAGGATATCCTTGTTATGTTCGAGGAGATGATCAAATATATTTTCAAGGCCGTAAAAGGCATCGATTATACGGAAAAGGTAGAGCGGATGACCTGGGAAGAGGCCATGTGGCAGTATGGGAATGACAAGCCGGATATCCGGTTCGGGTTGGAGATATTGAATTTGAAATCTGCTTTTACATTGACGGAGGCGCCAAAGACGGGCTCCGCGGACAGGGGGAAAGGGGCGACCGGCGGCCGGCCGGGTGGTGCGAAAGGGGCGGGTGGCGCGGCGAAGCCGGAGCTTTATGCAACGGGTGAGCTGATCAATGGCGCCGGGTTTGGCGTATTTGACAATGCGGAGACGGTGCTGGCCATTTCTGTTCCGGGATGCAGCGAATATACCCGTAAACAGACCGACGAGCTGACGGAATGGGTCAAGCGCCCCCAGATCGGTATGCAGGGGCTGGTCTATATAAAATACCAGGGAGATGGCCGCCTGAAAAGCAGCGTCGATAAATTTTATCCCGAGGAGCGGCTAAAGGCGATCGCCACGGCAGCGGGGGCGCATCCGGGCGACCTGATCCTGCTGCTGGCCGGCCGGGAAGAACGGACCCGTAAGGCGATGAGCGAGCTGCGGCTGGAAATGGGACGGCGGCTGGGTCTGCGCAAGGAGGATGAATTCAAATTATTATGGGTGCTCGATTTTCCTCTTTTTGAATATGCCGAAGATGACAATCGCTGGGTAGCCCGTCACCATCCCTTCACCTCTCCAAAACCGGCCGATATCCGGGTAATGATCGAAAACGATCCGGTGATCGAAAACGCGGATAAATACCTGGAGCATCCCTATAATCATATCAAGGCCAACGCCTATGACATGGTCCTGAACGGCAACGAGATCGGGGGTGGTTCTATCCGGATCTATCAGCGGGAGCTGCAGGAAAAGATGTTTGCCGCGCTGGGCATGAGCCCGGAGGAGGCGTTGCATAAGTTCGGTTTTCTTCTTGGAGCCTTCGAGTATGGCGCTCCGCCGCATGGAGGCATCGCCTTTGGATTCGACAGGCTTTGTTCGATCCTTGGCGGCAGTGAAAGCATCCGGGACTTTATCGCCTTCCCCAAGAACAACAGCGGACGGGATGTGATGCTCGATGCACCTTCCACGATCGACGATAAACAATTGAATGAACTCGAGATCCGTCTCAGCGCCGGGTTGACCGGATCCAATACAGAGAGGGCAGGCATATGAAAAACAGCTTGAGAATATCTTCGGTACTGACCTGGTTCAATCTTATCGTATGGGGTTTTTTCTGTGCCATGGGATTATTGGGAGGTCTGGCATCGGGCAATATGTATTTATTGGTAATGACCTTTTTGACGGGTGTGACGGTACTGCATAGTTACGCCTGTTTGAAGCTGCACCGAAGCATCCGCCATTCCAATATTCCGCTGAGCGATCAGACGCCGGTAGGGATCCGTTTTATCGGCTTTATCGCCTTATTCTTTGGCGTTATGTATATCGTGGTTGCCAGTGGTATTTTGCAGGATACCCCGGAAATGGTCAAGCTTATGACGCCGCAGCTGCCTCCGCAATACAAGGACGTCAATCTTACCGCCTGGGTCCGTGGGGCCGGTATTTTCTATCTTATAGCCGGGCTTTGTATCAGCGTGAATGTTTTTCTGAACTTCCGTCTTCTCCGGTGGTATTATCTCGTCAAGCAGAGCGGGATCTCCTGATCCCTGACCGGGAGATGCGGATCCCCGATAGACTGATGCCGGCAATGGCCGCTGCCAGCAACAGGAGTATCCCTGCGATCAGCAGGACATGTTCCGTAGGGCCCGTGCCCCTGCCCTTCCCTCTTTTTATATAATCCCTGCAGCCGGCCATATAGCTGTAGATGCCGGGGTAGTGGCCGTTGAGCTGCTGCACCTGTTCAAATTTCTTTAGCGCCGTCGCATAATGCCGCTGATCATAAAAGGCAAGGGCCTGTGCGAACAGCTGAGCGGACCGGCTTGGTCTTGCAGCGATACCGGCCGAGTCCAGGTATTCGGCCAGGATAGAGACGGGCACTGCAAAGTTGAGTCCGGCCGCCAATCCCCCTGTATTCTCCAGGCTGCCGAAGGTGGTGAGCCCGATGACCTCTCCTTTTTCGTTGCATACGGGACCGCCGCTGCTGCCATGGTTTATGTTTGCGTCCATCTGGATGAGGGGCCAGCCGCCGACGGATTTTTTTACGGCGCTGACGATACCGGTGGTAAGGGTAGGCTCGATCGCCGATTCGGCGGACACAAAATCGTTGTTGGTGACGGGGCCGGGGTAGCCATATACGAACAGCTGTTCGCCAACCTGGGGAAGCCGGGTATTGGCGAGGGAAAGGACGGGCATCTGGGGGCCCGTCTCGATCTTCAGGATGGCGATATCCTTACCGGGCATCTGTTGTCCCTTGATGACGATGGTAGCCAGCTTTTTGAGCGTATCGGGCTTTTTGCCCCCGTTGTCGCTGCGATAGACCACGTATACATTTTTCTTCAGGTCGTACAGGATCATGGAAAACAGGCGGGAATAGACGGAGGCATAGGTATTGTATAGAAGACTGCGTTGCTGATCCGTAAAATGGGTCGCCCAGGAGGTTTCCAGGGCGGCGATGCTTGCATCGGTGATCTGTTGGAATGCGGAAAGGATGAATTGCCGCCGGATAAAGGCATCCTCCCGGTCGATAAGATGACAGTTGGTCGCGACATAGCCGTCTTCGGTGACGAAGAATCCCGTACCGGTCGCGGTGATCTGTTCGGATTGTTTGATATAGTCGAAGGTGGTCTGGAAGAAGCGGGAGGGGCGGCTGTTCATTTCCCGGAGTACGATGTCCAGCTTTTGCTCGGCCAGCACTCCGCCGCCATGGTCCAGGTGCTGAATGGAGTCCAGGAGGGCATTAAAGGCGCGGTTGTCCATCTTCATGCTGTTGACGTATACATTGGCCGTGTATTCGGTACGGATCATCACGATCCCGGGGCGGTTGATGGCATAGTTTTCGACCCCGGAGATCTTTTCCTGAGCGGAGAGCGGGTTATAGGCGAAGAGAGTAAACGCCAGTAAAAATAAAGCCTGTCTGAAAGAGGGGTTTTGCGCCATGCTTACCTTTCGATTTAAAACAGGAAAAAAGCTAACTTGTTGTACTATTGTTGTTTAAATTTTGTTATGTTATCTCCACAGGCTCCGCTGGCAGAGCGGCTTCGTCCGCAGACGCTCGATCAATTGGTCGGGCAACAGCATTTGACAGGCAAAGGTAGTGTATTGCGGACAGCTATCGAACATGGAAAACCGCCTTCGATGATCCTCTGGGGGCCGCCGGGAACGGGTAAGACCACCATTGCGGGGATCATTGCCAATTCCCTGGCCGTCCCTTTTTATACGCTAAGCGCTATTTCCGCCGGGGTGAAAGAGGTGCGGGAGGTCATTGCCGAAGCCCGGGACAAGGCCAAGGCCATCTTATTTATCGACGAGATCCACCGGTTCAACAAGGGGCAGCAGGATGCGTTGCTGGGGGCGGTGGAGAAGGGGGTCGTCACGTTGATCGGGGCGACGACGGAGAACCCTTCCTTTGAGGTAAACAGCGCCTTGCTTAGCCGTTGCCAGGTCTATGTCTTGAGACCGTTGGATGAGAAAGACCTTCTTCAGCTGTTGGAGAATGCCTTTCGGGACGATGAAGGTCTCCGGGAATCCGGTATCGTGCTGAAAGAAACCGCGGCCCTTATCCGGATCTCGGGCGGGGATGCCCGTAAACTGCTCAACCTGCTGGAGGTCGTTTGCGATGCGGCGGGCAAGGGAGCGGTGATCACCGATGAGGTCGTCATGGAGATAGCACAGCAGCGGATCGCGTTGTACGATAAGAAAGGGGAACAGCATTATGATATCATTTCCGCATTCATCAAGTGTATCCGTGGCAGCGATCCAAATGCGGCGGTCTATTGGCTGGCGAGGATGATCGAAGGAGGGGAAGACGTAAAGTTTATCGCCCGGAGGTTGCTGATCCTTGCCAGCGAGGATATCGGCAATGCGAACCCGAATGCGCTGCTGCTGGCCAACGCCTGTTTTGAAGCCGTGAATAAGATCGGCTATCCCGAGTCGAACCTGATCCTGTCCCAATGCGCCACCTATCTGGCCTCCTCTCCCAAGAGCAATTCCGCCACGACGGCTATCGGCGCGGCACAGGCGGCGGTGAGGCAGCACGGCGATCTGCCCGTCCCTCTGTCTATCCGGAATGCGCCGACAAAGCTGATGAAGAATATGGATTATGGGAAGGGGTACCAGTACAGCCATAGTTATGAAAATAATTTTTCGCCGCAGGAGTATCTTCCAAAGGAGATCGCGGGTACAAAATTCTATGACCCGGGAAAGAATGCGCGGGAAGAGGAATTACGGAAATGGCTTCGCGGCCTTTGGGGTGATAAGTATGGATATTAAGCGTGTAATGGAAGGACCTAAAAAATCGAGACTAAAAAATATGACGACAATTTGGAAATGTAAAAAGTTCGAAGCGCTGACGGGAGAAGAATTATATGCCATTCTACGGCTACGAAGCGAGGTTTTTGTGGTGGAGCAAAATTGCGTTTTTTTGGATATGGATAATAAAGACCAGTATTGTCATCACGTGGCGGGCTGGCAGGGAGAAAAATTATTGGCTTATTCGCGAATTGTGCCTCCGGGAATTTCCTATAGTGAATCTGCGATAGGGAGGATCGTAAGTTCCCCGGCCGCGCGGGGAAAGGGGATCGGCCGGGAGCTGCTGCACCAATGCATTACAACGCTCTACCAACTTCATGGTAAACAAGTTATACGCATCGGCGCCCAGTATTATCTCAAGGGATTTTACGAGTCATTCGGCTTTAAACAGTCGGGCGAACTTTATCTCGAAGATGGAATAGAACATATTGAGATGCTATTGCTTACCGAAGACTACGTATAATTCCTTAAATGGGAATCCTGTGAATAAAATAGTTACATTTTAACACACAATTAAAACCTCTTTTTTCGTTTCTCATTATGATAACCCGTCCCACGTGAATTGGGAACAGGAATCCAAACCATCGGAAAACTAAATCTAATATTCATGAAACAGAGTGTACACTCCTTGTTGCGGAAGTGTTTGTTTGTGCTCGTTGTTACCTTATGCTGCTACGCTCCTTCTTACAGCCAGGACGAACTCAAAAATACTACCGAGATGGGCATTACCGTCGGGCCCATGGTATTCCTTGGTGACCTTGGCGGTCACGCCGGCAAAGGCACTACCTTCGTAAAAGACTGGAACTGGCCTACTACCAAAATAGCGGTAGGCGCCTACTTTACGACCTATCCGGCCCCCTGGCTGGGATTTCGGTTCTCTTTAAATTATGGCAGCCTGGAAGGCGCCGATAATACCATCAAGCCGAAGGGCGGTGATGAGGTGACCCGGTATGACCGGAACCTTGACTTCCGTACCAAGATATTGGAAGGAACGGTGATGGCAGAGTTCTATCCTACCGTCTTTCTTGAAGATGAGCCGGATGATGTAATGGGTCGTCTTCGTCCGTATGGCGTACTCGGTCTGGGGATGTTTCATTTCAATCCCCAGGGAAGCTATCGCTCCCCCAATGGAGACACTTATTGGGTGGACCTGCAGCCGCTGCATACCGAAGGGGAAGGTTTTTCCGAATATCCCGACCGTAAGAGTTATAAGCTCACCCAGATGAACATTCCGATGGGTGTCGGTATAAAATATTTCTTTAGTGAGAATGTGAATATCTCCTTCGAGATCATTCATCGTAAAACATTCACGGACTATATCGATGATGTCAGCACCAAGTATATAGACCCGAGCTTGTTCTATGCGCATCTTTCCGCCACCCAGGCTCCCATCGCCGCCGCTATGGCGAATAAGAGCCCGCTGGCCAATACCCCGAACTCGGGATACTTACCCGGTAACAAGAGAGGTGACCCTACGAACAATGACGCTTATTTTACGGCCGGCTTTAAGCTTGGGTTCCGTATAGGCGGGGGAAGCGAACAGCGCTGGAGAAATTCGACACATTGTCCGTTGCTGCGGTTCTAATAGAAAGATCGTTTTGTATTCAAAATATTACGTTGTTGATCGTACTGTATTTAAGTTTGTTGACTTGTTTTTAGTTGTTGTTGATCCGTACCCTAATTTTTATTGATTGAACAATCAATAAGTAACTATGATGAAAACTGTACTCCTTAAGAAAGCAACCCTATTTCCGAACCTGCACAACAGGCTGGCCGCTCTTGGCCTTGCCTTGCTCATCCAGGGATCGGTCTGCGCGTCCGGCCCTCTTGCCGGAACCTGTCACTCCTCCAATTCCCCTGGCTACGATACCATCCATAGTATCCAGGTCAATAAGTCCCAAAGCAGCAAAAAGCATCGGATCCGGTTATACCCGGATGCGCGTCAGCAGGTGCTGTTCTTTTCCGCCAATGGAGAAGATGGGAAAGTCTACCAGCTATACCTCTTCGACATGGATGGCAGACTGGTGAACCAGACCCGGATCCGCAACCGGGAGACGACCGTTCTCGCGAATATTTCCGAAGGTAATTTTTTGTTCGAGGTTTTTACCGATGACGAGCGCATCGAGAATGGAAGCCTGACAGTAAAGTGATACTATCACTAAAAAAACATTTAATGCACAACCAATAAGCAAGCAGGGAAATTGGTAAAATCCGAATATCCGAGGTTTTAGTAAAACCTGATCCGTTCCCTATTCTTAGTACCCTTTAATAACAAGATTTTATTGATCACTCCCTGCTACCGCTTATTGGTGATCATTGGCCGGCGATTAATTATCGCCGGCTTTTTTATTGGCCGGTGCGGCGGAACAGGGTGCGCCGGAACAGGGCGCGGTAGAATAGGGCGCGCCCGGAACAGGGTGCGGCGCGACAGGGATGCGGGCTGGGTTAGCGCGAGGCCTTAAGCTCTTCTTTCAGGAATGCTGCGGTAAAGCTTTCCTTGTTCTTTGCCAGGTCTTCGGGGACGCCTTCGAACAGGATCCGGCCGCCGCCGTCCCCGCCTTCGGGGCCCAGATCGATGATATGATCGGCTACCTTGATCACGTCCAGGTTGTGCTCGATGACGAGGACGGTATTGCCCCGGTCCACCAGTTTGTTCAGCACGTCCAGCAGGTGGCGGATATCCTCGAAATGGAGACCGGTGGTCGGCTCGTCGAGGATATAGAAGGTCTTCCCGGTATCCTTTTTGCCCAGCTCCGTGCCCAGCTTTACCCGTTGTGCCTCGCCGCCGCTCAGGGTAACCGCGGATTGTCCCAGGGTGATATATCCCAGTCCTACTTCCTGGAGGACCTTGATCTTGCGGTACAGGTAGGGTATGTTCTGGAAGAATTCCACCGCCTCGTCCACGGTCATGTCCAGTACGTCACTGATGGACTTGCCTTTATACCGGATCTCCAGGGTCTCCCGGTTATAACGACGGCCATTGCATTTTTCACAATGTACATAGACGTCGGGAAGGAAGTTCATCTCGATGACGCGCATTCCTCCTCCTTCACAGACGTCGCAGCGACCGCTCTTTACGTTGAAGGAGAAACGACCGGCGTTGTAGCCGCGTATTTTCGCCTCTGGTACGGATGCAAAGAGCGTCCGGATATCGGTGAAGAACCCGCAATAGGTGGCGGGGTTGCTGCGGGGGGTGCGGCCGATCGGTGATTGGTCGATCTCGATGACCTTATCGATATTTTCGAGTCCTTTGATGCTTTTGTGCTCCAGGGCCGTCATACGGGACCCATAGGCATGTTTGCTAAGGATCGGGTAAAGGGTCTCGTTGATGAGGGTGGATTTGCCGCTGCCGCTGACACCGGTGACGACGATAAATTTACCCAGCGGGAATTTTACGTCGACATTTTTTAAGTTGTTGCCCTTTGCTCCTTTCAGCTCCAGGAATTTCCCGTTGCCTTTTCTTCTTTCGGCCGGTATGGGGATCTTCGTATGTCCGTTGAGATAGGAGGAGGTCAGGGTATCTAGCTTCAGGAGGGCCGGCGGGCGTCCCTGGGCTACGATACGGCCGCCATGGAAGCCGGCCCTGGGACCGATGTCCACCAGGTAGTCTGCCGCCAGCATGATGTCCTTATCATGCTCCACCACGAGGACGCTGTTGCCGATATCGCGCAGGTTCTTCAGGGCCTCGATCAGTTGCTGGTTGTCCCGCTGGTGCAGACCGATGCTCGGCTCGTCGAGGATATAGGTGATCCCCTGCAGCTGTGAGCCGATCTGTGTCGCAAGACGGATGCGTTGGGACTCGCCACCGCTCAGGGTGCGGGAGGAGCGATTGAGCGTAAGATAGGTAAGCCCCACATCCGAAAGGAATTGGAGCCGTTCGCGGATCTCTTTCAGGATATCCTTGGCGATGATGTTCTGTTTGTTATTCAGTCTTTTCTCGAGACCGCTGAACCAATCTACCAGCCGGTTGAGGTTCATATCGCTCAATTCCGATATGTTCTTCCCGTCTATCCGGAACCAAAGGCTTTCCTTTCGCAGGCGGGCGCCGCCGCAGGTCTCACAGGTCTTCAGCTCCATGAATTTTTCCACCCATTCCCGGAGGGAGTCGGTGGTGCCTCCGGCGAACCAGCGTTTCAATGCGTTGATGAGCCCTTCATATTCGGTGGCATAGACCTCGCCGCCCGAGGCGGTCCCGTCATAGTCCAGGTCGAGGCTGGTCTCGCCGGCCTCGTTGCCATAGAGCACCAGGTTCAGCGCTTTTTTTGGCATGTCTTCGATGGGCGTGTCCAGGCTGAATTTATTTTTTTTTGCGATCTGCTGCACCTGCCGGAACATATAGGCCTCCCGTTCTTCTCCCAGCGGTGCGATGCCTCCTTCGTTGATGCTTTTGGACGGATCGGGGATGACGGCTTCCATGCTGATCTGGTATACGGCTCCCAATCCTTTACAGGTGGGGCAGGCGCCATAGGGCGAGTTGAAGGAAAAGCTGTTGGGCGAAGGTTCCTCATAGCTGATGCCGGTATCCTCGCACATGAGCTGTTTGCTGTACTGGACGACCCGGTTGTCGTCATTGACAAGGAGGAAGAGAAGGTCTTTGCCCATCTGCAGCGATTTCTGCACGCTCTGGCTCAGCCGTACCTTCATATCATCGGTGACGGCCAGCCGGTCGATGACCACTTCGATATCATGGATCTTGTACCGGTCGACCTGCATTTTGGCGGCCAGGTCTTTTATTTCTCCGTCGACCCTTACCTTCAGGTATCCTTTTTTGCGGATGTCCTCGAATAGCTCCCGGTAGTGTCCCTTACGGCCACGGACCAGCGGAGCCAGGATGGAGATCTTTTTATTTTTGAATTTTTTGTAGACGTTGTCGACGATCTCTTCTTCGCTGAATTTGATCATCTTCTTACCGGTGTTGTAAGAATGGGCCTCCCCGATACGGGCATAGAGCAGGCGGAGGAAGTCATAGACTTCCGTCACCGTGCCGACGGTACTGCGGGGATTTTTGTTGGTCGTCTTTTGTTCGATGGAAATGACGGGGCTGAGACCTGTGATCTTGTCCACGTCGGGTCTTTCCATATCGCCGATAAATTGCCGGGCATAGGCCCCGAAGCTTTCCATATAGCGTCGTTGTCCTTCGGCATAGATGGTATCGAAAGCCAGGGAAGATTTGCCGCTGCCGCTGATACCGGTGATCACGACGAGCTGGTTCTTCGGGATCCGGATATCGATATTTTTCAAATTGTGCACCCGTGCTCCGAATACATCAATCGTCTCCTCTCCGGGCAAAATGCCCGTATCCATATTATTTGGTGTCGCCATAGATCAATTCCGGGTAAATGTAAAACATTAAAAAAAATGAGTGGCTAAGGTAAGAACAACAATCGGAATGCTAAAATAGTTGGCGAGGAAGGCGGTAAAAAAAGGGCCGGCGGTGTTCCGTCGGCCCTTGGACAAGGCAAATGATTATGGATCAACTATTTATGGAGTGTGATCTTTGGTAAGGTCACCAATTTCGAGGAATCGACCTTTATATTGCTGAGGGTGGTATCCTGGTATCCGCCGCGGCCCTTGAAATTAACGGAATAGGTACCGGCGGGTACGCCCCGGAACAGGTATTGACCGTTCCAGAAGGGGACCGCATACAGGGTATCGGTGGCATTATAGGCTGTCACCAGGGCGCCGGCGCCGGCGGGTAATACCACACCCTGGACCTTTGACATCATGGCGTCGTTAAACACCGTGAAGAAGGGTTTTAACAGAAATTCTCCGTTCCAGAAGACGACAGACCGGGAGAGGTTGAAATCCAGCCATAATTTAAATTCGTTGTTGCTGACGGTATTGACATTTGTCCGGCTGACATTGACGGTAAAGTAGGGGACGGGGCCGAACACTTCCAGGGGATAGTGTGTGGTGCTGTCCGTATACACGGTATTATCGGAGCCCAGGGTGATCCGGAGTTTCAGGATCTTACCGCTGGCGATGAGGCTGGAGGCCAGGAGGGTATCCGTTCCGTTGCGCAGTGAAAGAAGATCGTACACGCCGGGGGTAATGGCGAGGGTATCCCAGATGACGGATTTATTGGACTGGGTCCTGCCCCGGCCCCAAAAGTTATCATCCCACTGGTCATCTATATCCGGGTCGCTCTGTTTGGATGCCGTATCGACCTCTACGGTGATCTGGCGAATGTCGATCAATACTTTTGCCATCTGGATGGGATCGTCCATCATGTAAACAGAGACCTGTGACTGGCCTTTTGGAATGTTGGGATTAGAGGAAGAGGAATTGTTCTTATTACAAGCAAAGAAGAGGAGTAGGGCCACGCCGACGATGCCGGCAGTAAGCCATTTGTTTACCGTTTTCATGTTTGTGTTTTTTAAATTTGAAAGCAAATCACAATCAGGTAGAGATACTCCATCGTAAGAACTAAGGTTGCCAAAAATCGTTCCAAAAGTGCGTTATTGATCCGTTAAGCCGTTTAAATTACCGCCGGACACAATTAAATAACCGAAGCCGGGCATGCGGAAGGGGCCGGGCTGTTAGCCCAATTCGTTAAAATTTTCTTAATGGATTTGGAAATATGGAAAAAGCCGCATTATCTTTGCGGCAGTTCTTAACACATCTCTTATCAAGAAAGGCTGAGGGAAATGGCCCGAAGAAGCCTTGACAACCTGCATCTGCTTACATCGTAAGCGGAGAGTAAGGTGCCAACTCCATCCCGATGGACATATCGGGACAGATAAGTCAGACCCCAGCTTGACAATATCAAACAAATATATTCAAAGCTCTTCTGACGAATCAGAAGAGTTTTTTTTTGCCCGGCCATGACGTCTGCAACGGTGTTGCGGGATTTATGACCAGGAATGTGTTCCGGCTAATAAAAGACTTTTCGGATGAACAACTGGTTACTTGGTATTTGGTGTCGCTGAACAAAATTTAATTAACCTTAAAAATTGTTTATTATGCAAGCGACAACACAACTGATCCACAGCATTCCCGTAGATCCCCTGACCGGCGCGATCTCGGTGCCTATTTACCAGACCTCCACCTTTGTACAGGAGGCGCCGGGTGTGAACAAAGGGTTTGATTATGCCCGTTCGGGCAATCCCACGCGGGCTACGCTGGAGAGCCTGGTGGCGCAACTGGAGGGAGGCAGTACGGGCGTGGCCTTTGGCAGCGGGCTGGCCGCGATCGACGCGATCGTAAAGCTCCTGCAGTCCGGCGATGAGATCATTGCGGTGGACGACATTTACGGAGGCGCCTTTCGTCTCTTCGAGCAGGTGTATAAGAAGTTCGGCATTACGGTGACCTATGTCGATACGACCAATCCGGAAGCTGTCTTTCATGCCCTGACGCCAAAGACAAGGCTGATCTGGATCGAGACGCCGACAAATCCCACGCTGAAGATAACGGACATCCGGGCGATCGCGAAGATCGCGAGGGCACACAAATGTTTACTTTGCGTGGATAATACTTTTGCTTCACCCGCCTTACAACAACCTCTTTTACTGGGAGCTGATCTTGTGATCCATTCGGGTACCAAATACCTGGGCGGGCATAGCGATCTTATTGCGGGGCTGGTCGTAGCGGCGGACCCTGAACTGGGACAGCGGGTGAAGTTCATACAGAATGCAAGCGGGGCGATCCTGGGACCTTTCGACAGCTGGCTGCTGATCCGGGGGATCGAGACGCTGCATTTGCGGATCCGGCAGCATTGTGCCAGTGCCCGTGCCATCGCGGCCTTCCTGGAACAGCATCCTGCCGTTGCCAGCGTCTATTATCCCGGGCTGCCGACCCATCCGGGTCATTCCATCGCAGCAGCACAGGCAAAAGGTTTTGGGGGGATCGTCTCCTTTACGCTGAAAGAAGATACGGAAGCGGCGGCGACGGCTTTTGTAACGTCGACGGACCTCTTCAAGCTGGCGGAGAGCCTGGGCGGCATCAAGAGCCTTGTCTCGCATCCGGCGACGATGACGCATAAGACCATTCCTGCGGCGAAAAGAAAGGCCGCCGGGGTCACGGACAGCCTGATCCGTCTGTCTACCGGGCTGGAAGATGTGGAAGACCTCATCGATGATCTGCGCCGGGCGCTGGATAAGACATTGAAGAATGAAGGCCGTGCGGCGGGTGAGGTAAAGAAAGAATTTGCGAAACAATTGACGAAAGAGTTAGTGAACCAACAATAAGAAACCAATTACCAATAAGAAATTAATAATCAATCACCAATAAGAATCAATTAACGAACCATCTACATGGATAAACATAAGCAGCTTACGATCGGGCTTTTCGGATTTGGCGTTGTAGGAGAAGGTCTGTATAAGGTCTTACAGCAGACACCCTCTCTGAAAGCCTCCATAAAAAAAGTGTGTATCAAGAACCCCGGCAAGAAAAGAGAGGCGCCCGCGGATCTTTTCACCACCGACAGGGAGGTCATTTTGCAGGACCCATCCATCAACGTTATCGTCGAAGTGATCAATGAGTCCGGACCGGCGTTCGAGATCGTCCGGACGGCGTTGAAAAGCGGTAAGTCCGTGGTCAGCGCCAGCAAGAAAATGATCGCCGAACATTTACCGGAGCTGCTCCGGCTTCAAAAGGAAACCGGCTCTTCTTTTTTATATGAGGCGGCGGCCTGTGCTTCCATTCCTGTCATCCGGAACCTCGAAGAATACTATGACAACGACCTGCTGCATTCCATCAAGGCCATCGTGAACGGCAGCACGAATTTCATCCTTACGAAGATGTTCGAGGAGAAGCTGGGTTTCCAGGAAGCGTTGCTGCTGGCCCAGCAGCTTGGCTTTGCGGAGAGCGATCCATCCCTGGACGTGGACGGGTTCGATGCCGCCAACAAATGGGCCTTTCTCCTTACGCATGCTTATGGGATCGTGGAAGAGACGGGCAAGCTCGTTTTTAATGGCATCCGGCATGTACAGGCCGGTGATGCGGTGGTAGCCCGGGAAAAACATTTCGATATCAAGCTGGTGGCCCAGGCCAAGAAGCTGGAGACGGGTAAGGTGGCGGCCTTTGTCTTACCGCAGTTCATCCGGCAGGATGATCACCTGGCCTTTGTAAAGAACGAATACAATGGGGTGGTCATCGAGAGCGGGTTTGCCGATAAGCAGTTCTTTTATGGGAAGGGGGCGGGGTCGTTTCCCACCGCCTCGGCGGTGCTGAGCGATCTTTCCGCGCTCCGGTATGGGTACAAATACGAATACAAGAAATTATATCACCATACGCCCCATCAGCTGACGGATGATTTCTATTTACGGATCTATGTCAGCTTTGACGACTGGAAATATATTCCGCGCGAACGTTTCGAATGGATCGAAGAATGGCATGCGGAGACGGATCGTAAATACCTGATCGGTGTGATCCATTTCCGGGAGATCCGCAATAATAGCTGGTGGAAGGAAAACAATACTTCCCTGGTGCTGGCGCCGGAGCCGATCATCGAAGACGTAGAGGTCCGGAAGCTGAAGAAGAAGAGCCTGGAGCTGGCGGGGATCGTATAAGAGAAGGCAGGGGAAGCGCATCTACTTATGCCGGTGTGGGATCCCTGCCATGCCATACTACATACCGGGTATAGCTAAGTGGTTCCCCGTAAATACGTCTAGGGTATTGCTATAGTTTGAAAATCTTTACCGCAAAGGAGGGGGCCGGCCCCTGTTATTGTCGTCAATTTGACACGGTTACTAACGACCGGACTTCTGTTCTGTGAAGGAGGCCGTTATTTAAGCTCTGGTTCGACAAAGGTAGCAATGAAGTGATCTTATTATCATTAAATTGTCAGCATTGTGTCAACCAAACCTACCCCTTTATTCAAGGCCTCCGAAGGCTTTGTTCCGTCGTCGTTAAACGGCGGGGATCTCTACACTTCCTTTTTGTCACAGGAGATCCGGCATGGGATCGTCTATTCCGTCAGGGCCTTTGATCCTGCGACGGATATTCCTATTCTTCATGGCTGGCTCAATCCCGGGTGCGGGGGCGCATTGCCTGCCGATGGATTGACGGCCTCCTGGCTGAGTATGATCGGATCGGATAGCATCCGGCCATTTATGGGTCTTCTCAATGGCACGCCCGCCTGCCAGGTAGAGCTTTACAAAGCCCGGCAGCATACGCTTAGCCTTTACTATAAAGACAGTCCCGATGATTATGGCCTGCATTGGCAGGCGGCGCCCGGTATCGAGCGGGATCAGATGACAGGATTGCTGCGTACCTGTCTGGAGTTCTTCTTTTCTTTCTCCGAAGTGGGGAGGGTCCTGGCAGAGGCCGATATAGCGGATACCTGGGACAATGAGCTGTTCCGGAAGGCCGGGTTCCTGCTGCTGCAAAAGATCGCGGTCCCCTACCAGCCCTCAAACCTCTATGTTTGTACGAGGGACCGGTTGCGGAAGGTATTATTCCACTCCTGAGGACGCAAGCGAGCGGCAGGGTCCTGGCGCGAGTGACCGGCAACATCCTTGCACGAGTGACCGGCAACGCCTTATTTCACGGCATCCTTCTGATGTCGCCAAAGCTCCTGGAAGGGAGCATTATTATCCCGAAGATATTCGAAAGTCCCTTCGCCCACGATGCGACCTTGCCGGAGGATATAGACATAATCAAAGCGGGGGAGCAGGTGCAGCCGATGCATGGAGGAGACGATCGCCTTGTCGGAGAAGGCGTTGAAGAGTCCTTCGTAGATCATCGCTTCGGTGCGGGGATCGACGCTGCTGGTGGGTTCATCGAGCAGGACGAGCTCGCTGTCCCGGGCGGCGAGGATGCCTCTTGCCAGGGCCAGCCGTTGTTTTTGTCCCCCGGACAGGTTGACGCCTTTTTCGCGTATATCCGACTCCAGGCCCAGGGGCAGTTGCCGGATCACTTCCGTAAAATGAGCGCTGGTGCATACATCCAGGATCTCCTGTTCGGTAAAAGGCAGTCCCAGGGTAACGTTATAGGACAGTGTATTTTCGAAGATCTCCGGTTCCTGGGGGAAGAGGGTGACGGCTTCGTTGACCTGGTCCAGGGAGGTCTTCTTTCCATCCAGTTCGATCTCCAGCCCCGGCTCCGGCAGGTAGAGGCCGCGTAACAGCGACAGGAGGGTGGATTTTCCGCTGCCGCTCTCCCCTACCAGCGCAATACGTTGTCCCCGCCGGATGGTAAGATGCAGGTCGTGCAGGCTCTGGGCGCCCTGGCCGGTATCATAGGTCCCGTTGTGGGAGAAATCCAGGCGGCGCAGCTGCAGGGTCTGCCAGTCGGCCGGAAGAGGAGATGGCTGGTCGGCACGGTGTTGTTCGGCATAGGCCGTACTGATGCCGGCGGCCGTCTGTACATAGGTGTTGGACTGTACGATCTCGGTATATTGCCAGGCGATGTCCTGGAAAACGCTTGTAAACTGGTTCACATATGCAAGAAGAGTGACCAGGCTGCCCACATAAAATACCGTACCCGGCACCCAATGCTGGAAGATATATCCAAAGGTGATCAACCCATAGATACAGACGATCATCATCTCGGCGCAGAACCATTTCCATTCATTTATCAGGGCGCTCTTCCGGAAAGGCCGGAGGATCTGCTGTACTTTATTCATCAGACCCGTCTCCATGCTTTTTTCCAGCCGCAGGGTGATCACGGTCATGATATTGGAGAGACTGTCGAAGAGCGTGGACGAGACGATATGTTCCCTTTCATTCACCTCCTCGAGGGCTTTTACAAAAGGTTTGTCAAAGGTCCGGATCACAAAGATGGTGAAGAGGCCCATGACGACGGCGATGCTGCCGTAGAGGGGGGAGAAGTACAGCATCGCTATGACGGAGACAAAGAATTTTGTGAAGGCGTAGACATACATAAAACCGCGGTCGAAAAATTCACGAAGGGCCTCATAGGCCTTTCGGATCCGGTTGATGGTGGCGCCGCTATGATGGTCCTGCTGCCATTTTACCGGCAGGTGCAGTACCTGGTGGTATTTCTCCTGCAGGAAGTTACGACTGAGATCAAAGGCCAGGGTACGTTCCATGATCCGGGCGGGGCCGTGCAGGCACCATTGGGCCAGCTTGATGCCGCAATAACCGGCGACATAGAGCCCGGTATAATGCAGCAGGTGGGTAGTGTCCCGTTGGATCTTTCCGATGAACCAGCCAAAAAGAATGGGGTTGAGGGAATAGACCAGGTTGGCGCAGATAAACAGGACATAGACCAGGACATATTTCTTCCGCTGGCTGCGGGCATAGCGCCAGGCGGTGCTGAGAAGAGATATGTAAGGATTGGCCATGGACCTGCAAGTTAAAAATCAAAAGGATCATATCCATCGCTGGTGTAAATTACTTCTCCGACCGCATCCCAAAGAGTGGGCGGCGAGAGATGTTTTTTTGTCTCGGTCATTATTGCGATGGTCTGCGGGTCAGTCGCCAGATGCCGGTATAGCGCATAGTCGATGGTATATCTCGAAAGGATCGCCAGGAAAAAAATGAGAAGGACGGTCTTTATATAGTTGATCCAGCTATTCCCGAATACGGCGAAGGCATGCACGAGCATGATCAGGATGACCAGGATATCCAACCAGTTATCCAGGGTATCTTTTTTTGCGATGAGGGCGAGCCGGAGGGGCGTAAGCAGTACCAGGATGGTATTGATAAATCCCGTACAGAAAAGCCAGAATACAAAGCATTCGGCCAGGTTGCGACGGCGGAAGAAAAACGCCCATGAAAGCAAGGCCTTGACCGGGAGCAGGAGAAGAGCGATGGTCTTGGCGTGTTCCTGTACATAACGCCCGAATTCATTATTAACGGCCTGGTGCTGTCGCAGGAAAGATGTATAATCCTGGTATTCGAAAACTTTAAGATCCAGGTAGATATAGATCCCGAAAGACACGAGGAAGAAGACTACGGGGCTGAAATAAGATTTGCGATGCCCGTTAAAATAATCCTGATAGGTCTTGCGGGGGCGCAGCAGCAGGTCCAGCCAAAGGCGGATCACGCCTTTATCGGTATGGGTGAACCCATGCCAGAATTCGTGGACCAGGGCGTGCATATTTATGCGTCCGACGTCGCTCTTTTGTCCGCATTCGGGACAGTATTTACTTTTTACAAGCGCGCCGCAGTTCTGACAGGATTGAGACATGGTTCAAATATAAGAAATTGGACGTTTTGGTAAGGGAGGGGGGATGGCTGCGCGGGCGGGGTGGGACGTTAATTTTTCGTAAACCTTCCGCCGAAGAAATCGCCTTTATTCCAGGAGGGACGAACTCCGTCCTGGCAGACCAGCAGCCCGATAAGAAAGTTCAGCTTGACATGGGTGGCGGCGGCGTTGAAGTCAAATGCCTGGCTCATATCGTCCTGGGGCGTATGGTAGGTCGTCTTTCTCCAATCCACATCGGAGCGGCTCCGGTCGACGGTATCGGTGGGGACGGTCATAAACCCGCTCTTTATAAACAATGCCGGGATGCCCTTGCGGATAAAGCTGTAGTGGTCGCTGCGGATAAAGACGACCTGTTCCGGGAAGGGGTCGGGGCCGATCTTGAGGTTCATGTATCTCGCGGTCGTATTTACCTGCCGGGAGAGGCTGGAATGCAATGCCCCGTAGGGGACGATGTCCAGGACGGGATGGAAGAAGAAGGGCATGTCGATGGCCAGGTTGGCGACGATATTCTTTTGCGGAACGGGGGGATGGTTTATAAAATAATCGGACCCCAGGAGGCCCAGCTCTTCCCCGGTGACGACGGCGATGATCACGGAGCGTTTGGGCGCGACCGGCAGGTTGCGGTAGGCGCGGGCGATCTCCATCAGGATGGCGACGCCCGAAGCGTCGTCATGCGCTCCGTTGTAAATAGAATCCCCTTTTACCGGCGCCCCGATGCCAAAATGGTCCAGGTGCGCCGAATAGACGACATATTCGTTGCGCAGGATGGGGTCGCTGCCCCGTATGATGCCAAGCAGGTTGGAGCTTTGGATGTCCGTGACCGTGGTGCTGACCTTTATGGTGGCGTTGCGGTTGAGGGGGAAGGATTGTGGTTTGCCGGCTTTTGCATTCTCCAGTACCGACTGCCCGGTATGGCCGCTGCGGGAGAAAAGTTTTTCGGACTGATTGCCGCTGAGCGTTGCTATCGCTTTTAATTCCGGGTAGGTCTCCCGGGCCTGTCCCCGTTCGTCGGCCCAATGGACGGATCCTTGTGCGGCCCTTCTTGCCATTCCTTCCAGTGATCCGGTCCGCTGTCCTTCGGGCAGTGATATGGTGATCACCCCGACGGCGCCTCTTTTTATGGCCTCGGCATATTTTGTGGTAGCGGAAGAGAAAAAGGCCCGTTCGTTGGATGGAAAGGTTGCAGGCGCTGCGCCGAGATAGACGACGATCCTGCCCCGGACATCCGTATTCCCATAATCATCATATTTCAGTTCGGGGGCGTAGATGCCATACCCGATAAAGACGAGCGGCGCCGATACTTCGGAAACGGTATTGACGGGATTGGGACTGACGATAAAGTCTTTTCCATAGGTCAATGTTTCCGGTACGCCGTCGCCTTCCAGGACCAGGCTGCTGGCGGCTCCATTGGTCACGCCCTTCTTTAACGGCACCTGTTGCACATAGGTGCTGTCTCCTACGCCGGGGAGCAGGCCCAGGTCCATGAACCGGGTCTCTAAATACCGGGAGGCGATGGCGAATCCGCGGGTGCCGGGTTGCCGGCCCTGGACCAGGTCGTCGGCCAGAAAACTCATGGTCGCCTTTATTGCCTGTGGGTTGACATTATGAAAGGCCTGGGCTACTTCGGTACGCAGGTTATCCGGGAGCGGGGCGGCGCCAACCGGGGCAACGGAAGCGGCGACTTTGGCGGATGGGGCCCGGGTGGCGGATTGGGCGGTTCTGGATTGGGTCAGGCCGGGTCGGGATAATAAGGAAAGACCGGCCAGCAGAAGGACAGTTAGTTGAGTATTTGGCATAAGGCAATATAGTCAAAAAAAACTGGCGGGGCTTAAAACGACTCGTTTAGGTTCAGGAAGAATCCTTTGTTGCCGAATCTTCCGAAGGCATAGTCCAGGGCCAGGTTGGTGCGTGTCGCCTTGTTGAACAATACCCGCAAGCCACCTCCATAGCCCGGCTGAAATACCTGGAACAGTTTTGTGCCCAGTTCATCATTGCCGGTCTGCAGGTTTCCGAAAACGACACCGCTGAGGAATTTGTTGGCCAGGATGGGAAAGCGTAATTCGGCCTCGGTATCGTTGAATTTTGTCCCTTTGAAATATTGGGAGGTATATCCCCTGCCGCTCCGGAAAGTGCCATCCCTGGCCGTACCCGGTAATTCAAGATAGGGGATCGAACCACTGACGAGATAGGAGCCCCAGTTCCAGAGTGCCAGAACCGTTTCCGGGTTGGTTTCCGATAGACTGAAATATTTCCGGAAGTCGGTGGTCAGCTGGACCGAGTTCTTTGTGCTTCCTATCCATGTCTGGTTGATCCGCACACCCGCATCAAAATAAATGCCCCGGTAGGCCCTGTTCGGATTGTCCCTTGTGATGTATTCTACATTAAAAAGGAAACCGTTGGATGAGTAACGATCCTGGGGAAATCCATGCCGGTTATTATAGACGCTGGACGGGGTCGCATTGTTGACACTATCGTTGTCGTTGATATTCCTCCTGATCTCGGATGAGATCCCCGCCCCGAGAAAAAGGTTGTCCGCCACCTTTTTGTAAACCTTTTCCCGCACATTAAAGTAGAGGGAGTGGATCCCGTAGCCTTTGTGCGTGGGATCTGCCAGTACGGAATCTGCGGCGCTGTTTCCCTTAAGGCCCCGTCCGATCCCAAGCCCAAAATCGGGCGTGACCGTTTTTGCGATCACCAGATTGCCCTGGAAGTTCCATTTGTTGCCGGGTGTGAACAGGTTATGGTTCACATAAAAATATATGATGCCTTTTGTGGTGATGGAAGCCGATGTCGCGGCAATGGAAAAGAGTGTATTGGGATCGCTACCCAGTCGTTTGCCCGCCACCGCCTTGATCCCCAGCTGACCGCCGATGGTGGGATTTGCGGCGATGTTTGGTACGACGGTGATGCCGGATTTGTTATGTGATGAATCGATCGTTTTTTTGGGATGAAGGATACTCCGGAGCAGGTCCCCGAAATCATATTGTTTGCTGAGGTTATCGGCCGGCTTTTGCGATCTTGCCGGCTTTGGCTGTAAGGAATCCACCTTGAGGGAATCGATCGGACCTCTCACCTGCCCCTGTGCAGAGAACGTCGTCCCAAAGATCACTGATAAAATGATTCCCCACCGCAAGCGTTTGAGCATAGCTGTTCTAAAATTAAAATTCGATTAAATGCCACTCTGAATAAATACAAATGCCGTTCCTTTTTTTCTTTCGGGCCGCCCGTCTGCAAAAGTAGGATTTATTACCCTTTTCTGTCATATTTATACCCCATTATGGGATGCGGCAGGAAGAGAAGGGATGCGCAGATGTAAGGAGGGGTACGCAGGTACGAGAAAGGGGTACGCAAATGCGGGAAGGCGACACGCGGGTCCTATGCGAGGATGGGGATCTGGCGGGGACGGAGCGTGGTGCTTCCGGACTGTAATTCCAGCACATCTTCTTCCGTGCCGGTAAAGGGTCCGGATGATTCGATCTTCAGGGTGGCCATAGCCGCGGCAAATTCGCCCGCTTCCTGCCATTGCGCCCCTTTTATCCGCTGGTATAGGTAACCGGCCATATAGGTATCGCCGCAGCCGGTGGCATCGACGACGGATGTGACGGGGGTATAGGCGGGTATGGTATAGAACCTGTGTCCATTGAAAATGACGGAGCCCTTGCTGCCCAGTGTGATAACGACCTCTTTTACACCCCAGTCGAAGATGACCTGCGCGCTCCGGCGGACATCCGACTCCCCTGTCAATACCAGCATCTCCGACTCATTGGCCTTTAGCACGTCGATATACTGCAGGGCTTCTTTTTTTGCCGCCCAATCGATCGGACATACATGGATACCGCAGACTTCCCGTAGATAGCCCTGTACATCCAGCGATACACGGCCTCTTTCCGACAATGTCCTGATCAGTTCTACGGGAATATCGTCGGCCAGCAAGGGGCCGAGATGAAAGGATTTTGCTTCTATATGCGCCAGTTCGGCGATGGTAAAGGGATCGGCTTTTTGCGATACCCGTTGTGTCCGGTGGTCCTGGTTCTCGGTATAGATATTTTCAAAACAGACGGTGTAGGCGCTGGGTAATACTTTTACTTCGATCCCTTTTGCCCGGAGGTCCGACACGATGTACATTTCCTTCTCCGCCAGGGCAGTGACCAGGGCATAGCTGACGTCCATATTCCGGATGGCATTGGAGAAATAGATGGAGGTTCCCCCGGGCATGTGAACTTCTGCTTTTGGGGTGATCACCCTGTCTAATGTTATATGTCCTACACAACAAATGTCGTACATGTGCTTTTGTTTTCTAATGTATTAATGGCTGGCAGTTGTATCGCTTCCGGATGGATTTACAAATATAGCCAATTATTGTTCAATGGCAGGGCGTCGGATGGATGAACGGGATCTACAGTTCCAGGATCTTTTGGCCAATAACTGCAATCCGTACAGCGGGTGCATCGGAAACGGACAATGGATGGCATCGGTCGGGCCAAATTACTGGAAATCAGTCGTATAGCGAATTGGCAATTTATTTGTGGCGGGTCCGTAACCTTTTTACCTTTCCACAGTAATCTATACAGAACTACAATTTTAACGCTGGTGCCGGAACTATCTGACGAACAAATCATGCTGCTGGTGAAGGACGGACATCTGTCAGAGCTGGCGGAGTTGTTCGACCGGTATCATGTGAAACTGTATAATTTTTTTCTGAAGCTGACCTTTGACACGAATACCAGCGAAGATTTGACACAGAGTCTGTTCTACCGGGTCATAAAATACCGGCAGAGCTTTGAGCCCGGCAACGGGACTTTCCGGTCCTGGATCTATCGCATGGCGCGTAATATCCATGCCGACTTTTGCAAACAGGAACAAAAGAGGAGCGGGCGCATCCGGAATATCGAAGAGCTGGCAGAAAGACCGGCTATCGGCGAGCAGGGATATACCGAGGATCATTTTGAAAAGCTGGACCTGGCATTGGCCGGCTTATATCCCGATCAGCGGGAGATCATCGTCCTGAGCCGGTACCAGGGCTTAAAATATGAGGAGATCTCAAAGATCAAGGAAATATCGGTTGCTGCGATCAAGGTCCAGGTCCACCGGGCCATCAAACATCTCAGAAGCCTGTATTTTAAACAATCATCCTGAGGAGGAGCTGATATGAATTGTAAAGATGTACAATCGGTCTTATTGGATTATCTCGATGCGGAACGGGGAACGGTTTCCTTTGACGGAGTATTTGACGAGGTAAAGGAGCATCTGGCGACCTGTGAAAAATGCAGGCTGGAGATAAAGGAATGGGAGGAGCTGTTGCAGGCTATGTCGGATGCCGATCTCAAGAAACCCAGCCCGGCGGTACGTGAACATTTCACTATGCTGCTGCAGTCGGAATTGAATATGCAGGCGACGGCCGATATCCTGAAGGAGGAGACGCCAAAGACAATAACCGTGCGCCTCTCTTCTGCTTCGGTCCTATGGAAGATCGCCGCCGCCTTTATCATCCTATTGGGTGGGATCTGGATCGGGACGCGGGTGCATCCCGGAAAGCCGGCAGATACGCCGGAACCGATCGCCGAGCTTCGGAAGGAGGTAAAGGAAATGAAGGAAGTGGTATTGTTCTCATTGCTGGATGATGAATCGGCGAGCCAGCGGTTAAAGGCAGTCAGCTATGCGGAGGAAATGCCGAATATCGATCAGAAGGTCATCGATGCCCTGGTAAGCACGCTGAACCATGATAAAAGCGTAAATGTCCGGCTGGCTTCGCTGTATTCGCTGGCCCGGTTCTCCGATAATATAGTCGTGCGGGATTCGTTGATCGCCTCCCTGCGGCAGCAGACGGAACCCCTTATCCAGGTAGTATTGATCAACATGCTGGCAGAGAAAAAAGAGATCAGGGCCATTGCCCCCATCAGGGATCTCCTCAATAATAAAAAGTCTTTACCGGAAGTAAAAGATGCCGCCCAGAAAGGGCTGAGGACCTTATAATCAACTCATCCATAAATCGATCAACCCGACGGGCGCCTCGTGCGTCTGCAGGGTTTACCATCCCTAAAAATAAAAAACATGAAAAAAATGAAGATCACTCTTACCCTTATCGTCCTGGCGCTGTTGCTGAGATCCAACCCGGTCAGCGCGCAGGAATACAAGATCCCTGTGGAAAACAACAAAGACGGTTCCCTGACGCTTGAAGGATTTTCCGGCGAGCTTCCGGTCGAAGGATATAGCGGGAATGAGATCGTCATTAGTTCCAGTTCCCATCGTTTTGAAACGCCCGAGCGGGCGAAAGGGCTGAAGCCCATTTATGCGGCGGGGACCGATAATACGGGGATGGCCGTTTATTTTGAAAAGAACGGCAATAAGATCACCCTTCATTGTCTGCTTCCGATCACGCAGGGCGCCCGTTACCGGATCCGGGTCCCGGAGAATTTTGCCCTCAGGATCCATCGGGATTGCGGCGGGTCGGGGAAGACGACTATCGAGAACATAAAGAACGAGATCGAATTCAATGGCTGTAATTCCATCGAGCTGAAGAACGTGACGGGTCCCCTGGTAGTCTCTACCATCGGCGGGAGGGTAAGCGTCGTTTTTAGCGAGATCAGTAAGGACAAGCCCATTTCGCTGGCCACCGTCGGCGGGGAGCTGGATGTTACGCTGCCGGCCAAGGCAGCCGTGGACCTGGAGATGGGTACCATCAGCGGTAATATGTATACCGATTTCGAATTCCCGGCCGATAAACAGGAGATGCGGCGTGTGGGTGGGAGATCGATCCATACCCAGCTGAACGGCGGAGGGACCGCGCTGCGATTACATAGTATCGGCGGTAATATCTATCTCCGGAAAGGATAATTATAAACAATTAAAACCATCATTATGAAAAATATACTGTTCCTGCTTGGCTGTATTGCGATGCTGCCGGTCACTGCCCAGAAGATCATCGAGAAACATATACCCCTCAACCAGCATACGCTCGTCTCGATGAATTTCCAGATCTCGGATTCCATCCGTATCATCACCTGGAATAAGAGCGAGGTCTATATAAAAAGTTCGATCAATGTCAACAACAACCAGTATAACGACAATTACCAGATGAGCTTCGACGAGGCGGATGAGAGGATCCGGATCAATGGTAAGCTGGAGTTTGAAAAGGGGAAGGGTTGCAACGGCGGTGTCTACAATAGCAACAACGGGGATTCAAGCAGCCGCTGCTGTTGCTGTTCCTGCACCAGCACGATCATTCATGAGGTCTATGTCCCTGAGAACGTGGATATCGCGGTAGAGACGATCAATGGCAATATCGTCCTCTCCGGCAATATTGCGGGCATCAAGGCCCGTACCATCAGCGGGTATATCGATCTGGCCGTTTCCCCGCAGCGAAAGGCCGATCTCAAGCTACATACGATCACCGGTACGATGTATTCGGATATCGATCTTCCGCTGCCCCGGGAGGGTGGGAGTATGCGCAGAGTGGGAGGCAGTACCGTGTCTACCCAGATAAACGGCGATGGCGGCAAGCCGATCAGTCTGCAGACGATCAGCGGAGATATTTTTGTACGGAAGGCGGGTTGATGCTCCCCACTGCTGGCGGGCCCTGCTGAGCTGTAAGCATAGCTATTTTGTTTTACAGCGGATGACGGGCCTGCCAGTCCCAGGGCGAGAATGCCCGGTTGTTATACGCATGGATCATGCTGCTCAGGCCCACGATCGCCGCCACGATCATGGCGGTCCATCCGACGGAGGGGTGGCTTTGCCAGTTGGGAACGGCAATCGCCACCAGGGCCCAGACGCCTACCAGGGCATACTCCCGCATATTCCGTCCCCATGTCATAAAGAGATAAATGAGCCCGGCAATGACGATCAGGATAATGGCCCGGGTCGTCGCGGGGATACCCCATCCGTTCCATTGGATCTTTGTCAGCCAGGCGGCGACATCCGCGAGCAGGGCCACGGTGATCCAACCCGAATATAGACAGAAAGGCCACCAGACAAAGGCAATGGTCTTTAAAGGCGCATCATCCAGTTCCATCCGGGTCCGCAGGATGATCTTACCCAGGGAGAAGAGAAGGACTATCATGATCAGTACCGAAAGACCGGTAAGATCATACAGCCAGGCCAATACCCAGCAGCTATTGGCTATACAGGAAAGAAGGAACCACCCTCCTATTTGCCCTACCACTTCATCGCCGGCTCCTTTTTTGAAGAGGCTGCGGCCCTGGTAAATGACGAAGGCCAGGAGGCCCGCATAGATCAGGCCCCAGATGGAGAAGGCATACCCTGCCGGCGTAAACAGGTTCTGGTAACGAGCCGAAACGGTAGCCATCGTATTGCCGTTAAATATGCCCGTATTGGACAGGTAATTGATGAGGATGGTTACTATAAGGGCGATCCCGTTGCCTATCTGCCAAAATTTCTTCATGTTGCCGGCTTTGTTGTTCGCTATGCAATTTTTGGTCCTGCTGCAATTGTGGGAATAAAAATGCCGGAATAAAATCTTAATTTATACCCGCAACGAATTGAATAACCCACAAATGAAAAAAATATTCCTGTTGCTTATGGTTGCATTGACGGGCACGGGTCTGCTGCAGGCCCAGACGACGCGTACGATCTTTATTACCGGGGGAGATTTCTCGACGCCCTTTCTGAAGTATGTTATTTCCCTGACCAAAAAAAGCCATCCGAAGATCTGTTTTATCCCGACGGCAAGCGCCGACAACCCTTATAGTATCAATTGGTTCTATAGCCAGTGTGCGGAGTTGCCGATAACGCCTTTTATCCTGCGTACCTTTCTCAATTCTTCCCCCGAGCAAAAGACCTTTGAGGAGACGCTGCTGGATATGGACGCCATCATCGTCGGGGGCGGCAGTACGCTGAACATGATGGCCATCTGGAAGGCGCAGGGTATCGATACGATCCTCCGGGAAGCCTATGATAAAGGTATCGTCCTGGGCGGCGGCAGCGCGGGTTCGTTGTGCTGGTTCACCGGCGGGTTTACGGATTCCCGGCCCCAAAAATTAAGCCTTGTGGAGTGTCTGGGTTTTATCCGGTACAGCCATTGTCCCCATTATCATAGCGAGCCGACGCGTAAGCCACTTTACCAGGAGGCGATCCTTACGGGGAAGCTTCTCCCGGGCTATGCCTGCGATGACAAGGCGGGGATCCTGTTCGAGAACGAAAAATATATAAAGTCGGTAGCCGCCGATAAGGAAAGTCATACCTGGTTCCTTTCCGTCGCGGAGGGGAAGATCAGGGAGGAATTGTTGCCGGGAGAGATCATCCGGTAACGGGGCGGCCATTGCCGGAAAGATCCAACAAGGATCAGGATCTCTTCGCCTTACCCAGTCCCACTTTATAATCCCCGGGTGTGCCGGTTATCTTCAGGTTCATAAACCGGACACGTTTGTCCTTGTCCCGGTATTCTATCGCATCCACCTGGTCGGGGTCCACTTCTTCTTGTTTTTTACCAAAGAGCATGCGGAAGCCTACCTGGGTGACCATCTTCAAAGGGATCCGGAGATAATATTCCATTTGCATGTCCATGGACTGCCGGCCCGAGACCTCCATAAAGCCCAGGGAAGAATTTATATTCATGTCGGGAATGGACAGGGCGCCGTTCTTAAACGTCAGGGTATTTCGCAGGGTGTCGAACCGGACCATATTCAGGTTCTTGTCCTTGAAATAGGAGGACATGGCCTGTATGGGTCCAAAATTCACGAGCACGCCATTCAGGATCTCCAGGTCCAGTCTTGCTTCCGACTGATCGAGCAGCGGCGTCAGGTCCGGGTGTACCTGTACATAGCTTTCGATCTGCCCGCTCAGCGATCCCTTTATATTTTTGTTTATCACATAGTCCTGTCCGAAGTAGTCGAGCTTTAGCATCATCTTTTCGATGTTCACGTCTTCGGCGGAGATCCTGCTTTTTAAAAAGATCTTTTTTGGATCGCTGCCGTTAAAATGCGCCCGGGCGCCTATTCTTCCCCCTGCCACTTCCATGCCCAGGGTATCCAGGTAGAGCTGTTGGTTTGACTGCATGCGTATATTGGTGGAGAAGTTCTTCAGCCACAGGTGACGGTATTTTATTTTTGCGATGTTCACCGATGCGTTGAAGTCGATGAAAGGGATCTGGAAGATGTTGAAGGCATCGGCATGAGAGGAGGGGGTGGTCTTTGATGACGCGGGGGTGGTGTTCGCCACCGAAGCGACGGGGAGCGGGCTGGAAACCGAGTCGGTCGCGACGACGCCGGCCGGGGTTGAGCCGGTTGGGGCGGCGGTCAGCGTTGGGCCGGTTAGGGCGGCATCGGCAGTTGCGGAGCCCTCTTGTTCGGTCGCCCAGTAATTTGTCAGCTGGTCCACATCCAGGAGCCGGGAGGAGAACTGCAGGAAATTTTCCTTTTTCCGCCGGGTCGTATCGGCGCCGGTATATAGCCGCATGCTAAGGTTAAAGTCGCTGTTGCCGATCTTCCCTTTCAGGGTATCGATCTTTACAAAATTGTCGGTGCCGAACTTTATGTTTCCATTTATGCTATCCAGCTGATATCCATGGTTCTTTAGCTTGCCGGAAATATTGGCGACCTTTATGTTGGCGAATTTGAATACGGAGTCATACCGCAGCTCAATCTTTGAGCGCAGCCAGAGATTGGATCCCATTTCCTGCTGGTAGTCCTTCGGCACATATTGGCGGCTATGTTTCCCGAGAAGGTCGTTCATTGCAAGTCGTTGTGATTTCAGATCGAAGGCCACCAGGGTCTTTCCTTTCTTTACCTTTTCGAACCACAGGGCATAGTTATTTACGCGTCCGCTGAAATGGAGGTCGCTGCTGTCAATTTTGCCCGCCAGGTTTCTCAGCAGCAGCGAGGTATCAATGATCGTCAGCTCTGCGCCAAAATCATGAAAGGCATGCGGGTAATATTTAAAGGCGGCGTTGAGGTTCTCTATCTTCAGCTTTCCCTTTGGAAGAGGTTTTGGGTGCCGCAGCTCGTCGACGGATGTCTCCAGCGAGAGCCCGATATTAAACCCGGAGATCTCTTCTTTTGCCTTTGCGCTGCGGGCGGAATCGAAGGCAAACAATTCTTTCAGGATCATTTTGCTGCTACTGCCATGAAAGGTAAGGAGCACCGGTTTGTCCTGTTTATGAAAAATGGCGGGCAGGTCGCTGAGCGATCCGTCGAGATGAAAATCGGAATGACCGATCATACAGGCCAGGGAATCCAGCTTTACAAAACCGTCCTTCATATTGGCATGCAGGTTTAAATGCTCGACGAGGTAGGGATAAGAGGGGATCCGGAAGGTGAGGTCGCTGACGGTCAGTTCGCTCTGTATGCCCTGTGTCAGCTTGCCCATCGATTGTTCGGGGAGGCTGAGATCCATCAGCTCTTTAAAATCCATCTTGAGGCTGATATGTCCGGTCACCCGTTGCAGGTCCTTTATACCCAGGAAGGCGCCGACGAAGCCCAGCTCCAGTTCCGAATTGATCCGCATGAGGATCTTTGGGTCGGTGAAGTCGCGCAGGACGAAGTTACCCCGGAAGAGTCCTTTATCCGGCCGGGCATTCATGTCGAGCAGCCGTAGCTCCGATGTTTGCAGACAACGTCCCGGTCCATTTGTATAATATCCATTAAAGGCGAGTGAATCCAATTTTTTATTTGCCGTCGTATTGTGCAGCCAGGCGTTGGTGCAGGCAAAGGAAAGTTCTATCAGGGGTTGACGGCCGCCTTTCAGCTTGCCTTTTACCGTCCCTTCGAAGCTCAGGTGTCCGTCATAGCGAAAATGCTTTAGCTCCTTTGCCACCGATTCCGGGGCAAAGGCAAACAATTGCCGGAAGTCCGGTTTGTCACCCGTGATCTTTAGATCCACCATGTTATCATGCAGCAGATCGGCGGTGCCGGTAATATTAAAGACGGCATCCTCCAGCTTTAGCTTCCCGACCGGCAGCTTTGCTATCTGTGTGGATCTGTCATATGAGAGCTTTAGATCGGTCTCAAGATGTTTATGACGGAACAGGGATGTATCGCCGGGACGGGTGTAGTCCACCATCATTCCCCCCTGCAGGTCGGCATACAGCTGGCCGTTCTCTTCCCGGAAGGAGGATTGGATCCGATCGATATGAGAGACCACCTGTTGTCCGTTGCCTTTGTCCCTGAAAGAGATGTTCATATTCTTCAACACCACTTTCTTTATGTCCAGGTCCAGCGCGGTCGATGCCGTGTCTTTTTTTGCCGTCGTCATATCCGGGCTCATCCGGCTTGCCTCCACGATGTTCAGTCTGCCGACGCTGTCTTCCACCAGGTCTAATCGCCCGTCCTTTAACAGAATCACTTTTACATGATATTTCTGTTTGAGGATATCGGGCAGGCTAAAACCCACAAACATGCGTTCTGCCTCATAGAGCGGTCTGGCCGTTCTCTCCTTGTTGGGATAAAACTGTACCTTATTCAGCCCGATGGAAATGTAAGGGAAATTTTGAAAAACGGAAATATCACTGCCGCCTACCACCAATTCGCCGGGGAGCTGCCGGTTGAGTTCTTTTACTGCCAATACCACCAATCGCTGTTGTTGGGAGAACAGGATGGCAGCGGCGATGCCAACCAGGAGAAGCAGGGAGAGTATGGGTAGCAGGATCCAACGAAAGAGTCTTTTCCGTGTTTTTCGGGTCATAGGTATTAGATTTTAGCCGGGTGGAAAGATACAACACGGGAGTCTAAGATCAAAGCCCCGGCTTCCGGATATACAGCGAAAAACCCCCGGGATAGGAACCGGCCAGCTGATACCCCGCCAGCTGGGGGAGCTCTTTTATGCTGATCGAGGGATCGAGGACCAGGATGTCCTGGCCGGCTACCGTTCCTTCCGCCGTCATCGTCATTGGGCGATCGGGATCCAGCCTGGACCTTCGGTACACCATCTGTTCGGCCATATAGAATTCCAATGACCGGCGGGTATAATAGATCGTTGCGGCAGTCGCTGTTTCCGGCCCGAGTTTGCGGAACAGTGTCTCGATGGTATAGTCGATGGCGTATTCCTTCCGGTGCTCTATTTTATATAAGGAGAAGTTTATGATCAGCAGTAACCCGAATACGGAAGGATAAAACACCGCGGACCGTTGAAGCCGCTGATAAGAAGAGGACCGGGCGAACCCCCTGGCAGCCAGGCTAAGCAGAAAACCGATCCCCAGGACAATAGGGATGATCATATAGGACCAGATCCTTACATAGAAGATGACTTTGTGCAGAAAGACGATGATGGGAGGCGAGATCAACAAGACTGATACCGCGACATTGAGCCAGGTATTTTTTCTTCTCCTCCGCCAAAGGTCCGCCAGCGGCGCGAGGAGCAATACCAGGGAGGCATAGATGCTTATCCGGCTATTTGTCAGCCAGTACCAGGTGGAGTGAATATGTTCCCAGATCGCCGGCGCCAGCTTGCTTATCTCCGGCGGTGCGGTATTGACCGGGTTAAAGATGACGCTGGACCCATTACAATAGGCGATGATACCATAGAGGGCGGCCACGACGGCCGTCGCTTTGAAGCTGTCCAGGATAAAAGCAAGCCAGGCCTTGTTCTGCCGTAAGAGGTAAAGGAATAATAAAAGATGTACGGGGGCGAGAAAGTACAAATGTGATTGGATCGTATAGAGCCCGGCGGCAAAAGCAAAGAAATACAGCAGCCGGTATTTTGCCGAACGATATTGAAGGACCAGTTGGTTAGCCGCATATAATTGCAGGACGGAGAAACAGAGCTGAAAACCATAGCCCCTGGCTTCCACCCCGTATAAAATAAAGGGGAAGGAAGAGGATAGTAAGAACGTAAGCAACAACGATAGATTTTCTGAAAAATAATAACGGCAAAGTTTCAGGAAATAGAACGACGCCACAAAAGCCGCCAGCAGGCTTGGGAGTCGAGTGGCGATGATGGGATCCAGCGGCAGCAGCTTGTCAAAAAAAACGGCTGCGAGGTTAAAAAAAATATGGTTGTTGGTGATCGGGTAGAAGGACAGGGTCCGTAACCATCCCTCACCGCTAAAATAGTGATAGCTCCAGGCTTCGTCATAATGATAAGGGGTGGTGAGAAGGGTCATCCCCATCAGGATCGCCCATACGACAGCCAGGAGCTTGATCGCTTTGCTGTATTGGTTGGCGATGTTCCAATTGTTTCGAAGGATGTCCGCGAGTTTTTCAGTATACCTGTCCAGCCAGGCCGTGGTCCTGAATTTTTTTGGGCCGATCCAATCGAAGGTCATGCCCAGATACGCGACCAGCAGCAGCAACCAGCATCCTTTGATGATATAGAATAGGATCCGATAGGTATTTTCATCCCAGTGACCCGGGTGAAAGGGAGGCCATTCCAGCCAGAATCCCGGGAATGCCGAAGGCAGGGTGTTTATGTTGGCGGCGATGATCAGCCAGCCTGTCAGGCCGATGATGATTGCTTTTAAAAAAGTGGAGTTGGTATGGTTCATCTGAAAGGTTTAATCTCGCAGGCGAAGCCGAACAGGCATCTTTCTTTGATCATGGCGGCTACCGCCGCCGGGACATATTCTTCCCATCCCTCCACTCCCTGTTTTATAAGCTGCAATACCTTATCGGTCTGCACATGGAGGTTTTTTTCATTGTAATGCCGGATGTCCTCTATTTTGTTATTGGCGATGAGGTAGCGATACAGGTCGATGAGGTGCGGAGGAGGAACGAAGCGAAGACAGTTCATGATCACCCCATCGCGCAGGGTCGGATAGATGAAGAGCTTGACCTTACGGCTGAACAGGGTGGCGAACGACTCCAGGATTCCGCCGGGGAGGTCGTGGTAATGCTCCTCGGAAAAGATATATTCCAGGTTGGGATAGCCCAGGACCACGCCCAGCTTCAGGTTGGTGATCTTTGAAATATAGGCTACCAGCTTATAATATTCATGAAAGTTGGAGATGAGGACTGTTTGCCCGAGCGAGCCCAGGATATCCACCCGCTCGAGGAAGTCTTTTTCATCGATGTCGGCGGTCTGGTCGGCATCCCGCTCCTTTAGTGACTGCAGCGTCAGTTCGGTGATGACCATCACATTCTCCCTGTCCACATCGGGTTCCTGCATAAACTGTTTGACACCGGTATTGATCATGTCCATGTGTACATTGATCAGGGGACGGAAACGCCCGCGGATGACCACGATATGCTTTTTATACAATACCTCGGAGGGTTGCAGGTTCTTTCCATCCGGGCCAAAGACGGCGGCATCCGAAAAACCGTATTTTACCAGGTGCAGGCTCATCAGCCGGTTGTCGACCTTGCTGAAGCTGGGTCCTTCAAAACGGATCATGTCTATCTGGATGCCGTCTTTTGACAGGTTGTCCATCAGCGAAAGCAAAAAAACGGGCGGATTTTCGTGATAATAGAAGCAGGCATAGATCAGGTTCACCCCCAGGATGCCAACGGCCTGTTGCTGCAGGATATTATCATTGTCCATTAGCTTTACATGCAGCACGACATCATTGAACGCCCCACCGGGTTCCAGCTGAAACCGCACGCCCATCCAGCCATGTCCTTCATTTGTTTTGTAATAATTCAGGGCGGAGACCGTATCGGAGAAGGCAAAAAAGGTCGTTGTGGCGCCTCTTTGTTCGGCCAGCCGTTCGATCAGCAGTCCGTATTCATGTTCGAGCATGGAGATCAGCCTGGATTCGCTCACGTACCTGCGGCCCGGCTGCGCCCCGTATATAGCATCGGAAAAGATCATGTCATAGGCGGACATGGTTTTTGCGATCGTACGCGAGGAGGCCCCCGCTTTGAAGAAATTGGCTGCTACATCCTGGCCGGCGCCGATCTCGGCAAAGGAGCCGTAAATTTGAGGGTCAAGATTGATGGCCAGCGCCTTTTGTTTTGTTCCAATATCTTTATTATGAATGATACTCATACATTTAAGTAAATGTACGAATTTTTACTATAGCCCTTTTAGCGGACGGTTAACGTTCCTTTAAGCCTTAGATCGCGGGAGGAGGCGCCGATCATGATCCGGTAATCGCCCGGTTCGACGGTCCAATGAAGCTCCTTGTCCAGTGATTGCATGTTGGCGGGGGAGAGCATAAAGGACAGTTCCCGGGATTCTCCCGGCCGGAGATGGATCCTGAAGAATCCTTTTAGCTCCAGTACCGGTCTTGTCACAGAAGCAACCTCTTCGTGGGTATAGAGCTGTACTACTTCGTCGCCTTCCCTTTCCCCGGTATTCTTTATGGTGCAATGTACGAGAGTCGAGTCGTGGCTGTTTATTTCGTTGTGGTCCAGGCGCAGATCGCTGTATTCGAAATGTGTATAGCTGAGCCCGTAGCCAAACGGAAATTGCGGCAGACCCGTTAGGTTATTGTAATCGTCCCCGCGACCTGTTGGTTTATGGTCATAGACCCAGGGCAGCTGGGCTTCGGTGACAGGAAAGCTGATGGGTAGTCGTCCGGCGGGGTTATAGTCGCCAAAGAGTATGGAGGCGACGGCATTGCCGCCTTCTTCGCCAGGGTACCAGACATCTACGATGGCCCCGGCTTTGTCGAGCCAGGAAGCCAGGGTGATGGCGCTGCCGCCTGTCAGCAGTACGACCACGGGTTTGCCGGTGGCGGCGACCCGCCGGATGAGCTCTTCCTGGTGACCCGGAAGGGCCAGCGATGCCCGGTCCTGGAATTCGCCTTCTTTGATGCCCGCAA
The DNA here is from genome assembly GCA_036500545.1 of Puia sp. Lineage (GTDB taxonomy): Bacteria > Bacteroidota > Bacteroidia > Chitinophagales > Chitinophagaceae > Puia. Next base: position 81,118 of record DASYBV010000047.1, on the reverse strand, counting down.
CGATGACGGCCACGTCGGCCTTTGCGGCGGCGGTTACTGCCTCCTCGATCTTTGTATTCCAGTCATCGCCGGTATTCACATTCCAGATCAGTTTCAGATGGGCGTTGCCTACGGGCTCGAAGAACTCGACCCGGATAGCATAGTCATGGCCTTGTTCGAAAGGAAATTCGGTCATCCGGGTGCTATAGGATCGCTTGGTCCAGTTATCGATCACCAGTTTGTCGTCCAGGTAGAGCCGGTATCCATCATCGCCGTCGAGGCCGATGCGGTAGCGGCCGGTCTTTGGTGCGTGGAGCGTGCCGGTCCACCGGGCGGAGTAATAGTCATGATTGATCGCCGGTGCGGGTGAATAGAGGGTCCACTGAAAATTGATGACCTTATCCGTTCTTGTGACGGCCGCTGGGCCGGTGAGGGTAAGGTTGTTGAAGTATTCGCCGGTGAGGCCTTTTCCGAGACAATCCGCGGGGATGACGGCCCATTCGGGTGTTTCTCTTCCGCAGCCGGGCGTATAGGATACGCGGATCTTCTCTCCGGCCCGTTGCCGGATGCCGTCGAGGATATTGACCTTTCCATTGCCTGGTCCGCTGTAGCCGCCGAGCCGGGCTTCTACTGCGTCGGGACCGATCACGGCGATGGAATGGGTCGAGGGGGGGAGGGGGAGGAGTTTCGAATCGTTTTTGAGGAGCACTATGGATTCGAGGGCGGCCTGTCTGGCCAGTGCTTTATGGTTGCCTGCCGGGTCGTTCCATTTCTTTTGGTCGGCCTCCGTCACATAGGGGTGTTCAAACAGCCCCAGCTCGAATTTTACTTTCAGCACCCGGGATACGGCATCATCGATCCGTTTCGGGTCGATGCCGCCATCGAGGAAATGCGGGATAAAGAGCTTGTGGTGTTCGTAGGACGTTTGAAAGATCACGTCCAGACCGGCATTGACCGATTGTTCCGCGCTAATGGCATTACCGGGTGAAGTAAACAGCAGGATATCATTGCCGCCGACGGCATTGGCGTCCGAGATCGTAAAGCCTTTAAAGTTCCAGTCTCCTTTTAGTTTCTTTGTCAGCAGCCAGCTATTGGCCGAGCAGGGAGTGCCGTCGAGTGAATTATAGGCCGTCATGATCGACCGGGAGCCGCCTTTTTCGATGCAGGCACGGAAGGGAGGAAGGTAGACCTCTTCCAGCAGGCGTTGGTCGTATTCGATGGGATAGCTGTCGCGTCCGCCGTCGCCCACATTGGCGATAAAGTGTTTGGGAGTCGTGACCACGCCGTTGTCCTCGAATGAGCGGACAAAGGAGACGGCCATGGCCGATGTCAGCAGCGGGTCTTCTCCGTAGGTCTCTTCTACCCTTCCCCATCGCGGGTCGGCGGCGATATTGATGACGGGGGACAGGATATCCCGGATGCCCCGGAGCCGTGCTTCCGCCGCGATGGCGGCTGCCGACCTGGCGACAAGGGCCGTATCCCAGGTGGCTGCCAGCCCGATAGCCTGTGGAAAGACCGTAGCTCCGCCACGGACCAGTCCATGAAGGGCCTCGTCAAAGGCGATCATGGGAATGCCCAGCCGGGAGCGTTCGACAAGGTATTTCTGGATGCCATTGATCTTTGCTATCAGGCTTTTTGCATCGTCCGTCACTCCATAGTCGAGCATTTGTGCGCCGGCGTCGCCTTTCTTTGGAACGGCGCTGACCTGGAAGCCAAAGATACCGTTGTAGTATCTCTCTTCTGCGCCTGTGGTCACGTTGTTTCCGGGGAGCATGAACAACTGCCAGAACTTCTCCTCCGGTGTCATCCTGGAGAGGAGATCGCTGACCCTTTTGTCGATGGGTTGCGTGGAGTCCTTATAGACCGGCACCCCCTGTGCAAAGGAAGTCCCGGCGGCAAATAATGCCGCCAGGACGATGCTATTTTTTTTCATTTTTTTATTGTACTGCGTTCAGCTCACCGATCCCTGCCCTGCTACCACTTACCCATGCAGTGATGTCAAATCTATAGAACTTTGCCTGTACGGGGGAAATAAAGTTGATCCCCTTTATATCCGGGTTGGCGGCGCTGGAGCCGGTGGCCGGTCCGGTGCCTATCCAGGTCCCCTGGGCCGTCCAGGTGGTGCTGTCCGGGCTTGTGGATACCTTGATCTGGGTCGGGTTCTCGGTGGTGGTCACATAATCGGGTACCAGCTGGAAGCCGGATACCTTTTGTGAGCTGCCCATATTGAGGATGACATACTTCGCAGCGGTGGAACTGTTGCTCGATCTCCAGGCGGTGGTGTTACTGCCGTCCAGCATGGCCGGTCCGAGGGCGCCGGCGGTGGTATTGCTCACCGTTACATTCCAGCCTGTGCGGCTGAAAAGGGTGCCTGCCAGTGGCGTTTGTGCGCCGATTATGTTATTAAAGAGATACGTGATGTTGATAAAGACCGTTTTCCGGTTCGAGCTGATCCGTACGCCCTTATCCTGGCCGGCAATCGTCGTAATGGTAACAGGCAGCAGATAGCCGCCGGGGTTTGTCAGGACGGCAGGGTTGAGGATGTCGATCTCCATCGAATCGGAGGACACGTTGCCCGTCGCGATGGTATGTTTGCTTGTGTTGACGATCTTATAGTTTGCCGCCGGCAGCGCCAGGCAACTGGTCTTATTGGCGGTATTGTATACGCTTACCTGTGTCGTATCGGGTGTAAAGGTAACGTCGACGCTGGCGGCCACGTTCCGGGTGGCGGAGGCGGCTATCATTATCGCGCTGTCCCCGGAGACATTCAGCGGTGTGTGCAGGAAGGGTACCGTCACCGTGTTGGTGGTGGAGGCATAATCACCCGCGACATACACCAGCAGGTCGCTGGAATCGAGGGTGTCCTTTTTACAGGCACCGAGAAGGATCAGGGAACCAAGGAAGAACATATATTTTTTCATACATTATTTTTACGTTCGATCGGAATTAAATTACTTAGTTAGGACAGCGGACTCCCTGGATAAAGACGACGGGTTTGAAACCGACGGCGGTATAGCCATGCCCGGTCAGATCCGTCACATTTCCGCTGGCGTCGGCCGAGTTCAGTCTCCAGTAGGCCAGCAGGTCCTTTGAAGTCGGATCGACATAGCAAAGGTTGTTGATCAGCTGTGCGCTGGTAAGGGCCGTCGTCCATACGCGCGCCTCACTGACATACCCGTTGGTCAGGCGTCCGTCTGCCGAATAGCCGATATGGAACCCGCCGGAATAGGTATCCGTCAGGTTGATGCCACCGGCTTCGGCCACGGTATAGTTATCCAATACGCCGTTGACATAAACGCTGATCGTAGAGCCGTTGTAAACCACGGCTACGTGATACCATGTTCCCGTCGAGAAGAGCGTGTTGCCGGCTACGGGATATTTATTCCCGTTGAGCAATCCTCCGGCGAGCTCTACCTGGTTATTGGCTACGGCTACGTCGCCAAAACGAAGCAGGAAGTTCTCTTCGATCCCGATGATGGAGCTGATGAACGGGTTGACCGTCTGGAATTTATTGACAAAGACCCGACATTCCATCGTGATCTTGGAGACGCTGGCCAGGGTAGGATCCGTCTGGAATTTGGGTACGGTGAAATAATTGGTGACGAGGGTAGCCGCCGGCGTAATGATCGTCTGGTTGATCAGCACGTACAGGGTCCGCGACGCTTCGAGGACGCCGATACCGTTCACGCTTGTGATCGTGATCGGGACGCAGTAGATGATCCCCTGCTGAAAGTTCGCGATCGAAGTGATGTTAAATTCGGCCGACTGGGAGATATTGGTACCGCTGGGGATGACGACCGTGCCGGTCGACAGCGTATAGCTCCCGGTGGGCGGCATTGTGTAGGTCGTTCCGTTTGTCTTATTGAATGCCGCCAGCAGGCTGCTGTCGATCTTCATGCTGACCGTTACGTCCTTGATCACTTTTGTGGAAGCCGTGACCGTTACGCCCAGGCCTGCGGGGCCATCCACCGTGAATTTGGTGGTCGGGGATTGCTCTGTGCCGGTAAAATAGACTACGTCATTGTATTGCGTAGCCTTCTTACATCCGCCTGCCAGTCCGCCAACCAGGACCAGCAGCGCAATTATATATTTTATTTTATGCATTGTATGATGTGTTTTGGGGTTATTGTACGGAAGGGTTTGCTTCTTGCAGGCACCGTTTCATAAATTTATATGGAGGGGTCAGGTTGTAGTCCCGTTCGAAATAGAACGCACCCCAGCCTCCTTTTGCACCCTGTGTCGGCACCCACCGTTCCATTCCCTGTAAGGATTCAAGCGTGTTGCCGTCCTGGTCGAGGGTATTGCCGTTGGATTCCGTAAAGGGGGCGCCGCCGGTAGCCCACCAGTCGCCGAGGTTCTCCGTCACGATAAATTTCCGGGGCGGGCAGTAGCTGGCGACGCTGTTATATCTCGATTGCAGGTTGGCGGCCGAGTTTGTGGTCACGCCCTGTGTATATGCCTGGTTGACATAGTAGTTGACCAGGGGCTCCGTATCGGGCGGGGGGAGGTTATTATAATAGTCGATGACCAGCAGCTTGTCGGGATTCTTGGACAGGGGTCCCAGGAACTGACCGAGGTATTTGACGAAGATGGAAAAATTCGCACCCGTCAGGAAGTCGCCATTGGGTTCATAGTCGCAGTCGAATCCGTCGAGGTCGTTGTTCATCACCTGATCTACGAAGAACTGTGCAAATTTTGTGATCCCGATCGAGTCCTTTGTAAACTGGGGATAGTTTGCTATCTGTACGATCGCAACGGCCAGCATTTTTGTGCCTTTTGTCTTTTGTACGAAACGCATTTCCGTGTAGGCGGTCGGGTTATAGCTATTGACCGTATCGCCTACTTTGGTGGAGGGAATGCCGCCCCAGAGGCTGATGATATCGATGCTATCGGGTACTCCCATAAAGTGCTGTCCATAGGAATAGTTCTGGGAATATTCGGAGAACCATCCGTAACAGATCTGGTGGGGGGATTTCTTATAGGCCCTTAAATTGGCATAATACTCGTCGCTGTATGTATTGGGCGTCTGTAGCGACAAGGCCTGGGCGGTTGTTTGTTTCTTGCAGTTCATAAGCGTCAGACAGCCGGCGCCGATGAGCAAAAAAGAGATTATTAATTTCGGTTTCATTCTACTTTTTTTTCTGGCAATAAATTTTTGTTGCGTCCTCGTTCTGTAATTTTTATTACCGGTCAGGGCTTTTTATCCCACCAGAGTTTTGTTCCGCCATTGTCGGGGCCGCCTAACTGGGTGACACCCGTCGATACGCCGGCGGCATTGCTTTGGTATTCGGTCTGCGGGAAGGGCAGCCGCCGGATCTGGGTGGTCGTGTTGATCAGTCCGCCGCTGCTGTTCACCACTACCGGGAACACTTTTGGATAGCGCATGCGTCTGAATTCCGTCCAGGCTTCCTCTCCGTCGGGATACACGGCGATCCATTTCTGGGTGAGGATCCTTTCCAGCATCGTTTCCAGGGGATCGTTTGGTTTCCATTTGATAGTGATCGTGCTTAGTGAGCTACCGGCGTTGACGTTGTTGCTGCTGTTGGCGGCATCGACATAGGTAGACGGTTTACTCAGCGAGTCCGTGATATACGTCGCGGAGGAGCCAGCTCCGAGATAGGTAAAATGGGTCTGGATACCGGTCTCATACAGGCTCTGGGCCGTTCCCATCATATTCCATCCCCGGACCGCGCCTTCCGCCCGCAGGAAATATACTTCCGCGGCCGACATCCAGGGGATGGGGCTTGTGCTGGCGACGTTGAGGGTGGAGAAGGGGGTGGTGTAGGTGCTGACGTTTATGATCTGGATCCCGTTGCGGATACCGTGGTAGTTACCGTCCGGCGCCGTATTGAACATATAAGAGATCCGTGGATCCTTATATCCTTTCAGAAAGGATTCCATGTTGGCGCCCATCCGGATATCGTTGAAGTTGTAGCAGATGATCTGGAGGGGGTTATGGATGTTGACCCCATCGGCGCTGACCAGGTAGGCGTTGTCGGCGTTTGTGGTAAAGACGCCATAGGAGTTGGCTACGGCCGCCTCTGCTTCCTTTTGTGCGAGGGCCGGGTTGGCATAGGCCAGGCGCATGGCCAGGCGCAGCTTCAGCGAGTTTGCAAATTTGATCCATTTTGTATAATCGCCGCCATAGATCAGGTCATATTTTGCCAGCGGCAGGGAACCGGGGTTTTCCTGTACATAGCTTGTAAGTGTCGCAATGGCCGAGTCCAGGTCGCTGAAGAAGGAGGTATAGATATCCTGCTGGCTGTCATAGGTGGTGGTCAGGCTTCCGCTACCGAATTTAAAATAAGGCAGGGGGCCGTACATATCCGTCGTCCGATGGATGGACTCCACTTTTATGATCTGTGCCAGGGCATAGATGTGCTGGAGCGAGGGATCGGTGCCCACATTCTTTTTGATGGACAGCCAGGCGGGCATGACACCCAGGAAGGCCCGGCCGAATGCCTGACCATACCAGCTGGGGCTCATGCTGTAGGTGGTATTGTTGGCTCCGCCGAACCAGTTGTCGCTGGCGCCCATATAACCGGAGTATACGTCACCGGCGAGGTTCTGTACTTCCTGGTACATTTCATCGCCAAAAGCAGGCGGTTGTGCTACCGGGAAGACATTTTGTTCCATCTGTGAAAAGAATACGCCGGTGGACAGGTTATCATATTGCAGCTGTTGTTCCGTCGCATTATTTGGGTTGGTATTATAATCCCTGAAGTTCTTTGTGCAGGAGGAGGCGAAGATCAGCAACAGCCCTGCCAGAGACCACCGTGTGGGGATTAATAAAGATCGTTGTCCTGTATTCATATTTTTAATGCTTTGCATATTATCAGAATTGAACTTTTACGCTGAACCCGAGGCTTCTAAGGCTGGGCTGCATGAAATAATCGATGCCCTGGTAATACGTGCCGGTATTGGCCGTGGATTCGGGATCGAAGGGCGCTTTATTATAGAACATGAATAAGTTCCGTCCGACGGCCGAAAGCGTGATCCCCTGGAGCTTGTTGTTGAAGAAGCTGCCCGGAAAGGTATAGCCGAAGGAGGCTTCACCCAGTCGTACGTTTGTCGCGCTATACACATACATGGAACCGATCCCTCCTACTCCACCGCCGGTGATCGAATAGTATCCTTCTGCGGGTATCCGGTAGCCATTCACCAGCGCACCTCCCTTGTCTCTTGCCTGGGCCGATGCCTGTGATACGCCAAAACCGTCCATGATGGCCTGTGTGATGGAGACGCCTACGCCGCCGATCCGGGCGCTGACCAGGAAGCTGAGGTTGAAGTTCCTGTAATCAAAGCTATTCCGCCAGCCGATGTTATACCGTGGGCTGGCATTGCCGGCCTTGATATAGGTATTTGGTGCTGCGACCACTGACTGGGTCACCGATCCGACATCGATATAGCCATGTCCATCTGTCTGCAGGGTAGTGACATAGATGTCGCCGATGGAGCCGCCTTTTACAAGCGCCTCCATATAGCTGCCGGTACCACCGACGCTCAGGCTATCTACGCTTACCATCTGTCCCGTTGTCTTATCGGTATAATTTGTCAGCAGCTTTACGATCTTATTCCGGTTGAGCGAGAAGGTCGCATTGGAAGTCCATCCCAGCCGGCCAAACTTTTCGGTTACGCCGAGGGAGGCTTCGATACCCTTGTTGGAGACTTCTCCCGCATTGATATAGAAGCTGCTATATCCCGTGCTGGGCGCCAGTGTCGGGTTGAAAAGCTGGTTATACGTCGAGGACTGATAGGCCGTCACATCGAGGTTGATCTTATTGCGCAGGAATTTGAGGTTCAAACCGGCCTCAAAGGATTTTGTCCGTTCCGGCTGGAGGCCCGTGGCCGGCAGGTAGGAGCTGGTAGAAGGAAACCCGCCCAGGATGGGATAGCTGGCGATCGTGATGAATCGTTGAGGTGCATTACCCACTTCGCTGTACGAGCCTCTTACCTTGATATAGGAAACCGCGTCGGAGTGAAATCCAACCAGGTCGCTGATGATGCCCGATGCGCCTACCGAGGGATAGAAGATCGATCTCGCCGTAGTGTTGACCAATGCCGAGGCCCAGTCATTCCGGCCTGTTGCGTTTATAAAGAGCATGTTCTTATATCCCAGCTCGGCGCTGGCAAAGACCGATTGCGTCTGATCATGATAGCCGTCCTGCGTGGGGGTAGCCAGCGCGGGGTTGACATTTACAAAATTGAACAGGTTTGGTACGCTCAGCAGGTTGCCGCCATAGCCTGTGCTGGAATATTTGGTATCCAGGTAGCTGGTCCCGATATTGGCGCTAAGGGTATAGTCGTGGAAAAAGGTCTTGTTGATGTTCGCAAGAACGTCCGCATACAACTGCTGGGTGGAGGCGTTATTATTGTAATAGGCGCCGGCCGGTGAGGCGAACAGCCCGGAGGTGGAAGCATCGTATTTCTTTTCCGCAACCGTATTGTTGTTATCCAGCTTTACGCGACCGGTGATATTGATCCAATCGGCGAGGTTATATTTCAGACCGGCGCTGAAGACGTATCTCTTTTTGTCGTTGTTGAAAAAGTCCCGGTTGACGATCCAGTAAGGATTTTGCATCTGGAAGCCTTCGTCTCCGAAGGGCCAGAACTGGGTCTTGAAGTTACGCGCGGGGTCATATCGTTCATACACCTGGTATTTCCGGATATCGTCGCCTCTTGGGAAAAGATAGACAGGGATCAGGGGGTTGAAATACTGGCCCTGGGACAGCATATTCTGTTCCAGTCCGTTGATATACATCAGGCCGAGGTCCAGGTTCAGCTTGTCATCGAGGAAGCTGGACGTATTCCGTACGTTAAAATTGTACCGGGTCAGCTTGTTGTTGGGGATGATGCCGGTCGCATTCACTGCCGCCGCGGAAAGATAGGTTTGATCCTTATCGGTTCCGGTAGACATGCTAAGCGTATTGGTGACATTCGTACCGGTCTGGAAAAAATCCTTTGGCTGGTAGGTGCTGGGTGTTACCAGCTTGTCGCCCCAGCTGGAGTAGCTGCCCGGATCGGAGCCGTATTCATTCTGGAATTTCGGCAGGATGAAGGGGCTGAAGAAGCTGCTGTTATTGGTGAGGCTGACGTTCAGCTTGCCGCTGACGCCTTTCTTCGTGGTGATCAGGATCACGCCGTTGGCTGCCTGGCTGCCGTAGAGTGCCGCTGCGGCCGGGCCCGTCAGCACGGAAATGCTGGCGATGTCTTCGGGGTTTATGTTGGAGATCCCGTCTCCGGTGCTGCCGGCGCCCTGGAATACATCATTGGGCTGGACGCTTGTCAGATCCGGCAATTGAACGCCATCTACAACATACAGGGCGTTGTTATTTCCAAACAGGGATTTTGCTCCGCGCATGACGACCCTGGCGGCGCCGCCGATACCCGAGGCGCTGCTGTTGATCGTGACGCCGGCTATCTTACCGTTCAGGCTGTTCACGAAGTTGGCGTCCTTTACCGTATTCACTTCGGCGCCGTTGATTTCCTGTACGTTATAGGTCAGGGCGCGGGTCTTCCTTTTGATCCCCAGGGCGGTCACTACCACGGCCCCGAGATCGGTCAATGATTTCTGCAGGACCACATCGACGGTGGTACGGCCTTTGACGGGCACTTCCATCGACTGGTATCCAACAAAGGAGATCACAAGGGTCGAGCTTGCTTCGGCCTTTATCGCAAAGTGTCCTTCGGCATCGCTGACGGTGGAGTTCCGGGCGCCTTTGACCATGATGGTCGCTCCCTGGAGCGCTGTTCCTTCCGCGGTATGGATCGTACCGGTGATGTCCAGTAATGGCGGGGGTGGCGGAGGGGGCAGGGCCGTCGCTGAAGGAGGGAGGGCGGCTGCCAGTTTCTCCTTTATAAAGATCGTTTTGTTATCGATCTCAAAATCGATGGGCTGGTTGCGCAGCGCCATTTCGAGAAAGTCCTTCAGCGGCATATTCGTTACGGAGACGGAGAGCGGTTGAACGCTCTTTATCAGGCTCTTATTGGCAAAGATGGTATAGCCGGTCTGTTTTTCTATGGCCGAAAACACCTTTGTGATGGCCACATTTTTGCCATAGAAGGTAACCGATTGGGAAAAACCGTCGGCATGAGCGTCGAAGAGTCCCACCACAAGCAAAAAGATCGTTAGTTTCATAACAAAAATCGTTTTGGTTAAAAACGGCGATCGCAGGAGAAGGTTTCTCAGTGTTGGGCGGAAGAACCGGTGTACAAATGAAACAGGCACACTGTTCCGGCTACAAAGAGCGCAATTTTGCATAGCTTTGCATTAGTTTGATTGATTAAAAAATGAAGTTCCTTGTCGGACGTTTGTTTTGGATCGGTTGAACGTATGCCGCCCGGATGACCGTCCGAGGCGGTTTTTTCTTGGATCCATTTATTCATGGCTGATATTGGCAGCCACGGGTTTTAAATAGGTTTAATAAGGTTCTAAAGATGATATGACCGATGGTCGTTGCCGTTACGGCAGTATGACCAGCCGGCGTGTTCCTTCCATCCGGAAATGGACTTTGGACAATTCCAATCCCCGAAGTACATTGGATAAGGTAAGATCCCGGCCCATTTTGCCGATAAATTCCAATCGGGGAATATTTTTTTCGTAGACGACTTCGATATCGTACCAGCGTTCGAGCTGTCGCATTACTTCTTCCAGGCTGGCATCCTCAAAATCGAAGACGCCATTCTTCCAGGCCATCACTTTTTCTACGTTTACGCTGTTGAGTATTTTTATTCCGGAGGTCCCGGTTATTGCCTGGCCATCGGAAGGCTGTTTGGCGATCTGTGCCTGCTGCCCCAGCTGTAGCAAGGCTTTTTCGCCCTTGTGGAGGACTTGTACCGATCCTTCGAGCAAGGTGGTATTGACGGTCGCCTCGTCGGTATAGGAGTTGATATCGAAACCCGTGCCCAGGACCCGGACGGAGGTCGACTCATCGACCTTTACGATAAAAGGCATGTTTGTGTTCCGGGCTACCTCAAAATAGGCTTCGCCGGTGATCTCCACTTTTCTTTCGGTACCGCTAAACCGGGTGGGATAGCGTAAGGAGGAGGCGGCGTTGAGCCAGACTTTTGTTCCGTCGGGCAGTACCAGCTGGAATTGGCGGCCCCGTGGGGTCGTCATGGTATTATAAGTAGCGGCGGCCATGGCGGGGCCTTCCGCTTTATAGGCAAGTTGACCGTTGACCAACGATACTTTCGAACCGTTCTGAGTGGCGACTACGCCATTGCCCAGGCTGTCCAAAACTACCGTCCGGCCATCGGCAAGGGTAAGGATCGCTCCGTTCTTTCCAGGGGGCAGATCGGCTTTAGGGGGTAGGGGTTTTGCCGCAGCGATGGGCTGCGAAGATCTATTCATCAGAAAGTACGTACACACGCCCAGTAAGATAATAACGGCGGCGGCGTAGCGGACCCAATGTGTTTGCAGGGAAAGCAGGAGGGGGCGGCGTTGTCTTTGTTGCAGGATAAAAGGCAGCCGGGCATTTAAGGCGGCATTGACGGCAGGGCTGATCTTTTCCCGGGTAACCGGTTCCTTCAATTGGGCCAGGATCATCGAGACCGCTTCCGGTTCCAGTTCCGTCCTGCCCAGCCAGGCGATCAATTCTTCTACCTCGTCCGGGGATAGTTTCCCTTCCAGGAGTTTGTTGAACAGTTCAGTAGTATGACGGGAGGCTGATGACACAAGCAGGTCGTTTGTTCAAGAACGTACGGAGGAGATCGATAGGGGGATCGGGGAGAAAATATTTTTGAGGAATTTTTAGGGAGGATCCTTTGAGCGGTTTCCGGTCTGACAATTACATGAAATACAAGGCGATATAAAGGAGGAATGCGGGGGCGATATCGAGATGGCTTATTACGTATCGGCGGATGGATTTATTTGTATCGGTCAGGTATTCCTTTACGGTGAGGGGGGAGATGCCCATGATCTCGGCTGCCATTTTATAGGTGCATCCCTCGACTTTTACCAGCTCGTATACCTTTTTTTGCTGGGGGGAAAGCTGTTGGATCGCTCTTTCGAAAACAAGGGTGGATTGGCGGTACTGGACGGCTTCTTCGATATGCTCGTACCGTACTTCGACGAGGGAGCGCCAGCGTTCCTGCAGACGGCGGTCCCGTTTGAGCTTGCGGAAAAAGTCATGGACCAGGTGCTGACCGATCCGGTAGATATAGCCGGCAAAGTTTTCGGCCAGACCCTTATTCGTTCGTTTTTGCCAGACCCGGGTGAAGAGTTCCTGGACCATTTCTTCGGCCAGCAAAGGATCGTGTACGAGCTTTAGGATGTTGCTATAGAGTTGCGGGCTATAATAGTGGTATAAAGCGGTGAAGGCTTCTTCGCTACCGGATTGCATCTCCTGAATAAGGAGGGACTCATTATGTAAATTTTCTGTTGACAAGCAGCTACTAATCGATGGTAATTGCTAAAAGTAAAGAAAAAATAATAAAGATGCAATATTTACCGGTGACGGTGACCGGAAAATCGATCAATGCGGATTTTGGGGTATGTCGCCGACCTATTCTTTTCCGGATCCTGCCGATGATTTCTTATTTTTGATCCCTCAATTTTAAAATGGCTTATGCAGAAAGCAGGAATTCAGGAGTCAAATTTGCGTTTTATTCAACTCTTAAAGAAAAATAATGACCGGGCGTGGTTTGCAAAGCATAAAGGATCCTATCTCGAGGCGCAGCGTGATGTGGAAGTGTTTGCCGACGCCTTATTGGCCGGTCTGAACGCGCATGACCTGATCGAAACGTCCTCAGGTAAGAACAGCCTGCACCGTATTTACAGGGATACCCGGTTCGCCGCGGATAAAACGCCCTATAAAACCAACTGGAGCGGCAGCTTTACCCGGGCGACCCCATCGCGTCGCGGTGGTTATCATTTTCATATCGAGCCCGGCAATAGCTTTATCGCGGGCGGGTTTTGGATGCCCAACCCGGCGGATATAAAACGCATACGGGATGAGATCGCCTTTGATGCGGCTCCCTTGCGAAAGATCATAAAAAGCAGCGCATTCGTGACCCTTTTTGGAAGATTGCAGGGCGAGCAGCTAAAGACCGCTCCGAGGGGGTTCGATAATAACCATGAAGCCATTGACCTGTTACGATATAAGCAGTTCCTCCTCATCCGCCGGTTTACCAATGAAGAGGTATTGGATGCATCCTTTTTGAAACAGGCCTCACAGACCTTTAAAGGAATGCGTCCCTTTTTTGACTATATGAGCGAGGTATTGACGACGGATGTCAATGGTGTTGCAATCCCCCTCTGAGAATGTCGCATTTACACCCTTCCAATACGAATATTTGCCCGTATGTTTAGGCCATGAAACAACACCGCCAGGCCGCCATAGGCTTCATTTTTATTACGCTGCTTATCGATATAATGGGCTGGGGCCTGATCATCCCGGTAATGCCGGACCTCATTGCCCAGCTAAAGGGCACGACCATCAACGTAGCCAGCCGTTATGGGGCCTGGCTGCTCTCCGCTTATGCGCTGACGGCATTTATTTGTGCCCCGATCGTTGGTAACCTGAGCGATCGGTTTGGCCGCCGGCCCGTGCTTTTGTTCTCTCTTTTGGGCTTTGGCATCGACTATTGTTTTCTGGCGCTGGCGCCGAGCTATGGCTGGCTGTTTGTAGGCCGGGTCATTGCCGGTCTTACGGGGGCCAGCTTTACAACGGCCACGGCCTATATTGCGGACATAAGCACCCCGGAGAACAGGGCAAAGAATTTTGGAATGATCGGGGCTGCCTTCGGGCTTGGCTTTGTGATCGGTCCTGCCTTAGGCGGCTTGATTGCCGGCTGGGGTATCCGCGCACCTTTTTATGCAGCTGCCGGTCTTTGCCTTTTAAACTGTTTGTACGGGTATTTTATATTACCCGAGTCCCTGAGCAAGGACCATCGCCGGCCTTTTGACTGGAAGAGAGCGAATCCGTTCGGCTCCCTCCGGTTTTTGACGAAGCATCCCGAGATCGGCGGTCTGGCCATCAGTTTCTTTTTTATTTATATGGGTGCGCAAGCCGTACAGGGTAACTGGAATTTCTTTACCATGTACCGGTTTAACTGGAGCGAGAAAATGGTCGGGATCTCCCTGGCCGTCGTCGGTCTGTTGATAGGGCTGGTACAGGCGGTGCTTACCCGTTTTATCAATCCAAGGATCGGGAATGAAAAAAGCATTTATGTGGGATTGTTATTTTATACGCTTGGGCTTGTCTCCTTTGCCTTTGCCAATGAAGGGTGGATGATGTATCTTTTTCTTATCCCCTATTGTCTGGGAGGCATCGCCGGTCCGTCGCTGCAGGCTATCCTGGCCGGTCATGTCCCCTCCAATGAACAGGGAGAATTGCAGGGTGCGCTGACGAGCCTGATGAGCCTTACTACGATCATCGGACCGTTGATCATGAACAGTTTATTTGCCTATTTCACCACTAAGTCCTCGATCCATTTTCCCGGCGTCGCCTTTCTGCTTGGTTCGCTGTTTATGTTGTCGAGCGTGATCATAGCCTGGTTTGTGTTGAAAAAGGAGAAGGTCGGGACGGCAAAGGCTGTTTAGTTGGACGGGATATTCAACTCACCGTAGAAGGAGTTTCGCGGCCCGATCTGTTCTATCAGGCTTTTTCTCTCATCGGCGAGGACAGGTATAAATGCCAGAGCAGCATCGTTGCCACCGTTCGGTAAGGCTGCCAGACATTTGTCACTTCCAGGAGGTGTTCCTTCGAGGTATCTTTTGACAGTTTTTTGACCCGTCTCAGGGCGTTGACGGCGGCAAGATCGCCTATCGGGAAGATGTCCGCCCGCTGAAGGACAAACATCAGGTAGACATCGATGGTCCAGTTACCGATCCCCTTTAACCGGATCAGTCTTGCCCGTACCTGGTCATCGGGGAGTTTTTCCAGTGCGGGCAGATCGAGCCGGCCATCCGATAATTCCGCGGCCAACTCCTTTGCATAGATCATTTTCTGGCGGCTGAAGTAGCAGGCCTTTAATTCTTCGTCCGTCAGTTCCAGGAAGTTTTCGGGCGTCACCTTCTTTATCCTTTCCCGTAGTTTGTTTAGTGCCGCCAGTGCGGAGGCCAAAGAGACCTGTTGTTCAAGGATGATATGCACCAGGGTCTCGAAGGTATTGGGTCTTGTCCAGAGGGGTGGATAGCGGTGTGCGTTTATGATCGATGCAAGCGAATCATCTGTTGCCGCAAGATCGTCACAGATCCGATGAAAGTTCCGTTTATTGAAGGTTAGGATCAATATGCTGTCGTTGCTGCTCAGCTTAGTTTTGCGGTAAAGAAATCAATGGTGCGTTTCCAGGCCAGCTCTGCGGCCGCCTTGTCATAGCGGGGTGTGGTATTGTTGTGAAACCCGTGGTTTACGCCGGGATAAATATAGGCCGTGTATTCTTTTTTGTTCTCTTTGAGGGCTGCCTCATACGCCGGCCATCCTTCAGTGAGATGGGTGTCCAGCTCCGCATAATGGAGGAGAAGGGGCGCATGGATCTGGGGGACAAGCTCCTTTGCGGGCTGTGCTCCATAGAACGGGACGGCGGCGGCCAGATCCGGTATCCGGACGGCCATCATATTGGCGATCCCGCCGCCAAAGCAGAAACCTACGACCCCTATCTTGCCATTACAATCCGGATGATTCTTCAGGTAATTGTAGGCGTCTATAAAATCCTCCAGCATTTCATTCTTGTCCCTTTTGCTTTGCATCTCACGGCCTTTGTCATCGTCACCGGGATAGCCGCCGAGCGGCGTTAATGCATCGGGCGCTATGGATATAAATCCGGCTACTGCAACCCGTCTGCCGACATCTTCGATATAGGGATTTAAGCCGCGGTTCTCATGGACGACGACGACGCCGCCCAGCTTCTTTTTTGCATCGGCAGGCTTGGATAACAGGGCCTTGATCGCTCCGCCGCCTTTCGGCGATTGATAGGTAATATATTCGGATTGGATCCGCGGGTCATCTGCCTTAACTTCCGTGGTATTTTTGTAATCGGGCATCAGGAAACTCATCAGCGCCGGAACGGTCATGGCGCCTACCGCATAGGCGGAGAGCTTTTCCATGAAATCGCGTCTGCCCAGGCGGCTATGGGCATAATCGTCATACAGATCGAATACTTCCTGTTTGACGTCTTCTTTTTTTATTTTCATATAGACAAGTTTGAAGCTTTACAATTTATGCTAAAACGGGGTGTAAATCAAAAAAACAAATCCGATCTTAGGGGTCGGAAGTGTCACGTTAGGCTTATTTTTAATATAACTCTTTATCTATGGGACTGTTCGGCCTTTTCAAAAAAAGCAATGCTTTAACACAAACAACGGCAATTTTAGCAGACAGTCCTTATAAAGACAGTGCGGCAAACCTGGTCTATAACCTGCTTTTTTGCGATGATCTTGAATTGTACAAAGCCAACACGCAGCCTCCTTATTCCTATCCATTCGATATTCTGTTCCCGGATATAAGTACGGCAGCAGATCTGCAAAAGATCATTGACGACGCTGCCATGGATACAAGAGTAAGGGTCCTTGCGTATAATAAGGAACGGGCAAGTGGCCGAAATCCCGAAAGGAAAGAACTTCTTGCGGTAATAGTTGAAGTAGGGTTAGACGGAGGGCTCGATGTCCTGGCCTCCTTTAAAAACGGATCTGCCCGTTATATAAACCAGACGGGGAAAATTTTGATTTGGGAAACCATGACCGACACGAAAGCAAATGAACTGACGAAGGATCTATTTGTGAAGAGCCAACAGGTCGTAAATCAAATCGGACCCTGGGACAATCCGAGAAGACCGCATCCGGCTAAGGGTAGCACGAGGATCACCTTTCTTGTCTCGGATGGGCTTTATTTTGGCGAAGCGCCAACAAATGTCTTGTTTAATGATCCGCTAGCCGGTCCGGCGCTGAAAAGCGCAACAGGGTTAATGCAATATTTGACGGAAAAATCTTTAAAGAAGGAAAAGTAAAATGATGAAGAAATTATTATTCAACTTAATAGTGAGCCTGGCAGCGTTGTCGGGCCGGGCGCAGAACGCCGATACATGGAACCACAAACAATGCGCCGTCGTGCTGACCTATGACGATGCGATCGATGTGGACCTGGATAATGTCCTGCCGGCGCTGGATTCGCTGGATCTGAAAGGTACGTTTTACCTGATCGGCTCTTCATCGGTGATAGCCAACCGGATGGAGGAGTGGCGGAAAGCCGCCCTGCATGGCCATGAACTTGGTAATCACTCCCTCTATCATCCCTGTGATGGCAGCTTACCGGGACGCAGTTTTGTACAGGCTGACCATGACCTTAGCAAGTATACCGTTGCCCGGGCCGTCAGCGAGATCCGTATGAACAATGTGCTGTTGAAGGCGATCGATGGCCGGACAAAACGGACATTTGCCTATCCCTGCGGCGATCTGAAGATTGGCGATTCCTTTTTCTATGCGGGTCTGCGGAAGGATTTTGTTGCGGCGAGAGGCGTCCGGTCTGCCATGGATCCCATTGGAAAAGTCAACCTGGACAATGTGGACTGTTATGCGATGAATGGTCAGACGGCGGAACAGATGATCGCGCTGGTAAAAGAGGCGATGAAAACCCATACGCTGCTTGTCTTTCTTTTCCATGGAGTGGGCGGAGGACATAACATCAATGTCGGGCTGAACGAGCATAGCCGTCTCCTGCATTTTTTAAAGGACCATGAACGGGAGATCTGGATCGCGCCGATGGTAGAGGTGGCGGAGTATGTCCGGACCCACCAGCAAGGGCATTGACAGACAGAAGCGGTCTACAGATATTTTTTCATAAACCCGATAAAACGGGGCCAGTCGGTCGGCAATACGCCATGCGGCCCGTCGTGCATAAAATAGCCAAGGTTGTGCAGCAGCTGGCTGCTGTCTTCGGCTTGCGGCCATTCGCCGGTGTCCGGCCCGGATTCCTTAAACAATTCAAAAACCGGTTTGGCGGCCAGTGCGGCCAGCCATTCGCCTTTCGGGTCGGACCAACCGTCCGTGCTTCCTGTTTGGAGCAATACGGGACGTGGGGCCATCAGGGCGATCAGCATGTGTCCATCCATCGGCAATTTGTTTGGATCGGCGCCGTAGCGGGCGTAGTTGCCGGCAAACTGATACGGGTAACGCGTCGGCGCCTCGAGGTGGGCGATGGTTTCACCGTAATTACGACGGCTCAGCGCCGCGCCGCCTTCACCGGATACGCTGGCGATGATCATGGCGAAGCGTGTATCCCTTGCGCCGGTCCATAACACGGTCTTGCCCAGGCGGGAGGCGCCTGTCAGCGCCACTTTTTTTGCATTAATGTCTTTGTCGGTTTCGAGATAATCCATCACCCGGCTCAGTCCCCAGGAGAAAGCGGAGATGGCGCCCCATTCATCCGGTGCAAAAGCGGTCTGTCCCGGTTTAAGATAAAGGCTTCGAATGCCCAAGTTAATACCGTTGAGCTGGTCGGGCTCGATATCGGTATAACAGAAGGTGGCGAAGGCGAGGCCGGCGTCGATGAAGGGTTCCACGTTCATTTTTGGAAAGCGGCCGGCTGTCGCGGGGATGCGCTGCCCGTCTTTCGACCAGGCCATTCCTTGTTTGACCCCGGGGTCATCCACCGCATTATTATTTGCGCTGAACGAAATATTGAGCAGCAGCGGCGAAGGTTTTGCCGCATGCGCCGGCAGGTAAATGAGCAGATCTAGCTTATGAATGGAGGCCGTATCCTTTGTAAAATAAATAGTGACCTGCTTCCGGATGGCTTTCCCGCCGAATGCAGGGGTTCCCTTGTCAAAGACATTGAACGTCATATCCGCCGGGCGGCCGGGGACCTTGCCGTATTGCTGGGTCTCAAACATTTTGAGGATTTCGGGACGGCGGTTCTTTGTCCAGTCGGCGGCGTCTTTTACTTTTTGTCCGTTGAGCTTTATGAGCGGGTCGGGCAGCGTATAGGTCCCCACGCTATCTTCCTTATAATTGACATGGATGCCCGCTACTTCCGTCGCAGGTGGTTTTTGCGTTGAGTCTTCTTCACTTAACAGTTTGACGGGTCCCAACAATCCCGATACCTGCAGGGTATATTGGCCTCCGAATGGCCTGATATACGCATCCAGCACTTTTTTATCCGGGTGGAGGTTATCGCCGATGAGGCGGTTGGTCCATTCGTTTGTTACTTTTATTTCGAGCTTGTTGTTGCCGGGTTTCAGGCTTTTGCTAATGTCTATTTTATAGGGAGCATCATAAACCAGGCCGACTTTTTTGCCGTTGAGCCACACCCCGGCTATGTCATATACCTTGCCCATATCGAGCAAGATCACCGACCCGGGTTTGATCCAGCCTGGATTTATATTGATCGTTTTTGTATAGGTGGCGGTGCCGGAGAAATATTTGACACCCTCGTCCTTATTGTCTGTCCATGCGCTGAGCATGGGTAGTTGTAGTGCTGCCGGCGGCGCACCCGATCCTGGCGGGAAGCTAAGCTGCCACGGGCCATCGATCATCAGCAGGGCACTGGTTTTTTTAACCGGTATGCTGCGGGAGGTCTGTGACGCGGCGCCGCTGAAGAGGACAAACAGGTTCTGTTCCTTTTCCAGTCGCAGCGGCACCCGTGTAAAATCGCCGGCCAGTGTATAGGCCGATGGGCTGACAGTGCCGTTGTCCGGGTTCCACAGGCTGACATCCTTGCCGGCGGTATGGAAGCTGATGTCAATGTCCTGGATCGTATCCGTTCGGTTTACGACATAATAGATGTCGGTATTACCGTCGCGGCGGTGTGTCCAGGCCACTTCCCCCGGCAGGCGGTCGATGAGTATATCGCGGGGAACGTTGATGGTCGTCAGCACCTCTTTTAGCGGAGTACCCCAGCATACGCGCCCTTTTCCATAGGTCCGTGTGGTGAGGCTGATGCCATCCAGATCGGCCCAGAGCCGGAATGCGATCTCGCTGATCCGTGCATCCCCGGCGGGACCGGTCGATAATCCCGGCGCTCTCGTTGGTTTTGGCCCGACGACCGTGGCGCCGGCTGCCACCAATTCGCTGATCTTTTCGAGTACCGG
This sequence comes from Puia sp., assembly GCA_036500545.1. GTDB lineage: Bacteria > Bacteroidota > Bacteroidia > Chitinophagales > Chitinophagaceae > Puia. The sequence goes on along the minus strand of DASYBV010000047.1, from coordinate 61,111 downwards.
AAGGCTCATTTGTTGGGTAGGCGGCAGCACCAGGATCGCATAGCGCATGCCACTGGGCAGATCGAGCCTGCCATCGGCACCGACCGTCATCAAATGGAGGAATGCGTCGGTATTTATATAATCGAACGAATAACCGTCGGGCACAGCCGGTTGCAGCCCCGCGCCCCAGAAGGGCATCGTGGAAGGTGCGCCTTCGTTGAGGAGGTAGGCGATATCGGCGACATAGACGCCTTTTTGCAGCAGGTAGGAGCAACGCGACAGGTGTGTAATAAATGGTCCGGCATCCTCTGCCCAGGTGATGTTGCGATTGATATGCGTCCCAACCATCGTATTGCCGGGTTTGGTATCCAGCGGCTGGTGCGCCGAGGTATGGAAGACCAGCCGGTTCAGGCCCTGGCTGAACCAGTAGTCGGCGAGGTGTTTTAGTGTGGCCGGTGATTCATAATTGCCGCCGGTAAACGATTCGGCTGCTACGATGTTACTGCCATAGACATGCGCTGCCGAAGCCGCGCCGCGCATGTCCGCATAATACATAGACGAAGGATGCAGGTCCTTTACCCAAAATTCGCCCATCGGGATATTGACATATTTTTTATTCAGCAATGCATCCTCTATCGATTCCAGCGATACACCGCCGGCTTCACCATAGGTTTTTATGCCGCGTCGGTTCAGGTAATCGGTCACTGTCCCATAATGGTATTCGGCGATCAGGTCAACCAGTGTCCGGCGGAAATCCCAGAGGAAGCGATCGCTCTCTTCCGCGCTGCCGACGATATGGCCGGCCATTACGGGCAGAAAGCGGGTGGCATCGTAGCCCCGGCGTCGTTGAAATTCGGCAAGCATATCGTCGGTCCAGTTCTGGATACCGGCTTCCCAGCTATCCATCATCACATACTGCAGGCTTTTGCCAAAGAAAGGTCCTGTAGCGTCCTGCAGCAGTTTTGTATAGTACTGCATGTAGGCGTCTACGTGCTTCCTGCTCATTTTATCCACCTCATAGCCCAGTGCGGCCGGTACGGCAGGGCGGTTTTTGGAACCGGTGAGCGCGTAACCGAAACGCATCACCGTCCATTGTCCGGCGGGGGCATCCCAGTTAAGCGTGCCGTCGGTCTGCATTTTTGCCGTCAGGTCAATGATATCGGCCGGGGCGATGGCAGCGCTGTCCGGAACGGCCGGCGTAGCCACACCGGAATATTCGAAGAGGAAGTTAAAACCCGTTTTGTCTTCCCACCGGTTCACCCGGCCATCGGCGTGCAGCTTTAGCTCCGAGAGGATATAGGCGCTATCGGCTGTGGTGGTGACCTCGGAGATCACTTCGCCGGGCTTTGGCGGGTCATTTGTAAATTCGAGGCGGTAGTATTTTGCCCTGGTTTCGGGAAAGGTGTATGTGCGGATATTTCCGCCGCGATAGCCCGATTTGCCGGGGAGGGTGGTAAGCGTATGGAATTGGCTGCCGTCATCACTGGCCATGACCCGGCCATAGGGGATGCCCTTGCTGCCTGCAATGGTTATGCTGCGGGCCGGTACCGGTTGAGGATACTCCAGCTGCAGCCAGGCTATTTTTTCGGGTCCGGATGCTTTTACGTTTATGCCGGTGAAGATATTTTCATCGCTTATTATTTTGTAGTCGGCTTTGCCGCTTGCGGTGGTTACGATCGGTTCGGGGTTATCGATGGTCCCATCGGTCGGGGTGCGGTAGGCGATCACCGCGAAATCGGCATAAAAATGAGGCGCTCCCGGTCGTAACGGAGTACCGGCCAGGTTGGGGCCTGCGCCTTCCTGCGCGGGTGGCTGGGGAAGCTTGCCGTTGAATGGCGTTCCGCCCTTCACAGGGGTCTCGCTCCATACCAGTTTTTTCATGGCTTGTTCGGGTCTTACCCAGGGGCCGCCGGTAAGGCTCCAGCCGGCGAGCTGAAAATGGCCATTTCGAGACCAAGGCGGTCGGCCTCGCTGGCGGCAAAATGGACGGCGTCCTTCCATTCCGGTGTTCCAAAGACCAGCTTTTTATCGACTGTCTGTCCGTTGCCGGAGTTCACATCGGCCAGTTGAAAACCGGCTATGCCGACGCGTTTCATCCATTCGAGATCTTTTGTAATGCCTTCTTTTGTAACATTGCTTTGTGTCCAGTGCCACCAGGTACGCGGATGCGCCGAGGCCGGCGGGGTCTTGAATTCCGCGGCCCACTGATCGGGTGTCTGTGCGTGTCCTGTGAAGAAGAAGGAACATAGCAGCAGTGCGGCCGTCAACCTTGACAAGCTTATCTTTTTCATCGTTTGACTAAAACTAATGGTTTTGCCGAAGACCATCGTCATGTACTGTCATGGTTGGGCGGGGTGGGTCAAGGCAGCTTTTTTAACCGGAAGTTGCGATAGGCGATCCGCATGGGAGGACCCACGTGGACCTGGACGCCCATCAGGCCGTCGAATCTCCGGTTGACGGTGTCATTGTCCGTCACATCGCTCATCAGGACCCCATTGACATAATGTTGCAGGTGATTGCCTTTTACAACGATATGATATTCATTCCAATCATCCGTTTTGACGATGGCTTTTAAGGAGTCCGGATTGCCCAGGGATCCCGTTACGATCTTTGGCATCCATTGGTTGCCCGTGGTATGCATATTCAGGGAGTCGGAAACGGGGATGGGGGGTATAATGACCTTTTGCCCGCGGGAGGCAAGGGTTGTCCGTCTGCGTTCCTCATAATTGCTGCCCGTGTATTGATTGGGCCCATTGAGATCGGCCTGGTATCCCCGTAACGCATAGGGTTCGCCTTCTACCCGTTCGCTGCGATAATTAATACCGCTATTTCCTTTGGAGGAAACCTTGAATTCGACTTTGATCTCAAAATCTTCGGGCATCTGTCCCTGCCATATTATAAAGGTATTTCGTTTCAGGAGGGTCTCGGGAGTAACGACGCCGACCAGGCAGCCGTCTTCTACCTTCCAGTATGTCGTATCGCCTTTCCAGTTGTTCAGGGTCTTGCCATCGAAAATAGATACGAAGCCTTCCGCATCTTTGTCTTGTCTTGTTTGTCCATTTGTGAATGTCCAGGACAGGATGCATCCTGCCAGTAAAATGCTCAATTTCATATTGACCTCGTTTATGGTTTTATTCTTGTTGATCTTTCTTTAGCAATTCCCGGCGGCATCATATTCCATGGTGGCGGCTTCTTTTCATATATATGGTTTGGCCGTCAACTAAGATATATATATTTGTCTTATGATGGGATAAACATTAACTTAAGACTATGAGCTCATCAAAGGTGTGGTATGTTACCGGGGCCTCCCAGGGATTGGGCCCGATAAGAAGGCGATAGGGGTATAATCTTAGGGTATGCATCCCGGAAAGAAAAATGATCGCAGGAGGCAGGCCGGTCCTTTGGCAACCATTTGACCTGGAAATTCGGTAATTTGGCGTCTATGATCCCGCGCTTTTTTGCCCGGCACAAACATATCATCCTGTATGGCTCCGGCCTCGCGCTGCTTTTATTCCTGCTCAAGTGGCTGGAATGGCGGTTTATCATCCTGGACCGGGCCATCGAGATCTATAGCGGCGCGATCGCGGTCGTTTTTACCGGTCTGGGGATCTGGCTGGCATTAAAGCTCGCCCGTCCGAAGTGGAAGACGGTGGTCGTCGAAAAAGAAGTATATGTCACCCGGGAACCTGCCATCGGCACTGCTGCCATTGACACCGCCATCGACACTCCAATTGACGAAAGGGAGCTGGCCCGGCTTGGTCTTAGTCCCCGGGAATTGGAGGTGCTGCAGCTGATGGCCGAAGGGTTAAGTAACCAGGAAATTGCGACCCGGCTCTTTGTTTCCCTCAACACGATCAAGACCCATACCGGCAACATTTTTGTAAAGCTCGACGTCCGCCGCCGGACCCAGGCGGTCGAACAGGCCAGGAAATTGCACTTTATACGCTAAAAAGCTGCCACCGGGGACAGGATTTTTGCGTTTTTATGCAAAATCACCCGAAAGTATGACCCGAAAGACAAAGCAATCCCGCATTTTTGAGGAATAAATTCTTTGGTTATGAAAAGGACAATTCTCGTTTTCGGTTTGATCTCCGGCGTACTTGTCGGTATCTTTCTGGTCGCTCTCAGCGCATGGGCATCCCAAAGCCATGGTTCCACGGATTTACTGCTGGGCTATGCCTCCATGGTCCTTGCGCTGTCATTGGTCTATGTCGGGGTACAGAATTTCCGGGATAAATATAATGACGGGCTGATCAGCTTTGGCAAGGCATTGCAGGTTGGGCTTGGCATCACGCTGCTGGCATCCACGATCTATGTACTGGTCTGGTTGGTTGAATTCTATTGTTTTATGCCGGATTTTATGGATAAATATGCGGCCGCCATGATCCGGCAGGCAAAGGGCAGCGGTCTGACGGCCGACGCGCTCCAAAAACGGCTTGCAGATATCGAGGCCCTTCGGGTCGGCTATCGCAACCCCATCCGGGTGATCCTGTACTCCTACCTTGAGATCCTACCGGTCGGGATCGTTATTTCTTTGCTGACAGCCTTGCTGGTCAAGCGGAAGAGGCTGGCGATAATTACAAACTAAAAAACAATAAAGATGAAAAAAGTAACAGGTATTGGTGGTATTTTCTTCAAATGCAAAGACCCAAAAAAAATGACGGAGTGGTATGCAAAGAATCTTGGTTTAGAGACCAATCCATATGGGGCCACTTTTGAGTGGTATGAGGGTGCAGATAATACAAAGAAGGGACAGACACAGTGGACACCCTTCGCCGAATCGACAAAATACTTTGAGCCTTCGGGAAGGGACTTTATGATCAATTATAGGGTTGAGAACCTGGAAGCGCTTGTCGAAGAGCTAAAAGAGAACGGTGTGACCATTGTGGATGCTATGGAAAGTTATGATTATGGTAAATTTATACATATCCTTGACGCAGAGGGGAATAAGGTTCAGTTGTGGGAAGCTAAGGATTGAGGATCCTGAAAATAGTTAAGCTTTTGAGGCGGGGGGCGGGAAGAGAGGATTTCGGGACTGTCACGCAACGATCCATAGGAAACGACTGTCAACTATTAATGCCCGTCTAAACCAAACGTATGAAAAAGGTTGTCGTTTTCTTGTGTTGCGCTTCGGGGATCTTCTTCTCCTGCCGCCCCTATCTATCCCCCAATTCCCCCCTGGGGGTGCCAAATGGAGATTTTGAGATGTGGAATGCGGGGCCTTTACCCGCTGACTGGCAAACCAATAGTAACCCTTTTAGCACTTCCCCCATAAATACGTATATCGTCCAGCAGGATTCTATCCCCTACCATGGGAAATATGCGGCCAAGCTTGTTTACAATGGCGTCTATCCGGCGGAGGCGGAGAATAAATTTGCCGTCCTGACGCATCCAACGTATGTAGAATTCTTTACGAAGATCAATCTTTATGGGCCGGATACGGTATCGGTTCGGGTGGATGTATTTAAGAATGACGTCATCGTTGACAGCGGATATTGGAATGGCGCTGCTTCTTTAAGCAATTATACGCAGGTCGAGATCCCCATTACAAACCATAGCATGCAGGCAGATAGCGTTTTGATCAGTATCAGGGGTGGGAAGAATTTTGGGCTTCAGGGGCAAAAGACCGAATTCTGGGTGGATTATATGGATATGCATTGAGGGAGGGAGCTTAGCCTATAATGAAATGCTTATCCGGCGGTCTCCCATTTCCTCACCCTCATAATACACCATTCCAGCGTCTCCCCAAACCAAAATTGTGCCCATGCCATAACCGACGATAGCATTTAGGGCATTCTCTGCATCCATATATTTCTGATCGATATGCTTATTCTCGGAAATAACGTAGCACTTATTGAACTTCCGATCTAAAACCATCTTAAGGATGTGCGCCTTGGCTGCTTTTTCAACATTCTTAAATTTTGAGTCATCCAAATATTTCAAATGGGCTAACGTTGAAATGAACTTGGGTCTTGTCTTGTCGTTTAGAACGAACTTAACAAATCGTTTCGCCTTATCCTTTTGGAAGTATCTATTTATAGTGAGAATTTCAAGTTCTCTGCCCGTTAGTTCCCTATAGCAAACAACAAAGTAATCGTATTGCTTAAAATCAAACTTTATTTCGGGGAAATGCTGGCCTAAGTTTGGGGTTATTTCATAAACATCATAGAATAGAGGATCGTTAGCCTGTGCCCCGAAAATCATAGTCAGACGGTCGGCTTCCATACCTGGCATAGGGATTTCTTTATCAATTTTATCTGAAGTCTTTTTGTTGACCTGTATTTCTCGGATGTGCAAAAGTTGGGTTAATATTACAAAATATTCTTTGTATCTAATTGCAAGTTGGACTTCTCATCACTCCAGCTTCTATCAACCACGCGAGCAGACGACCAAAAATGAAGCAATTGACCATTACCTTCCAATGTCAGCCTCAGCCTTTCCCCTGGAGATTTGGAAAGCCAGATTTTCAATTGAAGTTCTTTGATATGCTGAGGAGTATCTGTCATCTGTTTATAAGATCAAAGGTACGTAATTTCAACTGTTTAATCCATTTTGAAATATAGCCCCAATCCAGGGTATCTATTTCTACAAGACTTTTAATATCACCTATTTGTATAGGTGATTGATACTCCTGTATCCATATGAGTTTGGATATTAAAAGGTCTTCCGGAGATACAACGTAAATAGTCCTTCCGATATAGTTTACCATCACTCGGCGGCTGAACTCTTCCTGTCGATATGGATCGTCTTTTAAGACAACGAAATCTGCTTTGTATCCTGATTCATGATCAATGATATTGAACATCTTAACGGGCCCAACCATCGCATCCTTGATACCATCCCTGTCACAGTAAAATCCTTCCTTGAAACTATCCACAAACAAATCCAGGTTTTTAGCTTCCAGATGGATAATGAAATCTATATCCCTGGTCATTCTCGGAACGGTGTATATTCCCAATGCTATACTTCCCGATAGCATATATGGGATCTGGTATTGATCAAGAACTTCCGTAATTTTCTGAAAGAAAGAAAGCATAGAGAAATCAAGTTACTTTAAAATTTACAATCTTTAGAAGAACTTGTTTGCCTAACGAAGATACCAAACTATTGTAAAGCATGTTAAATGAATTAGACGATAGTCATAGAATTTCTACTAATTTCCCGTCGAGCGCCCTTCCAAAATATCCGACTACGCCTGGGTGAGCAACTCTCAAGCATTTTCACCGCAAGGGAGAATTGTTTATTGAAAGATATGAGCAATCATAATTTGAAGCTTATCGAGTGGCACGATTTTTTGGTCGTATCGACAAAAACGATGTCGTATGAGCCATGAGAATGAAGCGATGCAAATAATGGACCTGCTGACCCGGCAGACAAGAGCCATCCGTGAGAAAAATATTCCGGAGGCGACAAAAAATTATGCCCCGGATGTCGTAGTTTATGACGTGGTAGGCCCGTTAGGTCCCTCTAAAGGACAAGGGTCGGTGAAGGATCGTCTGGAGCAATGGTTCTCTTCTTTCCGGGAAGGGGCAGTCATCGGATTCGAGCTGGTGGATGTGGCAGTTTCGGCCGGGGAGACCCTGGCTTTTTCCCATTCTTTTAATCATGTAACGGCGCCGCTGGAAAACGGGGGTTCACTGGATATGTACTGGAGAGAGACATTAAACTGGAGGAAAAGCGATGGGGAGTGGAAGATCGTACATGCCCATAGCTCTGTGCCGTTCGACCCGGCCACGGGTAAGGCGTCGACAGGATTGCGACCCTGACGCTGACAGAATTGAGTCCCTAGCAATTAAAGCCCGCCGATACGAATTATTTTCGGACATTTTTTGTATCATTACTGTGAGTGATCAGGAAAATTATCTTTTGTTTATCCGGCTTTCTCGGGCTTGCGGCGATGGCAGCCAGGGCGAACGCCTATACCGATGATGAAGCCCGTACTGCCTGGGCGCGGTTGAAACAGCAGGCTATCACGGAGGGGAGTTTTGTGCAGGTTTGTGACCTGTTGCAGGATGTGGGGAAGACCAATATCAGGATCAGCTACGAGATCCTTGCCGAATATGTGCCGATGGTCCGGGCTACCGGCAACCGCGAGCGTCTTCATATATTATTAATGAGCAATGCGAAGGCCCGGGAATCGCTGACGGATTTCGCCGAGGCGGAAACGTTATACCGGCAGGCAAGGGAAAATGCCGCCGGGGATTATCTCCGGTATGACGAGGCCCTGGTGGGGACGGTACTGTTGTTCGCCGAATGGGGCAAGACGGATTCGCTGGAGATCTATGTAAAGGAGGGCAAGGAAGCGGCCTCCCGCCACAATGACAAGGAAAGCCTTTCTTTTCTATATACCTTCGGTGCGGTGGCCAATATGGCCGACACGGTTGCTATGGGCCGGGGTTTGCGCACCGCGATGGAACTGGCCGAAGACCTGCCGAACAAGAATGCCCTGTTCACGGCCCGCTATAATTATGCTTCGATCTATTCGCGCTACAGTCCTCAGCAGCAGGCGACCATTTTTCAATCTTTGCTTGCACTTGCGGCCGATTCCACGCTAACGCATAAATACAAGCTTTACGAGCGCAGCGCCTTTATATTTCGCAATCCGGTCCCGAATATCTATTTACAGCTGATGCAGGTGAACCTGCTGCTGGCTGATTATGACAATGCCTGGAAGTTCGGGCAACTCTTGTACGATGCGGTGGTCAGGCCCAATCCGGAGGCTCCGCAGGCGCCGTTCTTTACGTCGGAGCTGGCCATCGTAAAAGCCTACCAGGGCCAGTTTGATAAAGCGTCCGCCTTGCTGGATGAAAGCCGCCGTTTGTTTAAGGTCCCGGAAGAAAAGATCGGCTATCCCAGCTATTTCCTGGCGGCGGGCATGATCGCCGAGCATCGGGGGCAGGAGGAGCAGGCGCTCCGTTATTATTCCACTGCTTACCGGATGGGAGGGATGGAAGGTCTGCACCTGATGCCCTCGGAGCTTTATTTTGCGCAGGCGCTGATCCGGCTGCACCGGCTGGAAGAAGCGTCAAAGGTGCTGGATTCTGTCCGGTTACAATTGCCGGCCCGGACCTATACCGCTTATGGATTTTATTTTTACCGGGCTTATACGCAATTGCTCAGGGCAAGGGGGGATTATGCCGGGTATGGCAAGGCGCTCGAGCAATATTATTCCATCAAAGATTCGCTGGCCAGCCTGAACCATTACCGGGCGATCGAGGAGATCGAGGCGCGGGTACGGCTGCGGGACAAGGAACAGCAGATCTTCCGGCTGCGCGAAGAGCAGGAGGAAAGGATCCGGAATACGCGGAAGGAAAGGATCTTTATCGGGGTGTCGGCGCTGCTGGTGTCGGGCCTGGTCTTGCTGTGGATATTGCAAAAACGGAAGCAGCACCGGATCGGGATCATGGAGGGCGTGATGGATGCCGAGCAACGGGAGAGGAACAAGATCGCCGGCCAGTTGCATGACGAGGTAGCCGGAATGTTGTCCCTTGCCACGCTGAACCTTTCGTCGGCGCTCGAGAAGGGTCTTGGAGATGAGCAGTCGGAGCAGAAGCTGGAAAAAACGCAGGAGACATTGCAAATCGTGGGGGTAACGGTGCGTGAGTTAAGTCACCGGCTAACGCCATTGGTCATAGAAAAGTATGGCCTTTATAAAGCCGTGGAGGACATGGTAGGTTCCATCAATCTAAGCGGGAAGCTGCATGTCGGGCTTGTCATCGTCGGCCTGAAGGATACGGACCGTTATTCCGAGGGGCTCCTGCATGACCTGTACCGTATGTTGCAGGAGCTGTTGCAGAATATCGTACGTCATGCCCATGCGGAGAATGCGATGGTTCAGCTGGTGGAACATGGGGACGGGCTTTCCATCATGGTGGAGGATGACGGGGTGGGCATCGGCGAACAGGCGAAAGGCGGGATGGGGTTGAAAGCCATCCGCACAAAAATTACGTATCTTAACGGGAAGATGGAGATCGGCCGGAAGCAGGACAGGGGCACGCTGATCGTCATCGAACTGCCTATCGAAAATAAGTGAACACATGAAGCGTACAAGGATCCTGATCGCGGATGACCATCCTCTGCTGGTGGACGGTCTGAAGAAAGTGCTGGAAGAAATGGAAGGAGTAATGCTACTGGAGCCGGTGAGCGACGGGCGACGTCTGCTGAGCAGTTTGCGGAGCGCCCCCGCCGACCTGGTATTGCTGGACCTGCATATGCCCCAGATGGACGGGCTGGAGGCCCTCCGGGTGATGCGGACAGAGTTCCCGAAAACAGACGTGCTCGTCTTTACCAACTATAACCAGTCGCGGTTGATCCAGGATGCCCGGGATTTGGGCGCCAGGGGATATCTTCTGAAGAACAGTCCTTCGCATGTATTAAAGGAGGCTATTGTGACCGTGGCGGCCGGCGGCACCTGGTTTGAGGAAGTAAAAGAGGCAGCCGATACAAAAGGACTATTCGTCGACGATTTTATGAAAAAATACCAGATCACGATGCGGGAGGTGGAGATCCTCCGGCTGATCGCCCGGGGGCGGACCTCCCGGCAGATCAGCCAGGACTTGTATCTGAGCGAGTTCACGGTCAATGCGCACCGGCGGAATATCTGCCGGAAGCTGGAGATCTATACACCGGTGGGCCTGGTCAATTTCGCCCGGGAACAAGGGCTGGCCTAGCGCCCGGGGCGGCGGTTTGGGCGCCTGAAGGCGGGATGCGGACCAATTAGTTACCACTAACTATTTCCTGCCAAATACCAAAAACGGATATTTGTTCTTATTAAGCCGCTTTCCTCTTCCCCTTTATTCTTTTTAAAAAATTACACTATGTACGAAACGCTGTCTTTTGAGCGGGTGAAATCCTTTTGCCCCGGATGTAGAATGCTGACCCTGGCCGCATTCATAGCTTTTTGTCTATCGCAGCAGTCCTGTTCATCGGACAGGGATATGGCCGAAGGCTCGTTTGATTGGGGTAAGACCACCGAGGGGGGCGCCTCTGCAGGGATCAACAAATCGGATTTTGGCTGGAATATCATGAACGAAACGCATTGGGGCATTGGCGGATATGGTACGGGGGAACCAGGTAGCGTGCCGGGTGCAACGGGAAATGAGTCGTCCGGCGAAAAAGCCTGGCTGCCTTACGACTTTGCGGCAGCTCCGGCTGCATCGGGCGGATGGATGACTTCCAATACACAACAGTTGGTTCAAAAGGGCTACAAAACCGACGGGCTTTCGGTACGTATGACTTACCTGGAACTGAGTCAAAAAATACTATACAACTACCAGCTGGCAGATAAGTCTTCGCTCTATGGCGGCCTCGGTCCCTATATCGCCTATGGCATCGGCGGGAAGAGCAAGGGGAGTGGCGGATTCTCGGAGTCTTCTTTTGGAGGCGCCGATGGATACAAGCGATTTGACGCGGGGTTACGTATCGGTGTCGGATACTATCTCAACAACGGACTGGACTTCCAGATAAATTATGATCTTGGGCTGACCAATATTTCCCCGGCCCCTGATTTTACGTCGCATACGCGGTCTTTCGGGTTTTCGGTGGGGTATTCGCTGCCGAAGATCATTGCGGCGTTTAAAGGAAAAAAATAAAGGCCATAAGGGGATGACCGGTTAATTTTGGGTCATTTCCGGGTATTTAGCGAGTAGCCGATACCGATAGCTAGCCCGACCAGTCCTGCGGCGACCCATAGTTTGTGCTTTTTTATCTGGAATACGGGACTTCCGTTCAGCGCTTCCTTTCCAAACGGGCCCCGGGCGCCATGATCGCCGGGAAGGGGCTGCCATAGGTTGTCTTTCCGGTCGGGAGGGGTAGATTCTTCGGTCTGCTGGCCCTGGTAGCCCGTTTCTGCGAGATATTTGTCCAGATAGCCGGGTGCAATCTTATTGCCTATTATGGTCTCGTAGGTGGAATAACCGTAAAAGACCTCCCGGTCGTCGTGGCTGGCGGCGTATAACACGGCCCTGGCGGCGGCTTCGGGCTCATAGATCTTGCCCATGGGCTTGGGCCGACGCGGCAGATAACTTTTTACAAAACCGAATTGCGTGGTATTCATAGCGGGCATTTGCACCATGCAGATCTTTACGCGGCTGCCGTCGTGGATGAGTTCGGATCTTACGGACTCGAAAAATCCGTGGATGCCGTGCTTGGAGCCGCAGTAAGCGGATTGCAGGGGAATGCCCCGGTAGGCGAGCGCTGAACCGATAAGGATGATCCTCCCCTTATCGCGGGGGAGCATGCGTTTCAGGGCGGCCATCGTGCCGTAGACCTGTCCGAGATAGGTGACCTCGGTGACGCGTTTGAATTCTGCGGCGCTCATCTTTTTCAAAGGGCCGAATACGCTGACCATCGCGTTGTTGATCCAGATATCGACGGGCCCCAGCTCGCGCTCAATCCTGGCGGCGGCGGCCTCGACGGCCTCGCTGTCGGCCACGTCGCATTGCTCGATGCAGGCGTTTTGGCCCATGGCTTCGATCTCTTTTTTTGCGCCTATAAGTCCGTCCATGCCTCGGGCGATCAGCCCGATATGGGCGCCTTTCTCCGCGAAGGCCCGCGCCAGCGCGCGGCCCAACCCAGCGGAAGCGCCGGTGACGACGACTACTTTATTTTCAAAATCCTTTTTCATAAAACATTTTTTTTGTGAATGGTCATTTTTGCGATGACAGGAATCCGACAAGGTCGGAAAGCTCGTTTTTGGAAAGCGTTCCGCCGTAGGCGGGCATATTGTTGCCGCCGTTGACGATGCGCAGTGTCAGTTGTTGCGGGGAGAGCCGGTTGCCGATAAGGCTAAGTTCAGGGCCCGCCCGTCCGCCGTAGCCGTCGACGCGGTGACAGTATTCGCAGCCTTTTGTATAGAACAGACGGACGCCGCGGATCATCGAGGAATCAGACGACCGGTTGCCGGTAGTCGCGGGGGACGAACCCGGCGTGGCGGGCAAAGCGGTGGCTGGGATGGATGGTCGCCGTATGGCGCTGAGGGGTAGTGGTTCCGCCTTGAAATCGGGCGACCAGGGCGCCTGGAGCCCGATGACGAGCAGGCTGATGACGAAGACGAAGACGCAGAGCACTCCGAACATCGCCCAGGGTCTTTTCAGCGGGGATCTTTCGCCCTTATTGGATAGAAAAGGAATGGACAGTAAAATGATGACGGTTAATACGGGCCCTGCCATCATGGCGATGGATTCGATCTTGTGCGGCATGAGGGCGAACAGGGCGAAAAAGGGCACCATATACCAGTCGGGGTTGGGCGAGGTATGCACCATCGAAGGATCGGGCGGGCTGGTGAGCGCGGGCGCCCCGAAGAACATGGCCAGCAAAATGATGAGGATGACGATGAGCGAACTGAATAGGACGTCCCGCCATGCGGCATTGGGCCAGAAGGGAACGCTTTTATCGACGAGGTACTGTTTGTACCAGGCCCGGTAGGTTTTCGGATCGACGGGGCGCCCGGCCTTTGGTGGCTCGGAAATGCCGTTTCGGAACACGAGATAGACATGAAGTCCGATGAACAGGAAGATAAGTGCGGGGATGATGAATACATGATAAGAGTAGAACCGGCTCAGGCTTTGTCCGCCGATGGTGTCGCCTCCCAACAGAAGACGCGCCAGGTATTTTCCCAGCAAAGGTATCCTTCCGAGTTGCTGGGCGGCGACCACGGATGACCATACCCCGTTGGAGTCCCAGCGGAGCAACTGCCCGGTAAACCCCATAAAGATGGTGAACAATAACAGGAAAACGCCGCTGATCCAGTTCATTTCCCGGGGGAATTTATAGGAAGCGGTGATATAGGTGCGCATCATATGGAGACCGACGAGGATGATCATGGCCGAGGCGCCGTAATAATGGATGCCCCTGAGGATATTCCCGAACCTGGCCTGGTGGGTAATGAATTCAAGGGACTGGTAGGCGCTATCGGAGGAGGGTTGGTAGAGCAGGGAAAGCGCGACGCCCGTGACGACCTGGAGGACAAAGCAGAACAGGGTGGCGCTGCCGAAGACATAGCTCCACAAGGACCGCGGTGGAACGGGATGCTTGAGCAGCGGGAGGATCGTCTCCGAAATGCCGGTGCGGTCGTCGATCCAATTCCAGATATGGGTAGCGATTTTTTTCATGTCATGCGTTCTTATCTTTCATCGGGTGTTGGTTACCTGTGCATGCGGTCATACCGGTTATGGGCAGGGGCGCGGTTTGGATCTGTATGTGTTGGCCGTTGATCCGGACTTTGTACCGGGTGAGCGGTTTTGGCGGGGGTCCGGCGGCCACGCTGCCGTCCTTGTAATAGACGCCGCCATGACAGGGACACATGAATAGTTGTGCCTGGTCTTCCCAGCGCACGGGACAGCCGAGATGGGTGCAGTTGGCGGCAAAGGCGATGAAATCGTTGCCCTCGGTGCGTCGAAGCCAGGCTGCGGTCTTTGCAGTGATGCCGGCATAGGGTTTGGAATCGTCGTTGACAAAGGAGATGAGTTTGGTGCTGCCGGCGGGAAAATCGGTGAGCGCCCCCACGGTGCGCCAGGCACCTTCGTTCCTTTCAAGCAAGGGGGCCAACAGGGCGCTGAGGACGGGAACCGCGACTGCGGCGGCGCTTAACGCGGCGATCGCGAGGCTAAGACGGGTCATGAATTCCTTGCGACTGATATTACTCATGACGTAAACGATTTATCCACCTGCTCAGGGCGATGACGAATATGATCAGACCGCCCACCGATATCAGCCAGGTGGACAGCAGTCCCCAGCCGGCAAAGGCCAGACCGAGCGCCATAAAAAATGGCCAGTAGCTGGGTTCGGGTAATTTTTCGGGTCTTGCCTTGACGATCTCTGCGCCTGTGTTTGGGTCATGGGTCATTGTCAATTTTTTATGGGTTGAATGAATGGAATTTCTTCTTTCTGTGAGAACCACCGGATCAACAGGTACATGGAGGCGGACAGGTAGATAAAGCAACAGGGCACCCACATGATGAGACCGCCGGTTTGCTGGTCGTCCGCGCTTGCGTCCATAAAGGTTCCGGCGGGGGCGAAGGTGATGAGCAAGCCCGACAGCGAACAAAACACGCAGGCGGCCGACAGATAAAGTACGGCCTTTAGCGCCGGCAGCCGGTATTCGGAAAAGGGGGTAAGGACGGGCCAGCAAAACAGAAACCCTCCGACAAGCATGCTACAGGCATGGATGACCGATAGGGGATGGAACAGGGAATTTGACATCTGTCCCATTCCCTGCATCGGCATCGAGTTATAAAGGGTTGGGATATGCCAGACCCACATAAGTCCGACACCGGTGATCCAGGCGAGGAAGGGCAGGCGAAAGCCGAGCCGGGACAGACCGGCCAGGGGCTTGCGGAGGCTGTTGTTTCGCGTGATCGACAGCGCGATCAGCGGCGCCGCGACCAGCAAAAGGAGGGTATGGCGAAGCATGTGGAGGCTGAACGGATAGCCGCTTAGTGTCGCAGGCGCGGGCGCTGCAAGGCAGAGCAGGGCGAGCAATATTCCGGTTATGTAAAAAAGTCTTCGCATCTTTTTTTATTTGAATGCCGTCGCCGGCTCATAATCGCGTAAATTCTGGG
Organism: Puia sp.; assembly: GCA_036500545.1. Classification (GTDB taxonomy): domain Bacteria; phylum Bacteroidota; class Bacteroidia; order Chitinophagales; family Chitinophagaceae; genus Puia. The sequence goes on along the minus strand of DASYBV010000047.1, from coordinate 45,572 downwards.
AGTACGTAGACGACCGCGAATACAACGATCCATACGATGTCCACGAAATGCCAGTAGATCGCCGCCGTGCTGAGTGCGGAGCCCCTGCCCACCGTTTTGTCATAGTCGCCCAGGAAGGCCAGCAGCAGGATGATCGAGAGGATCACCAGCCCGATGAAGACATGCAGGCCGTGAAAACCGGTCAGGGTAAAAAAGCTGCTGCCGAACACGCTGCCGTTGAGGGTGACGCTGCCCCGGATCAGGCGGATATATTCCTTGCCCTGACCGAACAGGAAAGTGGCTCCAAGAAGCAGGGTAAGACATAGCCAGCCCTTGAGTCCCCGCATCTTTTCTTTTTTAAGGCATCGATCGGCAAGCAGCAACGTGAAGCTGCTTGCGATCAGTGCGAGGGTATAGATACCCGTTGTCCGGAGATCCAATTGGTTCAGCTCGTGCGGTTCAAAGCCGCTGTGATAGGCCATATAGATAAAGGCCATGATCAGGCAAAGGAAGAACATCGCTTCGGTGCCGACGACGAGTTTGATCATGATCTTATTGTCGGGCTGATTATTGTGCATCGTAGTCATCTCCGGTTTTTTTTGTGTGTGGTGGGTTGGTCGCGGCATTTATCGGGTCACCGGGGAGAGGGCGCTTGCGGGCCGCCAGTTTCATGTCCCAAAACGGTCTTCGGCCGGTGACCACCGGAAGGGTATCGAAATTCTTCAATGCGGGCGGTGACGCGGCCGCCCATTCCAGCGTATAGGCATCCCAGGGATCATCGCCTGCTTCCCGGCCTCTTTTAAGGCTTCTGCGAATGATGAAGACCAGGAGCAATACGGAGCCTCCCATCAGGAAGGCGCCGGCGGTGGAGATGAAGTTCAGGATGCCGTAGGCGGGGAGTGCCGGGTAGGTATAGACGCGCCGGGGCATGCCGAGCATGCCGAGTGCGTGCTGCACGAGGAAAGTGCCGTTGAAGCCGATGACGAATAGCCAGAAGAACCATTTTCCCGCTCGTTCGTCGAGCATTTTCCCGGTCATCTTCGGAAACCAGTAAAAAAGGCCGGACAGCAGACCGAAGATGGTGCCGCCGATAAAAACGTAATGGATATGGGCGACGACATAATAGGTGTCGGTAAGTTGCCAGTCGATGGGGACGATGGAAAAAGCGATGCCGCTAAGACCGCCGATGGTGAATTCGATGAGAAAGGCGATGGCAAAGAGCATGGATACGGAAAAGCGGATCTTGCCGCCGTACATCGTCGCCAGCCAGTTGAAGACCTTTACGCCGGTGGGAATGCCGATCAGCATGCTGCTGGCGGAGAAAAAGGTATTGACGGGGTTGCCCAGGCCGACGGCGAACATATGATGGGCCCAGACGCCGAAGGCCAGAAGGGCGATGGCGACCGAGGAAGCGGCGACGAAGGGATAACCGAAGATGGGTTTGCGGGAGAAGACCTGGAATACTTCGCTCAGGATGCCGAAGGGCGGCAGGATCAGGATATAGACTTCGGGATGGCCGAAGATCCAGAAAAGGTGCTGCCAGAGCAGGGCGGAGCCGCCGCTGCCGGTATTGAAAAAATGCGCGTTGAACTGACGATCGAGGAGGAGCATGGCCAGCGCGGCGTTCAGGGAGGGAAAGGCGGCGAGCAATAAAAAGGAGTTCACCAATACCATCCACACGAACAGGGGCAGCTTGTGGAGGGCCATGCCTTTTACCCGATAATTGAGGATCGTGACGATTAGATTGACGGAGGTGACGACGCTGCCGATGCCGGATATGAGCAGGCCCATCGCGTAATAGTCGATCCCCGGCCCGATGGAATAGTTCTTTTCATTGAGGGGCGCGTAGTTGAACCAGCCGGCGTCGGGTGCGCCCCCGGCCAGAAAGCTGAAATAGAGCAGCAATCCTCCGAAAAAGGTAAGCCACAGGCCGAAGGCGTTGAGACGTGGGAAGGCCATTTCGTTGGCCCCGATCATCAGCGGGACGAAGTAGACGGAAAAGCCGAAGACGGCGGGCATGGCCACGAAAAAGATCATAGTCGTGCCGTGCATGGTGAAGAATTGGTTATAGGCTTCGGGCCCGAGAAAATGGTTGAGGGGCAGCGCCAGTTGAACGCGCATGAATAAGGCCAGCAGGCCCCCGATCAGAAAAAACAGGAGGGATACGAGCAGGTACATGATCCCGATCATTTTGTGATCGACGGAGGAGATCCATTGCAGCAAGCCCTGGTTGCTGCTGACGCCCAGCCCGGGAAAGGGGCGGTCGGGTTCGGGTATCGTTACGAGTTCTTCCATTTTTCGGTTAGTGCGCGCTTGTCTGTTGAATATATTTTGCGGTGTTGCTATTTACTATTTTAATTGTGCCAGGTAATGCGCGATCGCGGCGATGCTATCCTTGCTGAAAATAAAATCGGGCATACGGGCGCCGGGTTTGATCTGTTGCGGATGGCTGATCCAACTGGCGAGACCGGCCTCGTTCATGGGCAGGATGCCGGTGAGGATTGTCCGGCGGCTGCCCACATGGGTAAGATCGGGGCCGGCGCCGGCGATGGCTGCGGTTCCCCCGATCCGGTGGCAATTGGCGCAGGTATGGATTTGAAAAAGCGCGGCGCCTTCTTTGGAGAGGCTATCGGCGGGCGGCAGCGCGGGTTTTCCGTTTGCGGACAGCCAGGCGGCGAAGTCCCCGGGAGATTCGGCGACCACATGGATACGCATCCAGGCATGCTGGGCTCCGCAGAATTCGCTGCAAGACCCGTAATAATCGCCGGGCTTGTCGATATCTACGGAGAGGTAATTTTTGTTCCCCGGCACCAGGTCGGTCTTATTGCCCAGTTCGGGAACCCACCAGTCGTGGATGACGTCACCGCTGCGCATTTCCATCAGGATCGGTATCCCCACGGGCAGATGCACTTCATTGGCGGTGATCGCACCGGAACCGGGGTATTCGACTTCCCACCACCATTGGTGTCCGGTGATGACGATATCGGGTTTGCGGGCCGGGTCGCTACCTGGGGTTATGGCGCGGGCGGTACCGACGGATTTGATAAAGAACCAGCCGAGGAGGATGGCGGGAATGCCGATCATCAATCCTTCAAGCAAATTGTTCCCGGTTTGTTGATCGCCTTCGGACTTATCGCCCTTTGCACGGTATCGCAGACAGATGAAGACGACCAGGCCAATGACCAGAAACAGCATACCGGCCGCGGCGATATTGAAATCGTTGAAAAGGCGGTTGATCTGCCTTGCCTGCGAAGAGGCGGGGTGTTCTACCGATTGTAGCAGGACGATATGTAAGTCAAACTTTTTTATTTGATCTCTTTTTTATCGCTGACATATTCTTTTGCGGGGAACCCTTTTTCGGGGTTGCCTTTTTGACCGTTAATTCGGGCGCTTTTTCTTGCGGGCTCCTGGTCACCGAATAGTTTTTGTTTTCCCAATGGTCTGCTTCTTTCCAGAAAAAGGTGAAGATCAGGACGCCCTGCTCGTTGTTGTCGCCGGGGATATCGGCCACGAAAAGTCCGGGGATCTTTTGTTCGGTCGGGGTTTCCCGGATGGTCGCCCACCCGTCATCCGTCCAATGCACGACCGCATCGGCCATGACTTCGATACGAAGGGTCTTGCCGGGAGAAAGGGCCGCAGGCTGGGAGTTAAATCGCCATAGTTGGTAGGGTGATACTGTATGATCCTGAAGGTATCTTTTCTGGGTCTCTACCGGGATGTCGAATATCGCATTATCGCGGATGGATGCGCATAGTTTGATGTATTCGGCATGGGCCCAGGTGAGGGGCATGGCCGATCCGGAGTGCTTGCCTTTAATGAGCCCTTTTTCGGGGATATCGTCGCTGTCCCAGATCTGCTCAGATAGCAGGCCATTATTCGAAAACTCGTCCATCGCCTTTAATAACCGGATGGCTTCGTCCTTATGACCGGCGGCGATCTCATAGTGAGCCCGCTCTCCGGTGAGCAGGGGCCAGGCGCGGCCGATCCCTGTGCCGGCATAGCCGTTCCCTTCCTGATCTTCCCCATATCCGTCATTATTATAACGGTGCCAGCAGGGGCCGCCCGGTGTATCGACCTTCAACTTCGCGTCGATCACTTTTATCGTATTGAGCATGCGCGGATCGTTGGCGTCGCGCAAGCCAAAACGGACGAGGGCCAGGGCGTCTACGCTGACCAATTCAGTGAGGCGGGTGCTGCCCGATCCGTTGTCATGATTTTTCAGGTCGATCGTCCGATCGCCGAGATCGGCGGCTGCTACATCATAATAGGGATTGATTCGGATATAGTAACCGTCAACGCCGCAGGCGGCGGCCAGGGATGTTCCTGTTACATAGGTCCATTGCTCGATCATTTCGTTCCACGTGTCTGCCGTCTCGCGGCAATATTTCGCAAGAGCGGTCTCATCGTTCAATTCGGCGATGTCCGCGCCTGCCAGCAAACCCGCTATGACGGTGGCGAGGGTAAAAGGGGTAAAGCCTTTTTCTTCTTCCCAGCGATCTTCATAAGTATAAGGGCCGTTGAGCAATAAGTAATGAAGCGCTTTTTTTACGATGGGCCAGTATCTGCCCAACCGGCCCTGCTCCAGGACAGCATGCCGGTTGCACTTATTCAACAGGATGATCGGCATGGCGGTCTGATCGGTCTGGCGGCCTTTCCAGTAGGACGAACCTTCCAGCCACATATTTTGCGGCCAGCTGCCGTTTTCGCGCTGGGTGGACATCAGGTAGTTTACGATACGCAGGGCGTCTTCTTTTGTCTCCAACGCCAGGAAGCCGCCGGCGCATTCGACCAGGTCACGTGGCCATACGAGGTGATAGCCTCCGTGATCGGCGTCCCCTTTGGTCTGGCCCCAGGGAATGGAGAGGCTGGCTACGATGGCGCCGGGGAACGATTTCGCCTCATTGGTGCGCAGGACCGCGGCACTGACCTTGAAGTTTTTGCCCTTTATATCGCGCAAACTGTTCATCCAACATTCCCAAGCGTCAATATAGCTTTTTTTGGCTGTCGCAAAGCCGTCCAGTATGCTGCACCGGCAATGATTGGCGGCTTCTTCCCAATTTTTCCCGAAACCGAGAGCCAGCAAAAAGACCCCGGAGGCCGGGACGTCGATCTCGCCGGTAAGCGCGATGTTCCCCCGGGGCGCGCTGCTGTATTCCCATTGCATCATCTTGTGTCGGCTTAGATCCGTCCATCCGTCGGAAACACCGGCAAATCCGGCCGAGCGCTTTTTCCAGGCTGCGGAGCAGGCCAGCGCGACGACGAGTCCTCCGCCCTCGGCAAACAGCATCTCCACGCCTTTGTATGTGCCGGTCCAGCCCTTGTTGTTGTTTCCCTCGTTGTTCAAATGCGGCGCGAGTTGCACATATAAATGATACTTGCCGGCCTTATCGGGCTCGAAACGAACCTGCTGCAACAGGGTATTTCGCATGGGATCGCAGACGACCTCCTTGGTGATCTTGTATTTGTGCTGTGTACAGGAGTTGACCTGCATATAGGCGGGTATGCCGTCGCCCATCCGGGATATTTCGTGGGTCGTATGTCGTTTTTCTTCGGAAAAGAATTGCTCACCGTCGGTGACGATCAATTCCATGTCGCGGATACAGGGGGTATCCTCTCTCGGGTAATAGACCTCGTTGACGATCCCGTGGCTGAGCGTGAAAGCGAGTGCTGAATGGCCGTTCAGGGCCTTTCCGATGCCGGATTTTGCGCTGGAGGTCCACCGGGCTTTCAGACCCGGCGAGCCGGGCGCCTCCGTATTTTCTTTTGACATAAAATTATCTTTTATTCTGTATAGGCGATCGTTGATAACAGCGCGTTCGCGGTCTGCCGGGAGTCGAGCCGGGTATGCTGTACGACGATGGGCATATCGGACACGATGACGCTTGAGTAATCGGTTTCCAGGGGGATGGGTTCGGGATCGGTAAGGTTGTTGAATCGAAGGTGAAGCGTACGCCGGGCTTTGACGGTGATCTTGTAGGGGCCGGCGGGTTCTCTATCGGCGAAAAAAAGAGTGATCTCGATATGGGCTTCCTGGTTGCCGGCGTTGAGTATGCAGGCTGCCTCGTGACTGGTGAAATCCGGCGCCGGCCCGGTGCCGTAGCCGGGGATATATCCCTCGGCGATGGCCCATATTTTTTTACCCAGAGGCGCGTTATTTTTTGCTGGTTCCATATTACTTTTCTTTTTGCTTGAATACGTTGAATAGCAAGACCGCGACGCCGACGGCTGCCACAAGGGCGACTGCCTTATGCATTTTTTTCGGGTCTTTGATCTTCATTCCGTCAACATATTTTTTTTCCGGGAATGGTATGGGTCGGTTAGATGGGGTTGCGTTTTGCTCGCGGAGACCCATTTGAAGCACCTGGGCCAGGTGAAGGCCTTTGCGATCGGTCTCCTGTTCGATCTGTTCGCGACAGCTAAACCCATCGGCGATGATGATGGTGTCTTTGTCCGCCTGGCGTACCGCCGGCAGAAGCACTCTTTCTCCCGCGGCAATGGAGACGTCGTAGTGCTCGCCTTTTTCGTACCCGAAATACCCCGCCATGCCGCAGCAGCCGGAGTCCAGCATTTTATAGTCGAGACCGGTTTTATCGAGAAGTTTCTTTTCGCTGTCCATCTTCATGATGGCCTTGTGGTGGCAATGTCCGTGGATAACGGCCTTTCTTTTCAGGACGGGTATCTCGAAGTCCGGGGCTTTTTTCTCCAGGAATTCGGCGAGGGTGAATACGTTTTGTTTAAGCCGTTTGGCGTCTTCGTTATCGGGGAAGAGGTTGACCAGTTCGTCGCGGAATACGGCCACACAACTCGGTTCTAATCCGACGATGGGGATGCCTGCCTCGATCTCGACGCGTAGGCTATCCATGATCTGTTGCAACATTCGTTTGGCCGTCTTCAACATACCGAAATCGTACAGCGGGCGGCCGCAGCAAAGTGATTGGCGCGGTGTGATGACCTCGAAGCCGGCCGCTTCCAGCACTTCTACGCCTGCGACGAGGGTCTCGGGAAGAAAATGGTTGTTAAAGGTGTCGGCCCAGAGGATGACCTGGGGTTTGTCCTCGCCGCGCCGCTTCCTCGCCTTGAACCATTGTTTGAAGGTGCGTTCGGCGAATTTGGGCATGGTGCGCCGGGATTCGACGCCGGCGATGGCCTTTGTGAGCGAACCCAGGACGGGAGCATGCATGAAGAAATTGGCGATGCCGGGCATTTTCGAGGCGAGCCGCGACCACCAGTAGATCCAGCCGAAGGCGTAGGCCGTTCGGGGCCGCAACCGGCCTTCGTAGTAGTGCGAAAGGAATTCCGATTTATAGGTCGCCATATCGACATTGACCGGGCAATCTCCTTTGCAGCCTTTGCAGGCCAGGCATAGGTCGAGCGATTCCTTGACATGCTCATCCTTCCAGCCATGCTTCGTCACGTCTCCTTCCAGCATTTCGAAGAGCATTCGGGCCCTTCCACGGGTGCTGTGTTTTTCTTCCCGTGTGACCATATAGCTGGGGCACATGGTGCCCTGCTCGTGCCGGCGGCAATTGCCGACGCCGACGCAGCGTATCGTGGCGCGGGCGAAGCTATTTTCTTCGTCGCCGTAATGGAACCAGGTCTTTACGTGCGGCGGGTTATAGTGGTTGTCGATGCGGAGGTTGGAAAGCTGGCCATAGGTATCGATGATCTTGCCCGGGTTCATCTTTCCGGCGGGATCCCATATGTTTTTGAATTCGTGAAAGGCCTGAACGATCTCCGGCCCGAACATGATTTCCAGCAGATCGCCCCGGGCCTGTCCGTCGCCGTGTTCTCCGGAAAGCGCCCCGCCGAAGCGAACGACCAGGTGGGCGGCTTCGATCGTAAAATCCTTATAGTCTTTTATTCCCTGTTCGGTGAACAGATCGAACTGCACCCGGCAATGGATACAGCCCTGGCCGAAATGGCCGTAGAGGGAAGGGTTGTATTTATATTTGTGGAACAGGGCCCGGAGCTCTTTCAGGTACTCGCCGACCTTTTCAGGGGGTACCGCGGAGTCTTCCCAGCCGGGCGCGCCCATCGATTCACCGGGGATCCACGCGGTCGCGCCGAGACCGGATTCCCGGATCTCCCACAGCATCTTTTCCTGTTCGGGATCGTCGAAAAGGCTCATGGTGGGTGCGTCCCCGCTTTTTTTAAGTTCTTCCATCAGGTTTTTGGCCTTGTTATCAGCTTCTTCCTTGCTGTCGGCGCCGAATTCGACCAGCAGCCAGCCTTTACCTTCGGGGAGGAGGGGAAGATCCTTTAAATTCATTCCCTTTTTTTCCATATAACCGATCAGGATATCGTCGATGCCCTCCAATCCGATCGGTTGATGCTTTAGAATCGGCATGACGGCTCCGCCTGCCTCAAAAACGTCTTTATAGCCCAGGACGAGCAGCGACCTTTTTTTGGGCGTGGGCAGTAGTTGTAACGTGGCTTCGAGTATGGTAACGCAGGTGCCTTCCGACCCGACCAGGGCTTGGGCGATGTTGAACCCGTTCTCGGGGAGGAGCTGGGGGAGGTTATACCCCGAAACGCGCCGGGGGATATTGGGAAATTTTTCGCGGATGAGGTCGGCGTATTTGTCCCTGAGATCCCGGAGACGCCGGTATATCTCTGCTTTGCGTCCTCCCTCGGCCTGGATACGCGCATAATCTTCATCTGTAGTCGGGCCAACCTCCATTTTGACGCCGTCGTAGGTGACGACCTTTAGTGTCTCGGTATTGTCCGATACCCTGGCGCCGTTGCCCTGGAATTGCGCCATGACCGAATGGACGCCGCAGGAATTGTTGCCCAGCATGCCGCCCAGGCAACAATGGCTATGGGTGGCGGGATCGGGTCCGAAGGTCAGGCCGGCTTGTTCGTCGGTGGTCTTACGCATGCTGTCGAGAACGATGCCCGGTTGGATACGGACGAGTTTTTTTTCTTTGTCGATGTGGAGGACCTGGTTGTAGTATTTAGACATGTCCATGACGACGGCGACATTGCAGCATTGCCCGGCGAGGCTGGTGCCGCCGCCCCGGGAGAGCACGGGCGCACCGTATTCGCGGCATACGGCCAATATCTCGCAAATATCTTCTTCGCTACGCGGCAGGACGACGCCGAGGGGTACCTGCCGGTAGTTGGAGCCGTCGGTGGCATAGAGGGAGCGTGAGCCGTCGTCGAAACGGACTTCGCCGCGTATTCGCTCGCGTAGTGCGGCTTCCAGGGCCCGGACGTCCACGCCCCGGGATTGTGGGGTCTGGAACCGGGTATCGGCGGGGGTATCGTTGGTGCTGCCGGTAGCGGTTGTCGTTTGACCGGCTGCGGGAGACTTGCTTTTTATGGTGGTCGTGCTCATGATTTACAATTTGTATTTTTCTGCATCGGCGTATTTGAAATCGAATCCCAGGCCCGTCCGGGAGAGGTCGGGCGCCAGCCAACCGTCCGATGGCGGGGATATGCCGTCAAAGAGCATGGATTCGATACGGGTATGGTCGTGAAAATATTCGGCGATAAAAAAACCGGAAGAGGCCAGGGCAGCGTGGAGATGGACAGAAGGCGCGCAATGGGAGGAAAAGGGTAGCTGCCGGGCGGAACACAGGGCGCCTACTTGCAGGAAATTCGTGATGCCGCCGCAGCGGGTGGCATCGGCTTGCAACACGTCTACGGCCCCGGCCTGGAACATGGCCTGGAAATAGGGAAGATTGTACCCGTACTCGCCCGCCGCGATAGCGCAACCCCCGGGACTGTGCCCGCGGATAAAAGCGAGGCCATCGGGATCGTCGGAAGGAACGGGTTCTTCCAGCCAGCTGACGTCGAAACCGGTAAAGGCATGTGCCATCTTTATTGCCTGCCTCACGGTATAGGCGCCGTTCGCGTCGACGAATAGTTTAGCATCCCTTCCGATGGCCTGTCGCGCAGCCTTCACGCGGCGGATGTCCTGGTCGGGGTCGCGCCCGATCTTCATTTTGAAATGGGTGATGCCTTCCAGCGCCCATCCCTCGAATTGCCGCGAGGTTTGGTCGTTCGAGTAGGAGGTGAAACCGCCGCTGCCGTAGACGGCTATCCTGTCCCGCGCCATTCCCAATAGAGAACAAAGCGGCAGGCCATATAGTTTGGCCTTAAGATCCCATAGGGCGATGTCGATGGCGGATACTCCCATCATGGCCAGCCCGCAGGTTCCGTTGTTGCGGATCGCACGGGTAAGGGTCTGCGTTAACGTTGGAATTTGTGTTGCATCTTTTCCGATCAGGAGCGGCTTTAGGGTTTTTTCGATAAACACCCCGGCCGACGCGTCGGCATAGGTATATCCGATGCCATGGTTGCCGCCGGCGTCGATGGTCACGAGGACGAGCGTGGTATGATCCCAGGCGATCGTGCCGTCGGATTCGGGGAAGTCGGTGGGGATCGTATAGGCGGCTACGCGTAGGTCTTTGATGGAAAGGTCGGTTTTCATTTGGCCGGAAAATATTCGTCCACGACGTCCTTGTAAGTCTGTTTGATGACGTCCCAGGTCTTGCTGTCTCCGCCGAGCATCGACGAGCCAAAGGCTTTCATTTCCTTGAAATCGATATGCGGCGGCAGCATGGGCACAGAGGGATCGGTGCAGGCTTCGATCAGCACGGGTTTATTCAGGCTGAACGCCCAATCGAGGCCCTCCGCTATTTTTGCGGGGTCGTCGATCTTTATGCCTTCAAGGCCCAGCAGTTTCGCGTATTCGGCATAAGGGATATCGGGGACGCTTTGGGAGGCGTCGTATCGCGGATCGCCCAGCATGGCTCGTTGCTCCCAGGTGACCATGTTGAGGTCTTTGTTGTTTAGCACGAGCACGACGAGGCGTGGATCGGCCCAATCCTTCCAGTATTTGGCAATGGTGATCATGCCGTTGATGCCCAGCATCTGGAAAGCGCCGTCACCGATGAGGCAAATGGGCACCCGCTCGGGAAATGCGAATTTGGCGGCGATGGTATAGGGCATGGCGGGGCACATGGTCGCGAGGTTTCCGGAGAGGGAGGCCTTCATACCCTTGCGTATTTTCAGATCGCGGGCGAACCAGGCGGCCGTCGATCCGGAATCTGCGGAGAATATACAGTTGTCGGGCAGGCGTTTGGATAGTTCCCAGAATACCAATTGAGGGTTGATGGGGTCGGCGCTGTCCCGGGAGCGCGCCTCAAGCACTTTCCACCATTTTTTAATTTCTTTGACGAGGTGTTCCTGCCAGGAACGGTCGGTCTTCCGTTCCAAAAGGGGAATGAGCGCTTGCAAGGTTTCTTTGGAGTCGCCGTGCAGGCAGACCTCCATCGGGTAGCGGATGCTGAGCATTTTGCCGCTGATATCGATCTGAACGCCCCTGGCCTTGCCTTCTTTGGGGAGGTATTCGGAATAAGGAAAACTGCTGCCGATCATAAAAAGGGTATCGCATTCGACCATCATGTCGTAGCTGGGCTTGGTGCCGAGCAGGCCGATGGCGCCGGTGACATAAGGAAGGTCGTCGGGAAGGACCGCCTTACCGAGGAGGGCCTTGGCCACGCCCGCGCCTAGCAGTTCGGCGACCTGCATCACTTCTTCAGAGGCTTCCAGAGCCCCCGCGCCGACGAGGATGGCGACTTTCTTGCCTTCATTGAGGACGTCGGCGGCCTTTCTGAGATCGCGGTCGGCGGGGATGATGGTGGGTTTTTGGTAGCCCGGGCCGGAATGGATGGTGCTATGGGCGCGGGCGGGTTCCACGAAGTCGAGTTCCTGGACGTCGTTGGGGAAAATGATACAGGTGACGGTTCGTTCGGAAATAGCCGTACGAAATGCCCGGTCGATCAGGTGCCGGGTTTGCATGGGGTCGCTGCACATATGAACGTATTCGCCGGCGACGTCTTTGAAAAGGGAAATAAGATCGACTTCCTGCTGATAGTTCCCGCCGAGCGCAGTGCGTGCTTGTTGGCCTACGATGGCGACGACGGGCTGGTGATCCATTTTGGCGTCATAAAGACCGTTGAGAAGATGGATCGCCCCCGGGCCCGAGGTCGCCATGCAGACGCCCACTTCGCCGGTGAATTTGGCATGGCCGCAGGCCATGAAGGCGGCATTTTCTTCATGTCTTACCTGTACCAGTTGGACGCCTTGCTGTTTTTTTCCGGCCCTGTTCATCGCGCCCATCAGGCCGTTGATGCCGTCGCCGGGAAATCCGAATACTCGTTTGACGCCCCATTGGGTCAATCGTTCGATAATAAAATCGCTGACTTGTTTTGCCATAATGTATGTTATTGTTCGCTGTTTGGAATAGCGAAGATTAGGTAAATGCTATGGAGTAGTTGGGATCGCAGGAGTGTGGTCCAGAATACGGATGCAATCGTAACAGCAATTTCCGTTCCGAGGTAAAAAGGGCGTTTTTGCCAAGGCTCCGGAAGGGACGAAATCATCGAAAGAAAATATAATGTGGAGGCCTGTACTCATTGTCATCTTTTTTCCACAATCGCGGTGATGATAAATTTAAGATACTCTTTGGCATATCGCAGCCAATGCATAAAAAATGATCGGTAAGAAAAGATTCTAAATGCCTTATGAAAAAATAAATCAGCTTTAAACCCTCTCCTCCAACAATTGTTCGCCAGCTTTTTGCCCCTGTATTGCTTGCCTGCCATGGTTTCGGTAATTGTCACTTTATTTTCCCTCAGCTGCTTTTAGAATGCTAAAGTTCAGGCGTAGTAAGAAGTGTACGCCAAAGGTGTTTGTACTTTTCATGTCATTACATTTTTGCGTGATTAAATGTTGACAGAAGGCTGGGTACGAACCGGCAGCGGAGAAAAGGGAATATAAACTGTCTGCCTGGCCATTCGCAAGAAACTTCGGGTTGTCGTGCTTAAAGGCAGTGTGAATAAAGGCAGCCGACGGAGGATAATTATATTTTGCTTTATGTAAAGTTTATTTTACATTTAGTAAATTAAACTTTACATAAATGAAACGGCATATCTTATTTCCTTACTGGTATCGTTATCTGGGTTGGGGGATGGTCATTGCCCATGTTCCTATATCGATAATCGGCAGGGAGAATGGAGTGATCAACCTGCTTGACAATCCTGCCGGAAGCAGCGGCCTCCTTAGCGGCGAACATCTCTTTTTTACAGGCACCACCCTACTCATGACTCTGGGCTTATTTTTTGTTGCCTTTGCCAGGGTTAGGATTGAAGACGAACAAATAGGACATATACGGCTTGATTGCCTGCGTTGGGCCATCTGTATCAATTACCTGATTTTAATCATCAGCCTCGTTTTTGTCAATGATACCGTGCATATCCTGGAGCTCAACTTATGGGTTCCGCTTATCTTTTTTATTATTCGCTTCAGGTGGGCTATTTTTCGTCTGAATCGATCATTAAGCCGGGAGTAATAGATATGAAGAATACCATTCGCATAGAACGTGCTGTAAAAAACATAACACAAGCCGAGCTTGCCGAACAGGTTGGAGTATCCCGGCAAACTATCAATTCGATTGAAAGCAATAAATATATACCTTCAACCGTGCTGGCATTAAAAATAGCAAGGATATTCAGCAAGCCTTTGGAAACAATTTTTATATTGGAAGAAGGAGATTAAAGCAGTCCTGATTTTAAAATAGCGAATCACGAAAAATGGAGGATAATCCAAATGGAATCAAGAACAAAATTTGTGCCTGTGCTATCAATTGGCAGTGGCGTAACGGATATTGAATTTTATAAAACAGCTTTTGGGGCCATCCAATTGTGGCGGCTTGACAACCCGGATGGCTCGGTGCATGTGGCAGCATTAACTATTAACGGCGTTGTGTTTCGTCTGCATCAAGAAAGTAAGGAGGGCCGAAATTTAAGCCCGGGTAAAGCAGGTTGTACCACGGTGACAATCGGCTTGAACGTACAGGATGTGCATGCGGTAGTTGCTGAAGCGGTGACTGCGGGGGCCACGCTGTTGTCGCCGGTTACCGATTATGAGTATGGCTATCGGCAGGGAGAGATCAAAGACCCGTTTGGACATCATTGGCTTATTGAAAAGCTGGTAAGCGAGGAAGCTTTGGATAATTTTTTGACTAAAAAGCAGGAATAATAAAAGGCTATTATTAATTGAAATATGGCACTTTACAATGTGTCACAAAAGGCTACAGGATCACTGGGAGAAGAACACCCATTCAATTTCCCGGGGCCTTTCTTTATAGTTGTAGACAATGCATATACTTAACTACAATCAACCAGTACCGGTTTATCCTTTAGAGCCATACGATTTAGCGCCTTTAGGGCTGTCTTGCTTTTTTCGCCCTCCGCTTCGGTCAAGCGATGCCCTGCTCAAAAAGAAAAAGGCTCCGCGAGGCGGAGGCTGTGCCGATTTTGTTTTGTCGGGAAGACGGGATTGCCTTCGGCGATCCTGAAGAGGGGGGGAACTCAACACAACCAGCAAAACCCTTCGGGCTTTTTGCCGTTTTCGCGCTGCACGCTTTCGAGCAAGCTCGACGCGCTCCGCTTAAAACGACAAAACCTCCGCGATGCGGAGGTTTTGCTGGTTGTGTTGGTCGGGAAGACAGGATTCGAACCTGCGACCCCCTGGTCCCAAACCAGGTGCGCTACCGGCCTGCGCTACTTCCCGGGCCTGTGTGAATAATGTTTCCGGTGAACGGGAAGCAAAGGTAGGGATTAATATCGAAAAAGGGGGTATTAAAGGCCCCAATATTACAAAATAGGAGTAAAGTCCTCCCAGGTGCAGAGGTAAAGGTATGTTTTCTCCGCACCTTCGGTTGTTGTCTGGATCAGGCGGTAACCCAGCAAGTGCAGCGCCTCGATGTCCGCAGTCTGGGATTCCGGTACTGCCACCTGTACCTGTTTCAACCTCCTTTTGAAGAGCACAAAGACGGTAGCAGCATACCAGGCGCGCTCTACAAGGCGGGGACTCCGCCGGATCGAAAGAGGATAGAGCAAAAACAGTTGGTTGGTGCATCCGGACTCCGGCCGGGGCCCCTCCTGCCCCGGACCTTCCCCTGTGCGAAGCGTAAGACAAAATGCCGGCCGGCTATTGATGGTCATTACCCAGGTCCCGGACCACGGGGAATGCCACAGATCATGATAATGCCGGTTAAATGACTCATATATATGTTTATGCCCACCCCGGTAATGGGGGTTCATCTGGTTAACCCAGATCGCTATTTTAACCAGATCAGTTTTCCTCAGGGGTCTGAATAAAAAGATCCGCCCTGGATTTCTTTTACGCCTAACCATGTTCTTTGATTTCAGAATTTTTTATACTGGTCCTAACTGAATAGCATATACTCAAGTGGAATGACGGCAAAAATGTGCCGCATATTGGGAAGGTACGTGGAAGAGGTAAGCAGCCTTTTACAGGCGGGCGCCGTCGGTCGCCGGCAGCCGGCGACCGTTTTCGCTCGTTATCCAGGATGGGCGGTTTAATGGTTTGGTCTGATTAGATACAGCCCTCATTTACTTATACGCAAGAGGTGGTCGCTGAAATCACGATTTCGAAAGTTTTTTTTATTTTTTTATGGATTTCCCGCTTTTGCGTGTCAATGAAGCACCAATGATCAATTATCTATGAGAAAGGTCCTTTTGTGTTTTTTGCTAAATATGCCATTTATATTTAATGCGTTCTCCCAGTCCGCCGCCGCTATTGACAAAAACAAGGTGATGAGCTATTTCCAGGATCAGGCCTTCGAAGATGCCCTGCACTATCTGACCCCCGCCCTCGCCTCCGACTCCAATAACATTTCCTTGCTTGGCTATACCGGGTATGCCTACTACATGAACGACAACAAAAAAGCCGCCGAAGATTGCTACCGGCATATTTTCCAGCTGGATTCCAACAATATCCCCGCCCTCTCCTACCTGGTCCGCCTGACGATGGACGATAAGGACACGGCGATGAATTTCACCCGCCGCCTGCTGGTCCTGCAACCGGACAAAGCCGTCTGGTGGAGGACCATGGGAGAACTATGGCGTCGCGCCCAAAACACCGATACCGCCCTGGACTATCTGACCCGGGCCCATGACCTGGCGCCCAACGACGCGAAAAACATAGCCGCCCTGGCCGATGTGCTGATCGACAAACGCTATTATCCCCTCTCGGATAGCCTGCTGGATGGAGCCTTGTCCCGGGATTCCCTGAATATTAATTTCCTCCGGCTGCGTATCCGGTCCGCCTATACGGCCGGGGATTATGAAACGGTCCTTGTACCCGGCGAACGGCTGGTCCGGCTGGACGTACCGGCAGCGGTCTCCGGCTCCCTCACCTGGCTGGCGTTATCCTACTATAACCTGAAAAAATACCCCGACTGTATCCGGGTATGCGAATATATGCTCCAGTCCGGTCTGGAACTCGAGTCCATCTATTACTATGAGGCAAGAGCCCGCGCCAAGCTGAAAGAATATGAAAAAAGCAACGACCTGCTGGCCACCTGTCTTACCAAAGCCATCTCCAAAACGGCCGATTGGTACTATTATGACCTTGGACAGAACTATGAAGGACTAAAGAACTTCAAAGAGGCCATAGCCAATTACGATACGGCCTATTATCTTTTTAAAGACCCTACCATGCTCTATAATTGCGGACGGATCGCAGAGAGCGAGCTAAGGAATATGCCCCTGGCCCGGAAATACTATCTCCGTTACCTGGCGGCAGCGCACCCCAAAGACCCGGAAGAGAAAAAGGCTTACGCCTATGTACGTTCCCGATGGGGCGCGGGCGGAAAGACTGCGGGAAAAAAAGGAAAGTTTTGAGTAAATTTCAGGATGAAGATCCTCTCCTTGCTGTTTTGCCTCATCTGTCTGCAGGCCGCGGCTCAAATCGACCCGCAGCATATCACGATCGCCCGCGACAGCTTTGGGGTACCGCATATCTTCGCGCCTACCGATCCCGAAGTCGCTTACGGGCTGGCCTGGGCGCAGGCCGAAGATGATTTCGGGACCTTGCAACTGGTCACCCTTCTATCAAAAGGACGGCTGGGGAGCGCCCTCGGTAAAAAAGGGGCCGCCGCGGATTATACCCTTAGCCTGCTTCGCTGCCGCGAGCTGGTGGACGAACAATGGAGCACATTGGCCCCCGATTTCGTCGCACTGATAAAAGGGTATGTAGAAGGACTCAACGCCTATGCAAGGGCACATCCGGGGGAGGTGAGGTATAAGAAGGCGTTCCCCATCGGCGAGAAAGAATACCTGGCCGGCGTCGTACTCTCCATCAGCATCTTTTGCGACGTAGGCTCGACCCTCTCCCAGCTCCTTGCGGGGAAGATCGCTACTATCCCGGAACCACCGGCGGATAAAGCTGCCGGGGGATCGCAGGGCTCCAACGCCTTTGCCTTTCACCCATCCCGTACCACCAGCGGCGAAGCATTCCTGGCCATCAATGCACACCAGCCAAATGAGGGACCCACGGCCTTTTATGAGGCCCATGTGCAGAGTGAACAGGGATGGAATATGTTGGGTGGCGTTTTTCCCGGCGGCTGCCTGATCTTTCATGGCACGAATGAAAACCTGGGATGGGCGCATACAGTCAACAGCCAGGATAAGGTCGACGTGTTCCAGCTACAGATGAACCCGGCGAATAACGACGAATACAAATTCGATGACCAATGGCTGACCCTCGAGAAGAAGAGAATAAAGCTGCATGTAAAGGGGATCCCGTTTCCCATCGGCAAAACGGTATACTGGAGTAAATATGGCGCCACCATAAAAACCCGGCAGGGGGTATTCTCCCTTCGTACGCCGGCCAATATGGATTGCAAGGCATTGGAGGAATGGTACCGGATGGACAAGGCAAGGAACTTTACCGAATTCTACCAGGCGCTGCGTATGACCAGCCTGCCGATGTTCAATATCATCTATGCAGACCGGTATGACACTATTTTCTATATCAGCAACGGGAAGATGCCAAGACGTAATCCCGACCCGAAATACCACTGGCGAAGCACGGTTCCCGGCAACACCTCCGCCACCTTATGGACACAGTTCAAGCCGGTTACGGAATTGCCGCAGTATATCAATCCTCCTTCGGGCTATTTGTTCAATACGAACCATTCGCCTTTTTTGGCGACGGCACCCGCGGATAACCTCGACCCCTCGAAATTCGATCCCAATGACGGCTATGAATTACTCCATGATAATCGCAGCCTCCGCGTGACGGAGCTGTTAAAAGGGATGGACAAAATGGACTACGCCTCCTTTAAACGGATGAAATTCGACAAACGCCTTCCCGCCCGGCTTCAATACCGGTATGGTATCGATACGATGTTACGGCTACATCCCAACGACTACCCTACCCTGAAAAATGTGATCACGCACTTACAGCAATGGGATCATAATGCCGATACCGGCAGCCGGGGTGCAGCGGTGTTTATGCTGATCTATAATTATGTAGCGCAGAAATTGGGCGATTCGCGCCCCCGGCAGCTGACGAAAGCAGAGTCGGTGACCGCCTGCCAATATGTATACGACTATATGATGCGGTATTTTGGTACGACCGACCTTACGCTGGGCGCGATACAAAAACTGGTGCGGGGCGATGATGCACGACCGGCATGGGGGATACCCGATGTCCTTTCCGCAGCCTATACGGAACCTTATAAAAATGGCCTGCGGAAAGTGACATCCGGTGACGCCTATATCTGTTTCGTGCGATATCCAAAAAACGGTCTTCCTATCATTGAATCCGTCAATACTTTTGGCGCTTCCTCTCACCCGGGGTCGCCGCATTATAAAGACCAGATGGGGATGTTCCAACGCCAGGAAACAAAACCGATGACGCTGGACAAACAGGAAGTGCTAAGGAAAGCGGAGAAGATCTATCATCCGGTATTTTAGAGGCTGGGAATGGAATGATGTTCGTGTACGATGGTCCATTCATTGTTTTGCTTCTTTAATCCTATCGTCACCCTGAAATCCAGCGGTTCGTACGTTCCATCGGCGTTTTTGTTATGGCATTGCATAGTAGCATAGCAAAAAGCGATCTTTTCATCCGCAAATACGTGCAGCTCGTGCAGATCAAAGACCCCCAGTTTTGTTCCGGAAAAAAAGGTATCCCAGGTCTTTTTATAGGCGTCGATGCCTATGGATTGAAAGGGCTCGGGAACATCATACATTACAATGTCTTTTGAATGGTGGGCCAGTATGGTATCATAGTCTTTGTTGCGGACGGCTTTTGCCCAATTCTCTATTAATTCACGGATGAGCGTTTCGTTGGTCTTTTCCATTTGAGTTTTATTAAGATGATTTGATGACTCAAAGATGGCTACAAAAAATGTACTTTCCAGGTGGTATATATGCCAATTTAGTGGGGTGATAGCGACAAAGCGGGCATTATGTGGAATGCTTCGGGTTTTGAATTATCTTCATAGGAATTTAAAAGTATTCAGCAATGACCCTTCGAATAGCACAACGAAGATTTTATATTCTGTCTGTCCTTCTGTTTTTTATGGCGACACCTGCCCTGGCGCAATACAACCGGGAAATCAAAAACGACATACCGCTCGATTCCATCCGCCTGAGCGATCCTTTTATCATGGCAGATAAAAACACGGCCATGTACTATATGACCGGTACGGGGGGACTGCTATGGAAGAGTAAGGATCTAAAAAAATGGACAGGGCCCTTTAGGGCAGCGTGGCCCGATACTGCGTCCTGGATGGGTAAGAATCCGATGATCTGGGCCGCGGAGCTGCATTATTATAAAGGCAGGTATTACTATTTCGCTACGTTTACCAACAGAAATATAAAGATCGATACGGTAAGAGGGAATGTTATCGAGCGTCGTGCCTGCCATATCCTGGTAAGCAACAAGCCGGATGGACCGTATCGGCCCATGCAGGACCCGATGTACCTGCCTGCCAATAAACCAACGCTTGATGCGACTTTCTGGATCGATAAAGACGGGAAACCCTATATGATCTATTGTCATGAATGGTTACAGAACTGGAACGGTACGGTGGAAAAAATTGAATTGAAACCGGATCTGAGCGGCACCATCGGCGAAGGCAAGATCATGTTCCGCGCCAGCAGCTCGCCCTGGAGCCGCGAGAAAACAGACAGCGGAGTCCGTCCGAACAAGGTGACGGATGGCCCCTATCTCTTCCGTACAGGCACCGGCAGGCTTGGGATCATATGGACCAGCTGGGTATATGACGTTTATACGCAAGGCGTCGCCTATTCTGAAAGCGGTACGCTGGACGGACCCTGGATACAGGAAAAAGATCCGATAACACCGCCGAATTACGGTCATGGCATGCTATTCCAGACCCTGGAGGGCAAATGGCTGATGACTATACATAGTCATAAGAATATCAATGGGCATTATTTGCGCGTGCCTCATTTATTTGAAGTAGATCTCTCCGGCGATAAGCTGGTAGTGGGCAAATTGGTCAGTTCTGATCTCAGTTCCGCAGATTGAGCCGAGAGGTCGCAATACGAAAGCCAGGTGTCGATCGGGCTACGGCATTTACTGATAATCCGGTGTCCAGAGACGGCCTTTATAATACGCGGCCCCTTTTCTGTGTCCCGATGATCTATAAATACCGTCGGTTGAGTAGAAATCAACATAGGAGGTACCCCAGGCATTAAGGGTGCAGGGTTCCGCGGGCAATGGCATCTTACCCTTATCCGGCCGGGTTAAAACGACCATCCCGGAAGACAGATTGCTGATGCCTTTTACGCCGCTCAGGGCGCCGATATTGGAAGACGCTGCCTGGAAGGCTTTACTTCTTTTATCATACATATATACGCCTTCATTTGTGCTTACCCAGAGTTTATTTATGTCTCCTGCATAAGGCTGTACGTCGTGTCCCCAGGGAGAAGGAAGAACGCTTCTGTAAGCAGTCACCTCCGTTATTACCGGCGCGGCTGCTGTGCCACTTATCTTCAATGCAGTAAGAATGTGTTCCGATGTGGTGTCCTGTCCCGTTACCCACAAAACATCGTAAGCCGGGTCCCACAGTACGGCATGGGCGGCCAACAGCTTAAAAGAAGCGAAATTGACAGAGCGGTCGCCCTGCGAGGAAGTGTATACACGAACAAAATTACCATCTGAAGCAGCAATGGCCACGTTGCCATTTGGCAATAATTCGATAGCATGCGGATTGACGCCCGAACCAAGATCGATCGCCCATTTCTTACCGGTGAGGGCCGGATAAGGAATGATGGCGCAGAAACCATAGGAATCGGTTACCAGCATTTGCTGCCCGCCAAAGAACGGGCTGTTCCTAAGCCGGACATCTGAAGGAAGCCCCCATCCCCTGGCAGGATCGGTAAAACCATTGGAAGCATTGGGATACCAGGAACATTTCAGCGCCGCAGGAGTATTCCAATCAGGGACGGCGGGATCATAGATCTCTATCTTTTTTGAGGCCTGGTTAGTGGTTACTACCCAGGTTTCTTTACCGATCACCGCCCTTGTAACAACGCTTCTTCTTCCTGACGGGGTGATCACGATCGTCCTCAGCGTTATTTTTTTGCCGGCCGGTACCCGGATCAGGGTTGGGCCGGTATAGAGGTCGGCCGCTTCCGAAGGGAAGCTATTGTCAAGGGTAAAATACACTTTCGCCCCCGGGAAGGGTATATTGGCGGTAAAGGTATAAGAGGGCGTTTTGATGGTCGTGTCGATATAATCGGTGGCCGGGGGAACCCGGTAATTTACACCGGCTTTGTCGAACCTTTCCAGGTGAGCGGGCAGCACATTTTTTTCAAAGGAGGGATAGGATTTGTTGGATTGCAGCGCCCATCCCGTTTCGGCCACTCCTAACAGGCGGGGGAAAGTCATATAATACAGCTTGGGTATCGAGGCGACTTGTTCGGTCCAGAGGCAGGCTTCCACTCCCAGTATATGTTTTTTATTCTCTTCCGATAGAGAGCTGTATTCCGGGTCGAAAAGAAAGGAGTGCCATAGCGGGGCAGCATTGCTACCATGGTGTGACGGTTCCATCTCCGATGTGCTTTGCGTATAATCGAAGTATAAGCCGCTGTTGCCATCATGCGACGCCAGTATGAGGTCCCTCCCCTGTTTTGTTTGCCCGATAGCCGCTTTTTCCCCGAAACGGTTCATGACTGTCTCCTTCCCGAGGCTGTCTCCCTGGCAGATCTCGTCCCAGCCGATCAGCTTTTTACCCTTCGACCGGATGATCCCGTCGAGGCGGGAAATAAAATATGCCTGAAGCCGGGCGGCGTTGGCGATACCATGCTGTTGCATAAATGCCTGTACGGAGGGATCCTTTTCCCAATAGCCTTTATAACATTCATCGCCCCCGATATGGATGTATTTGCCGGGGAATAGTGCAGCCACTTCGCCCAATACCTTGTCCAGGAATTGATAGACCCGTTGGTCGGTTGGGTTCAGCGCATTATCGAAATGCATCTTGAAACCACCCTGCGGAAACCAGGTGGCGAGTGGACTGCCCGGGCTAACCTTCGCCGCGGTATCACGGGTTACGGACAATTCGGGATAAGAAGCTATTGCCGCCATGGAATGTCCCGGCACATCCACCTCGGGCACCACTTCGATAAACCGGTCGGCCGCATATCGAATGATCTCCTTCACCTGTTCCTGTGTATAGAATCCCCCATCCGTTGCCTTTTCACCCGGCTGGGGAGGAAGGGTGTTGCCACCAAATTCGATGCGGGGCACTCTCCGGGCGCCTATCTCTGTCAGTTTGGGATAGCTTTTTATTTCCAACCGCCATCCTTCGTCGTCGGTCAAATGCCAGTGGAAACGATTGAGCTTATAAAAAGCCATCCAGTCCAGCAATTCTTTAATCTCGGCGACCGTAAAGAAATGGCGCGATACGTCCAGCATGAATCCCCTGTATTGGAAACGCGGTGAGTCTTCGATAGTGGCGCAGGGCAGCGTTGCCGTGGTCGCTGTTCTGTTTGGAAAGAGTTGGATCAGCGTTTGGATCCCGTAAAGCAAACCGGCTCCTTTTCCCGTCAGGATAATGGAGTCAGCCGTAATGGACAACCGGTATCCTTCCGCCGGAAGACTTTCCGAACCCCGGCTGCCTATGTAAACAACGGGCTGTTTGTGGATGGCCTTTCCCGGTGCGCCGGTAAAAACCGGGTTTTTGAAATTCCAGGTTTTCTCCAGGTATTGGGTAAATATATGAACCAGGCGGGCGTCCCCCGTTCCGGTCTGAATGATCGTTGCCGGGCCGAATACAAAATGTCCTTTTCCCATCGTAACCGATGCCGGGGTGGGGACGACCGACACCGATGCGGAAGTAGGGACGACTGCTACCGATGCAGGGACGACTTGTGCGGGACAGGACAGACGGATCAATAACAGGACGAAACAGAGAATAAATCGCATGGCGCTCATTAATAACCGGGGTTTTGCGTCAGGTTTGGGTTCACTACGATATCGGTAGCCGAGATCGGAAAGAGATTCATATAGGGTTGTATATTCGCCGCCCCTGTAGGGTTGTCATATGCAATCGATTGAACGGCTTGCTGGAGTTTTCCCCAACGTACAAGATCCCATTTCCGTTGAAATTCTCCTACGAACTCGATACCGCGTTCGTTCATCACCTCATTGCGCAGGTCGTCCTGTGATTGCCCCGCAGACAGATCGGTCAGTCCTGCGCGTTCCCTTACCTTATTTAGGTATTGGATGCTGCCGGCTGTATTTCCCTGTTCGTTATACGCTTCCGCCAGGATCAGCAATGCGTCTACATAACGCAATACATAGAGGTCTTTTCCACTTGCCTGCCCGGTGGCCTGCAGATCCCAGAATTTTGGGCCGAACCAGGGGTGGTTGGGTCGTGGCCACCTGTTGAATGTCTGGCCGTTATAGCCATACCCGAGCACAATATTCTTTCGCAGGTCGCCCGGCTCGAACAGGCTATCGAGCCTTAACGTCGGGCACATTACATAGAAGCCTGTTATCGTCGTATTGCCAAAGTCCACTCCCGCATACGTTTTATTATTGGGGTCTATACCCATCATATAATACGTGACCATTGAATGCGTCTTAACATTGTTATTTGTTGCGGGGTCGCGTCTGAACTGTACTTCGAAGATCGATTCCGCATTGTTCTTATAGCGGTCCTGGATATCGAAGATATCCGCATAATTCGGCAGGAGGGAATATTGATTGCCTTGTACTACGCGTAACGCGGCTGATTGTGCATTTGCCCAATCTTTGTTATAGAGATACACTTTGGCTAAAAGCGTCAGCGCGGCTCCCTGCGTCGCCCGGCCTACATCGGTGGCGGCATATTTCAAGGGAAGCGCAGCGGCGGCATCGGTCAGGTCCTTTATGACCTGGGCACGTACGTCTGCCAGCGGAGAGCGTTTGAGCTGGCCTACTGCTGCCGCATCCAATTCATCGGTCCAAAGCGGGACATCGCCGAAGATATTGGACAGGGTGAAATAGTATAGCCCCCTTAAAAATTTCGTTTCCCCGACGAGCCTTGCGCGCAATGCCGTATCGATAGGCGCCTGGGATACTCTGTTGATGACCAGGTTGGCGTTCTTGATAGCGCCGTACAAAGTACTCCACATCCCGCTGGCGCCGGTATTACCGGAATTAAAGGTATAATTATTAAAAAGTAAATTGTTCGCATCCGCCGTAACGATGAGGTCGGTCCCCAGGTCCGTGACCTGCCAGAAATTCACAGCCCCATAAATGGAGTACAGGGAAGAATAGGCGCCATTGACTGCCTGTGTACACTGAGATTCGTTTGCAAAGAAATCATCCGGGGCGATAAAGGTCTTCGGATTTTCTTCCAGGTCTTTTTGGCAACCTGTCATAAAAATGCCGCCAACCAACAGGGACAGCAACAGGTTTATTTTTATTTTCATCTTTTTATTATTTATTTGTTATCGAACTATAAGGAAAAGTTTACTCCGAATGTAAAAGTCCTGCTGTTTGGATAGTTTCCATTGTCGACGGCGACGATAGTCGAGCTTTGTCCCCCACTGTTCACTTCCGGATCAAAACCGTTGTATTTGGTCCACAGGAACAGGTTGGTACCGCTGACAAAGACCTCCATGTCCTTGAAGACCTTTTTCGGTACGAGGCCTTTGAGGTTATAGCTGAGCATGACTGATTTCATGCGAAGAAGGGAAGCGTCGTGCAGCAAACGTGTGCTTGCTATGTTGTCGCGGCTTTCTACCGCGGGAATATTGGAGTTCGGATTTGTCGGCGACCAATGGTTAAGCACATACTTGAACTGGTTGGTCAGATAGGTTCCGGTTCCCGCGAAAAACTCCATGGCATTGTACATCTTGTTTCCCATATTGAATTGGAAAAAGAAATCAAGGGTTATTCGTTTGTAGGTAAGGGTGCTTCCGAAGCCTCCATAGGCCGTTGGGTTTGCCGGCGCCAGGTAATGGTAGTCGTTTACATTCAGTACGCCGTCATGGTTGGGATCGATATACTTGGGGTGACCGGGCAGGTATTGGTTGGAAGCCGACACATATGTTCTTTTACCTGCGGGCTGGGCCAGTTCGGCAGTAATGTCTGCCTGGCTTTTCCATACTCCGGCATATACAAGCCCATAATTTGCTCCGAGAGGTACGCCCTTTTCCATATAGCTGGAGGTTACGCCGTAGCCAATGCCCGGGTCCAGCAACACCTTGGTTAGCGGACCGATATCGGTCACCTTCTGTTTGTTTGTCGAGATATTTACGATGACGTTCCATCTGAAATTCTTGCTTCTGATCACGTCTCCGTTAACCGAGAAATCGAAACCATCGGTCAGCGACTTCCCAAGATTTACGAGACGGGAGCCGTACCCGGTCTGGGTAGGGATCTGTACCGTCACCAACAGGTTTTTGCTGTTCATCCGGTAATAGTCGGCCGTGAAATTTAGCCTTCCATGGAAGAATTCGAAGTCAAGCCCGGCGTCCAGCTGTGCGGTGGTTTCCCAGGTCAGATCATTATTTGCTATGTTTCCCTGCGTATAACCAAGGACCGGCGTCTGGCCGCTGCCAAAAAGATACGCGCTGGAGTTGGAGGACAGGGAGGGCAGTGAGGCATAATCGCCAATACCCTGGTTCCCGGACAAACCATAACTCACCCGGGCAGAAAGGTCGGATAGGGTATTGCTTACTTTGGAATCCTTGAAGAAGGACTCATTTGACACTCTCCATTTGACGGCGCCTGAGGGGAAAAAGCCCCATTTCTTGTCTACTGCAAAATTCGAAGCGCCGTCTCTGCGGGCGGTGAAGGTAAGATAATAGCGTTTTTGGTAATCGTAATTGACACGACCCAGGTAGGAAAGAACCGAATTTTCGTCATAGCTGGAGCCTATGCCCCGGAGTGACTGGTCAATCACCCCCAGGTTATTATACTGGGTAATATCGTTGGTGATACCGCTGCCCGAACCCGACAGGCCATCCACTTTTCTTGTCTGGTAGCTTTCTCCTGCCAGAAGATCCAGGTGATGAGGGCCAAAGTTCTTTGAATAGGTGATCGTATTTTCATTGATCAGGCTGCTGGTATTGGTCTGGGTGGAAGAGGTGTTGCCCGTCATTTGATTATTTAGGATCTTGGTGGGCATATCCGATGGGACATACCAGCTATTGCGCTGGTTGATATAATTGATCCCCAATGTCGACTTCAATTTCAGTCCGGGAAGAAGCTCATATTGGATATAGAAATTTCCAAGAATATTGTTAGCCGGCGTAACATTTGTTTCCTTATTGAGGATGGCTACGGGGTTATCGATATTCCCTCCTCCGAGATACCAGATCGGGTTGAATGTCGCATATGAGCCATCGGGTTTATAAACCGGCATGGTCGGTGGTAAGAATACATATGAGGAAAGCCAGTTCGAGTTGGCGCCGAAGGCGATGCTTGCTGCGCTTGTATTGGAATGGGTTACGTTCATCGTAACGCCGAAGTCGGCCTTTGATGACATTTTCTTTGTAAAGTTGAGCCGTCCCTGGTAACGCTGAAAGCTGGTATTTAGGATAATGCCCTGTTGATTGAGATAATTACCCGATAAATAATAAGAATATCCATGGTCGCCGCCTTCTCCCCCGGAGATAGACATGTCATAGCTTGAAAAGGGGGCGTTACGGGTTACATCATCTATCCAGTTGTTTCCCTTGTCGCCGCCGACGGTTTTGAGGATAGAGTCTGTATTTGTATAAAGAGGGGGTGCGAAATTATTTAAGGAACTGGCCCTGGCCTCATTTTCGAAGCCGACAAACTCCCGGGCATTCATCATATCCAATGTTCTCGCCAGCTGGGAGATGCCCTGATTGGTGGAAAAATGAACGACGTCTTGTCCTGCTTTTCCTTTTTTTGTAGTGATGAGGACGACCCCATTGGAGGCGCGGGAACCGTAAATAGCGGTGGTAGAGGCGTCTTTTAGGATATCGATGCCCTCGATATCGTCAGGATTCAGCGAGCTGAGGACCGCACCGCTGGGGTCGACTATTCCGTCAATAACATAAATGGGTTCGTTGGTCGCGCTGATCGATCGGGTACCCCTGATCCGGATCGTCGTGGGGCTTCCCGGGGCGCCATTCGTTGATTTTATATACACTCCGGAAGCACGGCCCTGCAACATCTGGTCGATCCTTGTTGCCGGCAGGTTTACGAGATTGCCGGTTGGTACGGAAGTTACGGAACCGGTCAGGTCATGTTTTCTCGAGCTCCCGTATCCTACCTGGACCACGACTTCGCTAAGATTGTTTTGTTTTGCGGTCAATCGTATCACCAAGGTAGTTAGCCCGTTCTTTACCACGACCCCCTTTTCTACATATGCTCCATAATTCACATGACTGAAATGGAAATCATAGGCAGCCGCCGATTGCAATCTGCCGAAGGTAAATACGCCGTCTTTTCCCGTAACGGCCGAACCTACCTCTTTGGCCCCTTGCCGGGCGATTACGGAAACCCCTTCTATCGGGTCTCCTTGTTCATCGAGCACCGTTCCCTTGATCTGGGGGGATTGTTGTGCCGAGGCGTTGAAAAGGACCGCCATTAATAAAGGCGCCATTAGCAGTGTTTTGAGCAGTGACCTTAACATATATTTTTTATTTTAGAATATACAATCCCTTCCATGTAAAAAACCGTTGGTTTTACATGCAGTTTGTTTGTGAAATAGGTTGTGTGCTATTTTTCGGTAATGGTGACGGTATTGCCTTCTATCCGGTATTGCAAGCCATGCAGATTGCAAATCGTTTTGACAATAAAGTCGAGGTCATCCCCTTCTAAAAATTTACCGGTAAATAATTTTTCTTTTATCCCCTGTGCCTGTTCCTCATTTATGGTCACTCCGAATTTTTCTTCTATCTTTTTAAATACGTCTTTCAGCTTGTTGTTCTTAAATACAAGCGTATTTAGCGAGTCAACCGGCTCGTTGTCTGTTATTGCTTTTGTTCCTGCCAGGGAATTATCCCGATTCCCTCCTACGTTGTGGACTAAAGAATAATTACTGAACTGTCCGCCTGTTACAGCCACTTCGTCACCGGGGTTTAGTATTAGCGATCGGTTGCCGTCTGCCGTATTTTTCGACCAGACCCTTACCATGCCTTCCATCAGGATGACGGAGACCTTTTTATTTTGCTGTTCCGCCACCAGGAATCTTGTGCCGAGTACGGTAGTGGCAATACCTTCTGCATAGACCGTAAACGGCTTCAATGGATTTTTGCTGACCTTAAACTGTGCTTTTCCTTTTAAATAGAGGTCGCGTCTATCCTTTTCGAACACGGGCAGATATTGTAGGGAACTGTTTGGATAAAGCATAGCCACCGAGCTATCGGACAGTCTGATCCGCATTATCTGTTTTGTTCTATTTTCAACCGTCCTTAATTCCGGTGTATTGCCGGGGTCTTGAGTCGAGGCAAGGGTTGTTTCTATTGCGGGTTTTGTCGTGGGTGTATAGAGCTTAATTCCTGCTAATACTACGATGCCGATGAGGGAGGCTGCCGCTGCATACCGGATAATGAGTCTTTTTGTGTTTGTCTGCTTTGGAGGTTCATAGGTTTCCCTGACCTGCTGCAGGATCCTTTCGCTGACGGCTATGTCCAATGGCGTCTTATCCTCAGATAACCAATCATCTACAGGGAGGTATCGCTCCACTTCGTCAGGATGCTCTTTAAAGTATTCCAAAACGGCTGACGCTTCCGCATCCGTGCATTGGTTTTTAAAAAACCGTTCAAATATCGTTTTGTTTAATTCCATTGATGCGTTGTCCGATGGTTGTGCTAAAGGTTCGTATGAGCGGGTGTTTACCCCTATGCGATAACAATTTATTTATTGGGGGGAAGATGGTTTTGGAGGATCACCCGATTTTCAGCGGGAGGAGGACTTTTTTTATTACAGGGTGAGGATGTGGCAGAGCGCCACTGCTTTTCTAAGCGTTTTTAGTGCCTTGGAGACCTGGTTTTCGACGGTTTTTGGGGAGATGGATAGGTGTTCGGCGATTTGGGAGTAGGTAAGACATCCTTCGCGGCTGAGGATATATATTTTCCTGCATTCGGGGGGCAGGTTTTCGATGGTTTCTGTTACTTTTTCCATTAATTGCTTGTCTGCGAGGGGGTCGCCGGCAATAACGGCTTCTGTGTTTTGTTTTACGATCTCCAATGCTTTTCTCTCGGCCGCCTTTCTGCGCAGGGTATCGATCATAATGGAGCGTGCTACCCTTGCAAGCTGTACTTCGATAGGGAATGCATCGGAGAGGCCGGCTCTTTTTTCCCAGATCCTGGTATAGGCCATTTGTACTGTCTCTTCGGCCAGGTCTTCGGATGCCGTTCGTTTTAAGATATAGAAATAAAAACGCTCGTGGTATTTGTAATATACCTCCTCAAAAGCAAGTTTGTTTCCACGTTTTATTTCTTCCACGTAATTCATTACCGCCTGCAAATTAGAATTTCGGCATAAAATGGCAGGTTAAGTTATCGTTAGCAATTGAACAAGTTCATGGAGCCTCAATGCGTTTTGGATGGCATATCCATGGATATCATTATTAAAAAACACCCAAAGATCATGTCCCTGCCGGAGCCAGGCGGAACATTTCCGGGCGTAAGCGGTTAGTTCATTTTCGGAATAATTGGAAGCATAGCTCCCATCAGGTCCGTGAAAACGAAGATAGATATGCCTGGCAGTAGTGATCTCTGAGGAGGCCCAGCGGTTTCCCGACTCCGCAATGACCCAGCCGATCTTGTATTTAATCAGTAGGGCAAGCGCTTCAGGAGACATCCAGCTTGCATGTCTTGCTTCGAGCGAGAAGGACCAGTCTTTGTAATGGTGGCGGAGGAAGGAGAAGAAGTGATCAGCCTTCCCTGGATTAAAGACCAGGTTTCCCGGCAACTGCACAAGAACGGGTCCGCAAATTTTACGAAACGGGTCGAAGACCTCGAAAAATCGAGGGATACTGGATTCCGGGTCATTCAATTTTTTCGCGTGGGTGATCCACCGGCTGATCTTCGGGCAAAAACGAAAACTCTTGTTAACCGATTCCTGCCAATGCCCAACGCTGGCAGGCGACGGCAGCCGGTAGAAGCTGCTATTGATCTCGGTAGTGTCAAATTTGGAACTATAGTAGGTGAGTTGCTGTGAAACGGCAAGATCGGCAGGATAAAATATACCCCGCCAGTGTTTATAGCTCCACCCGGAAGTGCCGATATGTAGTTTGCCTATGCGCGTATTTCCAGCCACCTGGTCAGTTTTTGCTGTAACCGCCAATTATATGCCACGTCCTTTATGCAAAAATTATTCCCTGTTATCCGCCCGTTCAATTCAAAGTCTGCCGTGCTGGCATTCGAGTTGCGGTGTCAATTAACATTCACCGTAATCAAATAATTAACCGGTCATGAAAAAACTTGCGTTCCTTTCAGCCATCGTCTCTATTTTTTTATGCGCTTGCGGCCCTACCGTTAAACTATCCAGTTCCTGGAGGGCGCCGGATGCCGCTCACCAGCAGTTCAATAAAATACTCGTCCTCGTGATTGCCCCGGCAAAATACAGCGATGCCGGCCGGATCGGCGAACAGCAGCTCGCGGCCGAGCTGAAAGCCAATGGGATAAATGCAGTTTCCGCCCAGGATGAGTTCGGTCCCAACAAATTTCGTAATGAGGATGAACAAACCGTTTTGGCAAAGCTTAGAAAAAGCGGCGACGACGCCATAATTGTTACTTCATTATTGGATGTCGAAAAAGAAAAAAGATATGTTCAGGGCGCCGCGTGGCCTCCGCCTTATTACGGCCGGTTCTGGGGCTATTATAGCTTCTGGTACGCAAGAACGTACGACCAGGGATATTACGAAACGACAAAGAAATATTACCTCGAAACCAATTTGTATCAGTTGGCAAACAATAAGCTCTTATACTCGGTGCAATCGCAAACCATCGATCCGGGCTCGCCAGAATCCGTAGCGAAGACTTTTAGCAAACTAATTGTGAAAGATATGAAGGCAAAACAAGTCATTTAGCCTCGATTTCATCCGGCATATCAAAAACCTTAACAAAAATAACTACTACGGCGGATGCCTGGATAAGGCGCTCGAAGGCAATCTTAAAGCTTGCTTATAAAGGCTTATTCTTTTTCCCCGCGACCGGTCTTATGCTGCAACTTCTCTATCTCTTCCGATGCGTCGGCTTTTGTCAGTTCTCCGGGCAGCGTCTCATGCGCTTCTCCGGCGAGCGTATTTAAATAGGAACGTTGCGCCTCGGTCATTGGCTCACCGCCGGTGATCCAGTCTTTAGGATCCTTAATCGCGTTGCCTGCTGCTTCTTGTTTGTTCGGTCCTGATTTCATGATTACTAATTTATTTAGTATATGCAATTGTCATGCCAGCAGCAGATGTCAAAGCCACCCGAGCCCGTTCAGTTCCGCCAGATTGACACGGCTCCTCAGCTAAAAGATTATTGAATGCCTTTTTGTTTGATCTGGGGAAATTTTGACATGGGACGTTCCTCTGAACGATGGGCGGCCCGCAATTTGAAAGGAGATTTTGAAAACAGGTTCATACGGATTGATTGTATTAACGATTGTAAACCTTGAAAATCAAAACTATGAAATTTTATTTGTCATACCCTTCCATCGATTCTCCCGCTGACGGATTAATGTCGGTTAAGGTGAACAACATTTCCGGAAGAAAAGAAGTAATACCCCGGCGCCCTCTCCTGGCGGTCCCTGAAGATAGTCTTATCGGGAGGTTGAATGATCTTGCCTCAAGGCCTCCTTTTTGTGTTAAGCATAAGGTGAAGAAATATGATCCGCTGTAGTAGCTGTCCTGTGCGGCTATTAGGAGTTGGAAACCCGGGCAATGGAGACGGATGGGGCTATCCTGACTTCGATACAGTTTATTTTAAGCATTAAAGCGTTATGCAAATAGATCTAACCAATTCTGGATCGGAGAATGATGATCGTATAAAGCAATTAAGGGATCAAATAGCCATCCTGGAAAGAAAGTCGCGTTTAATAGTCGATTCGGTACCCCAAATAATCTGGGAGAATGATCTGGAAGGAAAGGCGATCTATTTTAATAAACCGTGGTATGACTATTCCGGGCTTACTTATGAGGAATCGGAGGGGCCGGGATGGCCGGTCCTGGTTCACCCGGAAGACGTTTCCGCCGTAGCGGAGTGGCACCGCTGTTTTCGCCTGGGCGAGTTGTTTTCGGCACAAGCACGACTGAGGCGTTTTGATAACGTCTACGAATGGCACCTGTTACGAAATCAGCCACTGAAGGATGAGCATGATGCCGTTATAGGATGGTTTGGCACAGCGACGAATATAAATGAGCTAAAAAGCACGTCCATATTGCTGGAGCAGCGGACGGAGCATCTCCGGGCCATACTTGAAGCAGCGAAGGACTTTGCGATTATTACCCTTGACAACCAAGGGATTATTACAGACTGGAATAGCGGCGCTGAACGCATGTTCGGTTATACACGGGAAGAAGCCCTTGGCCGCTATTCAAATTTTATTTTTACAGATGAGGATAAATATGGGAACATCGCCGAAAAGGAGATCTTTATAGCCAGGAAAGATGGTCATTCGGCGGATGAGCGGTGGCACCTCCGCAAGGATGGCTCAAAATTTTTCATGAGCGGTGTAATGACGCCTATTAGCGATGGCGGAAGGGGCGGGTTTGTAAAAGTCGCGCGTAATATCACAGATAGGAAACTGGCGGAGGAGGCATTGTTGCTGGCCGAGCAACGTACCAATATTGCAATACAGTCGTCGGAGATGGGAGAGTGGGAGTGGAATATTACTTCCGATGTCGTAAGAAGAAATGAATATTCGAACAACCTGATCGGCATTGAACCGGGCACAACAGGTAACGAGTCCTTCTATGGATATATATATTCCGGGGACGTGGATTTCGTCAAACGACAAATGCAGACGGCAATCGACGGGCTCAACATTTTTCAGGCGGATTTCCGCATCTTACGGGCAGACAACAAGGAGATCAGATGGGTAAGCTCTTATGGCAGGGTAATAGGCCGGAAAAACGGCCGCGCATCGCGTATGATCGGAGTCATGTATGATATTACCTCCCGAAAGATGCTGGAAAAATTAAAAGACGATTTTATCAGCGTGGCCAGTCATGAGCTTAAAACGCCGGTAACCAGCATCAAAGGGTATAGCCAGATCCTGCTCCAAACTTTTAAACAAACCAATGATGCGGAAAGTATTGAGTGGCTTACAAAGTTGAACAGTCAGGTGGACCGGCTTACGAAACTGCTTTATACGTTACTGGATTCGACAAGCTTGCTTGAGGGCAGACTTAAGCTTAAACCGGAAACATTCGACATAAACGAATTGCTGGAAGAGCAGATTGCAGAGCTGCAGTTAATTTCCCCGATACATGTGCTGATATGGAAGCCCGGCTCCATCCCACTGGTCCACGCAGATAAAAGCCGTATCCGGCAGGTAATAAACAATTTGGTGAGCAATGCCATAAAGTATTCTCCAAAGGGCGAGGTCATTATTTCTTCGGCGGATGAGCAGGATGGGGTGGTGATCACCGTTAAGGATTTTGGCCCCGGGATAGCATCGCATCATCATGAAGATATCTTCAAACGCTATTATCGCCTGGATCAATCGGCCGGAAATAGTCAAAGCCTGGGTCTTGGGTTATATTTAAGCCAGGAAATCATCAAGCAGCATAAGGGAACGATAGGGGTGAATAGCATTCTGGGTAAAGGCTCATCGTTCTATTTCAAGCTGCCTTATAGCTAAGCGCCGGAGATGCAATGAAGGCTGGGTCTGCCCAGGCTGAGCGATGGCTAGTGCAAGTCTACCCATTAGAAAGTCATTAGAAAAGTGTGGCGTAGAATTTGTTTCTTCAATGGGCGGGGCTTTCACACCGGCCCGACTAAATTGGAATACATGGAACTCTACGGATCAAATAGCAAAAGCATCCCGCAAAAAGTGATCATTTCTCTACTGGAGCTCGTCTTTATCCGTCTCTCTTTTTGGATACTGTTCCAATCCGGCGGCAGCTTCGCCGCGCTAAACCTGGGCATACACAATGCCGCTCCTTCCATTCCCAGAAGAGACATCTTGTTCGCCTTTTCCCTGATTGCCTTTTTCCGCCTCGGATTTATGATGTTCTACCTACTCAAAAGAAAAATACCATGGCAGGAAACCTTTAGCATACCCATAGCATTTGCTCTTTACTATGTCGGCTTCGCGCTTTTTGTTCTGCCGGTTGGAAAACCCATAGGCGTCGTGGACATAGCAGGAATAGCATTATTCCTGATCGGCTCCGCGATCAACACTACCGCTGAGATCTTGCGCAAACAGTGGAAAGACCTTCCCGATAATCAGGGAAAACTTTACACGCAAGGACTCTTCAAATGGTCCATGCACATCAACTATTTTGGCGATCTGCTCTGGGTAAGCGCCTATGCCCTGGTGAGCGGGAATATCTATTCTCTATCCATCCCCATATTCCTCTTCTGTTTCTTCGTCTTTTATAACATCCCGAAGCTCGACAGCTATCTGCACCGGCGCTACGGTCAGGCCTTCGAAGCATATACGCGAAGAACCCGAAAATTCATTCCATTTCTCTATTAGATAACCGTATGAAATCACTAAAACTATTGCTTCCGTCCGGCACCCAAAGGCATCTGGCCGCGTGGCCAGTTTCTTGAAGTTATCCTCATCCGTCACAGCACAGCTCTTTGTGAAGATTGGCGAGACCTCTGTCAACCTCGGCTAGAGATCTCTTAAGAGTCTCTCGAACTTTGGGTGAATACAATGAGTTTTGAAAATGCGGAGAAAAAAGAAACGCTATAAATGAGAACTTTATAGTGTTTTAGTCGGTTTCGTTAGACCAGATTGCGGAAAGGGAAGGATTGCCTGCCCCGATCCCGGGAGGAAGATTTAAATCGTTTTTATAAAGCCAGGTTACTTTTGATAAGTTGGCCGTCCTGGCTGTAAGAAAGGATCTTTCTGAGACCGTCCTTATTGGCTATTACAACCCGGTATTGGAGGGGTTCAACCGGAAATTGAACAATGAATGCCTTTAATATACTCCACCCGGCATAGTCACCTGATCCAATAACTTCCCGCGCCCTTGCAGGGAGGCTATCCAAAGAAATCCGTCGTTCTGTGCTCAGCCAGTGCCCGTCGGGTTGGAATTTGGCCTCACATTGATAATTATTTGTCACGAAGAAGACCTGAATATTTTGGGATTTTTCCCTCCAGTCAATGTTTTTGGCATCAGGGAACATTCCGACGAAGCGGGTAGTAACTGCATTTGGGATGGAATTTTGTTGAGCAGGGCAGGACAGGCTCGGCCAGGAAAGCGCAGCAGTCAATGCAAAGAGGCCCATTCTTTTTTTGATTTTCATATGTCGTTAGTTTTTGGGGCTACTGTCAATATACAGATACAGGATTAGAATGGTATTAGAATTGGATTAGAAATTGTTTCTGTGGCTAATCCGCTTCCAGCTTTTCGATTGTCTTCCTGGCCGCTGCCATTAATTGACCTATATAGCCGCTGCCAAAACACTTCAAATTGGCTCTAACATATGCCATTTCCATTTTAAAGCCAATTTGAAACCGTATTTGGCTTTAACTAACTGAAATAGTGCCTTTAAAGCCAAATTACTTAAATGGAGAAGATTATAGGAAGAAAAAGGAATTGGAGTTCGCCCCGCGTCCGGGGAATAAAAAATGCCCAGCCAAAAGGCTGGGCACTGTTGTGCTTGTGTTTGCGGAGAGGGAGGGATTGGCTTCGCCGATCCCTTAGATGGGGGGCTTAAACAAATAACCGAAGCGCCGCACTATGTGCGGCTTTTTTATGCCGGTCCGCGCCTGCGAGCAAGCTCGCGCGCTCCCCCGGCATAAAAAAAGTGCCCTCGCTAAAAGCGGGGGCACTTCGGTATTTGTTTGCGGAGAGAAGGGGACAAGTTTCGAACCTTTTTAGGAAAGATTTAATAAAAATTGCAGAGTTTTTGACCAAATATGGCCAAAGAAAAGCGACCGGCACTTTAAAGCTACCCACTAAGGCTAGGCTTCCTGGGTAAAGTACCCAAAAGTCGCTAGGTTAGCTTAAATCTGGTCCGTCCTCCTTTCGAGTGGCCTACCCCTTTTTATCTAAAATACCGTTAAAACACCCGATGGAATTATGAAAGGATTATTTATGTTCGCCCAAAATAACCATCAAAAATAATATGGGAGATTCAGTCTGGGGCAACGTTGTTGATAAAGGCGCAGAAAACCCGAAATGGGTCGTAACATTGGTTCTTTTAATTTTAGGTGTTGTACTAGTACTTCTAGGCGGCAATGGGGGTTACGAAAAAGTTGGGGTTTCAATTAAAGATGTTAATTGGAGAATTGTAATTAGCGTCATTGGTATCATCTTTATTGCTACCTCAATATTCGGATATATAAAGGCAGGATCAGAGGGAATGACAGCGGATAAAACTAGAAAGAATTATCCGATTGAAATACTTGTACCTAAAATTGGCACTCCTCTGAGATCACCTATTCACATTAGCGGTAAATATTCGAAGCCGTTACCCGCTGAAAATATTTTGGTATTTGAACTTAATCCTGACAGCAAACGGTATTGGCCGAAGGGACCGCTGGTTTATAATCATGAAGATAAGACATGGAGCGCAGTAGTCCATATTGGCAATGGAAATGATCGGACTAGGTTTATTATGATTGCTTACGTGGGAAAGGATAGTTTGAAATTTTTGAACTTTTACAACAGACTTTCAAAGGATTGCGATAAATATACTGGCATCGAAAATTTCCCTTCTGATTTCCATGTTTTAAAGCAAGTTGAAATTACATTACAAAAGCCGCTTTAGTCAAAATAGATTAATTGGAGCCAGGGCACCTTTAAACCTAATTAGCTAGCAAAACGATTCGAAGTCGTAAGCGGAAGTCGTGGCGAGAGGGGTACTTACGCAGCCAAGCTTATCCTCGATTTCATCCAAAGGACGACCGGACGTTCGGGGTTTTTATTTTCTACTGATGCATCATTTTCTATCTTTCTTCTTAGAAAAGCTGCCGATTAATCTGGCAAAATGCTTTTTCTTCAATTTGCTGAATTTCTTACTACC
The DNA here is from genome assembly GCA_036500545.1 of Puia sp. Taxonomy (GTDB): domain Bacteria; phylum Bacteroidota; class Bacteroidia; order Chitinophagales; family Chitinophagaceae; genus Puia. The sequence goes on along the minus strand of DASYBV010000047.1, from coordinate 8,124 downwards.
TCTTTCTGCCGCTTCCTTCGTCCACGGCGCACAATGGCGAATTTCGCTGCGCGTGATGAAGTAATGGGATCTGCAGTCAAAATTCCAATTGCCGATGGACGGGTATAACGAAACAGTCTTCCCGTCAAAGATCATCTTCCAGTCAGTCGGTGACAGCGGGGTAACCACTTTGTTCCCGCAGCCGCAAACACATTTATGTACCGCTGTCCGGTATTCAACGGTTATATAGAGAATCCCTTCCTCCAGTTGTTCCGGAATAAATTCAACAAATTTATGGCGTATGGTCTTCATTTAATAGTTTATTGGTATTCAGCAAATAGAGAATGTTATTCTCCGCTTTCAAATCCTGGTAAAATCCGAGCAGCTTTTTCCATTTAATGACCGCCAGGACCGCATTCATGCAATTCAGGTCAGCGATCTGAATATTCGTGGCATACTCATTTTTGTCCCATTCTTCGTTTCCGATCCGGTAGGAAAGGTGATCGTTTTTTTGCGCCGATCCGACGGTAACCCGAAGGGTAGCGATTAAACAATCGTTTACCTTATTGACACCGAGGCCAACGTCGGCAAAAGGTATACCGATTTCCACCAATCCCTTTGTTATCACAGAGCGGGCCGCATTGCTATCTACACTGATAAAAGCAAAGGTAAAATCGGCCAACTCAGACACGTTCTCTCCGGTCACGCGTTTTTCATGTTTGACGATCCCCGCATGCAATCGGGAATATAGATCAAAATAATAATCTACTTTCTTTACCCCATTCTCGCTGTCTAGTATTTCCCCGTCCACCGCTCCCGGCGCCCGGAAAGCGTTGTGTAGCAGCAGCCAGTCGTCATCATAAAGATGTATTTCACTCACGGGTGTTTTAGCTACGAGATCGAGAATATAGGACCCGGTCCCCCCTAACCCGATGATCGCAATCTTCTGCTTCTCAAACTTGCGATTCAACATCTCGATGTTTGCCCTTGCGGAATTGGTATCTGGATATCTAAATATTGATTTGTCCATGTTAGGTGGTTTTAACCCGATGGGGGCGGCAGGTCGCGTGACAATCAATCACCTGGGCCTGTGCACAGAGTATTTCCGCATAGGTCCTAATCTTGTCGTAGTAGCTATCGTACCTGCCGGATGCTGGTTTACTGGAAAAATAGTGGTCTACAAATAGGCCGGGACGCAATTGCTGTCGGTTGCTGTTATTGATGATTGCATTCAAAGGAAGGCCACCGGCTTCGCACGGGATTTCGCCGCAAAAATAGACGGTGTGATCCGGCGGTGGCGCTGTGCGGGTCGGACTGGCCAGAGTCAGCGTACAGACGATGGTACCCAATTTGACCTGCCTGGATAACGTAACGTATGGAATATGGCGGACCAGCAGGAATTGTCCGGTACTGACATCCAAATCGTATCCTTCATCCTGCAATCTTTTTAGATCGGGACTAAGATTTATCAGTTGCTGTTGCATGAAAGATCATTTTATTCTTCACAAAAACCACCGAGTCCCTAACCATTGATCCTTCCGGATTTTGTGGCGGGCCGTCTTCATAGGCAACGGTATACACCATGGTGGGGCGATCAATATAGATGTCGAAGGCCAGTATGATCAATTCCCGAAAAGTTATCTGGCGCTTGTCCCATTTTTTGGGTGTGCCATTTACAATAATGATTATTTCCCGGGGTCGGTCGTAGAAGTGTTCCGTACCGCGCAAAGCGACATTGATCGGCTTAATCGAGGTCACGAGTTCGTCTTCGCCGGGTTTCGCTATTTCCAAAAAGATTTCTTGGTCCGGAGCAATCTTACCTAATTCTCTGATCTGCTCGAGGGTGATATACTCCTGACCCCAGTCGAAGGATACTTTGTTGATCGTAATAGTCAACTTTTTTCTAAGGTAGAGGCGCTGAATCCCCCTCCCCAAATCAACCTTGTCAACTAGTGCTATCAGTTGGTCATTCCAAGGCTTCTCTACCGACAGAAACAACTCCTCCAGTCCCTTCAAATTAGCCAACGCCCTGATTTCCTCGCCAGTAATGTACTGCGAATCGGATTGATACTTAATGTCTTCTACAAAAAATTCAAATTTAACCTGTGACATATGAATTGTGTTTGGTAGTCAAAGATACATAAAAATCTAAATTCATCAAGCAGTGCTTGTTATAATTATTTTAATACTTAGCAAAGTTTGCTTAATTGAGCGAACTTTCCTAACTTTGAAAATCACAACAAACTGTATAACATTCACTTGTATGAAATCACTCGGAAAAACATTAAAGGACTCCCGAGAAATATTGTCGCTGACATTGCGACAAGTCGAAGAAGCGACAGGCATCTCTAACGCCTATTTGAGCCAGTTGGAGAACGACAAGATCAAAAAGCCATCAGCTAATGTTCTGTATAAGCTAGCGAGTACATACCAAGTAGAACTCGATAGTCTTCTCTATGCCGCCGGCATCATTGAATCGGCGTCGCCCCAAAAGAGCCAATTGCTGAATACTGTAGCGTTGTCAGCTGAAAAATTGAACAATGAAGAAGAACAGGCGTTGCTGGATTATCTTAAGTTTTTACGATTCAGCGGAAAAAGATGACCGAGCTCCCTTCTGCAGACGATATCGACAAAATCTCCCGATCCATTTTAAAAGGAAGTCATGCTTGGGGGATTTTCCCCACGCCTGTTGACAAAATCGTGAATTTTACAGAATTAGTTATCAATAAGCAGATTGATATTTCGAAGGTGCACGAAGGCTATTTACAGCGAGCGCCCGAAGCCTTGTTCCGGGCGCTGGGGAAACTTAGGGGTCTTTTTGACCGCTCGAGGAAGACAATCTACCTGGACTTTTCGCAGTTACCGACGCGGAGAAACTTTGTCAAGTTGCATGAAACAGGCCACGGTGTCCTCCCCTGGCAGCAGACCATTTACGAGGTTCTCGAGGACGATGATGATTCTCTCAGTCAGAATGCCATTGAGGAGTTTGAACAGGAGGCGAATTATTTTGCCTCCGTCACGCTTTTTCAACATGAAATCTTTTTTAACGAGCTGAAAAAGTTCCATATGGGCATCGACGCGGCCGTCGCCTTATCCAAACGATTTGGCGCCTCGCTGCATGCGACACTGAGAAAATATATTGAACATTCTCCGAAAAGATGTGCGTTGCTTGTGCTGGATAAAGCACCCCCTATTAAGTCCATTTCTGGGTTTCCCAAACGCAATTTTTTTGCTTCTGCACGATTCCTCGCAACCTTCGGCACCATTGAATGGCCAGAAATATTTGGGCTTGAGTGGAGTTTTGCAAAAGACTATTATTCCAACCGGAAGGGTATCATTCCGGGAACGGTGGAGATTGAAACCGGGAACGGTGCTGAGTGCCTACAATATCAGTTTTTTAATAACCATTACAATGGGCTTGTCTTTTTATTCCCGCCAGGTGAAAAGCAATCTAGTAAAATTGACCTGATCCTTACGAGTGCACGTTAGTAAGAGTCAAGTGTGATAATTGTTCCGCTTCCAGATCTCGTGCAAATGAATGAAATCGCCATCCGTTGCTACTGCGGAGATGAGCGGCCTCACCTGACACATATACTTTCTCCGTTTAGCAAAATAATTGGATTCAGCGCTGATTTTAAACAGTCTAGCCTGCATAATCGCTGCCCCCACCGTGAGGTTAACGGGTATCTTGTTCACGTTGGTCAGCTCAATAGAAAAACATCCGCAATATCCTGGCTGCACAATCGAGGCGAGCGAAAGCCCGAGTCGCAAGTAAGAGCTGCGCATGGTCAATTCAACATAGACATCTCTGGGCAACTTCACATATTCCAGGGAACTGGCGAGTACTGTCTGATGGGGATGAAAAAGAAAGGTTTCCCCCAATTTTCTTCTTGTCTCTTGGAATGAATTTTTGATCGGGAATTTATCATTGTTATTTAGAGAAGCGTCAATAAAGGGGTTGCTACCATCGATTGCGACCAAAAAGTCGGTGCCCAACCGAAAATCGATGGCCATGTCACCTACTTGCTTCGGATCGAGCAAAGGGCTGATGGTCAATTTTCCTTGCTGTATTAGTTGGTCTATATCCGCTTTTACCAAGTTCATGACTTTATACTTTTATAAGTTCCCATTCGTTTTTAACAATGAAATTCCCAATCGATTTCTCAATCAAGTTGTTGATAATCGCATAAACATCAGCATTGGAGAGGGTGAATTGGATCTCTGCCTTTTGCCGGATATTCTCCCACTCTCCTAACCAGACTTTCCAGCCGTAATGGAATAGCCCGTGCAACTCACTCAGTTCCTTTACTTCAACCGGAATGAGGCTTTCAAAATTGGCCGTACTGAAGTCCTTGCCCTTATACCCAATTTCTATACCCGTAATACGTTCGACAATACGTTTGTACTCGCTTAATACAAAACCGCCCTTGTTATCTAGGTATTCATTAATAAAAATGATCCGGTTAATCGTGGAAGGATGCGTGGTACTTTCAACAGCCTGATTCAGGGTGACATATTCCAGATAGAAATTTGAACAATCTTTGATATACTGGCTGGCGAATAGGTCGCAAAAATACTCGCTAATGTGCATGGATAGTTGATTGTACTCTTCATACCGTTTTTCGAACTCATCAACTTTGGCGGGCAAACGCAAATAAGGAAAGTATCTATAGATATTATTAAGCTCGGCCGGATCGGCACGTCTAATAGCAGCCAGCAATTCCGCATATATGACTCGCGTGATAGCGAATTTCTTTTCTATAAAATGCCCTAGCTCGTGATACAGCACTACATTGGCCAGATAATCCCTGGAAGTACTTTCCGGTAAATTAATCTGCACAAGCTTATAGTCGAAACTGACACTGTATAAATTTTCGATGTAGGTGTATATGAAGGGGTAAAAGCTCAAAGAACCATCAAAGCTAAATTCGTTCATCCCATTGGTCAGTGATGTGACGATAATATAGTCGTCGCCCGGCGACCACTCTTTCAAAGCCACTTCCAGCACATATACCATTTCAAAAGGGATAGTGGATCTCGTGCTGTGGTTTAAGAACTCCAAGCTCTTAAAAACGAAGAATATAACCCAGTATCTCTCCTGAATCTGGCTGTCATCAAGACTGGCAAAGTCTTCTTTACCAAGACCTTCGATAATCGTCGCCAGCTTTTCATGATAGATGTTTTTCCTATCGTCGGAATAATTATTGTATTTGGAAGTAACCCATTCGGTCTGCAATTGGGAGAAATGCAATTCTAATAATTTTGGCTGCATGCAATCGTTTCTTGAACTTATTAAACAGTGGTTGTTTGATTTGGTGTGATCAGTGATAATACCCGCTGATATGTTTGCTGGTCGTATTTCTCAGGATTGTCTGCCAGATGTTCGAAATAATCCTTATCGGCTTCTGACAACAACAAAATGATGTTCGTAAGATCCCGGTTAATATCATACAGTGTTTTTTCTCCTGCTGCAAACTGGTGCGTCTGGTGAATGACATCATTGACGACAGATACATAGCTTGCCTCTCCTTTTACTGCTCGATCTAATAAAACAGCAAACTGCGTCAGCTTTTCATTCTCTGGATTGTATGAATATAACATGTAGTGGCGGTTGAGCATGAAAAAAAGTAAATATGCTAGGATGAACGATGTCCGAAAATACCGGTTATTCATTAATCGACAGCCAGTAAAAACACCCTTTTTTGTAAATTCAGTATTTGTATCATGCCCTATAGGGTTTTGCCGCTACATAAGAATTGTAAGCATCAAGGGAGGAACAAGGATTGCAGTGGACATTGGATAGTTTTATCCTACTATTCGTCTGATCTGGTTTCTAATTCATTTTGGCACTTATCTGTCGTTTCTTGTTGCACGGTAGAATCGTATATAATCCGCGCAAATCGAGTCAAAGACTCAATAATCTCTTCTGCTTGTTCGTCTGATAAATTCAGACCTGAGAGTTCCCTTAGCTTTTCTGGCGTAAGTGGCTCTCGTTTGGGATTGAGTAATCCATTTTTCTTTTTGGCAGACATAGACTGATTTTTAAAAAAGTAATGGATCAGCAAGGGGATTCGAACCCTTATTGGTTGGTAACTACCTTATTAGAAAAAATCGCGAAAGATGTTTGGAAGAGTTTGGACAAAAAGAAAGCCCTCAAATATAATAACTTGAGGGCAATTTTCGTGAATTTCAGCGGAGAGGGAGGATTGCCTTCGGCGATCCCTTAGATGGGGGCGTCAAATAAATGAATGCCCGCTCGCTATCGCGAGCTTTTATTTTTGTTTTTGCGCTTTTGCCGGAGCAAGCTCCGCAACGCTCCAAAACAAAAATGCCCCGGCAAAGCCGGGGGCATTCATTTATTTGCGGAGAGGGAGGGATTCGAACCCTCGATACAAGTTTAAGCTCGTATAACGGTTTAGCAAACCGGCCCTTTCGGCCACTCAGGCACCTCTCCGTCGGATCCCTTCGTCTTATCTGAGCCGTCTGAAGGACGGACATCTTTCGAAGGGGAGGCAAAAATAAAGATTAATTCGCCACGACCCCAACTTGACCCTTGTTTTTTTATAGAAATACGAGAATGAGGGGTTAGAGAGCGGTGGGGGCGCCGAAACCCATATAAAAACCCACTCCGGAGGGGGAATGGGTGCTTATTGGTATAAAAAGTTGATTTTGACCGGTTACATTGCGGCCAGTTGTACCTTCTGCTGGAGCTCCATCACATTTTCGCGGAACAGGCTGTCCGTATCCATGAGGTCCTTGACCGTCTGGCAGGAGTGGATAACGGTGGTGTGATCGCGGCCGCCAAAGTGCTCGCCGATCGTCTTGAGAGAATTCTTTGTAAACGCCTTGGCCAGGTACATAGTGATCTGCCTCGCCTGCACGATCTCGCGCTTGCGGGTCTTCTGCAGCAGTTTATCGTAGGACACATCGAAATACTCGCATACCATACGCTGAATAGTTTCGATAGTGATCTCCTTGCTGCTAGTCTTCACGAAGTTACGGAGCACTTTTTTGGCCAATTCCAGATCAATTTCCCTCTTGTTGAGCGAAGATTGTGCCAAAAGTGAGATCAATGCCCCCTCCAGTTCGCGTACATTGCTGTTGATATTATAAGCCAGGTATTTAACTACTTCTTTTGGCATTTCCAGCCCGTCATTCTTCATTTTCCGCTCCAGGATATCAATCCGGGTCTCATAATCAGGTACCTGCAGATCGGCGCTAAGCCCCCAGCGGAAACGGCTCAATAAGCGCTCCTGTAACCCGTCCAGGTCCTTGGGCGGCTTATCGGAGGAAAGGATCAATTGCTTACCCGACTGATGAAGATGGTTGAAGATGGCAAAAAAGGCGTCCTGTGATTTCTCCGCACGGTTGAAGAACTGAACATCATCGATGATGAGTACATCCACCAATTGATAGAAATGGATAAAATCGTTGATGGCGTTGTTGCGGCTATGATCGATGAACTGGTTGATGAATTTCTCCGAGCTGACGTATAATACCACCTTATTCTGGTGCAGACGTTTTACCTCGTTGCCGATGGCCTGGGCGAGGTGGGTCTTACCCAATCCCACTCCCCCATAGATCACCAGGGGATTGAACGAATTGGCCCCTGGCTTTTCCGCCACGGTCTTGCCGGCCCGACGCGCTACCCGGTTACAATCACCTTCGATGAAAGAGTCAAATGTATATACCGGGTTCAGTTGTGCATCGATCTGCATTTTCTTCAACCCGGGAATCACAAAAGGATTCTTTACAGGATTATTTATGATGAGGGGGAAATCCATTTCGTTGTTGGAAAAGGTTTTGTACCCATGTGCCGGCACGTCCATCGTCAAAGGCTTGTTCTGATGATTCCCGCTGTCTACCATGATCCGGTACTCCAACATCGCCTCTTTGCCCAGAATGCGCCGAAGGGTTTTTGCTAATAAATTTACATAATGCTCTTCCAGGTATTCATAAAAGAACTGGCTGGGTACCTGGATCACCAGGATGTTAGTTTTCAACTCTACGGGCTTGATCGGCTCAAACCAGGTTTTGTAATGCTGCCACTCTACGATGTCCTTGATTATCTCCAAGCAATTACTCCATACTTTGTCAAACGTTTTTGCCATTATACAACAACCAATTTTTATGCCGATTTAAGAA
>DASYBV010000046.1:0-41834 GCA_036500545.1 Puia sp. | reverse complement strand
GCAAAAAAAGATCAGCACCATCGTCACCGTCAATACCTCCATCGGCGCCGGTCTGACGGCACAGGTTCCCATTACCTTCCCGGAAACCTTTAGCGCGATCCCCGATGTATATGTAGGTAATATAACCGCCGGCGGCGGCTTCGCCGAGGTGATCCTCTCCATCGCCGGTGCCTCCACAACCGGCGCTACCCTCTTTATCAATAACCCAAAGGGCAGCGATTACGCACCAAATTTTACCGTAAAGATCATCGCCATCGGTGCCGAGTAAATCATCACCCGCTCTGCCAAAATCATCGCCCATCTACCAGTTATGAAAAAATATCTCCTCCGCTTTCTTCTCTTCGCCAGCCTCACAGGCATCACTAGCCGATTACAGGCGCAAAACACCCTTTCCATCGGGGCAGGCGCACAACTGGTCTGCACCGGTCCCGTCTCTCTCTCCCTGACGGACCTCAACCAGCTAACCAACCACGGGAGTTTCTCCGCCGGCACGGGCACAGTGATCATAAAAAGTGCGGCCCAACCCATCCTCCTCGGCGGCAACGGCAACAGCAGCCTCACTTTCCACAACCTCAGCCTGGACAATATGGCGGGCGCCCGGTTGGGCCAGTCCCTCATCATCGGCCACCAGTTGACCTTCCTCAACGGCAACCTCGATCTGAAAGGAAATAATATCGAATTGTCCGATTCCGCCTCTCTCACGGGCGAATCCGAAACATCCCGCCTTTTCGATGACGCCACCACCCCCGGACATTGCAGCATCACACAGTACATATCCCTGTCTCCCAATACCCAACCGGGTGGACTGGGCGTGGAGATCGACAATACCAGCACCGCCCCGGGCATCACGACCCTCACCCGCTATACCGGCCCCCCCGCCGGCAGTACCATCCCTTCGGAGCTGGTCCAACGCTATTATCTGATCACCCCCGCAACAAACACCCATCTCGGGGCCACCACACGGTTCTATTACCTGGACGCGGAACTAAAAGGCGTCGATCCATTGACCGCCGTCCTCTGGAAAAGCACGGACAACGGCACGACCTGGGCCGCCATCCCCCCGGACGCCAGGGACACCGCGGCGAAATATCTCCTAAAGAATAATATCGACGACTTCTCCCTCTGGGCCCTCGGTGCGCCCGGCAACCCACTTCCCCTGCTCTTCACTTTCTTCAGCAGCACCTGCACCGAAAAAGGAACCTGGCTGCAATGGACTACAGCACAACAGGTCAATACCGAATGGTTCTATATTGAAAAAAGCACGGACGGGGTGACCTTCAACGATTTCCAACGCATACCGGCCACAGGGACAGGCGGCACCTACAGCTACACCGACAAGAACGCCGGCCCCGCCTCCTACCGGATAAAAGAAGTAGACATGGATGGAGGATCTGTTTACTCACCCATTACCCATAGCAATTGCGAACCGGCTGGCGTAGCCCCCCAGCTCTATCCCAACCCGGCCCCCGGCTATACCTACATAGTCTTCACGGCAACCGAAGGTTATCAATCGATGATCAGCGTATACGATGAAACGGGTAAAATAGTAAGGAACATCCCCGTCACGGCAACAACCGGACCCAATAATATTCGTATCGACCTCAGCGGACTAACGTCCGGAGTCTATATCATTTCCATGCGAACAAAGGATAGCAACATCAACAGACAGGTAAAGGTCTTATAATTATTTATATAATAAATACTTTGTCCGCATTTTCTTAAAGTCGCCCAATCCCGGCTCCCAGCTCTTCCGGATCTCTTCCTCGCTTTTACCCGCGATGATCTGCTCCTTAAAATCCGTAGTGCCCGCCAGCCGGTCGATATTCCCCATCTGCCTGCTCTGATGGAAATCGAAGAACTTCTCCTTATAAGGGTATGCCTTATACAGCTCGATCATCCATTGGATGTTGATCTTCCCGGCCTTGCGCATCTTCGCCGTATTATAGTTCCGCAGATCCAGTCCATAACAGACCTGGTCCTGGTGCAAAGGCGTTTCGGATTTTCCCGGCATGCTGACCGGCGTAAAAGAAAAATCATACTTCCCCTTCAGATCGGGATTACCCAATACCGTAAAAGGCATGTTCGTACCACGACCCTGGCTGATGATCGTACCCTCGAACAAACACAGCGAAGGATACAACAGGACCGCTTGCTGGGTATTCAGATTGGGAGACGGGTTCACCGGCAAGGTATAATCCATATCATGGGCATAATTCTTTACCGGTATGATCCTCAGCTTGCATTTTTCTTTGTTCGGCAGCCATCCCTCTCCGTTGATCATCTGCGCAAACTCCCCGTCCGTCATCCCATGCGTGATGGGGATCGGGAAACGACCTATGCCCGATTGCAGCTTCATATCCAATATAGGCCCGTCGACAAAGGCGTTGGGATTGGGCCGGTCGAGGATCATCAGCTCCTTTCCATTCTCACTACAGGCATCCATCACCTGCGCCAGCAAATTGATATAGGTATAAAAACGGCAGCCCACATCCTGCAGGTCATAGATCAATATATCCAGCGAATCCATATCCTGCCTGGAAGGCTTTCTCTTCTTCCCATACAGCGAAATGATCGGGATCCCCGTCCTGGCGTCTATCTCATCGCCTACGGCCCCGCCATTGCTTGCATTCGCCCGGAACCCATGCTCGGGGCCAAAGATCATTTTTATATTTATGCCCAGCGACCGTAAACTGTCTACGCTCGGTTTATCCCCGATGATGGAAGTAGGATTGGCGATAAGCCCGACCCTTTTCCCCTTTAAATAAGGCAGATAAACGGCTACCTGGTCCGCACCCGTCACAATCCCTCCCCGCATCTCCACCCGGCCCGTACCTGTGCTCTCAACCCTTCCCACACCCGCAGTCTCCTTTCCCCCCGGGTTCCCTACCCTTCCCGCACCCAAAAAAACGATCGAAACAACCAACAAAAAGCTAATTGAAAGAAATGTCTTCATAACGCATGCATATTATATTTGAAATATTTCCCGATGACGGCACCCGTCCGCAAGCTAAGCAATATCCGCGTAATCGGCTGCCCGTGCCAGCTATCTTTCAACCCCTGCTCCTCCGGTGTAGTCAGCGTCATCACCTCTTCCGAAGCGGCAAAGGTCTTCGCATCATACTCCAGCAATAGCCTCTTCCCATGTGCGGTGGTAAAAAGGATCTTCCCGGGCGTCGTAATATCCGCCGCACACACCGTCATAAAGGTCTGTGTCAGGGAAGTCAGCGGCTTGGCCATAACAAAACTATCGGTCACAACGACGACCCCTTTTTTCTCCGCCCGTATATTCCGTACCCATGAATAAATCCCGGCAGTGACCGGATAAGCCTTCTCCAGGTTCATCCGAAAAACGCTTCTGTCAGGGTATCGCTGGTAGACGACATTCCGGGCGGTGAACAAGGCCCCCTCCGGCTGCTCCTGTCCATTGATGACCGGCAGGTTATGATATGCCGAAGTATTGAACCAGAGTTGGTAACGATCCTTGGAAAAGGTCCGGCTGGTATAGGTCCCCGAACCAACGTCGATGATCACCGGCTCGCCGGCCTCATAAAGGATAAAGTCCCCTATATCGTTGTGGTTATGACTCTCCCCGTTATTGCCGGCATGCGCCGCAACAAACAGACCATTCCCCAGCCGCGACACCATCAGCTGCACATCCGGCAGCCAGGCATCGGCAATATCACGAAAACCATTCCCGGCTTCCCTCCCTCCCATCGTGTGGATCGCCGCCAGATCAAAAAGCTCGGTGGTAAGATGAAACACCTGCCGGATCAGGACATTCCCATCGGCAGCCCGGTAATAAAGCCAGTCGCCAAAATGGACCATCACCGTATCCCCCGTCTCCTTCCCAAAACGCCGGATCATCACCGGATCAAGCACGGTCTCGGGATGGGCATCGGCTACATTGACAAAATAATTATCTGCGATATGCGTCTTGTAAATATAGGCGGCCATATTACGGATGACCGGCCGATGGAAAATATCGATCCGGCCATCGCTCACGCTCTTCAGCAGGTCCAGCACATTGAGTACGCTCCCCGGTCCATACATCCAATAGGTAGGGCCTTCCTCACAGGCGCCATCATCCCCCAGTCCGTTTATGTATTGATCGGTCAGCTCCATCGCTTTCCGGGTATAGGCAAGCCGTTGGGTTTCGCTCTTCTCCAGCAGCAAAGCCGCCGCCAGGTAATTCGACATGATCCAGGGATCCCAGTTATTCAGCTTGGCCATGGGATTACCGGCCCCCATCCAGTCATATTTTGCCGTTTGCAGGGGAATAAAGATGCGTCGGTTGGTCTCATAATAAATACGGCGGCGGATCAGGGGAGAAACACTGTCCAGTTTCGGTCCGACAAAATAATCCGCCCAGGCAAGATCGGCAGCCGTCTCGGCAGCAAAAAGGTCTACCACCGGCTCCTCCACATCCGGCAGTCCGTTACCCGCCTTCTGCATACCAAGATGAGCGCTCGCCCCCCAGAAACTCTCTTCACATATAGCCCAGATCCCGTTGACGATGGCATCCATAAACCGCCCCTTCCCTTCCATCGATTCGGCTATAAAAAGGGCCCGGAGACGAACCCGTTTCCCAAATGAAATGTTCTCATAACGGGTCCGGTTCCCGTTGCGGAGAAAATCCAGCGCAATCGTCGCAGGTATCGTCGGAAAATCTTCTTTTAAAGAGGTCTCGCCGCTATGGATGTACTGTTGAATGACGCTCTCCGGCAACAGGCTTCTCCAGCCCTCCGGCGTCGTAGGAAAGGGCTTCCATTTCCCTTGCGGAAGGATCACCTGCGACAGGCTGGCCGGCGCACAACTATTCTGCAGAAGATTACGGGACGTTATTTGACCACGGCAAAAACAAAAGGAGAAGATCGAACAGACAAGCAAAACGAATAGACGCATATCCGGCTTAATTTACATCTAAATGTAAGTATTTTTTACATTTCGGTTCTCGTAGATCTACGACCCTGGTTACGGGTAGTACTCTGTAGTAGGGGTTTGTGCCTAATGCTCAATAAATTTATCGATCAATGAAAAAAAAGGAAGGAGTCAAATTTAGGTAGGCGTTGCAGTTCAACGCATCTTTGTGCAAGCAAAGCAAATGTAGCCGTATCCAATATCCTAATAACCCTGATCCCTAACCGAACCCATGAAGACAAGATCCAAACCGTGAAAACCGATCCAACGCTATGAAAACCGATCCAACGCTATGAAAACAGGATCCAACCTATGAAAGCCCTGTCCGAAAGACCACTGTACTATGCTTATCGAACCCTTACAGTGAACGAATTAACCCGCCACCGACCCCGGCGGGTTTTTTTTATGACAGCCCATCTATTTTATGACAGCCCATCTATTCTATGACGCCCATCCATGGAATGTCTCATTTACCGCACCAGCACCATCGTTCCTTTGTGGAATATCGTCTTGCCGGTATACGTCTTCCCCTGTACCATCCAGACAAAAGTACCGGAATCGACAAGCCGCCCGCCTATACGGCCATCCCATCCCTCACCCATAGCCGAAGTGGCATATACCAGCTGCCCATAGCGGTTGTATACGCGGAAATATTGCAGGGTGGAAATACCGACGGGGATCGGCCGGAATAAGTTATTGGTGGCGCCGCCGGGAGTAAAGGCATTCGGAACGAAGATATCCGGCAACGTCTTGAACACACGCACCACGATGCTCGCCAGACCGTAACACCCGTACGCCGACATGGCTTTTACAATATACCGGATCGAGTCCGTTTCTGCGCTCAGCGTGGCAATAGGGTCGGGGATATTCGGATCGTTCAACCCGATGACCGGCGTCCAGCTGAACGTATCGCCCCCGGCCGTCGTATCATTGGAGCTGGCATGCAATTGCAGGGGCTGGTTGATCACAATGGACGTATCGTTGCCGGCATCCACGATAATAGGTGGTATGACCCGGACCAGGAAGGTATCGATCAACGCATTGGGACAACCCGCATTCTCGACGGTGAAGATATAGCTGTTGGTCCTCAACGGAGAAGCCAGGGTCTGTATCGAATAGGGAGTCGTGTTGACATTCCCGTCGCCATAATTAGCCAACGTATTGGTGTTCGACCAGGTATAACTGGTCCCGATGGAAATGGTGGTATTGAGCGTAGCCTTTGTGCCATAACAGATGGCCGTATCCAGGGGCTCTGCAGTCGCCTGGGGGAATAATGTTTTTATGATGTTGATGTTCGCCGGTTCGCTGGTATCCGCCGGACAGACCCCGCTCTTTACGATGACCCGGTACTGCGTCGGCGTCGTCAGCCCGAGCAGGCTGTAGTCGACCTGCGTATAGTTCGGCGTAAAACCGGTCCAGGCGACCCCGTCCGGGGACGATTGCCAGTTTACGGGATTGCCCGTCGCACCCGTCAATACAAGCAGGGCATCTTTATTCTGCCCGATACAGAACTCCATAGTGCTGGGCGATAACTTCCCACCTACGCTCAACGGATCAACCAGTATTTTGGAACCCGTACTGGTGTCGATCTCACAGGATGCCGAATTCTGGACCAGGGCCACGTATTCGGTAGTGGCCGAAAGATCCTGGGCCGTATAGAAGCGGGTGGTATCCGCCACCGGTGACCAGGTGCCGCCGTTATCCGTGGAAGCCAGCCAGCTCAGCACGCCACCAGTGTAACCGCTCAGGGTCAGGGCGCTCGTATTGCTGCCCGCACAAACTTCCGCATCATTGCTGACCGCTCCCGCCACGGTGGGAAGAGTGGTCGAGACATCCAGCGTATCCTTCAGATCGGCACAGCTGTTGAGCTCCTCGGCGACAACGGAGCCGGCAAGACTGCCCACCTTCACTTTCAGCACGCTGCTGTCGGTTCCCCCGACGATCGTCCAGTCGGCAGGTACACCCCACCGGTAAGTCGCCCCGGTCAAACCCGGGATGGAATAGGTCAACACGCTATTCGTACAGGCGATGGAAAAACCGCTGATCTGCAGACCGGCGCAGACATTACGCAGGGCTATATAGGAATAGGCAAAATGCCCCCCGGGTACACAATTGTCCGTTTCAAAGGTCAGCGTCACCTGGCGACCCCGGAAAGGAGAAAGATCAAAGGTCACCTCCGTCCAGTCCTTGGCCCATACATCCTGCAGATGACCGGCATTCGGACTGGTCGAATTAGGGTTCGAATTGGGCGAGGGCCGGTTGCTCAGATAAAACCCCTGACTCCTGGCCAACGCCGAATCCAATAAGGCCCCCGTGCCGCTATTGCCCGCATTGCCCTCGGTAGGCAGGAAATATTTGGGGGAGGCACAGGTAATGATGCTGTCATTCACCGACAGGGTAGCGGAGAACAATGGCTGCTGCGCCGAATTATGCGTGCCGTTCTCCAACACCATCGCATACGCATAGGTCATGGTATAAGGCTCCGATGGCGATCCCGGCGGGACATTGATCGCATAGCTGATCCCCCGTACATAGCCACCGGACGTACCACTGGCGCTCGAACGGGAAATGGAGGTCGACCCCAGCAATACCGAGCTGGTATATTGATACCCGTTGATCTTTGGAATCGTGGAAAAACTGCCGAATGCATCCGTAGAAGGCGTAGTGAGGATCTGGATCCCCAGGACGGATGGCAGGTTGTATTCATAGATCTGGCTGTTGCCGATCGTCCCAACCGGCGCAGCCTTGGTTGAATCATAAGGAAGCTCGTCCGAGGCGGGAGCAGGATTACCCCTGGCATTATTGCCGGTATACGCCGCCCAATGCGTAAGGTTCCCCAGGGAAAAATCACTGTTCAACGGACATGCCTGCGTCTGGGCAAACAGCGGAGAGCCAAACAACAGCAAAAGGGCTGGGAAGAAGTATTTCATCCGTACAAACAGTTAATTACGTAAAATTATACTATATAGCTTATATCTTATAACTATATGGAGTACATCTATAGCTTATATCTACAGCTTACCTCTAATACGATACGGGGAATACGATCGGAGAGTTTACTCGGACCTGGGTTATTTTTTTGTAAGCAAAAGCTCCCGGGCTGGGAAAAAGGTATAAATAGTTAATTATCAAATTGTTACCGTTTTTTCCGGACCAGGGCCACCAGCGCAATAAAGACCCATATGACATTCACCACCGCCGAAGGAATGGCATGATGATAAAGGGTATTGACGATCAGACAGGCGCTGCCAACAATATTCAATCCATAATAAGCAACGGAATCCGGTTCCATTCGCTTGAACATGTTCAATGTATACGCCAATACCACCATCACCGACCCGATCCATCCTATAATGTCTATTATCATAAGTCTGTTCCAATCCATCACCCAACTCATCCTCCAACTCATTACCCAACTCATCACCCAATTTATCCTCCAATTTATCCTCCGATCTATCTTCCCGGTCTATCCTCCCGGGTATTCCCCCCGGATCTCTCCTTTTATCTTTTCCATAAACTGCACCAGGTAGGCCGCATTACCTTCCGCCAGCCGCCACCCCGTCATCGTATTCATCAACGCCGGTAATTTCAGCAGCTTGACTTTAAAATGGTCCAGCGCATAAAGCCGGTCATCCGGCTCCCGTTCCTCCGCCAGGGGATCGGCCGCGTCAAACAGCTTCTGTCCCAGTTGACCCGCCGTATAAAATACCCTGGCCAGCCCGATAGCGCCAACCGCCTCCAGCCGGTCCGCATCCTGCAATATCTTCGCCTCCGCCGTCAACGCCTCGATCCGGGCCGAAAAACTATGCGCATGAATGGCATGCCGCACCCCTTCGATCTTCTCCGCCGGAAATTTCTCCCCAAACGACACATTCCGCAGGATCTCCGCCGTACGATCCGCGCTCATCCCCGAAGATTCACTCCGCCGGGGATGGTTCTTGGGCAACGATACCAGGTCATGGAAATAAGCAGCCGCTAACAGGACAAGCGGATCGGCCGGCTCCCCCTCCTCCCTGTTGATAAACAAGGCCGTCTTCCATACCCGCTGAAAATGTCCCAGATCATGCGACCCATCCGTCAGGACCGGACCGGACTGCAGATAATTGGCCAGACGCCGTTCCCAAACCTCCAGCTCCGCATCCTTATTTTGCATCCCCCAAACCTACTCATTTTTCCGGCTCCTCCAATTTCTTATTAGTGTCTTTACCTGCCGGCGGCTTCCGAAAAAGTCCGGGCATAAAAAAAGGGCCAGAATAGAAATTCAGCCCCGTTTTAAAATCCAATATCCTATGAAAAACCATTTTCTAAACGCCGGGATAAATTAATAATTGTGATAATCGTTCAATACCCGAAAAAAAATTTAGCACATACACATGTCAGTGGGATTTATCCATGCCGATGGGTAACAGCAATAGCCGGTTCATCGCTCCGAAAGATGCCAATCGGGAGACGCTGCTGCACATTGACAGCGACATGGCAGTTCATGCCGCGGGATTACGACAGGGAGGAATGCGCGGGAAACTTAAGCCGCAAAAGGCCGATGGCCCTTACCTTATGGTTCTTCACCGTATGGACGGAAAGACGAAAACGCTCCGCGATCTCGGAATTGCTCAGCCCCTCCACATAAGACATCTTAAAGACCTGTCTGCACTGGTACGGCAGCGTCTCGACCGCCGTATAGATCTGCTTCAGGACCTCCTCCCGGATGATCTCGTTCAACACGAACCCCTCCTGATCTGCATCCAGGTAACGCGAAAAATTGGACTTCAGCAACGAGTCCCGTTGCAACTTTCGCAAATAATTCAGACAGGCATTCCGGGTGCTGATGTACAGAAAGGCTTTTATGTTTTGGAGCGTCTCAAAATCCTGTCGCTTTTTCCAGAGAACGACAAATACTTCGGTGACGATGTCCTCCGCAGCAGGAAGATCGTTTAAAAGTCCACCGGCAAAATGACAAAGGGCCGGGTAATATTCATCGTGAATAGCGTGTAAGGAATGGGAATGGCCATTTTTAAATGCAATGACCGCATGGGAACTTGTTCGTTCTGACATAGGTAAAAATCAAAGGTCTGGTTATTGGTATTGGATCACGGGGCAAGTATAAGATGAAAAATGAATATCTGCAAAAAAATGTTAATTTCATTTTGGATAATAAAACCGAAGAGCATGACACTGCAGCGAACGTCCATACGCTATAAGTATTATGGCTACCCGCACTTTTATCTTTGCAGCTATCTGCCCCTGTCCGCCCGTAAGGACCGGCTCTCCCTCAGCCTCCTGAAATTCAAACACGGCCTGCAACCCGATCTCGATGTTTGGATCGACTGCGCACAAAAAGAATTGGACTCCCTGCCCTGGCAGCCCGACACCCTCATCCTCCGCGCACTCCGCCACGACGAAACGACATTTGCCCCATCACACCCCACCCCCCTTGACCTGCTGGGACAAGCCCTCGCCACCCGCTTCCACTGCCACTACCAGCCCGGCCTCCTCCGGAAGTCCCGGCCTACCCGCCCCTGCAAAGACCTCCCCCGCTACCAGCGAATGGCCGAACTGCAGGATACCTATATCTTCACACCCCCATCCCTTATCCACATCTCCCCATCCCCCCCTTCCACATCCTCTCCCATCCTCCTCATCGACGATATCCTTACCACCGGCACTACCCTGCGGACGATCATCCGGGCCATCCGCGAACATTGCCCCGACTCCCCCCTGCTTGCCTTCACCCTCGCAAAAGCCAACTATAACTACAATAGTACCCCCAACTATCCCATCCCCCCACAGATACAAAACTACCAGCCCGGCCAGGATATCGCCTCAACCCTCGCCGAAGACGAACAGGAATACGAACCTGACTACGCCAAATCTACTCACCCGATCCAGGATCCCCTCTATTCCTACTTCAATCGTCCCGATCCTTATCGCAATCGTCCCGATCCTCCCGATCCCGAAAGCACTCCGCCCGCACCCGAAAATTTTAGCAACACAAAAAAACTCCCTTGCTCGTCCGCTGAAGATCTTCAAAAATGGATTCTTGCTAATTCCTTTTAGCAGAAGCTAATCCCATTTAGCTAAATAAATGTTATAATTTTCTTGCAGCATTGACGCTGAAAGAGTTGTCCATCGTTATATCGATTGCAACAAATTATAGATTCAAAAAAATTTTGTTAAGTAAACATTAATTTTTCTATCTTAGATCATTAATTGCTAAACTTTTTGCTTTATGACCATTCAACGACTACTTGCCAGATTGGCGAGCCTTGCCTTACTTTGTGTACTTTTCACACAAACTTCTTTCTCTCAAAACAAAACAATCACAGGAAAGGTTTTAGATGACAAAGGCGCCCCGATACAGGGAGCCACCGTCACCGTTAAAGGATCCAGAGGCGGCTCTACAACCGCAGCCGACGGAACCTACCACCTCTCCGTTTCCCCCACCGCAAAAACCCTTGTCATCAGTTCCGTTGGATTCACCCAACAGGAAGTCGCCATCACGGACCAGCCATCGATCGACGTCGCCCTGGTCGCTTCCACCACTAACCTTAATGAAGTAGTGATCATCGGTTACGGTACCGCCAGGAAAAAAGACCTGACCGGTTCGGTGACCACGGTTTCTTCAAAAGAATTCAACAAAGGGGTCATCACTTCCCCCGACCAGCTGATGCAGAACAAAGTCTCCGGCCTGGAAGTAGTAAACAACAGCGGCCAGCCAGGCTCCGCTACCACGGTAAAGATCCGGGGCAACAGCTCCATCCGTGGTACAGGTAACCCACTCTATGTAATTGACGGCGTTTTGCTCGATGGCCGGAACGCCCGCCCCGTCGTCAACCTGGGCATTGGCGGTTTCGGAACGACACCGGATGCCAACCCGCTGATCTACATCGATCCGTACACGATCGCTGACATTACGATCCTGAAAGACGCTTCCGCAACCGCCATCTATGGCTCCCGCGGCGCCAACGGAGTAGTCGTGATCACTACGAAGAAAGCCACCGCCGGAAGTGCAAAAGTGGACTTCGGGATGTCCGAAGGATGGAATACGGGTTATATGAAGAAATTCGACAACCTTAGCGCCGGCGAATTTCGCAACGCCCTTCACAAATACGTCCTGGACACCGTCACCAATAAGCTGGACCATGGCAGTTCGGTGGATATGATGAAGCTCATCACGCAAAAAAGCACGATCCAGAACTATAGCGTAGGCCTGAGCGGCGGCAACGAAACGGCAAAATTCAGAGCCAGCTTCCTCGCCTCCAAAACACCGGGCTTTATAAAATCCAACCAACTGGATAAATATATCGGGACCTTCAACGGATCCTTTAAGCTCCTCGATAATCACCTGACCATCGACTTCAACCTGATCGCCGCCCACACCAACGAAAGTATCGTACTGGTCTCCAATACGGCAGGGTCAGCAGGTAACCTGATCAGTTCCGCCCTCCAGTGGAACCCCACCCAGGCACCTACCGATGCAAACGGCCAATATATCTATCCCACCAACGGTTCCGGTAATCCCCTTGCAGAGATCCAGGGATACAACGACCTGGCCAAGGTCAATACCTACCTGGGTAACATCTCCGCCAGCTATCACATCGCCAAGGGCCTGGATTACAAATTCCTGTACTCCATCAACCAAAGCAACGGTACCCGCGGCACCAACCTGGACGGATTCGTACAGGGCCTGCCCCCCGTTACCGGTCAGGGCCTCGGTCTCCTGACCAACGCAGAGCTGATCTCCCAGGTGACGGATAACACCCTGAACTTTCACACCAACCTTTCCCAGGACCTTACCTTCGATGCCTTGGGTGGTTTCGAATACTGGAAATCGGATTTCAACAACAATACCTTTGGAGCCCAGGGCTTTAATTTCAACCTGGCGCAGAATCAGCTGCTGAACATCAAATACTCGGACGTTCTCCAGGATGGTAATACCCAGATACTGCCGGGCGTCTTCAAGGATATCACCACACAGGTACAATCGTACTTCGCCCGCGTAAACTTCAATTGGAAAGACAAGTACTACCTGACCGGTACCTTCCGCGCAGACGGATCGAGCAAATTCGGATCGAACAACAAATATGGTTACTTCCCCTCCTTCGGTGCAAAATGGAATATCTACAACGAAGACTTCCTGAAGGATAGCAAGACCTTCTCCAACTTTGCCCTTCGCGCCACCTGGGGGATCACCGGAAGCCAGGACTTCCCGTCAGGCTCTTCGAGAGAACAATTTGCTTTCAATTCATATAACAACGTCAATCAGTCCAATACCGCCAATCCCAACCTGAAATGGGAACAGACAAAGCAATTCGATATCGGTCTGGACTTCGCCTTCCTGAACAACAGGATCACCGGTAGCATCGACTACTATAACAAGAACACTTCCCAGATCCTGTTCCAGAGCATCCCCATCCAGCCGGCTCCCCCCGCTAACCTGTGGGAAAATCTGCCGGGCAACCTGGTCAACAACGGTATAGAAGCTTCCGTTGGCCTGGCCATCGTAAGAGGCCATGACTTCAACTGGGATGTGACCGCGAACTTCGCATACAATAAGAATAAGCTCAAGAACTTCCCGCAGACGATCAATACCGGCCAGATCAACGGCCAGGGCGTATCGGGTACCCTGGGCCAGATCATCACAAACGGGCAGCCCGTGGATGAATTCTTTTTGAAACCCTTCCAGGGCTTCGACCAGAAAGGCAACCAGCTCGTAGGCGCCAACCCCGCTTACGCAGGCGACCCGAATCCAAAAGCGCTCTACGGCGGATCTACTACGCTCAGCTACAAGAAATTGACGCTGGTGCTCAACGGCGGCGGCTCGGGCGGCTTCATGATCTATAACAACACCGCAACCTCCGTGACCAATATCTCCGGTATCGCCAACGGCAGGAATATCGACAAGAGAGCCTACAACTCCGCGGAATCCTATACCAGCGGCGTAGCAGCCTCCACCCGTTTCCTGGAAAGCGGCAACTTCTTCAAGCTGCGCAATGCCACCCTGAACTATTCTCTTGGCAACATAGGCAACTATCTGAAGAACGCCAACGTTTATATTAGCGGTTCCAACCTGTTCGTCATCACGAAATTCTCCGGCTTCGACCCCGAAGTAAATATCGACAAGAACCAGGGTGGATATCCTTCCCGCTCCATCGAATACATTCCTTACCCTACACCCCGCAGCGTAACGGTAGGCTTAAACTTTTCACTGTAACATTAAAAACATCAAACGTATGAGAACGTCGAAATATATCAACATATCCGCGGTCCTGCTCCTGGTAGGGATCGCCGGATGTACAAAACTGAACGAGGATTATAAAAGCTCCTTTACAAGAGACCAGGCTTCCGCAGGACTGGGTACCGCCGGTACCGCACTGGTACTCTCCGGCGCCTATACCGACATCGCAGTGCCCTTCGCCAACCAGGATGAGGTCTTCTCCCTGGAACAATGTACCTCGGACGAAACGCTCGTCCCTACAAGAGGCGGTGACTGGGACGACAACGGCGTATGGCGCGTACTGCACAACCATACCTGGAATGCCGACCACGGCCAGATCCTCCAGGTCTTCAACAACCTGAACAAAATGAACTTCGACGCGACGAACGTACTGAGCTTCTCGGCAACAAAAGAACAGGCAGCCGAAGCAAGGTTCCTCCGCGTCTTCGCGCTCTACTACCTGCTCGACCTGTATAACCAGATCCCCGTCCGTAACCCGGGCGAGAACCTGCTGAATGCACCAAAAGTATACGTAGGAGACAGCGCAACCACCTTCCTCATCAACGAGCTGACCTCCCTCATTCCCGATCTTGGCACCGGCAACACCATGACCCAGGCAAACGTAGATGCGGCCAACATGATGCTGATGCGGCTTTACCTGAACCGCGGCGCCTTCGCCAACCGCGCACACCCCACCTTCGCCGATGCCGATATGCAAAAGGTGATCACCCTGGGCAATGCCATTATAACCGGCGGCAAATACCACTATATGTCGAACTACTTCGACAACTTTACCGCTACCAATGGTAATTCCACCGAAGGCATCTTTGCCTATCCCAGCATCTCCGGTGTCACCGCCAACAACGGCGGCGTAGACGCCCGCTGGATGATGACCTTCCACTATAATGAATATGACGTACAGGCGCCCAATGCAGGATGGAACGGCTTCTCCACCATCTCCGACTTTTACAACGCCTTCTCCGTCGGCGGAACGACCAATTACTCCCTCGCCGATACCCTGATCGATAGCCGTATCGGACGCCGCGTCACCTCGAACGTACAGGCAACAAAGGTGGCCGGTATCCGCCCGGGCTTCCTGGTCGGCCAGCAATTCGATGAAAAGGGCAACCCGACACAGGATAGAAAAGGAGCTCCCCTGTCCTTCACCCCTGCCATCTCCAGCAACATGATCGAAACCGGCGCCAACCTCGAAGTAACCGGCATCCGGGTCGATAAATATCCCCCGGACTTCACCGACGTCACCGGTAAATACTACTCTTCCAACTCCGGTAACTGGCTGATGCTCCTCCGCTACCCCGAAGTAGTGCTGATGGTAGCCGAAGCAAAGATGCGCGCCGCCAGCCCCGATAACACCGGAGCCCTGGCCCTCGTCAACCAGATCAGAGCAGCCCGCGGTGCATCCGCGATCACCGGGACTCTACCCCTGGTCAACGCAACAAACACCACCGATCCAAAGACCCTGCTCGCCGAAAGAGGCCGGGAACTCTATTGGGAATCGGTCAGAAGAACAGACCTGATCCGTTTCGGCGTATTCAACGTCCTCTGGCAGTACAAACCCGCCGATGACCCCAAATACCTGCTGATGTGTATCCCCAACCAGGCACTCTCGGTTAACCCGAACCTTCATCAGAACCCCGGTTATTAATGACAGCCAGGTTCTGACAAAATCGATACATTCGCCAAAGGCCATTGAAAAATGGCCTTTGGCTATTAATAGCCGTTATTATAACTTGCCATTATTGAAACACATGAAATTCATCTTCCCGGCCTGCCTCCTCCTCCTGCTGGTCTCGCTGCTCCCCTCCTGCCGGCACGAACAGCCCGCCGGCCTGTTCGAACTGATGGACCACACCGGCATCGACTTTAACAATAAAGTGATCGACGACAAGCTCGACAATAGCTTCCTGTTCCGCAATTTCTACAACGGGGGCGGCG
Organism: Puia sp.; assembly: GCA_036500545.1. Lineage (GTDB taxonomy): Bacteria > Bacteroidota > Bacteroidia > Chitinophagales > Chitinophagaceae > Puia. The sequence goes on along the minus strand of DASYBV010000046.1, from coordinate 25,747 downwards.
TAGCCATCGGAGACCTTAACAACGACGGCCTGGCCGACGTCCTCCTTACCTCCAATATGGGAGAAAATAAGATCTATCTCAATAAAGGCAATTTTCATTTTGAAGACATCACCGCACACGCAGGACTCCACCAGGATAGCATGTGGAGCACAGGCGTGGTATTCGTCGATATCAACAACGATGGCTGGCTGGATATCTATATCTGCAACTCGGGCCATATGGCGGACGGCCACCGGAAAAATCAACTCTATATCAACAACCATGACCTGACCTTCACCGAGTCCGCCGCCAAATATGGCCTGGACATCTCCGCCTATACGACCCAGGTTTCCTTCTTCGACTACGACAATGACGGCGACCTCGACTGCTTTATGATCGATAACAGCCCGATCCCGGTGAATACGCTTAATAACGCAAACCGCCGTGACCTCCCGGATGCACAATGGCCCGTGGCCGGCTTCCTGAAAGGAGGCGGTAACCACCTCTATCGCAACGACGACGGACATTTTACCGAAGTCACCCAGGCCGCAGGCATCCACGGCTCGCTGATCAGCTTCGGCCTCGGCGTATCCGTAGGTGATGTCAACGGAGACGGCTATCCAGATATCTTTGTATCGAACGACTCCTACGAAAGGGACTATCTGTACATCAACCAGCACGACGGAACCTTTAAAGACGAACTGGAAGACAGGGTCGGCCATACCAGCTTCTCCTCCATGGGCGCCGATCTCGCCGATATCAACAACGACGGCTACCCCGAGATCTTTACCACCGACATGCTGCCGGAAGACGACTACCGGCTGAAAACACTCGGCGCCTTCGATAATATCGACCTCTACAACGCAAAACTAAAGGCCGGGTTCTACCACCAGTACATGAAGAACTGCCTGCAGCTCAACGACGGCCATGGAAAATTTATGGACATCGCCAACTACAGCGGCGTATCCGCCAGCGACTGGAGCTGGGGCGCACTGATCTTCGATATGGATAATGACGGGCTCAACGACCTCTTCGTCTGCAACGGCGTGAACAAAGACGTGACAAACCTGGATTTTATGGAATTCTTCGCCAACGATATCATCCAGAAGATGGTGCTGACAGGCAAAAAAGAAGAGATCAACGAGATCCTGAAAAAGGTGCCTGTCAACCCCATGCAGCACAAAGCCTTCCGCAACGAAGGCAACCTGCAGTTCAAAGACGTCGGCCCCTCCTGGGGATTTACACAGGCCTCCTTCGCCAACGGCGCCGCCTATGGCGATCTCGACAACGACGGCGCGCTGGACCTGGTGATCAATAATGAAAATGGTCCCGCCTTCGTCTATAGGAACCACTCCCGCGAAATAAATAAGAACCACTACATCGCCATCTCATTAAAAGGCAGGAACAAAAACACCTTCGCCATCGGCAGTAAGATAAAAGTATATTGCCAGGGACAACTATTCTACCGCGAGCTGATCCCCAGCAGGGGATTCCAATCCTGCATGGACTACCGCCAGGTCATCGGCCTCGGCAGCAATACCCGGATCGACTCGCTCGTGATCACCTGGCCCGACAGGACCTTTACCCGCCTCGACCACCCGGCGCCCGATCAGTTACACCTCATCACACAGGACGACGAAAAACAAACGGTCCCCCCACCCGCCGCTCCCGATTCGTCCGCCTTCCTCCTGCAACAGGTAAAAGCCTCCTTCGATAAACACCAGGAAGACCCCAACGAAGACTTTCACTTCGAACGCAACCTCCCGAAAATGCTCTCCCGCGAAGGACCAAAGGCAGCCACCGGCGACGTCAACGGAGACGGACTACCCGATATCTTCATCGGGGGAACCCCCGGCCATCCCGGTCAGATCTATCTGCAAACACCCGCCGGCGGATTCGAAAAAAAGAAAGAACCGGCCTTCGACGCCTTTAGCGATTTCGAAGACGAAGCAGTCCTCTTTTTCGACGCCGACCACGACGGCGACCTGGACCTCTTTATCGGCCCCGGAGGCAATAACAATCCGCCCGATAGCCGGCAAATGCAATTCCGGCTCTTCATCAACGATGGAAAAGGTAATTTCACCCTCGACGCAAACGCCTTCCCCTCCAACGCGACAGGAGGGAACACCGGCGTCGCGATCAGCGGCGATTTCAACAAGGACGGATTCCCCGACCTTTTTATCGGGGGAAGAAGCGTACCCCGCGAATATGGATCCACACCGCATAGCTACCTCTTCCTCAACGACGGCAAAGGCCATTTCAAGGATATCGCCGCTACCGGCAACCCGGATATCGCCGGCATCGGCATGGTCACCGGCGCCGTCTGGGCCGACGTGACAGGAGATAAGACCAACGAACTGATCATCACCGGCGAATGGATGGCCCCGCATATCTTCTCCTGGTCGGGAGATCACTTTATAGAAGTACCCTCCAACCTCAACAAATATCTTGGATGGTGGGAGTCGATCGCCGCCGTCGACGTCAACGGAGACGGAAGAACAGACCTTATCCTCGGCAACATAGGCGAGAACTTCTACCTGCGCCCGGACTCGGCACACCCCGTAAAACTCTGGGTCAACGACTTCGACAGGAATAATATCATGGATAAGATCATGACCCGCACCATAGACGGGAAAGACCGGCCGGTTTTCCTGAAACACGATATGGAAATGCAGCTGCCCCTGCTAAAAAAACAAAACCTGAAACATGGGGACTTCGCCCAACGGACGATCCAGGAGCTGTTCCCCGCCAACCTGTTGGATAGCTCCCTGGTCCGGCAATTCAATGAGCCCGCCTCGATCGTGGCGATCAATGAAGGCAACGGACAATTCTCGATCCAAAAACTGCCCGCAAGGACCCAGCTTTCTTCGGTCAACGCCATCCGGTGCCTGGATGTCAATGGAGACGGCCATCCCGACCTGGTCCTGGCCGGCAATGAATTTGGATTCTTACCCCAGTTCGGAAGACTGGACGCCAGCGTCGGTCAGATCCTGCTGAACAACGGCAAGGGAGTCTTCACCGTGCTCCCCCCGGACCGCTCCGGTCTCGACGTATCCGGCCAGACCCGCGACATAGCGGAGATCACCGGTAAGGACAGGACCTGGCTGCTGTTCCTCCGGAACGACGAGTACCCGATCCTGTACAGGTTAAATAAAAAATACCCGAAAGTAAAAAAATAGATAAGAAGCGTTCCATGATGCAGGCAACAAAAAATTTCTTTTATCACATAGCGATGGCAATGGCAGCAACGATCCTTGCGACAGGCTGCCACTCTTCCACAGACACCCACCCGGCGCCGGCGCTGTTCGAAGTGCTCGACCATACCGCCACCGGTTTGAACTTCAGCAATACGCTGCACCCGACCCGCAGCTTCAACGTATTCGATTATATGTACTTCTATAACGGGGGCGGCGTAGGCGCAGGCGACTTTAACGGCGATGGAAAGATCGACCTCTTCTTCGCCGCCAACCAGGAAAAAAGCCGGCTCTATCTCAATACCGGCGATCTCCATTTTAAAGACGTGACCGACAGCGCCGGTATCCCACAGGATGGCGGCTGGTCGACAGGCGTCTCGATCGTCGATATAAACAACGATGGCCTCCTCGATATCTATATCTGCAGAGTAGGCGAGCTCGGCGGTTTACCTACCTCCCATAATCAATTGCTCGTATGCCAGGGCATCGGCCCCAACGGCATTCCAACATATAAGGACGAGGCAAAGGAGTATGGTCTCGACTTCTCCGGATTCAGCACCCAAGCCGTATTCTTCGATTATGACGGGGACGGCGACCTGGATATGTACCTGCTCAACCATACCCTCCGGCAGAACGGTACCTACGGGCCCCGGAAGGAACGGCTGGCCGCCACAAATCCCTACTCCGGCGACCGGCTCTACCGCAACGACGGCAACGGGAAATTTACCGACGTCACCACCCCCTCGGGGATCCATAGCTCGGTGATCGGCTATGGCCTCGGTATAACGGTATCGGATCTCGACCTGGACGGTTACCCGGATATCTATGTAGGCAACGATTTCCACGAGAACGACTATCTCTATATCAACCAGCATGACGGCCAGTTCAAAGACGAGCTCACGGACCGCCTCATGCACACCAGCCAGTATTCGATGGGAGTGGACATCGCCGACGCGAACAACGACGGCTTCCCGGAGATCATCAGCATGGATATGCTCCCCTATGATCCCTATATCCTCAAACGGTCGGAAGGAGAAGATACCTGGGATATCTTCAATATGAAGATCGGTTATGGCTACAACTACCAGTATACCCGCAACAACCTCCAGCTCAACCGGGGCGACGGCCACTTCAGCGAGATCGGCCTGTATGCCGGCGTCGCCGCTACCGACTGGTCCTGGTCACCGCTCTGGATAGACTTCGACAACGACGGACTAAAAGACCTCTTTATCTCCAACGGTATCCCAAAAAGGCTCAACGATATCGACTATATCAATTTTATCTCCAACCAGGAACTCCAGGATAAGATGCGCGGCGGCGGCGGCCTCGACGACAAAGACATGGACCTGATCAATAAATTCCCCGAGATAAAGCTGCCAAGCAAATTCTTCCGCAATACCGGGGATATGAAATTTGCCGATCAGCAGGATCGCATCGAAGGGTCCCGCCCTACCTATTCCAATGGAGCGGTATATGCCGACCTGGACGGGGATGGCGACCTCGACCTCGTCGTAAATAATATCGACGATGCCGCCCTGGTCTACCGGAATACCAGCAACGACCACACAAAAAAACCCTGGATCGACATCCGCCTGAAAGGCTCCGAAAAAAATATCAACGCCCTTGGCGCAAAGGTGATCCTGTTCACCAACGGCGGTATCCGCACCTATGAAAAATATCCCGTTCATGGGTTTATGTCTAGCATGGAAACGCCGGTCCATATTGGCCTCGACCATACAACCCCCGATTCGGTCTTCCTGGTATGGCCGGATAATACGTTCCAGCGCATACACTGGAACAAAGGAGACAGCCTGCTGAATATCACCTGGACAAAAGGACTCCCCGCCTTCGATTATAAATGGCTGACCGGACACTGGAAGAACCCTACCCGGCCGGTAACGGATATCACCACGGCGACGGGCCTCCTGCACCGACATGAAGAAAACGATTTTCACGAGTTCGACCGCGAACCCCTCATACCCCACATGCTTTCCACCGAAGGACCCGCACTCGCCGTCGGAGACATGAACAAAGACGGATTGCAGGACGTTTTTATCGGGTCCTCCAAATGGAAAAAAAGCGCGGTCTTCCTCCAGCAGCCTTCGGGTAAATTCATCCGAAGCCCGCAACCCGCCCTCGACGCAGACAGCACCTACGAAGACGTGGACGCCTTCTGGGCCGACGTCGACCATGACGGTAATTCGGACCTGGTGGTCGCCAGCGGCGGCAACGAATTTTATGGACAGGATACGATCCTGACCCCCCGCGTATATCTCGGGGACGGCAAAGGCCACCTGCGAAAAAAGGAAGATGCCTTCAGCAATCTCTTTATCAATGCCTCCTGCGTCCTCCCGGTAGAGATCGACGGAGACGGCAACACCGACCTCTTCCTCGGAGCAAGATCGGTCCCCTTCGACTACGGAACGCCCCCCCGCTCCTGCCTCCTGCGCAACGATGGTAAAGGCCATTTTACGGACGTGACGGATAAATATGCAAAAGGATTGTCGGACGTCGGCTTCGTGACCCGGGCCCTCTGGTTCGACCTGGATAAGGACGGCAAAAAAGACCTGGTCCTCACCCTGGAATGGGGCGGCATCATCGCCTTCATGAACCACGGGAACAGCTTTACAAAAAAGATCCTGACGGATAAAAAAGGATGGTGGAATTTTATCCTCCCGATAGACCTCGACAACAACGGCCATACCGACCTGATCGCGGGTAACCTCGGACAGAACAGCCGCCTCCGGGCATCGGAAGAAGAACCCCTCCGGCTCTACTATTACGATTTTGACGGCAACGGAAAAAAAGAACAGATCCTCACCTACTATCTCAATGGAAAAGAGCTCCCCTTCGCCAACAAACACGAACTGGAGACACAGATCCCAATGCTAAAGAAAAAGTTTTTATACGCAGGGGACTTTGCCAAAGCCTCACTCACCGATCTCTTCTCCAAAGAAAGCCTCCAAAAAGCCGATACGCTGACTGCGAACTATCTATCCAATGCCGTCCTGACAAACGATGGACACGAAAACTTCACCGTAAATGCGCTCCCCTGGCAGGCACAGCTGTCCAGCTACCGCGATGCCGTCGTCGTGGATGCCAACGGAGACGATCTGCCGGACATTCTTCTGGTAGGGAATTATTATGAGAACAATATCCAGATGGGACGCTACGATGCGGATTATGGTACCCTCCTGCTGAACAAAGGAAAGGGCCGTTTCACCCCCTGCCCCCTCAATGGATTGGACATCAAAGGACAGGTACGGCATATACAACCGATCCGCATCGGCGGAAAAGACGCTTTTATCCTGGTAAGGAACAACGACAGCACAAAGATCATCCGCTTCGGACCTTAATCACCGGTTCTCCCGCGCCTCTTCCAAGGGCATCCTTCGACACATCGCCGTCGGTCGCGGTCGCCCCCCTAAGGGATCGGGACGATCACCCGCGTGACCCATTTCGTGGAATCCGGCTCCCGGTCTCTTTCCGTGACCAGGGATTGAAAAGGGATCGCCATCAGCGTCAGCTGGTGATCCGCCGTATACTGCATCAGCTCCTCCATAGCCCGCTGCGCCCGGTACGTTCCTCCCTTTACTTCCCCCACCACTATTTTCCAGGGCACAAAATGCTTCGAGAACAAGACCCCCTGCGCTTTTAATTCCCTGTCGGAAGGGACGGCGATCATGGACTCATACTGCCCGTCGGGCCGGCGCTGGATATGCAGCATGGGATAATTTGTCTCTTTGGATCCTTCCCGGGCAATATAATCCCGGATCTTATGGATACGGGTATAAAGAGTATCGACGGATGGATAAGAAGGGGTAACAAGGGTCGTAACGACCAGGGCCGTATCATGCGCCATCGCATGCATCACATCCATCCCATAGACGTTTTCCCCTTTTCCAACATAACCGGCCAGGGAATCCAGGACCAGGACCATCTGCCGCCGGACCCTCACGGCCTCCCGGTATTGGAGCAACCGGCTCAATGGGTTCAAACCCGGTACAAAGCGGCATTCCCATAAGATAGCGGAAGAATCACGCCCATGATAGGAGGTAACGGTAAGGCTCCCGGGGATTTCCCTCCCTTCACCGCCTCCATCCTCCCCATTCTTTCCGCTCCTCACGACCACGTCCATTTCCGGGTAGCTTTTCGCTGTTATCCGTAGATCGGCCCCTCCCTTCCCGTCCGCAGGCCACCCTTCCTTTTGGCCCACCGTTTCCACGATGCTCCGGAAGGCAGCCGTGGAAGTACAGTTCGCCAGCGACAGCGCATTCACCTTTAATTCACCCGGGATAAGAATATAAATACAGGAGATCGATAACAGCAGCAGAACGAAGACGGCAAGCAAGGCTTTTTTACGCAATTTCATACCACCACAAAATAAACAATAATGTGTAAATTAGCCCCAAAGTATTGAAAAATTGCATTTTATGGCCACACAATACAGCATCCCGATGACCAGCACTCTCTACCGGCTCTTCCTTCCCGCCCATCTGGTTCAGCGGCTCTCCCTTCCCGTCCTCCTGCTTCTGCTGCTCTCCGCCCCCCCGGTTTCGGCCCAGACCCCCGTCCTGTCTTTACCTGCCGGAGGCGCCTCCGATACCTGGTCCATCCACGCCAATACGATCGATCCCTCCAATTATTATGGGGTCACCGTCGCCAACGGGATGATCGGATTGGTATCCTCCTCCGATCCCTTCCGCGCAAAAGACGTGGTGCTCAATGGCGCCTTCGACCTGTACGGCCGCGGCCGGGTCAGCAATATCCTGAAAACATTCAACTTCGTAAATCTCTACCTGGATATCGATGGTACCCGTATCGAGAATTTCCGGCAGGTATCCCATCTGCAGCAAACGCTCAATATGCGCCACGCCTGTCTCACCACACAATTTGACTATGGCGATAAGGCAACCGTCAGCTATACCTGGTACTCCCTTCGCCACTTACCCTATACGGCCCTGGTAGACGTGACGATCACCGCCCGCAAGGACATCGAGATCACCCCCGCCAGCGTCATGGAAGCTCCCGATATGCTGAAGGACGTACAGAACTACTACAACGAGATCGACAGACCCCACGTCCGTATATCGCTCCTGACCTCCACCGCCAAAAGCCCCACCGGCCGGCTGCTGCTGGCGGCCTCCAACAGCTTCCTCTTCGACGAGCCCCATGGCTCCGAACCGGCCGTCATCCATGAGATGTGGGATAATAACATGCACCTGCTGAAGTTCAAAAAAAAGCTGTCCGCCGGCACGACCTATCATTTCTCCGTGGTCGGCTCGACACTCACCTCGGCGCACAACGACGATCCGCTCAACGAAGCCGAACGCCTCACCATCTTCGCTACGCTGGAAGGCAGCCGTAAGCTGATCGCCTTCCACGAAAAAGCCTGGGACGAATTATGGAAGAGCGATATCATCATCGAAGGAGATGACAGCACCCAGCGGGACGTACGGCTCATGCTCTATCATCTCTACTCCTTCGCCCGCGAAGGCACCGCCTACAGCCTCTCCCCGATGGGCCTCAGCGGACTGGGCTACAACGGCCACACATTCTGGGATACGGAGATCTGGATGTACCCCGCCCTGCTCCTCCTCCAGCCAAAGATCGCCGCATCCCTGATGGAATACCGCTTCCAGCGCCTGCCCGCAGCCCGGCAGAACGCCGCATCGCATGGCTATAAAGGCGCGATGTTCCCCTGGGAAAGCGCCGCAAGCGGCAACGAAGAGACACCGGTCTGGGCGCTTAGCGGCCCCTTCGAACACCATATCACTGCCGACATCGGCATCGCCGCCTGGAATTATTACTGCGTAACACAGGACAGGAACTGGCTCCGGGAAAAAGGCTACCCCCTCCTGCAGGCTACGGCAGACTTCTGGGCAAGCAGGGTCCAGCGCAACGGACCCGGTCACTACGATATCGACAACGTAGTCGCCGCCGACGAATGGGCGGAGAACGTGGACAACAACGCCTTTACAAACGCCGCCGCCCGCGCCAACCTGCAATATGCGGCCGACGCAGCCCGGCTGCTGGGGATCACCCCCGACCCCGACTGGATGACCGTACACGACAATATACCCATCCTGCATTTCCCCGACGGCACGACCCGCGAACATGCCGCCTATAACGGGGAAAAGATCAAACAGGCAGACGTCAACCTCCTCGCCTATCCCCTGAAGGAAGTCTCGACCCCCGCCGCCATCCGCAAAGACCTGGACTACTACGAACCCAGGGTGGGCGAAGGTCCCGCGATGACCCACGCCATTTTCTCCATCCTGTACGAACGGCTCGGCCTGCCGGAAAAGGCATACCGGGACTTCAAGGAAGGATATATCCCCAACCTTCGACCTCCCTTCGGCGTTATGGCCGAGACGGCTACCGGCAATAACCCCTATTTCGCCACCGGCGCCGGCGGTATGCTCCAGGCAATGCTGAATGGCTTCGGGGGGCTGGAGATCACCCCCGCAGGAGTGACACAGCTAAAGACCCGGCTCCCCCCGGCCTGGAGGTCCCTCCGTCTGACAGGCATCGGTCTAAGCAAAAACACTTACATGGTCAAGTAGAAAAATAACGATTTATTTAATTTTCATCATGGGTCTTAAACGATAGGACATTTAATCCATCCAAAACCGGTCTTTACATAATGGATTGACAGTTTTTACGTTATTGATCAACAACAGATAAGTTAGCTTTATCTGATCCTATACAAAACCACTTAATCACCTTACTTCAGAAGACTATGAAACCCGGTTTCCCATTCGCCCTTTTTAGAAAGGTCCTCAGGAATTTATATTCGCTGATGTTCCTGAACGGTTTTCTATTGGCATCCCTCTTCTATTTCCGGATGCAGTCTTCGTATGAGAATGGGCTTTTTGCGTCCATAAAAGCAAGCATCGATCGCCAGGTAGATACAGATGATACCCAGGACTCCATCGTGGTAAAGGCCATGCATGTATGCTATGTGCTGATGCATAACCGGGCCACGACCTTTGCCGGAGCCGTTGCGCTGGGACCGGAGGCGGATTTCTTTCATGGGACGTCCGTCGACCTCATGACGACGCGCGGCGCCTGCGGCAGCTACTCACTCGTGCTCGCCCGCCTGATGGAGCAATACCGATACCCTGTACGTATTGCCCAGATGAAGGCCGAAGGGATCTTCGGCGATCACAATATAGTGGAGGTAAATACCGGCCGGTCCTGGGTCGTACTGGACCCTACCTTCAATCTTTATTTCGTAAGACCGGACGCCCGCTTGGCCAGTTTCTCGGATGTACAAACCAACTGGAGCTATTATGCACACCAGACCCCAAAAGACTATAACCCCGTTTACCGGTATGAAGATGTCCGTTATACAAACTGGACAAAGGTCCCCATCGTATTACCCGCCATCAAAGGCCTGCTGAACATGGCCATCGGACGGGAAAGAGCGGATACCTTTTCGGTGCGGAGCTTATTCCTGAGTATTTATACCGTTTATTTTTATCTGACCTTGTTGTTATACATCCCCGTAGTATTGGTCACCGTTCGACGGCTCGTCCAGATAAAACTCTTCCCCAACCCGGATATGCCCTTCACATTCAATAACCTGGTAAAATACGTTCGCTGACATCAACGGCACACGTCGTATATCCACTAAGCCGGATAAGGGGCCAATTGCCTATATTTACAGCATAAAAAGAATTAATAAATGCTTAAAGTAGGCGTTTTTGGAGTAGGCCACCTTGGAAAATTTCACCTCAATAACTGGAAAGAGATCAAAAAAGCCGAACTGGTTGGATTCTATGACCCCAATGACAGCATCGCCCAGGAAGTCTCCGATAAATACCAGCTACCCCGTTTTCTGGATCCCGGTCAATTGATAGACGCCTGCGACCTGGTCGATATCATCGCCCCCACCCCCCTCCATTTCACCCTTTGTGAAAAAGCGATCCGTAAGGGTAAACACGTATTTGTGGAAAAGCCGCTGGCCAATACCATGGAAGAGGCCAAAGAGCTGGTCCAGCTGGTCAAGGAGTCGAATGTAAAATTACAGGTGGGGCATGTGGAACGCTTTAATCCGGCCTATCTCGCCATCCAATCCGTCCCCCTGTCCCCCATGTTTATAGAGGTCCATCGCCTGGCCCAGTTCAATCCCAGGGGTACCGAGGTCAGCGTGATCCTGGACCTGATGATCCATGACATCGATATCATCCTCAGCCTCGTCCGCAGCGAGGTAAAAAGCATATCCGCCAGCGGCGTCGCCGTTATGACCGATACCCCCGACATCGCCAGCGTACGCATCGAGTTCAACAACGGCTGCGTGGCCAACCTCACGTCCAGCCGCATATCGATGAAAAAGATGCGGAAAATGCGCCTGTTCCAGAAGGACGCCTATATCGGCATCGACTTTCTGAATAAAAAAACGGAGATCATAAAACTAAAGACCCCACAGGACCTGGACGTTTTTTCCTTTGACATCGAGACGCCAAACGGCAAAAAGACCATCGCCCTTTCCAATCCTTCCGTTCCGGAGGTCAACGCCATCAAACTGGAGCTGGAAAAATTCTGTGATGCTATAATAGACAACACCCCCACCCGCGTTTCCGAAGTAGATGGATTCCGGGCCATGGATATCGCACACCAGATCCTTCAAAAAATAAAACATAATACGATCAACTCCTGATCCCTTGCATGCCGCCATCCAATAAAACACATACCATCCCCGTCTTTTGGTATATCCTTAGTGACTATGTGGCTGCACTGGTATCGTCCAATATATTCCACTTCAGCCGGCGGATCCTCCTGTCGGAGGCGATCTTTGTCGATGGCCATTTATTCCTGACCAACCGCTTCTGGCTGGGTACGATCACGATCCCCATCGGCTGGCTTATCCTCTATACCATGATGGGGTCCTACAAGAACCTTTATCAGAAGTCCCGGCTGAATGAAATGAGCAATACCTTCATCTATAGCATCATAGGTTGTACGATAGTCTTCTTTGCGATCGTCATCAACGATCCCGTGAAGGATTATCATTATTTCTATAAAACCTTCTTCATTTTCCTCTTCGCGCATTTTGCGCTGACCTTTGCCGGCCGGATCTTTATCCTGAGCCTCGTCCGCCGGCAGGTAAAAAAAGGAAGGGTGGTCTTCAACACGCTGCTGGTAGGCAGCGATGCCATAGCTACCAAAATATATAAGGACTCCCGCGACGGCCTGCGATCCTCCGGGTATCATTATACGGGCTATATCCAGAATGTGGGACAGACAAACAACGGCATCGGCCGCTATCTCCCCCATCTCGGCAGCTCCGCAGAGATCGAGCTCGCCATCGACCAGCACCAGATCGAGCTGGTAGTGGTCGCGCTGGAAAGATCGGACAAGGCAGAAGTGGAAAAGATCGTTGAACAACTGAGCAATAAGGACGTGGAAATAAAGATCATTCCCAGTACCCTCGATATCCTCTCCGGATCGGTAAGGACCAGCAACGTGATGGGAGCCGTCCTTTCCGATATCCGCACCAGCCTCATACCCGAATGGCAGCAAAATATAAAACGGCTGATCGACGTGCTGGTATCCATCGCAGGACTGATCCTTTTCTCCCCCCTCCTGCTCTACTCCGCCATCCGCGTCCGGCTCTCTTCCACCGGACCGGTCATCTACCGGCAGGAACGCATCGGCTATAAAGGCAAACGATTCCTTATCTATAAATTCCGTTCCATGTACCTCGATGCGGAACTGAACGGCCCGGCCCTGTCCTCGCTCCAGGACCCCCGTATCACCAACTGGGGAAAAACGATGCGTAAATGGCGGATCGACGAGCTGCCCCAACTCTGGAATATCCTCAAGGGTGAAATGAGCCTGGTAGGCCCGCGACCCGAACGACAATACTATATCGAGCAGCTGTACCGCAAGACCCCGTATTTTCGCTATCTGCTGAAAGTAAAACCAGGTCTCACCTCCTGGGGCATGATCCAGTTCGGATACGCAGAGAATACAGAGGAAATGATAGAACGCATGAAGTACGACCTGATGTATATCGAGAATATCTCGCTGGGCCTGGACCTGAAGATCATGATCCATACCCTCAGAATTATATTTACGGGGCAGGGACGCTAGTAACGCTGGAAGCGTTACCGCGTTCGCAGAACGCAAACAAACAAGCCGGTTACGTCGACCTGAACTAAGAGCGCCGCAGGCGCAAAAAGAGCGCCGCAGGCGCAAAAAAGCGCCGCAGGCGCAAAAAAGCGCTGTAAGCGCAAAAACCATGAAAATACGCATCATCATCCTGCTTATAACCAGCGCATGCCTCACAGCCTCCGCACAACAGCAATACTGGCAACAGCAGGTAGACTACACCATCGACGTCTCATTGAATGACAAAGATCACTCCCTCGACGGCTTTGTCAAGATGCAATACAGCAATCACTCCCCCGACACCCTCACCTTTATATGGATCCATTGCTGGCCCAACGCCTATAAGAATGACCGGACGGCCTTCAGCGAACAGCTGCTGGGCAATGGCCGCACGGATTTCTATTTCTCGGGGAAAGAAGAAAAAGGCTATCTCAACCATCTCGACTTCCGGGTCGACGGCATCGTCGCAAAAACGGAAGACCATCCCGAATATATCGACATCGTCCGGATCATGCTGCCCCATCCCCTGCTGCCCGGCGGACAGATCACGATCACCACCCCCTTTCATGTCAAACTGCCACACAACTTTTCAAGGGGGGGCTATACCGCTTTGCCCGACGGCAATACCTACCAGATCACCCAATGGTACCCCAAACCCGCCGTATACGACCGCAAAGGCTGGCACCCCATTCCCTATCTCGACCAGGGAGAATTTTATAGCGAATATGGTAACTTCGACGTCCGCATCACCGTTCCCCAAAGCTTTACCGTAGCCGCTACCGGCGAATTGCAAAACGCCCCTGGCCTCCAGGAATCCCCGCCCGCATCGATCGTAACGCCTCTCCCGGTCCCTGCAAAAAAAACGCATCGCCCCGCTCCGCAATATCATCACCCGATAAAAAAAACTATCCCCGTCCCCGCCGCGAACCGGGTATCCGGCATCCCGGCACGACAGGCCCCGCAACCGCAAGAGCAAACCAAGACGCTTCAATATCGTCAAACCCGCATCCACGATTTCGCCTGGTTCGCCGACAAACATTTCCACGTCGACCACGACACCCTGCAGCTACCCTCCGGCCGGATCATCGATATCTACGGCTTCTATAAACCGTCATCGGCAAACATTTGGAAGAACAGCACCCGGTATATAAAGGATGCCCTCTCCTTCCGCTCCGCGCTCATCGGCGAATATCCCTTTAATGTCGTCACCGCCGCAGAGATCAATATGGGCTCTCCCGGCGGTATGGAATACCCGACCATTACCGGTATTACCCATTGCAGCACAGGCCGGGAGCTCGACATGACCATCGAACATGAAGTCGGTCATAACTGGTTCTACGCCATCCTCGGGACGAACGAACGACGCTATCCCTGGATGGACGAAGGGATCAATACGTACTATGACGACCGGTACGAAACGCTAAAATACAAGTCCTCCCCCACCGGGCTCGTCATAGTCCCGCCCGGATCTTCCAACAAACCCGATCATGCAAACAACGACTGGCTGCTGTTGAAGATGCCCTCCAACCAGGAAGAACTGTATGTCAATACGCTCGCCAAAGAAGGACGCGACCAACCGATCTCGACCTCCTCCGAAGATTTTACGGCGACAAATTATGACCTGATCGCCTATACGAAGACGGGACTTTGGATGAGACGGCTCCAGGATTCGCTGGGCACCCCCCTTTTCGATAGCTGTATGCAACACTATTTTTTCGACTGGCAGTTCCGGCATCCCTACCCCGAGGACTTCCGCGCCGAGATCGAGGGTACCAGCCACCGGCAGCTTCCAACGCTGTTTTCCCTCCTCGACAAAAAAGGCCCCGTCACGCCCTTCCGGACGCACCGGCCGCTAAAACCTACCTTTCTTTTCTCCGCCCGTAATACGGATAATTTCGATTATATAAACCTGGCGCCGGCCATCGGTTTTAATAAGTACGACCGGTTCATGGTAGGCGCGCTTATTCATAATTATAATCTGCCGCCGGACCCGTTCCAGTTCATTATAGCGCCCCTCTACGCGACCGGTAGCCACCAGCTCAACGGGATCGGGCGGTTAAGCTATTCCTGGTTCCCCTCCGGCGCTGGGCATACGGCCGGATCAATCGCTGGATCCGCAGTGCAAAAGGTCGAGCTGGGTCTGAGCGGCGGCCGGTTCTCCACGCTCTCCGGTACCGACAGCAACGGTAACAAGCTGTTTGGCGGATTTTATAAGGTGGTTCCTTCCGCCCGTCTTACCTTCCGTAATGCATCGCCCCGAAGCACCCAAAAGGATTGGGTCGAATGGAAGACCTATCTTATCGGCGAAAAGGCGCTGGACAAATATGTGCTGAAGACCTCCGACTCTTCCTATTATCCGACGGCGGGAAAGTATGCCTTTCGCTACCTGAACCAGCTGACGCTGAATATACAGGACGAGCGGGTACTTTATCCTTACCGGGCCCTTCTCCAGTTCCAGCAGGCCGCCTCTTTTTACCGGGTCAATTTTACCGGAAATTATTTCTTTAACTATGAAGACGGCGGCGGCATGGACCTGCGGGTCTTCGCCGCGAAATTCGGATATCTCGGCAGCCGTAATGCAAACCAGGACCTGACCCCGTTCATGCCAAAGCTGACCGCCGTCAGGGGTAGTGAGGATTATACCTATAGCAATTATTTCTTCGGCCGCAACGAGTTCGATGGGTTTGCCAGCCAGCAGGTCATGATGCGGGATGGAGACCTGAAGCTGCGCACCGATCTTTTCCAGGGACTGCAGGGCCGGTCAGACAACTGGGTGGCCTCCCTCAACCTTGAGACTACGCTACCCCCTTCCATCCTGCCCGGTGTGATCCCCCTGAAGATCTTCCTCGATGCGGGGACCTATGCAGAAGCCTGGCAGAATAACCCGCCGACCAGCCATTTCCTTTATGTAGGGGGATTGGAGCTGTCGCTGTTCCATGACATCCTCCGGTTCTATGCCCCGTTGATCTATAGCAGCGATTTCCGCAACCAGCTAAAAACAGTGACGGAGCAGAATACTTTCTGGAAAAGACTGTCCTTTAGTATCGATATACAAAACATCACTTTCCACCGGATCTTTGGTAATATCCCTCTTTGAGATGCAAGCAGGCAACCATATCCGTTATCTCCAAAGAAGGGAGATCGACATCGCCCGATGGGATGACTGTATAGCGGCAGCACCCAACGGACTGATCTATGCCCGCTCCTTCTACCTGGATGCTATGACCGCCGGGCAATGGGACGCCCTGGTGCTTGGAGACTATAACGCCGTCATGCCGCTCCCCTGGCGTCGCAAATTCGGTTTCTATTATTTATATCAACCGGACTTCATCCCCGCCCTCGGTATCTTCGGGTCGCCCGTCATCCACACGCTCTCCGCCAGTATTCCCGCCAGTACTCCCGCCAACACTCCCGCCAGTACTCCCGCCAGCATCCCCGCCGGTACTCCCGTCAGCACCCCCGTTTCCGATTTCCTCGGGGCCATTCCCCAAAAATTCAAATTCTGGGAGATCGATCTCAACGAGTCGAATCGCATAGGGGATAATCCCCCCTCTTCCATAAAAGTGACCAACAGGCTGAATTCCTTTCTTCCGCTGGCCAAACCCTATGAAGATATCTATGCAGCCTACAAACGCCTCGCCCGCCGGATGTGCAAAAAAGCGCTCGACGAAGGCCTGGAAGTGATCCGGCAGGTCGCTCCCGCCGACATCATCGGGTATTATCAAAAAGAATATGGCCATCGGCATCATAAACATACAGGCAGCACCTATGAACGGCTTATCGCCTGTGCCGGCATCGCTCACCGGAATGGCAATGCCGCTGCCTATCTTGCCCGGTGGCCCGATAACAGCATCGGCGCTTTCTATCTTGTATTATCGGATGATCGTTTTGTATATAGCCTCCTCGGCGGCAGTACCTCAAAAGGGAAGGAGAAGGGAGCCTTCTATCTGCTGACCGATGCCGTGATCCGCGACCACGCATCGTCCGATCGTATCTTCCGGTTCGAAGGATCGGACATCCCCGGTATCGCCTTCTTCAATACGCAGTTCGGTCCCCGGCCGGTCCACTATCCCAGCCTGGTCATGAACAACCTTCCCTTCCCCGTCAATCTTTTTAAATAGCATATTACTTATTAGGCTCCCCCAACAACCCTTCCGCCATCACCAGGTCCACCGGCAGGGTGATCTTGATATTATTCACTTCCCCCTCCACCAGGTGCACCGCCCGTCCCGCAGCTTCCACCACCGTGGCCTCATCCGTAAAGGCCTCCCGGTATATAGCGGCAAAAGCCGGCAACAGCACGGAAGAGAGAAAGGTCTGCGGCGTCTGTACCAGTTTGACCCGGCTGCGGTCAATGGCTTCATTCCCCTCCGGCGTCATAAGTCGTACACTGTCTTTGGAATCGATCACTGGGATCGCCGAGCCCAGCCGCACCGCCTGCTCATAACAACGATGAACCAGCGCCTTCGTCAACAGACACCGGACCCCGTCATGGACAAAAATAACAGCCTCTTCCTCGATCAGCCGGGGCCCGCTACGCAAAAAATCCGTTCTTATCAACTCCAATCCGTTCTGCACCGAATGGAACCGGGTCGTTCCCCCCGCCACCATCCGTACCCCGCGTAGCCGGTCGGGGAAGGCAACGCCCTCCCGGATACTGGCATCCGCCTCCGCAATAGCCAATATCTTTCTCCCCGTCTCCAAATGCTCCTCCGGCAGGACAAGGATGATCTCCATATCCTCATAGGCATCCAGGAACACTTTCAACGTATGCCACAATACCGTCTTCCCCTGTAATAAAAGGAATTGCTTGGGCGTCGGACCACCCATCCGCGAACCCGATCCACCGGCGACAATGACTGCGTATTTTTTCATGTATTATTTTCTGTAAGCCAAAAACAAAGAAGCGTTCACACCCGGCGCCCGCCGCTCATCCTCCAACCCGGCAGCCCTTACTTCAAACCCTCTCTCTTCCAACCGTTCCCTGATCAATGTCTTCCCTTCCTCCGTGTGTATCTCTATCAATAATACTCCCACCCTATCCAGCCAGGCTATATCCCCTCTAAAAAGCCCTTCCTCCGCTCCCTCGATATCCATCTTCAACAGATCGATCCGCTCCAACCCAAATTTCGCGATAAAACCCGCAGGCGTGATCGCAGGCACAATCGCACCCGCACCCCCACCCGCGACCGACCCTCCACCCGCACCCGGCACTGTATCTGCACCCCTCACTCTATCCGCCAATCCGTCCTCATCGATATCTTTCACCGAATAATTATATGCCCATCCATCTCCCGACAAATTTACCATCCCTTCCCGGTCATGCAACGCCGCCTCCGTCAATATCACCGAACCCTCCTTCAACGGCCCTGCCAGGTTCCTGCTCAATATCTCCACATTTCCCGCATCCGGCTCGATACAATAGATCCGCGCCCCGGCATAAACGCTTCTGAAATACACCCCGGCCATCCCTATATTCGCTCCCGCATCCACGATCACCATCGGGTCCCGTATAACGGATACGGGTAACTGATAGATACGCTCCAAAAAGATCTCATAAAATATCCGGATATCCCCGGCATAGGTGCGAAGGTAAAGGGTCCAGTCCCGGGAAAGATACCGGATCCGATAGGCAACGGCATCCGCGGCCGCAGCAGCATCCCCGGTCGCAACGGCTCCCCCCTTTCTTTGATACCGGTTCAGCCGCTTACTATTCACTAGCAAACGCACAAACGTCCCCGGCCCGGCCGCCACCCGCGCGCAAAAAAGCAGCTTATTATATATCTGTTGAAATCGTGAAATAAGCCCCATGTCAACAACGCAGTATCCTACCCGCGGACGCCCCGCCCCAGCAACTCCACGCACTCCTGCAACAGCCGCTCCTTATTGATCGCAGCCGTTCCCACCTCCTCGCATACAAGCCCCCCGGCAATATTCGCCACCTCCGCCATCAGCCGCACATCCTTTGTCACGGCATAGACCAGCGACGCGACCGCGATCACCGTATCACCCGCTCCCGAGACATCGGCAATATTTCGCAGATGGGAAGGAATGACGGCCGAGTCCTCCATCGCCTGATAAAAAACGCCCTTTTCACTCAACGTGATAAAAGAGATCAGATGCTGCAGCTTCGACACCAGCTGCTCATGAATGTCTTTCAAAGCCGGCAGCCGCACATCATCCACAAGGAGGTTGAGCCCTTCCTTCACCTCTTTCAGATTGGGCTTGAAGATCGTCACCCCCTCATAGGAAAAGAAATTCTTTCGCTTGGGATCCACCGCCGTGACGACAGCATGATGCCGGCATAGCCGGATGACTTCCCGGATCACCCGCGGCGTCAGGACCCCCTTATTATAATCTTCAAAGACCATCACCTGCGGATGTTCCCGCTCAAGGTACCGCTCCACCTGTCCGATCAGCTCGTCCTCCTCCTGTGTCGAAAGGTCCCGGGTGGTCTCCGAGTCCAGCCGTAACATCTGTTGATTACGGCCCATGACCCGCGCCTTGCTGGTAGTGATCCGCCCGGAGCTCTTCAACAGGTAGCCGGTATCGATATCATTTGACTGTAATAAACCTTCCAGCGTCTTCCCCTCCTCTTCCGTACCGATCATGGAAAAAGTGGCAACCCGCGCCCCCAGCGATGCCAGGTTCAACGCGACATTTCCCGCTCCACCGATCCGGTACTCCCGCCGGTCCAGGGTGACGACGGGCACAGGCGCCTCCGGAGAGATCCGCTCCACATGCCCCCACAAATACGTATCCAACATGATATCCCCGATCACCCCGGCTCTTATACCGGTAAACTGCCCGAATAACTGGTTAAAATCAACCATATATAAAGTCATTTCTTAAATGCCGTTACCTGCCGGCGGCTCCATGTCTTTACCCCTCATCTCTCCCCTCCGGCTGCTTCCGCGCCGACAAAGCTATATAATACAACGGGATCCCCGCCAACACGATCCCAAGCCCCCATCCCGCATACACCGGCTTCTGGATGATCAACGCCACACAAAAAAGGATCGCCAGCACAATATAGATCGCCGGCAGGATCGGATAGGCAAAGGCCTTGTACGGTCGCTCGATCCCCGGCTGCTTCTTTCGTAAAATAAAGATGCCCAGCACGGTCAGCGCATAAAAGGCGACCGCCACAAAAGAGATCATCTCCAGCAGATCGTTATACTTGCCGCTAAGACATAAAATAGCCGCTACCAGGCATTGCGCCCAGAGCGCCCATCCCGGAACCGCATTCCGGTTCAATACTCCCGCCTTCTTAAAGAAAAGACCATCCCTGGCCATCGCATGATAGACCCGGGCGCCGGCCAGGATCAGCCCGTTATTACAGCCAAAGGTCGAGATCATGATCATAACGGCAATGACATAGGTACCGATATGGCCAAAGGCGACATCCGCCGCCGCCACGGCGACCCGGTCCTGGGGAGCAAAGGCGATCCCTTTCAACGGCACCACGCTCAGATACATCAGGTTCGTCAATATATAAATAGACGAAACGATCAGGGTGCCAAGGAAAAGGCTCAGCCCGATATTCCGCTTGGGGTTCTTCATTTCCCCCGCTATAAAAGTGACATTGTTCCAGGCATCGCTGGAAAAGATGGAACCCGTCATGGAAGCGGCAATGGCTCCGACCGCCGCCAGCCCCAGTACCGGACTGCTAAGGATCCCCGACAGTCCTCCGGAATCCGCCGTCCCCGCGCTCAGGCTATGCATGTTCCAGGCATCCGCCCAGTTGGCATGCCAGATACCCTTATTGGCTCCCAGCAGGAACCCGAAGACGACAAGCCCGAAAAGGGATAACAGCTTGGTCACGGTAAAGATCCGCTGGATCCACTTTCCCGATTCGATCCCGCGGGTATTCACATACGTAAGAAAGACGATCAGCACGATGGAGACAAGTTGCGCATAGTAGATCTTAAAGCCGCCAAGCTGAACGACGATGTTGTGATCGTTCAATTCCAGGGAGGGGATAAAATACCCGGCAAACTTGGAAAAGGCAACCCCTACGGCGGCAATAGTACCGGTCTGGATAACGGAAAAAAAGCTCCAGCCATAGAGAAAACCCGTCAACGGGTTATACGCCTCTTTCAGGTATACATACTGGCCCCCGGCCTTCGGGTACATACCGCTCAGCTCCCCATAGCTGACGGCAGCGGTAAGGGTCATAAAACCGGTGATCGCCCATACAAAGATGAGCCATCCCGCACTCCCGACGTTCCGGGTGATATCCGCGCTGACGATGAAAATACCGGATCCGATCATGGACCCTGCGACGATCAGGGTGCCGTCCAGCAATCCAAGGGTGGGCTTGAAAGTTTTGGTTGTTTCTGTCATAGAAACGGAAGATAAGAAAATTCTCTTACTTCTTTTTATAGACGCTATTCAACCCATCCACCAGGTCCCCGGTAATATTATAAGTGGTATCCTTGCTGTAGACAAACGAACTGGGATCGTATGCAATGATATAGGAGTAGTTCTTCTGCTTATTGTAATCTTTCAGATAATCTTCGATCCGCTTACGGATATTCGTCTTCAGGTCCTCCGTATACTTGTATACGTCCTGCTCCAGGGCCTGTTTGCGGCTCTGGAAGGTCTGCTGCATCTCCTGGTACTCGCGCTGCGCCTGCTCACCCTCGGCCTGGGTCATGGTGTTGCCCTTCTGCCGCCAGGCTTCGACCTTCTTCTGGTTGGCCCGGTCCAGGCTGCTCAGCTCCATTTGCATGGCGTTCTCCTTGACCTTCACCTGCGCCTGCGCATCCTTAAAAAAGTCATAATGCGCCTCCAGGGAATCCATATCGAAATAGGCGATCTTGAACCCGCTGCCGGCGGTCGTCTTCTCCCCTTCCGAATGTTGCTTGAGCTGCTGCCCTTGCCTGGATTGCATGGAAAACAATACTCCGATCAGCCCCAGGGCTATTACGCTTAATATGATAGAGATGTACTTCATAAGTAACGCGAATATAAAAAAATAGGGAGCACTTGCCCCCTATTTTAGGTTTATTTAACATATTATCAATGGCACGCCTGCACCACAATTACTATTCTTCCTCATCGAATTGCATGGCCTCGCGGGTCGTCTGCAACAGCTCATATTCTTCCTTGCTGCCTACGATCATGTTCTCGAAATCACGCAGACCGGTACCGGCCGGGATCGGATGACCCGTGATCACATTCTCCTTCAGGCCGAGCATATCATCGGTCTTACCCTGGATAGCGGCAGACGACAATACCTTGGTCGTTTCCTGGAAGGACGCGGCAGAGATCCAGCTTTGCGTACCCAGCGAAGCCTTGGTGATCCCCAGCAGCAGGGGCGCAGAAGTAGCAGCCCGCGCATCCCGGAATTCAGCCAGCTTCTTATCGCTCCGGCGAAGGATGGAATTTTCTTCCCTCACTTCCCGCAGGCTTACGATCTGACCCGCCTTCAGCTTGGTGGACTCACCCGGATCGGAGACGATCTTCTTGTCAAAGATCCAGTCATTCTCATCCAGGAACTCGAACTTGTCTACCGTATCTTCTTCGAGGAAACGGGTATCACCCGGATCTACGATGGTCAGCTTACGCATCATCTGCCGTACGATCACCTCGATATGCTTGTCATTGATCTTCACACCCTGTAAACGATATACTTCCTGGATCTCATTCACCACATATTCCTGTACCGCAAATGGTCCCTTGATGGAAAGGATATCCGCAGGAGCAACCTGTCCGTCCGACAGCTGCGCACCGGCCTTGATAAAGTCACCGTCCTGTGCCAGGATCTGCCTGGTCAACGGAACGAGATATTTCTTCACCACACCATCCTTGGCTTCCACGATGATCTCGCGATTACCACGTTTGATGTTACCGAAGGCCACCACACCGTCGATCTCGCTCACGATCGCAGGATTGCCCGGGTTACGTGCTTCGAACAGCTCCGTTACACGCGGCAGACCACCCGTGATATCCCGCAGCTTGCCCAATACGCGGGGGATCTTTACGATTACCTGTCCAGCCTTCACCGGATCGCCTTCTTCCATTACGATATGGGAACCCACGGGCAGGTTATAGGTCTTGACATCTTTCGCTCCTTCGATATTGATAGAGGGGATCTTCGTCTTATCCTTTGTTTCAATAACCACCTTCTCACGGTGACCCGTCTGTTCGTCGGCCTCTTCCCGGTAAGTGATACCTTCGATAACGGCGTCAAACTTGACAGCACCCGCGATCTCGGAGATAACGACGTTGTTGAACGGATCCCAGGTACAGATCACATCGCCCTTAGCTACCTTCTGACCGTCTTTTACGTTCAGCGTGGCGCCATAAGGTACGTTGTTGGTGATCAGCAGACGATCGTTCTTCACATCCATGATACGAACCTCACCCGTACGACCGATGACGATCTGTGCTTTCTCTCCGTCATTTGTTTCTGTAGTAACCGTCCGCAGACCATCGAACTGGATGGTGCCTTCGAACTTGGCGCCCATCGTCGACTCTACAGAGGCAGAACCGGCCACACCACCCACGTGGAAGGTACGCAGTGTAAGCTGGGTACCGGGCTCCCCGATGGACTGGGCGGCAATGATACCGACCGCATCACCCTTCTGTGTGGTATAACCCGTCGCCAGGTTCTTACCATAACATTTTACACAAACCCCACGCTTGCTTTCGCAGGTCAGCACCGACCGGATCTCAACCGTTTCGATACCGACTTCTTCGATCGCCTTGCCGATCTCTTCGGTGATCTGCTCACCGGCAGCGACGATCAGCTTTTCGGAGGTAGGATCGTACACATCATGCAACGAAGTACGTCCCATGATCCGGTCATATAATGGTTCTACGATGTCTTCATTGTCCTTCAGCGCGGAAGTGGCAATACCTCTCAACGTACCGCAATCCTCTTCCGTGATCACCACGTCCTGGGAAACGTCCACCAGACGACGGGTAAGATAACCGGCATCGGCCGTTTTCAGGGCCGTATCCGCAAGACCCTTACGGGCACCGTGCGTAGAGATGAAGTAATCCAATACGTTCAGACCACCCTTGAAATTCGACAGGATGGGATTCTCGATGATCTCACTGCCCGTCGAACCCGACTTCCTCGGCTTGGCCATCAAACCCCTGATACCAGCCAGCTGCTTGATCTGCTGCTTGCTACCACGGGCGCCGGAATCCAGCATCATATATACAGAGTTGAAACCCTGCTTGTCATTCGCCAGCTCGACGATCAGGCTCTCGGTGATACGCGTATCGACACGGGACCAGATATCCACGATCTGATTGTAACGTTCGTTGTTGGTGATCAGACCCATATTATAGTTATCCCATACCTCATCGACTTCCACTTTGGCATTCTCCAACTGCTTTTCCTTGGTATCGGGAATGATCAGGTCATTTATGTTGAAGGACAGACCTCCACGGAACGCCATCCGGAAACCCAACAGCTTGATATCATCCAGGAACTTCACCGTCTTGGGGATATTCGTCCACTTGATGATATTGCCGATGATCTCGCGAAGCGATTTCTTCGTCAGCAGGGCATTCACGAAACCGACCTCTACCGGCACGTGCTGGTTGAACAACACACGGCCCACCGTCGTTTCCAGCAGCTTGGTCTCCAGTTCGTCGCCGGAGGTCCGCACCCTGGTCTTTACCTTAATATATGCGTGCAGATCGATCCGGCCCTCATTATAGGCGATGATCACCTCTTCCGCGCTGTAGAAGGCCTTGCCCTCTCCTTTCACTTTTTCCTTATCGGTCGATTTCTTTCCTTTGGTGATATAGTACAGACCCAACACCATGTCCTGTGAAGGCAGGGTGATCGGGGTACCGTTCTGCGGATTGAGGATATTGTGCGAGGACAACATCAGCAACTGCGCTTCCAATACGGCGGCGCTGCTGAGCGGTACGTGTACGGCCATCTGGTCACCGTCAAAGTCGGCGTTGAACGCCGTACATACCAGCGGATGCAGCTGGATGGCTTTACCTTCGATCAGTTTGGGCTGGAAAGCCTGGATCGACAGACGGTGCAGCGTCGGGGCCCGATTTAACATTACGGGGTGACCTTTCAAAATATTCTCGAGGATATCCCAAACGATCGCCTCTTTCTTATCGACTAATTTCCTCGCGCTCTTCACCGTCTTCACGATTCCACGCTCGATCAGTTTCCGGATGATGAACGGCTTGAACAACTCGGCGGCCATGTCCTTGGGGAGACCGCACTCGTGCAGTTTCAACTCGGGACCGACGACAATGACCGAACGTCCGGAATAGTCTACGCGTTTACCAAGCAGGTTCTGACGGAACCGGCCCTGTTTGCCCTTCAATACGTCACTCAGCGACTTCAGCGCGCGACCACCCTCGGCCTTCACGGCATTGGACTTACGGCTGTTGTCGAACAGCGAATCGATGGCTTCCTGCAACATACGTTTTTCATTACGCAGGATCACCTCGGGCGCCTTGATCTC
>DASYBV010000045.1:0-45438 GCA_036500545.1 Puia sp. | reverse complement strand
AAAAATCTTAACCGGGTCCTCATCCTTGACTTTTATTATTTCTTGGCAGCGGCCGGTTTTGCTGCAGCGGGTGCAGCAGCAGCAGATGCAGCTGCTTTCGCAGGTGCGCCGGCAGCCGGAGCTGCTCCAGCCTCTTCCTGTTTCAATTGACGTGTCAGCACGATCGACGCAATCGGAATACGAGGAGAGTTCAGGATCTCATAGTTGTCAGGCTTTACGTCCTCAACCCTTACGTTGGCATTCAATTCCAGTTCGGTCAGATCCACTTCAATGTTTTCCTTCAGGTACTTGGGAAAAGTTTTGACCTTTAAAGCCTTCATCTTGGTGATGAGCTTACCACCGTCTTTCACACCTTTTGCAGCACCTGTGAATTTGATCGGAATCGTTGCAATCACTTTTTTGTCTTCCACCAGTTCCATAAAATCTACATGGATCAGGGCATCTGTCACCTTGTCAAACTGCAAGTCTTTCAGAATGCACCTGTAAGAATTGCCGTCCAGCTTCACTTCCGCTAACTGGAAGTCAGGCGTATACACCAGTGTTTTAAACGATGTGGCAGGCGCTGAAAAGCTCAGCTCCTTTGCACCCCCGTAAATTACACCGGGCACTTTTCCCTCAGAGCGAAGTAGGCGGGCGGCTTGTTTGCCATGTTCGGTCCTGAGTTGTCCTTCGATTGTAATCTTCTTCATTGCTATATTTTATTTAATAATTGACCGCTTTTCTATTTGTTCCGTAGCTGCGAGTGAATGAACAAACCCGTGATACTCCTGTTCTCATGGGCATTCCGGATGGCTACAGCAAACAATTCCGCTACACTCAACACCTTTATCTTCGAACTGGGCTGACGAAGCGGGATCGTATCGCAAACCACCAGCTCCTCCAGTACGCTATTCTCTATATTCGCATACGCATTACCGCTCAAAACAGGGTGGGTACATAATGCCCTTACGCTTCTCGCTCCTTTTTCCTTCAGCAGACCGGCTGCCTTTGCCAGGGTTCCTCCCGTATCGCAGATGTCATCGATCAGTACGATATCCTTATCCGTCACATCCCCGATCACCACCATGCTCGCTATCTCATTGGCCCTTTTCCGATGCTTATCACAGATGACCATCTCCGCACTGAAATAAGTGGCGATCTCCCGGATACGATTGGCACTTCCCACGTCAGGGGCCGCAAAGGTAAGGTTTTCAACCTTAAGTTGCTCAATATAAGGGATAAAAATAGCGGAGCTGTCCAGGTGATCCACCGGGATATCGAAATACCCCTGGATCTGGGGAGCATGCAGGTCCATCGTGATGACCCGGTCGGCCCCTGCCGATACTAACATGTTGGCTATCAACTTACTGCCTATCGCCACCCGGGGTTTATCCTTACGGTCCTGCCGGGCATACCCATAATAGGGGATCACGGCGACGACCTTATACGCGGAGGCCCGGCGGGCAGCATCGATCATCAACAGCAGCTCCAGCAGGTTTTCGGCGGGGGAGCAGGTACTCTGGACCAGGAATACCATATCACCCCGGATGCTCTCATTAAAGATCGGCTGGATCTCGCCGTCGCTAAAGTGTTGGATCGTTATTTTTCCGGAGGGATTACCAAATTGTCGGGCTATTTTTTCCGCCAGGTATTGAGAACCCGTACCGGAAAAGATCTTGGCTAAATGCTGCATAAGGTGGTGAAATATGGGGCGAAGATACGGTTTGCAGTCAAAAAGAACATGCCATATACCACAAAATTGTACATATATAAATATGTCGCCGCTAGGATGATCAACCAGCGCCCGGGTTTGATGCATAGTAAAGCCATCCGCGCTTTGGCAGATGGCTTTAAAGTAGTTATAGAGCCTTTTGGCGTGGCAAACTAATGGTTAACGGCAGCCAGCTGCTGTTTCGCAGAGGGCATCATAGCCGTCTTTTCTACTGCTTTTGAAGCAGATCGGGCATTAAAAGCGTAAAAAATAGAGGAACATACAAAAATGGAGAAAAACAGGGCGACTACATACATACCGATACAAAAAAGGAAATTCTGCCAGCCGCCGATTGCGTTGAAGGTTGTGCGTTTCATGGATCTTAGATTAAAAAGTTTTCAAAGGTGGATTATCGTTGTCTTATCTGAACTTGTCTTATAACGGTCGAGTTAATTGCTTATTTTAACGTTCCGTTATAATCTTAAAAATAATAATTAAAATCGGGATATACAAGGGGGGAAGGGTCATGGCGAAAGAAAAACATGGTATCGGAAAATGGGCGGAGGACGACCGCCCACGCGAAAAACTACTTCGTAAAAACCCGCATTCCCTCAGCGATTCGGAGCTTCTCGCGATCCTGATACGTGAGGGAACGGCCAGACACAGCGCCGTAGAACTGGCCAGGGAGATCTTAAAGATGGCAAAAGACAACCTGCAGGAACTGGGAAAGATTTCCGTCCCGGAATTGATGACCATAAAAGGGGTTGGGCAGGCCAAGGCAGTCATTATCGCGGCCGCGATGGAACTGGGCCGGCGACGGCAGGCCGGTTTATTGCCCGAAAAGCCAATGGTAAAGGACAGCCGGTCCGTAGCCGCCTATCTGCAGGTCTTACTCAAAGATTATCATCACGAGGTCCTGGGGGCCTTATACCTCAACCGGGCAGGAAGGATCAAACACTTCGGGATCATCAGCCAGGGAGGGATCACCGGCACCATCGCCGACCCGCGACTGATCTTCAAAAAAGCACTGGAAGAAGAAGCCGTCAGCATCATCCTTTTCCATAACCATCCCTCGGGGAGCCTGCGGCCCAGCCGGGCGGACGAAGATTTGACAATCAAGATCCGGGAAGGGGGTAAATACCTGGACATCAAATTGTTGGACCATATCATCGTAGGCGACGAAGGTCACTTCAGCTTTGCGGACGAGGGAAAATTGTAGACAAGGCCGGAGCCGGCCGGCGTCGGGGATCAGAAAGTCGAAGATCGAAGGTCGGGGATCGGAAAACCGGAGATCGGAATAACCCGCTCAGGCCTGCGCCGTAGGACCGCCAAAATTCATCGGCAATTGTACCTCTTCCAGATCCTGGATCTTCCCGTTGGCCGTCTCAAAACGGCTGAGATTGTCCGTCAGCGCCTTCATAAAACGCTTGGCATGCTGGGGAGTAAGGATGATCCTGGATTTCACCTTGCTCTTTGGGGTACCCGGCATCACATTTACAAAATCGATCACAAATTCTGCATGGGAATGGGTAATGATGGCCAGGTTAGCATATTCACCTTCCGCTACTTCTTCACTTATCTCGATATTCAACTGGTTATTGGTCGCTGGCTGATCGGGCATAATCCAAGTATTTCGCCCAAAGATAAAAAAACGTGGCAGGAATCCTGCCACGTTTTTTTATAATATATCTTGTTATAGATGCTTCCCTATTGTTCCCACCATAATTTGGCAGAGACGGCATCGATCCCGCCGGGAAGCTTCTTCGCCGCAGCGCCCCAGTTGACGGAGTTCGAAGTGACCTCGTTGGCAGGGTAGGTCAGCCGTAACGGCAGATTACCCTGGGCGCTCGTGGGGGGACTGACCACGTTCAGATTGGGGTAGCCCAGCCTCCGGATATCTGTCCATGCATCCCAGTTATGGTTGTAGTTGGCGATCCATTCCTGGTAGCCGATCTTCTGCTGCCAGGGACCGGTGGCCGTTGTATACGCTACAGACGCTTGCGCAAGGTAAGTAGCTGCCTGGGCAGTCGTGCCACCCCAGAACACGATAGATGCCGTGATGGCATTATTATAATGTGATTCAGCCGTTCCCGTTACCGCGGTAAAGCCTCTTTCCACGGCCTCCGCCTGCAGGAATTCTGATTGTGAATAGTCCAGAAGATTCCCCGGGTAAGCGGGTGTCTGTATGATAGCGCCAAAATCAGAATTGATCCCATATCCATTACCGCCGCCAGGCTGACCCCCTGTGTAATTACCATTGGGGTCTTTCTTAAAGTAAATGGGGACACGTGGATCGTTCAAAGCCAGCATCGTATTGACAAGCAGATTGGTAGGCAGGAAGTCATGCCTGCCGCCGTTAACCAGCGCCTGCCAGATCGGGTTGGAATTTCCTACCGCAGCCGCGTCGTAGGAGAACAATGCATTGTCTGCGGCAGAGGCAAATACGCCCGTTGCAACGGCCTCACCGGCTTTCTTACCGGCCGTGGCGGCATCCGCAGTGGCGGCCAGCATAGCCACTTTCAATTTAAGCGTAGCGGCAAATTTTTTCCATTGGCCACATTGGGTGGTAAGGTTTCCGCCATAGATCAGGTCGGCAGCACCCATGGCAGCTCCACTGGTATTGATCCCTGCGATACAGCTATCCAGACGCAGCAGCAGATCCGTATAGACAGTCTTGGCATCGTCATAAGCCGGGAAAGGTATCAGTTTGTTCTCCGACTGGGTATAAGGAATATCCCCATAGGTAGCCGTCAGCATATAATACGCATATACCTCCAGTATGTCCGTAATGATCAGGTCATTTCTCAATGCGACCGGGTCCGACACGTCGGTAGGATAGGTAAGCTTGGCCTGTTGCAGGTTGTTGATGACCCCGCTGGTGCTGCTATAGAGCGTGTTCCAGAACCCGGCTTGCGCCTGGTAGGCGGCAAAATTATACTGCGCCTCATATACATAGGTATTCTCCGTCCATTCCTGCGCCAATACCCGGAAAGGGGCAGTGGATACACTGGTAGTCGAAACAAGATCCGAAAGATCCTTTTCCCCTTTTGTAAAGAGCGTTCGCGAAGGCACGGTGACCGCCGATTTCGGGTCATTATTTAGCTTCGTCAGATTTTTTGTACAGGCAGAAGCCAGCAGACCCAACGATAAAGAAATTATGGTAAGTTTTTTCATTGTTGTCGTTTTTAGAATTTAAACTTTACGATCGCCGATACGGTACGGATAGTAGGATAAGCTCCATTCTGGAAACCGATCGATGAATTACCCGAAGCCTGGCCTTGCTCAGGATCGGCATAAGGAACATTCTTGTGGATGAGCCACAGGTTCCTGCCGGCCAGCGAAACATCGATGCCTTTCAGGACCTTGGTGCCCAGCGATTTTGAGGGTATCGAATAGGTGATAGCCACTTCTCTCAGTTTTACATAACCGGCGTCATAGATAAACTCCTTGTCCGCTTCGCCATAGGCTGAGCTAAACGTATATCCGCCGATCCTTCCGTTGATATCGGATTCGTCGATCCGGGTGGTATTCTTTTTTCCGTCTTCCGTAACACCCTTCAGGATGATACCGCCGCCACTCGCGAGAGGAGCCCTGACAGGATTGCCGAGATCGTTGGTACCGGCCGTCCGGGGATAAAGACCCGAGCTGGAGCCATAGTCCATATCAAGGGAATACAGCTGACCACCCTTCCGTATATCGATCAGGAAGCTCAGGGCCAGGTTCTTGTAGCTAAAGCTGTTGTTGATGCCGCCATACCATTTGGGATTGGCCTCGCCGATATCCGATAATTTATTGGTGGCGATCTCATAATGTCCGCTGGCGTCGATCACGCGTGCGCCATTCAGGTATTTGTAGTCGGTACCGCGAAGGATCCCGTTGGATTTACCCACTTCGGCGACAAGTTGGATGGCATTTTGGAAGGAGCCGATCGTGAACGAAGGCTGTGCGTTATACAGCGACAAGGCCTTCGAATGCGGGATCGATCCGTTGATGTTCATGTTCCAGGTAAAATTGCGGGTCCGAACCGGGACCAGGTTCACCGTCAATTCCAGCCCGGTATTCTGAACGGTACCGGCGTTGACCGCAAACGTGCTGTAACCCGTGGAGCTGGAAACCGTGATATTATTGATCTGGTTGATCAGTTGGGAATGATAATAAGTGGCGGTGAATCCTACCCGGCTGTTGAGGAACGACGCTTCGATCCCTGCTTCGTAGGACTTATTCATTTCAGGCTTCAACGTGATATTGGCATTGTTGGCAGGCAGCGAGAAAACGGTCTGGCTATTGATCGGCGTACCGGCGGTAAAGGTATTCTGTGTCAGGTAATAGCCGGCATCATTACCTACCTTGGCGTAGTTGGCCCAGATCTTACCATAAGAAAGCCAGGTCTGTTCCGTCATCAGCTTGGAGAAAACAAAATTGCCGCTGACCGAGGGATAATAATATTTATTATTCGCCTTGGGCAACGTAGAGGACTGATCCCTTCTGATCGTTCCGTCCAGGGTGATCATTTCCTTATAGCTCAGGGTCGCACCCGCAAAGATCCCGTCTACTTCCTTCCGCTGCCAGACTTCCGATGGGGCGTTGGGCGTCTTGACAGAGTTGGACAAGGCGTAGAATCCAGGGACGACCAGACCGCCGCTGGTCGAAGCATCGATGGATTGAATGGTATTCTGACGAACGTTCCCTCCCAGCAGGGCCTTTACATTAAAATTGTTCCCGATATTCTTATCGAAGTTGATCAACAGATCATAGTTCGTTTCATTATAGGTCTGGTTAAACCTTTCATAGAAAGGAACCGCCTGGCTGCCGATATTGTTCTTTCTTTCATACAGTTGGTTGTACGCATCGATCGATACCCTGCCCATAATATTCAAATAGCTGGTGGCCCTGTAATTTGCCTGGCCATAGGTCAGATAACGGTTGCGCGAATCTGTCTCATTGTTCTGGTAACGGTCCCAGTAAAGATTGTCATGATAGGCAGGTAATCCAATACTGCCCAGCTTATTAGTCTTATAAGCAGAGGTCTGCCAGTTCCAGGTAGCATTGGTCAGCGTATTGAAATAATCCGCCTTCTGCTGTTTAATATTGACATTGGTCGGCCACCACTGGCGGAAGTCCGTCATCGGGTTGGTCAGACCGTTATAGGAGTAAAATTCCCGGCCGATACCGGCATTGTCGGAATAGTTCAGTGCCCCGGTAACGCTCAGCTTATCCGTGATATTATAGCTGGCTGACAGGTCCAGCAGGTCCTTGGATAGATGCGCATTGGGGAAATAATCCTTATTATCATCCCGGGTATATCCTATTTTATAGGTCCCTCTGTCACTGCCCCCTTCTATAGAAATGCTTTCCGTAGTCGTCACCGGTGTCACAAAGAAATCCGTGGCGTTGTGATTAGCAGCCGGCGCCCAGGGCGTGGCTTTCCCGAAATTCGGATCGCCGGGAGTGAATGCATCCCAGTTATACACCAGCGAACCATCATAGGCCGGTCCCGTTGCCGCATCGTTATTCGTCTGCGCGATCAGGTGGCGGGTTGGATCGGTTGGGCCGACGGGGAGATAATAGAAATAGCCGGGCTGCGTGGGGTAAGTACCGCTATAGCCCGAAGTACCATATCCCTGTCCGTATTGAGTCTGGTAGGTAGGCAGCGTTTTCTTGTCGGGTGAGCCCGTGGTCACACCAAAAGTGGCCGTTATATTGGCCGCTCTGCCCTTGTGCCCCTTCTTGGTCGTGATCAGGATCACCCCATTGGCACCCCTGGAACCATATAGCGCCGAGGCACCGGGCCCTTTCAGTACGCTCACGGACTCGACATCGTCCGGGTTGATATCGGAGGCGGCATTACCCAGGTCATATCCATTCCGGCTCTGGTTGGTATTGTCATACGGAACACCGTCCACGACAAACAAAGCCTGGTTGGTTTGGGTCAGGGATTTGAAACCACGAAGGACCGCATTCGTAGAACCACCCATGGTATTCTGCTGCGTGATCTGCAGACCCGCCACTTTACCGGACAAATTACTGACGATGTTAGTGGTCGGCGTTTTGGTGATCTCATCTCCCGAAACCTGCTGCGCGGAATAAGGCAGCGAGTTCTTGCTTCTGCGGATACCAAGAGCGGTAACCACCACTTCCGTAAGATTATTGTCCCTACGCGATACGGTGATCACCAATGAGGATGCATCGCCTACCGACACTTCGGTGGGAGCAAGGCCCGTGCCTGTCACTACTAATGTGGAACTCGAACTGACTTTGATGGAATAGTTGCCGTCTGCATCTGCGCTGACTCCTTTGCCTTCTCCCCTGCCGCCTTTGATGCGGATCGTTGCAAAAGGAACAGGCTGGCCTGTTTGATCAATTACCCTTCCGGTAACTTGTTTTTGTTGTTGTGCGAATGCCAATACTGACGACAGTACTAGCACTGCTAACAGTGTTAGGAATTTTCTCATGTGACTGTGAATTTTGTGTTTTTGTTAACAGTAATGTTAAGAAACCTGCAAATAAACGTTAAAAAAAAGCAAATTAAATAAATTTTAGACATTAAAAATTCAAATAATGCTGCAACGTTTCAAAAATAACTTCCGCCCTCAGGACCCGTTTTTCTGTTTTTACTGGTAAAACTCGCTGCTGACCTACATCTTTTCAATAAATAACCGAGATTTTACATCCGATAGCCCAATTGTTAATAATAAATAAATATTATTTGTAAATTCTACTCCATTTTATCAAAATCGGGCAAAAACTACGGCATAAAGTATCTATTTACACTCAATAACATGAAAAGGATAATTTGCCGGTCCATTTTATATATATTAATATAAATCACACTATATTGTCTTAAAAACTTTTTCTTCCTCCCCTTATTTCGTCGAATCATACCTTTGCGGCATGCAACTATTAGATGGACAGCTTGTCGCCCGCGCGATCAAAGATGAACTCAGACTACAAACAGCCCAATGGACAACAGAAGGAAAAAAAGCACCGCACCTGGCAGCCGTACTGGTTGGGAACAACGGAGCCAGCGAGACCTACGTGGGCGCCAAAGTAAAAGCCTGCTCCGAGATAGGTTATAAATCGAGCCTCCTCCGGCTGGAAGACACAATCAGCGAGAACAAGCTCCTGAACATCATCGAAGACCTGAATAATGACCCCGATGTAGACGGCATCCTCGTACAATTGCCCTTACCAAAACATATCTCCGACGAAAAAGTGATCAATACCATCCATCCTTCCAAGGACGTGGACGGCTTTCATCCCACCAACGTGGGGAAAATGGTCCAGGGACTACCCAGCTTTATCTCCGCAACCCCCCACGGCATCATGCTCCTCCTGGAACACTATAAAATAGATACCCGGGGCATGCATGCGGTCGTAGTAGGCAGGAGCAATATCGTCGGAAGACCGATGAGCATCCTGCTTAGCAGCAATACCAACCCCGGCAATTGCACGGTAACGATCTGTCACTCGCAAACCCGCCATCTCCGGGAACTATGCCTCCAGGCCGATATCATCGTTGCGGCCCTGGGCCGGACGGAATTTGTCACGGCCTCCATGGTCAAAGAAGGGGCCATCATCGTAGACGTTGGCATCACCCGCGTCCCCGATGCCTCCAAAAAGAGCGGCTTTGCCCTCAAAGGCGATGTAAAATTCGACGAAGTAGCCCCCCTTTGCAGCTATATCACGCCCGTACCCGGGGGAGTGGGACCGATGACCATCGCCGCATTGATGAAGAACACATTTATTGCCGCACAGGAGCGGAACGGAAATTAAATTCTTACCATGCAACCGGCTATAATCAACCAGCCTGTACAAAGCCTTCCCGTCATGGAATCTTTTTACACGCTCCAGGGAGAAGGTTTTCACCAGGGCAAGGCAGCCTATTTCATCCGCCTCGGCGGCTGCGATGTGGGTTGCACCTGGTGTGATGTGAAAGAAAGCTGGGACGCCGAAAAACATCCCCGCATCTCCATCCCGGACATTATCGCCGGCGCGGTCGCCCATCCCGGCCGCCTGGCAGTGGTCACCGGCGGAGAACCCCTGATGCACAACTGTACCGAACTGACCGATCAGCTCTATCAGGCGGGATTTGCCACACATATCGAAACCTCCGGCGCCTGGCCCTTAAGCGGGGAATGGGACTGGATCTGTCTCTCGCCAAAAAAATTCAAGGCGCCCCTGCCAGAGATCCTTCCCCTCGCCAACGAACTGAAGGTCGTGATCTTTAACAGGACGGACTTTGAATGGGCCGAACAATGGGCCGCCCGCGTATCGCCCGGCTGCCGGCTTTTCCTGCAACCGGAATGGAGCAAATCAGAAGCCCTTACACCCCTGATCGTCGATTATATCAAGGCAAACCCGCAGTGGGAGTTCTCGCTGCAGCTGCATAAGTATATCCGGGTACCCTGATACTTCCCGGGTTATAACATACGTTTAGAATAAAAAAAGACCAATATTCCCGTGAGCAAAAACCTTGGCATTCTATTCTTCCTCCTCTTATTGCTGGCAGCCCATGCCGGACAGGCACAATATAACCCGGACAAGGTGAGTAAAAAGGCCCAGGCGCTCTATACAAAGGCGCTGGAACTGGCACAGAACGACGATTTCAAAAGCGGTATCGCGATCCTGGAAAAGGCCGTAAAAGCCGATAATCAATACGAAGACGCCTACCTGTCCATGGCCGGCATGTACGGAGAACTAAAGAACTACCAGGAGGCGGTCGACAATTACGAAAAAGCCAGGGCGATCGACAGCGTTTATTTCATCGATTACAACCTGCCTTATTCCATCAACCTGGCCGGGAAAGGGCGATTTGAACAGGCACTCCGGGCCGTGAATATCTTTCTGACAGTCACCAACCTCAACGAGACCAGCCGGAAATCGGGAGAATACCGCCAGCGCTGTTACCAATTTGCCCTGGATTACGCGGCGTCCCACCCATCAGGAGGCTATAAATTCGAGCCGCAGAATATGGGTGACAGTATCAATACAAAGGTCTCGGAATATTATCCCACGATCAGCCTGGATGGTAATACGCTTATTTTCACCCGGCGCGTCAACGACACGAATGAGGATTTTTATGAGTCCGACCGCACCCCCGGCGGAACCTGGAGCAAGGCCAGGAGCCTTCCCGGCAATATCAATACCAATGAGAACGAGGCGGCCCAGAGCATCTCGATCGACGGACAATGGCTGATCTTCAACATCTGCAATTCCCGCGGCGGGTTTGGCAGCTGCGACATTTACATCTCTTACCGCACAGCCGATGGATGGAGCGCACCCGAAAATATGGGCGATAGCATTAATACAGAATACTGGGAAGCCGCCCCCTCCCTTTCTCCCGATAAAAAAGACCTCTACTTTTCCAGCAGCCGGCCCGGCGGTTATGGCGGCAGCGATATTTATGTCAGCCACCGGTTGTTGAACGGACATTGGAGCGCCGCCGAAAATCTCGGACCGACGATCAATACCCTGGGAGAAGAATCGACCCCTTTTATTCATGCCGATAACCAAACGCTTTATTTTAACTCCACCGGCCATCCCGGCTATGGCGATAATGATCTTTTTGTATCCCGGAAAGGCCCCAACGGAACCTGGAGCAAACCGGAGAACCTTGGTTACCCGATAAATACCATCGAGAACGACGGAGCCCTGGTGGTCGCAGCCGATGGAAAAACGGCTTACTATACCAGCGAACGATCCGATACCCGCGGGGAACTCGATCTTTATACCTTCCAGCTACGCGACGATGTCCGCCCCGCACAGACCCTTTGGGTAAAAGGAAGGGTCTTCGACCGGTCCACCCGCAAAGGACTCCCTTCCAGCGTGATCCTGACCGACCTGTCCACAAAGGAAGTGATCAGCTCGCTGCAAACAGACGAGACGGGCAATTACCTGATCACCCTGCCAAAGGGAAAGGATTATGCATTTAATGTCAACCGCAAAGGCTACCTGTTCTTTTCCGATAATTTTTCTCTGAGCCACGAACAGGGGGATACGGCTTTTAATATTGACATCCCCCTACAGCCGATCGAAGCGAATGCCGCCATCGTACTAAAAAATATCTTCTTCGACCCAAACAAGTTCGAGCTCAAACCCGAATCCCAGGTGGAACTGGACGCGGTCGTCCAATTGCTGAAGGATAACCCGACGGTAAAGATCCAGATCAATGGCCATACCGATAATTCGGGTAAGGCGCCCGACAACAAAACGCTGTCGGAAAACAGGGCCCGGGCAGTCACGGCCTACCTCGTGACAAAAGGCATTTCCTCCACCCGCCTCTCCAGCATGGGCTGGGGAGATACGCAACCGGTCGCCGACAATGCCAATCCGCAGGGACGGGCACAAAACCGTCGGACGGAACTAAAGGTTATCAGCCGGTAAGCAACACGCGGGTATGTGCGTATTTTCCCCGCCCGTTGGTTCCCTCTTTATTGTAACTTCAGGCACTAACAGCGCCTATGTGGAGAAGGAACTTTTATATCGGTTGGCCCTTACCAGGATAGCAGGTATCGGACCTGTATATGCGAAAAAACTCTTCCGGCATTTTGGTGCGGCCACTCCCGTCTTCCAGGCCGATCCACAAACGCTTATAAAAGCAGGTCTGCCGCTAAAACTGGCCTCCTCCCCTCTTTCCTTTCCGGATCTCCCCTCCCTCGAAAAAGAACAGCTCCTTTTGCACCGGCGGGGGATCCGGTCACTTTTTTTTACCGACCCCGATTACCCGCAGCGGTTGCTGCCCTACGAAGAGGCGCCGGCCCTCCTGTTCTACAAGGGCAACGCCGATCTGAATGCCCCAAGGATCCTCGCCATCGTAGGCACCCGCCAGCCCACCGAATATGGCCGGCAGGTGACGGCAACGCTGATCAGGGACCTAAGCCTTGCCCTGCCCGGTCTGGTGATCATCAGCGGACTGGCAATGGGGATCGACGGTACGGCCCATCGGGCCGCCCTTGCAGGGGGTCTGCCGACGGTCGGGATCCTGGGACACGGATTTGCCCATCTGTATCCCCCGGAACATGGGGGGCTGGCCAGGAACATGGAAAACCAGGGCGGTCTGCTTACAGGATTTCCCTATCCCATAGGGCCCGAGATACACCATTTCCCTCTCCGCAACCGGATC
Organism: Puia sp.; assembly: GCA_036500545.1. Taxonomy (GTDB): domain Bacteria; phylum Bacteroidota; class Bacteroidia; order Chitinophagales; family Chitinophagaceae; genus Puia. The sequence continues at coordinate 32,626 of DASYBV010000045.1, read as the reverse complement.
GTGGCCGGCATCAGCGACGCCCTCGTCGTGATCGAGACGGCTCTGCAGGGGGGAAGCCTGGGGGCCGTCGACCGGGCGCTGGCATACCGGAAAAATATATTCGCCATTCCGGGCCGGCTCACTGACAAAAAGAGCGCCGGGTGCAACGATCTTATCCGGACAGGACACGCCCGGTTGCTGACCAACGCAGAACAATTGAGGACCACGATGAACTGGGACGATACGACGGCCACCGCCAAACAACCCTCGCTGTTCCCCCCGGCCCTCCCCGGTCTGAAGCGGTCCGAGCAGGCGCTGTTCGAGCTCCTGCAGGAAAAAGAAAGCGCCTCCCTCGATGAATTGGCAGACGAAACCCATCTGGACATCCCTTCGATAGCAACCGCATTGCTAACCCTCGAACTAAAGGGAGCGATCACCCCCCTCCCGGGAAGACGATACCGGCTAAAAGAAAGATAGGACAGCCCGCAGCGGCCCCGGACAAAAATTTGGACCGAATCTGCCCCCTGCCCTATCTTTGCACATGGCAAGAATAAATACCCCCGTCAGCAAGTCAAAATCCCCCTTAAAATTCTTCGGAGAAGGACTCACATTCGATGATGTATTATTACTACCGGCTTTTTCCCAGGTATTGCCCCGGGAAGTAGACATCCGCACGAGGCTGACCAAAAATATCACGCTCAATATACCCATGCTGTCCGCCGCCATGGACACCGTCACCGAAGCCACCCTCGCCATCGCCCTCGCCCGGGAAGGAGGGATCGGTATTCTGCACAAGAACATGAGCATCGAAAAACAGGTGGAGCAGGTGCGGAAGGTCAAACGCAGCGAAAGCGGAATGATCATCGACCCCATTACCCTGCCGGAAGAATCCACCATCGGGGACGCGCTCCGGCTGATGAAAGAGAATAAGATCGGCGGTATCCCCATCGTCGATAACAATAATGTACTCGTAGGCATCCTCACCAACCGCGACCTCCGTTTTGAAAGTAACAAACGTCGCAAGGTCAGTGAAGTCATGACCCGCGAAAACCTGGTCACAGCCCCCGAAGGCACCGATCTCAAAAAAGCCGAAAAGATCCTGCAGAAATATAAGATCGAAAAGCTTCCCGTCGTCAACAAACAGGGGAAACTGATCGGGCTGATCACCTACCGGGACATTCTCCAGGTCTCCAGCTATCCCAATGCAGTAAAAGACACCTATGGCCGGCTATTGGTCGGGGCCGCGCTGGGCATCACCAAAGACCTGCTGGACAGGGCCGGGGCCTTGCAGCAGATCGGGGTGGACGTCGTCACCCTGGATAGCGCACACGGTCATCATATCGGGGTCATCAATGCCCTGAAAACGCTGAAAAAATCCTTTAAGAACCTCCAGGTCATTGCCGGGAATATCGGCACAGCCGCCGGCGCCCTCGCCCTGGCCGAGGCCGGCGCGGATGCCGTAAAGGTCGGCATCGGACCGGGATCGATCTGTACGACGCGGATCGTGGCCGGCGCAGGCGTCCCCCAGATCACGGCCGTCATGGAAGCGGCTTCTGCATTACAGGCTAAAAATATCCCCGTCATCGCAGACGGTGGTATCCGTTATACCGGCGATATGGTAAAGGCCCTGGCCGCGGGAGCCAGCGTAGTGATGATGGGTAGCGTATTCGCCGGCGTGGAAGAGAGTCCCGGTGAGACGATCATTTATGAAGGAAGGAAATTTAAATCCTACCGCGGCATGGGCTCCATCGGGGCCATGACCCAGGGCAGCAGCGACAGGTATTTCCAGGATGTGGAAGACGATATCAAGAAGCTGGTCCCGGAAGGCATCGAAGGCCGGGTGGCTTTTAAAGGAAGTCTGACGGAAGTAGTTCAGCAATATGTCGGCGGTCTCCGGGCGGGTATGGGTTACTGTGGAGCAAAAGATATCCGGACGCTCCAGCAGCAATCGCAATTCATCAAGATCACCAACGCCGGCATGAAAGAAAGCCATGCACATGATGTGGAGATCACGAAGGAATCTCCAAATTACAGCCGGTAATGCCTCCATACCATAAACATTCATGACTTGAAAAAGACCCATCCGCTTCTTCTGTCACTACTGTCCGGAGGGCTGTTATTTGCTGCCTGGCCGGTATCCCCGCTCACGTTCCTGGTCTTTATTGCCTTTATCCCCCTGTTATGGCTGGAACGCAGGGGCATCCGGCGTAAAAGATTCTTTGGCTGGGTCTACCTTACCATGCTGACCTGGAATGCCGCCACGACCTGGTGGATCTGGAACGCGACAGAGCCGGGGGCGGTGGGCGCAATCCTCGCCAACAGTCTCCTTATGTGTCTGCCCTGGCTGGGCTTCCATCTTGTAAAAAAACGCCTGGGCCAGACGATCGGGTACCTTTCCCTCGTCGTGTTCTGGATGAGCTTTGAATATATCCATTTGCAGGACTGGGGGCTTAGCTGGCCCTGGCTCACCCTCGGCAATGCATTCGCCACACACCCGGGATGGGTGCAATGGTATGAATATACCGGGGCCAGCGGAGGGAGTTGCTGGATCCTTCTGGTCAATATCCTTCTTTTCCGTGTCAGCTGGAAAATAATCAACGGTGGCCGTCTGACAGCAGGGTGGATCATTTATCCCCTGCTGGCGCTCATTATCCCTTTTATTCTCTCCTGGGAAATTCTCCCCCAAACCATCCATACATCCCCGTCCGGCAACGTCGTCATCGTCCAGCCAAACATCGACCCCTATGAGAAACTGTATAGCGGCAGCTTCGATGCCCAGCTGCAAAAGCTGATCCGGCTCAGCGAATCGGTGATAGACAGCCAGACCACGCTGATCGTATGGCCCGAAACGGCGCTGTATATGGAGAACGGCATCGATGAAGGGCATATGAAGGAGAATTATTTCTTACATCCCCTATGGGATTTTCTCCGCCGGCATCCGTCCGTCAATCTGCTGACGGGAGTGGAAGGCTACCGGTTGTTTGACAATGACAACGGCGGAACGGCCCGGCTCCTGCCCAATTCCCATAAGTATGTCGAAGATTATAACGAGGCGATGGTCCTGGATAGCACAGGAGCCGTCGGCTTTTATCACAAGTCCATGCTGGTGCCCGGCGTGGAAACCCTGCCTCCCTTCCTTCATTTCCTCGACTCCTGGTTCGAGAAATTCGGAGGGACGACCAGCGGTTATACAAGACAGAAAGAAAGGACCGTTCTCCCCACCTCCAATCACAGCTACCGCATCGGCACCGCCGTCTGTTATGAAAGCATTTATGGGGAGTTTATGTCCCGGTATGTACATAACGGCGCCGATCTCATCGCCATTATCACCAACGATGGCTGGTGGGGCAATACCCCTGGCTACCGGCAGCACCTGAACTATGCCCGGCTACGGGCGATCGAGACCCGACGCTGGATCGTCCGCAGCGCCAATACGGGCGTCTCCTGTGTCATCGATCCGGGCGGCGATATTATCGACCCGCAACCCTGGGCCCGGGAGGCCGCCATGAAAGAACCGGTCCCTGCCCTGGGCGGGCAACAGACCTTTTATGTCCGGCACGGGGACTGGCTTTCCAAACTGGCCCTTGTGCTGACGATCTTTTTCCTTGGCTGGAATATGATAACCATTCTTAAAACCAGGAGCAGCCGTGGATAAAACGCTTGTCTATCAATCATCGACTATCCACTACCGGGAGGAAGGTGAAGGATTTCCCGTCCTGCTGCTCCACGGCCTGGCGGAAGACAACGCCTTATGGGATGCGCAGGTGGCTTCATTGCGAAAGGACTACCGGCTGATCATCCCGGACCTGCCCGGCAGCGGGCTGTCCCCGCTCCCCGGTAATGCATCGTCCCTTCCCGGCAATGGATCACCCTCGATCGACGAGCTGGCCGATGCGATAAAAGTCTTGTGCGATAAAGCCGGGGTCGGGCAATGCATCCTGATCGGTCACAGCATGGGCGGCTATGTAACCCTGGCGTTCGCCCAAAAATACCCGGACCGGCTTAGAGGCATCGGTCTTTTTCATTCTACAGCCTACGCAGACAGCGAAGAAAAAAAAGCAGTCCGGCGAAAGACCATCGATTTCATCCGAAAAAATGGTTCTGCCGCCTTTATCCGCCAGTTTACCCCCAGCCTGCTGTCCGACAACACCCGGGAAAAACATCCGGAGATCCTGCAGGGATGGATCGACAGGTATTCCGGTTTTCAACCCGAGGCGCTCATCTATTACCACGAAGCCATGATCAGCCGGCCGGACAGGGTATCCGTCCTGCGGGATTTCGCCGGTCCTGTCCTCTTTATCATCGGCGCACACGACAACGCGGTCCCGATGGAGCATGCCCTGCAACAGTGTCATGTTCCGTCTTTGTCACAGGTATATATTCTTGAAAATACCGGTCATATGGGTATGCTGGAAGAGCCTTCCCGCAGCAACCGGATCTTGCAAACCTTTATAAACTTCACTCTTCACGCATGAACAAGATCGTCTTAATCACCGGCGCCACTTCCGGTTTTGGAGAAGCCTGCGCCCGCAAATTCGCCGCCGCCGGCTATCAGCTTATCCTTACCGGCAGAAGAAAGGAAAGACTGGAGACATTGAAAAAGGAACTGGAGGGCGGGGCAGCTGGCACGCAAGGACCCGCGGCCGCGGTCAACGTTCTTCCGCTTGTATTCGATGTCCGGGATAAAGGATCCGTCGACAGCGCGCTTAGCCAGCTTCCGGAAAAATGGAAAAAAATAGATCTCCTTATCAATAATGCCGGTCTTGCGCTGGGAAGGGATTTCTTTGAAGAAGCCAATATGGATGACTGGGAAACGATGATCGACACCAATGTAAAAGGGCTCTTATACGTCTCCAGGGCAGTCCTCCCCTACCTGATAAAACAAAGAGGCCAGATCATCAACCTGGGTTCGGTTGCAGGCAAACAGGTATATGAAAAGGGAAATGTCTATTGCGCCAGCAAATTTGCCGTGGACGCCATTTCCCAATCCATGCGGATCGATATGCTGCGGCATGGAATAAAAGTAACGGTCATCCATCCCGGCGCCGCCGATACGGAATTCTCGCAGGTCCGTTTCAAAGGAGATAAAGACCTGGCAAAAAAGATCTATGAAGGCTATACCCCTTTACATGCAACAGACGTGGCAGACGCGATCTTTTATTGCGCCTCTCTTCCGGCCCATGTCTGTATAAATGAAATGATAATGACCTGTGTGGCCCAGGCAGATGCCATTTACTTCTATAAAAATTCCTGACCCGGCTCCAAAATTCCTGACCCACCTCCGGCTATGGGGCCAGCGAGATCCGGATCTGTATCCCCCCCTTGGTGGTGACGATAGGCGGTGTCGTCGATATCTTTGGCGTGGTTCGCTGCTGATCGAAATAGAGCTTCAGATTGATCCGGCTATTTAGTACATAATCGATCGACGGATCGATCCGGATCACCCGCTGTCCACCGGTAGGCAGGGAGGCATTCTGGTCCAGGTAGCTGCTGGAGGTCGCATCGTCCCGTATGCTGAAGTCCAGCCGGAGCGTCAGGTCGTTCTCCGTCTTTTTGGAGGTAATGCTGCCGGGAGGACCGCTCGGGGGCGTTTTGCCATTGCCGGGCACCTTCCAGCCAAAAGGCAGGGGCACACCCTTTTTGCGGAAGCCAAGCCCAATGGTGATCTCGCTCGAATGCGTCTCGCTCAGCTGGAAGTCGATCAGGCTCAGGCTCAACGTGCGGGAACGGCTATACCCCGCCTTTGCCTGCAGCTGGTTGACGAACTGCATGTCCACATCCAGCAGCGGGGAAAAGGCCTCAGAGATCGTGATATTCGGCACCGAGAAATATGGTACAAAATTACCCGTGAGAGTATCCACAAAACCGGGTTGTCCGTATCCCAGCGGATCGCTGTAGTTCAGTTGGGAGGCAAAACTATTCATGCTTAACGTACTCGTATAACCGTTGGTCAGGTTGAAACTGGTAAAGATCTTATTGAACCAGGGCAGTTTGGATAGCCCGCTATAGGTGAGGTGCCAGTTTGGCTTGGGTAGATAACCCGAGAAGGGATTGGATGCAACATTCCCTCCTTTTTCATTGATCAGCGCGATGGTAGAGGGGCTTTTGCCGGTATAGGCGGCGATAAAGGCCGGTATCAGTACGTCCTGCGCATACCTGCCATATCCCTTTGCATATCCGTCGGTACCGATCAGGCCGCCCGTATAGGGATTGATATTCCCCAGCCGGGAGGAGATGATCGCACGGTAATTCTCGAACTTCTCAAAGGTATTGGAGATCTCGTTGGGCTTATATTTTTCGAAGAGGGTCTGGAAAGAGATAAAGCTGACGCTAAACGTACCGGCCAGGTAGGGATTCAGCCGGGAATATCCGCTGGCGCCCACAGTATCCTTATACAATTCGGAATAGTTCTGTCCGAATGTCTTATCGATATTTAGCGTTAACCGCAGGTCGCGCACCGGTTCCAGGATAGCCGTGGCCGTTATCTTCTGGGTATAACTGATCATGTTCTGCTGGTTAAGCGTCGTGTCAGTACTGATCAATCCCCTCTTACCCAGGTGGTTGATAAAATTGGTATCGGCCCGCTGTCCGAAAACATATCGCCAGCCCGGCTGCATAGACCGGAAGTCCATCCCCAGAGCACGGGTGCTGTCCAGGTACCCGAAGATCGTGGAAGAGGAATTATCCGTGTAATTGAAAGTGATATGTTTCAGGGAAGTCGCCAGCCTGGCGAGTGCCCTGGTCACCCCGGTAAGCTCGGGCATTTTCTGCAGGGCGGGCGGCTTTTTGCCTCTCGCCGTATCCTGCTGTCCCGCTCTCCCGTTCTGGGGCGGCGGCTTTGCAGGCGACTGGTCCAGACTTCGAAGGAGCCGCCATTTACTATAAAGCCGGGTAAAGTCCAGGTCGGCCAGCACGGTCCTCACCTGGGTATTCATCAGGCTGTTACCAAGGGTCAGGGCCAGTTGCGAGGCGCCCGTCCAGGTATAGGTGGCGGAATAGCCGGCCTGTACCTTGGTCCAGTCCAGCAGGGGTATCTTGCTGGTAGGCAGGGTATAGGTGACGTTCGTGCTTTGCGTATACAATACCGTGCGGCCACCCTTCCAGAAATTATCCCACATCCGTTTCTTCCCGGCCTTGTCCAACCTTCCGCTGTCTTCGTCCACCCAGGCCTTATTGGTAGCGGTGAAATCCAGGGCCAGGGATCTTGTCAGGTCCCATCGAAGCGTATAGATCCTGTCGAACGTAAAGAACTTATTAAAAGTCTCCGGTAGGATATTCTCGGGACCACCCACATTCCGCGATCGATAGGCGCCAAACTGCCGGACGGCATTCGCCTGGAAGCCCAGCACCGTGGGCGTCAGGTTGAGATTGAAGTCCCTGACAAGGGCCAGCCAGGGCGACTTGGTCTTTATCACCTTTTTAAAAGGCTCCCAGTATTTGGCCACATGCGTATAATTATAGGCCAGGGTCCCCTTATTGACGATCAGCTCATCCTCCACCGCCAGGGGACTGTGATGCTCCGACCGGTTGTAGGAATAGCTGACATTGATGTTCTCGATGCTCCAGATCTTTAGTTTTTTGTTCGTCGTATTGTTCTTATGGACATTCGTCAGGTTGACCGTCGTTACGGTGGTTGCGTCGATCGCCTGCTTTCGGATGGAATCCTTTTGGCTGGCCGGCGCCGCATTGATCTTATCCTTTAGCTTTATATCCAGGTCGAAAGGGTCATATTCGGGCGTGCTGGAAGTCCGCGTCACGCCGGCATACAGGGGTACGGACATGGCTGCCTTTTTGGGCAGGAGCTTGCCCAGTTCCAGGTTGGCGGCCGCATCGATCTCCGAATTATTATCCAGCGATCGCTCGTTGGTGCTCTGGTCGATGGCGCCAAAGCCCGCCGACCGGTTGCTCGCCGATACGGTCATGGTACCCAGATCGGCCAGTTTGGCATCTACCTTCCCCACGGCAGCCCAGCCCCCCTTCTCGCTGATATCGGTGAGGCGCAGCTCATTGAACCACACCTCGGTGCAGGCGGTATTGAGGCGTACGTTCTGTACGCCCAGGAAGAAGGCCTGTATAGCCCCCAGGTTGGGATTGCCCATGATCGCATAGCTCCTCCCGTTAGCCTCTGTTTCTTTATAGTACACATTACTCACTCCATGATTATTCCGGTCCACCTTCAGCTGGATCAGACGGCTCAGGGACAAATTAAGGTTATTGGAATCCGGCCAGATATCCGTGTCAAGGGTGGCATTGAACTGCGTCACCCGCAGCGGGACCCGGATCTCGTAATAGTTGCTTGTAAAATCGCTGCCCAGGCGGATAACCGCAGACAGGTCATAATCGTTGACCTGCCCCTGTACGACGGCCTCGGCATGGACAAACATGTCCATGGTCCCATACCGGCGAAGGTCAAGACTGGTCGTCTTATAGACCCCTCTTACATCTCCCTGCAACAGGTTACAGATCTGCAGGCTCATGGCCTGCTCGTTGAGCAGCAGGTTGACGTTGTTGTTGCTCAGTTCCTGCTGACGCAGTACGCCGGGCGGAGACACATAAGGGATGGGAGTACGGGAACTGTTCTGCTCGATATTGACCGCCGTCACATTGAGCGTGGTATTGTTGACGGGCAGCAACGTATAGTTCCCCGTCGTATCGATCACATAGTCGAAGCTTCTCCAGGAATTCCTCACCAACTGCAGCTGGGCAAAACGACATACCACCGAATCGCTGAACCCCGTCAGGTACATCCGCATAAACTGGATGGATTTGAAATCGGGGATATTACCCACTTTCTGGTAGTATTCCGAGATCGGGATCCGGAACTGGTACCAGGTCTGCGTGGCAGTGGCCCCGCTGGGGATGAAGCTCTGCTTATCCGTGATAAAACCTTGACCCACACTCATACTGTCCGGATTAAGGTTCACCCGGTACTCGAAATACTCCTCCAGGGTATTCATCGTGTTGTCCTTGTTGAGGTCTTCCTGGTCAGGATAGAGCGTATAGGCAGAAATGGTTGTCGAATTGGAAGTGGCAATGGGGGAATTCCCCTGGGGGTTGTTGATGTCCTTATAACGGCCAAGAATACCTACTTGTCCTGCGTCATAGCTGGCATCCCGGTAATTGACGAAATTGTCATTGGAAGGGTCCGCCAGGGCTTTCTGGTAAGCGACGGAGCCGATCCCCGTGGTCGCCGCCAGTTGGTTGAGATAGACCTGGAATTTTTTGTTTTCCGCGACATCGTCCATACCGTCCAGACCTACATCCTGGAAAGGCCGGTCGGAGCCGTCATTGCTAAAGGCCGTCGTGACCTGGATCGGGTTGGCCGGAACCCTTCCCCAGACAGAGCTGCTATCGATAGCGGCCTGGATATTGGGTGTGTTCAACCCGTTCTCGAATTCTTTCTTGCCATCCTTGAGGATATCCTCGCTGACGCTACCCAGGTCGAAATATAATTGCCCGCCCGTCGTATTGCCGGGACCGTTAGGCGTGGCGAGGAAGGGGCTCATCATCCAGAACTGGAGCACCTCGATGTTGTTGGTCTCGAAGTCCGTCTGGTCGAGGGCGCGCATGATCCCACCCCAGCGTTTTTGCGGGTTGAGCAGCTTACCGTTGCTTGCCACGCTCCCGGGCCGGGCATCGAAGTTATATGGTCCCCTGTCGGAGGGATAGTAGGCCATGTCAAAAGTGATCAGCTGGGCCTGTCCTGTCTGTACGCTCTGCTCCGGGAAAAGCTGTTGTATCTGCAGGGGGGAGATCCGGGGATCCAACAGCGCATTTTCATACCGGTCGGGGTTACTCGGATTACTATGGTCCTGCAGGGTCGGTTCGATATTATACCAGGCCAGTTTGGCGCGATTGAACCCATAATCCAGGGTATCGTTCATGCTGGCTTCAGGGAAAAGAGGGGCATACTGTCCGCCCGTACCGTTGGGGGTGGAGGCAAGCGACCAGCTGGTCAGGGGAAAACGGAGGTCCACCGAACTGGTGGAACCTTCGAAATCGTCGATATATACGGCCCCGCTGCTGCCCTTACCGATCTGCGGGGGATGCCCGGGACGGAGAATGGCGGCTTCCCCATAGGCATTGATCGTGCTTACTTCCTTTGTAGTATAGAAAGGAAGATGGTTCAGGAGACTGGTCAGTTGTGGCACCTGCCCTTTATAATTCGCATCCACGCCATACATCGTATTGCGGATCGGGTCTTCTCCATAATTGGTCTTGCTGAAGAATGGTCTTTCATTCAATCGTTCGATGGTACCACCCAGTGTCAGGCTCTCGGTGGCTGTGTTTTTAGCCAGGTAATCGAAACGGAGGGCCATAAAACTTCGCTGCTGCAATCCAAAATTGGCATTGTTCTCAAAAGACACGTTGACCGGAACGCCCGAATTCGTGATCGCCTGGTTGATGATCTGGACCTGGCCGAGGTTATAATCGACCACATAGTCGACATTCTCCTTTAAGGTCTGTCCACCGGCAGTAACCACCACAGAACCCGGGGGCACATTGTAGGCGCCCAGGGACAGGTTAGATGTGGACTGGCCCTTGGCCTGACCGCTGAGGATATACCTGTCGACATTGGCATAGGTCTGTGCCACGGCCTTTATGGTATCATATAGCTGATGAAAGACATACTTATCCTTTAATGCCTGCGTGGCACCGCTAAAGGCCAGGGTCTCCAGATCATTGCCAAAGGGCTCCAGTACGGGGAAGATGATCCTTCCCGAACTGGACAGGACGGTATATCCCTCCAGATAGTCAAAGATCCCATCCGGTTGGGGGTCGTTGTGCGCATTGAGCCGGTCGAGGTTAAGGACGGTCAATAACGGAACCTCCGCCTTGGGTCCTTCCGGCAGGTATCTTTTTGTCCCCTTGCTGGGTTCGTCATAGGAAATATTGAACTGGAATCCTGCCGACGAAATATTCGACAGATAGCTGCCGCTGGCCGTCTTCAGGGAATAGACGTTCTTCATCATCAGGTTCCAGATCGGCAGGTTGGTCCGCTGGGATGTAGCCTTCAATAGTTTGAGATAGAGCACCTTCTGAGAACCGGAACCGGTCCCCGCCGCTGTATCCGGGGGAACGTCCTGTGAAAACTCCCCCACCTGGTAGATATGCCCGTTATAGCTGTACTGATAAGCCACAGCCAATACGTCATTGGATTGCAGGGTCTGGTTGACGGACAAAAAGCCGATCTGGGGGTTGAAATAGTAGTCCGACGTATTCAATTTCCGGGCATAGACGATCTCAAAATCCTGTACCTGGGTCAATCCCAATGCATTAAGCTTGTTGGCCGCCTGCGAGGGGTTACGGCTGGTCGGGTCGTTGATGATGCTCCGGTATTCGGTATTGGCATCGTTATACGGATAAGGGAGGGCAGTCTGGGGATGGACATTCTTGTTAAAAGGAGTTTTCTCCCCCAGGTCCATCAGACCCACGATCTGCCGGGAGCCGGTGTCGATCCCATTACGGTTCGTCACCCACACTTCCATACGCAGGATCTGTACCTGTGAGGTGACGATGGGCAGCCTGGCCATGGCTGCATTGAAATTGTCGTGGAAATATTGAGCCAGCAGGAAGTGCCGGTTCTCTTCATAATCATCCGCCTTAAAGGAATAGGAGGTGACGGCGGCTCCTCCCTGGGAACTGACGGATTGTTTTTGTGAGCGCTGGTTGGCCAGAACGGCGGTAACCGACAGCTTCCCGAACTGCAGCTTTGTCTTGACCCCAAAAAGGGATTGTGCCCCGGTCATCAGCGTGCTGGGAGTGGAAAACGAGACGTTACCGGCTTCGATCTTTTTGATGATCTCATCCGAGCTGCCGGTATAATCCAGCTTGAGCTGGTTCTCCAGATCGACATTGGCCAGGGTGTTAAAGGAAATGGGCACTTTCAGCTTGCTGCCGATATTGCCCACCACATTCAGGTTGGCGCTCTCGTTAAAATCGAGCCCCCCCGTCTTACGGGCACTTTCCGGTAATGTGGGGTTCTGGATATTCTGCCCCATATAACCTACCGTTACATCGACATTTCCCTGGGGCCGGATATCCGGCTTACCCGCCCCAAAGATCCGGTTGAAGAGATTGTCGCTGACGGTCAATTTGGGGCGTAATAATTTTCGGTTGAGGGCATCGATCGCATCCGCCCTTTTCCGGAAATAATCGTCCTCATCGCTCTGCGCCTGCATCTGCATCAATTCCTCGAACGTGAGATAGGTTGGTTTCCTATAATATTGATTACCAATCTTTTCAACAATGTAATACTGTTTGGTAAGGGGATCATACTCGATGGAGTCCCTTAGATTGGCCGGGTCTTTCAGGTCGAAGGGGTTCCTGTTGGGGTTGGTAAAAGGGTCTCCACGGCGGTCGTAGAGGGGAAAACGCAGCGTATCCGGTGGCTTCCGGGTAGTGTCAAACCTTCGGGGCGCATCGATCCTCCTCCTGTTACTGGTGTCGTTGGCTATCTTCCGGAGACTGTCGGATGTCCTTTTCTGTAGATCGGCTGCCCTCCTCATCTGGCTGAGCAGGCCCGTGTCCGGGGTCAGCCCGATCGTGTCCGTTCTGTGTTTGACCGTATCGTTTTTTTGCTGGAACTCGAACGCGGATGCAGTTGTACAAAAGACAACTGAAGCAGCGGTTAATAGGACCGTAGCCAACATTAGCTGAAGCAAAATACGGGTCAATCTTCCTCAAGAATTAGTTAGGTAGAGTTAACGCACGATAGGCTACAAGATTTTTAAAGCTTTCTTAATAATATCCTCCACTTTGTCAGTTCCGGACACCTCATTTATTACCTTTTTAATGGCCTGTTCTGCGGCAGGTCTGGCGATGCCAAGGGTGATTAGGGCATTTAACGCATCCTGCTCCAAGGTATTGTTTATCAGGGGTGAAATATTTGCTCCCTCCTTGCTTTTACCAACCTTGTCCCTTAGCTCGAGAATGATCCTTTCGGCCGACTTTTTCCCTATCCCTTTGATACTTTCCAACTGCCGGGCATTACCCTGCAGGATGGCGCGAACGATCTCCTCGGGTTTCATGGAAGAAAGCATCATCCGGGCGGTGGCGGCGCCTACTCCGGATATACCGATCAGTTGGATGAAAAGGTCCTTTTCCGCCTTGTCGAAAAAGCCGTAAAGGATGTGCGCATCTTCGCGGATATGCAGGAATGTCAGCAGGATACCACTTTCCAGGTTCTCGATCCGGGAATAGGTATTCAGGCTGATCTGTAGTTCATATCCGACTCCCCCGACCTCCATGTGTACCAGGGCCGGGCTTTTATAGGCAAAAACACCACGTAAATAGGCGATCATGGGTGCGAAAATAGGGGAAAAACGGCAGTTCCCGCCGTGCGGCTAACGGCCCCCACGTCCGTTTATGAATATTTTTCCCCACCTTTGCGAAAATATTATCTTAACCAGATTGGAATTTATGATGAGCCAGAAAATGACCGCCGCAATCACCGCGATCGGAGGATACGTACCCGAAGACCGTCTGACAAATGCCGACCTTGAAAAAATTGTGGATACGAATGATGAATGGATCCGTACCCGGACGGGGATCGAAGAAAGAAGGATCCTGAAGGGAGCGGGTAAGGCCACATCCGATCTTTGTGTGCCCGTGGTGCTGGAGATCTGTAAAAAAAGAGGGATCACGCCCGAGGAGATCGATTGTATCATTGTTGCAACCGTCACGCCCGATATGCTGTTTCCTTCCACTGCCAATATCGTCTGCGACAAGGTAGGGGCCAGGAACGCCTGGGGATTTGACATGAGCGCCGCCTGCTCGGGTTTTGTATATGCCCTGACCAGCGGCGCGATGTATATTGAAAGCGGACGGTTCAAAAAGGTAGTAGTGGTCGGGGGCGATAAAATGAGCAGTATCGTGGACTATAGCGACCGTACTACCTGTATCATCTTCGGTGACGGGGCCGGCGGCGTACTGCTGGAACCCAATTACGGAGGATTTGGGGTCCTGGACAGCATCCTGCGGAGCGATGGGAGCGGTCGCAGTCATTTGCATATGAAGGCCGGCGGATCGCTGAAGCCGTCTTCCTATGAGACCGTTGCCGCCAAGGAGCATTATATCTACCAGGAAGGACAAGCCGTCTTTAAGTTTGCCGTCAAGGGAATGGCGGATGTCAGCGCCGAACTGATGGAACGGAACCATCTCACCGCAGACGATATCAGCTGGCTGGTTCCGCACCAGGCCAACAAACGCATCATCGATGCCACGGCCCATCGCATGGGCCTCTCGGGAGAAAAAGTAATGATCAATATACAACGGTATGGCAATACGACCGCCGGGACCATCCCGCTTTGTCTCTGGGATTGGGAGAGCAAACTGAATAAAGGCGACAACCTGGTACTTGCTGCCTTCGGCGGCGGGTTCACCTGGGGTGCTACCTTGGTAAAATGGGGCTCGTAGTTTTGAACGGAGGCCTAAAAAATATGGAGAAAAATAATGTCATTATACGAAGGGCCGTACAGGCAGACTGCCCGCGTCTCCTGGAGCTGATCCGGGAATTGGCGGAATACGAAAAGGCCCCGCAGGAAGTTACGGTGACCCCCGAGCATTTTGCGGAGAGCGGTTTTGGTCCCAACCCCGTCTGGTGGGCCTTTGTCGCCGAAATGGAGGGGAAGGTAGAAGGATTTGCGCTCTACTATATCCGTTATAGCACCTGGAAGGGGCAACGCATGTACCTCGAGGACCTGATCGTCACGGAAAAAATGCGTGGCAAAGGCCTGGGCAAATTATTATTCGACCGGCTGCTCGCGGAAGTAAAAGAAAAGAATTTTATCGGAATGGTCTGGCAGGTCCTGGAATGGAACGAACCGGCCATCAATTTCTACAAAAAATACGGGGCTGCCTTCGACGCCGAATGGGTCAATTGTTCCGTCATCAGTTAACCCCCTCAACCTGCATCTCTTTATTGATCTTCAGGATCAATCCCTGGAGCACCTTGCCGGGCCCTATCTCCGTAAAACGGGATGCACCGTCCGTGATCATGGCCTGCACGCTTTGCGTCCACCGAACGGGACCGGTCAACTGGTCGATGAGGTTTTTCTTGATCTCGTCTTTGGCGACCACGGCCTTTGCGACAACATTCTGGTATACAGGACAGGTGGGATTATAAAAGGTCGTCTTCTCGATCGCCGCCTGCAGCACTTCCTTGGCCGACGCCATCAATGGGGAATGGAAGGCGCCTCCTACAGGTAAAAGCAATGCCCTTTTTGCACCCGCCGCTTTCATGCGTTCACAGGCTATCTCGACGCCTTTCAGGGAGCCGCTGATCACCAACTGACCAGGGCAATTGTAATTGGCAGGTACGACAACCTCTCCGGTCTCCTGCTGAACTTCCGCACAGATGGCTTCTACCTTGCTATCCTCCAGCCCCAATACGGCCGCCATAGTGGACGCTTGCACCTCACAACATCTCTGCATCGTCTGTGCCCGCACGGAGACCAGTTGCAGCCCATCTTCGAAAGACAGTACGCCATTGGCGACCAGGGCGGAAAATTCGCCGAGGGAATGACCGGCCACCATATCCGGCCTGTTATTTTCGATCCCTTTATAGACGATCACGGAATGTAGAAAGATCGCGGGTTGGGTCACTTTTGTCTGCTTCAGGTCTTCCTCGCTGCCGGAGAACATAATATCGGAAATACGAAACCCTACGATCTCATTCGCCTGTTCAAATAGCTTCTTTGCAAATGCGCTGTTCTCATAAAGACTTTTTCCCATCCCGGGGAACTGCGATCCCTGTCCGGGGAAAACGTAGGCGTGCTTCATACTCTGTAGGGTTTATAAAAACATAAAGGACAAATATGCCACAAAGGTCCGATTCAGCAAAGAAAATCTTTGCGGCGACAACAAGGTAGGGTCCTGATCTAATGCAGGTTTGAAGAGATCAGCTTGGTAAATTCACTGCGGGTTTCATTCTTTTCGAATTCGCCCCAGAAGGCCGAAGTGGTCGTGACGGAATTTTGTTTCTGAACACCACGCATCATCATGCAAAGATGGGACGCCTCGATGACGACGGCTACTCCCAGCGGGTTCAGGGACTCTTTTATGGCATGCAGGATCTGCGTTGTCAGCCTCTCCTGCACTTGCAGGCGGCGTGAATATACGTCCACCACCCGGGCAATCTTGCTCAGACCCGTGATCCACCCGTTCGGGATATAAGCCACATGGGCTTTCCCGAAAAAGGGCAGCATATGATGTTCGCAGAGGCTATATAATTCTATGTCCTTTACGAGGATCATCTCGCTGACCGGCTCGTGGAATTTGGCAGAATCCAGGATCGCCTTCGCATCCATCGTATATCCCTGGGTCAGGAATTGCATTGCCTTGGCTACCCGCTCCGGCGTTTTCAGCAATCCTTCCCGCGAAGGATCTTCCCCCAGCAATTCCAGGGCATCCTTATAATTTCCCGTTAATCCTGTAGTGATCTCTTCATCATACTGTTCGACTTTTTGATACGCCATCGATGCTGAGTTTAAAGAATGTATATATTAAAAGTTCGCCGCGGAGGGCTACCGCACTATGCCGGGTATTCCACGAAATTCCGTTCGGTCTCATGCAATCTCACCCTGAGGTCTAACCGGGGATCGATCCTTGCCCTCAACAGGTCATAAATGACGATCGCGATATGTTCCGCCGTCGGGTTCAGATCCCTGAAATACACCGTATCCAGGTTCAGGTTCTTGTGATCGAATTTTTCCAGGACTTCTTCCTGTGTGATGCGCGACAGCACTTTCATATCCATCACATAACCGGTCTCTGGGTCTATCTCTCCCGTGACTTTCACGATCAGCTCGTAATTATGCCCGTGATAATTCGGGTTGCTGCATTTACCGAAGACCTCCGCATTTTTTTTGTCGTCCCACGCCGGGTTGAAAATACGATGGGCCGCATTAAAATGCTCTTTACGGAAAACCGCCACTTTTTTATTAGCCACGTTCATGAGTTTTAGTCGTTAGCTCATCCAAAATACTCCACATAGATCCGGGGAGTCTCATACAGCTTGATACAATGCAATTGCACGGACGACGGCAGATGCGGCACCAGCTGTTGCCAGATACCGATCGCCAGGTTCTCGGTGGAACACATTTTCCCCCGCAGGAAATCCACGTCCAGGTTAAGGTTGCGATGATCCAGCTTTTCAATGACATGCTCTTTGATCATTATACTCAGTTTCTTCACATCAAACAAAAAACCGGTATCCGGGTCCGGGTTTCCTTTTATCGTAACATACAGGTCATAATTATGACCATGCCAGTTCTCGTTGGCACATTTACCAAAAACGGTCTCATTTTTTTCTTTGCTCCAGGCCGGATTGAATAGCTTATGCGCCGCATTAAAATGTTCCAGCCTTGTCAGATACACCATACACCAAAATTAGGCACCGGATGAAGATACGCCCATCCGTATAAAGGGCAGGTCCGGTGCGGGTAAAAATTTCCGCAAAGGTAATACATCATCCAGGAATGTCAATCATTCCGGATATTTGCAGCATGCACATCCTCCTCGTGGCCGCCACAACGTTTGAAATTCAGCCTACTATTGATTTCCTCGGACAAGGGGATCGCCGGACCAAAACGCTCATCACGGGAGTCGGGAGTCTGCCGACCGTCTGGTCGCTGATGCACCAGACCCATATCGACCGTCCCGATCTTATCATCCAGGCAGGGATCGCCGGTTGTTTTGCCGGCCGGCAGGATCCCGGAAAGGTAGTGGTCATCGGGGAGGAGATCCTGGGGGACCTGGGAGTATGGGAAGACCGGCATTGGAAATCCCTCTTCGATCTGAAACTGGCGGATAGGGATGCCCCTCCCTTCTCCAACGGTCGATTGGTCAACCCGTATAAGAAACTGATCCGGCTCACCGGCCTGGAAGCCGTAGCGGCGATGACCGTGAACGAGATAACGACCGATCCGGAAAGGATTGGGTGGTTCCAGCGGCAAAACGAACAACCCCACCCTTCCGTTGTTGTGGAAAGCATGGAAGGCGGAGGATTACATTATGTCTGTCTGCAGGAGAAGATCGCCTTTCTCCAGCTCCGTTCCATCTCCAACGAGATTGGGGTACGGGATAAGACAAAATGGGATATCAAAGGGGCCATCGACCGCCTGAACGGGCAATTGATCGCCCTGCTCGAAAAATTGTATACAGAGGACCGGAGCATTATTGATCTATAAAACATTAAACTCATATGACGCTTACGTTGGGATTCAGTCCCTGCCCGAACGACACATTTATCTTCGATGCGCTGGTCAATAAAAAGATCGATAACGAAGGCCTCGATTTCGAGCCCCGGCTCGAAGACGTGGAAACGCTCAATCAATGGGCCCTGCAAGGAAAATTAGCCGTTTCAAAGATCAGCTACGGGGTACTGCCGCTTGTCCTCGACCGGTATGATCTGCTGGACGCGGGAGGGGCCCTGGGAAAGGGGGTCGGTCCCCTGCTGATCGCCAAACACCCGATACCGATGGGATCCGTGGCAGAAAGCCGTATCGCGATCCCCGGTCAGCGGACGACGGCCCACCTCCTGTTCTCCCTGGCCTTCCCCGAAGCCAGGAACAAACAGTTTATGATCTTTTCCTCAATAGAGGACGCTGTCCTTTCCGGAGCGGTCGACTGCGGGGTGATCATTCATGAAAATCGGTTCACCTACCAGCAAAAAGGACTGGTCAAAATAGTAGACCTCGGAGAATTCTGGGAAAAAGAAACCGCCAGTCCGATCCCACTGGGAGGGATCGTATTTCGCCGGGACGTATCGGCAGGAGATCCCGCGCTCTCCCAAAAAGTCAACCGTCTCATCCGGAAAAGCCTGGAGTATGCCTTTAGCCGGTACCCGACACTGCCGGAATATATAAAAGAACATTCCCAGGAAATGGAAGAAGGGGTCATGCGGCAACATATCGACCTTTATGTTAACAATTACTCACTGACCCTGGGGTCCGTCGGTGAAAAAGCCATTCAGACCCTATTAAGGACCTATGCCGGCCTGCATAGACAGGAACAAGCATCAGGCGCTTCCTTGTCTATCGTTCATTAAACCAGCGTTTCCGTCCACTGAGCGCAAATGATCTTCCAGGCCGCCGAACACGATCCGATCTCATCCTCATTTCTGTTTCAGCGCCTTTCCATATGCCTCCAACGCCCTTTTGCGGGCCACCTCATGTTCTACGATCGGGGCCGGATATCCCATCTCTTCATATTCCGGCACCCATTTGCGGATATATTTCAATTCCGGATCGAATCGCCGGGCCTGAAGAGTGGGATTAAAAACGCGAAAATAAGGCGCCGCATCACAGCCACTGCCGGCCGCCCACTGCCAGCCACCGTTATTGGCCGCCAGATCGAAATCCAATAGCTTTTCCGCAAAATATGCCTCGCCCCACCGCCAGTCGATCAACAGATGTTTGGCCAGGAAGGAAGCGACGACCATCCGGACCCGGTTATGCATAAAGCCAGTCGCGTTCAGCTCCCGCATGCCGGCATCCACCAGCGGATAGCCCGTCTGACCCTGGCACCATTTTTCAAATTCCTTTTCACTATTCCTCCATTTAATATGGTCATAGGCTGGTTTGAACGCCTTCCCTCTGCCGACAGCAGGAAAATGCCAGAGGATCATATGATAAAAATCCCGCCAGATAAGCTCATTGAGATAGGTGTCGCTGAGTTCCGCCGCTTTTCGAGCCAGTTCCCGGATGCTGACAGTCCCAAAACGCAGGTGCAGCCCCATCCGGCTGGTCCCTTTTATACCCGGATAATCCCGTTGTTCGGCATATTTCTTCAGCAGTTCCGTCTGCGGCCGATGGGGAGGGAAGGGGCTGCCGATGGCGGCAAACCCCAGGAAAGACAGGGAGGGGATGGATTGGTGGATATCCGGGTAGAAATTCCGGCTATATTTCCGTATGGGATAGGAAGAAAGATAAAACCCGTTCAGCAACGTCCGCCATTTTCGGCTATACGGTGTAAAAATGGTATAGGGCTTTCCATCGTCCTTCAGCACTTCATTTTTTTCAAAGATGACCTGGTCCTTATAGCTATAAAAAGGGATCCCTTCCGCTTTTAATAATTTTGCCACCGCCTGGTCCCTTTCCATCGCATACGGCTCATAGTCCGTATTCGTATAGACGCCGGCCAGTTCATAGCTGGACAGCAGGGCCCGGAAGACATTTTCCGGGTAGTCGTAATAGACGGCCAGCGAAGCTCCCTTTTGCCGAAGCCCGGCCTGGATATCTTCCAGGGCGGCATGGATAAACTCCACCCGCCGGTCGGCCTTATTATCCAGTTGGTCAAGAATGTTCCGGTCGAAGATAAAGAGGGGTATTACGGGAACACCACTCTTCAGGGCATGATAAAGACCTGCGTTGTCGTCCAACCTGAGGTCCCGGCGAAACCAAAAAATGACTACCCTGGGCTTCATATGGGGATTATTTTTCAAATGAAGATAGTTATAAAACCTTGCGTAGCTCCCGGTAGATGGAGGTGGTCAATTCGTGGGTATAGGTCCGATGACGGAAAGAGGCAATCCATCTGATCCCTTTTAGTGCATTGGTAAGAAAAACTTCGTCGGCGCAGGCCAGGTCTTCGATCGTCACGGGTCTTTCGGAGCATTCAAAACCGGCAGACGGTAATAATTCCAGCAGACGGCGGCGCATGACACCCGCCACACACCCTTCGGACAGCGGGGGCGTATAGATCTTGTTTTGCCGGATGTAGAACAGGTTGGCGATCGTACTATCGGCGATCCTTCCCTGGCTGTTCAGGACCAGGCAGTCATCGGACCCTTGTTTCCGGGCATAGGAAGCGGCCAGGACGTAAAGGAGGTAATTATTCGACTTTAGATTGGAAAGGGGGTCGCAGGCTTTGCGGCCGTCAGGAAAAATCCCGAGAGACCAACCCTTCGTATTAAGCTCATCGTCCCCCGGAGCTAAAGGCCAGGATTGAATGATATAATCCGGAAGAGGGTCCTCGGCGTCGGGGAGACCCATGTCTTTTCGGAAGAGGACCAGGCGGACACGGGCAGAAAGCGAATGTCCGTTCCTTTCACAAAGCTCCTGTATCTGATGGGTCAGCTGTCCGGGTATAAGGGAAAAAGGGATTTCGAACTGGAGGAGACGGGCGCCGGTGGCCAGTCTTTCAAAATGATAGCCGCCCAGGCGGATCCGTCCATTTTTTACGGCCATCGTCTCGAAGATCCCA
The DNA here is from genome assembly GCA_036500545.1 of Puia sp. Classification (GTDB taxonomy): domain Bacteria; phylum Bacteroidota; class Bacteroidia; order Chitinophagales; family Chitinophagaceae; genus Puia. The sequence goes on along the minus strand of DASYBV010000045.1, from coordinate 11,440 downwards.
TCCCCATACCGGAAACCCCGGTTGTCGGCGGTCAGGAGCGGTGTCACGGACGGAAGGATCGTCGCATTGAAGTTTATAAAATGAGCGGAGGTTTTCACCCGTAGATGCCGATAAAAGGTTACTGCTGGACGATAATACCGTTCTTAACAGCGTACATGACCAGACCTGCCATGGATTTAGCCCCGGTCTTCGTCTTTAGTTTGTCACGGATCGCCTCGACGGTACGGGGGCTGATATCGACGATATCCGCTATTTCCTTGGTGGTCTTCTCCTCGCACATCAGTTTCAGGACAGTCAGTTCCTTTTCCGTCAGGTTTACGTCCTGGGGAGTGCCTATGTCCGGTTTCCGGGTACGAAGCCCCGTCAACAATGCCTTATTGGTCAATTCATTAAAGAAAAACTCCTGTTCGTAGCAGGTCTTGATCGCCTGGTAAATGGTTTCTGAATCCGAGTTCTTGGTCAGATAGGAATTGGCACCGATCTCCATTAGTTTGGAGATCATGGAATGGTCGTTATGCATGGAAAGGATGATGACCTTTACATGGGGATAATCTTTGCGTATTTCGGGGAGGGTCTGAATGCCGTCCATGATGGGCATCTGGATATCCAGCAGGATCACATCGGGCTCGACGTGTTTTAGCAGGTTGAGCAATTGCATGCCATTATCTGCCTCTGCGATCAGCTCTACATCTTTCTTAACGGCAAGGGCTGTTTTTACCCCGGCCCGGAAAAGGGCATGGTCATCGGCAATAGCTACTTTAATGGCCTGGTTCGGCTCTGGTCTTTTCATACGATTTTGAATTTTAGGGCGGTCAGTTCGGACCCGTGCCCAAACCCCTTGCAAAGGGAAACAAAAATTGCAAGACTTACTATAGGAAATATACGAAAAAAGATCATTTCGGAATATACGTAATATACGGATACTACATCCGTCTTTTACGAAGATAAGTGGTTTTTTCCCGATAATAAAGAGGAATTTATACGTGTATCGTAGTAGGTCTTTTACGAATTAGCCCGTAAAAACCGAACAATTAAAATTGAGCAAATGTGCTCTTGTCCACATAGTTATTCACATCTATTTTTGTTCTACAAGTTGATTGACGAGGATTAGCAACCTCAGACCATCCAATGTCCTTAGAAACCGTCCAGAACGTTTTTCAATATCTTATGAAATCCACGCAAAATCCAATTGTCAATCAACTTTTTTAACTTAATAGTGTCCAATATCCTATAAAATCCAGTTGTTCGACCTTTGATCCTTTGTTAACTGATCCTTTGAAATTGTGTACCTGATCCTTTGAAAAAACCTGTTTTTTTATCCTTGTTCCTGTGAAAAACCAAGTTCATCCAATATCCACATCGTTCTGTCCAAATCCTTGGTAAAGCCAGATCTATTGTTGGTTCTCTTCTCTGGTTTAAAATCTTTTGCCTGTTTCTCAGCGGCCTGGTGATCCCGGACGTCGAAAGACAGGCAATTTTTTTATTACCATATTATTTTATTAAAGGAGGGGGACAGACGATCTTCAGTCTATGATCTTATTGCGCATAGCATACATAATGAGACCGGCAATGGTCTTGGCGCCTATTTTTGTCTTCATGTTCTGCCGGATCGTCTCGATAGTGCGGGTGCTGAGGAATACTTCTTTGGAGATCTCTTCGGTTGTTTTGTCTTCTGCAAGGAGCTTTAAAATACGGATCTCTTTTTCGGAGAATTTGATGGGGCTGGGGTAAAATTGCCGGACCTGCCGTTTGGTTTGGAGTTTGGAGAGAACGGCCTTATTGACCAGGTCGTTGAAGTAAAAATCATCGTTCATACAGGTGAGGATCGCCTGATAGATCTCATCAGGATCGGTAGTCTTTGTCAGATAGGCATTGGCGCCCATTTCCATCATTTTAGAGATCATTTCCTGGTCGTCATACATGGTCAGCACGATGATCTTGACTTCTTCATATTCTTTCCGGAGCAGGCCGATGGCATTAATACCATCCACTTCAGGCATCCGGATGTCCATTAATAATACATCCGGGCGTTTAATCTGCATCTTATGCACGAGATCCTTACCATCTTCGGCTTCCCAGAGGATCCTGAGATATTCCTTGTTCTTCAGAGCCATTTTAATACCGTCGCGGAAAATCTTATGATCATCAGCGATCGATACTTTGATTACTAATTCAGCAGTCATACCGGCAGGTTTGTAAAATTAATAGGTATAGGTATTAAATTTTCGTTGACAATCAGGTTACTATAACATTGATCCCCCGGCTTCTTCATCGGCCGTCTCACAGGTGTAAGGTAGAACTACTCTTTATATTCTTAGAATTTATACGACTCGGTAAGTAATTTCCACATTTTATAAAATGGGCAGTTCTGCTCTTGTCCGGCAAGCACTTACCACTTATTTTTGTGTTCAGAAGTTGATTGATCAGGATCATCCGGCAAACCATCCAATGTCCATTTACCGTCCAGTAAAAGATTTCAATATCCGGGAAAACCAATATAAAATCCAATATCAGTCAACTTCTTCTATTTTTTTTCGACTCCCCCTTCCATCCGGATATAAGATAGTGAATTTATTCAATTTATTGGGATCAGCCGGTTGAACAGACCATAAGAACGAAAAATCAGGAATTAAATTACACCTCCCCCGCTTTGAGGGGTTCTTTCCTCCCTCCAGGTTTATTAACACTTACTCCCCAAATGTGAATATCTCTTTTTTGAGTAATTCTCCGTGCCCTTTTTACGATTTTAACGATAGTAAAAATACTAATTTTATAGCGTGAAACTACTCTATTTTACCCTCGTAAACTCCCTGGGAAAAACCCCTCAAACTCAGTACTGACTTGAATTACAAGCAATTTAAAGCATTTTATCATAAATTTTAGCCGTTGTCCATATTTTTTTTTAGGGGTTACTTAGCCTTACAAACTAACATTTCAGAACCTCTAAAAACTTACTTTTATGATGCAAAAAGAGTTACTCACAAAGAAAGATCATGCCACCGTAGGGGAAAAGATCAGCCACGAACAGGCTGCCGACTTCATTTTAGGCTATGATAAGGCTTATCCTAATGACATCAAGTGGTTTTCTATGGGTAAAAATGCGCTGGAACAAATCCTGGCTCAGCCCGGTTGCGCCGGTATTCGTTTTTATAACGGCATCAACGAGAAAGGACAAAAAACCCTCGTTTATGTAGGAATGGACGCTAATGGCAAGGACCTCGTAAAGAAAGTGGTCGTACAACAGGACGGATCCGTCGCTGAAATCAGATCAGACATATTCGACCGGAACGATACTGGCTTCGATCTGCTGACCTGGATATTTGGCTGGTAATCGTTTAACCCGGTTATTTGACAAGTAAATGCTTGGATTATAAGCAGATGCCTTATATATTTGAGGAAACTTTAAGGTATTGCTCTCATCGTTAAGTTATTTATCAGGTATATTACCCATGGTTTTCTTCTTCTTGTTCTATCAAAGGAATAAGACGGAGGGATTTTGGGTAATATTTCTATATTGTATCCTGTCGGCCGTTGCCGATACGGCGCATCATCATATACCAAAGGTTTATTCCTTCTATATCTTCAGCTCCTTTACTATCATCGAGTATACGCTGTTTGCCTTATTTCTCTACCTATCCTTTAAAGGAAAGATATTTAAATACATTTTGCTTTTCTGTTCCGTGCTTTTTTATGTGATCGCCGCCTTTAACCTCATCGCCAAAAGATCGGAGACCTTTGATTCGCTACCCGTCTCACTGGAGGCGAGCCTCCTGATCCTTTACAGCATTTTCTTCCTGTATGAGCAAATTACGGACCCCGCCATCTTTTACGTCTATTATTCCAAGAAATTCTGGATCGTTATCGCCCTGCTGATCTATTTCTCTTCGACGCTCTTTCTGTTCATATACGCCGCCTCGTTCACCCGGCAGGAACACAAGACTTATTGGACTATTAACAGCCTTTTTGACATTATAAAGAACCTGCTTTTTGCCGTCTCTTTTGCCATGAAAAAAAATAAACAATTGAAACATCCGTTAGAAGACTTATACCCAGACACCTATTAACACCCTAACTGAATGAAAACCCTAAAACCTAATCTAATCGCCCGTCCTATGGAGACGTTGATCTTATAATGATACTTCTACAAATCACTAATCCCGGTAGCAATGTGTCCCTGGTACTCTATTTTGGTACTATCGGGATGCTGGCGCTTACTATCGGGCTTATCGTGTTCATTATATTCCATCAGCGTAAGGTCATCCGCTACCAACTGCGCCTGCAGCGCATGGAACAGGACCAGCAAAAATTGCTGCTCAATGCCTCTATCCGGCTCCAGGAAGAAGAACGGCAGCGTATCGCCGCCGACCTGCATGATGATGCCGGCCCCCTGCTGGCTACCGCCCGGTTATACCTGAATGAGAACCTGGTGAACCTCGACAAAACTACCCAGTTACAGAGTATCTATAACGCCAAGTCGATCATCGATGATACCATCCAGTTGATCCGCAATATCTCCCATAGCCTAATGCCCCCCACCCTTAAAAATTTCGGGCTGGAATCCGCCGTTAACGACCTGTTCCAGAAGATCAGCGGCTCGGGCAGCATGAACGCCAGCTCCCGTTTCCACGATTACCGGGAGCGTCTTCAGTCGGAGAACGAATTGATCATTTTCCGCGTCATCCAGGAACTGGTCAATAATATCCTGAAACATAGCAATGCCAGCTTTATCCACCTTACCCAGAATACCAGCGGAACCAAGTTCTTTATCCGTCTGCACCATGATGGCCGCGGGATCACGCAGAACGACTTTAATAAACTGAATAAAAGCAACGTAGGTCTCGGGCTGAAAAATATCCAAAGCCGGCTGAAAGTATTGCATGGCAAGATCTTTTTTGAGAAGGATATGTCCCAGACCTATTATAAAGTAACGATCGAGCTCGTCAACGAAGAAGAAGAGAAGCTTCAGGAACAGGAATAGAATATGTATCTTAGGGTACGCTTACCACCCTATCCAATATATAACAGCCTATGGGAGTTATTAAAGTTGCAATAGCCGATGACCACAAAATATTCCGTAAGGGAGTAATACTATCCCTGCGGCCCTATAGCGCCATAAAATTTGTCCAGGAAGCAGAAAACGGACAGGAACTACTGGATGGGCTGGCCGCTTCCGAACCGGATGTCGTGCTCATGGACCTTCGGATGCCGCTGAAAGATGGCATTGAAACCACCAAGATCATCGCTAAAACATATCCCTCCATCCACATTATAGCGCTGACAATGTATGAAGACGAGCGTTTTGTAAGTCATATGATGGAGATCGGCGCCAATGGATATCTTCTCAAAAGTGCCGATCCTTCCGAGATCAAGCGCGCCATCATCGAAGTAGCCACCAAAGGCTATTATCTGAATAATTTTGTAAACCGCATTTTGCTGAAAAAATCCCATACCCGCACCAAGATCATTCCCAGCCTTAATACAGAGATCACCCTGAATGACCGGGAACGGGAGGTCGTGCGCTATATCTGCATGGAGTTCACCGCCCAGGAGATCGCCCAAAAGATCGATGTAAGCCCCCGTACGGTCGAGGCGATCAAGGACCGCCTTATGGAGCGTTTTGGCGCGAAAAATACGGCAGGGCTGGTCTTTTTTGCCGTCAAGAATAACCTGATCGATTGATTATCATTAAACTCGCATTGTCGGCACTTCCCCGCGAATAATAAGTCTTCCCGTAGTCTTCTCTTTAATCTCCTCAACCGACACCCCCGGAGCCCTCTCCAAAAGCAAAAATCCTTCTGCCGTAACGTCCAGAACGGCCAGGTCGGTGACGATCTTCTTTACGCATTTTACACCGGTCAACGGCAGCGTACAGGCAGACAGCAATTTGGACTCGCCTTTAGGATTGGTATGCTGCATGGCTACGATGATATTCCGGGCGCTGGCCACAAGATCCATCGCGCCTCCCATTCCCTTGACCATCTTCCCCGGTATCTTCCAGTTGGCGATATCGCCGGTTTCCGAGACTTCCATTGCCCCCAATACGGTGAGATCTACCTTCCCCGCCCGGATCATGCCAAAGCTCTCTGCGCTGTCGAAAAAGGCTCCTCCCGGCAGAACGGTGACAGTCTCTTTCCCTGCATTGATCAGGTCCGCATCCATTTCCGCCTCCGTAGGATAAGGCCCTATCCCCAGCAAACCATTCTCTGACTGCAGCATAACGGAGATACCGGAAGGGATATAATTAGCCACCAGGGTCGGGATACCGATGCCCAGGTTGATATACATCCCATCTCTCAGCTCCTGTGCGATCCGCTTGGCAATTCCGAATTTATCCAATGCCATAAATAAGTTTTTGCGTTTAATTATTTCGAATCGGTCAGGCGGATGGTTTTGCGTTCAATCCGCTTTTCATAACCACTACCCTGGAAGATCCGGTGAACATAGATCCCCGGTACATGTACCTGGTCGGGATCCAGCTCACCAGGCTGAACCAACTGCTCAACCTCTGCAATGGTGATATTCCCCGCCTTTGCCATGGAGGTTGAAAAATTACGGGTGGTTTTCCGGAAAACGAGATTGCCCAGTGTATCTCCCTTCCAAGCCTTGATAATGGCAAAATCGGCATGCAACGCATGTTCCATCAGATAAGGCTTGCCTCCGAACTCCCGCACCTCTTTGCCGGCCGCTATCTCCGTTCCATAACCGGCCGGTGTATAAAAGGCGGGGATCCCCATGGCCGCCATTTGAATACGGGTAGCCAGGGTACCCTGGGGAACCAGGTCTACTTCCAGCTCTCCGCTCAATAGCTGCCGCTCGAACTCCTCGTTCTCTCCCACATAGGAGCTGATCATTTTCTTTATCTGACGGGTTTTTAGCAGGAGGCCCAGGCCAAAATGGTCTACCCCAGCATTGTTGGAGATACAAATGAGCCGGCCAACGCCTTTGTGCGTCAATGCGGCGATACAATTTTCGGGAATTCCGCATAATCCAAAACCGCCCAGCATAATGACGGCTCCGTCCTGGATATCATGAATGGCGGCAGTGGCCCCGGCAACGACTTTTTTCATCCGGTAAGATTTATTGATCCTAAAAATACGACTAAGAACGGTTCAAAATACGATGTGCCGACCCATCGGGACGAATAAGCCTACCGGACGGGCAGCTTACCCTTTTGGTTGGATGAATCCCGCCTATGATTCGGTGCAACGAACGGCTTTCGCGCCGGGCCCTGTCCGGGGAGCTTAACCGGAAGTGGAGATGCAGGGGAACCTTTGGCAGGAGGGATTATGGCAGGTGAAGATACTGGCGGCGGGGCAGGCTTGTTATAGCTTTCCGTCCGCAGACGATTACCCCGGGAAAGGAGGCTGTCAAAAACGGTCTTGATAAGATCGGGGCGATCCTGGTAGTATTGAAAGCTCTTGCGAAAATCCTCCCTGGAGACTTGGTGCAGCCGGAATACCTCCTGATAGAGACGCAGGTTTTCCGTCTTGATATTCAGATGGGCAGAATCCTTTACCAGGTACATGGCCGAAAACTGATCGGCCTGGATCATATCCCACAGGATATTTTCCATCTTTTCTTTTGGGAGGACGCCGGAGGGGATCCTGTTCTTATCCGTACAACCTACCAGAACGAGAACGGCCAACAGACCGATTATTACCCTCATTGCAGGTCCTGTTTATATTTATTTATGTTGGAAATATCCAGCCGGGTGAGAAGATCCAATGCCCGGCTTTTTTCATCCGGGGCCGCTTTCAGAAAGACTTTTGACACTTCCGTTGACCGGCCGAGAAAAAAGAACTGAAGGACCATACTGTTCGGGTTTTCCGTATTGACGGTGTTGAGCATATTCAGGGCATTGAGGATGGCCGTCCGGCCATCTGCTTCCTTATCATAGAGCTGGTCCAGTCCTGTACGGTAGTAACTGTAATATGCATCATGGACCAGCGCGTATTTGCTGTTGGTAAAATTCTCTATCAGCCAGTACCGGTTGCGGACACCATCAAAAGCCTTCCACCCGGTGATATCCCGGCTGTCGGGGGCATTATTGACGATATTCAGGGCTTTCTGGAAATAAGGATCGCCGCCCCGCAGGGAAAAGGAATCGAAATCCAATCCCAGGATCATATAGACATAGTAGGCCAGTTCCGCCGTCAGATTAGCGGCAAAAGGTTCGGACCCCTGCACCCTGTTCTCATTGAAATCGAGCGTTTGGTATTCCACATACCGGAAACTAAACGATTCGTCCTGAAAATTGATCAACGGGCTTTGATAAGAGGAATTATAGACCGGGCGTCCTGCCTGCACCGTCAGGGTCGCCTGAAAAGTGTTGTTATCCCCCGAGGAGCTTATATTGATCAGGAAATTACAAACGATCTTTTCATTGTTCTGGAAACTTTCGTTAGACCACTTCCGCCCGTTCAGAAAATTAAAAAGGGAGGATTGCAAGGTCTGGAAGATCTTGTGGTCGACGGAGGAAGGGATTCGGTTGGCGAGTACGTTGACATTCGCCTGTAATTCCTGCGCCAGAAGATGGGAAACAATGGTTCCCGACAGGAGTATCAGTAAAAGGAATTTTTTACGCATACAACATCTTTGCTATTCTATCAACGATATCTTTTGCCACTTGTTGCTTGGGCTTTCTTTCGTAAGGGATTTCCTGGCCACCCTTTTCAAAGATGGTGATCTTATTGGTGTCGAAACCAAAACCCGCGCCTTCGTCGTTCAGCGAGTTCAGGACGATCAGATCGGCATTTTTGGCGGTCAGTTTATCCAGGGCATATGCTTTTTCACCGGTGGTTTCCAAGGCAAATCCTGCCAGCACCTGTCCCTTTTTCTTTTGGCTTCCCAAGGTCATTAGGATGTCCCGTGTCTTCTCCAGTTCCAGTACCAGGGTGCCGCTATTCTTCTTGATCTTCTCCGGGGATTTTACGACCGGTGTATAATCGGCTACCGCAGCGGATAGAACGGCGATATCCGCCCGGGGAAATCGTTCCAGGCTGGCGTTGTACATTTCCTCCGCCGATACCACCCGAACCACGGCCACACCCGGGATCTCTACCGGCTGGGAGGAAGGTCCCAGGACCAGGTCCACCTGTGCACCCCTTTCTGCCAGCTCTTTGGCAATGGCAAGGCCCATTTTCCCCGAGGAATGATTGCCGATGAACCGGACCGGATCGATGGCCTCATAAGTGGGACCTGCCGTTACCAGCGCTCTTTTCCCCGACAAATCCCGGGGCTTTTCAGAAAAGAAATGATCCCGGATAAAGGCAAGGATAGCCTCTGGTTCCGCCATCCTTCCATCACCATACAAACCACTGGCCAATTCGCCCTTCTCCACCGGGATAACGAAGTTCCCAAAACTTCGTAACCGCTCCAGGTTGTCCTTTGTGGATGGATGATGCCACATATCCTCATCCATGGCGGGAGCGGTGACTACCGGACAGGTAGCAGATAGATAAGTGGCCAGCAATAGGTTGTCGCAAAGACCATGTGCCATTTTAGCAAGGGTATTACAGCTCAGGGGGGCGATCAGCATCAGATCCGCCCAGCGGCCCCATTCCACGTGATTCGTCCAGGTATTTTCTTGTGTGAGATCCGATAGAACGGGGTTTTTGGACAGGGTGGACAGCGACAGGGGAGTAACAAAATCCCTGGAGGCAGCCGTTTGGATCACCCGCACGGACGCCCCCTCCTTTACCAGGAGCCGCACCAGCAAGAGAGACTTATAGGCAGCGATACTACCCGTAACACCCAGTAATATTTTTTTTCCTTGAAACATAATTTTTAAACATAAAAGGGCGCCATCAGCGCCCTTTTGTATCTAACGAATGATATTATTTAAAGAGATCGTCGTCATTTTTCCGATAATAGATCTTTTCATCCATAAATTCCTGGGTAGCCAGGAGTGCCGGGTTGGGCATTCTTTCATATGCCTTGGAGATCTCGATCTGCTCCTTATTCTCGTGGATCTCTTCCAGGCTATCGGTATGGCTGGCAAATTCTTCCAGCTTATTGTGCAGTTCTTCTTTCAGGGAGATATTGATCTGGTTGGCCCTCTTGGCGATAATGGCAATGGATTCATACAGATTCCCGGTCTTTGCCTTGATATCGGTAAGATTCTTTGTCTCCACCACATTCGTGGTGTTTGCATTAACTTGTCTTCTTAGCCTGCTCATTTTTTACCAGTTTAATATTGTTTTGAGATAAATTCAGGTATTCCTGTACACTCTTCGTCAGTTTGCTTTCCGGGAAACGATCGATGAACTCATTACATTGTGTCACCACCTGACCAAAACGATCTTCTTTCTTTTCATCGGTGCTTACCAGGGCATATTGATAATAAGATCTGATTATCATAAACTTGTACTCATCACTCTTTTGCGAGTCCGGGTAGCTGTTCATGAGGCTGTTCAACGCCACACCGGCGGCCTTGAAATAACCCAGGTTAAAATAGAGTTCGGCGCTCCGGTAATCCTTCAACTCCAGCTTAGCCCGGCAGATATCGATGATATCCGTCGCTTCCTTTGTCTTGGTAGAGCCTGGGTGGGTATTGATAAAGGCCTGCATAAAACCGATGGTCTTGGTCGTATTGGTCTGGTCCAGTTCTACCCGGGGCGACTGTTTATAAAACGTATAGGCCCGCATATAGTCCATCTCTTCGGCCTTTCCGCTATTGGGGAATACTTCGACAAAGCCTTTAAACAGGTTCTCCGCATTCGCATACTCCTTCAGATAATAAGCAGAATAGGCGAATTTATAATAGATGTCCTCAAAATGATCGCTCCCCTTGAATACCCGGAAAAGCTCCTCAAACAATTGCTGGGCGTGGTCGTAGTCCTTTTCTGCATAATATTTGTCAGCGATCCGCAGCTTATAATCGTAATCATTGCTTTTCAGCACTTTAGAGAAATGCGAACAAGAGCTGAACGTAACGATCCCTATGAGTAATGTCGTAAATAGTCGCATAAAGGACTGCAAAGTTAATGTTTTGGGGGCAAATATGGAAGTAATTAGCATTTAACCCAAAAAAAGCTAGTTAATGAATAGATAAAAAAAACCTCCGGCAAGCCGGAGGTTTTTTTATCAAATGATTGATTTATTATTTCTTACGCAGGTTCGGGTGCGGGGCCGGTACCGTGTTCGGTCCTTCTTCACCGGTGCCGTCCTTCAGGTCCACTGTATTTTCTTCACCACCACTCTGACCATACCGGAAGATAAACCGGTCAGAGCTAATCCCTTCCTTCTCAACGAGATAATTGATAACGGCATTAACCCGATCCCAGCTCAACTGCTGCGCAGCCTTGCTGGATTCGCCATAACCGATCACGGCGATCTTACAGTTGGGATTGTTACGCAGCTTTTCCGAAGTGCTGGCCAGTAATGCCTGGGCATCCTTGCTCAATGTCACCGACCGTCCTTTGAAGGTGATGCTGGGCAG
>DASYBV010000044.1:0-2975 GCA_036500545.1 Puia sp. | reverse complement strand
CAGGCGTTCGGAGTTCCGCCCTGAAAAGGGGGGGCAAGGCTATCAGCCGGTGGAACGTGTACTCAAAGAGGGCCAATGGATCCAAAGTAGCCATTACGAACAAGCAGAAGTGTTACTCTCTTCTGTTATGATTCAGGGCTTACGCCCAGTGGTGAAATTGACAAAGGATCTGGAGATGGAAATCGTCGAGAAAGCCGCCGATGACCTGATCTGGCAAGAGGAGTATGAAAAGGCTCGCGAGGCACACGCCGTAAATGGCGAAGTCCTCGCTGATACTACATACAAGGATGGGATGCTATTCCGTAAAGGAAAGATATGGCTCCCAAGAAATGATGCTCTCAAGAAGCTGGTCTTTGAGAACGAGCATGACACCATGGTGGCTGGTCATATGGGCATGGATAAGACCCTCGAGATGATCAACCGCAACTTCTACTGGCCAAGGATGGCAGAAGATATCGAGGACTACGTTCGCTCTTGCGTTGACTGCCAGAGGAACAAGGCGTCCCGTCATAAGAGGCATGGCACATTGCATCCTCTTGAATTGTCCTATGCTCCGTGGGATTCAATCTCCATGGACTTCATCACACATCTCCCGGTATCGGATGACTGCTCGACAGTATGGGTAATAGTGGACCGCTATACAAAGATGGCTCACTTTATTCCTGTCAAGAATGGTCAGAAGACAGCTGAGGGTTGTGCAAAGCTCTTCCTGGCAAACGTGTGGAAGCTACACGGGTTACCGAGCGATATCGTTTCGGATCGCGACCCAGTTTTCACATCGACGTTCTGGGCTGAGTTGATGAAGAAGCTTGACGTGCGCTTGAGAAAGAGCACTGCGTTCCGGCCACAAACCGATGGCCAAACGGAACGCATCAATCAGACATTGGAACATTACCTCCGTCAATACTGCAATTATGAGCAGGATGACTGGTGTGAGATGCTCCCACTTGCCGAGTATAGTTACAATAACTCTGTGACTACGGCAACGCAAATGAGTCCCTTCTACGCAAACTACGGCTTTCATCCGCGGACCACCTGGCCCGTAGAGATGGAGTCGAAGAACCCTGCGTCTAGGAATTATGCCCACTGGATTACGAATGTGCATGAACTATGCACTGAGTATCTAAAGAAGACAGCACACAAGATGGGTCGCTACTATGACAAGTCTAAGACAACTGCACCGCAGTTCAAGGCTGGCGACCTGGTGATGTTGAACGGGAAGAATATCCGGACGCGTAGGGCGGCAAAGAAGTTGGATGCGAAGCTCTTTGGACCCTTCAAGGTTCTCAGGCTGGTGGATAGGAGTGGTATGTCTGTTGAGTTGGAGTTGCCAAAGCGTTGGCGCGTACATAATGTGTTTCATACTTCACTGTTGGAACCTTATCGCGAGTCAACCAAGGGACTACACCCACCACCCGTTGCGGTGACCGACTTGAACTATGTCGACAGGTTCGGCATGGATCATGAGGTTGGGTATGATGTGGATGGTCAACAGGTCCTTGAAGACTTCGAGGTAGAAGAGATCATGGACTCTGAGTACAGCACTGGTCGAAAGAAAGTGTTGTATCTCATTAAGTGGAAGGGTTATCCTGAGCGGTCTGAGTGGACTGAGGAACCCTTGGAACATTTGCCTCGTGCGCTTGTCCGGGCTTTCCATGCGCGCCACCCTGCGGCTGCGATGGATAGCAGACTGAAGAAGAAGGGCAAGAAGTGATGGCACCAGAGATTACCTTTTGGAGTTCAGAAAGAATTATCACTCCCCACCTTGTCGGTTGACGTTATGAGGTGGCCCACTGGGTTTTGATGGCTCTCTGTGTGTTAGGATTTTATTTTTTAGTTTTCCTGTATTTTTTCCTCTTGTATAGAGAGGTTTTTTGGGTTTTTCAGTTTTTTAGGTTTTAGAATTTTGTCTGGAGTTTTCCCTGTTTTTTCCTTTGAAAGGTTAAGGGTTTTTATAAAGAGTTGGTTTATGTTGAGTCTACGAAGTAGCGTTCGGGACGACCGCCTTCGGAAGGGGGGCTAGTGTTACACCTCTGAGAAGAGGCTACAGGCAAGGCTTAGTACGCTGAGGCTCTGTTATGTCACTACTCCACAACGGTACTCATATACATGGTATTACCATTGAGTATGTTGTCTCAAATGCACGCGTATACACACGGTGCGCAATGCGACGCATTAATTCTACGTAGTGGAATTATCTAGCAGACACTTAGGTATTACTCCGCTTGTCTCATACAAGTTGGTGTGCCATTTACATTTAACTAGGGAAAACTACCCCACGCAAGTGACTCTTGTTGGGACGAGTTTTTCTACATAGCAACCATACTATGCATGACTAAGCATGACTGGACCATGGTCCGAGTGATGCTAGAAGACTCTAATTGTCGTTCTGTGTGGTCGTCGGAGACTCCGCAGCAGCAATACAATTAGGTGTGCCGTTTGCAGATTAGTATGGGAAATGCTCCGCCTGCGAGCGACTCTCGTTGGGACGAAGCGTTTCTCTCCAAGATTAGACCGCTTATTACCTGGTGGGTATATGAGGGGGCTTGGGAACCCTCCTCGGTCTTGGATAGTTGCTGATGGTTATTTGGTGTGTGTGCAGATAAAAAGACACGTAGCGATCCAGAACGTCATCGGCTGTTACTTCGGCTGTTGAAATAGTATGGTGAGCCCGTTTGCGTCTGACACGGCAAAGTCTAAGTTGCGTAGCAAACAGATTTCGCCTGAAAAGCATTAGCGCTGATTGTTTGACCACCCACCCTTGTTGGAGGTGTGGTAGAACAATAATTCTAAGGTGTGGGTGCACTTTCTCAATGTCTACGGGATTTCCCCCCGGTTTAGGACTTGAGTTTTGGTTAACGGTTAGGGGTGGTTGCACTTGCATAAGTAGCAGGCCATTCCCAGTAGGTAGAGGACATCGACATACTTTTCGGGTCACGTCTTAAATATATTCCGTTGTATAGGGATTATTCTTT
>DASYBV010000043.1:0-25551 GCA_036500545.1 Puia sp. | reverse complement strand
CTGCCCAGCATCACCTTCAAAGGACGGTCGGTGACATTGAGCAAGGATGCCCAGGCATTACTGGCCAGCACTTCGGAAAAGCTGCGTAACAATCCCAACTGTAAGATCGCCGTGATCGGTTATGGCGAATCCAGCAAGGCTAATCAGCAGCTGAGCTGGGATCGGGTCAATGCCGTTATCAATCATCTCGTTGAAAAGGAAGGGATCAGTTCCGACCGGTTTATCTTCCGGTATGGTCAGAGCGGTGGCGAAGAAAATACGGTGGACCTGAAGGACGGCACCGGTGAAGAAGGACCGAATACCGTACCGGCCCCCCACCCGAACCTTAGAAAGAAAAAGTAAACGGGTAAAATTTATCGTCTCTCATGTGAATGAATGAATAGTTCCAGCCAGAACGCGACTCTCCTCATGTCTATGAGGAGAGTTTTTTTTATGTCTGTCCCGGACATTGCCCTATTTTTTTTAGCTTGCGTCCATGACATCTGAAATTCGAGTACGGACAGCCGGGCGGGAGGATGCGGAACTGGTGGCCGATATCAGCCGGCGTACCTTTTATGATAGTTTTTCCGTGTACAACACGGAGGAGAACATGCGTATTTTCCTGGAGGAGCAATTTCCCCGTGAAAAGCAAATGGCGGAAGTGGGTGCTCCAGGGCGTACTTTTTTACTCGCCGAATGGGAGACCGGGGCGGTGGGGTATGCTTCGCTGCGGGAAACGGACCCGCCGGAGGGGCTTGCGGGGGAGCGGGCGATCGAGATCGTCCAGATCTATTCCGAACAAAAGACAATTGGTAAAGGAGTAGGAAAGGCCCTTATGCAGGCCTGTCTGAACACTGCGCGGGCAAAGGGTATGGATTGGGTCTGGCTGGGTGTTTGGGAGCACAACGGGCGGGCCATAGAATTTTATACCAAATGGGGGTTCGAGCGGTTTGGGGAACATGTCTTTCTTGTTGGGCTCGACGCCCAGACGGATTGGTGGATGCGGAAGAAATTATGAGAGAAGCCGGAGCAGGCCGGCCTTTTTTTCCGGCCATTCGTCGGTAATGATGCTGAAGATGACCGTATCCCGGCGGGAACCGTCGTTACGAATACCATCTCTCCGTAATACGCCTTCTTTTACGCCCCCGATCTTTGTTACGGCTTTTTGCGAACGCAGGTTCTGGTGGGCTACCCGGAACTGGACGCGGTTGAATTGCAGTGTTTCGAGGACGTATTGCAGCAAAAGTAATTTGCATTCCTTATTGTGGGCTTTTCCCCAGACGGCGGGGATATACCAGGTATGGCCGATCTCCAGTTTTTTATTTTTCCGTTCGATGGAGAACAGCCGCGTCATCCCCAGGATATGGTCATCTTTTGTATCCCGGATCACGAATGCCTGTTCCCCGATGCAGGTGAGCGCCAGCGCGTCGTTGAAATAAACGTCAAATTGAAGATCGTACTGATCATTGATCAGGAGTGTCTTTGTAAACTCCCAGAGCCGGGGATCCCGTGCCAGTTGCCGGAGCGGTTCCCTGTCTTCTTCGGTAAGGAAGGTCAGGAAGACATGGTTCCCTTTGAGTAGGGGCAGCGACCCGGCGTCGATGATAGGTTGCGTCATACGGTTGATTTATATCCACAAACTTACAGACCCGGAGGGAGAGTTTCATAGTCCAGTTTGAATAAACCGGGGGAGCCAGCCGGTTTATATAAAGCGGGGATGATCCAGATGCATTATAACACGATGAGCTTGCCTGCATCGAGCAAGGGGTGAAGAGGGTCGGAGATCCGGTAGATATACATTCCCTTGCTCCATCCGGAGGTGTTGATATTGAAGGAGGTGCTGTTGACCAGATAGCTTCCGGTCAGTTTCCCGCTTTCGCTAAAGATATTGATCGTGAGCGGCTGTTCATGATAGGCATCCAGCCGTACGGTGGCGCCCATGGTTACAACCGATGGATTGAGCGTCAGCCGGTTTTTTTCGGAAAGGTCCACCCGGACGATGGGATAGGAGAAAGCGTTGCCGTCTTTATCGACCACGGTTAGCCGGTAATAGTTGAGTCCGCCGGCGGGATAGCTATCTTCGTCCTGGTAGGAGCTATCGCGATCGATGGCGGTGCGGGATACCAGCTCGTGGAGCGGTGTGAAATGTATGCTATCGGTGGAATGTCCGATCAGAAAATGGTCGACGTTTGTTTCGCTGCCCGATTGCCAGCGCATGACTACCATATTGTTCTGGGGATATGCGGTAAAGCCGGAGTGATCTCCCTGGCTGACCATGACCGGGGTATTGAAGTCCCCGATCGATTGCCCTTGGGTTGGTGCGGCTGCCAAAAGACCGCAGAAGATCAGGGCTGAAAAAGTAAACTTATTCATGGTTCCTGATTTTACTACAAATGCCGCAAATGGAATGCCATCCCGGGTATTAGCCAATGATGATGGACTGTTTAAGGCGGGCAGTGGACAAAAAAGGGACCCGTCTTACAACGGGTCCCGGTACGGTATGCATGATCCCGGTTACAGGATGATGATCAGCAATAGGATGATAATGATCAGCGCTCCGACGGAGATATATACTCCGGTTACGGCATGATGACCCATGGCACGGGCTTCTTTATTCATGTCTTTGAGCTCGGTGCGGAGGGCTTTTCGTTCTGCCCTTGTCAGGGTCGATTTATCCATGGCCCTGATCTCGTTGACCCTTTCTTTCATGGCTTCTATACGGGCTTCTTTTTGTTCTTCGGTCATATTGGAAATGGCCTCTTTGGAAGGTACGGGAGAAGGGTTGGCTACCGGAGCGCATACTCCCTGTAGGGTGAATGCCAACAGAAAGGTGGAAAAGAATAGTCCGATCCTTAGGGCAAATCCCCGATAATTGCTTGATGTGAGTAGGTTCATAATAAAAATTTTAAGTGAATTGCGATTGTTGGTCGTTCGATTCACCCTGTTCAAAACCTATTCCTTGCAAAAAAGGGAGACTTAGGGGAGTTTTTTTTCATTTAATTAAAAAAGTGTGGAAAAAAATCCACACTTTTTTAATTTGTCAGGTCTGTTTTGGACGAAAAACAATTTAATTTTCATGTAGCCAAAGCTTGACGATCGAGTTGGTGATCTCCACCAATTCGCCGTAAGAATCGGGTTTTCGCAGGAAGCAGCTGGCGCCAAGTTCGTAGGAGGTCTTGCGATCCTGGTTGAGCGTCGACGTGGTAAGCACGATGATGGGGATCTGGCTGAATTTCTTATTGCTCCGGATCTCTTTGAGGGCCTGGAGGCCGAGCATACCGGGCATATTCAGGTCCAGCAGGATCAATGCCGGGTAGTCTGATGCGTCGGAATACAGGTTTTCCAGCAGTGTTTCCGCGTTTTCGATAAAAACATAGTCGATCTGCGGGCTGTTCTCCAAAAAGGCATCCAGTATGATCTGCCGATCGTCCGGATCATCGTCTACGATGAAAATAAGATGGGCTGCGCTACTTTTCATAAATAAAATAAAGGTTGTTCTGTTGGATAATAAGCCAGGCTGTTGTCCTTTAAGGGTGTATAAATTTATTAAATTACGTCAAAAACAATACTTTACGATGACCATTTTATCCGTCAAATCAACCTGTATTTATTCTATTTTTAATACTGTACCAGAACCTTGCCAAATATATGGCGCAAGTCTTGCCGTATTTCCTGCCGGAAAAACCAGCTATCATCCAAATTAGAGTGTTCCTATTACAAATTTTTTTGATAAAGAAAAAAGCCCACCATGGCCGCTAACACAAAAGAAGTCAAAAAGAAGACCGCTAAGATCCTTCGTCCGGCTCCTGTTGCCAACGGGACCCGTTTCCGAAATGCCGAACCACCGGATTCCTCGCTGCTGGATGACAAAGAGCTGTTGCGTGTCCTGATCCAGGTCCGCAATGGTAACTTTGGCGTTCGCATGCCTATCGACGAAGTAGGGGTAAAAGGCAAGATATGCGATACCCTCAACGAAATTATCTCTCTCAACGAGGAAATGATGCGTCAGTTCACCAAGGCCGGCAATACGATCGGCAAACAGGGTAAGCTGACCCAGCGGATCGAGGTCCCCAATGCCAAGGGTTCCTGGAGTACCGGTGTCGACTCCCTCAACGCGCTTATATCCGATCTTGTTCATCCGACCATTGAGATCGCCCATGTGATCAGCTCAGTGGCCAAGGGGAATCTTTCCCAGGAAATGCCGCTGGAGATCGGTGGTCATACCCTGCAGGGGGAGTTCTCGCGTATTGCCCGGGAAGTGAATGACATGGTGAAGCAGCTCAATCTCTTTTCCATGGAAGTGACGCGTGTGGCCCGGGAAGTGGGTTCGGAGGGGAAGCTTGGGGGGCAGGCCAAGGTAAAGGGGGTGGCCGGTGTCTGGAAGGACCTTACCGATTCCGTGAACCGGATGGGTAGTAACCTGACCGCCCAGGTGCGGAACATTGCCGAAGTGACCACTGCCGTAGCCAAGGGTGATCTGTCCAAGAAGATCACCGTGGACGTGAAAGGGGAGATCCTCGAATTAAAGAATACCATCAATACCATGGTGGACCAGCTCAACTCCTTTTCTTCGGAAGTGACCCGTGTGGCGCTGGAAGTAGGTACGGAAGGAAAGCTGGGGGGGCAGGCGCATGTAAGAGGGGTGGCGGGTACCTGGAAGGACCTTACCGACTCCGTGAACGGGATGGCCTCCAACCTGACCGGCCAGGTGCGTAACATTGCCGAAGTGACCACGGCCGTGGCCAAGGGTGACCTGACCCGTAAGATCACCGTGGACGTAAAAGGAGAGATCCTCGAATTAAAGAATACCATCAATACCATGGTGGACCAGCTCAACTCCTTCTCTTCGGAAGTGACGCGTGTGGCGCGGGAAGTAGGTTCAGAAGGAAAGCTGGGGGGGCAGGCGGACGTGCCGGGTGTCGGGGGTACCTGGAAGGACCTGACCGACTCCGTGAACATCATGGCCGGCAATCTGACCGCCCAGGTGCGGAATATTGCCGAAGTGACTACGGCCGTGGCTACGGGTGACCTGTCCCGTAAGATCGACGTGGATGTGCAGGGGGAGATCCTCGAATTAAAGAATACCATCAATACCATGGTGGACCAGCTCAACTCGTTCTCTTCGGAAGTGACGCGTGTGGCGCGTGAAGTGGGTTCGGAAGGAAAGCTGGGAGGGCAGGCCGCGGTGGAAGGGGTTGGGGGTGTCTGGAAGGACCTTACCGACTCCGTGAACGGGATGGCTTCCAACCTGACCGGCCAGGTGCGGAATATCGCCGAAGTGACCACCGCCGTGGCGAAGGGTGACCTTTCGCGTAAGATCACGGTGGATGTAAAAGGGGAGATCCTGGAATTGAAGAATACCATCAATACCATGGTGGACCAGCTCAACTCCTTCTCTTCGGAAGTGACGCGTGTGGCCCGTGAAGTAGGTTCCGAAGGAAAGCTGGGTGGTCAGGCCAATGTGCCGGGGGTGGGGGGTACCTGGAAGGACCTGTCGGACTCGGTGAATAAGATGGCTTCCAACCTGACCTCACAGGTACGTAACATCGCCGAAGTAACGACGGCCATCGCCAATGGTGACCTTTCGAGAAAGATCACCGTGGATGTGCAGGGAGAAATATTGGAATTAAAGAATACGATCAATACGCTGGTGGACCAGCTCCGCGGTTTTGCTTCGGAAGTGACGCGTGTGGCCCGTGAAGTAGGTTCTGAAGGCAAGCTGGGTGGTCAGGCTTTCGTGCCGGGTGTCGGCGGTACCTGGAAGGACCTTACCGACTCGGTGAACCAGATGGCCGGCAACCTGACCGCGCAGGTGCGGAATATCGCGGAGGTGGCGATCGCCGTGGCCAATGGGGATATGTCAAAGAAGATCACCGTGGACGTGCGCGGGGAGATCCTGCAGCTGAAGGAGACCCTGAATACCATGGTGGACCAGCTCCGCGCCTTTGCATCGGAAGTGACGCGTGTGGCGCGGGAAGTGGGTACGGATGGTAAGCTGGGTGGCCAGGCCTTTGTGCCGGGGGTGGCGGGTACCTGGAAGGACCTTACCGACTCGGTGAACCAGATGACGGGTAACCTGACGGCGCAGGTGCGAAACATTGCCGAAGTGACGAAGGCGGTGGCCAGCGGTGACCTTTCCAAGACCGTGGCCATCGAGGTAAAGGGAGAGATCCTGGATCTGAAGAATACGATCAATACGATGGTGGAGCAGCTGAACTCGTTTGCCTTCGAGGTGACGCGGGTGGCGCGGGAAGTGGGTACGGAAGGAAAGCTCGGGGGCCAGGCCCAGGTAAGGGGTGTGGCCGGTACCTGGAAGGATCTGACCGACTCCGTGAATATGATGGCGTCCAACCTGACCAACCAGGTGCGTGGTATCGCCAAGGTCGTGACGGCCGTGGCAACGGGTAACCTTAAACAAAAGCTGTCCATCGTCTCCCGCGGGGAAGTTGCCCAGCTAACGGATACCATCAATGAAATGATCGATACGCTGGCCGTTTTCGCCGACCAGGTGACCACGGTGGCCCGTGAGGTCGGTGTGGAAGGGCGTCTTGGTGGTCAGGCCAGTGTGCCCGGCGCCTCGGGGATCTGGAAGAACCTGACGGAGAATGTGAACCAGCTGGCGCAGAACCTCACCACGCAGGTGCGGAGTATTTCGGAAGTTGCCTCGGCGGTGACGAAGGGGGACCTTACCCGTACCATCCGCGTAGAGGCGAAGGGTGAGGTGGAAGCGTTGAAGGATACCATCAACCAGATGATCGCCAACCTGAAGGAGACCACGCTCCGGAACCAGGAGCAGGACTGGCTGAAATCCAACCTGGCGAAGTTTACGCAGATGCTCCAGGGGCAGAAGGACCTCAACACCGTGGCGCAGCGGATCCTTTCGGAGCTGGCCCAGGTGGTTACCGCGCACTATGGCGCCTTTTATATCCTCAAACAGAACGAAGAGACGCAAAACGTAAAGCTGAATCTTTTTGCCGCCTATGGTTACCGGTCCGATAAGAACATCCCCACGGAATTTGCCATCGGGGAGGGGCTGGTGGGGCAGGTGGCCTTTGAAAAGGAAAGGATCATGCTTACCAACGTTCCTTCCAACTATATAAAGATCAGTTCCGGTCTCGGGCGGGCCAAACCTGCCAATCTCATCATCCTGCCGGTGTTGTTCGAGAACGATGTAAAGGCCGTTATCGAGCTTGCTTCGCTGGATGTCTTTAGTGAAACGCACCTGGACTTCCTCAGCCAGCTGACGGAGAGTATCGGGATCGTGCTCAATACCATCGAGGCCAATACGCGTACCGAAGAGCTGCTGGCGCAGTCCCAGTCCCTGGCCGGGGAACTGAAGATCCAGCAGGAGGAGCTGCGGCGTACCAATGATGAATTACAGGACAAGGCCCTGCTGCTGGCCAAGCAAAAAAACGAGGTGGAAGCCAAGAACAAGGAAGTGGAGGAAGCGCGTCGTTCGCTGGAAGAGAAAGCCGAGCAGCTTACGCTTACCTCCAAGTACAAATCCGAGTTTTTGGCGAATATGTCGCATGAGCTGCGGACGCCGTTGAATAGCCTGCTCATCCTTGCCCAGCAATTATATGAAAATGCGGAGGGCAACCTTTCGGATAAGCAGATACGTTATGCCAAGACCATCCACTCCTGTGGAGATGACCTTATCCAGCTGATCAATGACATCCTGGACCTTTCGAAGATCGAGTCCGGGTTTATCACGGCCAATATATCGCCGGTCCGGTTTGGCGAGATCGCCAGCTTTGTGGAGACGACCTTCAAGCCGATCTCCGAAGCCCGTCATCTGCGGTTCACCATCGAGACCGATCCGCGGCTGCCGCAGAGCATGGAGACCGATCTGCAGCGTCTCAACCAGATCCTGAAGAACCTGTTGTCCAACTCCTTTAAGTTCACGGAAAAAGGAGAAGTGAAGCTGAAGATCTATGAGGCGAACCGGAACTGGAAGATCGGTAATCCCAGCCTGGACACTGCCCGGCAGGTGGTGGCGTTTGCCATCAGCGATTCGGGGATCGGGATACCGCAGGAGAAGCAGAATATCATCTTCGAGGCCTTTCAACAGGCGGAGGGGTCTACCAGCCGTAAATACGGGGGGACCGGTCTGGGGCTGTCCATCAGCCGTGGTCTGGCCGAACTGTTGGGTGGTACGATAGAGTTGGAGAGCGTTCCGCAACGGGGCAGCACCTTCACCCTTTTCCTGCCGGTAGAGAATGTGACCGGGCTTATTTCCAAGGAGGCTTCCGAGAGTCTCAACGCCTATCGCCAGATGCAGATGGAGAGTGGCAGCGGCGAGATCGATACCCTGCTCCATTCCCTGCGGGTGACCAGCGATGGGGTAGAGGGCTCTCCCCTCACTATCGTCAACGAAATGATCAATGATGCCGGCGACGACCGGACTTCGATCCAGCAGGGGGATAAGATCGTCCTGATCGTGGAGGACGACCTGCGGTTTGGTAAGATCATCCTGGAAAAGTCCCATCAATATGGACTAAAGGGGGTCATCGCCACCAACTATATCGAAGTATTCGACTTTATCAACCGGTTTACTCCCATTGCCATTACGCTGGATGTCAAGCTGCCGGATACCAGCGGATGGAAGGTACTGGACCTGCTCCGCAACGATCTTAACTACCGGCATATTCCTATCCACCTCATCTCGGGGGAAGAGAACCAGACCCTGGCCTTGAAGCGGGGCGCCCGCAGCTTCCTGCTGAAGCCATTGGAGAATGAGGCCCTGAGCGAACTTTTTGAAGATATTCTTTCCTTTAATAAGAAGGAGATCAAGCGGATCCTCGTGGTGGAGGACAATGAGCTCGAATCCTCGCAGATCAGCAAGATGCTACGGAGCGACAATATGCAGGTGACCATTGCCTCTTCGGGCAAAAAGGCGCTGGAGGAGAACGATATCAAGGAATTCGATTGTATCATCCTGGACTATACCCTTCCCGATATCTCCGGTCTCGACCTTGTCAACCAGGTCAGCGAGAGCAAAAAGAAGCTGACGCCGGTCATCGTCTATTCCGCGCGGGATTTTGATAAGAAGGAGCTGAATCATCTTAACCGGAGCTCGAATACCGTCCTGCTGAAAGGCGTCAACTCCCTGGAGCACCTGCTGGAAGAGACCGTCCTGCATCTGCATATCAACCACAAGGAGCTGGCCCCGGAGAAGAGAAAGGTGATCGAGAACATCCGGATGAAGGATGATATCCTTACCGGGAAGAACATCCTTTGCGTGGATGATGACGTACGCAATCTTTTTGCGCTGACCACGGTCTTTGAGCGGTATAATATCAATGTCATCACGGCGGAGAGCGGAAGGGAGGCGATCAACATCATCAATGACGACAAGCAGAAGGTGGATATGGTGCTGATGGATATCATGATGCCGGAAATGGACGGGTATGAGACCACGCAGAAGATCCGGCGGGAGCATAAGAACAGCACCCTGCCGATCATAGCCGTGACCGCCAAGGCGATGAAGGGGGACCGGCAGAAATGTATCGAGGCGGGTGCGAGTGATTATATTACCAAGCCATTGAAGATCGATCAATTGTTATCTTTGATGCGGGTATGGTTCTATAAATAAAGACCGGTTACTTATAAAAGAACGATCATTGACAAATCACCTAGTACATGCAGCCTAAGATCATGTTAGTGGATGACAGGGAAGACAACCTGCTCTCCATGGAGACCGTGTTGGGGCCTGATAACTATCGGATAGTAAAGGCCACCTCCGGGCGCCAGGTATTAAAGTTACTACTGACGGATTTTGATTTCGCGCTCATCCTGATGGATGTGCAGATGCCCAATCTCAATGGTTTCGAGACGGCATCCCTTATCTATGAGCGGGACAGGCTCCGGCATATCCCCATCATTTTTATAACGGCGAACAATTATGGGGAAGAGAATATTTTTAAGGGGTACCGGGCGGGCGCCGTGGATTACATTTACAAGCCGGTGAACCCGGACCTGTTGCGGGCCAAGGTCGCCGTTTTTGTCGATCTTTATAAAAAGAACCAGCGGCTGATCGCCCAGGAGCAAAAGCTGATCGCCGTCAACCGGAGCCTGGAGCTGGAGATCCTGGAGAGGAAGGCTTCCGAGGAGAAGGTAAAGGAGCTGAACCGGCAGCTATTGGAAAATATTGCCCGTCTCGAGTCTGCCAATAAGGACCTGGATCTGTTTGCCTTTATGGCCTCCCATGATCTGCAGGCGCCTTTGCGGAAGATCCGTATGTTCAGTGACCGGCTCATGGCCAGCCGGAACGATTCGTCTCTCAGCGAGGACAGCCGGCTCTACCTGTTCCGTATACAGGAGGTATCCCGGCGTATGCAGGACCTGATCAATGACATCCTGCGGTTTTCGAAGATCTCCGTGGAAAAGGAATCCTTTGAGGAGGTCGATCTGAATGGCGTCCTGAAGGAGGTGCTTTCGGAAATGGATGGGGTCATCCAGGAAAAGAAGGCGGAGATCATTTTGGAGGATCTGCCCGTGCTGCCTGCCAGTACGGTGCTAATGGGGCCGTTGTTTTCGAACCTGATCAGCAATTCATTAAAATACAGCAAATCCCAGCAGCCTCCGCGGATACGGGTACGGTATGAGCAGGCCGATACGGCCGCCAACGGCAGGGATATGGAAACCCTTTATGGCCGGATCTACATCGAGGACAATGGCATCGGGTTCGATCAGAAATATGCAGAGCAGATCTTCGATATGTTCCGTCGTCTTCATCCTACGGCGGAGTATGAGGGGACGGGGATCGGTCTGGCCCTTTGCAAAAAGATCGTGGAAATGCATAAGGGGTTCATATCGGCCATTGGAAGACCGGGGGAGGGGAGTGTATTTATCGTTAGCCTGCCGCTTCGGACCGTGCAGAAAGAAATGATGGCCCTATCATAGGGGGTGCGGAAAAAATTACTTTATTTTGACATCCATTTGACATCCATTTGACGACCGTAGAAACAACCAGAAACAGCTAATCAACGAATCGTATGTTGCCTCCCATAATGCCAACCCGGATATTGATCGTGGAAGACGATGAGGATGACTACCTGATCATCGAAGCCTGTATCAAGGACATTCCTGAAAAGGAGTTCCGGATCGATTGGTGTTATAATTATGAAGAAGCATTGCATCGGATCCGGGAGAGCCGGTATGATATCTATTTTGTAGACTATCTGCTGGGGGAGCGAACGGGGCTGGAATTGCTGCAGGAGGCCATCTCCGGGGGCTGCGAGGATCCGCTGGTGCTGCTGACCGGGATCGGTAACCGGGATGTGGATATCCAGGCCATGACCCTCGGCGCTGTGGACTACCTCGTCAAATCGGAGATCAATACAGAGAAGCTGGAGCGTTGTATGCGCTATGCGCTGGAAAGGAGTACCTATATCAAGGCCCTGCGGGTGAATGAACGTAAATTCCGGAATATATTCGAGCGGTCGAAGGATTCCGTTTTTCTGGCCAATGAGGACCTGGTGGTGCGGGATGCCAACGCTGCCACCTGCGAGCTGTTCAAGTATAATAAGCACGATCTTCAGCTGCTGAGCCTTTATAGTCTTTTCGCCCGTCAGGAGACCGCTGCGAGGTTAAAGGAAACGCTTCAAAGCACCGGGGAGGTAGAAGACCTCGAAGTGGAGTTGCTTACCCGCAACAAGGAAAAAAGGAATTGTATCCTTGCCATTTCCCGGCAGATCGATTCCAACGGAGATACCTATTACCAGGGCATTATCCACGATATTACCAACCTGAAACGGATCGAGCGGGCTACTTTTCAGATCGAAAAGCTGCGATCGACGGCCACCCTGCTGCGGACGCTTGCGCATGAGGTGCGCAATCCCCTTACCAATATCAACCTGTCGGTGGAGCAGCTGAAGCCGGAGCTCAACAGCGAGGACGCCAATATTTATCTCGATATCATTGCCCGCAACTGCGGCCGTATCGACGGGCTCATTTCCGAGTTGCTGGATCTAAGCCGGCCTGCGGAGATCTCCCTGCAAAAGGCCCGGCTGCAGGACATCATCGATGCTACGCTGACGGCTGCCTCGGATCGTATTGCCCTGAAGAATATCCGGCTGGAGCTGGTCTACCCGGACCGGGCGGCGGTTGTGATGGCGGACAAGGAGAAACTGAAAATTGCGTTTTTGAACATCGTGATCAATGCGGTGGAGGCGGTGCCGAAGCAGTCGGGTACCATTACCGTTATGATCCGGGATGAGGCGCCGCATTATAAGGTTTTTATCAATGACAATGGCGGGGGCATCCCGGAAGAGAACATCTCCCGGATCTTCGAGCCTTATTTTACTTCCAAGACCAATGGTTTCGGGTTGGGGCTGGCCGCCACCTGGAACATACTCCAGTCACACCACGCTTCTATCGACGTAAATTCCCAGCTGGGGGAAGGGACCAGCTTCATCCTTACTTTTGAACAGGCATAGAGGCCATGCACGAAGTCCTTTGGGTACGTGTGCGGCGGGCATTGCTGTTTGTTATGGATAGGCGATCGGCTCCAGGTCCAGGATCTGGTGCAGGTGGTGAAGCAGGTGATGGCAATAATCTGCCGCCAGCCATTCGATCGTATAGGTTTCGGGGCCGCAGGTATCGCTTTTTCGCCGGGCGGCTTCTTCGGAGGTGTTTGTCAGCACCCGGGCCATGTGCCGGTTCAATAGGGTCCATAGGGCGACCAAGTCCTGTATGGGGTAGTGCTGATAGCCGGCGATGTCGACCCATTTATCCTGGTTATAGACGATGGTAGGAACGTTTTCGTATTGGGCCACGACGAACCGGCGGATATTGTTCTGTGCGGAATCGACGAGATGGCCCAGGATCTCTTTTTTGCTCCATTTTCCCGCCTGTGGTTTATAGGTATAGGTTTCTTCGGGGACGGCTGTCAAACGGTTTGAATAGTCCTTCAGGATCTTCTGCAAGTGGTCAGTAATGGGTTGTAGCATGATAAAATAGCTTAATACCAAAGGTACGGGAGAAGAGGCGTAAGGAGAACGCGATTTGATAATGTGGCCGAGTTGGGATATTTTTGCGACTCGTACAATGAAACGGGCTTCTGGGTCCGGATGCAAATAAAAACATTAGAATGAGACAAATTGCTTTTCGGGAGGCTTTGCGCGAGGCTATGAATGAAGAAATGCGGCGCGATGACCGGGTTTTTTTGATGGGTGAAGAAGTGGCGGAATACAATGGCGCCTATAAGGTAAGCCAGGGGATGCTGGACGAGTTCGGGCCCAAGCGGGTGATCGATACGCCGATCTCCGAGCTGGGTTTTACGGCGGTTGCCGTCGGGGCGGCTCAGAGTGGTCTTCGCCCCATCGTTGAATTTATGACCTGGAATTTTGCCGTATTGGCGCTGGACCAGATCCTCAATACCGCCTCCAAGATGCTGGCGATGAGCGGGGGGCAGGTGGGCTGTCCGATCGTTTTTAGGGGGCCGAACGGTTCCGCAGGCCAATTGGGTGCGCAGCATTCCACCGCCTTCGAGAGCTACTATGCCAATATCCCCGGTATAAAGGTCGTCTCTCCGAGCAATGGATATGACGCCAAGGGGTTGCTGAAGCAGGCCATCCGGTATGAGGAAGACCCGGTGATCTTTATGGAAGGCGAAACCACCTATGGCGATAAATCGGAGGTGCCGGATGAGGAATATTACATCGAGCTTGGTAAGGCCGATGTAAAGAAACAAGGAAAGGACGTGACTATCGTCAGCTATAACAAGATGATGAAGGTGGCTTTGGGCGCTGCGGCCGAGCTGGAAAAAGAAGGGGTCAGTGCGGAGGTCATCGATCTGCGTACCATCCGTCCGCTGGACTGGATGACTATCCTGGAGAGCGTAAAAAAGACCAACCGGCTGGTGATCGTAGAAGAACAATGGCCATTTGCCTCCATTTCCTCGGAGATCACCTACCGGATCCAGAAAGAAGGGTTTGATTACCTGGATGCTCCTATTCGCCGGATCACCTCTGCCGATGCGCCTTTGCATTATGCCCCGAACCTGGTGGCGCTGGCCTTGCCGGATGTTGCCCGTACGGTAAAGCTGGTAAAGGAAGTGATGTATATGAACAAGTAGGCTATTGACACCATAATAGGCCCTGTCCGGATACGGATGGGGCTTTTTTTATGGGCCGGACGGCGGGGGAGGTACAAAAAAATCCCGGCATCTGTGGAGATCCCGGGATTGCAAGCATGCGTTAGCGGCCTGTCTTATTTAATTGCTGCCAGGGCTGTATTGAACAGCACGAGGAAGCCGTATACACAACCTAATAATACACAACCGATAACGGTCAATTTGAAAAGGACTTTGCTACTGGTTGGGAGAGCCTGGAGTTCGAGTTCCTGCTTCATAGGGGAATATTTAGTGGATTATAAAATGTTTGGTTTTTCCTGGATTGGATACAGCTAAGGTACATACGGTCGGCTGCCTTTGCAAAGGGTTTTTCCTAGTAGAAGTACGAATTTTGGGAATTTTGTCCTGTTTAGGTTGTCCGTTTAATTTTTGGGGAAGAAGTGGGCCATCGATGTAACTTATCAAAACAAGGCGGTCCCCGCACCGGAAGTAATTGTTTGAGTAAATGTATTTAAATGATTGATTATCAAATTTTAAATTTAAAAATATTAGTACGACGAACTGGGCGTCCTGGTTGGTCTTAGATCTGCCATTGAAGAGATAGACCGTTTTGTCCTCTTTCAGGGGATCTTTACCGGTAAAATAACTGTAATGAGGAGGTTCGCCTTCATATCATTATTTTTGATGTTGAAAGGAAGAACCTTGTCCCTTATTATTCCATAAAAAGCATTGTTAAAACACATGTCGAACATTCTGATCATCGATGATGAAAAAGCGATCCGGAAAACCCTTAGTGAGATCCTCTCCTATGAAGGCTATAAGCTGGATGAGGCGGGAGATGGGGAAGAGGGACTTAAGAAAGTAAAGGAGAAAGAGTATGATGTTATTCTCTGCGATATAAAGATGCCAAAGATGGATGGGATCGAATTCCTGGAAAAGGCCAAGGAGGCCAATCCGGATATTCCCATCATCATGATCTCCGGTCACGGCACTATCGAGACGGCCGTCGAAGCCGTCAAGAAGGGCGCCTATGATTATATCTCCAAGCCGCCTGACCTCAACCGGCTTCTGATCACCATCCGGAATGCCATGGATAAGACCACGCTGGTGGCCGAGACCAAGGTACTGAAGCGCCGGGTGGGCAAGGTGCAGGAGATGGTAGGGGCTTCCACTCCCATCCAGAAGATCAAGGAAACGATCGATAAAGTGGGGCCTACGGAGGCCAGGATCCTTGTCACGGGTGAGAATGGGGTAGGGAAGGAACTGGTGGCCCGTTGGGTGCATGAAAAAAGCAACCGGGCGGGCGGCGCTCTTGTCGAAGTGAACTGCGCCGCCATTCCCAGCGAGCTGATCGAGAGCGAGCTTTTCGGGCATGAGAAGGGTTCTTTTACCTCCGCCGTCAAGCAACGGATCGGCAAATTCGAGCAGGCCAACGGGGGCACGCTTTTCCTGGATGAGATCGGGGATATGAGCCTCACCGCCCAGGCAAAAGTATTGCGGGCGTTGCAGGAAGGGAAGATCACCCGTGTAGGCGGCGACAAGGATATCAATGTAGATGTGCGGGTCATTGCGGCTACGAATAAGGATCTGCTGAAGGAGGTGGATGAAAAGAATTTTCGTCTCGATCTTTATCACCGTCTCAGCGTCATCATCATCCATGTCCCTTCCCTGAATGAGCGCAATGACGATATTCCTTTGCTGGTGGATAAGTTCCTGACCGATATCTGCGGGGATTATGGCATTGCCAAGAAGGCAATCGAAGAAGATGCCATCAAAGCTTTGCAACTGCATAACTGGACGGGGAATATCCGTGAGCTGCGGAATGTAGTCGAGCGATTGATCATTCTCTCGGGGAAGACGATCAATAAGGATGATGTGGAGAATTATGTGTTGCCGAAGAAATAGGGCCGGCGGTACGGGACGCCTTAGCGGGGACATGGAGTCCTGCCTAATTCCCTTTTGCGAAGTCCAGCATCTCTTCCATGCTTTTTAATATGCGCAGGTGGGGATATTCTCCACGGATGCCTTCTCCAAGCGTGCCGGAGATCACGATCTGTTTGTCGGGGAACAATCCCGTCAGCTTACCGAGGTATTGATCCGGTTCACAACGCAGCAGGTTTGTCACCAGGTGAAAATAGAGGTGCGTTACCGGCCGGCAACTGCAATAGGTCTGTAATGTTTCCAGGCAGACACTCTGGCCGAAGTAAATGGTGGGAATCCCGTTCTTTTTCAGCATATATCGCATAAACAGCAGGGGGATCTCATGAAATTCGCCGCCGGGCGTATAGAGCAGGACGGTTCTTCCATCGGGAGGGGGTTTTAACGGGTTGTCGAGTCCGTGGATGGCTACCTGGAGCTTTTTTGTGATCAGTGCGCTGGCAAAATGTTCCTGTGCCGGTATGACATTGCCCGTCAGCCACAAAAGCCCGATCTTCTTTAGAAAAGGATAGACCACCTGTGTGATCGCCTTTTCAAAACCCATATGCAGGATGATATTATGGAGGATGCGGTCAAATAGTTCGGGGTCAAAGTCCATCGAGGCTTCCATCAGGTGATTGATAAAGATCTCGTTGGCTCCGCCGGACTGCGGTTGTGACAGGGCCAGGCGGCAGATCTCCTGTTCGTCCAGTTTGGCAAGGGCGGAGATCTTATGACCGTTATGATAGAGGAAGGCGATACGCAAGAGGCGTTTCAGGTCGTCGTTATCGTACAGGCGGTGATTGCCTGCCTTTCGTTTGGGGCAGAGGATCTTGTACCGCTGTTCCCAGATCCGCAACGTATGGGCCTTGATGCCGCAGAGGTTCTCGATATCGCGAATGCTAAACGTGTTCATTGCCCCGGAAAACTACCACAATTTTTTGTAATATCCGGGGGTGGGGAGCGACCAATAAGCCGTGATCCCGGAAAAGGGGCTGGCCTGTAGGACAGGGAAGCCGCCGGGTGTGTCCGGCGGGGGTTTTTAGCAAAACTTTCGTGGTCAATGCTTTGGGGGGTCGATTATTAGTTTAATTTTGACGCAATTCTAAAATTCTAAGGAATGTCCACTCATCAGCTCCTGGTCCTGTTACTTATCCAATTGGTTATCCTTTTGCTGCCTTCATTTGGTTTGGCAAAGCTCTTCGCCAAGGCGGGGGCGCCCGAGTGGAAGGCCTTTGTCCCTTTTTATAATACCTGGACCATGCTGGAACTGGCGGAGCGGCCCAAGCATTGGGTATTCTGGCAATTCATCCCCGTTGTGGGCTGGTTTATTTCCATGGGGATCTTTGTAGAATTTGTAAAGGCGTATGGCCGGTTCAAGCTGTGGGAACATGCCATGGCGGCCTTGCTGCCTGTCATCTATTTCCCCCTGATCGGGTTTGACCCGAAAGTGAAATTCACCGGCGCCGGTCCCGTCAAAAAATATAAGAAAGGTACTGCCCGCGAGTGGATCGATGCCGGGGTCTTTGCGGTGGTGGCGGCTACTTTGATCCGCACCTTTGTTTTCGAAGCCTATACGATCCCTACCGGGTCCATGGAAAAGACCCTGCTGATCAATGATTTCCTTTTTGTAAGTAAGTTCAGCTACGGGCCCCGGATCCCGAATACGCCGTTGTCCATTCCTTTTGTACACAATACCATCTTTAACGGCAATTCGTATGTGGAGTGGATCAAGATCCCTTACACACGTTGGTTTCCCGCCCCGGTGAGAAGGACCGATGTGGTCGTGTTCAACTTCCCTGCGGGGGATACCGTCATCAACCTGCCGGACTACCAATCGCAGCGGCCCTATTATGATGTCTGCCGGGAACTGGGGCGTGGCAATATCGATTCCGGCCGGCAGATCGTGCTTGGGAATCCGGATCAGTATCCGCTCGTTATCCGTCCGGTTGACAAGCAGGAGAACTATATCAAGCGCTGCACGGGCATTGCGGGCGACACCCTGCAGATAAAGGACCAGGTCATCTATATCAACGGCAAGGCGCAGCCCTTTCCTCCCGAATCACAGACCTATTATACCGTCGAGACCAAGGGGCAGCCCCTGGACGAGACCGTTATGAGAGAGGACTATAACCTGGATGTGAATAACGGGGATGATGTTCGCACTACCAGCGTTCCCAACCAATATATCATGCTGCTCACCTGGGCGGCTCATGAGAAGATGTTGCAGACCGGGCTGGCCAAGAGCATTACTCCCGAGATCGATGCCGAACGGTCCGTCTATCCTTATTCTACCACGGCGTCTTCCTCCACCTGGACCCGGGATAACTATGGACCTATCTGGATCCCCAGCCGGGGCGCCACGCTGACCCTCACCCCGGATAATTACCCGGTTTATGAACGGGCGATCCGGGTGTATGAAGGCAATACTCTTGAGATGAAGGACGGCAAGATCTATCTGAACGGTCAGCCTGCCACGCAATATACCTTCAGGATGAATTATTACTGGATGATGGGGGATAACCGTCATGGCTCCCAGGACTCGCGGTATTGGGGATTTGTGCCGGAAGACCATGTGGTAGGAGAGGCCTGGCTTATCTGGATGAGCTGGAATAAGGGTGTTCGCTGGAACCGGTTGTTTATGAAGATCAAGTAAGATCGGATGGCTGCCGGGGCAAACGAAGGGGTAAATTTTTTGCAAATGAAAGAAAAGGAACATCATTTCTCCTACGAGGAGTATGCCAGTGCGGAAGAGCTGGATAAGGAGGATGCCCGGTTGCTGGATGCGGCCAGGGCTGTCACAAAGAATGCCTATGCTCCCTATTCGCATTTCCGGGTGGGTGCCGTGGCAAGACTGGAGAATGGGCAGACCGTCTCCGGTACCAACCAGGAGAACGCCTCTTTTCCTGCCGGGATCTGTGCGGAAAGGGTATTAATGTCTACTGCGGCTTCGCTGTTCCCGGGCGAGCCTATTCATACGCTGGCTATCAGCTATCAAAATGAGAATGGTCCCAGTGACCGTCCGATCTCTCCCTGTGGTATCTGCCGGCAGTCTTTGCAGGAATTTGAGCAAAGGACGGGAAAGCCGATCCGGTTGATCCTGGCCGGTCAGGAAGGCAAGGTTCTTGTTTTTGCGCAATCCGGCGTATTGCTCCCGTTTGCTTTTACTGCCGATGAGCTCGATTAAATTACCGGCCATAAAAAAGACGGCACCGGGCCGATAAAATCGAAAAAACAATTTTTGTATTCATCCGGATTACCATTCTCCCTGTCTTTACCGCATTTTGACTTTTTTTAACCCGATCTTAATCCTTTTCTTGTCTATTACTTTATCATAAACCATCTTAATCAGCTGGAAATGAGGTTGGGAGAGTGGTATTTAAAAAATCGTTACCATTCATAGAAATAGCGGAATGCGTAAATTGTCAGATAGCAAAACTGTTTATATTTGACACCTCCTATGAACGTTCCGACACTTAAACACTTTATATAAAAAACACCCAGATGGCTCGCCCGAATATGCTAACCTTACTCAAGGGGTTCTCCTGTGCATCTTTTCTTTTATTTATCAGTTTGTTTTCTCTTTCTTCCTGTAAGGAAAAGGCGGATGCTGCCGATGCCAAAAACAAATCCCAGGCCAGCCAGGCTACCATCGTGGATGTCATCGTCGCCACCCCCCGACCCATCGATAACAGGATAGAAGCCAATGGCAGTGTCGTCGCCAATGAATATGTAGAGCTGCATCCCGAGATCAGCGGTCGTATCACCTATCTCAATGTTCCCGAAGGGGCCCGGGTAGCGGCCGGAACCATCATCGCCCGGATCAATGATGCGGATCTGCAGGCCACACTTGAGAAATCAAAGGTCATGCTGGATCTTTATCAAAAGACGGCCGACAGGGATAAGAAGCTCCTCGACATCAATGGCATCAACCAGGCCGATTATGATCTGGCCATCAATAATGTAAACGGTGCCAAGGCCGATATCGATTACACCCAGGCCCAGATCGATAAAACCATCATACGGGCGCCTTTTGAGGGGATCGTAGGGCTTCGCCAGGTCAGTCCCGGGGCCTATGCCACTCCTGCCACCATCATCGCTACGGTCCAGCAGCTGGATAGAATAAAGGTCGACTTTACCGTGCCGGAACAATATAGCACTACTATAAAAAAAGGTTCGATGGTGGATGTCCAGATCGATGCCAATTCCGATGTTCACCGGAAGGCGTTGATCGTTGCCACGGAGCCGCAGATCAATCTCTCCAGCCGCAATCTGAAAGTGAGGGCCATCCTGCAGGATGGGCAGGGGCATCCGGGCGCCTTTGTAAAAGTATTTGTCAATGCCGGGGTCGACAAACAGGCGATCATGGTTCCCACCAATTGTATCATACCGGATGACAAGAACAACCAGGTCATCCTGGTAAAGGACGGGCGGGCGCAATTTGTCAATGTGCTGACGGGGGTACGCGAAGCCAACAATATCGAGATCACGCAAGGGCTTCACAGGGGCGACACGGTCGTCGTCACCGGCGTCCTTTTTGCAAGACCCAACTCCGTCGTGCAGGTACGGACCGTCAAACCACAGGATAGGACCACGCCAAAAGAAAATCAATAGCTGCAGCGAAAGCACAAACCAAGCCTGAACTCACTCTATAAGCTCGAATATGAATATTTCCGAATTATCATTGAAGCGACCGGTTATGGCGACGGTGATGAATCTTATGATCATCCTGTTCGGCGTTGTGGGATATAATTTCCTTGCTGTGCGGGACTATCCCGCGATCGATCCTCCCATCATCACGGTCAACACTTCATATACGGGCGCCAATCCCGATCTGATCGAGAGCCAGATCACTGAGCCCCTGGAGAAGAATATCAATGGTATCCCCGGTATCCGCACCATCTCTTCCACCAGCTCGCTGGGGAGCAGCTATATTACCGTGGAGTTCAACCTGGGCGTAGACCTGGAGGCGGCTGCCAGTGATGTGCGGGATAAGGTAGGACAGGCGACCCGGTCCCTGCCGTTGGATATCGATGCGCCGCCGGTCGTGACCAAGTCCGATGCCAACAGCGACTTTATCCTGATCCTGGCCGTGCAAAGCCGGACCAAGAGCCTGATGGAGCTGAGCGATTATGCGGACAACGTGCTCCAGCAGCAATTACAGACGATCGACCAGGTGAGTTCCGTGAATGTCTTCGGGGACAAGAGCTATGCCATGCGGATCTGGCTCAACCAGGACAAGATGAATGCGTATGGGATCGCCTACAATGACATTTCTACGGCGATGGCCACGGAGAATGTAGAGCTTCCTCCCGGTAAGATCTATGGTAACAATACCGAAATGACCATCAAGACCCTTGGCCGCCTTTCGACCGAAAAAGATTTCCGGGATGTCATTCTGCGGGAGGACAGCACCGGGATCGTGCGGTTGAGCGATGTGGCGCGGGTGGAGCTGGGGCCGCAGAATGAAGAACAAAGCTGGAAGTACAATGGGGTTTATGCCGTTGGCCTGGCGATCATTCCCCAGCCGGGTGCGAATAATATCGCCATCGCCGACGAGTTCAACAAGCGGCTGGCCGAGATAAAGAAAAGCAATAAGGCCGACCTGGAATTCAGCGTGCTTATCGACAATACAAAGATCATACGGCAATCCCTGGCCGAGGTAAAGGAAACCTTGCTCATCGCATTCGGGCTGGTGGTGCTCGTGATCTTCTTTTTCTTCCGTAACTGGCTGATCGCCCTGCGTCCGCTGATCGATATCCCCATATCCCTGATCGCCACGTTTTTTATCATGTATGTCGCAGGGTTTACGATCAACATATTGACGCTCCTGGGCATCGTACTCGCGACGGGCCTGGTGGTGGATGACGGGATCGTGGTCACGGAGAATATCTTCCGCAAGCTGGAACAGGGTTTGCCGATCCATAAGGCGGCGCTGGAAGGGAGCAAGGAGATCTTCTTTGCCGTTATTTCTACCTCGCTGACCCTGGCGGTGGTCTTTATGCCGGTGGTATTCCTCCAGGGATTTGTCGGCCGGCTATTCCGCGAGTTTGGGGTCGTCCTGGCGGCTGCAGTACTGATCTCGTCCTTTGTTTCGCTGACGATCACTCCCGTACTGAACGTATATCTTACCAGTAAGAAATCGGGCCATGGCTGGTTCTATGAAAAGACGGAGCCCTTCTTTACGGGGATGGAAAATGGTTATCTGCGGCTGCTGAAAGGGTTTATGAAAATACGTTGGGCAGCCTGGGTGCTGATCGGTGTATGCGGTGTGATGATCTGGGTTATCCTATCGAATATGCAATCGGAGATCGCCCCGCTGGAAGACAGGAGCAGCGTTCGTTTTACGGTTACCTTGCCGGAAGGATCGAGTTTCAGTTATACCCAGAAAGTCACCGATCAGATTGCGAATTACCTATATGATTCCGTACCGGAACGTTCCTTTGTCTTTGCGCGTACACCGGCGGGGTCTTCCACCAATACCTCCCAGCCGCGTATCGGGCTGACTGACCCGCAAGACCGGACGAGGAGCCAGAACGAGATTGCGCAGGACCTGCAACATAAGCTCTCCCGCTTTAACGATGCCCGGATC
Organism: Puia sp.; assembly: GCA_036500545.1. Lineage (GTDB taxonomy): Bacteria > Bacteroidota > Bacteroidia > Chitinophagales > Chitinophagaceae > Puia. The sequence continues at coordinate 2,986 of DASYBV010000043.1, read as the reverse complement.
TTCGCCATCCAGGAACAGACGATCGCCGTAGGCTCCGGCTCAAAGACGAGTCTGCCTGTGCAATTCGTTTTGGAGAACCAGGACCTGGACAAACTAAAGCAGGTGATGCCGGCCTTCCTGGAAGCGGTCCGGAAGGATAAGACTTTTTCCAATGCAGACGTCAACCTCAAATTCAATAAACCGGAGTTGCAGATCAGTGTCGACCGGATGAAGATAAAGGACCTTGGGTTGTCGACCAATGATGTCATTTCGGCCATGCAGGCGGCCTTCAGCGGCGGCAGGCTCGCCTATTTTATCATGGGAGGCTACCAGTACTATGTCATCGCCCAATTGGAAAGGAACGACCGCAACGATCCCACGGATATCAGTAAAGTGTATGTGCGGAACAAGACGGGCGACAATATCCCTCTTGCTGCCGTTGTCCATATCGAGCCAAGCAGCAGCCCTTCGACGCTGTACCATTTCAACCGGTATAAGGCGGCAACCATCTCGGCCTCGCTGGCGGAAGGGAAGACGGTCGGGGATGGAATTGCGGCCATGCAGGCCATCGGCAATAAATTGCTGGATGCCAGTTTCCAGACGGCATTGTCCGGCTCTTCGCGGGATTATGCGGAGAGCTCTTCGAATATCGTTTTTGCCTTTGCGCTGGCGCTGGTGCTAATCTATCTCGTGTTGGCGGCGCAATTTGAAAGTTTTCTCGATCCATTCACCATCATGCTCACGGTTCCGCTGGCGCTGGCGGGCGCACTGCTGAGTTTGTATCTCTTTCACCAGACCCTGAATATCTTCTCGGAGATCGGTATGATCATGTTGATCGGGCTGGTGACGAAGAACGGGATCCTGATCGTCGAGTTCACCAACCAGAAGCGGGAACATGGCATGTCCAAAATGGATGCCGTCGTGGAAGCTGCTTCCCAGCGTCTTCGTCCCATCCTGATGACGAGTCTGGCCACTTCGCTGGGAGCCTTACCGATCGCACTGAGCCTGGGGGCCGCTGCGACCAGCCGTATTCCGCTGGGGATCGTCGTTGTGGGGGGGATCCTGTTCTCCCTGATCCTGACCCTGTTTGTCATCCCGGCGGTCTATACCTTTATTTCCGGCAAACATAAGACACATATAACCCAGGTGACCGAATAAGCACAACCAAGTAATGAAACGACTATGATACGCATGAGAAAGAAGATCTTCCGTGGTTGGTTACTGACGCTTTCGTTGGCGTTGTCCGCTGTTTTTACGCAGGGACAGGCGCAGACGCTCACCAGCCAGGATGCGGTGCAGATCGCCCTGAAGAATAGCCTGGGGATCCAACTGGCGAAGAACTATGTGCATATTGCCGATATTAATAATAGCTATGGTATTGCCGGCGGTCTGCCCTTTGTCAATGGTACCGCTTCCACCCAGGAGCAATCCAATAACCTGGAGCAGCATTATGCCCCGCCGATCATCGATAAAAAAAGCAATAATGCCGCCTCCAATAATGTATCTGCCGGGGTGAACGGCTCCATGCTGGTCTACAACGGGCAGCGGGTAGTGACGGCCAAGAAGCGGCTGGGGATGATGGAGACGCAGCAGGGCACGCTGCTGAGTTCCCGGGCGTTGGTGCTTGTCAACAACGTGCTGTTGAAATATTATGATGTCGTACGGCAGCAGAGCTATGCCAAGACCCTGCAGGCCTCCATCGATGCGTCCAAACAACGGCTGGCCATCGTACAGGCTCAGCAGAATGTGGGGGTTGCAAACAATGCGGATCTGTTCCAGTCGCAGGTCGATCTGAATACGCAGGTCCAGAACCTCCAGGCGCAGCAGCTCGTCATTGACCAGGACAAAACGGACCTGCTGACCCTCATGACCCTGAACCCTGATTCCACGATCATAATCCAGGATACTATTTTGATCGACCGCGATATCCGGCTGGCGACGATCCTCGATGCGGTGCAGCATGCTAATCCGGATGTCATGGCGGCGGATCAGCAGATTGCCATCAGCCAGTTTCTTGAAAAGGAAACGGCGGCGCAACGCTATCCTTCCCTGTTGGTTGGCGCGGGCTATAACTATAGCCGGACAAAAAATGCGGTAGGATCCACCCTGCTCAACCTGAACTATGGGCCTTATGCCGCGGTCACGCTGAACGTGCCTATCTTCAACGGGAATATCTATCGCAAGCAGGAGGAGGTAGCGGGGATCAATATAAAGAATGCGCGATTGACGCGGGACACGCTGGTGATGAACTATACCTCCAATGCCATAAAGAGCTGGCAGGCGTATAATAATAACCTGCAGCAATTGGAGACGGCCAAGGCGAATTATGATCTTTCACGGAAATTGCTGGACCTGGTGTTATTGCGTTTCCAGTTGAAACAGGCTACGATCGTGGATGTGAAGAATGCGCAGCAGAGCTTTGAGAATGCGGGGTTTTTGCTGGTGAATGTGAGTTTCGCGGCGAAGGCGGCGGAGATCCAGTTGAAGCGGTATGGGAATCTGTTAAAGTATTAGAATAGGGTCTGTACTCCATACATGACCTTTGTCTCGTGGTCGAGCAACCATTTTTTGCGCCAGAGTCCTCCGCCATAGCCGACGAGGTCTCTTTTGGAACCGATGACCCGGTGACAGGGGACGACGATGACGATATTGTTCCTGCCATTTGCGGAGGCTGCCGCCCGGATCGTTTTTGTGTCTCCCAGCCGCCGGGAGAGTTCGAGGTAGCTGATGGTCTTGCCAAAGGGGATCGCGGTCAGTTCGTTCCATACCTTTTCCTGGAATTCCGTTCCTTCCTGGTAGATCGGGAATTCGAATACGCGTCGCTGGCCCTGGAAATACTGGATCAACTGTTCGATGCATTGGATGATCATGGGAGTAACCGGGCCTTGCAAGGGGGAGCTGTTGCCGGTGGTATCGTCGATGTTGTCGATAAAGCTGATCTCACTGATATAGGTATCCGTTCCCCCGATCCTGAGAAGCCCCAGGGGGGATTGATAAAAGGTTGAGG
>DASYBV010000042.1:0-204493 GCA_036500545.1 Puia sp. | reverse complement strand
TTTTTCCGGTAACCCTCCCACATTATGGTGGGATTTGATCGTAACGGACGGCCCGTGGACAGAAACGCTTTCAATCACATCCGGGTAGATCGTACCCTGTCCCAGTAATCCTACCCCATCAATCTTACTGGCCTCCTCCTGGAAAACATCGATAAAAAGCTTCCCGATGGTCTTCCGTTTGGCTTCGGGATCCGTCTTACCCGCCAGTTCCCCGTAGAATAATTTCCGGGCATCGATACCCTTCACATTCAACCCTATCTGTTCATAGCTTTCCAGCACCTGCCCGAATTCATTTTTACGTAATACGCCATTGTCGACAAAGATCCCATGCAGCCGGTCCCCGATAGCCCGGTGGATCAGCGTAGCCGCTACCGTGGAATCCACCCCCCCGCTCAGGGCCATGATCACCTTACGGTCTCCGATCTGTTTGCCCAGGGCGGCAACGGTATCACTGACAAAATGCGCCGGCGTCCAATCTTGCGAACAGTGACAGACCCCTACAAGGAAGTTCTTGATTATCTTTTTTCCTTCGATGGAATGATATACTTCGGGATGGAACTGCAGACAGTATAAGGACGGTTCTCCGCCATCGGTCACGCCATTCCTAATATCTTTTCCCCCGTCCGCGACATTTTTCGCATCCGCCTGCTCCCTTCCCCTCACGCTTCCCCCCTTCATCCGGAAGGCCGCATAGGGAATATTCTCCGTATTGGCCAGCACTTCGAATACGGATGGCAGTTCCAGGATCGTATCGGCATGGCTCATCCACACCTGCGAATGCTCCAGGACATCCTTTAAAAGGACATCGTCTTTTTGTTTGTGTAATAAAGCCCTCCCATATTCCCGTTTGTTGCTGTTGGCAACACGGCCTCCGAACTGTTTGGCCGTTAATTGAGCGCCATAACAAACCCCCAAAACCGGTACCCGGCTCTGCAGGGCCGCAATATCCACCTGCGGCGCATTCGTGTCGTTGACCGAAAAAGGGGAGCCGGAAAGAATAATCCCCTTCAGAGAGGGGTCGAATTGGATGGGCTTGTGAAAGGGAATAATCTCGCAATATACATTTGCTTCGCGTACAGCCCTGGCAATCAATTGAGTATACTGGGAGCCGAAGTCGAGAATGAGTATCTTTTCCGTCATGGTGCTGCGAAGGTAAAAAAAATGTGTAACCTTTCCTCCGCAGCCTTTGTCAAAGAAGGGTTTTTAAATACCGACAAAAAGTCTAATTTTTGCGTACAACCATAAAACCAGCAATATGAACAAATTTGGATGGATAGCGCTCGCATTGACGATAACCCTGGGCTCCTGCCGCAATTTCATGGGAAAAAGGATCCACGGCGACGGAAACATAAAGACGGAAGACCGTAACGTCAGCAGCTTTAAGAACGTGGATGTCAGCGGTGCGGCAAAGGTCTATGTCTCCCAGGGCGACAAACCTGCCGTAAAGATCGAAGGAGACGAGAACCTTCTGCAATATATGGAGGTCGAGCAGGAAGGGGACCGGATCATCATCCGCGAGAAGCCCGGATTCAACCTCATACCGACCGGCGATCTGCGCGTGTACGTGACCGCGCCCGTCTATAACAAGATCGATGCCTCCGGGGCCTGCGATATCATCGGCCAGACAAAGATCTCCAACTCCGAGGATATGGAGATGCATGTCAGCGGCGCAGGGGATATAAAAATGGAAGTAGATGCTCCCCGGCTCCGGTCGGAAGTATCGGGCAGCGGGTCCATTTATTTAAAAGGACAGACAAAGGACGTAGACCTGGACCTGACAGGCGCGGGGCATGCCTACTGTTATGACCTGCTCGCGGAGAATACCAAAATTGAAATATCGGGCGCCGGCTCGGCGGAAGTCTACGCCAGTGTAAAGCTGGATGCCAACGTCAGCGGGGCCGGCAGCGTCTCCTATAAAGGGAATGCTACCGAGGTCAACCAGCATGTCAGCGGCGCCGGCAGCGTACACAAGGCAGATTGATCGGCACCTTCATCGACTATCGATACCAACGGCTCCGTTCATCCGGGGCCGTTCTTTTATCATCGTTTTAACGTTATTTTTCCGATCATTGTCGCATGATCTACCGGCTTTTCTTCCTTATTCTGACATTGTCCGGGATCATCCCCGCTCATGCACGGGTCGCGATCCCGCCGGATACCTTACCGGCCTCCCGGTTCCCGATCCCTTCACCGGAAGCCTTCGTCAATGCGGTCTTTTATACCGTCGTCGATTCTTCGTGGTCGCATTATTATCTGATCGAGGGCACCGATAGCTGCCGGTTTACAAAATATGACTATGACGAATGGACGAAGTATACCCTGAAAGAACCCGTCCCGCTGACCACCCTCAACGAGCTGTCGGAAAAGGTCTATCATGCCGGCGCCCCGTATTTCTGGAAACAGGACCTCTTGCAAAAGGCGATCTGTATTACCCGTAAACAGGGCGATTCGATCATCTATCCCGGGTTTTACAAACGATCGCCCAACGACCATCCGACAAAAAAACAACTCCGGAAGACAGGGGCCCGACCCGATAACCGGACTGTACAGGATGCATACGTTTTCAGCTTTTCCCTGCCCCAGTTCACCGGCGACGGACAATATGCCGTCATCGACCTCAATTTTATTTGCGGCGTTGCCTGTGGGGAAGGCTTTACCTGCCTGTTCCATCGCACCACATCCGGATGGAAGCTCATCGGGAAATATACCAACTGGTCTTCCTGAATCCCACCAGCTTCCCGCGCTCCAAATCCCCGCTCCCCTGCTTCCCGCGCTCCCCACCTCACCCGCTCTTCCCTACAACGCGACATAGCGTACCCGTATCCACACGTCCCGGTTCCGTCCCTTATCATCCGTACAGGAGATCTTGATGGGACCTTCGTCCGGGATAAAGAACTGCTTGCTCCCCGCCTCCCCCGTCTTATAGAATTTATCGTTGATATACCAATAGACCTTTCCCACATCATTGCCGACCCGGCATCGCAGCTGCAAGGGCTCGGGGTCTTTCCGGCTGATAAGATATTCGCTGCCGTTGGCCGGGGAGGTGACAACCGGCGCCCCTTCCCGGAATACTTTCTCACAGCCGGGATTGTGCGGGGGGATAGAAGAATAGGCGATCCGGTTGGCCTCATAATATTCTTTCATCTCCGGCGGGATCACCTTATACCATTTTTTCTTATATCCAGCCGCCGGCAGACAGGTATGACAATAGGAGATCTTTTCATCCGCCGATACAAATACCTCCTGCATATTGTCACATTGGCGGGTGGGGGAGACGAGGGGAATAAAATAGTCGGTCACCCGATGCGTACAAAGATCGGCAGGGGGCAATCCCGTTTCCGAACAAACCATCCGGACATCGCAATCGGCGGGTTGTTGGAACCAGGACGCATCATCGTCATAATCGATCGTATTAAAAACGCCAAATAACAACGGAGTAGCCACATTCGCGCCGCTCAATTCGGGAATACCAAGACCGGAAAAATTGCCGACCCAGATCCCAACCGTGTAACGCCGGTTATACCCGATGCTCCAGGCGTCCCGCCGGCCATAGGAGGTGCCCGTCTTCCAGGCGATCTTGGGGAGATGGACGGTACTTTCCCAGTTCAGGGGAAAATCCGGACGGTTCACCTTCGACAGGGTCTCATTGATCATAAAGGCCGCCGCCGGACTCAGGATCTGCACACCCGCATTCACCGCCGGCCGTCCCGCCGCTTCGCCCAAACTTCCCCCTCTCCAGTGCCCCATCGGTCCCCCATTCTCCGTCGTGGCGGTCCTCCCCGCACTATCCTCCAGGCTATATACAGGCCGCACATATCTTCCCTCATTGGCAAAGATCGAATACATCCCCGTCAGCTCCTCCAGCGTGGCGCCGCATCCTCCCAGGATCAACGACAGCCCCAGCTTTTGCTGGTCTTTTTTTATCTGCTGGAAATCGCACTGCGCCAGTTTTTTTATCAGCTTATCCTTTCCCAGCGCCTTCAGACTTTTCACCGCCGGGATATTCAATGAATGCTCCAGCGCATATTCCATCGTCACATACCCGTTGAACTTCCGGTCATAGTTCTCCGGCGCATATCCCTTATAGTCCACCGGCACATCCGTGATCATGACCTTGGGCGTCAATAACCCCCCGTCGATACAGAGCCCATACATCAACGGCTTCAGGGTGCTGCCGGGTTCGCGGACCGCAGCCGCCCCATTGACCTGCCCTCCATCCGCCGAGTCATGGAAATCGGCGCTGCCGACATAGCTTACCACATGGTGCGTTTGATTGTCTATCACGATAATGGCCGCATTGCGGATATTCTTCAGGGTCAGCGTACGGGAATAGTCCCTGACCAGCTTCTCGATCTTCCGTTGCGTGTTCAGCGCGATCGTCGTATGGATGATATCGCCCCCCTTCTTCTTCAGCTTCCAGGCAAGGTGCGGGATAAAAGCCGGTACCGCGCCCCGGCTGGCCGTCAGCGGCTCGGACAAAGCGTCCTCGATCTCCCCCTCCGTGAAAACTTTTTCCCGGGCCCAGCGATGCAGCCATTTATTTCGTTCTTCCACGATCCGGTCGTTGTTCCGCCCCATGACCAGCGAAGAAGGACGGTTGGGGATGACGGACAAAGCCGTGATCTCCGCCAGCGACAAATGATCGGGGTTCTTTTTAAAATAGAGGATAGAGGCGGATTTTACTCCTTCGATATTGCCTCCGTAAGGCACTTTATTCAGATAGAGCTGCAGGATCTCGTCCTTGTTGTATTTCCATTCCAGTTGAAGGGCCCGGAAGCTCTCCACCACCTTATTCCAATAGGTCCGCCGTTTGGGCTCCAGGGCCCGCGCCACCTGCATGGTGATGGTCGAGGCGCCGGAAGTCCGCCGCATGTGCAGGATGTTCTTTACAAAGGCCCGGACCATGGCAAAAGGATTGATGCCCCGGTGATAATAAAAGTATTTGTCCTCTTTTTCGATGATGGTCTTTCGCAGCAGGGGGGAGATCTCGTCCAGGTCGGTCTTCATCCGCCATTGCTGGTCGCGGGTCAAAAATGCATGGATCACCTCTCCCTTGTCATCGGTGACGATGGTGGAATATTCGATCCGGTCGGGTAGGGGGAAGAGACGGTTCAACAGGAGGAAGAGAAGGAAAAGCCCCGCAACCGCGATCCCCCCGGCCCGTACCCATCGTCCTCCTCTCCCCCGCAATATATTTTTCATGATATCCTATGCAATTAACAAAAATCTTATCGTACCAGCTATTGCAAATAGCCGCACTCCACACTCCCCTGGCTTCTCCACACTAATTTCTTACTTTCTTCATTCGCCCGCAAGAGAATGAGCTTGTTTTTTACTGGCTTTTTGTATATTAACAGCGTTTTAGCGACAAAACTCCTATCTAATCTTTTTATGCGTAAACCTTTTGGCTTATCAGCTATAATAGCAATCATTATATCTGTACTGATCCTCTCCCCCGCCTGTAACCGTAGTGCCGTCAGCCTGGAATATACCAATGCGCGGGATGAAGTGCCTGCCCTGGGCAATCTCACCTTCCGTTTTGACCAGGCGTTGGTAAAAGACTCCCTGCTCGACCAGTGGGATTCTACCCAATATATCTCTTTCGAACCGAAGATCCCCGGCCGTTTCCGCTGGGAACACCCTGATGAGCTGGTCTTCTCTCCTTCGCAGCCCCTGGCGCCTGCCACCACTTTCAAAGCTACCCTACGCAACGATATCCTTCAATACAGTTCCTTTGGACGGATCAAAAAAGGAGACGACCTGGTCTTTCATACACCCGATCTGCGGCTGGACAATACAAATACCAGCTGGGTGCTCCAGGATGAGAACAGCAATACCGCCGTTCCACAAATAGACCTTCAGTTCAATTACCCGGTCAATCCCAATACGCTCAAGGACAAGCTCGTCATACAGATCGGCGACCAGCCGGTTAATTACTCGCTCCAGACCCTTTCCGCCTCCGATAAGATCTCGCTCCGTCTGCTCAATATGAAGATGGAGGACAAGACCCTGCAGGCAAAGCTCTCCATCGACAAAGGACTTGTACCGGAAGGAGGGACTAATGGACTAAAAGACAGGATAGAGACGCTTTCTTCCATTCCCTCACCCTTCGTCCTTTCGATCAATGAAGTGACGACCGAACACGACGGGCAGACGGGTACCATCAAAGTAATGACCAGCCAGCAGGTCGTCGCGGCTACCCTGGCAGCCAACATCACGTTCGACCCCGCCGTCAAATTCGCCGTGGAACCGGCAGACGACGGATTTACCATCCGCAGCGATAATTTCGATCAGGCAAAAAGCTATGCCCTCAACCTGGCAAAAGGCATCCGCGGACGCATCGGCGGTGTGTTACATGAGGAATATACGACCAATATTACTTTTGGAGAGCTGGCGCCCTCCATCAGCTTCGCCAATGGCAAAGGCGTCTATCTCTCCGGAAAGGGCGCGCAGAATATCGAGGTCAGGATCGTGAATGTACCAAAGGTAAAGGTGGTGGTCTCCAAGATCTATGAAAACAATTTACTGACGGCACAACGGTATGGCTATTACCCAAAAGAAACGACCACCGGAACTACCACCGGCAGCAGTGAAGGGGAAGAGGGAGGAGGAGACGGCGAAGGCGGTTATAGCAACGGCGGCGATGATCTTACCTTCGGCGACGTGATCTATGAGCAGGAGATCGATACCCGCAGCCTGCCAAAAAGCGGGACCAGCGGCAGCAACCGTCTCTTCAATTTCAATATTGCCGACAAGTTACCCGAGTTCAAAGGCATTTATCACGTAATGATCCGCTCGGTAAAAGACTATTGGGTCCGGGACAACCGGTTCGTATCGATGTCCGATATCGGCCTGATCGCAAAAGAAGGAAGGGAAAAAATACTGGTCTTTGCCAATTCCATCAAGACCGCCGGCGCCATCCCGGGGGTGAATGTGCTGGCCTATGGAGCCAATAACCAGCTCCTGGGCATGGGCGCCACCAATGCCGACGGTATAGCAGAGATCGCTTATAGCCGCAAAGAGCTGGCCGGCTTTCGTCCTGCGATGATCATTGCAAAGACGGCGGATGACTTTAACTATCTTCCCTTCAGCACCACCCGGGTCAATACCTCGCGTTTTGATGTGGGGGGACGGCGCAGTAATACCACCGGGCTGGATGCCTTCATCTACCCTGAGAGGGATATCTACCGGCCCGGCGAGCGGGTGAACTTCTCCGTGATCCTCCGCGACCGGCAATGGAAGTCGCCGGGCGAGCTGCCGGTAAAATTGAAATTCCTGTTGCCAAATGGCAAGGAGCTAAAGGTCTTCCGGAAGACCCTCAATGCACAGGGATCGATGGAGGGCAATATCGACATCGCCGAATCGGCGATCACGGGCAGCTATTCGCTGGAGGTATACACTTCCAATGATGTGCTGCTGGCGACACAGCCCTTCCGGATAGAAGAATTCGTTCCCGACCGGATCAAGGTTACTGCCAAACTCGACAAGCCTTACCTCGAAGCGGGCGATATCTCCCGGTTCAATATCCATGCGGTGAACTTCTTTGGCCCTCCCGCCGCCAACCGGAACTATGAATGCGAGATCCAGGTCAAACAGCGGTCCTTTAGTCCAAAAAATTACCGCAACTATGATTTCAGCCTCTCCGACCAAAGCTCGCTCTTCGACAAAACGCTTCGGGAAGGTAAAACAGACGAACAGGGCAATGCCGCCGAGAAATATGAGGTCCCTGCCATCTTTAAGAACATCGGTCTGCTGCAGGCTACCTTCTATGCGACGGTCTTTGATGAGACAGGCCGTCCTGTCAGCCGCAGCGCCAACGTCGATATCTTTACCCAGCCGGCCTTCTTTGGTATCGCCAATGACGGCTATGACTGGTATGCGCTAAACCAGGCCATCGAATTTCCGCTCATCGCCCTCGACCGCAACGAACGGGTACTGAATGGCGTCACCGCAAAGGTGCAGGTCATCAAACACGAATACCGCACAGTCCTTACAAAGAGCGGTAACTATTTCCGGTATGAGTCCCAGAAAGAGGACAAGCTGGTCAGCTCCGGGGTCGTCACCGTCAGCGGAGAGAATACCCGGTATTCTTTTGTCCCCCGTTCTCCCGGCGACTATGAATTGCGGGTGTCCGTTCCCGGTTCCAACAGCTATGTAAACAGGAGCTTCTACAGCTATGGAAACTGGGGAGGGGATAATACCGCCTTTGCCGTCAACAATGAAGGACATATCGATATAAGCCTCGATAAATCGGGTTATTATACGGGGGAAAGCGTAAAGGCCCTCTTCAAGGCGCCTTTTAACGGGCGTATGCTCGTCACCCTCGAGACGGATAAGGTGGTCTCGTATCAATATGTGAACCTGGACAAACGCACCGCTTCGATCGATCTGCCGCTGACGATGGAAGACATCCCAAATGTATATATCACGGCGACCCTGATAAAGCCGCATGAGCTCTCGGATATTCCCCTGACGGTGGCGCATGGCTTCCAATCGGTGAAAGTAGAAGCAAAGGACCGGAAGATCCCCGTAGAGATCATCGCACAGAAGTCGGTTCGCAGCCATACCCGTCAGAAGGTAAAGGTGACGGCGGCTCCGGGCAGCATGGTCACCCTGGCGGCGGTGGATAATGGCGTGCTGCAGGTCTCCGATTTTGTGACGCCCGACCCCTATGCCCATTTCTATGCAAAAAGGGCCCTGGAGGTCAGCGGGTATGATCTCTATCCTTTATTATTTCCCGAGGTAAAGGCCAGCCTGAGCAGCACGGGTGGGGATGCGGAGGCCGACATGAAAAAACGCGTCAACCCCATGCCGGCCAAACGGATAAAGATCATCAGCTACTGGAGCGGTATAGCACAGGCAAATGGCAGCGGAGAGGCGGAATTTGAATTTGATATCCCCCAGTTTTCCGGGGAAGTGCGATTGATGGCCCTGGCCTATAAGAATGAGAGCTTCGGATCGAAGGAGTCCACGATGACCGTGGCCGATCCCATCGTGCTCAGCTCGGCCCTGCCGAGGTTTATGAGCCCGGGCGATACGGTGACGATGCCCGTTACCATCACCAATACGACGGGCAATGCGACCAGCGCCGACGTACGGTTAAAGGTCAGTGGTACCTTGCGGTCATTGGGCGAGGACCGGCAATCGGTCAGCCTGGCTGCCAATAGCGAGAATCGGGCCTTCTTCCAGCTGGTCGCGCCCCCGGCGATAGGGACAGGCAAGGTGACCGTGGCGGTGAATGCTCTTGGCGAGAGCTTCACCGATGAGACCGAGATCGGTATCCGGCCGGCCGCTTCGCTGCAAAAAAGTACCGGCAGCGGTTCGGTGAATGGAGGGGCGACCCAGCCGCTGAATTGGAATATCGGTGATTTCATCCCCTCCAGTGTGGACTATCAGCTGGTGGTGAGCCGTTCTCCCGCGGCGGAGCTGGGCAAATACCTCAGCCGGCTGGTGGAGTACCCGTATGGATGTACGGAACAGACGGTGTCGGCGGCCTTCCCGCAACTGTATTTCGGGGATCTGGCGGACCTGGTGCGGAGCAAAAATGTAGACGCGGCACAAAAGGCAAACGCCAACAGTAATATCCTCGAGGCGATCCGCAAGATCAAAATGCGACAGCTCTATAGCGGGGCCGTTACCCTTTGGGATAACGAGGGCACGGAAAACTGGTGGACGACCATTTATGCGGCGCATTTCCTCCTGGAGGCCCAGAAGGCTGCTTTCGACGTGGACAAGAGCCTGATCGGGACGATGCTTGGATACATCAACAGCCGCCTCCGCAACCGCGAGACCGTCACCTATTTTTATAACCGGGATCAGAATAAAAAGATCGCTCCAAAAGAAGTCGTATACGGTCTCTATGTCCTGGCGCTGGCGGGCCAGCCCAATATCAGCGTGATGAATTATTATAAGGCAAATCCTTCCCTGTTAAGCCTGGACAGTAAATATCTGTTGTCGGCCGCCTATGCGCTGGCCGGGGACAAGAAAAGCTTCCGGGAATTCCTGCCTGCCCAGTTCGCCGGCGAAGAATCGGTGGCACAGACGGGCGGCAGTTTCTATTCGGATATCCGCGACGAGGCCATCGCCCTGGATGTGCTGGTGGATGTCGATCCGGACAATGCGCAGATCCCTGTCATGGCCAAACATGTCATGGATAAATTGAAGTCGAGGTCCTGGTTCAGTACGCAGGAGCTGGCCTTTAGCTTCCTGGGATTGGGTAAGATAGCCCGGCAGGCGGCGGGTTCGACCGTTACGGCCGACGTGCGGGTCGATGGCAGGACGGTGGGGAGCATGAATGGGAACCCCATCCGGCTCACGACAAAGGAACTCCGCGGTGGCGGCGGCAATGCAGGCGGCAATAGCGGCGGCAATGCAAGTGGCTCCGGCGGTGGGGGTGGCACATCGGCCCCCAGGGTCGAGATCGTCTCCAAGGGCAGCGGACGGCTCTATTATTTCTGGGAGACCGAGGGCATCAGCGCCACCGGCGCCTATAAAGAGGAGGACAGTTATTTGAAGGTGCGCAAACGCTTTTTCGACCGGTATGGCCGCGTGATCACCGGCAATAGCTTTAAACAGAACGACCTCATCATCGTCCAGCTGTCCCTCGAACGGACCTTTAGCACCGACGTCGACAACATCGTCATCACCGATCTGCTGCCGGCAGGTTTCGAGATCGAAAACCCCCGGACCAAGGAGATCCCCGGTATGGAATGGATCAAGGGCGATGATACGCCCGATGCCCTCGACGTCCGCGATGACCGCATCAACATGTTCGTCAATCTGCATTCCATGCGCCAGGTCTATTATTATGCGGTACGCGCCGTTTCCCCCGGTACCTATCGGATGGGACCCGTCAGCGCCGATGCAATGTACAATGGGGAGTATCACTCGTATAATGGCGCCGGAACGGTCAAGGTGACGCAGTAACCCGATCTTCCATCAAATTCGACGTCCATACAATATTGACTATCAATATCGTATGGACATTTTTTCATTTTTGTACTTTACAAAGTACAATTTCACCTTCTTTTTGTATTCTGTAGAATACAACTTCATTTTTTCCATGCAATTTGAAAGTTAAACTTTCAAATTGCACATTTTATGCTTGTTTTTTAATCCGCATCCTAGTAAATCTCAACTTAAACTTTGGATTTACTAGGTTAGTGCCTATCTTTGGAAATCATGGTCTTCCGCCTTTTACAATCCACCGTCGAAAAAGCCCTCCTGCGCTCTCCGGCGATAGCCATTCTGGGCCCCCGGCAGGTAGGCAAAACGACATTGGCCAAAACGATTGCCAAAACCAAACTCCATTCCCTGTACTTAGATCTGGAAAACCCGTTGGACAGGAGAAAGCTCGAGGATGGCTATAGTTATCTCCGATCTCTCGGCAATGCCTGTGTTATCCTGGATGAAGTACAGTTAATGCCGGAACTTTTTTCTTTATTACGGCCGTTGATCGATGAAGATAGGGCTCCGGGTCGTTTCATCCTGCTTGGCTCTGCCTCTCCTTCACTGGTAAAGGGCGTGTCGGAATCATTGGCCGGACGTATTTCTTATATGGAACTCACGGGAATTGGTCTCGCAGAATTACCGGCCGGAGAAGGCTACAAAAAGAACTGGTTTCGAGGTGGCTTTCCCAATGCCTTATTGACAGGAGATGATGAAAGCAAGGCGTGGTTGGACGACTTTATTCGTAGCTATATCGAAAGGGACCTGGCTCATTTATTCGGTGTAGATCTTTCACCGGTGACCCTGCGTAACTTCTGGAGCATGCTCGCCCATTCCAATGGAAATATCTGGAATGCCGAGGTTTTTGCCCGCTCACTCGGAGTTAGTTCTACTACGGTCCTGCGATATCTTACTTTCCTGGAAGGTGGATTCATAACCAGACGGCTATCTCCATGGTTTGTAAATGCCAAAAAGCGATTGGTGAAATCCCCCAAAGTCTATATCCGTGACACCGGCATCTTACACCGGCTGCTTACCATACCTGACTATGATACATTGCTGGGCCATCCGGGTGTAGGCGGGTCCTGGGAAGGATATGTAATAGAACAGATCTACCAACGGAAACCATCCGATATAGAACTTTTCTATTATCGGACACAGGCCGGAGCCGAATGCGACCTGTTACTGGTCAAAGGTATTACACCACTAGCTTGTATTGAGATCAAATTGAGCAACACGCCTGCTGTATCAAAAGGATTCATCAGTTGCACAGAAGATTTGTTGCCCGTATATAAATACATTATTACTCCTCAAAGCGAAACTTTTACAACACAGCACGAAGTTATAATCACCAACCTTTATCACTTCATCACGACTTTGTTGCCGGAGATAAAGTAACCTTCAGCGCCCCTCAAAAAAAAGGCGGGAACTCCATCAAAAACTCCTTGATCTGCTCCGCCGTGACATCGGGATGGATCACTTCCAGCTTCACCACATTCTCCGCCGCATCATAGTAAGCGGCATAATGTTCATTCGATACCTGGAACTGATGCAGGCTCGTATCCTGTTTCATATCATATTGCTGGCTGAGTATATTGATAACCCGGAAGGCTTCTTCCTGGTCCACGACCGGGACCCTTTTTAATTCTGTTGCCATGGTTTGACCCGGTTCACCTGTTCCGGAAGGTTTATGGTTTATCGAAAGGTTGCGCTGGTTCTACACCTGCAAATCCCGGACCCGATGGCCCGGTCTTCCCGACAATCCCCATTGTCCGAAATCGTGTGCGGCCCCCGCATCTTAACCCTATAGGGGTTATTCCCAGTCCGCAGGTAATGTATATCCCGTAGCCTACAGTCTGATTTCGCAACAAAACGCTGTTTTTTGCGGGAATAATTGACTGTTAACTAAAAATTTATCCGAACTAATTGTAATATAAATTAGAATATATAGATTGCATCTTTGTAATTTTACCTCTTAAATCTATCGGCATGAAGCTTTTTGTAGCAGGTCTTCCTTACGATTTCGATGACGTGGACCTGAAAGAGATGTTTGAATTGTATGGCGCAGTCAATTTTGCTAAAGTAGTGATGGATAGGGAAACGGGAAAAAGCAAAGGTTTTGGCTTCGTAGACATGCCGGATGACACCGAGGCCCGCCAGGCAATCGAAACGCTGGACAACGCTTCTATCCGTGGAAAGAAAATGGCCGTGAAAGAAGCCGACGAGCAAAACAGAGGCGGCGGCGGCGGTGGTGGCTATCGCGGTGGCGGTGGCGGCGGTCGCGACAATCGTGGCGGTGGTGGCGGCGGACGGGATGACCGTGGCGGTGGCGGCGGTGGTCGCGGACGTGACGACGATCGCGGCGGCGATCGGGGAAATTATCGCCCCGGAGGCCCCGGTAGAAGGTACTAAGACTCGCATATCATTTGTTATAAAAAAACTCCATAGTCTGACTATGGAGTTTTTTATGTTGTATACCGGGAGACGCGCTAATTAACCCTATATACAGGGTACCTCAGATGCGCCGGCTCATAATAGGGGGAATGTTTGTATACAAAATCCAATTGCGCCCGGGCATTACGGCCAAAGACCGAATCCGTCTTCTTCTTCTCCTCCATCTTTTGCCTCAGATCCGGATGCTCCTTTAACCAGGTGGCGGCTACATCCTCCCAGCGATAGGCGCTATACCCCTCCTTCTGCTGCAGGATCGCATCAAAGAAATTCCAGGAGAAATAAGAGTCATCCCCGGTTGGTTCCAGCATCTCCACGAGAAAACGCCTTGCAGACTGATCGGTAGACACCACATAATCCCCCTTCAGGAATTGAATGGATTCCTGGTCTGCCGTCACGGTCACCCCCGTATTCCGGTGATGTTTTTCATAGGCGCGGGGAGCCGCCTTATAATCCGCGATATGATAGGCCTCCACCGATATCATCGAATCGGCCGTCAGCCGGCGCATATGCACCCCATTCAGCTCCAACAGGTCCGTTACTTCATGCCAGCCCTGGGGGATGATATAGGCCTTTGGTACGGTGACAAAGACGTCGGCCGAAAAATAATTGTAGAAATGTACCGGCCGCTCGAAGGGTTTTGTATGATCATAAAACAAACGGGGCTGCCCCGTCACCTCACTGGTCTTGCGACCGGCTTCATATCCCTTGAATGAGATCATATCGGATCTGGAAGTATCCACCTTCCAGTCCAGCGCAAGCCGGGCGCTTTGCAGATCGGCGGCAAAGTCCTGTTTCCTTTTCTCGAGGATCTCACCCGCGTGCAAAGAAGCCTGCTCGATCATCGTCTCCATCAGCGCATAGGTGGACAATACCCGGTCATGAAAAGGCTTCAGCATATGGGTCTCGGGCATAAAGGCGATGGTATGAAAAAGGGTGGCATACCCGCTTGAATAACGGGGTTGGTCATAAAAACCATCCCATCCTCTTTTCGGATTTCCTGCCTCGAAATCCACATAAGGGGTCATGGGCCAGCCTCTTTTTTCCATGGAGGCAAAAAGGGCCGGCTGAAGGACGCCATGCAAAAAATCCCCCAGCTGCCCGCCCAGCTTATTCCATTGGGAAGCCAGCAGGGTCATCGTATACTGGTAATCCGCTCCGTCGCTGACATGGTTGTCGATCTGGATATCCGGGTTGACCAGATGAAAGATCCGGGCAAAAGACCGCGCATTCCGGCTGTCGCCCTTGGTGAAATCCCTGTTGAGATCCAGGTCCTGGGCATTGCCCCGGAAGCCATAGCTCTCCGGCCCGTCCTGGTTGACGCGGGAGAAAGAGCCCCGGTTCAGGGCGCCGCCGATATTATACAGCGGGATCACCGCCAGCGCGATATTATCGGGGATATGTACTTTTTTTGTGACAATATTCCGGAGCAGCATCATGCTCGCATCCACGCCATCGGGCTCCCCCGGATGGATCCCATTGTTGATGAGGATGACCAACTTTCCTTTTTTATGCCACTGCGCAGGGTCGGTGACCCCGTCGTTGGAATACAGGACCAGGTGATAGGGATAGCCCGCATCGCTCATACCCATCTCCCGGATGGATAATAGGGGAGAGAGCTTGTCAAGCTGCTTATAAAAGGCGACAGCTTCAAAATAAGTGGCCGTCTGTTTACCGGACGATCTTTCAAAAGGCGTAGTCAGGGATTGGCCGGATGCAAGGAAGGGACAGGACAGCAGAAAAGCATATAGAATTTTTCTCATATCAGTGGGTTCGTTGTTACGAGGGGCTAAAATAAAAAAGCATTCCTTCATGGAATGCTTTTAATTCACTTATTTTATAAATAGCGTTATTCTATACTTAATCGGGTGAATCGCAACCGGATCAATCCTGTCGACGGCAAATCCCGGCTTCTCTGCGACCCGACCTTCCGGCCTATTTGGCGGCAGCGGCAGCCAGTCCGTTGACCTTGCGGGCGAGCTTGCTCTTCAGGTTCGCCGCCTTATTCTTGTGGATAATGCCCTTTTTAGCCAGTTTATCGATCATAGAAGCTACTTCCGGCAGTTGTTCGCCAGCTTCTTTCTGTACCTTTATCTCCCTCAGATCGCGCACTGCGTTACGGGTAGTTTTGCCATAATAGCGGTTACGATCCCTGCGCTTGGTGGCTTGCCTTACATCTTTTTTCGTTGCCTTATGATTTGCCATGAACTCGACATTTTTAGGACGGCAAAAGTAGCATTAAAGCCCGGAACTACCAAATAAATATCGATTTATCGGGCCTGCCCCCGCCCGGCCCTACCATCCACCCCCGGGTCGGGCTATCCGCTCTAGTCCTCGGCCCACCCTCACCGCGCCTTACCAGCCTCCGGGTTGCCGCAGGCCTTCGTCAAAGCGTCGTTCCTCGCTTTTCCTCGACCGTAACCTTCGTTCGGACCAAATTCAGGTCCTCGCTCGGTTATCCCTCAGGCACTTCGGACAGCCCCCCGCCCCCCAAAATCAAATAAATGCCTAAATCTATCAAAATCATAGTAATCCTTGACTAATTTTGAACGATATTTGTAGGCCAATTTATGACGTCTATGAAGGACTATTCGTTTATCACAAATTCCCATCCCGCATATATCGAGGGTTTATACCAGGATTTCGTAAAGAATCCCGATGCAGTGGATCCCGAATTCAGGAAATTTTTTGAAGGATTTGATTTTGCCGTCACACAGGGAAAATCCGCCCCCCTCAATGGCTCCAATGGCGCAGCCAACGGCACGACCGCCTATGCCGCTGCCAACGGCTCTCTAAAAACCCTGACGACCGCCGATGGGGTAGACTGGAAAAAAGAGCTGGGGGCCTATCGCCTCATCCTCGGCTACCGGAATAAAGGGCATTTACTGGCAAAGACCAACCCCATCCGCCCCCGTAAAGACCGCGGCGCCAATCTCGACCTCGCCTTCTACGGATTTACCGAACAAGACCTCGACAAGAATTTCTTCGCCGGCAACCTGATCGGCCTCGGCACAACCACCCTCCGGCAGATCCTCGGACATCTGCAAAAGACCTATGCCGACCATGTCGGTATCGAATTTAAATATATCAGCGATCAGAAAAAGATCGATTGGCTCTCCAACGAAATGGAAAAGAAATTCCTGGACCCGCTGTCCCTCGAAAAGAAAAAGCGGATCCTGGAAAAGCTCAACCAGGGAGTCATGTTCGAGAAATTCCTACACACCAAATACATCGGACAAAAACGCTTTTCACTCGAAGGCGGAGAGACCTTCATCCCCGCCATGGACGCGATCATCAATACCGCGGCCGGTCTCGACGTACAGGAAGTGGTCATCGGCATGGCCCACCGCGGCCGGCTCAACGTCCTCGCCAATGTCATGGGCAAGACCTATGCCCAGATCTTCAGCGAATTTGAAGGTACGGCCAAGCTGGACCAGACAATGGGCAGCGGCGACGTAAAATACCATATGGGCTATGGCAGTACGGTAAAGACCGATACGGATAAGACCGTCCAGTTAAAGCTCATGCCCAATCCCTCCCACCTGGAGGCCGTCGACCCCGTTGTCGTAGGATTTGCAAGGGCCAAGGCCGACGTAATGTATGACAGCGATTTCGACAAAATACTCCCCATCCTGATCCATGGCGACGCCTCCGTGGCCGGCCAGGGGATCGTGTATGAAGTGCTGCAGATGAGCGACCTCAAAGGGTACTATACCGGCGGGACCATGCATTTCGTCATCAATAACCAGATCGGTTTCACCACCGACTTCGACGACGCCCGCAGCTCCGACTATTGTACTTCATTGGCCGCCGCCATCCAGGCCCCCGTGCTGCATGTCAACGGGGACGATGCGGAAGCCGTGGTAAAATGCGCGGAGATCGCCACCCGCTATCGCCAGGAATTTAATTCGGATATCTTTATCGATATGGTCTGCTATCGCAAGCATGGTCACAACGAAGGCGATGATCCAAAATTCACACAACCTCAATTATACGCGCTGATCGATCAGCACCCCAATCCCAGGGAAGTATATACGCAATTCCTCATCGAGAACGGCGAGGCCGATGCCAAAGACCTGGCAAAGGAAATGGAAAAGAAATTCTGGGCCGACCTCCAGGAAAGACTGGATGAAGTAAAACAAAACCCGCTGCCCTACACCTACCAACAGCCCGAACGCTGGTGGCAAAGCCTTCGCAAGGCGACAGGCGCCGACTTCGAACAGTCTCCCGTCACGGCGATCAGCGAGGCGGACTTTAAAAAGATCTTCGACTCGATCATGCAATGGCCGGAAAACTTCAAGCCCTTGCGGAAAATAGAAAAGCTCCTCCAGGACAAGGTCAAATTATTCAAGGATGAAGAGAAGGTGGATTGGGCTACAGGGGAACTGCTGGCCTATGGCAGCCTGCTGCTGGAAGGCAAGGACGTCCGCATGAGCGGCCAGGACGTACAGCGGGGTACGTTCTCCCATCGCCACGCCGTCCTCCTCGATGAAAATACGGACGAATCCTATAACCGTCTCAGCCGGCTCGAAGGCGCAAAGGGACAGTTCCGCATCTATAACTCCCTGCTCAGCGAATATGCAGTCCTGGGCTTCGAATATGGATACGCCCTGGCCAACCCCAATGCCCTCGTACTCTGGGAAGCCCAGTTCGGCGATTTCGGCAATGGCGCCCAGATCATCATCGACCAGTTCATCGTCCCCGCCGAACAGAAATGGCAGCGCATGAACGGAGTGACCCTGCTCCTCCCGCATGGATATGAAGGACAGGGGCCGGAACACAGCAGCGCGCGTATGGAACGCTTTCTGCAAATGTGTGCCGAATGGAATATCGTCGTCACCGACATCACCAGCACCGCCAACCTGTTCCACGCCCTCCGCCGGCAGCTCGCCTGGCCCTTCCGCAAACCCTTGGTCAACTTCTCCCCAAAAGCCAACCTTCGCCATCCCGGCACCTGGTCAAAAATGGAAGAGTTTACCCGGGGCGGATTCAAGGAAGTGCTGGATGACAGCTTCGTCGATAATGCAGACCATGTAAAGAAAGTACTCTTTTGCAGCGGGAAAGTCTATTTTGATCTGGCCGAACGCCAGCAAAAGGAAAACCGCAAGGACGTAGCCATTGTACGGCTGGAACAATTGTACCCGCTGCCGGTGAACCAGCTGGAAACGCTGTACAAAAAATACAGCCAGGCCGCAACCTGGTTCTGGGTGCAGGAAGAGCCCCTCAACATGGGCGCCGCTTCCTTCCTCCAGATGAACCTAAAAACGCTCAATTATGGGGTCATCAGCCGTCAGCCCAGCGCCGCGACAGCCACCGGTTATTCAAAGGTCCACGCCCAGGAACAGGCGGAGATCATCGAGACCGCATTCAGTATTTAAGGTTCTCATCGCCGCGGTATCCGTAGTAAAGGGTACCCGCGGAATGTTAAATAGCAAACTTGTCAACCGTATATTTGCATAATATTAAAAAACAACGCTCCCGCCAGGGGAGAAGGAGGGGTTTAAATGATTGATATAAAAGTTCCGGCAGTAGGTGAATCCATCAGCGAAGTGACGCTGGTGAAATGGCTCAAAAAGGAAGGTCAGTATGTCGAACGCGATGAGGTAATTGCAGAACTGGAGAGTGAAAAGGCAACTTTTGAGGTCAACGCAGAAAAAGCAGGTATCTTAAAGACCATCGGCAAGGAAGGTGACACCCTGAAGATCGGCGACACCGTCGCCCAAATCGATGAGACAGCCGCCCGCCCGGAGCCTCCGGCAGGAAAGCCGCTTCCCGCAGCCCAACCTGCAGGCAGTAATGGCTCCGCCGCACCTGCACAAGCCGCTGCCACCAGCGCCCCCGTGGCCGCCTCCGCAACGACCGCCGCCCCCACAGCGGCCAAACCCGCCGCCCAGGGTCCCGTAACAGCTGTTCCAAATGATATCAAAGCGACCCCCGTGGCCGCCGCGATCATTTCCGATAAAAAGATCGATGCCGGCTCGATCACACCCTCCGGTACCGGAGGCAAGATCCTCAAAAACGATGTTTTAGAAGCCCTTGCCCACCCCGGCCGCACCCCCGGCAAAGAGCTCTTCACCCGCCAGGAACGCCGCGAAAAAATGAGCAACCTGCGAAAGACCATCTCGCGCAGACTCGTAGAAGCAAAGAACACCACGGCGATGCTCACCACCTTCAACGAGGTGGACATGAGTGCCGTCATGGCGCTCCGCACAAAATATAAGGACAAATTCAAAGAGAAGCACGGGGTTAACCTGGGCTTTATGAGCTTTTTCACAAAGGCTACCTGCTATGCCCTGCAGGAATGGCCCGCCGTCAACGCCTATATCGATGGGGACGAACTCGTCTATCACGATTATTGTGACATCTCCATCGCCGTCTCCGCTCCGAAAGGACTGGTGGTACCGGTCATCCGCAATGCAGAAAGCATGAGCATGGCCGATATCGAAAAGAAGGTCGTGGAACTGGCTACCCGCGCCCGGGATAACAAGCTCGCCCTGGAAGAAATGCAGGGCGGGACCTTCACCATCACAAACGGCGGCGTATTCGGCAGCCTGATGTCCACCCCCATCATCAACATCCCCCAATCGGCGATCCTCGGTATGCATAAGATCGAAGAACGCGCCGTTGTCGTAGGCGGACAGATCGTAATACGCCCGATGATGTACCTGGCCGTCAGCTACGACCACCGCGTCATCGACGGCCGCGAATCCGTCAGCTTCCTGGTGCGGATAAAAGACCTGCTCGAAAACCCCGACCAATTACTCTTCGGAAAAGATCCCGTAAAAGCATTGCTGGAATTATAGTGAAATTCGACAACCAGCTCCGCCACGCGACCGCCATCATCGCCGCCTACCAGGGCGAAACACCCCTGCATGTCTGGCTAAAGGATTTCTTCCGCGACAACAAACAAATGGGATCGAAGGACCGCCGTCTCCTGAGTAATATGGTCTATGGGTTTTATCGCCTCGGCCACGCACTAAGAGACCTCCCGGTCGAAGAACGGCTCCTCACCGGTCTCTTTCTCTGCAACGATAACCCGCAGGAACTCCTGCAGTATTTCAAACCGGACTGGAACCAGCGGATCACCCATCCCTTACAGGAAAAGATCGCCTTTTATCAGGGGCTGCAATCCGGCCAGGACCCGGACCCCTCCTCCGACGACGGCTTGCGCGTAACGGATATCTTCCCCTGGAAGAACGAACTCTCCGACGGCATCGATCACGAGGCGTTCTGTCTCTCCTTCCTTCGCCAACCCGACCTCTTCCTCCGCATCCGCCCGGGACAGGAAACGGCCGTGCGACAAAAACTCGATCAGGCGAATCCTTCACCTTCCCCGCAACAATCCCCGTCTTCCCCGCAACAATCTCCACCTTTCTACGAATTCATCCCCCCCTCCTCCCTCCGCCTCCCCAACGGCTTCAAAGTCGAAGAATATTTCACCCCCGACAGGGAGGTGGTCATCCAGGACTACAGCTCCCAGCAGATAGCGCCTTTTTTGCAAATACCTTCGCACCCCAATACCTTCTGGGACGCCTGCGCCGCCAGCGGTGGCAAATCCATCCTGGCGCATGACCTGTACCCGGAAATGAAAATAACGGTATCGGATATCCGCGAGTCGATCCTTCGAAACCTGCAACAGCGTTTTCGCCAGGCAGGAATAAAGGAATATCGCTCTTTCGTCGCCGACCTCACCCTGGCGCCTTTCGATAACACACCCTTCCCCTACCAGATCATCCTCGCCGACGCCCCCTGCACCGGCAGCGGCACCTGGAGCCGTACCCCCGAAGAGCTCTACTTCTTCGATCCGAAAAAGATCCTCCGATATAGCGAAATGCAACGGACGATCGTCTCGCATATCGCGCCCCGGCTGCTCGAAGACGCCTGGTTCGTCTATAGCACCTGCTCCGTTTTTAAAAAGGAAAATGAAGAGATCGCCGCCCTGGTCCGGGAGAAATTCGGCCTGCAGCCCGATCGGATGGAAAATATAAAGGGATATGACCGAAAGGCAGACTCGATGTTCGCGGCGCGGTTCTCTCAATTATGATCCACCAACCGCATCGTCAGTTGAAACCCGATCTTATAGCCGCTCTGTGTTCCGTTGGGAGTCGGTGGCTGGTATTCCCACATCTCCGTATGCCGGTAGATAAGACCGATATTTTTGGCATAGGTCTCGCTCCAGTAGGTCCTGGACGCAAAGGAATTGGGATCGATGATCGGTACATTGATAGAATCGTTCTCCTGCAGCACCGTCGAGGTACTGTCATAGGTCTTGCCATTCAGGACAAAAGGCTTGTTGACGTTCTGGTAAGTATAGTTCCAAAGCCCAAGGCTGAGGTGGGAGTCATCGCTGTAAGTAAAATAATCCTGGTAGGGCGCATAAGGCAGATACGTATTCCCCGTCCAGGTAAAACCCTCATCCATCGGGAAGGCCAATTTGATAAACCGGAGATTGTTCTCCGTCATCTCCATCGTTTGCGTAGAAGGAGTAACCGTATACGTCTCGTTGGGTACCCAGACGATACCAAGGGTATCGCTGAGATAACGGGTCACCAGCCAGGCCGGCCGCCCCGAATTATCCGTGGTCGCATGCTCAACGGAGTCTTTTGCCAGATAGCTGGTGGTCGTATCCATCTGCCCGTAATAATAAAAATTGAGGGAATCCATCCGATAGGTAACATACTTCCCGACCTGCAAGTGTACGAAATAATTAGTCAGCGGATTCGCCGAATATTGATAAGTCGTTTTTTTACAGCTAGTTATGGCCACCACGAGGGCAAGAGCGAAAACAAGACCCGGGCGATTTTTCATATATAAAAAAGTAAAATCCGGAAGGCATATACCTCCGGATTTTTAACGTATTAGCAAATATTTTATTGCCGGATCCCGGCCGTCTTTGCACCCCGTCTTCCCGGGTTATTTATGCTCCTTCACCCCGGTCGGCCCTTCCGGGTCAACCCCTTCGCTCAGACCGTAAGCCCCCGCTGGATAATCCCTCCGCCAATCACTTCATCCCCCTCATAAAAGACCGCACTTTGACCCGGGGCAATACTCTTGGCCTTTTCATAAAAACGCACTTTTATCGTCCCCCCTTCGGGATATAAATTACTAAGCGTCCCCCTGTCCTTATAACGGATCTTCGTCATCGACTCCATACCCGGTGTGATCGTATCATATTTGAGCAGGTTGATCTTCCCTACTACCAT
The DNA here is from genome assembly GCA_036500545.1 of Puia sp. Taxonomy (GTDB): domain Bacteria; phylum Bacteroidota; class Bacteroidia; order Chitinophagales; family Chitinophagaceae; genus Puia. Next base: position 181,892 of record DASYBV010000042.1, on the reverse strand, counting down.
TTCCTGCTGGTCAAGATCCTCTTCATCCCCCAGCACGACCGTATTCGTCTCCGGCTGTATGGCCGTCACATAGACGGGTTTGCCAAAGGTAATGTCCAGGCCCTTGCGCTGCCCGATGGTATAAAAGGGATATCCCTTATGCTGCCCCAGTACCCGTCCTTCCTTGTCGACAAAATTCCCGCCGGCTACTTTTTCTTCCAGCCCGTCTACCCGGCGTTTCAGGAACCCGCGGTAATCGTTGTCCGGGACAAAACAGATCTCATAGCTTTCACTCTTCTTCGCCAGATCGGGATAGCCATAATCCAGGGCCATCTGCCGGATCTCCGTCTTGCGGTAAGGCCCCAGCGGTAACAGGGTCCTTGCCAGCAGGTCCTGCTGCAACCCCCAAAGCACATAACTCTGGTCCTTTGTCTCATCCACCCCTTTGGCGATGGTATACCGTCCATTGGTATGCTGCCGGATCTTGCCATAATGACCCGTTGCGATAAATGCACAATCCAGCGCATCCGCCCTTTTCAGCAACGCCCTCCATTTGATATGGGTATTACACAGCACACAGGGATTAGGCGTCCTCCCTGCCATATATTCCTCCACAAAGTTGTCGATGACAAATCCCCCAAACTCTTCCCGGATATCCAGCACAAAATGCGGGAACCCATGCTGCACCGCCGCCATACGGGCATCGTTAAAACTATCCAGGTTGCAGCACCCCGTCTCCTTCTTGGAAGCGCCGGCACTTGCATAATCCCATGTCTTCATGGTGATCCCAATGACTTCATAGCCCTCATCGTGCAACATAAGCGCCGTAATGGTACTGTCGATACCACCACTCATTGCAACAAGGACTTTTCCTTTCCTGCTCATAACTTTTAATAATTAAAAATTTTCGAACCGCAAATTTACGCAAAAATCGGGAGTACGCCCCCTCCGCTCCCTCGGCCCTTCCTCCGTGAATAAATTCGGGAAAACTTCTCCCGCCGGCCCTATAATAAATGATGTATATTGCCCCCCTACCTAAGCATAAATTTTATATTATGATAAAGCTACAAGTAATCGGCAACCTGGGGAAGGATTGTGTCACCAACCTGGTGAATGGCAAAAACGTGATCAATTTCAACGTAGCCCATACCGAAAAATTCCGCGACGCACAAGGTAATCAGAAAGATAAAACGATTTGGGTGGAATGCGCCTACTGGACCGACCGTACCGGCATCGCTCCCTACCTAAAAAAAGGAACACAGGTCTATGCAGAAGGAACCCCCGAAGTAAGGACCTATCCAAAGAACGACGGAACGACGGGTATTTCACTGACCCTCCGCGTACAAAGCGTTCAGTTACTGGGTAGCAGAGGTTCCGAAGGCGGCGGCGGCTATTCCGGCGCCTCCGAAGGCGGATATGCCCCCCAGGCCCAGGCCGGCGCCCCCTCCCGGGTTCAATCGGCAGGTGATATCACCGAACCGATCGACGACCTTCCTTTCTGATATACATATAAGCATCTATAAAAAACCCCGCCCAAAAAGGCGGGGTTTTTTTATTCCAAATTTTTTTTCGTTTTTTTTGTCTTTTAACAAAACGTTAAAAAAGTATAAAAAAACATAATGCATAAGCACCTGACTTATGGGAGCAAAACCAAGGTTCTCGGGTAAAAACCGCTCCGCATCCCCCGATTTACGAAAACGTTGTCGGCAACGTTCCCGGAAACGCCGTCTTTTTGCTTAACAGGATGGCGCAGGATAGTTCCTTTAGCAACGCTGATTAGTTTTAGCATATCAATAACATTTGGTAATTCCAAATGTGAGATCTAACGATAACCAAAACTAGATACGCTTGCCATGTTTCTTCAGCTATTCATCCCGCATGCCCGTACTTTTTCCGGCGGATCCGGCAAGTGTCATTTGGAACCCGGTTGTCTTTCATCGTTTTTCAGCACGTTTACCATTGGATATCAATGATCGAACCCGTTCGGTGCGCTAAAGCCATGCCCCGTCGGCGTTAAAAAACATTCAATAATGATTGCCATTTGCCGTATGAAAAATTTCATCCTGAGGAGTAGCTGTTTCCTGATCCTTGTGGCCGGTTTGAACACCGGATGCCGTAAAAAGGCCCTGGATAAATTTTACAACCCACCGTCCAATCTCTCTCAACCCATTTACCAGCAACTGGCAAACCGGGGCAATTTTAAAAGCCTGTTGGCGCTGATCGATAAGGCCGGTTACAAAACGACCCTCGGCGATGCCGGCTACTGGACCTTTTTTGCGCCCACCGATTCCGCCTTCCAGGTCTATTTTAAAGGCAGCGGTCATGCAGACATCACCAGCATCGACTCGGTCACCGCCAGGGCCATCCTCCAATACTTACTCGTCTTTAATGGTGCGACCGAGGCCGATCTCACCAACTATCAATCCAATACGGGCAATGTACCAAACCTGGCCTTCAAAAGAAGGACCGCCTACTACGCCGGTTTTTATAAAGATACCTCCTATACCGGCGCCGCCTACACAGCCGTTGCCTCCAATAGGAACAATACCGGCGCATCGGTCCCCTATATCTCCACCGACGACAACAACAAGTATATCACCTACTTCACCGATACCTACCTGGGCACGCATAACCTTTCCGCCTACGACTACAACTATTTCTATCCCTCTTCCGCCTACAGCGGCTTCAATGTAATGGACGCCCGGGTGCTGGAAAAGGATATCATCGCACAGAACGGCGTGATCCATATCATCGACAAAGTGCTTACCCCCATGCAGAGCATCGATGAATACCTGCGGAACAAACCGCAGTACAGCGAATTCCGGAAACTGCTGGAGAAATATGTAGTGAGCTTCGTCCCCAACATCTCCGCCACCACAAAATTTAACCTGGTCACGGGTCTCAACAACCTGGTCTATGTAAAAGTATATTCCGGCCTTCTCTCCTTTTCACCAAACAACGAGAACTTTTTAAAGGTCGAGGACAATGATGGGCAGAAAGACGGCTGGTCGATCTTCGTCCCCACAAATGCCGCGCTGGATAATTATATCAACACCGTCCTCCTACAACACTATCCCAGCATCGATTCACTGCCCGCCCAGGTCATCGCCGACCTGCTGGGTTCGCATATGTGGCCCACGACGCTATGGCCCAGTAAATTCACCACCACCTACAACGCGCTGGGCGAACCCGCCAAACTGGCCCCCGCATCCGATATCATCGACCCGAAGATCCTGAGCAACGGCATCTTTTATGGAACGAACAAGGTCCAGGACGCCAACAACTTCTCTACCGTCTATGGCAAGGCCTATCTCGATCCGAAATTCTCGATCATGACGATGCTGCTCAACATGGACCTGAAAGGGACAGTGACCAACTCCAACCTGAAGTTTACGATGTTCATGATGTCGGACAGCGCGATCCATGCCGCCGGCTATAGCTACAACGCAAATACCAACGCCTGGAGCTATACCCCTCCCGGCGGCGCGACCTCCACCGGGGATAATAACCGCCTCAATCTGCTGCGGATCCTGAGCACGGCCATCGTCCTTACCCCGAATGGAGAATTGAACAGCCTTACCGGCCCGGGCATCACGAATACCTACGCAGGAGAATGCCTGGTCTTCGCCAGCAATACGGTGAAGTCGGTCGGTAATGTAGACTCCGGGACGGTCGTCCATATCACCGGATCGGCGCCCGCCAGCAACGGCATAGTCTATTATACGGACGGCATCTTCAATTTTTCCCAGGCCAATATCGGCATCCATATCCAGAAGCTGGGTACGCCCACTACTTCCCAATTCAACTACTTCTGGCAATACCTGAACAATAGTACGATCTATACGGCCGCTACAGGACTGATCTCAGGTGTCCAGCCCGGCTCCTTCTACTCGGTCTTCGCCCCCAACAACGCCGCTATCGTAAAAGCCGTCAACGATGGCTTTCTGCCGGGGACGGGTACCCCTCCCAATATGGTCCCCAATTTCGCTCCGACCGATGCCGTCGGACCAAACCTGGTGGCGAATTTTATCCTGAACCATATCCTCTCCGCTACGGTCATCCCCGACGGACTGACCACCGGAGGTTACCAGACCCTGCTCAAGGATGCCAACGGCAACAATATCATCGTCAATGTCAACAACGCACCAAAGGTCCTGTCACTAACGGACGACCATAACCGTGTCTCGAATGTCATCGATGCACAAAGCTATAACCTGTCCAATCGCTGTGTCATCCAGCTTATCGACAATTATCTTCAATATTAAAATGCAGCCATAAATCGCAGATATGAAAATCTTCTACTACTCCCTCCTTCTTTCCGGCCTTCTCCTTTTGCAGGGGATCTGCGTACATGCCCAGCATGCCGGTCTCGTGACCGGCGTCGGCACGATCATCCGGGGTAAGGTGCTGGACAAAGAAAAGAAACCGGTGCATGGGGTGAACGTTACGGAAGTCGACGCCGACAAACGTATCATCCACGGCACCACGACCGACGTAGAAGGCAACTTCGCCCTGCATATCACAAGCCCCAAAAACGTGGTCTCCTTTACCATCGTCGGCTATAAACCCTTTACCGAGAAGATAGGGGACAAGACCTATTTCAACGTTTCGCTGGAATTGGGCTCCATCGATATGAGCGAAGCCATCGTGATCAATACCCGCCGGTCGGATAACGGTCTGGTCTCCATACCCGAAAAAGATCTCACCATCGCCTCCGCCCATATCAATGCCAAGGTGATGGAAGAAATGCAGGCGACCTCGATCGACCAGGCGCTGCAAGGCCGTATTGCCGGCGTGGATATCACCGCCAACTCCGGCGACCCGGGAGCCGGCATGCAGATCCGTATCCGGGGCACGACCTCGATCAATGCCACCTCCAATCCGCTTGTCGTCGTAGACGGAATGCCCTATTCCACCACGATTCCCTCCGACTTCAACTTCGGAACGGCCGACGACCAGGGCTATGCCTCCCTGATCAATATCGCCCCCTCCGATATCAAGGACATCACTATCCTGAAGGACGCAGCCGCCACCGCGATGTGGGGCTCGCAGGCCGCCAATGGCGTGATCCTGATCAATACAAAACGCGGCAGCGTAGGCAAACCCGTGATCACGTATACGTTTAAAGGAACGGTCGCCCAGCAACCTTCCTCGATCCCCCTGCTCAACGGCGATCAGTATTCCACCCTGATCGCACAGGAATATATCAACGGGAACAATGGCCGTCCCCTCAATACCCAGACCCAGGCGCCGGCCCTGGCCTATGACCCCTCCGACCCCTATAACTATTATAATTTCGGACAAAACACCGATTGGGTAAAGGCGATCACCCAGCTCGGATGGACAAACAACCACAATATCTCGATGAGCGGCGGCGGCGAAAAAGCCCGCTACTTCGCCAGCCTGGATTATCTGAAACAGACAGGCACGACGATCGGCACCGACCTTACCCGGACCACGGCACGTATCAACCTGGACTACAACGTCTCGGACCGGATCCGCTTCCGTTCCGATCTGGCATATACCAATACAAACAACGACCGGAACTATGTCAACGGCAGCAGCTCGACCGCAGATGGCATACGGAATATCGCCTATAACAAAATGCCGGACATGAGCATCTACGCCTATGACCAATATGGCAACCTCACACCAAATTATTTTTCGCCCGCCAGCACGCTGCAGGGACAATATACAACCAATGCATCCACTTCTACCTACAACCCGGTAGCCATGGCGCTGTACGGCCGCAACAATATCCTGACCCGCCGCGTCACCCCGCATTTCAACCTCCAGTACGACGTCATCCCCAGCGTACTGCAGCTGACCTCGGACGCACAGTTCGATATCAATGCGACAAAGAACAAACAGTTCCTTCCGGAGATCGCCACCGGCCTCGCATCCACCGACCCCCTGTACAACAAGACCTATGACGGGGACATCGACGAATTTATCGTACAGACAAAAACCACCCTCGCCTACACCCCCACGCTCAAGAACGACAAGAACAGCTTCATGGCCTTCCTCTCCCTGCAGACCTCCGACGATAAAAGCATCGAGCAGCAGGCGGCCAGTTCCAATACCGCCTCCTCCCTCCTGCAGGACCCCTCCGTTCCTTCCAATACGACGACCTCGTCGGCGGCGCTCTCCGCCAGCTCCACCGAGACCCGGACGATCGGCGCGGTCCTCGACGCACAGTATAACCTCCTGGACCGCTATATCCTGAATGCCGGGATAAGAGGAGATGGTAACTCCCGCTTCGGACCTTCCAATCGTTACGGATTATTCCCCTCCCTCTCCGGCCGATGGCGGATCTCTGGCGAGTCGTTCATGCAGCATCTCAACTTCGCAAAAAAGATCAATGACCTGAGCCTTCGGTTCAGCTATGGAGAGAGCGGCAACGCACCGACGACCGACTATAGCTTCTATAATACCTATAGCACCTTCCAATATTCCTACGCCGGACAGGCAGGTCTGTACCCTTCCCAGATCGGGCTGAACAACCTCCGGTGGGAAACGGTTGCCGGGAAGAACCTGGGCGTGAATATCGTCCTCTTCAACCGGAAAGTAGACCTGGACGTCGAGTTCTACCAGGACCGGACCTATAACCTGTTCTTCCCCAACCTCTCCATACCCGGCTACAACGGTTTCTCCGCCGTCAACCTCAACGTCGGTACGATGGATAACCAGGGCTTTGAGATCAACCTGAACCTCCAGCCCTACCGGAGTAAGGACTGGACGGTGGATTTCACCGTCAACCTGGCGAAGAACGAAAATATCATCCGGACGATCTCCCCCTTCTTCCCCGCCAGCAACACGGGCAACGCCACGGGCAACGGTCTTTATAAATCCTTCCTGCAGATCAACAACCCCCTGGGCTCGATCTACGGATTTAAATACCAGGGCGTCTACAAGGACCAGGCCTCCACCATCGCAAAAGATGCCAAGGGCGCCCCGATCGTCGACCCCAGCGGCAACCCGATCAATATGACCTATAGCTATCCCAGCGTCAATTACCAGTTCCAGCCCGGAGATGCGATCTACAAGGATGTAAACCATGACGGGAATATCAACTATATCGACCAGGTCTACCTGGGCAACAGCACCCCCAAGCTGACCGGCGGTTTCGGACCCACGATCACCTTCAAGGGAAAATGGAAACTGTCCGGCTTCTTCAATTTCCGTTACGGATATGACGTAGAGAACACCACGAAGATGACCACGACCAACGAATACGGGTACAACAACCAAAGCACCGCCGTGCTGAGACGCTGGCAGAAACCGGGTGACGCAACGGATATCCCGCGGGCCCTGTACCAGTCCGGGTATAACTGGCTGGGTTCCTCCCGGTATGTGGAAGATGCCTCCTTCCTTCGTTTCCGGACCCTCACGCTGCGCTATACCATACCGCCCCAGACACTAAAAAGATTGAAGATAAAAGCGCTCAGCGCCTATGTTACCGCCGAGAACCTGATCACCTGGACAAAATATACGGGACAGGATCCGGAAGTCACACTGCCGGGCGGCAACCCCTTCGCAGTGCCAACCGACGTATCGGTGACGCCGCCGCCAAAAATGCTGACCCTCGGTTTAACCGCATCGTTTTAAATGTGATAATGTCAATAATGATAAAGAATATATCTATGAATATTGGAAACGGCAGGCTTATAAGAATAGTTTGCCTGATAGGCGTCCTGGGGACGGGCTCCTGTAAGAAATGGCTCGACCTGAAACCGCAGGACGGCATTGTCAGCACCGCCTTCTGGAAGACAAAGGAAGAGGTCGCCGCCGAAGTCATCGGATGCTACTCCTCCCTGCTGGCGCCCCCGCCATCCGGCAACGGATCCAATGACCGCTCCCTGACAGAATATTTATTCATGTGGGGCGAACTGCGGGGGGACATGATCACCCTGGGACCCGGCGCCAGTTCCGAAGAGGTAGACGTCACAAATGTCAATACGCTTCCGACCAATAGCATTACCCGGTGGACCGCTGCCTACCGCACGATCAACTACTGTAATACCGTGATCGATTATGCACCGGGCGTCCTGAAACAGGATCCCACTTTTACACAGGCCTCCCTGAACGAATACCTGGCGGAAGTAAGATCACTGCGGGCATTGATGTATTTCTACCTCGTCCGTGTCTTCGGGGACGTACCGCTAAAGCTCACCTCCACGACGGCCGACGCCGATCTGCAACAGCTTCCAAAGACGGCGCAAAAAGACGTACTGGCCCAGATCGTAAAAGACCTCAGCGAATCGGAAGCCAACGCCGTCACGACCTTCGGCGACAAGGTATCGGATAAGGGCAGGATCACGAAGTATACCATCAGCTCCATCCAGGCCGATGTATACCTGTGGATGGACGACTATAACGATGCCCTGACGGCCTGTAACAAGGTCATCAACTCCGGTAAGTTCGGCCTGATCCAGGGCAACGGCAACTGGTTCACCACGCTCTTTTATCTTGGCAATTCCAATGAAGGCATTTTTGAGTTCCAGTATGCGGCCCCGGTGAATAATCCCTTCTACCTGATGCTGGAGTCGCCCAGCCGGCGCTACCTTGCCAGCGGCTATGTCTCTACCGACGTCTATAACTTCGACTCCAATAACCCGCTGAATGCGGACATCCGGGGCGATGGCGCCTCCCTTCTCTTCGGGGACGGAACGATCTGGAAATACGTCGGCATCAACAGCTCCACCGCCCTGCTCCAGGGAAGTTATTACACACACTGGTTCGTCTACCGGTATGCGGATATCCTGCTCATGAAGGCGGAGGCGGAGGCCAACCTGAACAACGGCGCCGATGCCCTGAGCATCATCAATATCATCCGGACAAGGGCGAATGCGCTGCCGGCAACGGCCCTGACCCCCGATCCGACGGACGTAAATGCCGTATCGGACTATATCCTGGCCGAACGGGCCCGCGAATTTGCCTTCGAAGGCAAACGCTGGTTCGACCTGCTACGCTTTGCCAAACGTAACAATTACGCACGGCTCGATATCCTGCTGGACCTGGTGACCCGCAGCGTCGAATCCGACCGGCAGCAGTCCGCGATCGCCAAGTACAAGGATTTCAACAGCCATTATTTACCCATCAATGCCGGTGAGATAAATAGCGACCCAAGTCTAAAACAGAATCCATTTTATAATTGATAAACTTTATCACTATGCGCAATACTTTCCATACGTTGACGGTGATCGGGGCAGCCCTGGTGCTCCTGGCCTATGGCAGCAGCTGCAGGAAGATCCAGATCGTTACATCGACCACCACCGATGTAAACATCTATAGCTACCTCCAGCAGCATGCCGACTCCTTTTCGCAGGTGACCGCCCTGATCGATAAGGCCGGTTACGGCGCTTTCCTGAACGCCTACGGCACCTATACCTTTTTCGCGCCGGGCAACAGCGCCGTTAAATCCTACCTGGCCTCCATCAACAAGACCATCGACCAGCTGCAGGCGGCGGATGCCCAGGCCATACTAAAGCTGCACCTGATCCAGGATACGCTCAATACAAATACATTCACGGACGGTAAGCTGCCCATCCCGACCATGTATGGGCAATACCTGATCACAGGAGTGGGCAACGCACACGGAACCTCATTGTATACGGTCAACCGCCAGGCCGATATCACCCAACCGAATATATTCTGCGCAAACGGGATCATCCATGTATTGGATGCCGTCCTGAAACCCGCGACGCTTTCCATTGCTCAATTCATCGCGGCCGACCCGAAATATACCATCTTCACCCAGGCCCTGAAAGAGACCGGCTTCTATGATTCGCTGAATATCGTCAACAACCCCGATACGAACCGGACCTATCTTACCCTGCTGGCACAACCCGACCAGACCTTTATCGATTCGGGTTATGCCAACTACGCAGCCCTGAAAGCAAGACTTTCGACCACCGGCAACCCCCGCAACCCCCTGGATAGCCTCTGGCTGTTCGTCGCCTATCATATCCTGCCAAAGGCGCAGTACCTGGCCGATATCATCTCCGCACAATCCCATACTACCCTCGCCCCGCTCGAAGTGGTGACATCCTCCTATGTCCCCGCCACCCAGACGGCCCTGATCAATGACGATATCTTTAACGGGGTACACGAACAGGGAGTAGTGCTGGACCGGAACAGCAGCGATAATACCGCCACCAACGGGGTCGTCCACAATGCCCAGGCACTGATCACGATGCGGGTCCGCGTCCCGACACCCGTATATTGGGACGTAGCCGACTTCCCCGAGATCCGCAAGCTGCCGCTTTATTTCCGCCGGCAGAACTACAGCTTCGCCGCCGATCCGACCCACACGAATATCAAGACCATTTCCTGGGATGCAACCAGCAATGGGGCCGTTGTCTATACCTATACTTCCTCTCCTTCCCAGAACTATTACTGGGGCGACTACCTGGTGATCGGGATGAGCTCCACCGGCAACCGGCCGGCCTGGCTGCAGCTGACCACCCCCCTGATCGTAAAAGGCAAATACAACGTGTGGATCTGCTACCGGACCCAGAAACAGTCGAGCAGCTCGAATATCCAGCTGCAGGCCACGTTCGACGGACAATCCCTTACAAGGACCTTTAGCTTCACCACCGGCATGCCCAGCGGCCTCTCGGAAGGAGATGCGGAGGCCCTGGGATGGAAGGCCTATACCGTCCCCCAGTCCACCAACTGGTGCGCCCGGCTGCTGGGTAGCGTAGACGTCGCCACCACGGATGTACACACGCTGTATATCCAGGTCCTTTCCGGATCCAACAGCACAAACAACCTGGACATGATCCATTTCATACCGGTGAACATGAACCAGGTGCATCCCCGATTTAAGAATGACGGTACCCTCGATTATATCAACTGATTAAAAAAACGATGCGAATGCGTTCACACAAGATAGTTGTCCTACTGCTCCTCCTGGCCCTCGGGTATCTCTCCTGCCGGAAATGGGAGGACCATGTCGGCGTATATAACCAGAACCTCCAGCATAACCTGCTTCAGCTGATCAACAGCGATACCGGTCTCAGCCAGTTCAGCTCCCTGCTGATAAAGACGGGATATGATAAGGTGATCGCCTCGACCCGGACCTATACCGTATGGGCGCCCCGCAATGCCGCGATCCAAAACCTCGACCCGGCCGTTACCGGCGATCCGGCAAAGCTGAAACAATATGTCGGCAACCACATCGCCAACGAAGCCTGGCTCACGGCTGCGGCAACCACCCCGCTGCGGCTGCAGATGCTGAACGGCAAATATGTACGCATCACATCCGCTCAGTTCGACTCGGCCCATATCACCCGGGCCGATCAATATGCGAACAACGGGATCCTCCAGGTCATCGACTCGGCCGCCGGAGCCCTGCCAAATATCTGGGAGTTCGTCAACTCGACCACGACCATCTATGCACAGGACGCTTTTATGCTGACCCTTAACTACACGGGCTTCGACTCCACCCGGGCGACCCTGGACAGCATCAACCCGGCGACGGGCCAGCCGGTCTATGTACCGGGCACGGGACAGGTGAACCTGAACCATTTCACGGACGCCTATGCAGTGAACAACGAAGACAGCGTATATACGTATTTCATCATCCGGGACCCTGCCTTCAATACCGGCGTGACCGCACAGAAACCCTTTTATGTTACCAGCTCCACGGACAGCACCACCCGCTTTGCCGGTTTTAACGTGGTAAAGGACCTGGCCGTCCGGGGACAATATAACTATAGCCAGCTGCCCGATAGCCTGGTCCTGCTCTCCAAATACAATGTCCGGGTGCCGATCGTAAAATCCGCCATTACGGAGATCCACCGGGTCAGTAACGGAGTAGTATATGTGTTGGATCATATCTCCTTCCCGGCCGGCGACAAGAACCCGCCGATCGTGATCCAGGGAGAGACCCCCACCGCACTGAGCAGCTATACCACCGGCAATGCCGTCAGCTACCGGTATGTCCTGAACCCCACGACCAACACGCCGTTCAGGGATCTCTACGTATTCAATGTGGGAGGTCCCTTCTATGCAAGATACCATGTCAATAATGTCTATTCCACCAGGTACCATGTCTACTGGGTGGCGCCAAACGATCTGCAGACCACGACCTTCAGCCAGCGGATCGCGATGGACTCCTCCACTACCACCTTCCCCTATGTGGTGGTACCGCTGATGAACTACAGCGAGATCTACCTGGGAGACTATACGACGACGACCTTTGGCGGACATGATATCTACCTTATCAATACAAATAGTACCACCTCGGGTGTGAATACGCTGGATCTCGATTATGTCAAATTAGTTCCTTTTTAACCCACTAACTATCATGAAAGTTTTCTACAGACATATTATCGTCTCCTTCCTTCTTCCGGTATTTGTGCTCCTCGCGCCGCATGCCCATGCACAATCGACGGGGGCGGCGGATACGACCGCCCCGGCCAAAACGAAGAAATTTCCCCACTCCGCCCTCGTTACCGGCTCGATCACGGATGCGGCAAGCGGCAAGGCCCTGGCAGGCATCCAGGTAGCCTACCAGGATTATACGGCGGCGATCACCGATGGATCAGGCTCCTTTAGCCTGGAAGTGCCGGATTATGATGTGACGATCACCGCAAAAGGCGAAGGCTATCAATCCAAGGACATCGCCCTGAAAGGACGCAGGACGGTCAGTGCCGGACTCTTCGAGGCGGCGTATAATAGCGTCTATGACGTGGCATATCTGCCCTTCGGCCCCCGTCCCAGGAACCAGGTGGTGCATGCCGCGACCTCACTGAATACACAGGGCAACTGGACCCGCCCTGCCGAATACCCCGATGCCCTGCTGCAGGGTCTCGTCCCGGGTCTGAACGTTACCCGCCGCTCCGGTACGCCCGCCATCGGCGCTAACCTGTACCTGCGGGGATTCTCTTCGCTGTATGCGACCAACCAGCCGCTCATCGTCGTGGATGGCGTGATCTTCGACAATAACAATTACGGAAATTCGATCATCCCCGGTCATACAAGCAGCCCCCTGGCCTTTATCGACTCCAAAGACATCGAGAATATCACCGTGATAAAAGACGGCTCCTCCACCTATGGCACAAAGGGCGCCAACGGAGTGATCCTCATCACGACCTCCAGGGCCCGGCAGCTGCCGACCCGTATCGATTTTTCCGCCTATGCCGGCATGAATTTCGCTCCGGCAGAACTCCCGGTGATGAATGCCGGCCAGTACCGTACCTACCTCTCGGAGATCCTGAATACCAGCGGGCTCACCCAGCAGCAGATCCGGGGATATACCCTTTTTGATGACGATACGGCGGGCAATCCCAGCTATTATCAATACCATGACAACATGGACTGGCAACGGCAGGTGTTTAAGAACACGATGACCAACGACTATTATTTAAAGGTGTCGGGCGGCGACGATGTGGCCCGGTACTCCCTTTCGATGGGCATCCTGAAGGACCGGGGCGTGATCCGGAATACCTCGTCGACAAGATATAATACCCGCTTCAACGCGGACTTTAATCTCAATGCCCGTCTGAAGGCCTATTCCAACATGAGCTTTAGTTTTACCGACCAGCTCCTGACACAACAGGGGATCTCGCCAAATACAAACCCGATCTTTGCGGCCCTGATAAAGGCCCCCTTTATCGCCCCGCACGTGGTGTCACCCACCGGGGCGGTCTCCCCCGTATACTCCGATGCCGATACCCTGGGTGTCGGCAACCCGCTGGCCCTGATCAACAATATGCAGGATATCAGCAAGAACTACCGGTTCGCGGGTTCCATCGGGTTCGATTACAGGCTGGCCTCCTCGCTAAACCTGGTCACCACGTTTGGCATTACCCTGGACAAGGTCCGCGAAAGCTTCTTTGTACCGCAGAACGGCGTCATACCCGACACCCTGGCCTTCGGGATCATCGCCCATAACCGTTCCGCCTCCCAGGTAAAACAATTCTATTCAGTCTATGTCGACAGCCGCCTTTCCTGGAACCACACCTGGAACCGCGTCAACCAGCTGTCCGCCGCCCTGGGATTCCGGTATACGCAGAACCATGCCGAACAGGATATCGGACTTGGATTTAATTCGCCTACGGATCAGTTCGTCACCGTCGGACAAGGCAGCGCCGCGCTCCGCCAGACGGCGGGCGACCAGGATGACTGGAAATGGGCCAATACATACCTGCATGCCGCCTATGGGTTGCAGGATAAATATTTTCTCGACTTCAACATGGCGGCCGATGCCTCCTCCCGGTTCGGGCACGTGATCCCGAATAGCCCCAGCATCGGCAGTTATCAATTGGCATTACTGCCCTCCCTCGGAGCCTCCTGGCTCATCTCCTCCGAAGACTTTATGTCGGGCGTACGGGCCGTCGAAATGCTGAAGCTCCGGGCTACCTATAGCTATACCGGCAATGACGATATCGGTAATTATAACAACCGGCAATACTATGTCTCCCAAAACCTCCTGGGCCTCTATGGATTGGTAAGAGGTAATATTTCAAATCCCCGGATCCAGTGGGAACAGAACCAAAAGCTCGACATCGGTATAGATGCCGCATTCTTTAAAGAAAGACTGAACCTGAGCCTGGACATGTACCAGCATACGACGTCCAAAATGCTCGTATTCCAATCATTCAATACGGCCGCGGGCATCGATACCGTACCCACCAATTCCGGGGGCATGCAAACACAGGGCATCGAGCTGGGGATCAACGGAAGGATCATCCATACCCGGAATATAAAATGGGACCTGGGCATCACCCTGGCTTCCTACCGGAATAAGATCACCCGTCTGCCGGGCGACGGCCAGATCCTGACAACCGTCGACGGCGCTACATATTTCACCCGCAAATATGCCACCGCCAACCAGTTCTATGGGTATAAGACGGCAGGAGTTTATTCATCCGATGCCGAAGCGGCAAAAGACGGCTATTCCAGGATGATGGCCAACGGTTCGCTGGTTCCCTTCAAGGGAGGGGATGTTCGTTTTGCAGACGTCAACGGAGATAAGATCATCGATGACAGGGACCGGCAGGTGATCGGTAATCCAAATCCCAATCTCACCGGCAGCATCAGCTCCAACCTGACCTGGAAAAGATGGTCACTGGAATGTTTATTCACCTTCAGCCAGGGTAACTCCATTTATAACTACACGCGGAACCAACTGGAGTCGATGTCGACAACGGCCAACCAGACACAGGCCGTCCTCAACCGCTGGAGAGCGAACGGACAGGTCACGAATATACCAAAGGCCGCCTATGGCGATCCGATGGGCAACAGCTCCTTCTCGGACCGGTGGATAGAAGATGGCTCGTATATCCGGCTGCGGACAGTCTCGATCACCTATGAGGTTCCGCTAAAACCGGCCTTTATAAAATATGCGACAGTATACCTTATGGGGAACAACCTGCTGACGCTGACCCGGTACAAAGGATTTGATCCCGAATCCAGCGCCACCGGATCGGTATTCGGACAGGGGATCGATATTCCGTTGGAACCTTTATACAAATCCGTACAGGCCGGCGTCCGCATAGGACTCTGAGATCCGGCACCGTTACCGGAACACGACCGGGAAGCCGGCGTTGCCATCAATGTTAAAAAAGAAAATTATGACCGTGTATAAAAAAATTACCTTCTTTTTCGGTGTCCTCCTCCTGGGTGGCGGCTTGCTTGTTTCCTCCTCCTGTAAGAAGATCCTGGGGGTGACTCCGCAGCAAACCCTGGATTACAGCGGCGTATACCAGAATATCAGCGATGCGGATGCCGCCGTCGTCGGTCTCTATGGTCAATTCCTCTCCCTTGCCAAACAATATGTATTGCTGAACGAGCTGCGGGCGGACCTGATGAGCGTCACGCCCAATTCGGATAAATACCTGCAACAGCTGAACACGCATTCCGTGACGACGGATAACCCCTATGCCGATCCCCGGCCTTTTTATTCCGTCATACTCAACTGCAACGACATCCTGTATAATTTCAATATCATGGTCAAGGCCAAGAAGATGAACCAGGATCAATACAACCAGCGGTATTCGGACGTACTGGCGCTGCGCACCTGGATCTATCTGCAGCTGGGCATTCAATTCGGAACGATCCCCTATGTGACAAATCCCCTTATGCAGGTCAGCGATCTGAGCAACCCGGCGAACTTTACCTCGATGAGCCTGAGCCAGCTGCTGCCATTGCTGCTAAAGACGATGCAGTCCCTGCCCTATATGGCCGATTATACCCTGGCCCCCAACGGTACCCTGCCTGCGCTGATCAGCGGGTATAGTACCCAGAAGATGTTTATAAATAAATACTGCCTGCTGGGCGATCTCTACCTGTGGAACGGCCAATACACCCAGGCAGCCACTACCTACCGGATCGTCATGGAATATGGCACGAACAATTACACGAATAACAGCGCCCACTATTTCAATATGTACAAGGTGCCGAATCTCGGCTATCAGACTACCACGCTGACCGTGCATTACGGCAACGGCGTCACCGCGAATAACAACCTGCCGGCGCTGATCGATGCGAATAACGATGGATGGCGTTCGATCTTCGCCCGCTCCATGCAGGACAACGACTTTAACGAGGAATGGCTCTGGGCGCTCCCCTTCGATGGAAGCATACAGCCCCGCAGCCCACTCCTGGACCTTTTTTCCGATGTCAACGGATCCTGGCTGGTACAGCCTTCGCAGATAGCTATCAATAACTGGAATAGCCAGATCCAGCAGAATAACTTCCCCTTCGACGCCCGGGGACTCTTTAGCTGGCGCATGATCGCGGGCAAACCCGTCATCATGAAATACCTGTATAACTATGTAGACCCCATTACCTTCCAGCCGATCGCGCTCACGGCCAACAGCGGCCAGGACCAAAGCAAATGGTTCCTTTACCGGGCAGCCGACCTGCACCTCCATTTTGCAGAAGCCGCCAACCGCGATGGACGCCATAAACTTGCCTATGCCCTCGTCAACGAAGGCATCCTGACGACCTATACCGACTCCACCAGCGCCGCCAATAACACAAATACCCAACAGACCTTCGACCAGCCTCCCTACGATTTCGATGCACGCAACGGAACCCCCATCATCCATGAGAACTGGTACCGTAATACCGGCATCCGGGGAAGGGCCTTCCTGAAGGCGCTGCCGGTGACCGGCGACAGCACCCTGGCGATCGAGGACCAGGTCATCTCGGAATCCGCGCTGGAGCTGGCCTATGAAGGAAATCGCTGGGCCGACCTGGTACGGGTGTCCCTCCGCAGGAACGACCCCTCCTATCTCGCCAACCGGATCTATAACAAGTTGGTACAGGATGGCAATGGACAGGCGGCTGCCGTACGCGCAAAGCTGATGAACCAGTCCAACTGGTTCCTGCCGTTCAAGCTGCAATAAGCCCTGCCGGCCGGAAGAATCCTTCGAATCCTATCCATATGCGTTATAAATTCTTTTTTGGTATCCTTTTTCTCTGCTGCTTTCTGTTACCGGAAAGTAAAACATCCGCACAGGGGGCATCCTCACCCACCCCTGCACCCGCCAATGTTAAATTGTTTTTTGAAAAGGTCTACCTGCATTTCGACCGCAGCTATTATACGCCCGGTGAGGATGTCTGGTTCAAGGCTTACCTGGTCAACGCACAGACAAATGCCCTCACCAATTCCAGCCATAACCTGTATGTGGAGCTGACCGACCCCGGGGGAAATGTCGTTACAAAAGAAACCCTCCGCCTGGACAACGGAACGGCGGCCGGCGACCTTGCCCTGGGTGATTCCATCCCGGGCGGCGCCTGGCATATCCGCGCCTATACAAACTGGATGAAAAATTTCGGCAGCCACTTCGTCTTCGAAAAAACGATCTGGGTCCACGTTCCCCCCGCGGCCATCCTCTCCTCCGCCCCCCTCTCCTCCGCGGCCCGCGACGCCGCCTACCAATCCGCCGCTCATACCGCCGCATCGGCCTCCGATACCCGCACCCGCCGCTCCGCTACCGCCGGATCGGCCTCCACCCCCGATACCCGCACCTCCACCCCCGCCTCCGAAGCCCCATCCCCCCAACGCCCCACCCCCGACATTCAATTTCTCCCCGAAGGAGGCGCAATGGTAGAAGGAGCCGCGGGAGTCGTCTGCTTCAAAGCCATCGACGGCAGCGGCAACGGAGTGGAAGCAAAAGGATATATCCTTTCCTCAAAAGGCGATACCGCCGCCCGCTTTTCCACGGAACACCGCGGCATGGGTCGCTTTTCCTTTCTGCCCGCAGCCGGCCTGGAATATACGGCGAGGGTCAGCTTTGCGGGTCAACCCTACCGGAAGACCGCCTTCCCCTCCGCCTTCAAGGAAGGCTATGTAATGAATATCACCCCCGCAGATACGGCCGAAATAATACATATCGCCACCAATGCCGCCACCACTGCCCACTATCCTTCCGGGGAAGTAACCCTGGCAGGCCGGCAGGCCGGCAAACTGTACTACGGAGATAAGATCGGCTTAAAAGAAGGGAAGGCCACCGTGACGATCCCCTATAGCTACTTTCCCACCGGGATCACCGCCATCACGCTCTATGACGGACAACTGCATCCGCAATGCGAACGCCTCGTATACATAGCCGAAAGAGAACCGGTGACGGTGACGATAACCTCTGACAAACCGGTCTACGAGCCCCGGACACGTACGACGATCGACATCACCGTTACCGACGCACAGCAACACCCCGTAAAGGCCGCCCTCTCCCTGACGGCCACACAGGACATAGCAGCCGGCCCGGAGCAAAGGAATATCCTTTCTTATTTATTGTTGGAGTCGGAACTACGGGGCAGGATAGAGGCCGCCACGGAATATTTTGATAAAGACAATCCCCGCCGGGGACAGCAGCTGGATCTCCTGCTTGCCACACAAGGCTGGAACAGCTTTCTCTGGAGAAAACTCGCCGATACCACCATCCGGATCAGCTATCTGCCGGAAGCAGGCTTCACCATCACCGGCCATGTCCGGCAGACACTGATCGACCATCCCCTGGCCAATATGAATATTACGGTCTTTGTCGCCGCCGCCAAAGGCGACCGCCGCTACGCAACCCGGACCAACGCCGGCGGAAAGTATTATATCGACGGACTCCAGTGGGACGGATACCAGGCCGTACAGATAAATTCGAAAGACGACAAAGGAGAGAAAGGAGGATGGCTATTCATGGACACCGTCTTCAGCAGTCCGCCGCCACTCAGCGAGCTCAGCGGACGCATGGACGATGATCCTGCAGACAGAAAACGGTTCGATACCGAGGCAGATAAAAAGGCAAGGGCCCCAAAAGACGTTTTTCACAGCGTACTGCCCGATGTTACGGTCACAAACCAGGCAACAAAAACAGTCCAGCTACGCGACCAGGTAGCGACAAGCTTTGGCTATCCCGAATATAACTTTACGATCGCGCAAAAAGATCTTGCGATGGGAACCCTTGACAACTTCCTCCTTCACAACGTCCCCGGCGCAATGCCCGATGTGGAAAGGAATGGAGTGGTCTTTTTCGCCAATGGCCGGAAGGTAAGACCAAGGTTCTTTGTCGACAAAAAGGAAGAAGTATTCAACCGCGTGGATTATTATAGCATACCGATGGACAAGATCATAAAAGTATCGGTACGGCACCTTCTCGGCCAGGTCAAACTATCGGCAAACGCAAGGGGAGCAAACGGCGCAGAGGACGGCAGGGATCTCTTCCTGGTCTACCTGGAACTACGACCCGGAGCCCTGAATGACGACATGGCGCTGATCCGGACAAAGGTGGACGGATATTATGAGGCAAGATCGTTTTATTCCCCCGATCACCTGCATAATGATAACCCCGGTCCGGATACAAGAAGTACCTTGCAGTGGACACCCGATATCACGACGGACCCCAACGGGAAAGCGACGGTGAGCTTCTACAACGCAGATCGCGCCGCGACGATCCGGGTCAACGTACAGGGCATAACCGATAAAGGAGTTCCGGTAACGGCTACCATAAAATATGAAGTAAAGTGAGACAAACAAGCATTCAAACATATCAACGGACCATGAAACATACCCTTATTATTTCCTTTTTCCTGCTGTCGGCGGCTACCGGATCGATGGCCCAACGGTCTCCGTCTTCGATTTCCCAACGGTCTTCGTCACCGGATGATAGCTCTCCACGTACGGCCATTCTCTTCGACAAAGGATGGAAATTTGAAAAAGGAGACCCGCAGGGCGCAGAACAGATAAATTACAACGATGCCGGCTGGCGGTCCCTCGACCTGCCCCATGACTGGAGCATCGAAGGCAGCTATGACCGGACAAACACCACCGGCAGGGGAGGGGGGTATGTACAGGCAGGTATCGGCTGGTACCGGAAAACCTTCTCCCTAAAAGAAACGGATGCAAAGAACTGCGTCTTCATCGGCTTTGACGGCGTGATGCGCAATAGCGACGTCTGGATCAATGGCTATCACCTGGGGCGACGACCCTATGGCTATAGCAGCTTCGAATACGAAATGACCGGGCATCTGAATTTCGGCAAAGGAACGACAAACACCCTCTCCGTCCGGGCCGACAATTCGCTGCAACCCTCCTCCCGCTGGTATACCGGCTCCGGCATCTATCGGCATACACACCTGGTCATCACCCGGCCGGTACACGTGGACCACTGGGGTGTCTATGTCCGGACGCCACAGGTTACCGCCGCCGGCGCCCGGGTACAGATCCGGACCACCATCGTCAACCGATCCGGATCAAAGATGAACCTCATCGTGGAAACAACGATCCTTTCCCCGGAAGGCAGGACGGTAAAGACGGTGACCGGCAATCAACAGATCGCCGCTACATCGCAAACCACCACCGCATCACCCACCTCCCAAACACCCGCCGCATCACCCGCATTCCAAACACCGGCCGCATCACCCGCATCGGATATCACACAGGACCTGGTGGTCGATAACCCGGAATTATGGAACCTCGAAACGCCCCGCCTCTACACCGCCGTAACAAAATTACGGTCAGGCAACGCCGTTATCGATGAATATACCACAACCTTCGGCATCCGGGAGATCAGATTCGAGGCGGCCACCGGTTTCTGGCTCAATGGAAAGAATATAAAGATCAAAGGGGTCTGTCTGCACCATGACGGAGGCGCCGTAGGAGCGGCCGTACCGCTCAGGGTCTGGGAAAGAAGACTGGAATTATTACAGCAGGTAGGGGCCAATGCCATCCGGACCTCCCACAACCCCGTCGCACCGGAATTCCTGGATCTTTGTGACCGGATGGGCTTCCTGGTGCTGGACGAGACCTTCGACACCTGGAACGCAAAAAAAAGCAGTGCGGACTACGGATATAACCTGCTCTTCAACGATTGGTGGGAAAAGGATACCCGGGACATGGTGGTACGGGACCGGAACCACCCTTCCATTGTTTTATATAGCGTAGGCAACGAGATCCACGACAATCTCAACGATTCGGCAGGGTTCAGAAAATATCGGATGCAACAGGACCTCATCCATTCACTCGATCCCACCCGACCCGTTACCATGGCCTTGTTCCGCCCGGCTCTGTCGCATGTATACGAGAACGGCCTGGCGGATTCGATGGATGTCGTAGGTCAGAATTACAGGGAGAACGAACTCGTCGCCGCCCACCTGGGCCATCCCGCCCGGAAAGTCATCGGGACGGAGAATGGACATACCCTGACGGCCTGGCTGGCATTACGCGATAACCCGTTCATGACCGGACAGTTCCTCTGGACCGGGTTTGATTATATGGGCGAAGCCGACTGGCCGGCCGTCGTAAACGGACAGGGACTCTATGACCGGACAGGCGGGACCCGGAATGTCACCTTCCAGCGACAGAGCTGGTGGAGCGATAAGCCGATGGTCTATATGATGCGAAAAGAACAGAACGCCGGTGAAGGCGCCTGGGTATCGGACTGGACACCCACGGATATTGATACCTATGACGATGCGCGTATCCAGGTATACAGCAACTGCGATGAAGTGGAGCTTTTCCTGAATGGCAAGTCGCATGGAGTAAGACCCCGGACGGCCGATAATGCCTCCCCCCGGACCTGGCAGCTTTCCTTTGAAAAAGGATCCGTACGGGTCGTAGGCAGGAACAACGGACAGGAGGTGGCCTCCCAGGAATTAAGAACGGCCGGCCCTCCCGCAAGGATCGAGCTCAAAGCCGACAAACAGGGCATTGCCGATGAATTTGACGACCTCAGCTATATACGCGCCATCATAGTCGATGAGAACGGTACCCCCTGCCCGGCAGCCGACAACCAGCTGACCTTTACCGTCAGCGGTGCGGGTTTCCTGGCCGCTGCCGACAATGCCGATCTGTCTTCGACCGAATCCTTCCTGTCCCCCAAACGATTTGCCTATAAAGGCGCCTGCATCGCGATCGTAAAGGCGAATGCCCCATCCGGTAAAATAACCGTGACGGCAACCGCCGAAAAATTGCAGCCGGGCAGCGCAGTCATCGATGCCGTATCCCCATCAACACAAAAAAATAAATAACTTTTATGCGATCACTATCCATCGTCATAGCCCTTGCCTCCTTCGTCCTTCTGGCACAACACCGGCCGACGCTCTATATCATCGGCGACTCCACCGTTCGCAATCCCAACCGACCCCAATGCGGCTGGGGAGAAGTGATCGGCGAACTGTTCGACACCACCCGTATCTCCGTCTCCAACCAGGCGATGGCAGGCCGCAGCACCCGCACCTTTCTAAAAGAAGGTCGCTGGGACAGGGTCATGGCCACGCTACAGCCCGGCGATTATGTCATCATGCAGTTCGGTCACAATGAAGGAAGCGTTCCCGATACGACCCGCGGAGGATACAGGGGCGTGCTAAAGGGGACCGGCGAAGAGACAAAAGACCTTACCTGGCCCGATGGCACCCCGGAGACCGTACATACCTACGGATGGTACCTGCGAAAATTTGTACGCGATGCCAGTTCCAAAGGAGCCGTCGTCCTCATCGCCTCGATGATCCCACGCAACGAATTCCGGGACGGGAAAGTGCTGCGGGCAGACAAGGATTATGGTAAATGGGCCGCCGAAGTAGCGGCGGAAGAGAACGCTTTTTTTATCGACCTCAATGCGATCACCGCCGACAAATACGATGCCCTGGGACCCGAGAAGGTAAAGACTTTCTTCCCCGGCGATCATACCCATACCAATATAGAAGGCGCTGAAATAAATGCAGCGTCGGTCGTCGAAGGAGTAAAAAAACTCAGCGCCTGCACCTTGAATAGATATGTAAAATAAAAAAGCCGCCCGGAGGCGGCCTTTCTATTTATACTTTTCTATTTATCTATTATTTATAACCAGGATTCTGCTGGCCGGCAATATTGGCATTTGACTGTATTTCGTTCAGCGGGACCGCCATGATCCTTCTGTAATCCGAGTAAGGAATAGTGGCCAAACCGGGGATGGAACCCAAATTGAGGGTCGCTCCACGGTTTATATCCATTTTTAACCGGTTCAGATCATAAAGCCTGTCCCCTTCAAAAGCCAGTTCCTTTCTTCTTTCCGTTACGATATCGCTCAACAGCTGTGCGCCGGTAGAGGCATACGTCGTGGAAGGATCACGGGCGGCCATCAGCAGGTTCAGATATTTCAGCGCATCGGGCTCATTAGCGGGCAGGGACGATTCGGCGGCGATCAGGTACAACTCCGCCAGACGGATCACCTTGGGGTTATCCTTATCGGCATTGGTAGCGTTGGGATATTTGGTGACGATGGTAGCGGGTGCGCCCGACTTGGTGTTACCTGCCATCAAAAGGGAAGCTCTGATATCGGTGGGGCTGTATAAGCTGACCAGCTGCTGCGATGCATACACGTCCTGGTATCCGCCATAATACATTCCGCCAAGATCGTCGGAGCTGAGGTTGTTAACGGGATCTTCTTCCACTTCGAAAAGCACTTCCACCTGGTCGCTCTTTCCGGCAGGATTGCCCCAGAAAGCCTTGTAGGCGGTAAGAGTATTGGCCAGCTTAAAGCCGCCATTGTTGATGACATCCAGGGCAGCCGTCTTGGCATCCGTATAATCACCCATATAGAAGTAGGCGCGGGCCAGAAGCCCTTCGATGGCATACTTGCTGATAAGGGTGGAGAGGCTGTAGGCAGGCGCCGTGGTCATCGCCGTCTTCAGGTCGGTGACGATCTGGGTATAGACGGCCTTTACCGTCGCCCGGGTCGGCAGGAAGGAAGGGGAATAATGAAGGATCAGGGGCACGCCCAGCGCGTCGGGATTGTCCGTATAGGGACGGGCGTAGAGCATGATCAGCTTTAAGTACAGCGCGGCGCGGATACCCAGTGCCTGGGCTTTTATATCATCCGCACCCGTGACGGTCGCGTCGATGATATTGTTGCAGCGAAGTATTCCCGCATAGGCGGCGGTCCAATCCCCCTCCACTACCCCGTCGGCAGAGGTAAAGTTATAATTGAACTGGTTCAGATAACGACCCGAGTTCTTGACCTCGACAAACGTATTATCGGCGCTAAGGTCTCCCGTGATCTCAAAATCCCTGCCCCAGAGGCTGACCGACCGTAGCTCCGCATAGGCGCCATTCAGGGCGACTCCCAACTGGGTTGCATCCCCTAAGGCAATCCCCGGCGCAAGACTGTCGTTTGGATTCTTGTCAATAAATTTCTTGGTGCAGGAGGCCAGACCCAAAAGGGCAACACCCGCAACCAGGAGTCCGCTTTTAAATATTTTAATTTTATTCATAATATTTTCTTTTTAAGGTAAATACTTAAAATCCAAGTTTCACACCGGCAGAGATCGTTTTTGGCATGAAGACCTGGAAATCGCCGATACTGCTTGCACCGATCTCGGGGTCGAAGGCCAGGTATTTATCCGTTGCAAAGGTCAACAGGTTGGTGCCCCTCAAATAAACGGTAATATTAGTAATATTCGCCTTGCTGATCGCTGACTTGGGTATAGAGTAGTCAAGCTGAACATCTCTCAGACGGATATAATTCCCACTGTAAAGATAACGGGTGGACGGAACGTTGGAGTTCATGTTGCCGCCGGCGATCTGGGCCGGTACAGGCGTTACGTCTCCGGGTTTCTTCCATCCTCTCAGCGAATTGCTCAGCTGACCGGTATTGCCCAGGTAGAGACCATCGCTCTCGAGATAGTTCTCCCAGGTGGAATAGATATAGTTGCCGAAGTTATAATACAGCTGGGCTTCGAGGGAGAACCCTTTATAGGTAAAGGTGTTCGTCCATGCGCCATAGAACTTGGGCGAGGCGGACTTGCCAGTGAGGGACAGCGAAACCTGGCTGGAACTACTGGTGATCGTCTTCTTGGTGGCATCCGTATACCATTGGGGATTCCCATTGGCAGGGTTGGCGTTAGCCCAGAGACGGGTATAGAACTCACGGACGTCATGCCCTTCGGTGACCTCGAACCGGGTCTGCTGAGAAACAGGCGTATGGTTATACAGCTTGGTTACCCTGTTCTTGTTATGCGTGATATTGAAGCTGGAGGTCCAGGTAAAGTCCCTCGTCACGACGGGTTTTCCCGTAATGCTGAACTCGATCCCCTGGTTGTATATGCTTCCCACGTTTTGATTCTGGGACGCAAAACCGGAGGTGGGAGACAGCGGAACATTAAGCACCAGGCCATCCGTTGTCCTCTTATAATATTCGATGGTACCGGAAATACGATTCTTCAGAAGACCCCAGTCCAGACCTACGTTGAATTCCTTGTTGGTTTCCCAGGTCAGTTTAGGATTTCCTACGTTAGTAGGTGTGCTACCCGCATTTCCCCGATAGGCGCTGCCGTATCCATAGGAGGCAATGGAGGTATAGTTGCCGAATCCGGCCGAGTTCCCCTGCGTACCATAGGAAGCCCTGAGTTTCAGGAGACTGAAGACAGGAAGCGTAGACATGAATTCTTCCTCATTGATATTCCAGGTGCCGCCAACAGAATAGAAATTCCCCCATTGATGACCCAGTGCCCAGATAGAGGCGCCATCCCGGCGGAAGCTCCCGGTGACGACATAGCGGTCTTTATAGTTCAGGGCCGCATTCGAGAAATAGGAGATAAGCGAACTTGCCGAAGGCAGCGTGTACGCGCCGATCGGACTGGCCGCCGAAGCCAGATAGGTCAGCAGCGTAGTCGCAGGGAATTGATTCCCCTGGGCGTTCAGCACAAAAGTGCTTTTTTCGTAGGCCTCGGTTGCGGCCAGCAGATCCAGGTAAAAATCCTTCTCTTTGTTAAGATTGACCTTGTAGTTCAACTGGTTGGTCCAGGTCCAGCCATAGATCTTCGTATTCGATGCATCCCCATATCCCAGCGGATATCCATCCCCGTAAATAGGGTTCCAGTAGACATATTCGTTGTAATCCAGGTATTCCGAAGAATACCGGCTGGTAAACTTCAGGTTGGGAATGATCTGGTATTCACCGGAGACAAAACCGCGGAACTGCGTCTGCGCATCGGTATACCGGTTGTACTGGGCGATGGCCAGCGGATTGAACTGCGATCCCTGGGGAAATTCCCCCAGGCTATCATTATCACCATAGCGCAGCGACCCGTCAGGATTGTAAGGAGAATAAAAAGGCGGCAGGAAGAAGGCCCCGCTCACCGGGCTCGCATAGGCAGCGCTGCCGGGAGGGGCGATCTGGTTGCTATAGCTTCCCTGGATCCCGGCGCTGAAAGTGATCTTCTCATTCAGCTTGCTCGTGATATTGATATTGCCGTTATACCGTTTAAAGTTGGTAGCGATGGTAGTACCGTCCTGGTTGAAATAACCGCCGGAAGCAAACCACTGCGTCTTTTCGTTGCCGCCGGTCATGCTCAGGTTATATTGTTGCTGGTTGCCGGTGCGGGTGACGTCGTGCAGCCAATCGGTATTCGTGCTGGCCCAGTTCGCCGGAAGACCATACCCGTTGTTGGGGTCGGTAATAAAGGCTTCTATGTCCGCCGCAGAAAGGGTAGGATCATAGTTGTGGATGGCCGTCTGGAATTCCGAATGATATTCCGGCGTGGTCATCGGATGGTTGTTCTTGTTGCTGAAACCAACGCTGTTCCGGCCTACTTCGGTGTTGAAGTTGATCCGGGTCTTGCCTTGCTTGCCTCTCTTGGTCGTTACCAGGATGACGCCATTGGCGCCCCTGGAACCATAAAGGGAAGTAGCGGCGGCATCCTTTAAGATAGAGATGCTCTCGATATCGTCGGGGTTGATACCGCTCAACGCATTGGTAGAGGTCGAGCTCTGCGCCTGATCCCCGGTGGTAGCCGCATTCCCGTCGATGACCCAGAGCGGGCTTGCATCACCGGTGATGGTACCGATCCCCCGGATCCGGATATCCACGGCAGATCCCGGGATCCCATTGGGCGCCGAGACCTGTAAGCCCGGTGCCGCACCCTGAAGGGTGTTGTCCACGGAGGCGAAAGGCTTATCGGCTATTTGTGCCCCGCCGACCGTTACGATCGCGCCGGTAACGTTGACCTTCTTTTGCGTTCCATAGGCGACTACGACCACTTCGTTCAGACTCTGACCGGCCAGTTTCAGGGAAACAGCGCCGACCGTGCTCCTGCCTGCTGCATTCACCTGGACAGGATCATAATTGACTGCGGAAATGATCAGCGTTTTTGCGGAATTTGGTACAGAAATGCTGAACGTTCCATCCGTGGCAGTGCTCGTACCGCGATTGGAACCTTTGATCGTAACCGAAGCGCCTGCAATGGGAGCTCCGTTGGCATCCGTGATCGTGCCTTTTACGACATGATCCTGTGCGGCCAACTGTCCTATCAATAGGACAATAAGGCCGAGAAGCAAGGAAATTTTTCTCATTTACATTAATTTTAGTGGCAGTGATAAATGTTGACAAAGTTTTAACACAAAACTTAACGCAAAGTTAAATAAAGCTGTTGTAATATTTTCTATCCGTTTAGCAATTTTAATCTGGACGGCCGGAAACCCCTCTAATGGTATCTCACCATTTCCTCGATCTCCCCGCGACTCACGGCCTTCCGCTGATCATCGACGTTAATAACAAATAGATAACCAAATCTTTCCGGCGTGGAGAGAAAGGCGTTGACGAGATTATTTTGTTCGCTTACCAATAGCCGGCCGCTGGCGGGATTCCACAATTCTTTTGCACATAAGCAGCCCATACTAGGGGTGAGTGGGTAAAATGGCTTGTCCTTAAAATATTCCGGATCGATCGTCGTTCCATGCGCAATGATGGCAGTACGCCCAATATGCCCGGCTGACCAGGCTTCCATCATCGGTTTATATTCTCTCCATCCGGGCGGTAACAGTTCCTTATACATAGACAACGAATCTTTTTCCCCACTCGTTGCCCCCGGCATACCAGGATCTTTTGTGCCCTCTCCCGGCACATTGCCACCCCCCCGCGGTAACCGGTGGAAATAACGGTCCCACCCACCCTCAAATGGCATCAACAGCTGCAGGTTCGGCGTGGGACCTATAAAAGGCGTCCTGGACACATCCGTTCCCTGTACACTGTAAATGCCTTGTGGCGTGCTACCATTAGTAATGAAATAAGGCAGATCCGGACCGGACCGGGCCAATTGCTCAAAGACCTGCAATCGTCCCTCCCCATCCCGGACAAAGCTGCCATCCGCATTCTGCACGATGGCCAGCCCCGGATAATCCCGATCCCAGCGCTGAAAAGAATAAATGATCTTCTGACCGGTTATCCGCTGATGCCGAAAGAGCTCCCTTATATCAGGCATCTGCCTATGAATATTTGCTGCATGATAAGTTAAATAATTTTCCAGCTCCCCGAGAACGGCTACCGTATCATACCCCGGAAATCGTTCTACCATGCGGATCTTCAGGGTGTTGCCGCTTTCCGTGGTCGGATCGTCGCGAAACAGGTAGACGGCACAAAGGACAAATAACCGGGGATCGGTCTCCTTCTCCAGGACTGCCCTTATCACGGATGCATAACGATTAGGGGCAACCGCATATACCGCCTCCAGCAACGCCTGTTTCGTATCATAGGATAAAGAGTCATATCCCGCAAACAATGTCCGGAACCCGCTCGCTACGGGCGGAGTATCAAAAAGGAACTGCGAGACCGCCCAACACCCAGAAAGATAACCATCCTCCGTATCACTGTCGAGCGGCAGCGAGAAATGACGGCCGATGACCCGCTCCTTCAGATCCTTTTCCAGCGCCACCCGCCGCTGATACAGCACCGCATCGGAATAGAGGTCCTCGCGCCGGGTCTGTGCACAACAATCCGCCGCCTGTAACCCCATGAGCATCCATAGAATGCCCGCCAGACAGGACCATCGGCTTTTCGGGTAAATCATCCGGCAAAATTAACCGGAAACCCCTAATTTCAACCCTTCATAAACGACCAGCATGAAAAAAATAATTTACACCCGCCTGCCTTTTCTTTTCGCAACGATGATCGTAATGGTCAGCCTCTATGGCTGCGGTAACCCGTCTTCCACCGGCGCCTCCGGGGATTCGACGACCGCCGCCCGCGACACCTTCTCCATCGCAAAGAACTGGAAGATCGGCGTACAGCTCTGGACCTTCCATTATGTTCCCTTTGTACAGGCGATCGAAAAAGCCGACAGCGCAGGCGTCAAATACCTGGAAGCCTTCCCCGGACAACCACTGGGCGGAGATATGAAAGACAGCTTCGGTATCCGGATGTCCCCCGGCAGCAAGGATAAGATCAAACAGCTGCTGCAATCCAAGGGCATGCAGATCGTGGCCATGGGCGTCATCGTCCCAAAGACCATCGCCGAATGGAAAC
Source organism: Puia sp. (assembly GCA_036500545.1). Classification (GTDB taxonomy): domain Bacteria; phylum Bacteroidota; class Bacteroidia; order Chitinophagales; family Chitinophagaceae; genus Puia. The sequence continues at coordinate 152,187 of DASYBV010000042.1, read as the reverse complement.
AGTTCTTCGACCTGGCCAAAGAATTTGGCCTCAGCTATATCACCGCCGAACCGCTCAAGGACCAATGGGACGGCATCGATAGCCTCGCCGGCGTCTATGGCATAAAAGTGGCCATCCACGATCACCCCCGCCCGAACGCCTACTGGCACCCCGACTCCGTCCTGGCCGCAGCCAAAGGACATCCGAATATCGGTTCCTGCGCTGACGTAGGGCACTGGGCACGCAATGGGCTGGACCCGGTGGAATGTCTGAAGAAACTGCAGGGACATATCTTCGGAGTACACCTGAAAGACATCGATTCCGCCGGTAACACAAAGGCCAATGATAAAGTGGTAGGCACCGGCGTCATCCAATTCGCCCCCATCTTCCAGGAACTGAGACGCCAGGAGTTCAAAGGCATGCTCTCCATCGAAAGAGAAGGTAACTGGTTTAATAACGTTCCCGACGTCATCGCCACGATAAAATTCTATAACGAACAGACAGACAAGCTTGTAAGCCCCAAACAGTAGCATCAAAATTGTAGCATTCATGGCCAATGATCATCCGGCAGCGGAGACCCTGTTCCCCTATGCGACCCTCCTTGCCTTTACCATCGCGATCTTCGAAAAGCTGGGCTGCCCGGAAAAGGACGCCCATACGGCCGCCGTCGCCCTGCTCAGCGCCGATCTCCGGGGGATCGATTCGCATGGGGTCGCCCGCCTGATAGGATATGTACGTCTCAAAGAAGCAGGCCGGGCAAACCCCCGGCCCGATATCCGGATCATCCATGAGACCCCCTCCACCGCCGTCGTGGATGGAGACAGCGGACTGGGCCTGATCGTGGCCCCCTTTGCCATGCAGGTAGCCATCGATAAGGCAAGGAACGTAGGAACCGGCTGGGTCAGCGTACAAAACTCCAACCATTTCGGGATCGCCGGCTATCATGCGCTCCGGGCAGTACAGGAAGACATGATCGGCATCGCCATGACCAATGCCAGCGCCCTCGTGGCCCCCACTTTTTCCATCGAACGGATGCTGGGCACCAACCCCATCTGCGTAGCCGTTCCGGCAGGTGAAGAACCCCCTTTCGTCGCCGACCTGGCCACCACCACCGCGGCCAATGGCAAGCTGGAGATCCTCCAGCGAAAGAACGAAGCCGCCCCCGCCGGCTGGATCCAGGACAAAGAAGGCCGGTCCTCCACCGATCCGCATGCGCTCAAGACCGGCGGAGCCCTGCTCCCCCTGGGCGGAGACAGGGACCACGGAAGCCATAAAGGCTATGCCCTGGGCGCCGTCGTGGATATCCTTTCCGCCGTACTCAGCGGCGCCAACTACGGCCCCTGGGTCCCCCCCTTCCCGGCCTATGTCCCCATGCCCACCGGCATGCCCGGCAAAGGGATCGGCCATTTCTTCGGCGCCATGCGCCTGGATGCCTTCCGCCCCGCCGGCGAATTCAAACAGCATATGGATAACTGGATCCGGCGTTTTCGTTCCGCCACACCCGCCCCGGGGCACGAAAAAGTGCTGATCCCCGGGGACCCCGAACGCGAGATGGAGTCACAACGACTCCGGCAAGGCATCCCCCTGCTGCCGTCCGTCGTCGAAGACCTGAAAGGCCTCGCCGCAAAACTGGAAGTGGCGTTTCCCCTCCCTCCCGGGCGAGGATAAATCCCTAATTTAGAAACTTTCTAAACATTCAGCCTGTATCTTTGCGGTCCCAAAATAATGGTTATGAAAGTAATGAAATTCGGAGGCACTTCCGTAGGCAAACCGGAACGTATGCGGCAGGTCAGCCATCTGATCACCGCCGATGCCGAACCAACCATCGTCGTACTCAGCGCCCTCAGCGGCACCACCAACGCCCTCGTCGAGATCGGAAATTCCATTTCCGCCGGTCAGCGCGATAAGGCAAAGGAACAGATCGATAAGCTGGAAGCTCATTACCAATCCTTTATCAGGGAGCTTCTCAAGAGCGACCCATCCCTCGCCAAAGCCAAAGCCATCCTGGCCGAACACTTTGAATTTCTCACCATCATCCTGCGGATATCGTTCAGCGAAGCCCTGAACAAAGACATCCTGGCCCAGGGCGAATTACTGTCGACAAAGCTTTTCTCCGTTTTCCTGGAAGAAAATGGCATCGATCATTTCCTCCTGCCCGCCCTGGAATTTATGAGCATCGACAACCATGACGAACCCCAGATAAATAATATCAAGACAAAACTGGGACATATCCTCCAACAACATAGGGACAAGACCCTCTTTATCACACAGGGCTATATCTGCCGCAATGCACGGGGAGAAGTGGACAACCTGAAAAGAGGCGGCAGCGACTACAGCGCCTCCCTTATCGCCGCGGCGATCAATGCTTCCGTCTGTGAGATCTGGACCGATATCGACGGCATGCACAACAACGATCCCCGCGTAGTGAAAAAAACCGTCGCCATCGAACAGCTTAGCTTCGAAGAAGCAGCCGAACTGGCCTATTTCGGCGCGAAGATCCTCCACCCCGCCTCCATCTGGCCCGCACAGTTCTATAAAGTGCCGGTCAAGCTGCTCAATACGATGCAGCCGGAAGCAAAAGGCACGCTGATCACCGAAGAAGCCGGCTCCGTCGGCGTCAAAGCCATCGCCGCCAAAGACGGGATCATCGCCATAAACATCAAGAGCAGCCGTATGCTGCTGGCCTACGGGTTCCTCCGCAAAATATTCGAGGTATTCGAAAAATACCGCACCCCGATCGATATGATCACCACCTCGGAGGTCGCCGTATCGGTTACGATCGAGAACGCCACGGACCTGAAAGCCATCGTCCGGGAACTGGAACCCTTCGGCGCTATCGAAGTGGAAGAAAACCATTCCATCGTCTCCATCGTGGGCAACGAGATCGCACAGACACGGGACGTGCTGAACAAACTATTCGAGGCGCTGACGCCCATACCTATCCGTATGGTCAGCTATGGCGGCAGCAAGCACAACGTATCCCTGCTCATCCCTTCCTCGTACAAGACACAGACCCTGCAACTGCTGAATAAAGGACTCTTCGGACTGGAATAAGCCCGCCCCGCGCATACATATAGGCAGCCCGCACTGCTTAACGGTAACCCGCACACTTACGAAATAGTCGTAGGTGTGCGGGTTTTTCATTACATTTAGAGATCGTGAGCCGACCCAATCACCGGCCAGCGATCGTCCATGAAACGACTGGTCCTCCTTGTCTCCTTATTCTTCATGATCACCGGCCTGCTGACCACCGCCTCCCTTTTCGCCCAACCGGGTACCAGCGGACTCACCGGAACAGTGATCGATTCGGCCAGCAACAAACCCCTGGCCGGCGTCAGCGTTTTTCTCAACAGCACCTCCATCGGCACGATTACCCATGCCGACGGATCCTTTGTCCTGGGTACCATTCCCCGGGGAAAATACCAGCTGGTCATCTCCGCCATCGGCTATGAAACGTTTGTTACCGGGATCAGCGGCAACCAGCCACACCCGGCGATACAGGTCATCCTTCATCCAAAGGCGACGGAACTGGCGGCCTTCACCGTTGAACCGTGGCTAAAAGACGGATGGCAACGCTTTGGAAATATATTCCTGGACAATTTTATCGGAAAAGGAGAGAATGCCGGCTCCTGTAAGATAAAGAACAAGGACGCCGTACGCTTCCATTTTTCCCGTAAGAATAATCTCCTCACGGTCACCGCCACGGAGCCGCTTATTATTGAGAACGACGCCCTTGGCTATACCGTAGAATACCGCCTGGTAGAATTCAGTTGCAGTTTCCGCACAAACATCGTCATGTATTTCGGTTATCCCTTTTTCCGGGAAATGAGCACCGGTCGCCAGTCCCGGCAGCGGCGATGGGAAGAACACCGGCAGACCGCCTTTGCAGGATCGATGATGCATTTTATGCGAAGCCTGTACAGCAACCGGCTGGCAGAGGAGGGATTTATCGCGCAACACCCGGTAACGGTACCAAATACGGAGAAGGGACGAATAAAAGGCATCTACCACCCCGACACACAAAAGTTGGATACCTTTCCCATCGATACCCTGCATTATTTCTGGCAGGTGCTAAAACAACCCGATGTTTTTACCCGGACCGCCCGCATAGGCGCGGATAGCCTGATCACCATCTACCCGGACCAGACAAGATCCCTCTTCTTTACCGGTAAGATGACCGTGATCTACAGAGACCCAAAAAAAGGGATCGAATACCGGTCGTCGACGATCTACCTGATCACCCCCGCCATGATCATGATCGAAGAGAATGGAAACTATTATCCGCCACAGGAAATACTGACCAGCGGTTTCTGGGGCCAGTCCGAAAAAGTATCCAACCTGTTACCCATGGACTACGGACAACACTGATCCGGAAAGAAATGTGGAGATATTTCTACAATCTTCCCCAACGTACTAACAGCCTTATAAAATTATTTCTGATTTAAAATCAATGCCTTTTGCATTAATTTTTACTACAATATTTCTTCGGAACAATTCTGGTAACAGATGGGTTTTCTAAAAACCGGTAACGACTGTATGCAGAAAAAACTATTCCCCAAGACCCCGACCGGTGTAGACGGTCTGGATGAAATTACAGAAGGCGGGTTCCCAAAAGGCCGCCCCACACTCGTCTGCGGCGGCGCAGGATGCGGCAAAACGCTATTGGCAATCCAATTCCTCGTAAAAGGAATTACCGAATACGACGAGCCGGGCGTCTTTATGAGCTTTGAAGAATCCGGCCCGGACCTGGCACAGAACGTTCAATCACTCGGCTTCGACTTGAATAAGCTGATGGAAGCGGAAAAACTAAAGGTCGACTATGTCCGGGTCGAACGATCGGAGATCGAAGAGACCGGCGAATACGACCTCGAAGGTTTATTCATCCGGCTGAACTATGCCATCGATTCGATCGGCGCCAAACGCGTCGTCCTCGATACCATCGAATCCCTTTTTGCAGGAATAGAGAACACCACGCTGCTTCGCTCGGAGATCCGCCGGCTTTTCCAATGGCTAAAGACAAAGGGAGTGACCGCCATCATTACGGGCGAACGCGGCGATAACTTCCTGACCCGGCAGGGCCTGGAAGAGTATGTTTCGGATTGCGTGATCCTCCTCGACTTCCGGGTGATCGACCAGATCGCGACCCGCCGTTTGCGGATCGTAAAATACCGGGGCTCCACCCACGGGACGAACGAATATCCCTTTTCGATCGATGACAACGGGATCTCGGTCCTCCCGATCACCTCGCTGAAGCTGGATCACAAGATCTCCACCGAGATCCTTTCGACGGGTCTTCCCCAACTGGACAAGCTCTTCGATGAAGGCGGTTTCTATAAAGGGAATATTACGCTGGTCTCCGGTACCGCGGGTACGGCCAAGACGATCCTTGCCTCTTATTTTGCAAAGGGCAGCGCCCTTCGCAAACAACGGGTCCTTTATTTTTCTTTCGAGGAATCACCGGATCAGCTGATACGAAATATGGAATCCATTGGCATCGACCTGCGATCGTATCTCGATGCCGGCCTGCTGCATATCCACGCCAGCCGTCCCAGCCTGCAGGGCCTGGAACTACACCTGCTGATGCTGCACAAATATATCCGGGAATTTAAACCGGAGGCGGTCATCGTAGATCCGATCAGTAGCCTCATCGCCGTGGGCAGCGGCATGGAAGTAAAGGCGATGCTGGTCCGGTTGCTGGACATGCTAAAAGTAAAAGCGATCAGCGCCCTGTTTACCGTGCTTACCCAGGTAAACGCATCCAATGTGATCAGCCCCGCGGAAGATGCGATCTCGTCACTGGCAGATACCTGGATAAATCTCGATACGGAAGAAGGGGAGGACGGGGCCACGATCCGGCGGCTCCAGATCGTCAAATCCCGGGGAATGGGCCATTCCATGCGGGCATGGAATTTTAGTATTTCCAATAAAGGCCTGGAGATTACGCCGGCAAAGACGGCTAAAAAACAAATACAATGAGCATTAATATGGATCAGGAAGAGAAATGGGAATTGAGGTTATACATAGCCGGACAGACACCCAAGTCCGTACTCGCTTTAAAGAACATCACAAAATATTGCAGGGAATACCTGGAGGGACGATATACCATCGAGGTCATCGATCTGTTAAAGAACCCCCGGCTGGCGGAAGGCGACCAGATCTTTGCCATCCCGACGCTGGTAAGGAAGGTTCCGGAGCCATTGCGAAAGATCATCGGCGATCTTTCCAATGAAGAGAAAGTGCTTGTTGGCCTGAACATCCGGTTATTGGACGAACCAAACGTAATGTCCGGATCCAATGGGATCTCCAAACACAACATAATCCCTGTACCCAATGCGATCCCCAATGGAAAATAACGAAGATCCAAATATGGATATCGATGTCAGCATCCCCGGAAGACTGGTCCTCCAGCTCTTCGTGTCGGGTATGTCCGCAAATTCCATGCAGGCGATCGGCAATATCCAACGCATCTGCGCCGGATATGCAAAGGACCAGGTCGACCTGGAGATCATAGATATCTATAAGAATCCATCCCTTGCAAAAGAACAACAGATCATTTTTACCCCTTCGCTCGTCAGACTTTTACCCTTGCCAAAAAGGACCTTTATAGGAAACTTGTCAGATACAAAAAAGCTGGTCACGGGATTGGGGATCCATATTAATGAATAGAGCATGCAGGCGACGCAAACAGATAATCTTTTACTGCGCATAAATGACCTCGAGCGACGGCTTTCCGAGGCATATCAGCTTATCGACGCCATAAAGGACGGCGAGGTGGACGCATTTGCCATCAGCAGGGACGATACTCCCGAAATATATACCTTACAAAGCGGCGACTATGCCTACCGGATGCTGATCGAAAAATTCGGGGAAGGCGCGCTAAATCTTACGGAGGATGGCCTGATCGTCTATTGTAATACCTCTTTTTTCAATTTGCTGAAGGTCCCCTACGAAAAGGTGATCGGGTCGTTCATCTACGATTGGATCGAAGAAGGCTCCCACGCCGGTTTCAGGGAGCTCTTTACAGCCGCATTGACCGGCAATAGCAAAGGAGAGATCGTTTTTTTAACCGGTGACCGGTCGATCCCCGTCTACTGCTCCCTTACTTCCCTTCAACCAAACCTGCCCACGGTAGGCATGGTCATTACCGATCTGACGGAAAAGAAACGACAGGATGAGCTCATCGCCGGTTATGCGCTCCAGTTAGCCGCCAAGAACCGGGACCTGGAAAACCAGAACGTCGAGCTGGCGTCCTTCACCTACGTCGCCTCCCACGACCTGCAGGAGCCATTGCGCAAGATCCAGACCTTTACCAGCCGGATCCTGGACAAAGAAGAAAAGAGCTTCTCCGAACAGGGAAGGGATTACTTTGCCCGTATCCGGGGTGCAGCGGCCCGGATGCAGAAGCTGATCGATGCCTTGCTTAGCTATTCCAGGACCAATACCGCCAACATCGTATACCGGCCGACCGATCTCAACGTCGTCATGGAAGAAGTAAAGAAAAATTTAATGGACGATATCCAGGAAAAAGGGGTCATCATCGAATCGTCCGGACTGCCCGTATTAAACCTCGTTCCCCTGCAATTTCATCAGCTGCTGGTGAACCTCATCGCCAACGCGATAAAATACAGCCGCCCCGGTATCCAACCCCTCATAAAGATCTCCGCGGAGCAGGTCAGCCTGCCGGCAGGTCATCCGGAAGGCCGCACGGATCAGGGCAAATACTGGCGAATAGACGTCGGGGACAATGGCATCGGTTTTAAACAGGAATATGCAGAACGGATCTTCGAGCTCTTCCAACGGCTCCATGCAAGGGCCGAATATGAAGGGACCGGCGTCGGGCTCGCCATCTGCAAAAAGATCGTTCAAAACCACCGCGGATTTATAAATGCCCGCGGTCTGCCAAATGCCGGCGCGACCTTCTCGATCTTTCTCCCGGTCACGGATTGATGGCTATTCATTCGCATCCCCCATTCTATCCCATCATCCATGCATCTTATCATCCATGCACTCACGTCTAGCCGGTCACTCACTTCCCCATCCAGCCATTCCCCTCCATCCAGTTCTGTAATCTTTCGATCCACTGATCCTTCGTCGTAGGGTTGTGCAGCCCGAACCCATGCCCCCCCTTTGGATAAAGATGCATTTCCGCGGGTACTCCTTTTTTCTGGAGCGCCTCATAAAAATAAAGGCTGTTCGCCACCGGTACGGTCTTGTCGTCCTCCGCCTGTACAAGAAAGGCCGGCGGCGTCTGTTCCGTCACCTGCCATTCATTGGAATATTCCCGGATCTTTTCCGGAGAGGGGTTCTTTCCAATAAGATTATCACGGGAACCGCGATGCGCGATGCTGTCGGCAAAACTGATCACCGGGTACAGCAGGATCATAAAATCGGGCCGCAGGGAAATATGAGCCGGGTGGTCGATGACCACCTGGTTGAAATGAGTGCCGGCCGTAGAGGCCAGGTGTCCGCCCGCAGAGAACCCCATGATGCCGACCCGGTCCGGCCGAACACCCCATTCTACCGCCCGCTGCCGGACCAGCTGAAGGGCACGCTGTGCATCCTGGAGGGGACCGATCGTCTTGTCGATCATCGTCTCATCGCTGGGTAACCGGTATTTTAAGACAAAAGCGGCTACCCCCATTTCATTGAGCCGTCTTGCCACCTCAAAACCTTCATGCCCGATCGCCAGATGGGTATAACCGCCACCCGGACAAACGATCACCGCCGCTCCGTTGGCTTTTCCGGCAGGGGGAAGAAAGACCGTCAGGGTAGGGTGGCTGACCAGGCTCAAACTGATACGAAATTGCGCAGTAGAGTCGCTCTTTTCTTTGTCATCTCCCGGTTTGGAATTGGGGATGTGCCCACTGCCATATAAGGGCAATACGGGTTGTTTTTGCTGTGCCTGCGTCATAAGGAAGAATAAAAGTGCGGTTGTTAAAAGAGATATTTTTCTCATATGATAATAGTGTGGTTAAAGGTAAAAAAAACGCTCCATCCAAAGGACGGAGCGCTGCGGGTAAGGCATTAAAATATCATTAGATCATACGACCAGCATCGCATCTCCATAGCTGAAAAAACGATACTTATCCTTGATCGCCTTCTTGTACGCCTCCATCGCCAGGTCATAGCCGGCAAACGCACAGACCATGATCAGCAGGCTCGTCTTGGGCAGATGAAAATTTGTCACCAGCGCATCGGCGATATTGAACTGGTAGGGCGGGTGGACAAAGGTGTTGGTCCATCCTTCGGAAGGCTTTAAAAGTTTTTCGGCCGTAAAAGAAGACTCGATGGCACGCATCGTCGTCGTCCCGATGGAACAGATCCGGTGATTGCCAAGCCGGGCCTTGTTCACGATCTTGCAGGCATCTTCCTCGATCCGGTAATATTCCGCATCCATCTTGTGCTTGCTCAGGTCCTCTACCTCGATCGGGCGAAAGGTTCCCAGCCCCGTGTGGAGCGTAACCTCTGCAAAACGAACTCCTTTTATCTCCAGCCTTTTGATCAGCTCCTTGCTGAAATGCAGCCCCGCCGTCGGAGCGGCTACCGCCCCTTCGTGTTTCGCATATACCGTCTGATAACGCTCCTTATCCTCCTCATCCGGCTTACGCTTGATATATTTGGGCAGAGGAGTCTCACCGAGGATTTCCAGCACCTGACGGAATTCATCGTCATTCCCGTCCCACAGAAAACGGATCGTCCGTCCGCGGCTGGTCGTGTTATCGATCACTTCCGCCACCAGCTCGTCATTATCCCCGAAATACAATTTATTGCCTACGCGGATCTTCCGGGCCGGATCAACGATCACATCCCAGAGACGGTTCGGCTTGTTCAATTCACGGAGGAGGAAAACTTCTATCTTGGCGCCGGTCTTCTCTTTGCGGCCATACATGCGTGCGGGAAAAACCTTGGTATTATTGACAACAAACACATCCTTGTCATCGAAATATTCGAGGATGTCCCGGAAATGCTTGTTCTCGATCTGGCCGGTCTTGCGGTGGACGACCATCATACGACTGTCTTCTCTCTTTTTCGCAGGGTGTTGGGCAATAAGGTTTAGTGGAAGATCAAACTTGAACTGTGAAAGCTTCATGTGAAATTATAATTTAGTTTTATGCCGATGGGTTCGTCGGCAATGATCGCACATGATACCAGGCTGGTGGTAGATAGATATATATCGGAGGGTTTCCGGTACAAATCAGGTCTTACGGCACCCGATTTGATATCATGTTACGGCATGATTTTTCAAGCGGGCAAAGGTACGCTATAAATTTAACAGTGGCAAATCGAAATAATTTTCCCGAATTCCCGTCTTTTATGCAACTTCATGCACGACCGATTAATCTTCCTTATAATGAGATCGACCCTTGTACGGAATTATGTTCTGATGCCCGTGCTTTTCCTTTTTCTGGCACTGTCCCTTACGGCTCAACGAAAGATAGAAAAGAAATATCCGACCCTCTTATGGGAGATCTCCGGCAATGGCCTTCAGCGCCCTTCCTACCTTTTCGGTACCATGCATGTCAGCAGCAAGCTGGTCTTTCATCTCAGCGATTCCTTCTACCTGGATATAAAGAATGCGGATGTGGTCGCCCTCGAACTGGACCCCCAGCTCTGGCAGGACCAGCTGTTCCGCATGCAGAACATGCAATCCAACCTGCGTTTCTATACCCAGGGGGCGCCAAATGACCTGGTTAACGAGGCGTCCTTTCAGCTCGAAAAATATGACGACCGCCTCAAATCCGCCTTTAGCGACGAGCCGACCCTTATCAACGGACTTCTTTACCGTACCTATCATACCCAGGCCGATTTCGAGGAAGATACCTACCTGGACCTCTATATTTACCAGACCGGCCGCAAGCTGGGCAAACAGGCTACCGGCGTCGAGAACTACTTCCAGACCGAACGCCTCGTCATGGAAGCGGCCCAGGATATGCTAAAGGACAAAAAGAAAAGACCCCCCGATACCGATGGACAATCCGCCTATGACATCGAACGGAAAACACAGGAGGCCTATCGGAAAGGGGACCTCGATATGCTCGACTCGCTGGAGAAGCTGATGGAGCCTTCCGAGGCCTATATGGAGAAATTCCTCTACCGGCGCAACGAGATCCAGGCCGCCTCTATCGACAGCATTGTAAAAAAACATTCTTTATTCGTAGGCGTCGGCGCCGCCCATCTTCCCGGTAAAAGAGGCGTGATCGAGCTCCTCCGCAAAAAAGGGTACACCCTCCGCCCCGTCAGCATGCCCGACCAGGACGCCACCCGCCGGGACGACATCGATAAGATCAAGGTCCCCGTCAGCTTCTCTACCTTTACCTCCGATGACGGTGACTTTTCCGTACAGCTGCCCGGCAAGCTCTACCGGCGGCCGGATAGCCATACCTCCGATTCCTGGCAATATGCCGATATGAGCAACGGAGCCTATTATCTCATCGGCCGGGTAAAGACCCACGGCGCCTTCCTCGGACAGAAAGAGGAGACGGTCATAAAGAAAGTGGACAGCCTCCTGTATGAGAACATCCCCGGGAAGATCCTGAAAAAGACGGCCATCATCCGCAGCGGATACCGGGGCTACGACATCACCAGCCGCACCCGCCGCGGAGATATCCAGCGATATAATATCCTCGTCACCCCCTCTGAAGTATGGGTGTATAAAATGAGCGGTAATAACAATTATGTCGAAGGCCCGGAAGCCGAACAATTCTTTAGCTCCATCCGGATCCGCAACCCCGTCTCCCCCTCGTCTTCCCCCTGGGTGAATTTTATCCCCCTCCAGGGAGGATTTGCGATCCGGTTCCCCCGCACGCCGTCCCTGTACAAAAACAACTCCAATGCGGATGGACTCCTTCGCTGGGAATACGAATCCGCCGATTCGGCCACCGGAGACGCCTTTCTCGTCTGGAAAAAGACCGTACAGAACTATCGCTTCCTCGAAGAGGACACCGCCGACCTGGCCCTCCTCGAAGAAAGCTTCCGGCTATCCGACTGGATCGATAAACCCCTCAGCCGCCATACCGGTCTGTATAAGGGATACCCCTGCCTCGACGCCAGCTACCAGGAAAAGGACGGTTCCGGCATCCGGGTACGCTTCCTGATCCGGGGCGCCGATTACTATGTCCTGGCCGCGCATAGCCGCAATAAAGAGAAGACCTTTCCGGAATTCTTCAATTCTTTTGCCTTTACACCCTATCACTACGATGCCTTCCGTTCCTATGTGGACACCTTTGTCAATATCCGTGTTACGACGCCGATGGTCCCGGACATCGATGCAGGCCTCAAAGGCATCCTCGAACGAGCGACAAGCGACGAATTCCTGAACTCCATCCCGGACTATAATAACTACTGGCCCCACCCAAAGACCGCCCTTTTCCGGGACGATTCGACGGGAGAGGCGGTCTTCGTATCCGTAGAGACCTTTCCCAAATATTACTATCCAAAGGACACCGCCGTCTTTTGGCGGGAAGAAAGCAACGAAAAAAAACTCCGGCAGGACCTCATCATCCGACACAAGGAATACTTCCGTTTTGACACGCCCTCCGTCCCCTCCGGCTCCTCCGGCGCCGCAAACCCCGCATCTCCCACCGCGTCGGTCTCCAATCTCCCTGCGGTCTCCGGCTATCGGTATATCTTCTCCGATACCAATACCTCCCGCACCATCAAAACCTGGATCTTCCTAAAGGACAACCATCTCTTCCGGATCGTCTCCCTGGGCGACACCCTTTCGGGCGGCAGCGAGTTCACCGATCGGTTCTACGCCAGCATCCGCCCCCTGGACAAAAAACTGGGCCCCTCCGTCTTCGAGAGCAAGCTCGATCTCTTCTTTCATGATTTTTACAGCAAGGATTCCCTGGTCGCGCAGCGGGCCCGCGAGGCCATCCCCAATGTCTATTTCGGCGCCGCCGGCGTCCCCTCCTTATTGAAAGCCATCAACACCTTACCCTACAACGGAAAGGACTATTTCGAGACAAAGACAAAACTGATCAACGAACTGGGCTATATCGACGATTCCGCGGCCATCGGTGAAGTGGTACATGGACTGGCGGCGATCTATGAGAAAGTCCGGGATACCAGCACCTTTCAGAACGCCGTTCTCAAGGCCCTGGCCCATCAAAAGACCCGCCCCGGCTATGACCTGCTAAAAGGACTGCTGGTCCAGGACCCTCCCGTATTCGACAATGTTTCGGATTATAACTACCTGTTCCAGGACCTCGGAGACTCCCTGTCCCTTGCCAGGACGCTTTTTCCGGGTCTGCTCCAGCTCTCGACCGTCAGCGATTACAAGGACAATATCCAATCCCTGCTGGCCGGTCTCGTAGACAGCGGATACCTGGCGGCAGACGATTATCAATCTTATTTCAGCCAGATCTATTTTGATGCAAAGATCCAGTGGAAAAAACAGGAGGGCCGGGACGAGAAAAAACTCCAGAAAAAAGAAGACGATAACAACGACGACAACGAATCGGAGATCGGCGGCGACAATACCCCCGGCAATGAGCTGGACGACTATGCCGTCCTGCTCCTGCCTTTCTATGATAAGAATCCCACCATACCCCGGTTCTTCGACAAGCTGCTGCAAAGCAAAGATGCCTCCCTGCGGCTCAGCACGTCCATCCTGCTGTTGCGGCATAACCGGCCCGTCGCCGATTCCATCATCAATGCCCTGGCGGCAGGCGACCAATACCGTAGCCGTCTGCTCACGGCGCTGCAATCCATCCACCAGGCAAATCGTTTTCCCGCGGCATGGAAGAACCAGGAAGCCATTGCCCGTAGCCTGTTGCTTGGCGGCAAAGGAGACAATGATTTCAATGACATCCGGTTGGTAGATAAAAAGATAGTACAGTTCAAGGAATCCAAAGGCTATGTCTACTTCTTTAAATATAAGCTGCGAAAGGACGATGACTGGCAGATGGGACTCAGCGGACTCCAGCCGCTCAACCCGAAAGAGGTAAGCACCGATCCGCAATTCCTGCGCCTCACCGGGAAAAAGATAAAAGCCGATACCCCCGTTGCCGAACAGTTCGGACAGCAATTAAAATACCTGATCTTCTCCAAACGCAAAAGCGCCGCCTCTTTCTACCTCGATAACGGTTATTACGGAGGGAGGGATGATGAAGATTAGATATTATTTCCTCCTCACACCCCCCTCGGTATCGCCGCGATCAGCTGCCGCGTATACGCCGACTGCGGATTCGTATATACGGCTTCCGCTACGCCGATCTCCTCTATCTTTCCCCGGTTCATGACCAGGATCCGGTCGCTGATATAACGGATGACGGAAAGATCATGGGAAATAAAAACAATCGTAAAGCCAAACTCTTTTTTGAGATCATTGAGCAGGTTCAGCACCTGCGCCTGTACGCTGACATCCAGGGCGCTGACGGATTCATCGGCGACGATAAACGAAGGACGAAGGGCCAGGGCCCTCGCAATAACGATCCGCTGCCGCTGTCCCCCGGAAAATTCATGCGGATACCGGTCGAAATGGCTGGGAGACAGACTCACCTTCTCCAATAGCTCGACGACCCGGTCCCTGCGCTCACGCTCCGTAGCCGCCAGCCCATGCACCTTCAGCACTTCCGCGATAGCCGAACCGATGGTCAGCCGCGGGTTCAGCGAAGAATAGGGATCCTGGAAAATGATCTGTATATGACGGCGTAATTTTTTCAGGTCCCCGGCTTTATAGTCCGACAAGGCTGTCCCTTCAAAAAGGATGCGGCCGCCGGTCGGCTCGATCAGCCGCAGCAGGGCCCTCCCCAGGGTCGTCTTGCCACAACCCGATTCACCTACAAGCCCAAGCGTTTCCCCGGGGTAAATGTCAAAGCTCACCCCATCTACCGCTTTTGTATACTGCAAAACCTTACCCAGGAACTTTTTCCGCGAAGGATACCATACACGAAGGTCCTCCACCCGGATCAGCGGCTTCCCCGCCGGCGCCCCCGCCGCCACGGATAGCTGGCTCACCCCCTCCTCAGGCACTCTCACCCCTCCCTCCGTCACCTTCAAACCTCCCTCCCTCACCCTCACCCCCTCCGTCACTCCCCCGATAAAGTCGCTCACCACCGGCAATCGTTCCCCCTTCACATGCAGGGCCGGGCGGCAGTTCAGCAACCCCTTCGTATAAGGATGCCGGGGATGATGGAACAGCTCGGCTACCGTCCCCGTCTCCACGATCTTCCCCTTGTATAATACCAGGGCTCGGTCCGCGATCTCGGCCACCACGCCCAGGTCATGCGTGATAAAAATGACGCCCATGTCTTCCGTCTGCTGCAATTCCCGGATCAGCTGCAGGATGGTCTTCTGCACCGTCACATCCAGCGCCGTCGTAGGTTCATCGCAGATCAGCAGCGAAGGCCGGCCGCTCATGGCCATGGCGATCATGACCCGCTGCTTCTGACCCCCGCTCAGCTGATGGGGATAGGAGCGATAGACCCTTTCGGGATCGGGCAGCTTTACTTTCCGGAATAAGGCGATCGCCTCCTCCCTGGCCGCTGCCGCCGGAATTTTCCGGTGCGCACGGATCGCCTCCGTCACCTGGTTGCCGCAGGTATAGACGGGATTCAGGGATGTCATCGGTTCCTGGAAGATCATGGCGATCCCGTCGCCCCGGATGGGCTGCATTTGCTCCGGTCGCTGCTGTAGGAGGTCGATGGTCCGGCCATCTCTCCCGGTAAAAAGGATCTCCCCGCCAACAAAACGCGCCGGGGGAGCAGGGAGTAGCTGTAAAATAGCCAGGGAGGTGATCGATTTCCCCGACCCGGATTCCCCAACGAGCGCAACGATCTCTCCCCGCCGGACATCCAGGTCAATATTCTGTACCCCCGGCACCAGGCCGGCTTCCGTCTGAAAAGAAATAGTGAGGTTATGGATCGATAACAATGGGGACATACTGGTGCAACCTTAGCGGTCAGCGACTAAGATAACGAATATATCCGCTTAATGACCATTGGCGGCGGGAGCCTCCTCCGTCTTATTGATATCCTTGATCGCATCGGATACCGGCGGCATGGCCAGGGTGGTCATTACGGCACAAACATAACAGAGGGTATGTTGCGGATTCGGGTCCATCCGGAAAGTAAACGTATCTCCCTTCACAACACCATAGGAACCGATCCCGCAGGCATCGCGTACACCCGTCAGGCGAAAGACGTTGTGGTAGACGCTATCGTTATCCGTATCCTTCCAGGTATCGACGACCGTAGCCGGATCGACCGGTCCATCCAGCACCTCGACCACATATTGGAGACAGCCATCGGAGGCGATCAGCTTCCCGGTCAGGAGACCTGTATTGCTTGTATGTTTCTTGCATTGAAAACCGGAGGCGATCAACAAAGCCAGCAGAAAAGTCCGTAAAATAAGGTGTCGCATGTCTTTTTTATTCTTGACATATCACCCGGCCCGACCGTTGCATGGCAGTTACCCGTTAACAATTGTCAAAACCGCAGGTGCCTGACCGTAAGCCCATTGTTAATCAGCTGTTTTAGAGAGTCGATGCCGATCTTTATATGGTTCTCCACATAGTTCCCCGTGACCTTCTGATCACTCTCCGCGGTCTTGACCCCTTCGGGCGTCATAGGCTGATCGCTGACCAGCAGCAGCGCCCCCGTCGGGATCTTATTAAAAAATCCAACGGAAAAGATCGTGGCCGTCTCCATATCGATGGCATAGGCCCTGACCTTCTGAAGATATTCCTTGAACACCTCGTCATGCTCCCAGACCCGGCGGTTGGTCGTATAGACCGTTCCCGTCCAATAGTCTACGGCATAATCCCGGATGGTGGTAGAGATGGCTTTCTGCAGGGCAAAGGCAGGCAGCGCCGGTACTTCCGGCGGAAAATAATCATTGGAGGTCCCTTCTCCCCGGATGGCGGCGATAGGCAGGATCAGGTCACCCAGCTTATTCCGTTTCTTCAGCCCGCCGCATTTTCCAAGGAACAGCACGGCCTTGGGGTTGACCGCCGTGAGCAGGTCCATGATGGTGGCCGCGCCGGGACTGCCCATACCGAAATTGATGATCGTGATATCTTCCGCAGTAGCACATTGCATCGGCCGGCCTTCTCCCATGACCTTCACATTATGCCACTCGGCAAACAGATGCACATAGTTGTCGAAATTGGTCAGCAGGATATACTCGCCGAAATTCTCCAGTTTTTCTCCCGTATACCGGGGTAACCAGTTTTGAACGATTTCTTCTTTACTTTTCATGGATGAGTCATAATGTAGTTAATATTGTGTCCTGCATCATTCGTAAATTTAACGAATAGTTTTCGATCATGATTAAAATCTACTATCCGACCTACCCTTTCAAAATAAGAGAACCCGAACGAAAAAAGGAGGAGATCTGGGATGACCTTCGCAAACAGTGGGTTCGTCTTACGCCGGAAGAATGGGTCCGCCAGAATTTTGTGCAATACCTGCTACAGGTAAAGAACTATCCTGCCTCTTATATCGCGGTGGAAAGAAAAATGAAACTGGGCGAGCTGACCAAACGGTTCGATCTCATGATCTTCGACCGGGGAGCCCAGCCCTGGATGCTGGTAGAATGCAAGGCCATGGAGGAAAAACTGGACCAGAAGGTAGTATGGCAGGTCCTGCGTTACAATATGGCCATCCCCGTAAAATACCTCGTGATCACCAACGGGGAAGAATGTCACGCGTTTATAAAGGGCGTCCTGGATTTTGAAGCCATCACCGCCTTGCCCGCCTACAGCGAATGACCATTAGCCGCCAGCCGCCGCCCCTCACTCCGTCTTCTCATGCTGCCTTGTCATTCCCCCTTATCATTAGATTCTTCCTGTATAAAGCTTCGTCTCGTATCCCACTCTTACCCTTCCCCCGGACTGATACCGGGCAAACAGCGCCTCCAGGTCCCGTATCATCTTATCATAATGCGACCCCTCCTTGGGAATATAGGAAGAGGAGAGGAGCCGGCCCTTCAATCCCCCGAGGTCAAAGATCTGCTCGTTCTCAAAGCTCCGTAATACAAATGCCTCCGGATGAAAGAATGCCCCTATCTCAAGGTCGGCGATATTCTTATGATTGATCGTTTTGTAGTCTCCTCCCGCCTGCAGGATCAGGTCCTCATATTCCTTTTCAAGATCCGTCAGCACCAGCCGCTCGTTCCAGACCAGCGCGGCATAGGCATCCGGCCGGGCGATCCGGGCAAACTCCTTCCGTGTCTTTACCGGGTCGAACCAATGAAAAGCCTGCCCCGCCACGATAAGATCGATCGAAGCGCCCGGAAGACCAGTCGCCTCCGCCGTTCCATTGACACTGATAAAACCCGGGTAGCCCGATAGCAGCTCCTCCGCCTTTGCCCGCATGGCATCGTTGGGCTCCACCGCATATACCTTGTTCCCATTACGCAGGAAAAGCTCCGTCGAGATCCCCGTACCGGACCCGATATCCGCTACGATCTGCGAGGGAGTAAGACCGATCTCCGCCCCCAGCCAGGAAAGCAGCGCCGCCGGGTAATGAGGCCGGTACTTCACATAGTCCTCCACCCGGTCGCTAAAACGTTGTTTACTGTCCATAATAGTTTTTTACCAGCGAATCCGCCAGATCCTTACTAAAAATAGCGGACCCAGCCTTATTCAGGTGCTCGAAGTCATAGAAATACTTTTTATCAAAGCAAAGCCGGTACGAGCCGTCCGAGAAATTAAAGATCGGTACCTGCTGCCGGCCCGCCTCCCGGTATACTTCCTGCAACACCCGCTGCCGGTCATTCTCCTTCTTCCAGATGCCGCTATATTCAGGGGAAAGTACGCCTACGCATACGACGCCCGCCTTCTTTTCTTCACGCATAAACCGGAAAAGCTCTTTTATCGTAGGCGCATAAGCCCCCAGCCCATACCCATTCGGAACGCTCGCCGTATAAGCGGCCCACTCCGCTTCCTGCCAGGTGGCCTCCGAAGGAAGAAAACCATCCACATGCGGCGGCCCTTCCGGAAACTCCAGGTCATAGGCATAGATCTCCTTGTAGTAAAAATAACCAAAAGGCTTATGATACCGGATGAGATCATAGGCAGACATCCGGGCGATCTGATCCGAAGACCGCATACCCGGATAAAAATATTCGGGAAAGGGCGTAACGGCGACGCTGCCCAGCCCGGTAAGATCGATCCCTACCACCAGGACCTTCGGCCGGGGATTTCGCGTCAGCCAGTCGGCATACATCTTTTCAAAAAAGGCGGGCTTGGCGCCGTTGACGGCAATTACCTCCGTCCGCGCATGGGTAATGGCCGAAAGGATCGTCGGATCGCAATGACGAAGTACCCGCGAGCTTCCCAGGCAAACCAGGTCAGCCCCATCGGTCTGTTTATAAAACTGACGCCAGCGGGTAAGATAAGTATCCTTGCTTCCCAGTACCAGCCGGGGAAGCACAAGCCCGAACACGATCTCAAAGATGACCGCCACCCCTATAAAGATCAATCCTATTTTATAGAATAATGCTTTCATCTAAAACTGGAAATAGATAAACTTGTTATTATTGAAGACCCCAACGACGACGATAACGGCACAAAGCAAAATATAACAGATCAATCGCACGGTTCCATTCCATTGCAGGAACCGCTGGTACGCATTAAAGCGAAAAGTAAGCGTCTCGATCGTCACCATCGCCAGCAGACCGGCCACACAAATAGCAAAATTCACCTTGGTGATGATATAGCTGGTAAAATCCGGGTGATGCCAGTCAAATCCCTTTATATCCAGGCAGTTTCGCATGATCTCAACCGCTGGAACGATCCCCGGGGACCGGAAGAGGATCCATCCGAACGTGACAAGCATAAACACCACAAAAGTATGAAAAAAGCCCGGCAGGCGCAGATGCCGCAGGACCGGGGCCCTGTCCGTACACCGTCCCGCAAAATGACCGGCTATCAGGTAAAGACCATGCAGCGCACCCCAGATGACAAAGGTCCAGTTAGCCCCGTGCCAGATCCCGCTGAGAAGAAAGACGACCATGATATTAAAACACCACCGGAGCATCCCTGTTCTGCTGCCCCCCAGCGGTATATACAAATAATCCCGGAACCAGGTCGACAGGGAAATATGCCAGCGCCCCCAAAATTCCCGGATGCTTCGGGAGAAGTATGGGAAATTAAAATTACGCATAAGCCGGATGCCCATGACCCTGGCCGCCCCGCGGGCGATGTCCGAATACGCGGAAAAATCACAATAGATCTGGAACGAAAAGAACAGAACGGCGATCAGGGTCGGGATACCGGCAAACCGTATGGGCGGACCAAAGACCTTGTCGACATACATAGCCAGGTGGTCGGCCACTACCATCTTCTTGAAATATCCCCAGGCCATCAGCCGGAGCCCGCTGCCGATCATACCGGGATCGGGATCATGCCGCTCATGGAACTGATGCAGGAGGTTCTGCGGACGCTCTATCGGTCCCGCGACAAGCTGGGGGTAGAATAGGACATACAAGGCATAGATACCAAAGTGCCGCTCGGGTCTTTGATCTCCCCGGTACACTTCGATGGTATAGCTCATGGCCTGGAACGTATGAAAAGACAACCCGATAGGAAGGATGATATGCAGCAAAGGCAACGGACGGACGGACAGATGACTTGCCTGTAACAGCATATCGACATTCTCTATAAAAAAGTTATAGTATTTGAATACCGCCAGGACGCCGATATTGGAGACAAGGCTGAGGACAAGAAGCCCCTTTCTTTTCCTGCCTGCCGCATTTTCAATGAGGATCCCGGCAAAATAATCGATGAGGATGGTGAAAAAAAGGATAAAGATATAGGCCGGTATAAAGGCGCAATAAAAGACGCAGCTGGCTATCAATAAATGCAGCCACCGGAACTTATACGGGATAAGGAAATAAAGGATCGTGACGATCGGGAAAAAGAGGAAAAAGGAGAAGGAATTAAAGAGCATTGCCCGGATATATTTTACACTTTAAAAAGAGCCCCCGTCGCAGGGACAGGGGCTCTTTGAATATATCTCCAAGATAAGACCTTTATGGGAAGATCCCCAGCTCGGCATAGGATGTGCCTACCTTATTGATGGCTACCACATAGGCCGCCGTACGCATATCGGGTATCGTGGGATTTGCCTTCCAGGCATCCATGATCTCCCGGGTCGCCGCGATCATCGTCTCTTCCAGACCGCTGTATACCAGGTCGACCTCATCGGCGCCATGCATGATAAACTCTTTCTCATTCTTGCTTACCTTCTTTCCCGTCAGCCCTTCGATCTGGCTGAGGATATGGGTATTCATGTTCTCGGTAAAGCGTTTCTCCATACGACCATACCGTACATGGCTGAGGTTCTTCAGCCATTCGAAATAGGATACCGTTACCCCTCCCGCGTTGAGGTACATGTCGGGTACGACCAGGATCCCTTTCTTGATAAACACTTCGTCGGCCTCCGGCGTCAGCGGACCATTGGCGGCCTCGCCGATGATGCGGGCTTTCACGTTCGGGGCATTCTTTCCGTTGATCACATTCTCCAGCGCTGCCGGGATCAGGATATCACATTCCAGCTCCAGTGCGTCCCCGGAATGGGGGAGGTTCGTGGCGCCGGGGAAATTGAGGATGCTGCCCGTTTTCTTCCGGTGCTGGAATACTTCCTCTTCATTCAACCCCGCGGGGTTCATGATCGCTCCCTCGAACTCTGCCAGGGCGATAACCCTGGCGCCGCCTTCACGGAAGAACTTTGCCGCATGATAACCGACATTGCCCATACCCTGTACGACGACCGTCTTCCCCTCTACACCGGGTTTTAATTTCAGCTTCGCCATGATGTCCTCCATATGGCAGACCTCGCGGATGCCGTAAAATACGCCAAGCCCCGTGGCCTCCCTGCGGCCCCGGACGCCACCCTGCGATACGGGCTTACCCGTTACACAGGCCAGCGCATCGATCTCGCCGGGACGCATGCTCATATAGGTATCCAGGATCCAGGCCATTTCCCGTTCCCCGGTACCATAATCCGGCGCCGGCACATCCGTACCGGGTCCGATAAAATTCTTTTTGATCAGTTCCGAAGTATAACGGCGGGTGATCTTCTCCAGCTCATAGGGCGTATATTTCTTGGGATCGATACTGATTCCCCCCTTGGCGCCGCCAAAAGGGACATTGACGATCGCACATTTGAAGGTCATCAGCGCCGCCAGCGCCATCACCTCGTCCAGGTTCACCGACAGGGCAAAACGGATCCCCCCCTTACAGGGAGTCTTGTGCTGGGAGTGCTGTACCCGGTAAGCCTTTATGACCTCTATCTTATCCCCGATCTTAACAGGGAAGAACATACGGTATACCGCATTGCATTGTTTGATCTGCTCCAGGATCCCCGGGTCCCAGCTGGTATAGGCGGCCGCCTTGTCGAAACTTTTTTCTACAGCATCAAAGAACTTGTACTCATTTTGTACTGCCATAACAGAAGATTTAATTTGTAGTGTTTGGGTTCTAGCAATCGTTATCGTAAAAAGCTTAATTGACGACTTTATTGTTTACCGGTGATCCTCTTTTTCCAACCGCGTGACCTTCCTGTCCAGCCGGACCATATAAAGGATCAGACCGATCATGATGACCAGCATACAGGCCGCCAGCACATAGATCTTACCGTTACTACGCATGTCGAAGGCCGTATACTTTCGTACGTTCTCGCTGGTCTGGGCCATGGTCAGCAGGGGAAACAGGCAAAGGGACGAATACCCGATAAGGGACAGGGTTCTCTTAATCATTCAAAATACTTTTCTCTTTTATAAAATCAAGCCGGATCTTCAGGGAAGTCAGCCATACGCCAAGCAGGGTCCACCCGATAATGGCAGGATAGAATACCATCCTCAGCCGCGCATCGCTGTCATGGAAGTTCAGGGCCGGGTTGCCTTCCTTGCCGGGATGAAGGCTATCCATCAGCCTCGGCAGGATCCAGATGGTAGGGAAGAGCATCGCATAGGCAAAAATGGCATATACGGCGCTGACCCTTGCCCGCTTGTCCATGTCCGGGATGGAGCTGCGTAACACGAGGTAGGCAAAATAGACCAGCAGCGCGATCGCCGCACCCAATAATTTCGGCTCCCGGAAGATCTCCGTGCTGCTGGCATATTCGGTCCAGGTATAGGAGGCCCAGATGATACCGGTAGCATATCCCAGCACGCCGAACAGGATCCCGACCTTTGCAAAATTGACGGAATAAATATCGTGTACGATGTTCTGGGAACGTAAATATTTAATGGAATAGATCACCGATGTCGTAAGAAGGACCATCATAGCCATCCACATACAGACATGGAAATAAAGATTGCGGATCGTCTCTGCCAGGATCTCACGTGCAGGGACAGAGAATAAAAGGCCACCGGTGATGGTATAGATAAGAAGAACTACACAAAGCACTTTCCACCAGGTTTTTCGCATATAGTATAATAAAATTGTAGAATACTTCCTTCCTTCGGGTCCAACGCCTCAGCTCTAACAAAGAAGTCGCAAATTTAGTATAAAGCCAATCAAAATTTTGCGCGGGCACCAAAATTAGATGAAACAGGGGCCTCTTTCGGACGTTTTACGGATTGTATTATGAAATTGTCGTTCCCTTTGACAAACCTTTAGTCTTTCCATAAAAAAGGGAACAATATGACGGCCAGCGCCACGACCAGCACATCCATCCCCACCAGCAAAAGCACGACGCTCAGCAGCCCGCCCTGCAGGACCGTGGCAAAAACGAAATTAGAGATCCTGATCAGCAGCATCAATTGGGGAATAATGATCGGAAAGCCCATGATCGCCATCAGGGCTGCATTCTGCTGGGCCCGGGCCGCTATCGCGGACAACACGGTAAATACCAGGCTCAGGCTCACCCCCCCCAACAGGTTGATCCCTAAAAAAGACCAGACATTGATCACCGGGTTGCCCAGCAAAACGGAAAACAACAGCCAGTTGGCCAGGCTCATCACGACCATCAGCCCGGCATTGAACAGTAATTTGGCCAGGATAAAATCCCGGGCGCCGGCAATGGAATAGAAATAAAGCATCCTTCCCTTACTCTCCGCAAGAAAGCTTTTGGCAACGGCATTTACACAGACGAAAAGCTGGATCATCCAGAAAAGCCCGTTCCATACGGCCGTCTCCGGCTCCGCCATGGCCAGATACAATACAAAGATGGTAGAAGCCACGTAGAGCAATACCCCATAAAAGGTATATTGCTGCCGGACCTCCAGCAGAAGGTCTTTTTTTAAAAGCGTGATGATATGGGAAAAAGAACCGATGAGATCAATTTGCCGCAAAGCTAAAGCACTCTGTCGTCAATTCCAGCAAATCAAAGACGAAAGCCTGCCAGCAAATAATAATTGGTCATGGGCGAGCCGATCGACTGGAAATCGGAAATACCCGGCAGCCGCTCAAACCTTGCCTCCACGCTCCAACGCCCGGCCGTGATTCCGCCGCCCCCGATGATCCCGACCTGGAAACTCTTCATACCACCCGACGTGCCGAAGATCGGCCCATGGGTATTGGAGTTATCAAAGGAGTTATAATCGTTCTGGTAGCTTTTGTTGCTGATTATCATCGTATTAGAGAACCCGGCATTCAGGAAAGGCCGTACACTGCCTTCCGGGTACCGGTACCGGAACTGGATATCCAGCTTCAGTTGGTTAAAATCGATCACGCTATTCTCCGTGGTAAAACTATTCACCGTAAAGCCGCCGCCGGCCGAAGAAAAATGGGCATATAAGAGATCGGTAAAAAAGGAGAATTGCTCTCTTGCCCGGGGCAGCAGGATCTGCATCCCCATACCCGCAGCAAATGTGTTGTAAGCGGGCCAGCTCATATGGGCCTCATCCACCTCCCCGCTTATCCGCACAGAGGAATGCAGATAGCCAAGCATAGGAATAAAAGCAACGCCCTTTCCAGTCGTTCCTGTTGGCGCCGCTCGCTGCTCTATCGTATCCTTTCCGCAATTGTTATAGGCAAAGACAAGTTTGCGCAGGGCCTTTTCGGAGTAGGCTGCCTGGCCGGCCCGCCGGACGACAGTTCCACAGTCGGCTAACAACCCGGTTAGCTGGTCCCGGTAGAGCAGGTCCGTCGATACACCCTGATGCCCGTCCGTCTCTACCACCTGGCTCCGGATCCGGAGTTCCTGGGGCACAGCGCCGGGTGTTTGCGCAAAGAAATAGATAAGGTCTCTTTGGTCTTCGTACTGATATAAATTGAGCCTTCCGCCGGTCAACAGCCGCAGAAAGACCGTGCTGTCATAGGGAGTGGCGTTCCAGTTCTCGCTGGCAGTCACCACGGGGTCCAGGGAGAATGGGTAGATCCGTATGGTAAAGCTCCGGTAAATTTCCTCGTTTACGGAAAAAGACCCGATCTCGGGTGGCGTATAGGAGATCACCTTGCCGGTCTTGTCCCGGAACGAGATCCTGGATGGGTTGTTCACCCATTCCCTGGAATCGATGGCTCCCCTGACCGTATCCCGGTTGGCAAGGACAATATATCCGTCCTTATAATTTTCCTGGGCGATGGCGGACAAAGAGAGAAGAGTAAAAATGATCAGCAGAAAGGGTTTCATGTGACGTTTCATAACAGTTAGGGGTCGATGGAGTATGAGATAAGTAAAAGAATCGTTAAAGTTTTTGAAAGGCCATATCTGTCCTGGCCCTCTATGGCAAGGTATAATAACAATGCCGGCACCGGGGCTCATACACGTCCTTTTCCCCCAGCAGGATCTTCCCGGATTGATCGCTTTTACGGTAGGAATAGTTGGCTATATTTCCACATTTGACACAAATGGCATGCAACTTGGTTATATATTCTGCTTTGGCAAGCAGGTAGGGCATCTGGCCAAAGGGTTGGCCCTGGAAGTCCATGTCCAGCCCGGCAACGATGACCCGGACACCCCGAACAGCAAGCTGGTCGCAAACTTCCGGCAACTGATCATCAAAGAACTGGGCCTCGTCGATACCGACGACGTCTACCTCGCCCGCCAGTAAAAGAATGGTCTGTGAATTGTCGACAGGCGTCGACTGAATGCTGTTTTCATTATGCGATACGATCTGTTGCTCGTGATAGCGGGTATCGATAGAGGGCTTAAAGATCTCTACCTTCAGATTGGCGATCTTAGCACGTTTTAGCCTGCGGATCAGCTCCTCCGTTTTGCCGGAGAACATAGATCCGCAGATAATTTCGATCCAACCGCGCTTTTCACCTTTTAAATGAGGCTCGATGAACATTGATACAGATAAAATTAGGTTCGGAATTTGTTATAACTTTATACGGATTACTATACTAACCCATAAAGTTGCTCATTAACTAGTACCTACCATGGAACGACTACAAGAACTTATTACCCAGCTGAAAGAGCTGTTTGACCGCAAGGCCGAACCTTCCCAGATGCTCCAGACCACCCGGCTCCTCGAAGCCGAGCTTCAGCGCCTGGCTGCTCAGCCCGCTGCAACCGGCAGGGTATCGGCAAAAGTAGCGGTTATGATGCCATCCTCCATGAAAATATACACGGGACAATCAGCCGTACCCGAACCAAGGACCGCCCAGGCGGCCCAGGTAGTGGCGGCAGCCCCCATCATAGCACCCGCCGCCGTGGCGGTAGCAACAGTCGCCGACCGGCCCCTTCCTGCCGACCGGCCCCTTCCCACGGACCGGCCCGCACTCGTCCAACCCATTACCGGCGGCGCACGACCCCTGGAAATCAATGACCTGATCGCCAGCAATCACAACGGATCATCCTCCCTGAATGAAAAACTGAGATCGGATGTGCTGGAACTAAAATCGGCCCTCAACGATACACCCGTCCGCGACCTTAAAAAGGCCATCGGCGTCAATGACCGCTATGTCTTTATCAACCAGCTCTTCCGCGGCGATGAAGTGATGTATGAACGCAGCCTGAAGACCATCAATGGCTTCCGGATCCTGCCCGAAGCGGAATACTGGATGGAGAGAGAGCTAAAGGTCAAGCTGGGCTGGGATGAGAACAGAGAAGCCACCCGGCAGTTCTATCAATTGGTCAAAAGGCGTTTTTCCTGATTATATCCCCAACATTTTTTGCATCAAAATATAGCCTACGATCCGCTCCGTGGCCCCCTTCTTCGAATACACATAGCTGCGGGAGGCTTCGCCCGTCTCCCGGCACTCCTCCGGGTTATTTAAGAGTCGGTTAAAGACGCTTTCCGCCTCCAATGCGCTATCGATAACGATCCCCCCACCGCTGTCGTTCAACTCCACCGCCTCCGTATACTTCTCGATCACCGGACCAAAGACCACCGGTTTGCCATAGACCGCTGCCTCCAGCACATTGTGAACCCCGTCATCTCCAAACCCCCCGCCCACATATGTGATCGTCCCATATTTATAAAGCCGCGACAACATGCCGATATTGTCGATAATGAGTACATTCGGTTGCGGCCATCCCGCCGGCGCCGCGGATATTCCGCTTCTGGTAACCGCACTGTGTTCAGGTCGCAGCGTGCCATCCCCCTCACCGGGTCTTCCCGCAAGTTGCGCCTCCCACACCGAATACCGGATCGAATGACGGAACAACCCCTCGACCTCCCTCAGCCGCTCCTCATCGATCTCATGCGGGGCGATCAGCATACGGATCTCCGGATGCGTATTGGCATAATGATCCAGTTCCTCCTCGTCCTCCTCCCAGGTACTACCCGCCACGATCACCGCCCGCCCGGTCCGGCAGAACGCCTCTATCACCGGCAACGGCCCGCCTTCCTCCGCGATCCCGATCACCCGGTCAAACCGGGTATCACCGCTCACGCTCACATTCCCCGATATACCCAGCGTTGCCAACAGAGCCTTCGAGGCCTCCGTTTGTACAAACAGATAAGTGAAACATTCCAGCATATACCGGTGCAGACGGCCATACCAGCGGAAAAAAGGCTGGTCGCGCCGGAATACCCCCGATATCAGCAACAACGGGACCTTCCTCTTTTTTAGCTCTACCAGGAAATAATACCAGTAATCATACTTGACCCATAATACCAGGGTCGGCTTTACCAGGTCGACAAAACGGCGGGCATGCTGACGGGAATCAAGCGGCAGATAGAAGATATGGTCCGCCCCCCGGTAATTCTTTTGCGCCTCATATCCCGATGGGGAAAAAAAGCTCAATACGATCCGGCATCCCGGGGACTGCTGCCGCAATGCTTCCAAGACCGGCCTTCCCTGCTCGAATTCCCCGAGCGACGAACAGTGCATCCATATAACAGAAGAGGGGGGAGACCCTTCCTGCGCACCGGCTCCGCCCAGTTCTGCCTGTATCCTGTCAAAAATCCCCTTCCTGCCTTCCAGCCAGGCGCGCGCTTTCCGGTTCCAGGGCGCTACCAGCCGGATACCCGTCTTATAAAACCAAAGAAATACATGATAAAAAATAATACTCAACGTCTCCTGATTTATTGATTAGACTACCACTACGTAGCATTGGTTAAACCACAATTTTGCAGTAGGTTTGTGCCCCCAACTGGACCAGGTCCGGTCAATTGATCCAACATAATAAACACAGACATGATTATGCGTCCCATCCAAATGGTAGATCTGAAACAGCAATATACAAAAATAAAGAGTGAAGTTGATTCGGCCATCCACGAGATCCTCGACAATACGACCTTTATAAACGGCAAAGCAGTCACCGATCTTGCCGCCGGTCTGTCGGCCTATACCGGCTCCAAACATACCATCCCCTGCGCCAACGGCACCGATGCCCTCCAGATCGCCATGATGGGTCTGAACCTTCAGCCCGGCGATGAGGTCATCACACCTTCCTTTACCTATGTCGCTACCACGGAGGTCATCGCCCTGCTACGGCTTAAACCCGTCTTTGTCGAAGTCGATCCCCGGACATTCTGTATCGATCCGGCCGCCATTGAAGCCGCGATCACTCCCCGGACAAAGGCCATCGTACCCGTCCACCTTTACGGACAGTCCGCCCCGATGGAAGAGATCCTGCAGATAGCCGCCCGTCATAACCTCTATGTCATCGAGGACAACGCCCAGGCTATCGGCAGCGACTATATCTTCCGCGATGGCCGATCCAAAAAGACAGGCTCCATGGGGACCATCGGTACCACTTCGTTTTTCCCATCCAAGAATTTGGGGTGCTATGGGGACGGGGGAGCAATATTTACAGACGATGATGCGTTAGCTAGCCGGTTGAAAATGATTGCTAACCATGGGCAGAGCCGGCGCTATTATCATGACCTGGTAGGTTGTAACAGCCGGCTGGACACCATTCAGGCCGCCGTCCTGAATGTAAAGTTGAAAAGGCTGGACGCCTATATCGCCGCACGTCGTTTGGCGGCCGATTATTATGATACCGCTTTCGCCGCTCACCCAAAGATCAGGACGCCTTACCGGGCTCCTTACAGCCAGCACGTTTTTCACCAGTATACGCTTATCCTGGAAGGGGTCGACCGCAACGGACTGAATGAATTCCTTGCCGGAAGAAATATCCCATCGATGATCTATTATCCCGTACCGGCCCATCGCCAGCAGATGTTCGCCTCTTTTGGCGGCGGCGACTACCACCTGGAAACTACCGACTGGCTGACGGAAAGGGTCATTTCCCTTCCCATGCATACAGAACTGGACACCGAACAATTGCAGACGATCACATCGGCCGTCCTGGAATATGTAAACAAATAGGATACCCTTAACCCTTATTTAAAAACAAAACTTTTATATGAAAATTGCTGTGGTAGGTACCGGTTATGTGGGTCTCGTTACGGGGACCTGTTTCGCCGAGACAGGGAATGACGTAATCTGTGTGGACATCGACGCCGGTAAGGTACAAAAGCTTTCCAACGGACAGATCACCATCTATGAGCCGGGCCTGGAAAAGCTTTTCCTGCGGAACCTGAAGGAAGAACGGCTCAAATTCACCACCAACCTCGAAGAAGGCATCAAAGAAGCACAGATCATCTTCCTGGCCCTGCCCACACCTCCCGGGGAAGACGGCTCCGCCGACCTGAAATATATCCTGGGAGTATCCGACAGCCTGGGCAGGATCCTGAAGGACTATAAGGTCATCGTCGACAAGAGCACCGTCCCCGTCGGCACCGCCGAGAAAGTATACGCCGCCATTGCAAAGAATTTTAAAGGAGAGTTCGACGTCGTCTCCAATCCCGAATTTCTCCGGGAAGGGGTAGCCGTGGAGGACTTCATGAAACCCGACCGCGTCGTGATCGGATCTTCCTCCGAACGGGCACGGAAGATCATGGGCGATCTCTACAGTCCCTTTGTACGCCAGGGGAACCCCGTCATCTTTATGGACGAACGCTCCGCCGAACTCACCAAATATGCCGCCAATTCCTTCCTCGCAACCAAGATCACCTTTATGAACGAGGTGGCCCGTCTCTGCGAGAAACTGGGCGCCGACGTAGACATGGTAAGACGCGGTATCGGCAGCGACGAACGGATCGGCAAACGATTCCTCTTCCCCGGTATCGGCTATGGAGGCAGCTGCTTCCCCAAAGACGTACAAGCCCTCGTCAAGTCCTCCCAGGAAGTCGACTACGATTTCAAGATCCTCTCCGCCGTCATGGAAGTCAACGAAGAACAAAAGATCCACCTGCTCCCCAAGATCAAAAAATACTTTAAGGACAACCTGAAAGGCAAACACTTCGCCCTCTGGGGATTGGCCTTCAAACCCAACACCGACGATATCCGCGAAGCCCCGGCCCTGTATATGATCGATATCCTCGTGGCCGCAGGCGCTACCCTCACGGTATTCGACCCCGAGGCAATGAACAACGTCAAACAGCTTATCGGCGACAAGGTCAAATACGCCGAAAGCCAGTATGAAGCCCTCGAAGGCGCCGATGCACTCATTATCGCTACGGAATGGAACGAATTCAGAACGCCCAACTTCCTGAAAATAGTCACCACCCTAAAGAATAAAGTGATCTTCGACGGCCGTAACCTGTTCGACATCGCCGCCATCCGGGAACTGGGGTTCTATTATGAAAGCATTGGACGGGCCCCCGCCAATCCGATGGAAAAAAAATAGCCAATAATAAAAATCAATCAAGCAAGCATCATGAGCAAAGAGCGAGTTTTGATCACCGGCGCCGCAGGATTTCTGGGATCTCATCTGTGTGACCGGTTTATAAAGGAAGGCTTTCATGTCATCGGGATGGATAACCTTATCACCGGCGACCTCCGGAATATCGAACATCTTTTTAAGCTGGAGCATTTTGAGTTCTATCACCACGACGTGAGTAAATTCATCCATGTTCCCGGGGAGCTCAAATACATCCTTCATTTTGCCTCCCCCGCCAGCCCCATCGATTACCTGAAAATACCCATACAGACCCTAAAGGTCGGCAGCCTGGGCACCCACAACTGTCTCGGGTTGGCAAAAACCAAAAAGGCAAGGATCCTCGTGGCCTCCACCTCCGAGATCTACGGAGACCCGCTCGTACACCCGCAGCCGGAAGAATACTGGGGCAACGTCAACCCCGTAGGACCAAGGGGCGTCTATGACGAGGCCAAACGATTCCAGGAAGCCATGACCATGGCCTATCATAACTTTCATGGCCTCGAGACCCGCATCGTCCGGATCTTTAATACCTACGGTCCCCGCATGCGTCTCAATGACGGACGCGCCCTCCCCGCCTTTATCGGACAGGCCCTCCGCGGCGAAGACCTCACCGTCTTTGGCGACGGCAGCCAGACCCGGTCCTTTTGCTATGTCGACGACCTCGTGGAAGGCATCTACCGTCTCCTGCTCAGCGACTATCATTCACCGGTCAATATCGGCAACCCTTCCGAGATCACCCTGAAACAGTTCGCCGAAGAGGTCATCACCCTCACCGGCACAAAACAAAAGATCGTATATAAACCACTGCCCGTGGACGATCCCAAACAACGCCGCCCGGACATCACAAAGGCCCGCCAGATCCTGGGATGGGAGCCGACCGTCGAACGGAGGGAAGGATTGAAAGCTACCTACGAATACTTCCGGTCCCTGCCACCGGCAGAATGGCTCCGGCAACCCAAGGAATTTACCAGCAAAAAATAACCCCAATAACTATGATCGATGCAAAGATATTCGACGACCTGACCAGTAAAAAGGCCCGGCTGGCCGTTATTGGATTGGGATACGTCGGATTGCCCATCGCCCTGGAATTTGCCCGTAAGATCTCCGTCATCGGATTCGATATCAACCGGAGACGCATCGAGATGATGCGTAACCACATCGACCCGAGCAAAGAAGTAAGCCCGGCCGATTTTGAGGGAAAGGATATCGTCTTTACCGACGACCTCGAAGTGCTGAAGGAGGCCCGCTTTTTTATCGTGGCAGTGCCCACCCCCGTAGACAAATACAATGTGCCCGATCTGAAACCGCTTGTCGGCGCCTCCACGACGGTAGGAAAAGTCCTGAAAAAAGGCGACTATGTCGTCTATGAATCCACGACCTATCCCGGTTGTACCGAAGAAGACTGCCTGCCGATCCTGGAGCGGCATTCCGGTCTGAAACTCGCAAACGGGGACTTCCGGCTCGGCTACTCCCCCGAACGGATCAATCCCGGAGATAAAAAACATACCCTGCGTACCGTCATCAAAGTGGTATCCGGCAATGACGCCGTTGCCCTGGAAGAGGTCGCAAAAATATATGAGCTGGTCGTAGATGCCGGCGTCCACCGGGCCCCTTCCATAAAGGTCGCCGAGGCCAGCAAGATCATCGAGAACACACAGCGTGACCTCAATATCGCGCTGATGAACGAATTATCACTCATCTTCGACCGCATGGGTATCAATACCTACGATGTGATCGAAGCCGCCGGCACCAAATGGAACTTCCTGAAATTCCAGCCCGGTCTCGTAGGAGGACATTGCATCGGCATCGACCCCTACTACCTGACCTACAAGGCCGCCGCCCTGGGCTATGAGTCCAAAGTGATCACCTCCTCCCGGTATATCAATGACGATATGGCCCGCTATGTGGCCCGTAAGATCATTACCCATGTGCTGCGGATCTCCAATGAGCCAAGGGTACTGGTAAAAGGCGTGACCTTCAAGGAAAATGTCAGCGATATCCGCAATTCCCGGATCGTGGATACCGTAAAAGAGCTGCTGGCATTTAATATTGCCGTCGACGTGGAAGACCCCTTTGCCATGGAAGACGAAGTGCACGAGGAATATGGATTACACCTCACCCGCGAAATAGGCAATAATTACGATGCCGTGATCATAACCGTACCCCATACCCAATACAAAGATCTGGATAATTCGTATTTTGCATCGATTACCCGGGAAGGCGCGCTGATCGCGGACCTCAAGGGCACCTATAAAAACAAAATTACCAACCGAAAATACTGGAGTTTATAATGGCAAATTTTACCAGGAGCCTCCTGATCACCGGAGGCGCCGGCTTTATCGGATCGCATGTGATACGTTTGTTTGTCAACAAATATCCCGGGTACCATATCGTCAACCTGGATGCCCTTACCTATGCGGGTAACCTGGCCAACCTGAAAGACATCAAAAACGCCCCTAATTATTCATTTGAAAAAGGCGATATCACCGACGAAGGCCGGATGAATGAGCTGTTTGGGAAATACAAGTTCGATTCGGTCATCCACCTGGCGGCGGAGAGCCATGTAGACCGTTCCATCCTCGATCCGCTGGCCTTTGTCCGGACCAACGTACTGGGAACCGCCACCCTGCTGCATGTCAGCCTTTCGCATTGGAAGGATAACCTGGCGGGGCGACGGTTCTATCATGTATCTACCGACGAAGTATACGGTTCCCTGGGCAAAGAAGGATTTTTTACCGAAGAGACGCCCTATGACCCCCGGTCTCCCTACTCGGCCTCCAAAGCCTCCTCCGATCACTTCGTGATGGCCTGGTATCATACCTACGGTCTGCCGGTGATCCTTTCCAACTGTTCCAATAATTACGGCTCGCATCACTTCCCCGAGAAGCTTATCCCGCTCATGATCAATAATATCCTTCACAACAAACCGTTGCCGGTCTATGGGAAAGGAGAGAATGTCCGTGACTGGCTGTATGTAGAGGACCACGCCCGGGCCATCGATACCATCTTTCATAAAGGGAAGACCGGCGACAAATACAATATCGGCGGCTTTAACGAATGGAAGAATATCGACATCGTCAACCTGCTCTGCAGTCTCATGGATAAAAAGCTGAACCGCGCCCCCGGCGAATCGGCAAAGCTCATTACCTATGTAAAAGACCGGCCGGGTCATGACCTCCGGTACGCCATCGATGCCACCAAATTGAACAAGGAACTGGGATGGACCCCTTCCCTGCAGTTCGAAGAAGGATTGGAAAAGACCGTAGATTGGTATCTCGGACACCAGGATTGGGTAAAAGAAGTGACTTCCGGCGATTACCAGAAATATTATGCCGAACAATACCAGCACCGGTAATATAAATACAAACAGCAACGGCCGACATTCATCGCCAAAAGTAAACAGTTCGCAACTATGCCTTTCACGACCACCCGTATACCCGGATTACTTCTTTTCGAACCGGCCGTCTATAAAGACGACCGGGGCTATTTTTTTGAATCCTACAACGAAGAGACGTTCCGGAAACAAGGCATCGATATCCGGTTCGTCCAGGACAATCAGTCCTTCTCGACGTATGGCGTCATCCGGGGAATGCATTACCAGCTCGACCCCCATGCCCAGACAAAGCTCATCCGGGTGCTGCAGGGAAAGATCCTCGATATCGCAGTGGACCTTCGCATCGGATCGCCTACCTATGGCCAGCACATGAGCATAGAGCTCTCGGCAGAGAACAAACTACAGTTCCTCATCCCCCGTGGTTTTGCCCATGGCTTCTCCGTGCTCAGTGAAACGGCAGAAGTATCCTATAAATGCGATGGTCTTTATAATAAAGGCAGTGAAGGCGGGATCCGATACGACGACCCGGCACTGGGAATCGACTGGCAGGTACCCGCGGACCGGGCAATCGTCTCGCCCAAAGACATCGAATTGCCGCTGTTTGCCGATTGCCGGAATAATTTTCAATTTAAAGGATAGCCACATGCCAACGCAGTCCCCCCAAAAGAAAAAGATCCTGGTCACCGGCGCAGGCGGACAGCTTGGCCGGGAATTGCGGGCGGCGACCGATCCCTCTTTATACCATGCGGCCCCTTCTTCCGCATTTCCCGCGGCGGCAACCGTCTTCTCCCCCATCTACAATTGCGATTTCACCTTTGCAGACCGCAATGATCTTCCCATAGAGGATCCTGCACGTATCCATTCGTTCTTTTCCGCAAACCGCCCCGATGTCTGTATCAATTGCGCCGCGTATACCGCCGTCGACAAGGCCGAGACGGAAAAAGAGCTCGCCTTCCGGATCAATGGGGAAGCAGTAGGTACGCTGGCCGCCGCCTGTCATACCACCGGCACCCGGCTTCTTCATATCTCCACCGATTATGTCTTTGACGGCAATTCCGCCACCGCCCTGAAAGAAGGAGATCCCACGGGACCAGTCAATATATATGGAGCTTCCAAGCTCCGGGGCGAGCAGCTGGCTATGGAACAACATGCAAAAGGCACCGCCATCTTCCGCACTTCCTGGGTGTACTCCGAATTTGGCAATAATTTCGTCAGGACCATGATCCGGCTCATGCGGGAGAAACCATCGATCAGCGTCATCGATGACCAGATCGGCTCTCCGACCTATGCCGCCGACCTGGCCGCCGTTCTTCTCGACATCGCCGCCGGGGAAGTCTTCGTCCCCGGTATCTATCATTATAGTAACGAAGGCAGGATCAGCTGGTATGAGTTCGCCCTGGCCATCAAAACGCTTACCGGCAGCCCCTGTCCCGTACAGCCTATCCCCACTACCCAATACCCGACTCCCGCCAAAAGACCGCATTATTCGCTGATGGATAAAAGCCTGATCCGGGATACCTATGGCATTACCATCCCCGATTGGAAGGAGAGCCTGGCTACCTGTATCACCCGCCTTATCCCCCCGGCCTCCTAGTACCCCAACCCCCAGGCATCCCCCGGCCTCCTAAACACCCCATGCATCTATTTAGCAACCATATAAGGATTTCCCTTAATGTGGAAAACTAATAATACGGAAAGCGTTGAAAATAACGGTATTAATTATATATAATGCTATATAAATCAACAATATAATATCAAAATTTCGCCTATTGTCCTTTTTAGGTTGTAAAGATGTTCCAACAAGGATTGCAAGAGAGCACAAAGCTTTGTAGTTTGTGGGATGAACGATGAATCCGACGGTTAATGCCGCTGGAGTTTGTTCACCTCAATCCATACTTATGAAACCTGTCTACACATTCAGGGTTCCGCGGCTAATCGTGCACACTGCATATCCACGAAGGATAGCCACCCTGCTTATCCTAACTGTATCATTTTTCATACACAGCATTTGTGCACTGGGTGAAGGTACCAACAAGGTCATGCCGACCTTTGCCAATGGTACCGGGCTCATCGTATCTACCACATCCGGCTTCCCGCTGGGTAATGTGGGTAGCTATGTTCCTGCCACCGGTCTCACGCCTGTCGACCAGCGTATCTACTTCCGCATCAAGAACGCGTCAACGGAAATGCTCTATTTTGGTTTCAACTGGGAGACCCTGGCCCCTTCCACACCGATCAGCACCTTCTCCAATATCTACATGCACATCTATGACCCGAATAATAACCTGGTAGCGACCATCCACCTGCCCGGTACCGTCGGTTCGGCGGGTTTTATCGGCAGCGCCATAGCCGGCGTTCCGGGTGCCCAGGCCGCCTGGCAGACTGCCGTCATAGGTCCGCATATCGGGCTTACCCGGGCGACCGGGTATACCCCCCTGAGCTTTAACCCTGCATCGTTCGGCGGTTTGAACGGTGATTACTGGGTTAACTTCTACCAGAGCAACGATGGCGGCGCCACCCACATTTCCGGCGGTGAATCCATGCTGGCCAAATTTTTTGACATGAGCGTAGTCCAGGGTACGGCCCTGGTGACCGGCCGCGTGCATTGTAACGAATGGGCCTTCTCCGTATACAACCCCAACGCCGGTGATATACAGGACCCATTAGCTTCTTCGAATGCCGCTTTCTATGCCTATACTACCGACTCCGTCGTAACAAAAGTATATTTCCCGACCAATGGGTTCCAGCCCCTGTCCTATATCATTGCCGTCAATGACTTCGGCGTGATAAATACCGGCAACTGGGTGAATGACCGGAAGTCGATCAATCTGCCGACCTTCGATACCTTCCACCTTCGCAAGGGATTCGACGTCTTTCTGAACATACCGGATACTACCATCTATCACGTGTGTACCCTGCCAAAACCGCCATCGTTGGTGAACCCTACGATCTCAGGTTGTCCGCCGGGGCCTTATAATATCCGTTTCAATGCGCCGCAGCCGGGGGACTACTATATGGTATTCGACCTCAACGGCGTACCCGGCTATCAGCAATTTACCACGGACAAGTATGTGGAGCTGATCAACCAGTCTCCGGGTATCATTACCTATGTCTGGGATGGAAAGGACGGACTCGGCAATCCCGTACCGGCCAATACCAGCTTTCCCATAAAGTTCTCCTTCCGTAAGGGACGTATCAATGTACCCTTATACGACGATGAGCTCAACGTAAATGGATTCAGCGTGGACGCGGTATTACCGCTCAATGCCGTGAAGACGATCCTGTACTGGGACGACACCAAGCTGACCAACATGGGTTCGGACTGTTCCAGCAACAATAACAACTATACAGGAACCGGATACCAGGATACAGCCGTGGGGATGAAATCCCCTGCCCATGCCTGGAACGGTACGGGAGACCCGACCTTCACGATCCCCGCCGACTCCGTAAACTATGCCGGGACCTTCAACAACCATGACAACACCCAATGTAATGACTTCGGGAATGCCCGTCTGATCAATACCTGGGCCTGGGGGATCGACACCAGCTTCACACAGACCCTTACCCTTACCTGTATCAGCGTTTCCGGTACGGTATGGGACGATGCCAATAACAGTGCGCACGGCGATACGACGAATATATTCACCAGCGGCGAACATGGTACCAATGCGGGCGGCGGCTTATATGCCAGCCTCGTCGACCCGATCTCGGGTACGGTACTTTCGACCGTGCAGGTCAATTCGGATGGGACCTATACCCTGCCCAATTGTCCGGTCGGCGCCATCGGCATGAAGATCGTACTTTCCACGACGGCCGGTGTACCCGGCTATCCGGCGCCCGCGGGGAGCATCCCGCCCACCTGGGTAAATACCTCACCGCTGATCCGTACTTTTAATTCATTGAGCACAGCCACAAACATAACAGGCCAGGACTTCGGGATCGAACAGGTGCCGAATGCCGATTGGCAGAACTATACCATCGCGGTCCCCGCACAGAACAGCTTGCTGTCGCTGAATGGCGCCGGAACCTCCGCCAGTCCCGGCCCTCTCTCAGGCGCAGACCCCGAGGATGGCGTCATGGGGAACGGCAAAACGGCCGTCATCACCCTTGTACCGGCCAATGAAAGCCTGTATTATAATGGCGTCCTGGTGACCAATAACACGGTCATCCCGAACTATAATCCTTCCAAATTACAGGTGATGTTCACGGACGTCAGCGTCATCGAGCTGGTCTTTAGCTATGCCTTTATCGATGCGGCCGGCCAACAGGGTACTTCCAACACCTATACGATCAATATGTCCACTACCCTGGCAACGACCTTTGCCTCCTTTACCGGCAGAAGCACGGACCTGGGTAACCTGCTTAGCTGGACGGCGGCCAACGAAACAAATGGCACCATGTATACCATCCAGCGTTCTTATGACGGCTACAGCTTCACCAGCATCGGGCGGGTGAATGGCAACGGCAATGGCGCCACCGTCGACCATACTTTTACAGATATTAACCCCATCCCCAATACCCCTAATTACTATCGCTTACAATGGACAGACCCTTCCGGGGCCCTCGCTTACAGTAACCTCGTAACGATCGCCTCGAGATCCGGTAATGCTATCCTGGACGTCTCACCCAATCCCTTCCGGGATCAGGTAACCGTACGGCTTAGCCTGGAGAAAGGAGAAAAAGTTCTCCTTCGCCTGCTGGATAGCAAAGGTATGCTGCTGAAACAGGCACAATACCAGAGCGTAAAGGGCGTCAACTCCCTACCCGTAGAAGGCCTTTCCACACTGCCGCCGTCTGTATACTTTATACAGATCGTGCTTAACGAGCAGGTGTTCGTGCGAAAGGTGTTTAATTGATCTGATCACTGATTAAAACGTATACGCTGACCGATACCGGTCAGCGTATACCACTATCGATCACGACTATTCGATCGTTGTCTGTGTCGGCCCTTGTTTTGGCCGGCCCGGCCCTCTATCGAAAAAGACCAGCTGACCCGTGAAAACCCGTTTTTGGCAAAACCATTAACCATTTAAATCCGAGCCGGTTTTTATGAAAATCCTATTCCCTATGTTCCTTCTCACGATTACGTGGGCGGCGGACGCGTATGCACAAACCAGTCCAAAAGTCCTGAGCACCGAAGTGGACAATATCCTCCGGGGTAGTTACACCGCCTCTTCTTACCCGGCATCGACCGTCATTACCGAACCGGATGTTATATCGGCAGAGCTGCCCACCAGGATCTCGCCCGACTCTCTCAAAGCCGACCTGTTCGCGCTGAATAGCTTCCAGAACCGGAACATGTTCTCCGATACCAACTCCACTACCCGGGGTATCGGCGCAGCCCGCCGCTGGGTCTATAACAAATTCATGCAGTATAGCGCGGCAAATGACAACCGGTTGAAAGTATCTTATCTGCAATTCACGTATGCACCCAGCACCTACGGCTGCGGGTCCCCCGACGTCATCGACCTGCACTCCGACGTCCTGGCTGTATTGCCAGGCAGCCAGACCTCCAACAAATCCCTGATCATCGTTGAGGGACACATGGATAGCCGCAATGTCAGCAATTGTGATATCACCGGCGATGCCCCCGGGATCGGCGACAATGCCACCGGCTCCGCACTGGTCATGGAGCTGGCAAGGGTCCTGAGCAAATATACCTTCCGCAGCACCATCGTGTTCGCCGTGGTTACCGGGGAAGAACAAGGACTGATCGGGGCCAAGGCATTCGCCAATTACCTGAAAAGCAAAAACGTTCTGATCAAGGCGGTCAATAACAATGACGTATCGGGCGGCATCTTCTGCGGTCATACCGCCTCGGCGCCCGGCTGCCCCTTCTATGGCAATATCGACAGCACCGACCTGCGGATCTTTTCCAAAGGCGATGTCAACTCGGCAAACAAACAATGGGCGCGTTATATCAAACTGGAGTATAAGGAGCAGCTGAGCAGCCTCATGCGCGTACCCACCGCCATCCAGATCATGGAGCTCGAAGACAGAACGGGGAGGGGAGGAGACCACCAGGCCTTTACCGCTTCACCAAATAACTATACGGGCGTCCGTTTCACCCAGGCCAACGAAGACGGCGACGCCAGCAACGGGACGGGCTATGTCGACCGCCAGCACAACGTCAGGGATAGCCTGGGCCGCGACCGCAATCATGACGGGGTCATCGATTCGCTGTACGTCGATGTCGATTACCTGGCCCGCAATGCGCTGATCAATGGTAATTCAATGGCCATGGTGGCGCTGGGACCGGACACGATCAGCATGAGCCCCCTGCCCTCCGTGATCACGGCCAACAAGGTCAGGGTGGTATTAAGCCCCGCCGGCGCCCCCGCCTACCGGGTGGCGATCCGCTCTGCAACCAATGACTGGGACAGCGTATATACCATCACCGGCAAATCGGTGGACACGGTCACCGTACCCTATCGCACCAACACACTTTTCTATATCAGCGCCGCTGCCGTAGATGCCAATAATACGGAAAGCCAGTTCTCCACCGAATATACCCTGTCTACCCAACTGGTGGTCCTTAACCTGGAACCGGATTCGACAAAACCAATCCCCCCTGACCCGGGTATCTATGGGATCCAGCTGATGCCCAACCGGCCCAACCCATTCGATGAGTCCACCCTGATCACCATTTCCTCGGGTACCGACCAATTTGCAGACAGGGCCTGGCTCCAGTTCAGCAGTCTCGACGGCCGCATCCTGGAAAGAATGCCGGTCAATCTGCGAAAAGGCCTGAACCAGGTCGTATACAATCACGGTTTCGGGGTCGCCGGGATCTATATCTGTTCCCTGCTGGTCGACGGATTGCCGGTCCAAAGCACAAAAATGGTCTTTAAGAATAGGTAGTCAGCTTGTCTGTAATAGGCAGATCAGCCCGCCGGTCTAATGATGCATTTTCAGAACGCCTGCGGGCTGATCATTATAAAGTAATTCGGCATTGAGGTCGAGGATCTCTTTCTCCATTTTGGCCATCTTTCGCTCGAGCTTCCTGCTCTTTATGCGTCCTGCCCAAAATCCGAGGATAAAAAGGATAATGCTGCTGATAAGTACTTGAGAAAGATCCAGTTGAAAGTTCTGGATAATAGTATAGATAGTTTCCATAGGCTGATTTTTTCAGTAATAGCTGGATATTGTCCTATAAAATTAATGCAAGTTTTCCACCTTTCCAAGTGGTTTTAAAATAATAAAAGCCTCGTAATCAAAAGATTACGAGGCTTCTTCTGTTGCCCGACAAGGGCTCGAACCTCGACATACAGATCCAGAATCTGTCGTACTACCATTATACTATCGGGCAATGGGAGGGCAAAACTACAAAAAAATCTCTTTACTCATTCATTCTTTTCCTCAGTTTTGAGACGGCCACGCGCTGCGCAGAATAAATCCCCGATTCCCCGCTAAAATAATAAGCGGTAAAACAGGCGACCGCATAATAAAGGACATAATCCGGCCCAAAAAGCTCCACCCCCATAAGGGTACAGGCAATCGGAGTATTCGTAGCCCCCGCAAAAACGCCAATAAAACCCAACCCCGCCATCAGATCCACCGGTGCCCCACTTATCAGGGCGATGGTATTTCCCAGGGCGGCGCCTATAAAGAACAAAGGAGTCACTTCCCCTCCCTTGAACCCGGTCCCCAGCGTAATGGCCGTAAACAATAACTTCCACAACCAGCTAAAAGAAGCCGCACCCCCTGCATGAAAACTGCTCACGATACTGACCGCATTACTCCCCGGATTGGTCACTCCCAAACTAAGATAGTCCTGCGTACCCAGCAAAAAGGTGAAAAGGATAAGAAGACATCCCCCGATCACGGGGATCAGCCATTGGATAGGCACCCATTTCCGGCTATAACGTTTGATCGCATGCGTGGTGCCGGCAAACAGATAACCGGCCAGCCCAAACGAGACACCGGCCATGATCACTTTCACCAGCAGGATCCCGTCAAAAACCGGCATCCCCCCGGTCGCAGCTCCCGGAAACAAGGCGGCAATATGATAATGCGTATGATGGATCCCCCAGGCCGAACAGACCCTGTCCGCCAGTACGCTTGCAATAAAACAAGGCATCAATGCATCATACCGCATCCTTCCCGAAGCCAGCACCTCCAACGCAAAAACGGCGCCTGTCACCGGTGTACCGAATACGGCGCCAAACCCGGCCGCAATACCCGCCATCAGCAAAAGCTGCACATCTTCCGTTGGCAATCTCAGGATGCGGCCGATCAGTCCGGCTATGCTT
The DNA here is from genome assembly GCA_036500545.1 of Puia sp. Classification (GTDB taxonomy): domain Bacteria; phylum Bacteroidota; class Bacteroidia; order Chitinophagales; family Chitinophagaceae; genus Puia. Next base: position 109,606 of record DASYBV010000042.1, on the reverse strand, counting down.
CCCCCCATTTGTACCGCCGTCCCTTCGCGTCCCGCTGAACCGCCAAATAAATGGGTGAGAAGGGTAGTCAGTAAGACCAATGGCGTCATCCGGGCAGGCACACCGCCACCAGGTTCATGGATCTCGTCCATGATAAGATTGTTGCCGCCCTCCGAATTGCCACCCAGGAATTTATACAGGAAATAAATAAACACGCCCGCGGCCGGCAGAAGGAACAATAACCAGGGGTGGGCCCATCGTAGCTGAATGGTCTTATCCAATAACCAAAGGAAAAGAGCGACCAGCGAACCGGTAATAAGAGAGACGGGGATGACCAATAACGTCCAGCGAATAAGCTGTATGGCAATCTTAATGAATGGGGTAAAAGAGGTCCTGATCTGTTTCATTCCTACAAATTATTATACGGCTCAATAAATTGATAATTTGTAGGCGCCATCAGCCCATCATCATAATGCAGGGGCGGTTTGTAGCAGGAAGACACCATTTCCTGTATGCCCGATAAAGATAGGGAAATATTTCATCCGTACACCTGCTGTATCGTAAACGGACATTTCTATCGGTAGCCTCGTGGGTATTATTCTGATTAATAATATCTTACCGGTCTGGCACTTTCTTGGTAACCTTGATCCCATGTTCAGGAACTACCTAAAGACGACACTGCGGAACTTATGGAAACATAAGACCTTCACCGCCATCAATATCATAGGACTGTCGGTCGGGATGGCCGCCTGTCTGCTGATCCTGCAATACGTAAATTTTGAGCTGAGCTATGACCAGTTCAACAGGAACGTCGGCGATCTTTACCGGGTCTATAATGACCGGTATCAGAACGGGCAGCTCATCCAGCATGGCACCATCACCTATTCCGCCATCGGCAAAGCCTTACAGAACGACTATCCGGAAGTGATCGATCACGCCCGGATAGAGCCATTCGGCGACCAGATCATCACCTCTGGTAATAAGAAGTTTGGCGACCAGCCCGTGATCGCCGTGGATAATTCCTTCCTGTCCATGTTCTCCTACCCGCTGATGGCCGGGGATCAGCAAACAGCGCTAAAAGAACCCTATACCGTGGTCCTGACGGAAAGAGCCGCAAAAAGATATTTCGGCGTGCAGGGTAACGATGTCGCTTCCGTCTTGGGCAAGGCGATCGTCATGGGCAATGATTCGATGCCCTATAAGATAACCGGCGTCTGCCGGGACGTTCCGGAAAACTCCCATCTGCAATTCGATATGCTTGCCTCTTACGTCAGTTTGCTGGCGGGTAAATACCCCTTCCGGGAGGCCGATTATAACTTTACCCAGTCCGATTTCTGGCATTATATCCAGCTACGGCCCGGCACGGATTATAAGAAGCTGGAGGCCAAACTGGACGCCTTCAGCCAGAAATATTTCCAGGGCAATAAAGTATCGGGCAGCGTGGAGAAATTCTACCTGCAGCCACTGGCCAGGGCACATCTCTATTCGGATTTTGAATACGAAATTGGCAAAACGGGCAGCGCAACGGTGGTATGGGGCCTGCTGATCATCGCCCTGTTCATCATCGTCATCGCCTGGGTCAACTATATAAATTTGTCCACGGCACGTTCGGCGGAAAGAGCAAAAGAAGTAGGCGTGCGCAAGGTGATCGGCGCCGGCAAAGGGCAGCTGGTCCGGCAGTTCCTGCTGGAATCCCTGCTCATAAATAGCATCGCCCTCGTGCTGGCCATCGTATTGATGACCATCCTGCAGCCGGCGTTTAATATATTGATCGGTCATAAGCTGTCCCTTTCTTTTCTCTTTCAAAAAAGCGTTGGCGGTTATAGCATCACAGCCGGTCTGCTGGCGTTGATGGGGACGGGGATCTTTATTTCCGGATTCTACCCGGCCTTTATCTTATCCTCCTTCAAACCCATCCTGGTATTAAAAGGACGGTTCAGCACCTCAAAGAGTGGCATCTTGCTGCGGAAAGCCCTGGTGGTAGGACAGTTTGCCATCACCGTGGCGCTGATCATCGGCTCCTTCGTAGTGTACAAGCAGATCCGGTTCATGAACCGGCAGGAGCTGGGGATGAATATCAACGAGGTGCTGATGATAAAACCGCCGTCACTGACCCAGTTTGACTCGACCTTTATCGACCGGGAAAACACCTTTATGCGGCAGTTGAAGAACACACCCGGCGTCCTTGGCGCCGCCACTTCCTGGAGCCCGATGGGCGGAGAGACGGGACGAAGCTTCGACATACGCCGCGCCGACCAGGATAATACGACCCATTTTACGATGCGGCAGAACGGTATTAGCTTTGGTTTTCTCGATCTCTATAAGATCAGGCTACTGGCCGGCCGGGATTATACCTACACGGATTTTAATCCTGATTTCGGCAAACTGCATAATATCATCGTCAATGAGAGCGCCACAAAACTGCTGGGCTTTTCTTCTCCGCAGCAAGCCATCGGGAAGACCATCCTCCGCGGAAATAAAAAATGGGATATCATCGGCGTAATAAATAATTATCATCAGAAATCCCTGCGCTATTCCGTCGAACCAACCCTGCTCATGCCCGCCTATAGCACAAATGGCAACATCTCGGTCAAGGTGAACACAAAAGACCTTCCCTCAACGGTTGCGGGTATAAAGAAGTCCTTCGATAGCTTCTTCCCCGGGAACTATTTCGATTATTATTTCCTGGATGCAAAATACAAGGAGCAGTATGCCAATGACCAGCTGTTCGGAAAAGCCTTTAGCATCTTTGCCGGCTTCGCCATCTTTATCGCCTGTCTCGGTTTGCTGGGCCTCTCCCTTTTTGCCACCATGCAACGCACAAAGGAAATAGGCGTGCGCAAAGTGCTGGGCGCGCCCATCGGCAGTATCGTCATCCTGCTGTCCCGGGAGTTTGTACAGCTGGTCCTGCTGGCTAACCTGATCGCCTTTCCGCTCGCGGGATGGCTGATGAGCCAATGGCTGCGGGGCTTCGCCTACCATACACAGATCAGCTGGTGGATCTTCGCGCTTTCCGGCCTCGCCGCCCTGGTTATCGCCCTGGGTACGGTAAGCGGACAATCCGTCCGCGCCGCACTGACCAATCCGGTAAAGAGCCTGCGGAGCGAATAAATGCACGTTTCACCCTCACCCCGCGGTCCGCGTCTTCCCCCGCCTCTACTCCGTTCTCAAATTGACCGTTGGATTTGACAAGGCGGCCTTGATCGCCTGGCAACAGACAGTGAGCAGCGTGATCCCGATCGTAATAAAGGCGGACAAGGCAAAGATCCCCCAGGTGAGATCGATCTTATAGGCAAAATCTTCCAGCCACTTGCTCAACGCCCACCAGGCTATCGGCATCGCCAGGACAATGGAGAGCAGGGACAGCTTGGCAAAATCCTCGGAAAGCAGACCGGTGATACTGGCCACCGAGGCTCCCAGCACCTTCCGGATGCCGATCTCTTTTATTCGCTGCCGGGCAAGGAAAGAGGTCAGCGCAAAAAGCCCCATGACGGTGATAAGGATCGAAAGGACGGAGAAGAAGAGGATGATCTTTTCCAGCCGCTGGTAGCTGGCGAACAACTGTTGGAAATCGGCATCGAGAAAGGAATAACGCACAGGAAAATCCGGCTCGATCGTTTTCCAGGTCTTCTCTATCCCCGCTACCGTCGATTGCAGGTGATCGGTATTTATGCTGACCAGGATCGCCCCGCCGCTACGGAACCCGCAATGCGCATTGGAGATGGAATAGACCGTTGGTTCCACCGCGCTTTCCAGCCCCTGGATATTGAAATCCTTTACGACGCCGACGATGGTATAGGGTAAGGTATCGCACATGGGAAAACGAATAAACCGTCCCGAAGGACTCACCGCACCCATCTTTTTGGCCGCCGACTCATTGATGATAGCCGTATTGTCCATGTCTTCCGGATGGCTATAATCAAAATAACGCCCCTCCACCAGCTTGATACCCATGGTGACAAAATAATCCGGACTGACCTTTACATTATTAAGCCGGACCTTTTGTCCTTCATATTGGAAAGTATTGGTGCTCGTATCGATACGCTGACTGCCCGCCACAGAAGTCGATTTGGAGACAGATCCGACGCCGGGGATCGATAAAAGGGTCCTTCGGATCTGTTCAAAATCTGCATCCCGGCTTTTCTGCGTCGCCTCGATCCGGATCACCCGTGAGGCATTAAAACCAAGATTCTTCTCCTGCATAAATTGCATCTGCCGGTTGATGACGAGGATCCCGGTAATAAACAGCGCCGACAAGGTCAGCTGAACGACGAGGAGACTATTACGAAAGAAGACGCCGCTCGTACCCTTGCTGTATTTCCCCTTCAATACTTCCGCAGTTTGAAAGTTGGAGAGGAACAACGCCGGATACAGACCGGATATAAGGACGATCAGCAACAGACAACCCGTTATCTGTAAAAAAATAGAGACGGCATTGCCTCCGCCAAACAACGACAGGGGCAAATTAAAGCTCCGGCCGAACCAGGGCAGGAGAACGCTGACCAACAAACCCGCAAAGACCAGGCTGATCAGACATTGGATGGCGATCTCCGCCAGCGACTGCAGGACAATATTGATCTTCCGCGAACCCAATACCTTGCGGATCCCTACTTCTTTGGCGCGGGTGATCGCCCTGGCCAGGGAAAGATTGCTGAAGTTGATGGCGCCCGCTAACAATAAAAAGACGGCAAGGATCAGCAATATGAGGGTTACCTTGAAATGACTCTGACCGTGTTGGGGAAAATTATGAAGGTCGGCTACGGCATCGGTGAACAGACCGGTTTGATTCCCGGCTTTCCGGTATTGTTCGAGCGTTCGGTTATTCTTCTTAAGCTGATCGTTGTAATAGATCTCGTTGATAACCGCCTCCAGTTGTGCCTTGGCAACGGGTTGCCTGGTTTTGATATAGGTCTGGTAAGAGTAGTTCTGCCAATGCTTATTCTGTTTTTCATAGGGGGTACGTATCAGCAACCGGGCATCCAGGTGCGAAGGACCGGCGGGTGTTCTCAGGACGCCGGTAACCACCCCTTCAAGGAAATTGTTCACTTTTACGGTTTTACCAATAGGGCTTGTCTTTCCAAAAAGCTTTTCACTCACCTCTTCACTTATAATAGCGGCATTGGGTGCATTAAGGGCCGTAGCGGCATCCCCCTGCACCAGCTGATATGGAAAAACTTTCAGGAAAGTAGAGTCGACGGTGATCAACCCTTTCTGATAGATCTTTTTATCACCGGCGGTCAGAAGGACGGCATAGTCTCCGGCCGGTTGTATCCTGGTAGCCGCTTCCGCACCGGAATACCGCTGGGCCAGCAGATCGGCCAGCGGAGCCGGGGTGGTGCTCAGAATATCCTGATCCTGTCGCAGGGATACCTTATACACTCTCTCCAACGAGACATCCCATTTATCAAAGCTCATTTCATAATTGAAATAGACAAGGATGATGATAAAGCTGGTCAGGGCAACCGCCAGACCGCTGATGTTTACAAAGGAATACCAGCGGTTCTTGGATAAATTCCTCCAGGCGATCTTTATAAAGGTTGTTAGCATTGGCAAAAAGACCCCAAAGAAATGCCAGTTTTGTAATTTTTTGATATTCAACAAGATGAAAAAAGATAACCCCCGCCAACTGACCGGTTTTATTACAGTGAGTGTTCCATCTTTGCGGTTCCGGTCACCCCTTTCCGCTTTCGGGGGAAAATACTCTACAGTTTCTCCCTCCCCCCGTCTATTTCCCCCCTGAAAGGCGCACAAATCCGCGGTTTCAGCGTCTATAAACATTGGCAGGGTTTTTCCATTGGGATAAAGTATAAAATCGTTATTATGAAAAATAATCTAAAGAACCTGCTGGGTGCATTCGCACTCCTGCTCATAACGGGAGTATTTGCCGCCGGCTGTGTAGAACACCGTTACGTCCACGAGCATCATCATCATTCCCCGGAATATTATCATCGCCACCACCAGACTCCGCCTCCGGGTGTCGACATTGACATCCACAATTAAAAGCGATTCTGATTATATAGCATCATATCACCAGGCAGCTCCCAGACAGGGAGCTGCTTTTTTTGTCCATTTTGGACGATTTCCTACGAAAAACGCCCATTTTGGACGTTTTTTATTTAAAAAAGCCTCATTTGGTATTTTTTTTAATTTTTCGCCTTTCTAGCTTTGCATACAGGCGGTTTAATAATAACAGCCGCAACCTTATCATATGCAAAGCAAAGAACCTCTACGATTTCTTTCCATACGCCTGAGCGCCGACGAGCTCAAAGAGGTATACCGGCAAGCCGAAAGATCTACCTGCCGCAGCCTCACCGAATATGCAAAAAGTATTGACAAAAAAACCCGTGACCATCAAGGTCCGCAACCAATCCCAGGATGACCTCCTCCAGCTCATGATCAGCATAAAGAATAAGTTGGAAGAGCTGGCCGAACTGGCGGAGGAAAAAGACTTCTACATGGTCCTCACGGAGATCATCAAGATCAAATTACTCACCCGCGAAATCTTTGAAAAATGCTCTCCTACATCGAAAGCTCACTAAACGCCCGCCGGACGCTGCTCTATAACGAAGAAAAGCTGGAATTGAATCAGGCGCTCTTCCTCGGCGCCTTCAATTACTGGCAGGAGACGGAATCGCTCACCTTCGAAAACAAGCTGCATCGTCTCCGCCATCTCACCGTCCTCAACGAGCGGTCAAAGGCAAAAACGCTCCATATCTCCCTGGACTTTCATCCCGCCGACAAGCTAACCGACAAAAAAATGAAACAGATCGCCAAAGAATATATGAAGGCGCTCGGCTTCGCAGATCAACCCTGGCTCCTCTACCGGCATATCGATGCGGGACACCCGCACATGCACATCGTCACGACAAATATCCGCCCCGACGGAAGCCGCATGTCCAACGATGAGCGATCATACCTCCACCAGATGAAGATCTGCAGCACGCTCGGTAAAAAACATTCGCTGACGCCTGCCGAAAAACAAAAAATGCCCGACCCCCTGGCGCTCCGGCAAAAGACGGGCATCCCCCAACCCCTGAAATACGGCCAGATCCCCACAAAGACGGGTATCGCCGGTGTACTCGACCATATCCTGGAGAACTTCAGGTATACAACCCTTGACCAGCTCAATGCCTTGCTCTATGTTTATCGCGTCCGGGCCGATCGCGGCAGCGAACAAGGGATCATGTACCGCAACAGGGGACTCTACTACCGTATGATCGACGAGAACGGAAAAAAGATCGGGGCGCCCATCAAGGCCAGTTCCTTCGCGCAACGCCCTACATTAAATTACCTGGAGAAAAAAATGGAAGACAACCGCCTGGTCATGGAACAAAAGCTGCAGCTGATAAAGGACGACATCAGTTGGGTCCTGATCGGCCGGCCTGCCAGCCTGCAGGAGTTCGGGGAAAGACTAAAGGCCAAACGTGTCCGGATGATCATGCCTCCCCCGGCCCGTCAACGGCAAAACCGGCCGCCCGAACCCTATACCGGCCACGGCTTCTTCTATGTCGATCTTCAATCGAAAGCCATTTACCGCGATACCGACTTGGGAACGCCTTTCACAGCCGCCGCGGTCATAAAAAAGATTGCCCTGGAGGCGACGATGAAGCTCCTCCTCGAACAACAAAAATTGACGATCTCCAAAAAGGATCGCTCCATTCTGCAGGACCCCTCCCCGGACCCCGCTCAAAAACTTAATGTCCTGCTCTCCCTTGCCCGGCAGGAGCACTGGCGACAGGTCAAAATGCCAAAAGAGGAGACCGACCTGGTGCTGCGCCCACGCTTGCGGCTCACACTTTGACGACACCCCGTTACGGCACTTGCGCCGTTCCACCGGTTCACCTACCCCGTTCCGGGAGTGCGCCCACACACACAAACTTCGAAAAATTGCGTTTTTTTGAAGTTTACCGGCCATAAATTCCTATATTAGTACGGAATAAAACGCCGTATAGCCATATGGGAAGCTCTTCTCTCATCGTCCTGCTCCTGGCGGGTATCGCCTTTGCCGCCGGGGGAATAGCCGTCGCCCGCATCTTTGTAAAAGGCACAAAGAACCCGCAGAAAGGGCAGACCTATGAATGCGGTATCCCCTCGGAAGGCACGCCCTGGAATCAATTCAACGTCGGATATTATTTGTATGCACTGCTTTTCCTCCTCTTCGATGTGGAGCTGGTCTTTTTATATCCCTGGGCCGTGGTAGTGAAAAAGGTCGGCATGGTGGCCCTCGCGGAGATCATCGCCTTTCTCTTCGTCCTTTTCATGGGATTTTTATATGCACACAAAAAAGGAGCCTTGAAATGGATGTAGAACAAAAGCATACACCCGATCAGCCGGTCCCGCCATCCGCAACGGTCCCGCCGGACTCACCCGTCACCCCCTTTCCCGGGGAAGTGCATCCCACCGCAGGCGGGGGCATCGTCCTCAGCAAACTGGACGAGGTCATCAACTGGGCCCGTTCCAATTCCCTATGGCCACTGGTCTTCGGCACCAGCTGCTGCGCCATAGAAATGATGTCTACCGCGGCTGCAAAATATGATTGGTCGCGCTTTGGTTTCGAGGTAGCACGGGCAACGCCGCGACAGGCAGATGTGATCATCATTGCCGGGACCATCGTCAATAAGATGGCTCCGGTATTGAAACGGCTGTACGACCAGATGGCCGACCCCAAATATGTCATTGCGATGGGGGCCTGTGCGACGAGCGGCGGCCCCTTTTTTTATAATACGTATTCTGTTGTAAAAGGAGCAGATCACGTGATCCCGGTAGACGTCTACATCGCCGGCTGCCCACCCCGGCCCGAAGCATTGCTGCATGCGCTCATCACGCTGCAGGAAAAGATCAGAAGCGGTGCAACCCGGGAACAGATCAAAACGAACCAGGAATGAACAAAGAGGATTTACAACAAAAGATCACCGGACTCCTCCCTTCGGCCAGCTTCGAAGAAGCATCCGAATGGACAACGGTCACGATCGACCCCGCCGCCTGGAAAGACCTGGCCGGACAGCTTCGTCACACCGATGGCCTGGATCTCGACTACCTGTTCTGTGTCACCTGCGTCGATTGGAAAACGCATTTTACGATGCTGTATCACCTCACCTCGACCATACACCGGCATACCCTCGTCGTAAAGGCAAAGCTGGATCGCAACCATCCCGTCATAGCGACGGTATCCGATATCTGGCGGACGGCGGAGTTTCATGAGCGGGAGGTATACGACCTTTTTGGAGTGTCCTTCACCGGCCACCCCGATCTGCGAAGATTGTTCATGACCGATGACTGGGAAGGCTGGCCACTCAGAAAAGATTACGAAGACCCGATCAATATGATCAAATTGTAATATGCTCGAAGAAATAAGCACCACGGAACAAGGGGACCTGGTCGTCAACCTGGGACCGCAACATCCCTCCACGCATGGGGTGCTTCATCTTGTCATTACCCTCAACGGAGAAACGATAAAAAAAGTCGAGCCCCACCTCGGCTATATCCATCGCTCCATCGAGAAAATGTGCGAAAGCCTTTCCTACCGGCAATTCATCTATGTGACCAGCCGGATGGACTATCTCTCCTCGCATATCAACAACCATGGTTGCGCCCTCTGTGTCGAAAAAGGATTGCAGATCGAAGTGCCACCCCGGGCAAAAGTGATCCGGGTGCTGATGGACGAATTGACACGGCTTGCTTCCCATCAGCTCTGGTGGGGGGCGATGGCGATGGACGTAGGTGCGCTTACGCCTTTCTTCCATGCCTTCCGGGAAAGGGAGGCGATCAACGATATCATGGAAGAGACCTGCGGCGCCCGGCTGACGATGAACTATATGGTCCCCGGCGGCGTAATGATCGACCTGCATCCCAATTTCCAGCGGCGGACAAAAGAATTTATTGCCTTCTTCCGGTCAAAGCTGGCGGAGTACGATGAATTGGTGACCGATAATGTGATCTTTAAAAGCAGGATGGAGGGTGTCGGCTATCTTTCCTACGCCGATGCCATCTCTTATGGCTGTTCCGGTCCTACCGCCCGGGCCAGCGGCGTGAGCTGTGATATCCGGAAACTCTATCCCTATGAAGTATACGGCGATCTGTCATTCGAAGAGCCCATCGGGACGGGAGGCGATTGCTACGCCCGTTATGGGGTGCGGATGCAGGAGATGCGCCAGTCGCTGTCGATCATCGAACAGCTGATCGATAATATCCCCGAAGGAGAGTTCCAGGCAAAGACAAAGGCCGTTCTGAAGCTCCCCAAGGGAGAGTTTTATTCGAGGGTAGAGACGGCCCGCGGCGAATTTGGCGTGTATATCGTGAGCGAAGGCGGGATGACGCCCTACCGGATCAAATTCCGTAGCCCCGGGTTCTCCAATCTCTCCGCGCTCGACCATATGGCGAGGGGACACAAGATCGGGGACCTGGTGGCGATCATGGGAACCCTGGACCTGGTGATCCCGGATATCGACAGGTGATCCATCGGACGGTACAGCAACCCGTCCAACCGGCAATCCGTGTCTCCCCGCCCCGGCGGGTATAAAACGTATATGTTCAGTATCGAAAATATAACCCATTCTATCGACGCCTGGCTCAACCAGACGCTCAACCCTACGATGGTCGTATTGGTGGAATCCGTGATCGTGGGGATTTCGGCGATCACCCTGTTTGCCGTCCTGGGATTGGTGCTGGTTTTGATGGAACGAAAGGTCTCCGCCTATATGCAGATCCGGCTGGGTCCGAACCGGGTGGGGCCGGGCGGCTCCCTGCAAACGGTAGCGGATACCCTGAAGCTGGCCATGAAAGAAGGACTTACACCTGATGGGGCCGATAAATTCCTCTTCAACCTGGCGCCCTACCTGGTGATCGGCGTGGCCATGCTGATCCTGGCGCCGATCGCGTTTGCAAAAGGCTTCCAGATCTGGGACATCAATATCGGGGTATTATATATATCCGCCGTCTCCTCGCTCTCGGTGATCGGTATCCTGATGGCCGGCTGGGCCAGCAACAACAAATATTCCCTCCTGGGCGCCATGCGCAGCGGAGCCCAGATCGTCAGCTATGAACTATCCGCCGGTCTTTCCATCCTTTCGATGATCGTCCTCACCGGCAGCCTGCGCATCTCCGATATCGTCGCCAGCCAGCAGGACGGATGGTGGATCTTCAAAGGACATATCCCCGCGATCATCTCCTTTGTCATTTTCATCATTGCCGTGACCGCCGAGACGAACCGGGCGCCTTTCGATCTGGCAGAGGCGGAATCGGAGCTGACCGCGGGCTTCCACACGGAATATTCGGGAATGAAATTCGCGCTGTTCTTCCTGGCGGAATATGTAAATATATTTATCGTTTGCGCCATCGGCGCCACCTTATTCCTGGGGGGATGGATGCCGCTGCATATCGGCCACTGGACGGCCTTCAACCACGTGATGGACTATATCCCCTCCTCGCTATGGTTTATGGGCAAGACCTTCTCCCTGATCTTTTTGATGATGTGGTTCCGCTGGACCTTCCCCCGGTTACGGATCGACCAGCTGCTGAACCTGGAATGGAAGTACCTGTTGCCGATCAGTATGTTCAATTTATTATTAATGACACTCATTGCAATAAAAGGATGGCATTTTTAAAGGACTATATAACCGAAGTGTACCAGGGCGTACGCTCCCTCCTGAAGGGGATGAAGCTGACGGGCTATTATTTCACCCATCGCAAGGAGATCATTACCCAGCAATATCCCGATAACAAGGCGGAGATGAAACTGCCCGAACGATTCCGGGGAGAGGTCGTCATGAAACACGACGACCATAACGAACATGCGTGTACGGGATGTACGGCCTGCGAGCTGGCCTGCCCCAACGCGACCATAAAGATCATCACAAAATTCGATATCACGCCGGAAGGAAAAAAGAAAAAGGCATTGGACACCTTTATCTATCACCTCGAGCTTTGCACCATGTGCAACCTTTGTATCGAGGCCTGTCCTACCGATGCGATCAAAATGGCACAGAATTTTGAACATAGCGTGACCGATCGTAGCAAACTCACAAAAAAATTAAATAATCCGGGATCTAAAATCAGGGAGGGCGTCGAATAATGAGTGCATCTGCGATCGTTTTTTATTGCCTGGCCGCTTTTATCCTGGGGACGGGACTGCTGGCCGTTACGACCGGAAAAATATTCCGCAGCGCCATCTGGCTGCTGTTCTCCCTTACCGGTATTGCCGGCCTGTATTTCTGGCTTCAGATGGAATTTATCGCGGCGGTCCAGATCATCGTCTATGTCGGCGGGATCGTCGTGCTGATCATCTTCTCCCTTTTCCTTACACAGGCGTCGGGTAAAGAGATGTTACGACCGGCCCCGGGACGGGTGGTCTTTTCTGCGCTGGCGGTAGTAGCCGGTTTTGCGCTGACGTTCTTACTGATCCATCAACATATCTTCCTTCCGGTCGCAAAACCTGCCCTGGAGGCGAGCGTATCCAATATCGGCCTGCAGATGCTGAGCACGACGGAACATGGATACCTCCTGCCGTTCGAGCTGGCGAGCATGCTCCTTCTCGCGGCCATGATCGGCTGTATCGTCATTGCCATAAAAATTAAACCAGCAGGAAAATGAACGGCATTCCCCTGTCACATATCCTTTTTCTAAGCACCGCGCTATTCTTTATCGGTACCTATGGCCTGTTCACCCGGAGGAATACCATCACGATGCTGATGTCCATCGAGCTGATCCTGAACAGCGTGAACATAAACTTTGTTGCCTTCAACAAGTACCTGTACCCCGATAAGCTGGAAGGCGTTTTCTTTACCCTGTTTATCATCACCATCGCTGCGGCAGAAGCGGCGGTGGCCATTGCGATCATTATAAACCTGTACAGAAGCCATCATTCCATCGATGTGGAAGATACCGGCGAAATGAAATATTGAATACGGCAGGATAACCGTATGCCAAATGTCTAATAAAAGAGCATGTCAAATTATAGCTATACAGCATGGATCCTTCTCTTGCCCCTGGCAAGCTTCGTGATATTGGGCCTGTTCGGCCGGAGATATATCAGGACGGCATCCGGTATTATCGGCACACTCGCCATGCTGGCGTCGACGATCCTGTCCTTCTATGCGGCATACAGCTATTTTAGTTCCGGATCCGCAATCGGCTCCGCCGTCCTCTCCACCGCTCACCCCGCAATCCTCACGGGTCCCGCGGCCTTCTCCGCCACGCATGGCGCCTACCAGTCCATAACCGCCCTGCATTATGTCTGGCTGCCCTTTTCTACCGGCATGTCGATCGATATGGGCGTGATCCTGGATCCAATCTCCGTAATGATGATCGTGATCGTCAGCTTTGTTTCGCTGATGGTGCATATCTTCAGCCTGGGATATATGAAGGGCGAGCCGCGGTTCGGCACCTACTATGCCTTTCTCTCGTTATTCACCTTCTCCATGCTGGGCCTGGTGGTCTCCGGCAATATCTTCCAGACCTATATGTTTTGGGAAGGGGTAGGGGTGTCTTCCTATTTATTGATCGGGTTCTATTTTGACAAGCCCTCCGCGGTTGCCGCGGCAAAGAAGGCGTTCATCGTGACACGTTTTGCCGATCTGGGGTTTCTCGTCGGGATCCTGATCCTGTCCTTTTATGCCGGAACCCTTGATTTCAGTACCCTGATTGCCCGTCTTCTTCCGGGATCTCCCTATTTTGCTCATATCACAACGGCCTCTTTTCTGGGCATCTCGGTGCTGACCTGGGGGCTCACACTGGTGTTTATAGGCGGGGCCGGTAAATCGGCTATGTTCCCCCTGCATATCTGGCTGCCCGATGCCATGGAAGGACCTACTCCTGTCTCCGCACTGATCCACGCCGCCACCATGGTCGTGGCCGGCGTATACCTCGTTGCCCGGTTATTCCCCCTCTTCGCGCTCTCCGATCCCGGCGCTCTGCAGGTGGTGACCTGGACGGGTGCCTTCTCCGCGCTGCTGGCAGCAGTCATCGCCTGTACACAGACGGATATAAAAAGAGTCCTCGCTTTTTCTACCATGTCGCAGATAGGATATATGATGTTTGCACTCGGTGTTTCGGGATATGGCGGGGAGTCGGGGTTGGGATACATGGCTTCCATGTTTCATCTCTTTACCCATGCCTTCTTTAAATCCCTGCTCTTTTTGGGTGCCGGCGCGATCATCCACCTGGTCCATAGCAATGAGATCAGCGACATGGGCGGTCTTCGAAAATTGATGCCCGTCACGCATGTCTGTTTTTTGATCGCCTGTCTCGCGATCGCAGGTATCCCCCCTTTCTCGGGCTTTTTCAGCAAGGAAGAGATCCTGACGGCCGCCTGGCATTCTAACAAGGGCGTATATACGATAGGTCTGCTGGTATCCGGGCTGACGGCTTTCTATATGTTCCGGCTGTATTTTTCTATCTTCTGGAAAAAGCCGGTCCCGTCAACTGCGGCCCACACAACTTCATCTTCTCCGACCGGTCATGGCGCACCCACTTCGGATCATGCGGCCCACGGCGAGGGCACCCTTACCATGAAGGTTCCCTTGATCATCCTGGCAGCCTGTACCGTGCTGGCCGGGTTCGTACCCTTTTCTAAATGGGTGACTTCTGACGGCGCGCCGCTGGCTACGCATATCGATATCGTTTTTTCCATCGCCCCGGTAATGCTGGCGTTGATCGGCATCGGCGTGGCAGCGGCCTTGTATCAGAAGGAAAGTGGCAGACCGGAAAAGATAGCCGGTGTCTTCGGCGGCTTCTACCGGGCGGCTTATCGGAAATTCTACATCGACGAGCTCTATCTCTTCGTTACAAAAAAGATCATTTTTAATGGGATCGGCCGGCCGGCCGCCTGGATCGATAAGAATATAGTAGACGGACTGATGAATGGGGTGGCATCCGTCACCGCGAAGATCTCGGCGGCGATCAAAGGATTTCAATCGGGAAAGATCCAGAACTATACCCTGTATTTTTTTGCGGGGATAGCGGGACTGGCTGTTTTGTTTATATATCTATGGAAATAACAGGACCAAAACAACAAATATGAACCTGTCATTATTGGTTTTCGTTCCGCTGGCTACGGCGCTTGTCCTTTTGTTTTGCAAGGGGGCGGGACCGGCGCGCATAGTGTCGCTGACCGGCGCCGCGGCGCAATTGGTATTGGCGGGCATCCTGTTATGGTTATACAGGGGCGAACGGGCCGCCGGCAACCAGGCGACCATGCTTTATCAGTCGGACCACGCCTGGTTTGCGCCGCTGAATATCCATTATCATGTAGGAGTGGATGGGATCTCCATCGCGATGATCCTGCTGACCGCCTTTGTCGTGCTGGCCGGTATATTGGTCTCCTGGACCATGGCCACGCTGACAAAAGAATTCTTTTTCCTTCTTCTGTTACTGAGTGTGGGCGCTTATGGTTTTTTTATTTCGCTGGACCTGTTCACTCTCTTCTTCTTCCTCGAAGTATCCGTGATCCCCAAGTTCCTGCTGATCGGGATCTGGGGGAGTGGTACCCCCACTTCTCCGGCAACCGGCGCATCGAAAGAATACAGCGCGATGAAACTGGCGCTCATGCTGATGGGCGGATCGGCCCTGGTGTTGATCGGTCTGCTGGGCTTGTATTTTAATACCACAGGCGCCGTCGATAGTGCCGGCAGGATCGTTGATGCCCATGCCCATACCTTCGATCTCCTCGCCATCGCAAAAATGCATATCCCCATAGCCACCCAAAAGATCTTTTTCCCCTTTTTATTCGTGGGGTTTGGGATCTTCGGGGCGCTGTTTCCTTTCCATACCTGGGTACCGGACGGACACTCCTCCGCTCCGACAGCCGCATCGATGTTCCTGGCGGGGATCTCCATGAAGCTCGGCGGTTATGGTTGTCTGCGGGTGGCGACCTTCCTGATGCCCGAGGCGGCGCAGATCTATTCTCCTTTTATCATTTTGCTGGCGACGATTGCGATCATCTATGGCGCCTTTGCCACCATGATGCAGACCGATCTGAAATATATAAATGCATATTCTTCCGTCAGCCATTGCGGCTTTGTTTTACTGGGGATCGGCATGCTTACAAAGACCGCCATTACCGGCGCCGTCATGCAGATGGTCTCTCATGGACTGATGACCGCCCTTTTCTTTGCCGCCATCGGGATGATCTATCAACGCACGCATACAAGGATCGTGGCGCAGATGGGAGGACTGCTGAAAATAATGCCCTTCCTTTCGACGGCCTTTGTCATTGCCGGACTTTGCTCCCTGGGACTGCCGGGCTTTAGCGGCTTTGCCGCCGAGGTCACCGTCTTCATGGGTTCCTGGCAACGGTTGGAAACGGGCTACCGGCTCGCCACCCTGCTTGCCTGCGCCTCCATCGTGGTGACGGCGGTATATATCCTGCGGGCGGTGGGTGCGACGATCATGGGACCGCTGAAGATGCCGGCAGAACAGGCCGGTCCCGCACAATCTATGGCGTCGGATCTCGCGCAGCCTGACTCTATGCATTCCATGGCGTCCGATCCCGCGCACTCGGGCTCCGTGCACGATCATCCGGTACAATCGCATGCCGTGGCCGCCCCGGTAGACGCGTCCTGGAACGAGCGCTGGGCCCTCGTCCTCCTGGTCGCCGCCATCGTGCTGATCGGGGTGGCGCCCGTTTGGCTATACGAATTGTTGACGCCGGGGGTAACGACGATCCTGCATCAAATACGGATCTTATAAACGAACTGAGCTTATGTGGAACGACATTTTGGCCTTATTGCAACAGGAATTAGTATTGATCGCCATTATTTTCGTACTGTTATTCATCAAGGTGAGCAGTGCCGAATGGTCCAATGAAACGATCCTTAACCTGGTGAACGCGCTCTTGTTGATAAATTTTGCCGCCGGTTTCTTTATGAACACGGCGGGAACGCTTTTTAGCGGGATGTTCCATACCCATCCGCTGACCGTCCTGGAAAAGAATATCCTCAACGGGGGAACGCTCCTTATCTCCCTACAGGCCTGGAGCTGGCTAAAAGGCCACAAACATGTGCTGGAATTTTATCTGTTATTGTTGTCCACCTTATTGGGTATGTTCTTCATGATCTCGTCGGGCAACCTGCTGCTCTTTTATCTGGGTCTTGAGCTATCGACGATCCCGCTGGCGGCGATCGCGAATTTCGACCTTGAAAAAAGACAATCGTCCGAGGCAGCACTAAAATTCATCCTCTCTTCCGCTTTTTCCTCCGGCTTGTTGTTGTTGGGCATCTCCCTGATCTATGGTACTACCGGTACGCTTACATTTGACACTATCACCGCTTCCTCCGGCGCCGGTCTTCAAGCCCTCAGCACTACCGCTCTCCCCATCCACGGCGCCGGTCTCCCCACCCCCGATACCATCACCGCCCACCTGGATGGCAGCCCGCTTCAATTGTTCGCCTTTATCCTCTTCCTCTCCGGGTTTGCGTTCAAAATATCGGTGGTCCCCTTTCATTTGTGGACGGCCGATGTATACGAAGGTTCCCCGGTCCCCGTCACGGCCTATTTATCCGTTATCTCGAAAGGGGCTATCTTCTTCGTTTTTGTACCAGTGTTGTATACTGCCTTCCGGCCGCTGGCGGATAGCTGGTACAGGATCCTCTCCCTCCTGGCCGTATTCACGATGCTGACCGGCAACCTCTTTGCCCTTCGACAGAATAAGCTAAAACGGCTGCTGGCCTTTTCCTCCATTGCACAGGTGGGTTTTATCCTTGTCGGTATCACGGGCAGTTCCCGGGCAGGCTCGGCTTCCGTCGTCTATTTTATCCTTATCTATATCTTTTCCAACCTGGGCGCCTTTGGCGTGATCTCTCTTATCAGTGCACAGACCGGGAAGGAGAACATCGAAGATTATAAAGGATTGTATACGACAAACCCTCTTTTGTCCTGGGTGATGGCGCTGTCCCTGTTCTCACTGGCAGGGATCCCTCCGACGGCAGGCTTCTTTGGAAAATTCTTTTTATTGATGGCCGGCGCCGGTAAGGGGAATTATTGGCTGATCGGTATCGCAGCGCTGAACATGGTGATCTCGCTATATTATTATCTCCGGGTGGTAAAGGCGATCTTCATGGACAGGAATGAATACCCTGTCGAAAAGCTGACGATCCCCCTGTTACCAAAGATCGCCCTGCTCATATGCGGTGCGGGTATCCTTGTGACGGGTTTTGCAGGGGGGATCTATGAGTATATTTATTCGTTATGCGGCAATTTGTAAAAATTCGGGTATGGCAATCAACCAAAATCATTTATTCGAAGAGCTGAACGGTATCAAATGCGCGATCGTCGAAAAGAACGCCTCCCCCCAGCGGGTAGACTTCCTGCGCCGGATCCTCGAATACAATCGCTTCACCGTCGTGGTCGTCCCCAGCCCACCGCCAAAGGCCGCCGCACCCGCCCCCGCACCAAAACCCACACCGGCACCCGCCCCCGCCGTCAGCGCTCCATCATCCCCCGCTGCCCTAGTCGCTTCCTCCGACACAGCCGCCGCCACACCGCCCGTCGACCCGCCGGCAACGGCTTCCATACCCACACCTGCACCACCATCCCCTCCTCCAGCACCCCCACCACCTCCCGCACCCGAAACATTCACCATCGGCGTAACCGACGTTACCTTCAACCCCACCAACGCCATCTTCGGCCGATTGCTAAAGGTCCCCGGCGGACATATCGTGACACTGGCCTACTGGCAACAAAAGGACAACACACCCCACGACGAGATCCCCTATTTCGATGCAAAGTATTGACGTAAGGGCAAAAATAACCCGCCGATGATAACCGCTTATCCGATCGGCGGGGCCTCATGTGACCGTATGTGTTCTTGCCGCACCAGTGCTGCCAAGTTATAGACCCTTAACCAAAAGTCTCTACTGTCCTCTATCGTGACAGTAATAATCTATCCTTGTCATCAGAAAAAGAATAAGGATAATCCGCTTTCTCCGTCCCCCTGCTGTAATTAGGCGCCTCGCCCATCGTAAACTGGATCACACCCCCCTGCTGGATCGTACTATGGCCAATCCAGTTCTTTCCATACGCCTGCCCATTAAGCAAGGCATCCCTAATATAAATATTCCTGTCGCTGTTAGCCGGCGCCCGGATAATAAAATCCTTCCCGTTCTCCAGGTGCAACACCGCTTTTTTAAAAAGAGGCGCGCCCAGCACATACTGATCCGAACCCGGGCAGACCGGGTAAAACCCCAGCGCCGAGAAAACATACCAGGCGGATGTCTGTCCATTGTCCTCATCTCCGCAATATCCGTCGGGCGTTGCCTGGTACAGGCGGTTGATGGCCTGGCGGACCCAAAATTGCGTTTTCCATGGCTGCCCCGCATAGTTATAGAGATAGAGCATATGCTGGATAGGCTGGTTGCCATGGGCATATTGCCCCATACCGGCGATCTGCATTTCCCGGATCTCATGGATCACCCCTCCATAGTAGCTATCGTCGAAAGTAGGGGGCATGATAAAGACCGAATCCAGCATCCGGGCAAAGGATTCCTTACCCCCCATGAGATCGACCAGTCCCTGAATATCATGAAAAACGCCCCAGGTATAGTGCCAGCTATTGCCCTCAGTAAAAGCATCCCCCCATTTGAAGGGATTGAAAGGCGTCTGAAAACTGCCGTCTTTCTTCTTTCCCCGCATGAGCCTTGTCTCCTTGTCGAACAGGTTCCGGTAGTTCTGCGAACGCGTGGCATAGAGCTTCCATTCGCTCTCCGGCCGGCCCAGCGCCTTGCCCAATTTATAGATACTAAAATCATCAAAGGCATATTCCAGCGTACGGGCCGCATTCTCATTGATGTCCACATCATATGGAACATAGCCCAGCGTATTGTAATAGTCCACTCCATCCCGTCCCACCGCGGAGATAGGACCGGCATTGTTGGCATCCTTTAGCAAGGCTTCATACAGCGTATGGATATCATATCCCCGTAATCCTTTCAGATAAGCATCCGCAACCACGGAGGCGGAATTGTTGCCCACCATCACATCCCGGTAGCCGGGGCTCGACCACTCCGGCAGCCAGCCGCCTTCTTTATAGTCGTTGACAAGCCCCTCCTGCATTTCGCGGTTGATAGAAGGATAGAGGAGGTTCAGGAAAGGATAGAGAGCGCGGAAGGTATCCCAGAAACCAGTGCCTGCAAACAGATACCCCGGCTCCACTTTGCCGTTATACGGGCTGTAATGTACGATCCGGCCGCCTGCCTCTTTTTCATACAATTTCAGCGGGAAGAACAACATACGGTAAAGACAGGAATAGAAGGTGCGTACCTGGTCTATGCTGCCCCCTTCGACAGACACCCGGCTCAGGGTCTTGTTCCAGACTGCCCGCCCCTTGTTCTTCACCGTCTCGAAATTGTCGGACCCGATCTCTTTCAGGTTCTGTTCGGCCTGCTCTATGCTGATAAAGGAAGAAGCCACCCGGGCATTGACTACCGTCCCGCGAAGGACCGCACTGAACCCGACCAGGGCGCCGACATGTTTGTTCCGCAATTCCAGGGAATCTTCTACCAGCTGTTTGTCCTTCCAGGTATGGACCCCGACAAACGGCCGGTCAAAAACGATCACAAAATAGTTCCGGAAAC
Organism: Puia sp.; assembly: GCA_036500545.1. GTDB lineage: Bacteria > Bacteroidota > Bacteroidia > Chitinophagales > Chitinophagaceae > Puia. The sequence goes on along the minus strand of DASYBV010000042.1, from coordinate 89,063 downwards.
CCGCCGGCACCCCGCCACTATTACGGGTGGAATAGCCGACGATCTTATTTTCAGAAGGTATGACTTTTATATAGGACCCCTTGTCATAGGCATCGATGACCACGAAGGCGCTGTCCGTATGAGGAAAAGTAAACCGAAAACGCGCCGCCCGTTCCGTTGGAGTGATCTCCGTCGTCATGTCGTCGTCCGCGAGATAAACGCTATAGTAATACGGTTTTACCACTTCCGTCTTATGAGAGAACCAGGAAGCCCGGTCTTCCTCTGTAAAACGCAACCCTTTTACCGGCATGATACTGAACTCCCCATAATCATTCATCCAGGGAGAGGGCTGGTGTGTCTGTTTGAACCCCTTGATCTTTTCCGCGGTATACGTATATTGCCAGCCGTCCCCCATCCGGCCCGTCTGGGGAGTCCAGAAGTTCATCCCCCAGGGCAATGCGATACAGGGATAGGTATTCCCATTCGACAGACCTCCGGCAGACTGGGTGCCCATCAGGGGATTTATAAAATCAACGGGGTCAACGACTTTGTCAATGAATTGGCTGTCAGCCTGCTGCAGGAATAGAAAAAGAGAGAGGAATAGAAAGGAAGGTTTCTTCATGGTTAAGCAGTATACAGCGTTTGGTTAGTGGCAATTAAAGATATTCATCCCGGCAGCCATATCTTGTCAACGAACTTCAAACAGATTGTTAACAGATCTTAAACGGCTCGCCCCGGCCAACCCCGGCGGTAAATTGGGGCCTTTACTGTAACTTGTTCTTCTTAAACTACTTAAACCGATTCATTTGAGGTATTCGATCACGGCACATAAGATCACGGCGATTCTCAGCTTCCTGATCCTTTCCTCCGTACAATTCTTTTTACTCTATAACACCTACGAGCTGGAGAACGACCATTATTTCCTGGAAGAAAAGAGCGTCCTCAATGCCGAATATAGCCGTGCCATCAGCAATGATAAGATCATGCCCGGCGGGCAATCGATCCTGGACAGCTTTGTCAACCGGGATATGAACGCCCTCGAACAGTCCTACTTCCACGACCGGACAGCGTTTTATAAAAGCCGGCAAAAGATCCTCGACAGCGCCTTTCATGCATTGAGAAAGGCCAATAATATCGATAGCCTCCTGAGGATCATCGTTAAAAAAAATAACCTGCGCCGGAACTTCGAGTATGCCCTGCTCATCCAGGGGCTGGATCTGTCTTTTCAAAAGGACGAATACGTCAGCCTGTATACTCCGGCGGAACAGTATCCCTTTATAGACCAGGGCATCCAGACAAAGGACGGTATCCGCATCGGGGGCACCCTCCGGGATATCAATACCCATAATGCCGTGGCGACCGTGACGGTCAGCAGCAGCGAGAATCATACCTACCGGATCACCTTCACCCTGCACGTGGATATCCGCAACCGGAAGGCGACGATCCTCCTGCGGATGATGCCTACCTTTCTTTTATCCCTGCTGTCGGTACTATCCGTGGTCTTACTGTTCTTTATCACCTTCCGCAACTGGCTGCGACAAAAGAAACTATCCGAAATGAAATCGGATTTTATAAATAGTATCACCCATGAATTCCATACCCCCCTTGCCGCGATCATCGTCGCCAATAAGACCATGCAGAATGAAAAGATCATCGCCAGTAAGGAAAGCATCCGTCCGCTGACGGAAGTCGTGCAGCGACAGGCGGATCGGCTGAAAATACTGATCAGCCAGGTGCTGGATATAACGACCCTTAATAAAATATCCCTGAATAAGGAAGAGCATTCCATCCACCTCCTGCTCGACGAGCTCCTCCTGGATTACCGGCTTAAGCTGGCGGACACCACCGTCCGGTTCATGCTGCAGAAAAACACCCCCCGCGATACCGTCCTGCTGGACCGGTTCTGGTTCACTACCATTCTGCTGAATATTTTCGACAACGCCATAAAATATAATAACAAGGAAGAGAAAGAGATCACCGTCACTACCTTTGACGATAAACGGGCGCTGTATATTACCATCCGCGACAATGGCATTGGGATGACGGAAGACGTCCGGCGGCATGTCTTCGATAAATTTTACCGGAATATGCGCCAGACCAGGGATACCATAAAAGGCCTGGGACTCGGTCTGTTCTATGTCAAACAGGCGATCGATGCGCATAGCTGGAAGATCGATATCATCAGCATGGAAGGAGAAGGCAGTACCTTTATTATCAGTATTCCATTATAAACACAACCCCATGAAGCCAAGAATACTATTGGTGGAAGATGAGACGGATCTGGGCAACGTGGTCCGGCAATACCTGGAGATGGAGATGCCGGAGTTCCAGGTAGACTGGGTCAACAATGGCCGGGCCGCATACGAGCGGCTAAAGACCCGGCAGACCCACTACCAGATCGCTCTCATCGATGTGTCCATGCCGGAGATGGATGGTTTCGAGCTGGCGGAGAAGATCGTACAGCTGGGATTGAACCTCCCTTTCCTTTTCCTGACGGCCCGTAACGAGAAGTCGGATCGCCTCTATGGCCTTAAAATAGGAGCCGACGACTATATCAGCAAACCCTTCGATATCGATGAGCTGGTGCTTCGGATCCGCAACATCCTCAAAAGGAATGCCGGCGTCGTCATCGCGGCCGATAACCGGTCGGCGATCGCCCGGGAAGACGTGATCTTTTACAAGGAAACGCTAAAGCTGGTCATAAAGAATACCAACGAGATCGATCTCACCCCGCGGGAGGCAGAGCTGCTGGACTATCTTTTCCGCAATGAGAACCGCGTCCTGAAGCGGGAAGAGATCCTGACCCAGCTATGGGGACAAAACGATTACTTCCTGGGCAGGAGCCTCGACGTATTCATCTCCCGTCTGCGCAAACACCTCAACGACTCCGATTTTATCAGCATCGACAACGTCTATGGCGTCGGCTTTGTATTTCAGGTCCGAAGGAAATAAGGACAAGCCGGCTCCATTTTGATGTTCGCGCCGATCCTGGTTGTATCTTTAACGGATGAAATATTTCGTTTTTCTGTGGATGATCGTGGGATCCCTATGTCTTCACGCACAAACAGGCCTTCTTCGTTTTGTAGATCCTTATATCGGCACCGGCGGTCATGGCCATGCCTTTATCGGAGCCAGTGTTCCCTTTGGCGCCGTCCAGGTCGGACCCAATAATATCAATAAGGGCTGGGACTGGTGCTCGGGTTACCACTATTCCGACAGCATAGTAAAAGGGTTTGCGCAGAACCACCTGAACGGTACCGGTATCCCCGATCTGGGAGACATCCTCATCATGCCCTATACCGGCCGCGTCCGGACAGAAGTAGGGACACAGAAAGACCCTTCCTCGGGCTATGCCTCGCATTACGACCACCGGCAGGAGATCGCCCGTCCGGGGTATTATTCCGTCTGGCTGAAAGATCACCATGTACGGGTAGAGCTGACCGCTACCGAGCGCGTGGCCTTTCATCGATACCGGTTCCCAAAAGACCGCCCCGGTCATATCATCATCGACCTCCTGCAGGGTAATTTCGACGGCGGCTGGCAGCATCCAAAGGTGAGGGGCTATCTGCAGCGGCTGGATGACTCCACCCTCGTGGGCTGGCGCAATTCCACACAGTGGGCCCGGGACCGGCGGATCTATTTCGCCATCCGCAGCAGCGTCCCGCTGAAAGACTTTACCCTCTTCAATGGAGACCGGCCCGTCGATGGCAATGCAGGTACCGGCGCCCTTTCCCTCGAAGCCGATACCGTCAAAGGTCTCCTTTCTTTTAAATCGACTCCGGGTACCGTATTGCTAAAGATCGGTGTCTCCAATATCAGCAGTGAAGGCGCCCTCGCCAATATCACTGCCGAAATACCGGGATGGAACTTTGAAGACGTCGTCCGCCAGGCCAATGAGAAATGGGAGCGGGCCCTGGCAAAGATAAAAATAGAAGCAGGCGATTCCGTCCGGCGGAAAGTATTCTATACGGCCCTGTATCATACCATGATCGCTCCCGCCCTGTACAACGATCACGACAGCAGCTACCGGGGCACCGATGGAAAGATCATCCGCAAAGCACCCTACAACAACTATACGATCTTCTCTCTCTGGGATACCTACCGAACACTCAACCCGCTCATGACCGTTATACATCCCGAAAAGGTCAACGATATCATCAACACGATGCTGGCCATCTACCAGCAACAGGGTAAACTACCTATCTGGCACCTGCAGGGCCGCGAGACGGATTGCATGGTGGGATACAGCGCCGTACCCATCATCGCAGACGCTTATCTGAAAGGATTCGATGGCTTCGACGCCAACCTGGCGCTCGAGGCGATGAAAGCCTCTTCCACAAGGGATGATTATGGCATGCAATACCTGAAACAACAGGGATTCATCCCGGCGGACAAGGAACGTGAATCCGTTTCCAAGGCGCTCGAATACGCCGTCGATGACGCCGGCATCGCCCGCGTGGCCCGGAAAATGGGACGGACGGAGGACCAGCGCTACTATGCTACCCGCGCCCGCCTGTTCACCCGTTATTTCGATACCGTGACAAAATTCATGCGGCCCGTCATGGCCAGCGGCTCCTACCGGGAACCCTTTAGCCCGTTCCAATCCATCCATGAATGGGGTGACTATACCGAAGGCAATGCCTGGCAATATACCTGGCTGGTTCCCCAGGACGTGGAAGCCCTGATCCGGATGATGGGCGGCGACCGGAGCTTTGTAAAAAAACTGGACAGCCTCTTTGTCGTCAAAGGCGATATGGGCGCACAGGCTTCCGCGGATATCTCCGGCCTGGTAGGCATGTATGCACAGGGCAACGAGCCAAACCATCATATCCCTTATCTCTATGACTATGCAGGATATCCCTGGAAGACCGCGGAAAAGATAAAGACCATCACCGACGAATTTTATACGGATAAGAACGACGGACTCTGCGGCAACGATGATGCCGGCCAGATGAGCGCCTGGTATGTCATGTCGGCCCTTGGCCTTTACCCCGTGAATCCCTCCGGTGGCGTATTCGTATTCGGCACCCCGCTGGTAAGCCATGCTGTCCTGCAGGTCGGAAAGGGCAGGCACTTTACCATCGAGACCGTCAACTTCGGGAAAAAGAATATCTATATCCAGCGTGCCGAGCTCAACGGCGCTCCCTACACGAAATCCTATATTGGCTTTGCGGATCTAACGTCCGGCGCCACCCTCCGGTTCTATATGGGGGATAAGCCAAATAAGGAATTCGGGTCCGCTCCTGCTGACCGCCCCGTGTCGGACCTTCCGCCCGTAGATTGATTCCTTTTTTGGGAATTTAATCTTATTTTAATCCCACGGAGAGAAGAATAGTTTTCGCAAAGTGTTAATTGTCATGTACTTGTGCATGGCATATGTCTTGCCTTATCTGGGTAGCTTATAATCCGTACTTAACGTAAATCCGTACCCAATGAAAAAGATGTATGCAATTCTGCGAGACGACGCCCGTGTATCGGGGACCTGGTTGATTTTATCGTTCCTGATGGGCTGTTCGGCGGCGATCTTATGTTTCTATTTTATTCTTTAAAAAATAGCCTGGCAAATTTTTTCGATAACCATTCCCGGATGTAGTTCCAGCATAGTACAGTACGGCTGTCCTGATCAATAGTTTTATCTTCCGGATCAAACTACGATCTGTAAATTGCCGCATAATGCTTTATCGCATCCTTTTAGTAACCTGTCTGTTGCTGGCATTCGCCGGTATCTCCTCCGCGCAATCCCGCCCAAATATTATTTTTATCCTGGCCGATGATCTTGGCTATGGCGACCTTGGTTGTTATGGCCAGCAAAAGATCGGCACGCCGAATATCGATGCCCTGGCTGCACGGGGTCTTCGTTTTACACAGTTTTATGCCGGCACGACGGTATGCGCCCCTTCGCGGGCGAGTTTTATGACGGGCCTTCATACCGGTCATACACCGGTCAGGGGCAACCAGGGCTTTAAGCCCGAAGGACAATTTCCATTACCGGATTCGACACGCACCATTGCCCGGGTCCTGCAGGAGAACGGCTACCTCACCGCCGATTTTGGTAAATGGGGATTGGGCTATCCGGGTTCTTCAGGGGTGCCGCTAAAACAGGGTTTTGATGTTTTCTATGGATACAACTGTCAGTCCCTCGCGCATAATTATTATCCCGACCATCTATGGCAGAACGATCGACGGATAGAACTGACCGCCAACAGGACCGGCGACTCCCTCTACTCCGCCGACCTCATCCACGGACAGGCGATGCAGTTCCTGCGACGACCAAAAGACCGGCCATTCTTTTTGTGGTTGTCTTACACCCTGCCGCATGCAGCGCTTAGCGTTCCCCATGATGCCGTATATGAATACTATGTAAAAAAATTCAACGAGCCGGCCCGGGACGAGAGCAAGACAAAAAAATTTGAAAAAGCCGCCTTCGAGCCATACCCCCATGCCGCCTATGCCGCCATGGTCGCACGGCTGGACAAATATGTAGGGGACATCGTCCATGAGATCGACCGGCAGGGGATCGCCGGCAACACACTGATCATCTTCAGCAGCGACAACGGCCCGCACCAGGAAGGCGGCAACGAACCCGAATTCTTTGACAGCAACGGGATCCTGCGGGGGCTCAAAAGAGATGTATATGAAGGCGGTATCCGCGAACCCTTCATCGCCACCTGGAAAGGAAAGATAAAACCCGGGACCACGAGTAACTTTACCGGCGCCTTCTGGGACCTCTTCCCTACCTTCCAGGAAGTGGCAGGCATCCCGGTCAGTACGACCATCGACGGTCTTTCCTTCCTTCCCACTTTGCTGGGCAACGACCGCCGGCAGCGGCAACACGACTATCTTTATTGGGAATTTCACGAGAATAACGGACGACAGGCCGCCCGCTGGGGAAAATGGAAAGGGGTCCGGTTGAATGTCAGCCAGCAAAAAGATGCGCCCATCGAACTTTATGACCTGGGCAAAGACCCGTCTGAAAAGAACAACATCGCCGCCGCACATCCCGACGTCGTCGAAAAAATAGCAGCCATCCTGCAACAGGCCCACACCCCCGATAAGAACTGGCCCTTACTTCCCGGAGAAGGAGTCCCCCAGGAATAAGGGGCCGGTGATCTCCCTGGATCGGCAGACGGCGGCGGCCGCCTTACCCTTTTTTCGGCGTCCTGTTCAAATACCAGCCCAGCCAGATCCCGCAAAGACCCCAGCTGACCACCGCATCGGCAAGATGTACCATAATATCTCTTTTGGGATACCAGATATGGATCGTATAAGGGGAATTCATAAACACGATAATGCCAACGATCAGACAGGCGGTGAAAATGGTGCCAAATCCGGAAGGGGACATTTTCATAAGTATCCAGCAGAGCAAGGCTACCAGGATGATATCCACGATTAAACCCCGGATGATATTACTACCCATATTTACGTCCAATGCCTGATGATATTGGATCTCTGCCCAGGGCTTTCCTTTCGTGACCTCCATTTGTTTTTCCATCTCTTCCCGGCTCGTCCCCGGAGGATAATTGGGCAATAAATAAGAACCGTCTTCCGAAAACTGGGAACTGAGATAATGCAGGATGCTGTCCTGTTTTGGCGTGTACTCCTGGCCCGCATGATGCAGATTCAGCATGGCCCAGGAGAGCGTCTGCCAGATGAAAATGAGGATTCCACCGACAAGAGAACCAATGACAAGCTTTTTCATTACAGTTAATTTTAGGAGTTTAAGGAACAGAAGTTACATATAATATTTATCATATTCAATTTGGTTCGGCCTTTTTGCCGGAAATCCATCAATGGCGCATATGCGGGACAGATGCAGGGAAGCTTGCTTAAATGATTGATAAATAACTTTTTATAAAATAAATAAAGTCTTACACTTACTTTTCCGCTGATCAATTTTTTGCCGACCATTTTAGGCTATTCACCGCGTTTTTCCCTCCGTTTGCAGTATTGGTCTGGATTGAGAAGATCGATCAATTTACATTTGCGTTCAAATTATATGTTGTGAGAAAATCAGCTTTTACTATCGTTTTATCTTTCTTTTTTGTATCCATCGGCCTTGCCCAGGCTCCGGGTGGAAAACCGGGTGCCGGTGGAAAACAGGGCCCTCCCCCCGCTATCGGACGCGCCTATGGAAAAATCACCGATACCGCAGGCCAGCCGATGGCCGATGCTTCGGCCATCCTGTTAAGATCAGTCGTCGATACGGCCACAAAGAAAAAGAAAATGGTGCTCGTCAAGGGAATGGAGACAAAGGCCAATGGAGAATTTAACTTCGAAGACCTCCCCATCGTCACCCAGCTGGTATTGCGGGTATCCGCTACGGGATATAAGGGCAAGGACGTGCCTTTTATGATCATGCCCACCGCCGCTGCCGCCACGCCTCAGCCCGCCGGACAGGCCAATGCCTCTCCCTACGGTAGCATCCCCTCCTTTGAAAAGGACCTGGGCATGGTAAAATTATCAGGCAACGTACAGGAAATGAGCGCAGCCGTCGTCACCGCCAAACCCCCGGCCATGAGGCTCGAGCTGGATAAAAAAGTGTTCAACGTAGAAAGGAATATCGTAAGCGCCGGTGGAACCGCGCTGGATGTCATGCGCAACGTCCCTTCCGTAAATGTTGACATCGATGGCAATGTATCCCTCCGCGGAGCTTCGCCTACGATCTTCGTCGACGGAAGACCGACAACCCTGTCACTCGACCAGATCCCCGCGGACGCTATCGAGAGCGTAGAGGTCATGACCAACCCCTCCGCTAAATATGATGCCTCGGGCGGTGGCGCCGGCATCCTCAATATCGTGCTGAAAAAGAACCGCAAACAGGGATACAACGGAACCGTCACGGCCGGGATGGATTCGCACGGGGCGCCCAATGCGCTTGTCGGGCTCAACCTCCGCCAGGGGAAAATAAACTGGAGCGCCAACGGGATGTACAACGGAATGAATGGCAAGACGACGGGCAACACCGACCGCTATACCTATCTCAGCGATACCACGACCCGCCTCCTGCAGACGGACCTCAACCGCAATAAGGGTCATTTTATGTTTGGCCAGATCGGGATGGACTATTTTGTCACGAACAAAACGACCCTTTCCGCCTCCTATATAAAGGTGCATGGCAAATTCACACCCACGGACGTCTCGAATATACAGACCGACAGCATCATGTCCCTGGGAACATCGACCTCCTATTCCCTGCGCAATTCGAACTCCTCAAGGGACTTTGATGTCAATGGCGTTCAGCTGGGTATGAAACACATTTTTGCCAAACAGGGTGAAGAGCTGACGGCTGACGGATCCTATTTCGGGGTCACTTCCCATTCCAGCTCCCTGTACACCACGGATTATTATGCCGGCCAGTTTGGCTCGAACGTCATCGCCACCACCCAACAGCAGGTGCTGGGAACGGCATCCCCGGCCTTCTACACCGTGCAGACAGACTATACCGATCCCCTTGGCAAAAAGAGCAAGCTGGAGGCCGGCCTCCGGACCAGCATCCAGCGGCTGACCAACAATAATAATACGTATAACATGGCCAAGGACGGAACGGCGACCCTGGAACCGCTGGGGACCACCGATTATACAAGCACCAGCCGGGTCTACGCGGCCTATGTGAACTACACCAGCGCCATCGGCAATTTTGGGTACTCGCTGGGACTAAGAGCGGAAAGCTCCGATTACACCGGTGACCTGCTCAACACAGGACAGCATTTCAAGAACACCTACCCCGTGAGCCTGTTCCCCTCCATCTTCCTTAGCCAGAAATTCAAACACGACCAGGAACTGCAGCTCAGCGCCACCCGTAAGGTGAACCGGCCCGGCTTCTTCCAGCTGATCCCCTATACTGACTACTCGGATACACTCAACATCACCCGCGGTAACCCCAATCTCGTACCGGAATTTACGGAGTCATTCGAGCTGTCCTATATGAAGACCTTCCCGCACAGCAATACCCTGCTGGTCTCGGGCTATTATAAGTATACGACAAACCTGATCACCCGCTACCAGGACAGCGGGGTAAACCCCATCGGCAAACCGGTCCTGATCAACACCTACGAGAACGCCAATAACGCGTATACCGTCGGCGCGGAGATCACCTCCACGAACAACATCACCCGGTGGTGGGATATCTCGGTGAACCTGAATTTTTACAATTCCCATATCAATACCAGCAACCTGAACCAGCCTTCACAGGACGCCCTCTGGGCCTACTTTGGTAAGTTCAACAGTAATTTCAAGCTGCCGATGGATTTCACCATCCAGCTGACCGCTATCTACCAATCCAAGACCCAGTTGCCGGTCAACCAGAATACAAACCAGTTCGGCCCTCCCGGATCGACCACGCAAAGCTCTTCACAGGGATATATCAAGCCCTTCGGTGGGATCGACCTGGCGATCAAAAAGAGTTTCCTGAAGAACAATGCCGCTTCCATAACGCTGTCGATGAGTGATATTTTCCGTACCCGCTGGTCCAAACAGTACAGCCAGAGCGCCTTCTTCGCCCAGGAATACGATCGCCTGAAAGATCCGCAGCTGTTCAGGGCAGTATTCGCCTACCGGTTCGGAAAAATGGACCTGAACCTGTTCAAACGCAAGAACATGAATGCACAGGGTATGGGGGATGCCGGTCAGAGCCTGTAATACTCTTTACAATAATAAAAGCCACAAAACAAAGGGCCGTCTCTAAACAGGGACGGCTTTTTTGTTGCCTGCCTCGTCCGGATAAGACAGCCGCCGGTACATTTCTTGTCCGGGATTAAGTTTTTTCCCATGATTCCGGCGGAACTTTGCCAAAATAAAAGTAATTATATGAGCAACAGAATGAAGTTTGCACAGGTAGAGCCCGAGGCCTACAAAGCCATGATGGACCTTGGTAAATACATCAGTTCCACGCAGTTATCCACCACACATAAGGACCTCATAAAAATAAGGACCTCCCAGGTCAATGGTTGCGCCTATTGTGTCGATATGCATACAAAGGAGGCCCGGGATGCCGGGGAGACCGAACAAAGACTGTTTGCATTGAGCGTCTGGCGCGACACCACCTTTTTCACACCCGAAGAAAGAGCCCTCCTCGCCCTGACGGAAGAAGTGACTCTCATCAGCCAGCATGTTTCCGATGCGACCTATGACCAGGCCGTCACCCTGCTGGGAGAAAAATATGTGGCACAGGCGATCATGGCCATCATATCCATGAACAGTTGGAACCGGATCGGTATCTCCACAAAAATGCAGCCGCCTGCGAGATAGAAGGGCAAACCTGGCCCGGCAGCGGGAAAAAAAGTAAAGGGAAACGTTTAGCAGATATGCCCGCTTCCTGTTTTCAAGCGGGAAGAAGCAGGCGGATCGGCTTCGAGCTGATTATTGTTAACAATTGAAATACATTTTATTAAATAGTTCAATAAAATTGAATAATTGTTTTTTTAAGTTTGACGTAGCAATGCCGTAGGCCATATTTTGGAAAAAATTTAGCAGGATAATACTTTGGCAGATCATTAACATTTGCCTAACCGACTAAATGCTTGCTAACATGAGAGTAAAATTCCTTCTGCGCATTCCCGCGTTTCTATTCCTGCAACTTATTCTTTTTACCGCCTCCGCCCAGACCCGCCCGATAACCGGTACGGTCCTTTCAAAGTCCACCGGCCAGCCGTTGGAGCGGGCGACCGTTTCTATTAAAGGGACCCGCAATGCCACGACCACGGACAACGCCGGGAACTTTAAGATCAACACCACCGACAAGGATAAAATGCTGGTTATCTCGCACATAGGCATGACCAGCCAGGAGATCGCTATCCCGGTTTCGGGTGCCGTCTCCATCCAGATGGAGCAGAGTGCCGCTTCCAAACTGGACGAAGTAGTAGTGGTGGGATATGGCGTTCAACGAAAAAGCGTCGTTACCGGCTCCATTTCCAGCGTAAAAGCCGCCGACCTGGAAGAACAACCCGTCGTACGGGTAGAGCAATCCCTGCAGGGCCGTACCTCCGGTCTGACCATCGCCTCCCAATCCGGTCAGCCGGGTGCCGCCTCCACCGTTCGCCTCAGAGGGTTTACCTCCTTTGGCAACAGCAAGAACGACCCGCTCTGGGTCATCGACGGAGTGATCGTCGATGCCGGCGGGATCGGCTATCTTAACCAGGACGACATCGAATCCATCGAGGTGCTGAAAGACGGCGCCTCCGCAGCCATCTATGGTACCCGGGCCGCCGCCGGTGTCATCCTGATCACTACCAAAAAAGGCAAGGCCGGGACCATGCGTATCAACTACAATGGTTATTATGGCACCCAGGCGCCTACAAAAAGGATCGACCTGCTCAACGCCCAGCAATATGCCACGATCAGGAACCAGGCATCCGTTGCCGTTGGCGGCGCCCCCGTCTTTACCGATCCAAACTCCCTCGGTAAGGGAACCGACTGGCAAAAACAGATCTTCAACTACAATGCGCCCAAGACAAACCATGAGCTGAGCATCAGCGGCGGCAGCGACAAAGCCACCTATTTTACATCGTTTGGCTACACCGATATCCAGGGAGTCGTCGCTACTTCCATTTCCAAGTACCAACGAATGAACTACCGGATAAACACCAACTTCAAACCGGCTAAATGGATCAGCTTCGGGGAGAACCTGGGCTATGAACACGGAAAGAACAGCGGCGTCGGCGATGTCAACCGCGAATTTGGCGGCGTCGTAAGCTCTGCGATCAATCTCGATCCGGTGACGCCGGCGATCATTACCGATTCGGTGGCACAATCGCTGTTCATCCCGCAAACCGCCGCCCAGAAGGCCGCCGGCACCCGCAACCCCGCCGGTCAGTATTATGGCATCTCTCCCTATGTAGGACAGGAAATGAAGAACCCATTGGCCTATATCCAAAACCACCTGGGTAACTACAACTGGGACAATAATATCGTAGGCAACGCTTATCTCGATCTTTCCCCCGTCAAAGGGCTGGTCATTCATTCCACCTTCGGAACAAAACTGGCTTTTTACGGGTATGAGACATTTACCCCCATCGCCTTCTATAACACTTCCACTACCATCAACCAGTCCAACCTCACACGGAATGAGAACTGGGTGACCAACTGGAATATTGAGAACACCGTTTCCTATAATCGCATCTTCGGCCGGCACAACGTTACCCTGCTCGGCGGCTGGGGCGAATACAAGGATGGCAATGCAAGAGGCGCCACGATCTCTTACAACAACATCCCCGCAAAGACCTTTGACCAGGCCTCTTTCCAGTATAGCGCATTACCGGCCGACCGGCAGAATAGCAGCGGTTCCGATGGTACCGACCATCGTATCAACTCCCTGTTCTCGCGCTTACAGTATAACTATGATGAAAAATACCTGCTGACGGCGCTGATCAGAAGGGACGGTTCTTCCCGCTTTGGCTCCAACAACAAATTCGGTTACTTCCCGTCCGTGTCCGTCGGCTGGGTGCCCACCATGGAATCCTTCTTCCCGCAGGGCAATGTGCTCAACAACCTGAAGATCCGCGCAAGCTATGGCGTTACCGGTAACGATGGCATCGGAGAGTTTGCCTTTGTCCCGATCGTATCCCCGGGGGGCGAACGAAACTATTCCTTCGGAACGGGCGGTAACGTGAACATCGGCTATAGCCCCGCCGCACCCGCCAACCCCGATCTGAAATGGGAACAAACCGCCTCTACGGACATCGGCTTTGACGCCGTCCTGATGAACGTCCTGACCCTGACCGTCGACGTGTATAAAAAGAAAACGACCGGCATCCTTCAAAACCCGCAGATCCCGCTGTACGCCGGATATGGCAGCTTTGCCCAGAACTTCGATGACATCGAGAACAAGGGCATCGAGTTCGAACTGGGATACAAAAAGAAACTGGGCGAACTGACGCTGGGCCTCAATGGCAATATCTCGTTCTACCAGAACAAGGTCACAAAGATGCTGCCCGGTACGACCTATTTCGAAGACAACAGCGCTACCTTCCAGACCATGGGTAATATCACCCGTACCGCTATCAATGAACCCTATCAGCGTTACTTCGGATACAAGTCGCTGGGTATTTTCCAAACACAGGCCGATGTCGACAGCTATGTAGGCGCGGACAAGGTCACCAAACTGCAGCCAAATGCAAAACCCGGCGATCTTAAATTCGCCAATCTCCAGAACGATAATATCCTCGACCCCAATGACCGCACCTACCTTGGCAACCCCAACCCCACGGTCAGCTATGGTCTGACCCTTAACCTGGCGTATAAAAATTTCGATTTTATCGCCTTCGGCAGCGGATCGGGCGGCAACCAGATCTTCCAGGGCTTGAGAAGACTGGATATCAGCACGGCCAACTACCAGACAAAATACCTGAATGCCTGGACATCCGGCAACACCGGCGCCAGCCTGCCCAGGATCGTAAACGGAGACCCCAATGCCAATTACTCCAAATTCACCTCCCTGTACCTGGAGAGCGGCAATTTCTTTAAGTTAAGGACTCTTCAAATAGGGTATAGCCTGCCCAGGACCATGCTCGGCAAATGGGGCTTCCAACGTTTACGGATCTACGCGCTCAGCGAAAACCTGTTCACCTTTTCAAAATACTCCGGCTATGACCCCGAGATCGGCGTAAGCCCTGATAGCGGCGGTGGCGCCCAATATGGCATCGATAAAGGAGTATATGTTCCTGCCCGTTCTTTCCTGGTAGGCGTAAACGTTGGATTTTAACATTAACCAGACAAATCAATTGTAATATGAAAAAGAGAAACCTCGTATATATAGCCGCCCTTGCCCTGGGAACCCAGCTGCTGGGCGCCTGTAAAAAAGAGTTGAACGTAAATCCGCAGTCGCGGGTCACCACCGATCAGTACTATAAAACACCGGCCGACGCCTTTGCCGCCCTCGTAGCCGTTTATGACCGCTTTGGCTTTCAAACCGGCGGCTTGTATGACAAAGCCTCGATCATGGATGTGGCGGGTGACGACCAGCTGACCGGCGGCGGCAACGCGACGGACATCAATGACCTGCAGCTTATGCAGAACTATACCCTCAACGCCGCCAGCGGTCCCGAGAGCTATCTCTGGACAAGGGGATATACCGGCATCTACCGGGCAAACGTCCTGCTGGCCGCCATCGACGGCTGCGGCCTGGACGCCGCTACAAAGGCACGCTATATCGGCGAGCTCAAGGCCATGCGCGGCGCCTTCTACTTTGACCTGGTCAATTTCTTCAAAAATGTCCCGCTGATCACGGGTACCGTGCCGATCGACAGCCTTTATAGCGTCGTACAGGCGCCCCCCGCTGACGTCTGGGCCTACGCGGAAAAGGATCTCAACGACGCCATCCCGGCATTACCCGTGACGGTATCTGTCGCCACGGATGGCGGCCGGCTTACACAGGGCAGCGCCAAGGCAATGCTGGGCAAGGTCTTATTATATGAGAAGAAATGGCAGGCAGCCGCAGCGATGTTCGCCGATGTCAATGGGACAAACCCCGGCGTAGCCCCCTCGATCTATGGTTACTCCCTGATGCCTAACTTTGGCGACCTGTGGCTCTCGAAGAACAAGTTCAACTCCGAGTCGGTGGTGGAGTTTGTTCACAGCGCCCTGTCCAACGGCGGCTGGAGCGATGCCGGCGCCAGCGAAGGCAACCTGATCTGTATCACAACAGGCCCCCGCGGATACTCCCAGCTAAAGCCAACCGCACCGGATTATTTCTCCGGTTATAGCTTCCTCGTATTCACAAAAGACTTTGCCACCTTTATGTACGGCGACCCGCGCTACAATGCCACCATCGCCAGCCTCGATAGCCTGAAGACCGCCGGCGCCGCCAGCTATACGCCCGGGTATAACAATACGGGTTTCTTCCTGAACAAATACATCGGCCGCGTATCCGATAAGGCCGCCAATACCCCCGAACTCAACTTTGGCCAGGATGAATATGAGATCCGTCTCGCCGATACCTATCTGATGGAAGCCGAAGCATTGATGAATGCCGGATCCAATGTGGGAGCAGGAAGCCGGGCCTATCAGCTGCTGAATGCCGTCAGGGCACGCGTAGGGCTTGCTCCCGTCGCCGTGACCCAGGACAATATCGAAAAGGAAAGAAGAATGGAGCTGGCAGGCGAAGGACTCCGCTGGCCCGACCTCGTTCGCTGGGGCAAGGCGGCTACCGTACTGGCTTCCCGCGGATTTATTGCCGGACGGAACGAGATCTTCCCCATACCACAATCCGAATTGAACAATACCAAGCTCCAGCAAAGCAAGGAATGGGGAGGAACGAAATAAGACGGTACAAAATAACTATGAATTACGGTAAAATTATGATAGTCATGGGCCTCCTGGGGGCCCTGACTATCTTCTTTTCAAGATGTCTTTCCACTCATTCAACCGGTGATCCCAGAGGCGATCAGTACGCAGGTTCATCGACCTGCATCCGTTGCCATCAGGGCATCGTCAACTCCTACGCACACAACGATCATTACAAGACATCCTCGCCCGTCGACAAGGAGACGCTTGGATCACGGGCTTCCTACTCCGGTGGTAAGGATCGCTTTTATTTCTCCGACTCCAGCTATATCCGGCTGGAAGAAAAAAGCCATGCCCTTTTTCAGTCCTATTTTACAACGGACCAGCCAACCGTTTCCGAAAAATTTGACGTCGCCTTCGGCTCCGGCGAAAAGGCGCAAACCTACGCCTACTGGAAGGACGATCAATTGCTGCAGCTTCCCCTGACCTGGTTCACGGGGGCGAATGTCTGGGCCAACAGCCCGGGTTTCTCCGCCCGCCATGCCCGCTACGGCCGCGTCATCACCAGCCGCTGCTTTGAATGCCACGGCTCCTACGTGGAAAGAGCATTTGTACGATCAGGACCCCTGTCGGTCACCGAAAACCTGGACAAGAGCTCTATTATATATGGAATAGATTGCGAACGCTGTCATGGACCCGCCGCCAGCCACGTACAATACCAGGAGGCAAATCCCACCGCCAAAACGGGTAAATATATCACGTCCATAAAAACCCTAAGCCGCCAGCAGCAGCTGGATCTTTGCGGGACCTGCCACTCCGGGAACGATCAGTCGGCCCAACGATCCCTTTTTAGCTTTGTCCCCGGAGATACCTTGTCCCATTTTTATTTCCCCGATTTCGGCGCCGACAACCACGAACCCGATGTTCACGGCAAACAGGTACAGCTGCTTCGGGCAAGCCGTTGTTTTCAAGCGACGGATATGACCTGTACTACCTGTCACAATCCCCATATGCCGGAAACCAACGCCCTGACCGCTTTCATCAGCAAATGCATGGATTGTCACCGGAATTCTGCCCATGCGGTAAACATCCTGAAAGACAACGAACAAAAAAAACGCGACTTTAATTTATCCACTTCCAATTGTATTGACTGCCACATGCCATTACAAACATCCAAAACGATATACTCTAATAATGGGGCGGAAACAAAGAATATTTCGTACCTTATAAGAACGCACAAAATTGGCATATATAAGTAATTGTAGAATAGGTTTTTGCGCATGAGAAAAGGCTTGCTAACTATATTATCGACGCTGTTTGCCGTTACGACCGTCCTTGCGCAAAGCAGCATCCTGATCCCCGAGATCATCAATTATTCAAAAAAGACGTATGAATCCGGGACACAGAACCGGGCCATTGGCCAGGACAGAAGGGGATTGCTCTATTTTGCCAATGACAACGGCCTGCTGGTCTTCGACGGCACCTACTGGAAAACCTATCCTTTACCAAATGGCAGTATCGTCCGCTCACTGACCGTCGTAGACGACCGGATCTATATCGGCGGCCAGCAGGAGATCGGGTATTTCTTTTTTGACGGGAAAGGGGGTCTCGGATACGAATCCCTAAAACACCTGATCCCGCCCGGGGAAACGGAATTTAGCGATGTGTGGCACGTCGTCCATTTCAGGGACGATATCTTCTTCCGATCGAACAAACGCATTTTTCGGTTCCATAAAGGCAGGATCACCGCTTTCAAAAGCATCAATTGGGGGTTTCTTGGCGTGGACAGGGACCTGTTGATCGCGCAGGAATACACAAAAGGCCTGGTTGTCTTTAAAGACACAGGGTGGGCGCCGCTTGCTACCCCCTACGATTTTTCAAAAGATAAGATCTCCCTTCGATCCGTCAGCGGCTTCGGCGCGCATAAAACCTTTGTGACCACCTTGAAATCAGGGATCTATATCATCGATGACACGATCGTCAGAAAACTGGAGACCCCTTCCATCGCCGCCATCGCCAAAAAGATCATCCATTCCGCCTGCACCATCGATACCACGCAGATCATCATTGCCACCCGGCTGGACGGATACTATGTCATCAATACCAGGGGAGAGATCCTTCAGCACGTGACCAAGACAGAAGGACTCCAATCCAATACCGTAAACGTCGCCTATGCCGACAAGGAAAAAAATATCTGGCTGGGCCTGAATAACGGGATCGACCTGGTGATCTACAATAGTTCCATCCATCACATCAATCCCAGCCAGGATAATAAAAGCCCCGGTTATTCGGCAGCCCTCTACAATAATCAATTATACCTGGGGACCGGCATCGGACTGTATAGCATACCCTTCCAACCCGGTAACGACCTGGGCGGACTCCGGGGAAATTTCAACCCCGTCAGCAACGGCAACGGGCTCGTATGGGGACTCTCGGTAGTGAACAACCAGTTGTTGATAGGGCGTAATGACGGAGCTTTTATCGTGCATAACAACACCTGTATCCCACTGGATACCTCCACCGGGTTTTGGTTCTTTCAACCGCTTTCGGCACAGCAGCCCTGCCCGCGTGTCATAGCCGGGACCTATAACGGGATAAACGTATATAATTATATCGCGGGGAGGTTTGTCAATCCCAAATCCCACACTTCTTTTGAATCGGCAAAATATACCGTGGTCCAGGGCAACGATATCTGGGTGGCACATCCCTACCAGGGTTTGTATAAGATCAGTTTCAACGACACGGGCGGTCCCGTAAATCAACCCTATGCGGACGTCCATAACCTGCTATCCTCCGGGCATACCTATCTTTTTAAGATCCACGATAAGATCGTGCTGGTCACACGAAAGGGGTTCTATGAATATGATAAGACCCTGGGTGATTTCAAGGAATCCGTTTTTTTAAAAAAGCTCTTCGGGACCGCGCTTGTTTCCTACCTGCGGGAGGACACACAGGGCAATATCTGGTTTATCGAAAACCAGAAACCGGGCGTCATCGACCTGTCTTCGCCGGACAACCCGGTAAAAGTCTATTTTTCCGCGCTTAATAACAGCGTACTGGTAAATGACGAGGAGTTTATTTATCCCATCAATAAGAATAATATTTTGATTGCGGGAGAGACCGGTTTTTACCATCTCGATTACGAGAAATATAAAGAGACGGATCTCGGGCTCCGCGTATTGCTGCGGACCGTGACCGCCTTTCATAAAAAAGATAGCGCCCTGTTCGAAGGATATCTCGCGGATAAGGATTCCGCGGGGAAGGATGACCTCTTTGCCGTAAAAGAGGATATCGGCTTTAAATGGAACTCCCTTCACTTCGAATTTTCCTCGCCCTATTTTGGGGGCACGGTGGAATATAGCTGTCGTCTCAAAGGGTATGAAAAAGAATGGTCTTCCTGGTCAAAAAAGACGGAACGCTCCTACACCAATCTGCCGGCCGGCAATTATATCTTCGAGGTAGGCGCAAGGAACAATACCGGTCATCAATCCTCCATAAGCCGCTTCCTGTTCACCATTTCCCCTCCCTGGTACAAGACCTTTGCCGCTTATTTTATGTATGTTGCGCTGGTCATACTGCTCATATATTTCTTTTATAAAAAGCAACAGCGAAAATACGCCATCCAGCATGCCAACCGGCTGAAGGAACAACAGGACAAATTCGAAGAAGAACAACGGCGCCTGCAATACCTGCACCAGCTCGAGATCGAAAAGAACGAAAAGGAGATCATACGGCTCAAGAACATAAAGCTGGAGGCGGAAGTAGAACATAATGAGGCGGAACTGGCTTCCAATACGATGAACCTGTTGCAAAAAAGGGAACTGCTGAATAAGATCCAGGACGAGATCCTGGAAGTATTGCAGGAGACCGAAGCAGACCGGCGAACAAAGAATATCCGAAGGATCATAAAGATCATAAACGAACAGCTGGAGATCAGCGATGACTGGGAACGGTTTTCTCTCTATTTTGATAAAGCCAACAACGATTTTCTTAAAATATTAAAAGAGAACCACCCCGCGCTGACCCCCACCGATCTTAAGCTCTGTGCGTATCTCCGGCTCAATCTTTCCACCAAGGCGATCGCCGATCTGTTGAACCTCTCCATCCGGGGAGTGGAAAGCAGCCGGTACCGGTTGAGAAAAAAATTAGAGTTGGTGGGGGATATATCCCTATTCGATTTTTTGGGCTCCATTGGAAGTACGTACCAAAGCAAATCAAACGGCACTCTATCTGATCAGCATTAAATATTTTATCGTGAGCAAACACAAGTCCTGGTTTTCTGTAACAATCGTCATTTTATCCGTCGTCCTCGCATCCGTTGCCCTCAGCGCCGCTTTTTCCTTTGCACAACGCCTTCCACCGGCAGGGATTTCCCCAGCCAACGATCTCCCGGCTGTAAAGGCTCCTCCCAAAACCGCTACCGGTACCGGCTTTTTAAAGGCAAAAGGAAAGGTGATCGTCGATGGCAGCGGAAAGACATTTATCCTGCGGGGAATGGGTATGGGTGGCTGGATGTTACAGGAAGGATACATGTTCCGGCTGGGCGGCATCGGGCAGCAATACAAGATCAAACAAAAGATCGAAGAGCTGGTCGGCGTGGAGAAAGCCAATCAATTTTACAACGATTGGTTGAATGATCATACCACCCGGGCCGATATCGACTCCCTGGCTGCCTGGGGTTTTAATTCGATCCGGCTGCCGATGCATTACCGGCTTTTTACCCTTTCCGCCGAGGCCGAGCCCATCGCCGGACAGAATACCTGGCTGCCAAAGGGTTTCGAAATGACCGATAGCCTGCTGGCCTGGTGCAGGGCCAACCATATGTATCTCATCCTGGACCTGCATGCCGCTCCCGGGGGACAGGGCAACGATCTGAATATATCGGACCGGGACCCTTCCAAACCCTCTTTATGGGACAGCGAAGCCAACCGGCAAAAGATGATCGCCTTATGGCGAAAGCTGGCAGCACGCTATGCCGGCGACCCCTCGATCGGCGGCTATGATATCATCAATGAACCAAACTGGGGCTTCGAAGATCCAACCGATATCCGCGGCACCCGGGAAAAGACAAATAAGCCGCTGAGAACACTGATGATGCAGATCACCGCCGCTATCCGGGAGGTGGACCCGGTACATATCATTATCATCGAAGGGAATGGTTTCGGAAACAACTATAACGGGATCTTCCCCCTCTGGGATAATAATATGGTCCTTAGCTTTCATAAATATGGAAACTTCAATACCCAATCCAGCATACAAACCTTTCTCGATTGGCAGGACAAATATGATGTGCCGCTCTGGCTCGGGGAATCCGGCGAGAACTCGAATACCTGGTTCACCGATGCGATCCAGTTGGTCGAATCACATAATATCGGGTGGTGCTGGTGGCAATTGAAAAAGATGGGGATCAACAACCCGCTGGAAATAAAAAGCACACCCTCTTATCAACTATTGTTGAACTACTGGCTTAAGAACGGGCCAAAACCCTCCGCCGGCGAAGCACAGGCCGCACTCGGCGAATGGCTGGAAAGCATAAAGCTGCAGCATAATATCTATCATAAGGATGTGACCGACGCCATGTTCAGACAGGTCGGCAGCCTGCAGACGATCCCCTTCACCCCGCACCTGGTAAAGGATGGCGCCCTCATAAACGCGGTGGATTATGACCTGGGACGGGTCGGCTATGCATACCGGGATAATGATACCGCCCGTTACCAATATGCCATGCCTTCCGCGCCTTCGGCTGGCAATCGCGGCGGCGCCTACCGGAACGACGGAGTCGATATCCAGGTGGACAATGATCAAAAAAGGGGGTATCATATTTTTAATATCGAGGACGGGGAATGGCTTCAATATACCCTCACCGTGACGGACGGGGGACGATATACCATTGCCGTTGCCCTTTCGGCGGCCGATAGTGGAGGCAGGTTCTCCCTGTGGTGTAATGACAAGCCGCTGGCCGAAAATATTACCGTCAGCAATACCGGCGGCTTTTCCAACTGGCAGACGGTGGAAGTAAAGAACCTCGATCTGCCAAAGGGATTGAACCGGCTGCGGCTGGTTGCGGATAAAGGCGGATTTGATTTTAGCCAGCTCCAGTTCATAAAGGAGACAAGACCATAACCGGCCGGCGCCTTTATTCTTTATTTTGCCTATTTTTACCTATTCGAATAGGCTGTTTGTCATTTGATCTCCCATCCGTTATTGTATAATGAAGAACCTTTTGTTCCTATCCGCATTATTTTTTTGCTATGGCGCACGCACGCAGTCCATACAATGGCCCCATCATAAGAAGGCGGTGATCGTATTGACCTATGACGATGCCTTGCTCTCACAACTCAATACGGCGGTCCCGCAACTAAAGCGGGCCGGTCTTACCGCGACCTTCTTTTTAACCAGCGATATTGATAGTTCGACGATCCCCCGGTGGAGGGCCCTCGCGAAGGACGGCTTTGAGCTGGGCAATCATACATTGCTGCATCCCTGCTCGGGTTCGGAAGACAACCCCGTTCCTTCGGAGCAGTATACTCCCTACCAGGTGATCCGGGAGATCGGGATCATGAACCAGTTCCTGTTTGCCGTGGATGGAAAGAATGGCAGGACCTATGCCTATCCCTGTGCCGAAACGACCGTTGGCGGGAAAGACTATGTAGATACCTTACGTCACTACAAACTCGTCAAATATGCCCGGATAGGCGGCGATACCGACGATGCGGTCATCACCGATTTCGGACACCTGGACCCGCTGAGAGTTCCCTCCCTGGGACTGGAGGACAGCACGAGCGCAAAGGTGTTGATAGCGTTTGTAAAACGCGTCGAGCAGAGCGGAGGAATGGGGATTATCATGTTCCATGGGATCGGCGGTGACTATATTACCACCTCCGCGGCCGTTCACCAGGAGTTGCTGGATTATCTCAGAGAAAACAGGAAGACCCTTTGGGTAGCTACTTTTCAGCAGGCGATGGACCATGTGATGAAATTTTTCCCCAGATCCCTTAATTGAACGGGTGGTTAGCAGCCGGCCGGCCTTGGCAAGCGATTTGAATAGATATAGATCAAACAATCTTTATCATTTTAAATTGTAAACGCCATGGATAGCAACAAACCGAATACGTCGAGCACCAGCCTTAAGATCAAGGGTAACTGGAATGAAATGAAAGGGAAGATAAAACAACAGTATGCCAACCTTACGGACGATGATTTGTTGTACGAGGAAGGAAAGGAAGATGAGCTGTATGGACGGATCCAAAAAAAGACCGGTCATACCAAAGAATCGGTAAAAAGCTTCATCGATAAATTATAGGATAAGGTTTTCGGCAATAAAGAAGGCTATGGGTGTTATGCCCATGGCCTTTTTGTTGGCAGCCAATCGGAACAGGTGCCTCGAGCAATCGAAATAGCGTCCTTTCTTATTATAATAGTACTGCTGGTCCCCAAGATTGTTTTATTGCGACGGATTTAAGGCATTGAGGTTGCAAAATGAAACCTCAAAAGGTTACGGCTGAACATCATGTCCTTCCTTATCTTTATAACAAATAACCCGCACTTTGAATCATTTTAACTCAATTCACGAAGCAATAGGATCCACGGACATTTACCTGGTAGATCAGATAATGAAGAACAGGTATCGGACAGATGACACTATTTTGGATGCAGGTTGCGGAGCCGGAAGGAATCTGCATTGGTTCCTCCGGAATAATATCACGATCTATGGCGTCGACCAGAATGAGCAGGCCATTAGTGATCTGCAGAGCAGGTATCCTCTCCTGGCGGCAGAAAGGTTCCGGCAGTCATCCGTGGAAAAGCTGCCCTTTGAGGATAATTATTTTAACCACATTATCAGCAGCGCCGTGCTCCATTTTGCAAAAAATACGACACAGTTTCACCGGATGATCTCGGAAATGACACGGGTCTTACGGCCAGACGGCTCCTTGTTTATCCGTATGACCTCGGATATTGGCATAGAAGATAAAGTGCAGCCGGTAGGGGATGGGGTTTATAATATACCGGATGGGTCCGTACGCTTCCTTCTGACCAGACCTTTACTGGCGGACATGCTGCAAAACAACAAGCTCTCCTTCCTCGAACCACTCAAGACGGTCAATGTAAACGATATTCGTTGCATGTGTACATTGGTAGTGGCTAAATCCAATTAAAAGATATTATGACTACAAACACGCTTACCCTGTCATTGATCATTTGGCTCATCACCCTTTTAATAGGGATAATCATAGGCTGGTTGGTTGCGAAAGGCAGGTTAAGCAGCCGTATCGCGACTCTGCTGGCAAATAGTGACAATCTGGGCCAGCAGCTTGCACAGGTAATTAAAGAGAAGGATCTTTTATCGTCGACGCTCGATACCGTAAAGGAGGCGCATGCCATTTCCAGAACGAAATATGAAGAGCTTTCGCTGGGCAATATCGAGGTGACCAATGAGAGAAACAGGTTAAAGGGGCAGGTCGAGCAGTTGAAGACAGACTTAATGGAAACCAATATCGCCCTGACGGGCAAAAACAACAGCCTGGAGGCAAAGTATGCGCAGTCGTTACTTGCAATCGAAGAACAGAAAAAATTTGTAAGCGAAGCGCAAAAGGCGTTGAAGGACTCTTTCGATGCATTGTCAGCTGCTGCCCTCGATAAAAATAACCAGTCTTTCCTGGACCTTGCCAAAACCGCCCTCGAAACACATGTTACCCAGGCCAAAGGCGATCTGGAACAACGAAAGCAGGCGATAGACAATCTTGTAAAACCTTTGGGCGAGTCCCTATCAAAGATGGATGAAAAGATCAATTCACTGGAGACAAAGAGGGAAGGGGCGTATAGCCAGATGAGTACCCTGCTGGATCAGATGAAAATGAGCACGACTGCGTTGGACAAGGAAACAAAAAATCTGGTAACCGCCTTAAAAACGAGTCATACCCGGGGAAGATACGGGGAAATAGCCCTCCGGAGACTAGTCGAATTTGCCGGGATGATGGATCAATGTGATTTTGAAGAGCAGGTGACCACCGAGGGGGAGGGGGGAAAGTTAAGACCGGATATGATCATTCATCTCCCCGGAAACCGTAGTGTCGTCGTCGATAGTAAGGTGCCGCTGAGTGCATACCTGCAGATCTTCGAGACCGAAGACCACGAGCAGCAGAAAATATATCTTAACCAGCATATCGCAGCGGTAAGATCGCATATAAAACAATTGAGCGCAAAGGCCTATTGGGATCAGTTCAGTGAAGCGCCTGATTTCGTCGTTCTTTTCATGCAGATTGAATCCTCTTTTGGCGCTGCCTTACAGGGGTGGCCCGGCTTAATAGAAGAGGCGCTGAACAACCGGATCATCGTCGCCACCCCAACCACCCTCATTACCATCCTGCGTAGCATTGGATATAGCTGGAACCAGTTAAAAACAGTCGAAAGTATCGAGTCGATCCGTGATGCCGCGGTCGATTTGTATGAACGGAGCGCGATCCTGATGGAACACCTGGTAAATATTGGAAAAGGGCTTACCGGGACCGTCAACCATTATAATAAGGCGGTCGGTAGCCTGGAAAGTACCTTCCTTCCCCAGGGGCGAAAGATCCAGCAATTGAGCCAGGCATACATAAAAAGGCAGTTGACCGACGTTGTCCCGATTGAAGTAAGCCTACGTCCGGTTTTGGCCATACCCCCGCAGGTGGATAAGGAAAACGGGGATTAAATACCCGCCGATCCTGAATAGGCCAAAAAAAAGTATATTTTTGTCCTATGCGAATGACTATATCCGGACTGCCAAGGGATTACGACAAATTTGATCTTCAGCGCCTTTTCAACCCTTTTGGGTGGGTTGAGTATACAAAAATCATAATTGACCCTATCTCCGGCTTAAGCAGGGGCAGGGGAATTGTTGAAATGAGGGATGACCAGGCAGCGCAGGCGATGTCCGCGTTGCAGGGCAAAGTGCTGGGTACAAGCCCGCTCAATATTAAAGAAGCAAAGATCCCGCCGCCACGCATGTGAACAAAAGCGATCAACCCCTGTAGACTCCACTGCCGGCCCGGATATCCCCGGCCGGCAAGCCGGACACTTTCGCGATCACTCCGGGTGAGGAATATTTATCCTCTCTGGTTGGTTCATATGGGAAATATGTCCCCTATAATCAGCAATTTCTTATACTTACCCCCCTGGCATTAAATTTTAAGTAAATGTTCTGAACCTACATACACATTACTTAAAACTACTTAATCATGAAAGCAAGACTAAACATGTCATTTGCTGTCGCGGGTACCGTTTTGATCTTACTCACCGGATGCGTATCGAGCAGGAAATATAAGACCTCCCAAAATGAATTGGCAAAGGCCAGGACTGATAGCGCTCAATTAGCCCAGCAGGTAACGTCACTAAACAGCAATGTACAGGATTTACAGAGCAAGAACACGACCCTTCAGCAGTCGCTGGATGCCAGTAACAACAAGTATGCTACGCAGCAACAGTCGCTGAACTATTATCAAAGCTACTTTAAGGAGCAGCAGGACTCGTTGTCCCAGATGAGCGAGGACGTAAAAAGCGCCCTGACCCAGTCGGGTGTTTCAAATGGCGATGTGCAGCAGATGAACAACGTAATTTATGTCCGGATGGATGAAAACGACCTTTTTAAGAAAAACAGTACGATGATCACCCCGGCCGGGATGAAGGCATTGGATGGGGTTGCCCAGGCCATCAGGGGCAGGACGAATGTACATGTTGCCGTAGCCAGCGGTGATTCAGCCACAGGCTGGGTCGCAAGCGAAACGACACCTGCCGGCGCAATGGCGATGGCTCCCGCACCCAGACATCACAGGACCGTTCATGCCCATCACAACTCTATGTCGACGGCCTCCGGCAGCGCACAAAACGGCAACACCGGCGGTGGCAGCACGGCGGCAAACACGAATAGTACCGGCAGCCAAAGCAATGCCGCCCCGGTACATAAGAAAGTACATCACAGGTACTCATCGGAAGGATCCATGGTCTATACCAACGGTATGAATCATATGCACAACCGTGCCTGGGCCCTGAAGCAAGGTCGCATGGTATCGGTCGCCGACCGCTTTCTGAAAAATGGGATGCCCAGGATCAATGTATCTCTGCAGCGCCCTCCTATGAACGGCACTCCACAGAGCACCGATATCAAAATCATTATCACGCCTAAAATGGACAACTTCAACCCACAGCATAATGCTTCCGGGTCAGTTGGAACCAGGTAGGTGACTCCATAAAAAAAAGTAAAGCCTTCTGCTCTGCGGAAGGCTTTACTATTGGATTTGTATAATATTTACTCATATCCACATATGCCCATCCGAAAAAGAACAAAATTGTTCCTGCTGTCCGCGCTGGCCGTCATCGTACTCTTTATCGTTGCCTGGCAGTTCTACAAATACTATTTTGTGGATAGGAAAATAGCCCGGGTCTTATCGGAAAAGACAAAGGGACTCTATATTCTTCATTATGATCACCTGGTATTCGACGAGGTCGCCGGCATGCTCCATGTAAGGGATATAGATCTCAGACCCGACACTGCCGTCTACCAACAAATGGTCAGGGAAAAGAAGGAGCCGCACATGCTCTTGCAAATACACATCGATGCCCTCGATATCGCGCGGGTGAAGACGCCAAAAGGCCTTCTCGCCAAAGAGCTGGAAGGAGGAAAGGTCGAAGTGACAGGCGCGCAGATCAGGATAATGGTCCAGCACTTTAAAAAGGACTCCTCCGTATATAATCCTACGCCCGACCTGAAAAGACAGTTGCTGGGACGGTTGCTGAAAATATCCATAGACAGTGTACAGTTCAGGGATGCAACGATCCTCGTCAGCAGCCTGGACAGCTCCGAAATATATTTTCGGGGTAATAAGGTATCGCTGCTGCTGTCCCATCTTTTCATCGACAGCACCGCCCCCAAGGATAGTGCTAACATCCTTTTTTCCCGTGACCTGGCGCTCGACTGTAAAGAGCTGGAGTTGCCTTCCGGCAACAAAAAATATACGATAGGGCTTGACAGCCTTCGGTTCGCAAGCACAGACAACACCCTGCAGGTGGCCCGGGTGAGGATCAAGCCTCGCCTCCCGGAGATTGCCTTTGCCGCCTCTTTTCCGATGCAAAAGGACAGATATGATTTTTTGCTGAAGAATGTCGCTCTCCGCCATATCGATCGAAAGGCATTATGGCATAAGGCCATCCGGGCCGATAGTCTCGTCATCGGCGAAAGTGCGTTCCGGGTTTACCGCGATCTCTCCCGCCCACCCGACACTACCAGCAAGGTCGGGAAATATCCTCAACAGCAATTGATGCGTCTTCCATTCCCTCTTTCCATCGATAAGATCCTATTCGTCCACTCCTTCATTGAGTACAAAGAGAAGAATGGCAAGAGTAACAGCACCGGCAAGCTTCAATTCCATGACGTGCGGGCCAGTATCCAACATGTCACCAATAGGCGGGCAGACCTGCAAAACGACCGCCGCTGCATAGTGGACTTCCATGCCAGGTTCCTGGACAAGACTCCTGTAAACGCCCGGCTCATCCTACTTTTGAAGGACTCAAAAGGCAGGTTTACGATCGAAGGCGACTTCGGCAGCCTCGACGCCCGCTCCCTTAATCCGCTAACCGAGCCGCTGGGGCTCGCACGGCTGGAACGGGGACAAATAAACCACCTGAAATTCGCCATCCGTGGTACAGATTCCGCCGGTGACGGCCAGGTCACAATGTCGTATAAGGATATCAGGGTCTCGATGTTAAAAAAGAATAAGGACCACCCCGGATTCGATAAAAAGGGTCTCGCCAGCCTTTTTGCCAATCTCGTGGTAAAGAATTCCAGCAAGGGGGCCAATCCCGCTACGGAAGAAGTCCATTTTCAGCGTATCTTAAACAAGTCGATGTTTAACCTGATTTGGAAGACCTTGTTCACCGGGATCAAAAAGTCCGTAGGAATGAAATAGACAGATGGGTAAAAAGAAAAATAGAGGGTTGGTGGTCACCTCCGCATGGCCGGTTTTACGGGCGGCTTACCAGCTATTCCGGCAGAACGATCCGCTCCGCATGGCTGCGGCCACCTCTTTTTTCGTCAGCTTTGCGCTGCCTCCCATCCTTTACATCCTTATTGTCATATTGGGATTTTTGGGTGACCCGAAGATCATCCGCCATGATCTCTTCCAGCAATTGAGCGTCGGCCTCGACAGGAACATCGCATTACAGGTGCGTGAGGTAGTGAGAAATATCCACCGGTTGCCCCTTAACTTCGGCATGCGCATCGGAGTGTTCGCTTTTCTGCTGTTTGTCGCCACCACTCTTTTCGAGATCGTAAAGAATTCGATAAACCAGCTATGGAAGATCCGGCTAAAGGCGCAACAGGGACTTGGCTTCCTCCTTGTCAGCAGGATCCGCTCCGTTGGAATAATTCTTATGGCAGGCATACTGTTCTCCATTGTCCTGTTGGGAGACGCCGGTGGCTGGCTCCTGCCGTTACAGGTCAACGCTTTTTTCTATCGCCTGATCATGTTCCTGGCCGTGACCATTTGGTTCTTTTTGCTTCTGAAATATCTTTCCTACGGCCGGCCGCACGCGAAAATGGCTTGGGCGGGCGCATCATTTACAAGCCTCCTGTTCACCGCCGGACAACTGCTGCTGCATCGTCTTTTGGATTATGACAACATGAAGATCATCTATGGTACATCCACCTCCCTGGCCCTGCTGCTGCTGTTCGTATTCTACTGTTCCTTCATATTTTATTTCGGGGCCTGCTTTACCTGGGCCCTTGGACAGCATTGCGAACGCCCTATCCTGCCATCCCGTCGTTCGGAAGCATTGAGTGAAAGGAAGCCCCTCGGCCAGCGGTGATCCTTCGCGCAGTTACATTACCCAAGAAACCTCATCCGGCTGGCACCGGCTGGTATTTTTCCGCCCATCCGCTCCCGCGAGCAAGCTCGCACGCTACCGGCCAAAAAAATACCCTCAGCAAAGCGAGGGGTCTCTTGTTGCCCCACGAGGATTAGCTTCGCTGATCCTTCGTGCATTGGCAGTACCCAAGAGACCCCGTCCCGGCATCCGCCGGTACGGTTTTGTTTTCCTCGTCCGCTCCGGCAAACAAGTTTGCCCCGCTACCGGAAAAAACAAAACCCCTCGCTTTGCGAGGGGTCTCTTGTTGCCCCACGAGGATTCGAACCTCGACAAACAGAACCAAAATCTGTCGTACTACCATTATACTATAGGGCAATCCGTATCCTTAAAAGGAGTGCAAAAATAAGGTCTGTACAACGATGTTCCAAAAGAATTTGCCCTAAATGAACTTAAACAGCAGAGCCAGGATCGCATAGATCAACGACGCCGCAAAGATCCCCTTGGCCGTATTGTCCTTATGTGAATTTATGTAATAAGTAAAAAGGGCGATGTTCAGCACCAGGCAGGGCACCGAAACAGCCGTGATCTGCGTCTTATTCGTCTGCAGGAAGAAAAAGAAATCCTTTATGGAAAAGGTGGGATAGAATTTGACAAAATAATAGATGACAAGACTGATGATCGGGGCTACCAGCCCCAGCAACAGCCCCAACCGAAGGTTGTCTTTTTTGAATATCACGATTTCCACGTTTTTTCAAGTTTGCTTTTAAGAACGTAATTCGTCATGTCAAATTGTACAGGAACCACACTTACATAATTATGTTCCAATGCCCAGACATCTGTATCCCTCCCCCTGTCAAAGTTTACGAATTTACCCGTCAACCAATAATATTTTTTTGAATTTGGATCATTCCGCTCGATAAAATCCTCCTCATACTTGGCATAGGCCTGCCGGCAGATCTTGATCCCCTTGATCAGAGAATCGGGTACGGCAGGGAAATTGACATTGAGGATCAGGTGTTTATCCATTGGATCCCTCAACACATTTTCCACGATGGTCCGCACATATTTCCGGGCAGGACCAAAATCGGCCTCCACACTATAGTCCAGCAGCGAAAACCCTACCGAAGGGATACTCTCGATAGCCGCCTCTACGGCCGCCGACATGGTACCGGAATAGATCACGTTGATGGAATGATTAGCGCCATGATTGATCCCGCTGAGACAAATATCGGGCTTGCGGCGAAGAACCTTATCCACCGCGAGTTTCACGCAATCCACCGGGGTGCCGGAACACTGCCAGGCCTCCACCCCTTCAAAGAGATGATGCATGGGATGCAGACGCAGGGGATTTCCGATGGTAATGGCATGACCCATACCGGATTGCGGCTTGTCCGGAGCCACGACGACCACCTTTCCCAACCCTTTGACGGCTTCTACAAGATTGCGTATGCCGGGGGCGCTGATCCCGTCGTCATTGGTTATAAGGATCACCGGTACCTTTTTCCGTCCGCCCTTGACCCCGGCCCCGCCGGATTGGACGGGTTTAGCTGCTTTTCCGGCCTTCCCGGATCGGATCGTCTTATCTTCGGCCCCATTGCCGGATTCCATGCCATTTTTGCCTGTTTCCCGGATGATCCCGGTGGCACCCGTTTTTCCGGTCCGGACCGGCCGCTCGGCGGTATCTGTCTTTCGAACGTTTTTCTTTGTCATACGTACATACAAAAGTCCGCATTATTTCGGACTTTACCGCGATCGGACAGGAATACACGCCGCGAAGTGACCGCATAAGGTAGGGACGCCCAACCGCCCAATGCCCTTTTTCCCACCGTTTTCCCACGGGAAATGGATTTTTGATGCGTTTACGCTACCTTTGCAGCCGATTTTAAAGATGGACAATGGTCCGTCGGCCGATAGGCTAACATATGCACAAAAACTCCTACTATGGCAGGACAACTTAAAGAGGTACGTAATCGGATCAAATCCATTCAGAATAGCCAGCAGATCACCAAGGCGATGAAAATGGTGAGTGCGGCCAAATTACGCCGCGCCCAGGATGCGATCATCCAGATGCGCCCCTATGCACAAAAACTACAGGAACTGCTTAGCAATATCGTCAGCAGCTCCGAAGGCGACCTGGGCATGAGCCTGGCCGTTGAAAGACCCGTTGAAAAAGTATTACTCATCGTCATCACCAGCGACCGCGGTCTGGCAGGCGCCTACAATGCTAACCTGGTCAAACTGGCCAAAGCTACCATCCGGGACAAATATGCTGCCCAGGCTGCCAAAGGGAACGTGACCATCTGGAGCATCGGCAAAAAAGGATACGAACACTTCGCCAAAAATAATTACAAGGTCAGCGAAACCTATAAGGATATTTTCCTCCAGCTCAATTTCGCAAACGTACAGGCTTGCGCACAGGCAGCCGTAAAGGCCTTCTCCAGCCGGGAATTCGACGCCGTCGAAATCGTCTATAGCGAATTTAAGAACGCCGCTACACAGGTCTTCACGCTCGAAAAATTCCTGCCCATCCCCAAAGTGCAGAAAAAAGCAGGCGCGGCCAACAACGACTTTATCTTCGAACCCGGCAAAGAAGAACTGATCACCGAACTGATGCCAAAGATCCTCAATACTCAGTTGTATAAGGCCGTACTGGATGCCAATGCCTCCGAACACGGCGCCCGTATGACCGCAATGGACAAGGCCAGCGACAATGCCAACGAGCTGTTGAAAGCCCTGCGCCTTTCCTATAACCGTGCACGCCAGGCCGCCATCACCACCGAACTGACGGAGATCGTGAGCGGAGCCGCCGCATTACAGGGGTAATACGTTGAATATGGAAATAGGAAACATCATCCCACATATCGAAGCGCTGATCTTTGCCAGCGATAAGCCCCTGACCTCCATGGAGATCACGGAGCTGATCAACAACGCCTTTGGCTTTATGGAGGAAAAGCTGACGCTGGAACAAATACAGACCTCCCTCGACGGGATCATCGAAAAATATGCCTCCGAATTCTATCCCTTCGAAGTACGGGAGAGCGGCGGCGGCTGGCAATTCCTGACCAAAAAGGATTTTCATAAGACCGTAGCACAGCTCAACGGGGAAAAATTCCTCAAACGACTATCCTCGGCCGCTCTCGAAACCCTGTCCATCATCGCCTACAAACAACCCATCACCAAGGGAGAGATCGAGGCCATCCGCGGCGTTAGCAGCGACTATTCCATCCAGAAGCTATTGGAAAAGGAATTGATCATCATCTCCGGCCGCAACGAAGAAATGCCCGGCAAACCCCTGGTCTACACCACCTCCAAGACCTTCATGGACTACTTCGGCATCAACTCCCCCGCCGATCTGCCCAAACTGAAAGAAGTCTACGCGGAGACCCTGATCGAAGGCACCGTGATCCATCATAACCCCGACGAGACCCTTCCCACAGAAGAAGAGACCATTCCGACGGAAGGAAACAGGGACGGCGGAGAAGAATCCCTGCTCATCGTCAGCGAAAGCGGCAAACTGATCATAGACGATGCACCCGAAGCCGAAGATGCCATATCCGCAGAAGAAAAAGAGATCGAAGAAGAAGGCGACGACACCGATGACCAACACGGCGAAAACGATCCCGACAATGGCCGGAGCGACGATAACGGCGACAGCCCCGCCCCTCATCATCCCGGGAAATACTGACCCATAAACCCCGACCGCATGTCACAACAACTATCTCCGGAATACCTGATCAACCTGGGCCAGCAGTTCGGCACCCCCCTGTATGTCTATCATGCCGAAAAGATAAAAGAACAATACGACAAACTCACCACCTCCTTCCGGCAGAGCAATACGCTTTTCTTTTATGCCTGTAAGGCACTGACCAATATCAATATCTTAAAGTATATCTGTGAGCTGGGAGCCAACGTGGACTGCAGCTCCATCAACGAGGTCCGTCTGGCGTTGCATGCCGGCTTCCCTCCCGGGCGTATCCTCTACACCTCCAACGGCATCGCCTTCGACGAGATCGAAGCCGCCCAATCCCTGGGCGTTATCATCAATATCGACAGCCTGTCCAACCTGGAGAAATTTGGTAAAAAATACGGACATAGCTACCCCGTCGGTGTCCGTCTCCGCCCCAATATCATGGCCGGCGGCAATCTCAAGATCTCTACCGGTCATGACAAAAGCAAATTCGGTATCCCCGTCGACCAGATAGAAAAGGTACTGTCCCTTGTTCAGCAATACGAACTAAATATCGCCGATCTGCATATCCACACCGGCAGCGAGATCAAGGACGTAGAGGTATTTGTAAAAGGCATCGGCATCCTTTTCGATATCGTCCCCCGCTTTAGCGAACTAAAGTTCATCGACCTGGGCGGCGGTTTTAAAGTGCCTTACAAGGACAAGGACGTGGAGACCGATATCCCCCTGCTGGCAGAAAAGATCAAAGAGGCCTTCGCCCATCATCCAAACCCCGGCGGGCGGCCCCTCCAGGTCTGGTTCGAGCCCGGTAAGTTCCTCGTCAGCGAATGCGGCTATTTTATTACCAGGGTCAACGTGATCAAGGAGACAGATGCCGCCACCTTTGTCAGCGTAGACAGCGGTTTCAACCATCTCATCCGCCCCATGTTCTACGACTCCTATCATCGTATCGTGAATATCAGCAATCCCAACGGCGCCCCGAAAGAGTATGCCGTCGTCGGCAATATCTGCGAAACGGACACCTTCGCCTGGGACCGGACGATCAACGAAGTACGGGAAGGGGACTACCTCGTGTTTTATAACGCCGGCGCCTATGGATTCGAGATGTCCTCCAATTTCAACTCCCGGTACAAACCCGCCGAAGTCCTTGTAAAAGACGGCCAGGCACATCTTATCCGCAAGAGGGATCGTTTTGAGGACCTGCTGCGGAACCAGATCGAGCTATAGGCGGCGATCGTTCGTTCTTCGGCATCTTACCTCTCAGCATCGCGGTGTCGTAATGATCACCTGCCTATGGTTCGCGTCCCATCCAAAAAATCTTGTTACATTTATAGCAACTAAACATCAGTGCTATGCCTATCCGGATGGTGGACGATCCCCAGGACCCGCAAGAGAATAGTGGAGATGATCAGGGAGGGGGCGATCCTTCCGGCGGGGGAGGCGATGGGGGAGGAGGGATCTTCGGATTACTCCTATTGTTGCTGGGCCTGTTCCGGGGAAGAGGGCTCATCTTTGTACTCCTCCTTCTCGGCGGCGGTTACTTTCTTTTTGGCCGCGGCGGTTGCAATGGCGGAAGCGGCGGCGGTATTCTGCACCAAGCCGTCCAGCTTGCTACGGGTGGCTATCTCGATCCCCGGCAATTCGAAAAGGCGAATATCTACGAATCCCTGTCCGACGATCCCACAAAGAACCCATTACCCGAAGCGGTCAATCTGCAAAAATTCGCTCCCGGTGTCGGTGACCAGGGACATCAGGGCAGCTGCGTGGCCTGGAGCAGCGCCTACGGGGCCCGTACCATCGCGGAGGCCGCCCGGACCGGCGAAGATCCCAACAGCCTTAAATTTAGCCCCTCCTTCCTCTATAACCAGATCGGTGTCCAGAACTGCGAAGGCTCCTATATCGAACGGGCGATGGAGTTCATGACCAAAAGCGGTTCCGTTCCCTATGCCGAATTTCCCTACAACGACCAGGACTGTTCCAAACAACCCGACCAGCAGCAGCTGGAAGAAGCCCGCCAGCACCGCATGCGGGGGTTTAACCGGCTGACGCCCGGCGACCGTAACAACGTCATCGATCTGCGGGCCATAAAAGAGAATCTTTCACAGGGCGCCCCCGTCGTCATCGGCATGATGGTGGGTGGAAGCTATATGAGCTCCATGGCGGGACAGGATGTCTGGACCCCGACGGCGGATGACCGGGACCTGATGGGTTTCGGAGGGCATGCGCAATGCGTGGTAGGCTACGACGACCGGAAATATGGTGGCGCCTTTCTTATCATGAATAGCTGGGGACCCTCCTGGGGCAACAACGGTTTTGCCTGGGTGCGCTATCCCGATTTCCGGTATTTTGTGCGGGAGGCATATGGACTGGAGCCAATGGAACGGACCGGGGCCGCTGCGACCGCCCCCTTCGCCTGTGAGATCGGGCTCGTACAGATCCGTTATGAAGGTAAAACCACGGTCCCGGGTGACTACATCCCCCTGCAGGTAAAGAACGGCAACATATTCGAGACCATCTCGCCCGTAAAGATGGGTACCCGTTTCAAAATGGAGGTAAGGAACTCCACCGAATGTTACATCTATGTTTTTGGTAAGGAAACGGACGGCACCAGCTATACCCTTTTCCCCTACCCAAGCGCAGACGATCCGACCAGGACAAAATATTCCCCTTTCTGCGGTATCACCGGCTACCGGCTTTTTCCAAAAGACAAAAGCATGATGCCGGACTCCATCGGCACCCGGGATGAAATGGCCGTCGTCGTCAGCCGGGAACCCCTGGACTGGCATGCCCTCAACAGTAAGATCAGCGCAAACACCCGGCAGGACTTTGCGGCAAGGGTGAATACCGCCCTGGGGGCAACGCAAATTCCCGATATAAAATTCAAAAGCTCGGCAAAGGGCAACATGCAATTCACCATAGAAGGAGAAAAGAACAATGTCGTTGCGACCATCGTCGAAATAAGTAAACAATAATTAACATGGACCCATTTCACCGTCTCCTTCGCAACCCTTTAAAATTCCGGCTCTACCTCTTTACAAAGATCCCCAGCGCCTTTTTCTCCGGTCTCCGGGTCCGCGAAATGGAGGCGACGCATTGCGTGGTGACCGTCCCGTATAAATGGTTCTCTAAAAACCCGTTTCGCTCCACCTATTTTGCCTGTCTCAGCATGGCGGCGGAAATGAGTACCGGCGTGCTCGCCATGTCGCAGGTATATCAGCGGCAGCCTCCCGTATCCATGCTCGTTGTGAGCATGCAGGCGAATTATTTTAAAAAAGCCACCGGCATCACTTACTTTCGTTGTATCGACGGGCTGGCCATCAAGGCAGCCATCGAGCAGGCTATCGTCACCGGCCAGGGGCAAACGATCAGCGCCCGTTCCCTCGGGACCAATAAAGCGGGGGAGGAGATTGCTGAATTCTTTTTCACCTGGTCTTTTAAAATTAAAGCACCAAAATAATACATATGAAGATCGCTTTCCACGGCGCCGCCCGTACCGTCACCGGCTCCAAACATTTAGTGACCCTGAAGAATGGCAAAAAATATTTGTTGGACTGTGGTATGTTCCAGGGCATGGGCACCCAAACGGATATCCTCAACCGCAATTGGGGATTTACCCCTTCCGAAGTGACGCATCTGATCCTCTCCCATGCGCATATCGACCATACCGGGCTGATCCCAAAACTGGTCAAGGACGGTTTCAACGGAAAAATATTCTGTACCCCCGCCACAAAGGAGCTGACGGGCATCCTCCTGGAAGACTCCGCCGGCATCCAGCAGGACGATATCCGGTTCACAAACAAACGACGCACTGCCGAAGGTCTTCCCTATCTGCAACCCCTCTATAACGAACAGGATGCGCAACATGCCATGGACCATTTCGTCCCGGTGGAATACGACCAATGGCATGTAGTGGATGAGAACGTCCAGGTCCTGTATACGGACGCAGGACATATCATCGGCAGCGCTGCGGTCCATCTCAAAATAATGGAAGATGGCAAAGAGACCCGGATCACCTTCAGCGGCGATGTAGGACGTTACAGCGATGTGATCCTGCGTTCTCCCGCTGTATTCCCCCAGGCCGACTATATCCTTATCGAATCCACCTATGGCAATAGCCTGCATGATGCCGCCGATACTACCGAAGACCTGCTGTTAAAATGGATAACAAGGACCTGTGTGGAAAAAAAGGGGAAGCTGATCATTCCCGCTTTTAGCGTAGGCCGCACCCAGGAGCTGCTCTTTGCCCTCAATTCGCTGGAAGAAGCCCACCGGCTTCCCGATCTCGACTATTATGTCGACAGCCCGCTCAGCGTTGCCGCGACGGAGATCGTCAAAAGCTATCCCCAGTATTTCAACAAGACCATTCAAAAGGTGCTCGAGACCGACAACGATCCTTTTTCCTTTAAAGGGCTGAAATATATCAAATCCGTCGATGAGTCCAAACTGCTAAACTATCGTGATAAACCCTGCGTCATCATCTCCGCCAGCGGCATGGCCGACGCCGGTCGTGTCAAGCACCATATCAGCAATAATATCGAGAATAGCCGCAATACCATCCTGCTCGTAGGCTATTGTGAGCCCCGGTCGCTCGGCGGCCGGCTGATGGCAGGCGCCAAAGAAGTACATATCTTCGGCATCCTCCATGAGGTCCATGCCGAGGTCGGCAGCATCCGCAGCATGAGCGCCCACGGCGACTACGAAGACCTGAGCCAGTTCCTGGC
Organism: Puia sp.; assembly: GCA_036500545.1. GTDB lineage: Bacteria > Bacteroidota > Bacteroidia > Chitinophagales > Chitinophagaceae > Puia. Next base: position 50,618 of record DASYBV010000042.1, on the reverse strand, counting down.
CTGCCAGGACCCCCGCCAGGTAAAAACACTGTTTATCGTACATGGCGAATATGATGTACAACAGGCATTTAAGGAACGTCTGCTAAAAAAAGGATTTGCCGACGTTCAGATCCCCGAGCAGCATTATGAGGTCGGCCTGACCTGATCCCTGGCCGCCCTGACTTCCAAAAGCCTGCCGCCTATCCCCACCCGCCACTCATCAGCCATACTTTCCCATTCTTCATGGGCCGGCTACGGCATTCCCTATTCGATTTTGACATCCCGGCAGGGCGTGTATCTTTACGGGAGAAGCGATCAATATGCAAACAATCATACGGCGCCGATCCATAGCCGCATTCTCTGCCATCCTCCTCTGCCTGACCGGTTTAACCGCCTGCGACGACAAGAAAGAGGATGTGACCGACACCGTCAACAAGGCCGGCGCCATCGAAACATCCGTCTCCGTCCAGCATGCCGACAGCACCCATGACGTCATCCTGACCACGCATAAGGTATGGGTCAATTTTAACGAGTACAAGACCATCGTCCACAAGGATACCGTGCCTGCCCTGGGCATCGGGAACACCGTGGCGGAGAACGCCGACGGCGATACAAAAAGCGTAAAAGTGCCGAAGGACTATGAGATCTTCATCACGGTGAAATAGCGGCCGCATGGTGAAATAGCCGACGCACGGTGAAATAACAGCGGCACGGTGAAATAGCCGCGGCAAAAATCGAAGACGACATGAAAAAAACGAAACATATAGAGCTCATCCTCATCACCGCCGCCCTCGCCAGCTGCCACCATCCCAACAACGAATGGCAGAATGGCAACCGGACCTATGTACGCGGTGACAGCACGGCGCCCTATACCCGTACCTATCACCCGGGCGTAGGCCCGCTGTTATGGTATTTTGCCTTCCGCCCCTACGGGAATTATTACAATGGCTATTACCGCCGGACCGGCTACTACTCCGACGCCATCAGCGAAAGGAGTAATATCGGCGGCAATTCTTTTAAAGGCAGCGTCATCCGCGGCGGCTTTGGCAGCGGCGCCTATTCCGTGTCCTCCTAAAAAACATCCCATGCAACGTGTCACCATTAGCCCCCGAAATAACTGGCAGAAAGCCGTCGAACAATTAGGTTTTGGATTCCATACCACCAACGTACCTTATTGGGATGAGAGCGCCTGCTATGAATTTAAAATGGAGGAGATCCTCTTTATCGAAAAGGCATCTGCCGAACTGTGGGACCTCTGCCTGGGCGCCGTACAACATGTGATGGATAACCGCCTGTATGGCAAATTCGCCATCCCAGATGCCTTTATCCCCTACATAGAAAAGACCTGGGCCGAAGATCATCCGGCGATCTATGGCCGCTTCGATCTGTGCTATAAGGATGGACAACTAAAGCTCCTGGAGTTCAATGCAGACACCCCCACCAGCCTGTATGAGGCGGGGATCGTGCAGTGGTTCTGGCTCCAGGATTTCGATAAAGGCAAGGACCAGTTCAACAGCATCCACGAAAAGCTCATCGCTTACTGGAAGTACCTGAAAGCCTATCTCTATCCCGGTATCCTGCATTTCACCTGTGTCAAACAATCCCTGGAAGACCTTACCAATACGGAATATATGCGCGACTGCGCCATACAGGGAGGACTGGATACCCGGCTTCTTTTTGTGGACGATATCGGATGGGACCAGGAAACACAGGTATTCGTGGATATGCAGGAGCAGCCTATCCGGAATATCTTCAAGCTGTATCCCTGGGAATGGATGGTGAACGAGGAGTTCGGGATGAATATCCTGGCCGACAGGAGCAGGGCCTACTGGATCGAACCCGCCTGGAAAATGATCCTTTCCAATAAGGCCATCCTGCCCATATTATGGGAACTGTACCCTGACTGCCCCTATCTGCTGCCGGCTTATTTCGATAGCGGCCGCCTGACCAACTATGTAAAAAAACCCATCCTCTCCCGGGAAGGGGCCAATATAGAGCTTGTGCAGGGTAGTACCATCCTGCAGCAGACGGAAGGAGACTATGGAAAAGAAGGCTATATCTACCAGGAGCTTTGTCCGCTGCCCTCCTTCGGAGGTAATTATCCCGTTGTCGGCAGCTGGATCATCGGGCAGGAGCCGGCAGGAATGGGCATCCGCGAGGCGAATAGCCTCGTAACAGACAACCTTAGCCGATTCATACCACACCTGATCGTATAGCACCGGTGATCCTCACTGACTAGTTCCCGTTCCTTTCTTTAATCTCATCCCTCTTACCCGGTCCCCCTGGCTTACCCTTTTCTTTCGGAGCGGGCGCAAGCCTCGTTTCAGCGTCGGAATTTCATCCCCCAACAGCTTTCCCCAGGGCTTCAATTCCGGGACGCGGTCAAAAACGATCTTTAATATCCCGATAAAAGGGATCGAAAGGAACATCCCCGAGAACCCCCATACCGCCCCTCCCAGCAGGACCACCAGGATCGAGATCAGGGCGTTGATCCGCACTTTAGACGATACGATATATGGAATAAGGAAATGGTTGTCGATAAACTGGATGACGATATAGGAAAGGGCAATGGCTATCTGCGTATGTACCCCATCCCTGGTAACGGTCGCCATGATAATGGGTAACAGGGCCGCGAGGGCGCCACCGATAAAAGGCAGCACATTCAGGATCGCACCCAGCACCCCAAGCAGAACGGCATAGGGAACACCCAGGATCAGCAAGGCTACGGTATTCATGGTGGCTACGATCAATCCCTCGATCACCAGTCCATACATATAGCTCTGGATGGCGCCTTTTACCTTGCTCAGTACCGTGCTCACCTCCTGGGCATTCTCCTCGGCAAAGACCTCATAAAGGAAATTAAGGATAAGCGTCTTATAATACAGGAACAAAAAACAATAGACGGGCAACAGAAAAGCAGTGCTCAATGTCCCGAGAAAAGTGCCCAGCAGTTCCCCGACCAGGGGCTTGATCCCGGCCTTTGCTTCCCCTATATACTGGTTTTGTTTTTCCAGCGGGACCTTGAATTCCCGGACAAGGTATTGTTGCAGATTGGATACCATCTCGGTGGTCTTTTTTTGCAGCACAGGCAGCTGATCGGTAAAATGCATCATCTGGGTGGCCAGGAAATACCAGAGCCCGGAGATCGCGATGATGGCAATGACGATGGAAATGAGGATGGAGGGTACCTTTGGTATTTTCCATGTCTGGAGACGATCCGTCAACGGGTTCAAAAGGATGGCCAGGAACAACGCAAAAGAAAAAGGGATCAATATGCCCCGCAGGTTGGCAAGCGCATAGGAAACCAGGACCAGACCAAAAAGAATGACCGTGGCACGCAGGTAAAAGGGGTATTTTTTTAGGATGGGCATGTATACTTATATACCGCTCGCGTGCCGGATTTTATTCCCGTTGACCCGCCGGTGCCGCCCCCCGGCGCAGGCAGCCATATTGCCCAGGATGAGGACAATATTCCTCATAAAGGGATCAGCGGTATGGCCATTTAACGGGGATTGGATACTTTTAAGGAGTACCAATCTGATTTGAACCATGAGAAATACCAACATGCTGGCAACGGCTGCCCTTCTGCTGCTCACCGCCTTCCGCCCTCCTACCACCGGCAGGGATATCGTAAAGAAAATGCACGACCGGTATGCAGGGAAATGGTATCGGAGCTTTACCTTCAACCAGACCACCGAATTTTACCGGAATGATTCCCTCAGAGGTAGCCAGACCTGGTATGAGGCGATCCGTTTTCCCGACCGGTTCCGGATGGATTTCGGAGAAGCCGATAGCGGCAATGCCGCCATTTTCCGGGGAGATTCTTCCTACCGGTTCAGAAATGGCCAGCTCCGGTCCGCCACGATCAACAATAACGAAGGACTGATCTTCCTGCTGGGGGGCATGTACTTCCATCCGCTGCACCAGACAGTGAAAATGCTGGGCGACCTCCATTACAACCTCGATAAGTTCCACGAAGATACCTGGAAAGGAAAACCGGTCTTTGTGATCGGTGCGGATAAGGGAGAGGAGGGCGTCAACCAGCTATGGGTCGATCAGAAAGAGCTCTATCTTGTCCGTATGCTCAAATACGACGGGGCACGCAAAGAAGAGGCGCTGTTCGACGACTACAAGTCCTTTAATGGCAACTGGACCGAGACCCAATGCATTTTTTATCTCGATGGCAAGCTGGTACAAAAAGAGATCTATCATGATTGCCAGTTCAATAAACCGCTGGAAGATCGCCTCTTCGATCCGGCGGCCTTTATAAAAAGACAGTAGGCAGATACTTTCCGCCGTTGGGTAACCCCCGTCCGTATCTCCCGATTTCTCCTTATTTTTAGCCCATGCCTTCGCCGCATACATCATCGGGCAAACTCCGGACGCTACAGCTGGCGGCCGTTATCTTCCTGACCGTATCAGGAGGCCCTTACGGGCTGGAACCCCTCTTCTCCTATGTCGGCGACCACGGCGCACTGCTGCTCCTGCTTGTCACGCCTCTTTTATGGGATGTACCGACGATCCTTACCGTACTGGAATTGAACAGCCTGATGCCGGTGACCGGTGGGTACTATCAATGGGTCAAGCATGCCCTGGGTATCCGGTGGGCATTTTATGAGGGATGGTGGACCTGGCTCTACACCTTTATCGACCTGGCCATCTACCCGGTTCTCTTTGTCGGCTATGCGGCCTTCTTTTTCCCGGAGATCGCCGCCTATAAGGTGCCCGTTTGTCTTCTCATCATCTGGTCCTCCGCGCTGTTGAATATCCTGGGCATCGTGCCGGTGGGAAGAGTATCGCTGATCCTCGGCGTCGGGGTGCTCATCCCCTTCCTGGTCCTCTTCCTCGTATTGCTAACGCACCATAGCGATCCCCTTTCCGTCCCCACGCCCTCCATAAAGGGAGTGGGTTTCTCTGCCCTGTCGATGGGTCTGTATACCGTCATGTGGAACTTTATCGGCTGGGACAACGCTACTACCTATGCCGGGGAAGTGGCAAGACCCGTCCGCTCCTATATGCGATCCGTCACCATCGCCTTCTCGCTGGTCGTCTTTATCTACCTGCTTTCCGCCTTTGCGATCCACCAGTCCGGTATCGACCCGGCCATACTGAACACCGGCGGATTCCCGGTGCTGGGAGTGTTGGTGGGCGGACGCTGGCTGGGCATCCTGATCGCGGCCGGCGGCATGGCCAGCACCATCGGTCTGTATTCGGCCGTATTGCTTTCCGTCTCCCGTATTCCCCAGGTCATGGCCGATGACCAGTTGCTACCGGCAAAGCTTTGTACCCTGCACCCCCGCTGGCAGACACCATACATCTCTATCATCGCCTCATCCCTCATCGTAAGCGTGCTGATCCTTTGGGCCTTCTCCGACCTCGTGGTCATGGACATCATTCTCTATGGGGCCGGTCTGTCGCTGGAATTTCTGGCCCTGCTGACCTTACGGATCAAAGAACCATTGAGGCAACGCCCCTTCCGGATCCCGCTGAACAACACAGGTCTCGTGCTCCTGCTGCTGCTGCCCATGGGGGTATATACCGTCGCTCTTTCCGGCGTCCTTGGTTCCTCCGAACGAATGACCCGGCCCGTATTCTTTGCGTTAGGTATGCTCCTTTCTGCCGAATTTGCCTGGCGCCTGATCCTATGGCGCAACCCTCATCTTGCCACTTCCAGGACCTTAAAATGAAATACCGGAGGCTAAGATTCGCCTCCTGTTGGTTAAGATTCGCCTGTCTGTTCCCATCAAAATAATGGAAATTGTTGAGTGATATTGGCTGTCCCTCCGGCTCCATCGCCGTACCTTTACTGCATGGAACAACGACATCAGGTCACCGGCGAGACCGGCACCCGGGATTCCATTACCTGGGAATTCGACGGCATCCGGATGGGACATGCCGTCTCCCGGTTCAAAGAGCTTACCCAATTCGCCGCCAGCGGCAGCGGCGCCGATGTCGTCCGCCTGCACATCGGGCTGAAAGGGAACTACAGCTTTCAGTACCGGCAACTGGATACCTGCTTCGATCTCATAGGCGGACACCACAATCTTATGTACTCGAAGGATTTTGACATGGTGGTGCATAACCGGACGCTGGAACTGGAAACATTCGGAGTCCAATTTCCCCGGGAACTGTTCCTGCAATTCACCCAAAATGCCAATGACCAGCTACAGCGTTTTGCCCAACACATCATGGAGGGTAAAAGCATCATCCTCTCCGATCGATGGGGCGCCGTCGATCCGCCCATCCAGCAACTGGTCTACCAGGTCATCCATAACCGCTATACCGGCGACCTGCAGAAGCTTTTCCTTCTTTCCAAGAGTATAGAATTGCTCGTGCTATGCGCGGAGTCCTGTAACCTTGCCGCCGCCGGCAAAGGTGAGGTTTTTATAAAAAGTAATGCAGACAAGGAAAAGCTTATTGCCGTACGGGACCTGATCAACGATCGGATCCATTGTCCCCCCAACCTTTCCGAGATAGCCAGGATCGTGGGCCTCAATGAATATAAGCTGAAAAGGGGGTTCAAGGAAACCTTTCATACCACCGTTTTCGGATACCTCACCGAGCAGCGCCTGCTCCTGGCCCGCCAATATCTCTGCGATACGGACAAGACGGCCGCAGAAATATCCTTCGAGCTGGGATACTCCACCCCCCAGCATTTCAACAACGCTTTTAAACGGCGTTTTGGCAGCACTCCGGATTTGATTAGAAAAAATCCGTAAAATGCAATCCCGTCCGCCCGGGACGGCCTAATATTGTGCGGTAACAAATTTCGTACACAAAAATCACCACCACTATGAGCCATCCATTGATCGTAACCAGCGCCATCACCATCCAGGCGCCTGCCGGAAAAGTCTGGGACGCGCTGACAAATCCTGCTCAAACAAAGAAATATATGTTCGGCTGTGAAGCCCTCTCCGATTGGAAAGTGGGAAGTCCCCTGATCTGGAAGGGAAACTTTAACGGGGTTGAGCTGATCGCCGTAAAAGGTACGATCCTGAAGATCCAGCCTGGAAAATTTTTAGCGTATACCACCATCGACCCGAATAATGCCGCTATCCCCGATCTTCCAGAGAATTATCTCACCGTCACCCTCGACCTTTCGGAAAAAGAGGGACAAACCGTGCTGACCGCCACCCAGGGCGACTATAGTATGGTCGGAGATGGGGAGAACCGGTACAAACATACCGTCGATGGCGGCGGATGGACCCCCATCCTTATTGAAATAAAAAAACTGGTCGAGACAGAATGATCGAACGGGATTGATTTGAACAATGGACCGGTCTGTCCTGGGACCGGTGTGCGCAGGGACCCGTCTGTCCAATAAATGAAAGGGGGCGAAATGCCTGCCGCATTTCGTGATCCCCCCTTCTCCTTGCCCCTGGAAATAATAAGATCCGGCGATTGCCGTATAGGTTATGGGTTTTGCCGGGCTTTAATCGCCGCCAATCCCTGTTTCTGTTTATCGATCACTGCCTGTTGCTGTCCCTGGCCGATCTTATTCTGGTCCAGGTCCAATTGCGTCCTTCGTAATTTCTTCTCCAGGTCTCCCTGGTCGTCCATAAGCCGGTTGACCTTTTTCTGGCCCTTTCTCTTCGTATCATCGTCAGCATTGACATTTGCCTGCAGATCCGCCAGTGCCTTTACCTGGTCTTTTTTATTCTGGTCCAGGTCCGTCTGCAGCCGGCGTATCCTCTTCTCCAGATCAGCCTGGTCGCTGATCAATCCGTTCATTTTCTTTTGCGCCTTATTCAGCACATCCTGCTGGCTATTGACCTGGAGCCGGGTGTTATAGGCATCGGTAAAAAGTGCCAGGCTATCAAGAAATAGCCTGGCTGCAACCAACCATGAATTGCCATCTGGGGTACGGACAGCGATGTCCTGGTTCTTTTTGACTGCCAGTAGGCTTACTATCGTCATATCTTTTTCTTTCCGACCGGCTGATTCGAGTGTAAAATAAAGATCACGAAGATCCGTTTCCCCACTATCGAGCCGTACGCCCCTGAAAAGGATAAAATGATTCGGGGAGGAACTCTTAAAACCCCGGATGTTCATATATTCCTTTAGTGCATCTTCCACGGGCCCGGTAGTATAAGGCAGCCTGATCAGGGCGGCCGGTTGTTTTGTATTACGGTAATCGATCTGTCCTTCATAGGACTGGGCATAGACGACGTTTATGCAGAAAAGACTGATCCATAAGAACACGAATAGCTTATTCATGTGTGATAGGTTGTATTAGCGGTAATAAATGACACTTTTTCCTTTAATGGGTCGTTCTTTGCTCACAGATCTTTGTCATCTGGCTCAACAAAAACTTATGGATAGGCGGATCGATATCGGTAAACGTTGCATCCGACCACAGGTTTTCAAAAAACTGGTCCACCGTCCGGATCGCCAGTTTAGGGTCCTGCAAATGACTATAAGCAAAGATCAGGAGGTCCTCACCATAGTCTTTATACAAACGCATAAAAGCTTTGATGTTTCTTTGTTCCAGGGCGTTCAGCAATTTTTTTTCTTCCTTGATTTCATTGGCACTCATATACATAGTTTTATCGGTTAGTAATAGCGTTCAAAGGGTCAACGATAATCCAGCCTCAATTCCACCCGCCTGTTCTTAGCCCGGCCGGCCGGCGTTTTATTATCTGCAATCGGGTCGGAAGGGCCGTGGCCTGCAGACCGGATCCTGCCATCTTCAACCCCCTTTGCTACCAGGTATTTTTTGACGGATGCCGCCCGGTTCTCGCTCAATACCCGGTTTTTTTCTGCCAGTCCGGTGTTATCCGTATAACCATCGACCGAAAGTTGCAGACCTGCATCCTGTTTCATCAGAGCCACTATCTCATCGAGTCCGATGAACGATTTTTTTAACAGCGTAAAACGGGCCGTGGCAAAATATATATGGTGAGCGGCGAGATCCGCTTTCTTCCTTACTTCCTCTTTTACTATCGGGCAACCCTGGTTGTCGATACTTCCCGCCAGATCCGGGCATTTATCCTCCTCGTCATTTACTCCGTCTCCATCCCTGTCGGGGATGGGACAACCCTGGTATTTGGCCGTTCCACGGACCAGCGGACATTTATCCTCTTCGTCATTAATGCCATCTCCGTCGGTATCGGGAATAGGGCAGCCATTATATTTGGCCAGTCCTTTCTGATTGGGGCATTTGTCTTCCTTGTCCGGTATCCCGTCTCCATCCGTATCGGGACAACCATTGAATTGCGCCAGACCGGCGACATCCGGACAGGCATCGAGGCTATCGGCAACGCCATCGTTATCCCGGTCTTTTACTTCTACCACCGGAGGAGGGGGCAGCGCCTTTATCACAGGTTTTTCCTCCCGGGGAGATCCGATCGGTGAGGTGAACCCGATAGAGTAGAATACATTATTGTCGAGGCTTTCACTTTTAAGACTGACGCGATAATTCATCTGCAGGAAAATATATCCTTCTCCCTTCATATTCAATTGGAGGCCTCCACCCAACGGCGTATAAGGCGCCCATCGATTACCATAGTTGCCTATACCGATCCCGGCGGACAGAAAAGGAGATAACAAATGATCGTCATTGATAGGACGTGCATGTAAAGAGGCTTCGAATTCATTTATATATTGTGAAGCGCCGTCCTGGTTTTTAGAATAGTCGGAGAACAATCCATTATAACGCAGAGAGAAATCGATCTTACGGGTGATCCCCTTCCAATACATAATGGAGAAACCGGGATCGGCTTTGCCGACTTTTGGTACGGATGCGGAGAAATCAACAAGGTTTGCGCTAAATCCGATAATAGATGGCTTTTGTCCATAGCTCGTCAGGGCCACTGTGAATAGTGACAGGAATAAAAATCTTCTCATAAACTGATAAATCGTTTTTGCTGCTTTCTTTGAATGTTAAATACAGGCTGGCGAGAGACGGCTGATCCATGCCGCTACCGGTCTTGTAATCATGGGGGGATGTGTGGGTAAGGCTATCCTATTTTATAAAGACTGTACAAAAGTTATTTCCGTTTCGCCGTTTTCTATCTTTTTTTATTTTTGGCGGTTTTTCGGTATTCTGTCGTTAATGTGTTTCGTCTAATAGGAAATGTGTATTTAAAAATAGATATTTGCCGGCATGGATCCCACACGCAACGCCGACCCATTTTTAAGAGTCTTAGAGAGAGCGTCAAGAGGAGATGATCGGTCCTTCCAACAGATTTACGATATCATAGCCGGAAAAATGTACAGCCTGTGTCTGCGTTATGCCGGTAACACAGAAGACGCCAATGATTGGTTCCAGGAAGGTTTTATAAAACTTTATAAAAACCTTGTTTCCTTCCGGGGAGAGGGCTCCTTCGAAGGATGGTGCCGTCGTGTATTTGTAGGCACCTGTATCGATGGAATAAAGAAAAGGAGCCATTTATTACATGCTATTCCCGACGGCATGGACAAAGCTTGCGACGATCTGACCGGGTACGACAAACTGACGAATGAAGACCTGATCCGGTCCATCCGGCAATTGCCCGACGGGTATCGTACCGTTGTGAACTTATACCTGGTGGAAGGATATAGTCATAAGGAAATAGGAGAAATGCTTGGTATTTCCGAGGAAGGCAGCAGATCCCAATTATTCAGGGCCCGGATTTTGCTACAAAAAATGCTTACAAAGAACTGATGGACCACAGATCCGACATATGGCGCCGTTTGCAGGATCATTCGATCCCTCCACCTGCGGAAGCAGTTGATCGTCTGCGTGATGAAATTCACAGAATGCAGCAGATGACTGAACAGCCGCCTGCCGGCGACCTGGAAAGACTGCGGCAGCATGAAATGCAGCCCCCTCCCTTTTTACATACGACTATCAAGGGCTCCATTGCCGACAGCAGACGACGCAGAAATGTTTTAGTATATGGCTCCGTCGCAGCTTGTTTTTTGTTGGTCGTCGCCGGGATAATGATCTATAAAATGGGATCTTCTTCAAAACCAACGCCTCCCGCAGCGGGTCAGAATACGATCGCTAGTGCTCCCATACGGCCGGCTGGGGGGGCATCCGCTGACTCCATCGCCCAAATGGATACCGCCACCGCCGATCTGTCTTCCACCACCCCCAATACGACCGCTACCGTCCGGACGATCATGATCGATCGTTTTTCCTCGGTCAGTATAAAAGGACATTCGCTGCCCCTCGTGGACAATGACCTCCTGATCACGTTCACCAGTTTTAAATATCCCGGGATGGCTGACTATATCACCCGCAACGGTGACCAGGCGATGAAAGTATACGTAGACCAATACACAAATATCAATATTTCAAAGAACGTCGTTGGCATGATGAAGGTTATGTACGAGACAAGATCCAATGGAAAGCCCACCCGCAAAGCCAGGAGAATGAAGGCAAGACTGGAAAGCTGGAAGAAAGCGGATGAACGGCGATTTGATGGTCCATCAAAACCGGATCCCGTCGATCCGATCGACCTGGCAGAATTTATCTTCAGATGATAAAAAACAAGACACATAGTAAAAACTGAAAAAATGACCCGCATTTTCCGGACGATAATCTTTCTCTCCTTGCTGTCATTTACAGACAGGAACATTTCATCGGTCGAACAGGATCTTACCGTTTCCTATTCTATCGGAGTAATGTCGAAGAGCGGAAATGCCGGCATCGGAGAGACATACAATGGCGGAGTGGAGACCGTGTTTGCCGGCAGCCGCCAGGCCCGGTTGCGGCTGGTCAGCCTGATGCGTACCCAAAGCGTTTTCGTGTCGACAGAGAGCGATCGGCTGGAGAAGGTGACGATCCTGAAGGAATCCGGCCGCAATAAATACAGCACAAAACTGACACCGGAGGAATGGACAAAATATAATAAAAAGTATGAAGGACTTACCTGTACTATCACGGAAGATACGGTCCGGATCTTAAATTATCAGTGCCGGAAGGCGATCATTTCCTTAAAGGACGGCCGAAAGATGACCGCCTGGTTCACGCCTACCGTCCACAAACCCATCTGCTCCTTCCTGGAACCTGCCTTCTCCCGTCTCCCGGGTCTCGTGCTGAAATATGAATATACCTACCGAAGAAAGACAATTACCTATACCGCCACCTCCATCAGCCACGACCCGATCAATGCGGACGTTTTTACGATCCCCCGATAAAAAGGAAGGGCTATGGTTCATAAGACCATGCTACAAGTCATTCTCATCCGGCTTTATTATTACCTATAATGATAGACCTGCAGACCACTTCCTGCCGGCACATGAACCGTACACCCCCTGTAACAAAACCGGACAGTCATACGTCCTATAAATAACTTTTAATCATTGATTAACAGTGCTTTGCAAAAAAGGTATTGTCTTGGTTATAAAAAAGGGCGAATGACTGCACCGAATCGCATATGGGTCCTGATGGCGCGAAAACTGGCCGGTGAAGCTACGGAGAAGGAATTGGCGGAATTACAGGAGTTGCTGAAGAAGCATCCCGAAGCCGGCTATTCCCTACAGGTGCTGTTGGAACTATGGCAAACAAAGAACAAGAATGATGGGGAAGAGGCGGTAGAGGCCTTCGACCAACACCTGATCCCCCTTCTCTCCTCCACTGCTCCCCTTTCCCCCCATCGTGTACGATCCGATAGAATGGGACTGCTGTCCCTTTTCTCTCACGGAAAAGACCTGCTGGAGGGCTATCTCAAAATTGCCTGGAGGGGTCTCTTTCGCAATACGGCCTTCTCTGCGATCAATATCAGCGGCCTGGCCATCGGGATCGCGAGCGCGATCGTTCTTTTATTATGGATAGGCAACGAGCTTAGCTATGACCAGTTCCACAAAAACAGGGACCGGATCTACCAGGTATTTCTCAAAGCCACCGTGGAGGGAAGGATAGAAACGGCCAACGCCACCCCCATGGTGATGGCGCCTGTATTGAAATTGAATTACCCACAGCAGGTAGAAGAGGTCAATCGCATGAACTGGGTAGGGGCCTTTATCCTTTCCGCCGGGGACAAACATCTGCAGACCTATGGGTATCTGACAGACCCCACCTTTTTTAAATTCTTTAGCTTCCCCCTTTTAAAAGGAGATCCGGTGACGGCCCTCCGGGAACCGCATTCACTCGTACTCACGGAAAAAATGGCAAAGAAACTTTTCGGCGATGCCGACCCGATGGGTCAATCGGTCCGGATCGATAGCAACGCAAATTTTACGGTGACGGCCGTGATGAAGGACCTGCCCTATAATACGCGCTTTCGTTTTGAATACCTCGTCCCCTGGAGCTATATGAAGGAGGTGGGATGGGAGGAAAAGAACTGGGGGAACAGCAATATCCTCACCTATGTGCTTTTAAAGCCCGGCATCAGCGAAACAGCGGCCGATAAAAGCTTTTGCAACATCATCCAATCCCATGCCCCCGATGTAAAGAACGAGGTTTTCCTGCATCCCATGAGAAAATGGAGGCTTTACTCCGAGTTCAGGGACGGTAAAATTGTGGGAGGAAATATCAATTTCGTCCGGATGCTGGCCATCATCGCCGGGTTCATCCTCCTGATCGCCTGTATAAATTATATGAACCTCAGTACCGCCCGAAGCATCCGCAAAGCCCGGGAAGTAGGGATCCGTAAAGTGATCGGCGCCGGCAAAGCCTCGCTGATCGCCAGATTCCTCGGAGAGTCCATACTGATCGCCGCCCTCTCCGGTTTCCTCGCCCTGCTCATCGTCCAGCCGGGCCTCTCCTGGTTCAATAAACTGATCGATGAAGAATTGCAGATCCCTTATTCCAATCCCTGGTTTTGGGTGAGCGGCATCTGCTTTATCCTCTTCACCGGTCTGCTGGCCGGCAGCTACCCCGCTTTCTATCTATCGGCTTACCGGCCGATCAATGTGCTGAAAGGCTATTTCAAGTCGGCCCATGCACTGGTAACACCTCGGAAAATATTAGTGGTCGTCCAGTTCTCTTTTGCCATTGCCTTCATCATCTGTACCCTTGTCATCTACCGGCAGATCAATTTTATGTCGCAGCGGGAAACCGGCTATGATAAAAATAACCTGGCCTTTGTTTACATAAAGGGAGAGATAAAAAAGAATTATGAACAGATCCGCAAAGAACTGATCAATAACCGCATAGCCACTACCGTTACCAGGACCAACTCCCCGATAACGGAGGTCTGGTCTTCCTCGGACGGCTATGAATGGAAAGGAAAAGACCCCCATAACCGGCAGTTCTTTATCCAGTTTCGTACCGATAACGATTTTGCATCGACCATGGGTTTGCAAATAATGGCAGGCCGGGATATCGACATCCGGAAATATCCTACCGACACGATGGCGATCCTGCTGAATCAATCCGCCGTCCGGCAAATGGGATTCAAAGACCCCATAGGACAACCGATCCGGACAAAGGAAGGCGATCTCTTTCATGTGGTGGGCGTGATCCAGGATTTTGTGACGGGCGGTCCCGATAACCCCATCGCCCCGATGGTCATCGAAGGCCCCAAAAACTGGTTCGGCACGATCTCTTTTAAGCTGAATGCAAAGAATTCGAAGGCGGAAAGCATAGAAAAATTGAGCGCCATCTTTAAGAAGTATAACCCCGATTATCCTTTTGAATATTATTTCGTCGAAGATACCTATGCGGCAAAATTAGTGGGAGATGAACATTTCGGATCGCTGGCAACACTTTTTGCCGGTATGACCATCTTCATTTCCTGTTTGGGTCTCTTTGGCCTGGCCGCTTATATGGCGGAGAACAGGATCAAGGAGATCGGCGTGCGGAAGGTGCTGGGCGCTTCGGTGGGAAGGATCACCACTTTATTATCAAAGGATTTCCTGGTGCTGGTGCTGGTGGCGTTCGTGATCGCATCGCCCATCGCCTGGTGGTGTATGAGCAAATGGTTGGAGGATTATCCCTACCGGGTACAGATCAACGGGTGGGTCTTTGTCCTGACAGGTATCCTTTCGATGTTGGTTGCAGGAGGTACCGTGGGATACCAGGCTGTCCGGGCAGCGCTGGCCAACCCGATAAAAAGCCTGAGATCGGAATAAACAGCCAGACCGCCTCTGCTGTCAACAATAAGATTGTGTAGAAAGAAAAGAATAAGGAGTGATCGAGAAATATCTGTCGATGACTGCCGGAGCCTCGCTAAAGGCAAGTTCCAGGAAAGAAGCGGCTTCCCTGATCTGCCAAAGAAAAAGTGTGCCGCCATCGGGGGTTTTTAGAAAGATCTCCGGGAGCATCGTCCTGATCAGCCCGTTCCAGCAGGCTTCCTCCAGCCGTTCCTTTTCGCTGAGCCCTTTACTGTTTTGCGGATCGTCGGTTTTGCAGAAAAAACCGGATGTAAAACTGGTGCCTGTTATCAATAATATCTCCTGTTGTGTACCATTTGCTTCCATACGCCCAAGATTTTAAAGACCTGTAAAAAAAAAGGCCCGGATAGAAATCCAGCCCGTTTTTAAATCCAATATCCTATGAAAAACCTGAATGTATAATTTCAATTGCCAGGCCAAATTCATACCCCTATCAGGTAAAAAAAGCTGACTGATTTTAATGCTTTTGTTATCAGTGTATTATAAGTATTTTATAAAAAAGCGCATCATCGGTATTGGCGATCCTTGTTTGTCAGACATTATCTTTTACTCCAATTTTGGAAAAATACGTCCCGTATTGGGAGAAGAGTTAGTTCTTTTTATGAACGGGGAGTGTGTTCTTTATAAACAGGAAGGACATGATCGCTCCCAGGAAGGCAAGACCCGCCGCTATCCGCATGATCCTGGCATAGGCTGCTATAAAACTTTCGTGATAAACTGTTTCAATGGCTGTCTTGTCCGGTGTATGGATAGAAGCCGGCACTTTTGCATTTCCCAGATTTACGGCCTGGGCCATGATGGCTTGTTTTTCTTTTCCCCCAAGAGGCAGCTCCTTTATCTTATTCTGTAATGCACCCGAAAAGAACAGAACCACCAATGCGCCCAGGATCGCATTGGCAAAAACGCCGGAGATACGTGTCATGGCATTGTTGATCCCGGACGCCGTGCCCGAGAATTGATCGCTCACGGAAGTCATTACCGTCGTGGTCAGCGGCGCGACCGTAAAAGACATTCCAAGACCCAGCGCGAGGATGCCGGGAAAAAATGTCGTCCAGTAATCGGAAGGGCCCGCCGTTTGTTTTACAAAAGACAAAAGCAACAGGCCAATGCCGGCCATGGCCGGGCCGGCCATCAATAATAACCGCGGGCCCCGTTTGTCGGCCCGGCTGCCGGCAAAACGGGCTATCGTTATCATCAGCACCGTAAAAGGCAAAAAGGTCAATCCCGATTCCAGCTGGCTATATCCCTGTACCTGTACCAGGTTCAGGGAAAGGAACAACATACCGGCGCCAAGTCCGGCATACAGAAAAAAAGTGAGCAGGTTGGCGCCGCTAAAGGTCGGGCTGACAAATAAAGACAACGGCATCATCGGGTGCCTGCCTTTTCGTTCGATCAATATAAAGACCATAAGCAGGATCAGTCCGGCGGCTAAGGAGCCTGCGACCTGCCAGTGATCAAACCCAAGCGCCGGCATCCGCAGGAAGCCAAATGTGAGCAGCGCCAGGCCCAGGAGGATGGTAATAGCGCCTCCAAGATCAAGGGCGCCACCGTCCCGCATATCCCGGCTCTCTCTTACCTTCTTCCAAAGAATAAAAAGAGCCGCTATCCCGATGGGGACGTTGAGGAAGAAAATATACCGCCACAGACCGGCATCCGCCAGCGCTCCGCCAATGACCGGTCCGCCGATAGTGACGACGGTCGTAAAGGCCGACCAGGTGCCGATGGCCTTGCCTCTTTCTTTTTCATCGATGGCAGAAGAAAGAAGGGACAAACTACCGGGGATCATGAGGGCGCCCCCGACACCCTGGAAAAGCCGGAAGGCGATCAGGAAGTTTACCGTCGGCGCAAATCCGCAGGCGGCAGAACCGGCTATGAAAATGACGATG
This sequence comes from Puia sp., assembly GCA_036500545.1. Lineage (GTDB taxonomy): Bacteria > Bacteroidota > Bacteroidia > Chitinophagales > Chitinophagaceae > Puia. Next base: position 33,708 of record DASYBV010000042.1, on the reverse strand, counting down.
CCGGTCATGAATACCTTCTTCCGACCCAGCTTATCACCCAATGAACCGCCGACGAGGATCAGCGCCGCCAGCGTCAGGAGATAAGCGTTCAGGATCCAGAAAAGATCGGAGCCGGAAGCCTGCAGACTTTTTTGGAGTGATGGCAGCACCACGTTGAGAGCGGTGCCGTCGATAAAGGCCATGGAAGAAGCCAGGATGGCCGAAGTGATCGTCCATCTCCCCTCCGGGCTGTTGAGCGCGACGGTTGACACCTACATTACATTATAAAAGAATTGCTCGGAAAGGACCTTGCCATCCTTGACATGATAAATAGCTATTTCGTCCATAGGCTGACGGCCCATGCCTTTCATCGTCACATCCATATGGAGGCTGATGCTGAAATATTCCCCGGCGATGACCGGATCGCTGACGGATATGCTGTGTACGGCTTCGAGCATGGCCTGGAACTGATGACCCTTGGCGATGATCTGGTCAAGACCAGTAACGGATGCCATGCCCGGAGAATTGGCCGGTTCGTTGCTGCTCGCATTGTCCGTATACAACTGTTTCTGAGCGGCTTCAAATTCGCCTTTCCTGCAAAACTCAACAAGCTTTGCAGCAACTTCCTGGATTGTCATGTGTTATTTGATTTTAGTGGACTTAAACTTACATATATTCTTTAATTTTCAGATATTAATTAATTGCACCCCGATTGTGATCTGCATCACATGTCTTCCCGGGGTACAATCGGCTGGAGGCGGCCGGAGAAGATTGTATCATCGCCTCCGGTTTGGAGACCGACGCGTATTTTACCAATCTTAAAAGCTGAGGTCCCACTTTTGAAAAAACTATTTTTCTGCGTGTATCCAATGGGACAATCCTTCCCACACGAGTACCATGGCGAAAGTGTCCAGCTCACAATATTTCAAAAGTGCTTTGATAATTATCGCTCTCTCGGCCGGCTTCATCTCGGTGAACTGCATTTTTGCATAGGCCGACATGGCAGCGCCGCCGTCATATATTCCGGAGGTCTCGTCAATAAAGAGCGTGTCGGGGCGATGGTCTTCGATTCCATTATGTAGCGGAGGCAAGAGCTGATAGGGGTTTATTACCGTTCCGTCCGCGGAGAACTGTATCCATTGCTGTTCAATAAAATTCAGGCTTTTTATTTCCTTTCCATAAATAGGCTTTGCATATTTATCCTTTAGATAACCACAACTATTCAAAATAGCCGGGAGGACCTTTTTGATCGAGATGGAACCTTTTGTGAAAGGATTGTAATAGAACTTCTGAATGATATCTTTTAAGTCCACCATATCTCTCGCCCCTTCCCATTTTTCCGGACTGTCGTTGCCCGAATGGGTGACCTGTCTGATCCAGTCACAAAGGAGGTCCTTATCTTTTTCTGTCGAATCGAGCAGCTGCCGGTAGATAGCGGTAAGTATCGTGTTTTCATGATCCGCATACCGGAATAGGGTCCCCTCGTCCTGGACAAGCTCTTTTTTCAACGCCCTTACAAACTCGAAATTGGGGAAGAACCCAGGTTCGGCGCCGATCCATTGCCCCTTATGTTCAATCTGACCATCCGCATACATCATATGATGGGAGAATTGGAAGGCAATGGGCTCAAAAGGTTTGCGGCCCCTGGTAAAAGGAATGGCGACAGACGTCGTTTCGAAGTCGATAAAATGATAAGGGTACTTCCAGTTAGATTCCATTTCAGCCAGTGAATCCGTGTCAATATAATGGCTTTGATCATTGGCAAAGGACTTCCGGATCTGAAGTGTCTGTCTGTCCCAATGGCTCAGACCGGGGCCGTCTTTTTTGGAGGATCTTGCTGGCCCGAACTCTTCCAGGATCCGGTTTTCCTGGAAATAGAGGCCTTGTTGTATACAATCGTTTTTCTTTCTGAAATTCCAGATGTCGAGTACGGAAGGTTTTAAAAAATCAAGATCGGTAAAGGAGGCTTTCTCCCTCCAGCATTCATGAAAACCGGATCGCAGACCGGAACGAGGATCCTCCTGGTCAAGCCTGAATTCACAGGAGCCGCAACGGGAGCTCAATAAAGGGTCTATTTTCTGATCTGCCGCATATTTTTCAGCAAAGAAAAAGATCTTGTCGGTAAAAGACAGGTCACTTTTTTCTTTTTGTTCGTTTCCTTCGTAGATCTGCCCGATGATCTGATCGATGTTTTGAAGTGTTAGTATCTTTTCTCCCAACGATGCCTCATCCACCGGTCCTTTTACCTTCACCTGCTTTCTTCCCTCCGTTTTGTCGATCAGGAATTTTTGATTGAGACCATCCACGCTCGCCGTTTTACCCTTATCGACAAGAAGCAGGTAAGTGGAGATACGAAAAGAAGGATGGCTTTTCTGGACAACAAGCTTTTGGAAGGCGGCATCATACAGATAAGGGGACCATCCGGGGATAATAAAGCCCTGTTTATTAAGAAAAGTATCGTTGCCCGGATCGAATGACTTTGCCTTTACTTCGATCAGATCGATGCGATCCCCTTCTTTGATCAGCAGATCCGTTCGGATAAACAAATTCTTATACAAAAAGGCAGCTTCATAGATAATGACGCTGGACCTTTGCAAAAGTTCGTTGGTTTTCGCCAGTGAAACGTCGTAGTCCAGGTCGTCTATATTGATGCCCCCGGGATAATAGAATTTCGCCAGTTCGCCTACCTGGAATCCCCCTTCAGCCAGTGACTGGAGGAATTCGTCTTCCAGTTTTCCATTGAAATATTCGTCCTTTTTTGTGTAAAAAAGCTTGGTCGGACACTCCAACCCGATCTTAAATCTCGATTTGGTTAAATAACGGGGTACCATTCTTCGGAAAGATACAAAGCCCCGCTTTTCGAAAAAAGCGTAGTTTCACCCTTTTTGAAGAAATGCAAACAATTGATTTATAGACGATTAAGTTATCAACAATCACGTTGATAACTGTGTGTAAAAGTTTGTAAAAGTTGGGAATGGGAATCGGGTCACTTATTTTGAAGATTATGTACTTTCCTCCCCGGGACCATTAAACTTACCGTTGAATGAACGATTTCTTCTCTAAACTGGAGAATTTTTTTTTCGATATCCTGGGATTGATATTACCCGGGGTTGTTTTTCTATTGATCCTTTTGTCGCCTGTGCTATTGGTAGACATGGAAAAAATGGAAAACATAGCCGGTCAATCGGTGATCTTATCGGCACTCACAACGGTCTGGAATATTTTAAAGGAACATTGGGTATCCGATCGGGGATCTGTGCTGGCGATCGCTACCATTTTGGCTTATTTAATTGGACATACAGTGAAAGTGTTTTCGAGAATAAAATATGAATTTTTAACGGCCATTTTTGACAAGGGCTTGAACAGACCGGTGACCCGCCTTTACAATAAGGCGAAAAGCTGGATATTTCCCAAAGACCCATATAAGCTCAAGCCGGTCCTCAGACCCTTCAAGAATTTGATCGCAAGTATCTTCACTTTCGAAACGGTTAGTTATTCCCCAAAAGATAAAATAATCAGGCAGAACAGCCTCAATATCCTCAATGATAGCCTTAAAATTGAGTTACCCGATGACGAATATTCGATCGTTAAGATTTCAGCCGTCATTACCAACCAGGAAAAACTGCGATCACTGGGGACATTTTACCTGGCAAAATATAACCTATACCGGTCCCTCGCGATGATCTTTCTTTTTACGACTTTTTACTATCTCTATTTTTATAAAGTGACCGACAGCCTTCTTTCGGCAACATCCCGTGGGATCTCTTGTATTGTACTCCTGGGACCGATCATTTTTTGGTATACCTTTCATGAGAAGTACAAGAGATATTGGAATCTTTATGGCGGTGAAAGGCTGATGTCATTATTTTATTTTTTGAACAAGAAGAAGTTAAATGAACGAGGATAAAATTCTCTTTATCGACACGGAGACCGGTGGCATCGATGCAGCAACAAACAGCCTGCTGTCACTGGCACTTGTCGTATGGAAGGAGACAGAGATCAGGGCTTCAATGGAGATCCTGATCAACGACGGGGTACTGAATGTCACGGCAAAGGCAATGGAGATCAATGGCATCGACCTGGAAGAACATAAGAAAAATGCCGTAACGCCCGCTATCGCCGTACAACAGTTCGACGCCTTCCTGAAAGAACATTTCCAGGAAGGAGAAAAGATCGTATTGGGCGGGCATAACATTACCTTCGATGTGAACTTTCTGAATACCTTCCTTACCCGCAACGGCTATAACTTTCAAAAGCGTTTTTCACATCGTTTTGTCGATACCGCCACCGTTCTCTTTTACCTATACCTGACCGGCAAGATCAAAAAGAAGATCGTGTCCTCCCAGGACGCCTTCGATTACTTCGGAATAATCGTCGAGGGCCGCCATACCGCATTGGGCGATGCCGTCGCGACCGCCCAGCTGTTCAGCCAGCTGGTCAGGATCCTCTACCGGGGCTCAAAAGGTAAATCCTCCTCTCAGAAGGACATGCCGGACCTGTTTACACCGCAGAGCGGAGCCATGTTATAGACTACGTAGGAAATATTTCCTAGATTTATTTGGCACATAGGAAAAGTTTCCTACCTTAGGTCTATGAAAGCCGAAAAAAGCAAGGATAACGGTAAAATAGAGCCTACCAAATCGGAATTGGAGATCCTCCAGGTACTATGGCAGCATGGGCCGGGCACGGTCCGTTTTGTCAACGACCGGCTGAATGCGGACAAGCGGGAAGTACAATATGCCTCCACCTTAAAGCTGATGCAGATCATGGCCGAAAAAGGACTGCTGGTCCGGGATGAAAGCCAGGTCAAGCATATCTACAGCCCTGCATCGGAGGAATACAAGACAAAAAGCCTTTTACTCGACCGTTTCGTGGATTCTTTATTCGATGGCTCCGTCAGCAGCCTGCTGCTGCATTTGATAGACAACAAAAAAGCCTCTCAGAAAGAGCTGGATGAGATCCGTAAGCTGCTCAACGATTCAAAAAAAGATAATTCCTGATCATGCAATTGTCCTTAACCGATATCATCTTATCCGATGGGACGGCAAGAGCCGTCTGCTGGACGCTGGTCCATTCATTGTGGGAAGGGCTGCTGACGGCAGTGCTGGCCGGTCTCGTGATCCTATGTACGCGCAAACTGCCTGCAAGGCTGCGGTACAACCTGCTGGCCACCGATCTGCTATTATTCCTGCTGGCGGCCGGAACCACCTTTTTCTACGAGCTAAGACAGGAAGCCCGTCAGCCGGCGACCGGAGTGGCCCGGATAGTAGTAGAGGGGGCGGATAAGAAGGTCCCGGGAACTCCAGGTACCGGAAAGGGGATCGCATCCTGGCAGCAGGAGATCTCCCTCGCCTTTAACCGGCCGGAAAGCTTTATCCGGCAATCAGGGGATTATCTTAATACACATGCCACGGTGGTGACCCTGGTCTGGCTAGCTTGTCTTTTGGGACAGTTGCTGCGGCTGACAGGTGGGTTATACCAGGTCCGTCGTCTCCGTCGCAGCAGCATACCGCCGCCCGGGGAATACTGGAATGAAAGGCTCTTGGTCCTGTCCCGCAGACTGGGCATCCGGAGGACCGTAAGGCTGCTACAGTCAGGATTGGCAAAGGCGCCGGTAGCGTTCGGTTTTTTAAAGCCCTCCATTCTCGTGCCCCTGGGCATGCTGTCCAATCTTCCGCCCGACCAGGTCGAGACCATCCTCTTACACGAGCTGGCGCATATCCGGCGGAGTGATTATATCGCCAACCTGTTGCTGCATATAACAGAGGCCATCTTCTTTTTTAATCCCGGTATACGGTGGGTAGGATCCCTTATCCGCCAGGAAAGGGAAGCCTGTTGCGATGATATAGTGCTGGCAGGCGTTCCCGACAGAAACAGTTATTTCGAGGCGTTGCTTGCCTTTAAACAGTGGGTCATCGATGGACGGTTTGCGGGAGAAGGGACTTATACCCTCCAGCTTGGTGGGGGCAAGACCGATCTGATATGGCGTATCCGGCGGATGCTCGACCAGGAAAATAAAAAACTACATATTATGGAAAAAGCAATTTTATCTTTCGGGTTGATGGCCATCGTGTCGGTCAGCCTGATCAGTATGAAGGAGAGGAGCAGGCAGACTGCAAACCCGGTCATACCCATACGATCCATCGCGCAGGTACCCGTCCCCGGTACCGCCCCTGCCCCGGTATTGCAAACAAAGACGGATACCGTCCCAAGAAAGGGGGAATACGTTGCTCCTGCAGAAAAGAACGTGACCATCCGCTCCGTCTCAAGCCACACCGATTCACACGATGGTCAAAAGAAATACAATGCATCGGCGATCGATGACAATGGCAACCGTTATAAGATCAAAAAGGTCAACGATGAGGTGACAGAATTCAAGGTCAACGATAAATTGATAGCAAAAGAGGATTACTGGCAGTATACGAGTGTTTTTGCCTCCATCGAAGAAGACGCTATAACACATAATCAGGTGCTCCCGCCGCCACAAGCGTCATCGATGCCTGCAACGTCTCCTTTACCCGCAGTGTCTGTAAGCCCTGCCGTATCCCGCCTGCCCACGGTAGTTCTGACTCCAATACCCCCCACTGCGCCTGCGACATCTTCAATGTCCGCATCGGCTTCCGATACCCGGGTCGATAGGAATAGACCGATAACGGTAGTTGGACACGCAGTCGCTCCGGACCATAGGTTATTCGGAAGACCTACCGTAATAGTAGACCGCCCGGCAGAGTCGGAAAATCCGCCCACCCTGGAAAACCCGCTTGTATATACGCGGCAGCCAAACGTTAGTATCCGTGGGATCGCCGCCGACCTGGTAAAAGACCGGCTTATCGACCACGTGGAGGAGTTCTCCTTTACCCTGGACGCGGACAAACTGCTTGTCAACGGGACCCAACAGCCCGAAGACGTCTTTTTGAGATTCAAGACAAAATATGTAATACACGCCCGGGACCATTTTATCTACTCCCAGTACTGGACCTCGCATGGCAGCGGCTCGCATTGTGAAGTAAAGGACGATGATACAAGCTCCTCCACCGACAGGAATTAGTCATGCAGGACCCGCCGGAACGAAGTTTCCTGCTTTTTATAGATATATGAAAATCAACGCCGACGCCAGGGTTTTTGAGACGTTGTTGCAACAATAATTTTCTGTTACTGTATGGCCTTTTCGAAAAAACTACCCTAGTTTTGCACGAAATCTGAAAAGAGGCCAAATCAGTAAAATGAAAAAATTTGTATGGCTTTGCATTGTTCTTGTTTTATCAGAAGAGGTAATTTCCCAGGCTATTTTCGATAGTAGTAGTGATTGGAGCGTACATTTTCAATTGACGGTTATCGATCAGAACCATGCCGGCTTCAAGGCGGCGTACAGCGGTACGAACAGCCTGGCCGATAGCGTAGAGACAGGTGCCACGAGTATCACATCAACTTTATTTTTAGGACGGAAGCTTTGGAAAGGCGCCGCCATATATTTGAACCCGGAATTATCCGGGGGAAGGGGACTTAGCTATGCGGTGGGCGTTGCCGGCGCCCTGAACGGCGAAACATATCGTATCGGCGATCCGGCGCCCGTGGTATCGGTGGCAAGAGCCTATTTGCAGCAGGTTATCCCATTGGGCCATTCCGGCAACGATGAATTGGCAGATGTGGTGAACCAGGTGCCCGGAAAGGTTCCCTCAAACAGGATCGTACTGAGTGCCGGAAAGTTTTCGATGTCCGATTTCTACGATAAGAATAGCTATAGTCATGACCCCCGTTCGCAGTTCATGAACTGGAGCCTGATGAGCAATGGCGCCTGGGATTATCCGGCGAATACAAAAGGCTATACGATGGGGCTGGTGGCGGAGTGGGTCAACCCGAAGTGGACATTACGGCTTTCCAGCGTGGAAGTACCAAAAATTGCCAATCATCCCGAGATGGAATATGTCTTTGGCAAGGCACACTCCGAGACGGCGGAATGGGAGCAAAGGATCAAACTCGGCAGCCGGCCGGGAGTGATCCGTTTTCTATATACGTACACGGCTTCACGCGCCCCATCTTACAAACAAGGACTCCAGGCGCTGACAACGGGAGATACTACCCTGTTGAAGGTGATCTCCGGGAATGCAGAGGGGACGGCCTATGGGGGAAGCAAGACGGGTCTTTGTCTGAATATGGAGCAGGCGATCACGGATGACCTGGGGGCTTTTGCCCGGGTAGGCTGGAACGACGGCAAACACGTTTCCTGGGCGTTTACAGAAATAGACCAAACGATCCACGCAGGGTTATCCTTAAAAGGAACGTCATGGAAGAGAAAAGACGATGTGATCGGCTTGGCGGGAGTGGTCAACGGTATCTCCGCGGATCACCGGGCTTTTCTGCAAGAAGGCGGCTATGGCTTTATCATCGGGGACGGAGCGTTGAATTATGGTCACGAGTCCATTATAGAAACCTACTATAATGCCAGGCTATTCAACAATTTCTGGATCACGTTTGATTACCAGTTTGTCAATAACCCGGCCTATAATAAAGACAGGGGACCGGTACACGTATTTGCATTCAGGGGACACATTGAATTTTAAAGGGGAACGCAAACGGCTAGTTTGCTTGATGCCCGATAAACTTGTCGACCCACCGGATAAAATATTTTACGTTGGGAGCATCGGTGTGGCCGCCATCATGCTGACGCCAGGCGAGCTGCCCTTCAAGGAGACCCGTATTGACAGGGGGCATTTTTTCGGTATGGTAGTCGGCGGATACACCCAGATCTTTTGCTCCCAGGAGTTGAAAGACAGGCCCCGCAGCAACGGCCGCCATGTAGCTGCCCTGGTGATCGAGCCAACGCGCATCACCCTGCTCCGGAACGCCATAGCTTATAAAGGTCAACCGGGGAGCGCATAGAGCGATCAATTCATGCGAGTCGACAGGCAGGTCCTTCGCCGTTTTGGGACCAAAGACAGCCTCGGAGGCGCCATATTTCATAAAATTTCCAGCCATCCAATAATATTCACCCCCGGTAAGACTTTCCACGGCTTCACCCCAATTACGCCGATTGAGCTTGGCGCCGCCCTCACCCGAGGATCCGATAAGACCCATAGCAAAACGGGTTTCAAAGGCCAGAGTGACCAGCGCTGCCTTGCCGTACCGGGAAACGCCCTCTATACCTACATGTTTGGAATCGACCATCGGTTCGCTCGCTTCAAGATAATCAAGGGCTCTTGCAGCCCCCCAGGCCCAGGCACGAAGTGCGCCCCAGTCGTCTGACTTCCGCGGCTGCCCTTTGTTGACAAGACCGATGATGCCCCTGGTGAGACCGGCCCCATTATCTGCCTGTATGCTGCCGGGGTCTATGAGTATATACCCCCACCCATCGGCGATCAGTTGCTGGGTTGTAGGAGGATCTCCTGCACCACGCGGAAACCCGAAACCGGCAGGTAGCTGTGAGGCTATCGGGGTATAGGCGGGATAGCGGTCGAATATCTGCTGGAGCTCCGGATGATCCTTGACCAATAGCTGTTTGATGGCGGCGTTGATCTTTTCCAGGTCTTCCGCCGGAGGCTGTGCAGGAGAAGGTAAGGCACTACGGCCAAACATCATCAGGAGCGGAACGGGAGCCTTGGCATTGGCAGGCAGCACAAGGGTCATATTGATGTTGACATCGATGAGGGGATAGGCGCTATTGTCGACATGCCCGATCAATTGCCTGGCGATGACAGGCGTAAAACCCATAAACTCCCGGTCCACTACCTTGGTTGTCCAGGTAACCGGGGGAACACCCTTGGGAACCCTGCCATAAACTTCGCGCTCAAAATCTTCCACGATCTCGGGCCGGCGCTGGTTCCACCATACGGCGGCGGTAGTGACCTTTTTGCCGTTCTTCAGCGTAAGGACATCGGGCAGGTTGGGATAGGGATTAGCCAATGCCGTGTCATAGTTGGCATGGTTCGGAGCTTTTTCATCTCCGCTGGGACCCGGACGCAGGGCCTTAATGCCTAATTGCTTCATCATATCGTCATGGTCCTGCTGAGCGGTAAAGTTCACGGGTGGAGTGTATCGTCCTTTGTCGGAGGAGGACTGCTGCGCGTTGGCATGGAGGGCAACCGCAAGGAATACGATCAATATGTTTTTCTTTTTCATAATGGAAAACCGATGAGACGTATTGCAATCGGTTGCATTAAGGTACTGATATTTCCTTTTCCACCAAAACGAAAGTCACTTTATGCATTATTTTTTAGAGCGGCTTCCCAGCCGATGATCGCGTTTTTTCGGACAGCGCCCCAATGATATTGTCCCATTTCACCGGAGGATCTGATCACCCGGTGACAAGGGATAAGGAAGGCCACCGGGTTATTTCCCACGGCAGTCCCAACCGCCCTTGACGCACCCGTATACCCGGCTTTTTTGGCGAGATCTCCATAGGTGGTTAGTCCGCCGGGAGGCACTTCCAGCAAGGTTTCCCATATCTTGATCTGGAAATCGGTGCCCTTCAGGTGCAGCTTTATCTTATCCAGTTTGCTCCAGTCCTGGCTGAATATAAACAGGGCGTTCTGTTGGAACAGATCCACGATCTGTTTGTAGATGGCATTGGTAAACTGCTCTTTCAAATGTCCGAACGCTTTCTCCTCACCGTCATCCGCAAAGGCCATATGACAAATCCCTTTGTTGGTGGACGCCACGATCACCTTGCCAAAGGGGGTATCGGCAAAGCTGTAATTGATGGTCAGCAATGCTCCACCGTTCTTATATTCACCCGGGGTCATCCCTTCCACTTTTATAAAAAGATCGTGGAGCCGGCCGGTACCGGAAAGCCCCGTCTCGAAAGCGGTCTCAAACAGGCTGGCGCCGGTGGTCTTTAGAATTCCCTTGGCATATTCTACGCTCAGGTATTGCAGGAACTGCTTGGGCGTCACCCCTGCCCATTGATGGAACATGCGCTGAAAATGGAAGGGACTTAAGTTGACGTGTTTGGCAACATCTTCCAGCCGGGGTTGTGCTTTAAAGTTTTCTTTAAAATAGCCGATCGCTTCGGCCACCCGCTGATAATCTAATTCTTGCTGCGTCTCCATTATATAAATTTTGATAGCGATAATTTTTAATAAGATCCGACCTCGAAGGTGAGCAATTTCCTCTTCTGTTCCAGCCCCCAGTAATATCCTTCATAGTTGCCATCGGTACGAACCACCCGGTGACAGGGCAGGATATAACAGACAGGGTTGGCTCCGATGGCGGAACCGGTGGCGCGTGCATTTCCGCTACCTTCTCCAAGTTCTTTATAGGTGGTGAGACCGCCAAAAGGTACCTGGAGGAGCCTTCGCCAGACGTTCAGTTGAAAGGCGGTACCTTTTAGGTGCAATTGTACCGGAAGTTCCTGTCCGGGATTGTTCATATGCCGGATGGCCTGCTCCTGCCAGGAGGATGTTTTTTCCTGTATCGGGCTCCCGGGGATCCGCTTCCGGAGATCGGCCAGGGTTTCAGACCGCTGTCCATTGGTAAAACCCATAAAACAAACGCCCTTTTCAGTGGATGCGACCAGGACTTCTCCCAGGATGGTATCGGAATATGTCCAGTTTATAAGAGTACCCTCGTCATCCGCCTTCCACTCCACCCATTTTATGGACGTAACAGTTGTACGAAGCCGGGTATTGCTGATCCGTTCTTTCAGGGCCAGCTTGTTGATAGACCCTTTGGTAAATGTTTTCATGACTTTTTGTTTATACTGTAAAAGTACGGTGGACCAAAGGCGTTTAAAACCCGTTTCTTGCGCATCTTGTGGTTCAACCCACATGATATGGATAGCCCACGGCCGGTTAAAGGCGGCAAAAATAGACATCCTTTCGTACTTATTGCTGAATGTCGGAGATCATCTTATTTACGATCAGCCATTTGTCATTAAATTTATGAAAGGATAACAGCTCGACATAGTTGAAATCGTACATCTTTACCTGTACCCTGGCTACCGCGATGGAATTGATGATCTCGATGGCCGTTATGCCTCCTTTAAAAGGTTTACCGGAGTCCTTCGGACTCTGCCGGTTCTTGACGCCATCCAGGTATTGAGCCAGGGTCTTGAAATAAGGCTGGTCTTTGACGTCGCCGAAGAGCAAGGCATTTTCATAGAAGGTGCTCCCCAATAAGGCGACGTCTCCTTCATAAATACCTTTGAAATAGACGTTGTTAAGGATTCCGGCGATGGCCGCGGAGTCCGTACCGTAATTTTTCATGTTCTTTTTGTTTTGTGCCGACAAAGACTGTGTGCCGGCGGTCAGCATGATGAAGGTAAAGGCAGGCGATAGGGCAATAATGTCAAACATTCGGGAACAACAGACATTGTCTTGTTTTTGCCGGCCGGATACCTTTGGCTCATAAAATTGGAAATATTATGAGTCACTTCAGTAAATTCAGCAGATGGTCCGCTATTGTCCTGATGCCACTTGTTATAGGGGCCTGCAAGAAAGACAACAATCCCGGTCCTGCCGCACCTCAGATGGAGACCATTACGGTTGAAAACGTTCTCCATTCCCAACCGCTGGTAGAGAGCGGTACCTTTCAGGGAACCGGCTCCCCGGCGCTGATCCTGCCCGGCCAGTCCATTACTATTACCTTTTCGGCAGCGAAAGGCGAGGCGTTGAGCTTTGCTACCATGTATGGCTGGTCGAACGACCTCTTTTTTGCCCCCGCCAATCCGGGTATCCAGGTGTATGATAATACCGGTAATCCTATTGAAGGTGATGTCTCTAACCAGGTAAGGATCTGGGATAATGGAACCCGGATCAACCAGGTACCCGGTGCAGGTGTAAACCACCCGGGAACGGCCGACAATAAGAATATTACGGAAGTTAGCGGTACCGACGCGCAGGGCAATACCTATCTGGCGGCCTCCAAACTGGTCAACGCCACCTTAAAGTACAATGGCAATTCCACTTTTACCCTTACTCTTCAAAATATTTCGGGCGGAACGGCCAATGAAACGCCACTAAGTCCCGGTGTCTGGTCCGTCTCCTATATAGTCGGAGGTAACCTGCTGGCGCCAGCGCCCCTGTATACGGCAGGTCAGCCTACCGCCAACGGACTGACCAATATTGCCGAAGCCGGTGATAATTCCAAACTGTGGGCCTATGCCCAAAGTATTACGGGCATCTTTACGCCATTATCTCCCATATTAGTGGTCGTCTATAATGGTATCGATAATCCGATCTACAAGGTAGGCGAGACCGACCGTGGACAGGGATTGAAATACCTTGCTCAACGGGGTGTAGCCGATACCCTGGCCAACTACCTGAAAAGCCTGAAAGGGGTAAAGGCGGTTTACATCCTGCCCGCAGCCACTACCAATGTGCTCTTACCTGTTATCAACGGGCAGGCCGGCAGCAAAGTTTCCCAGGATATCTCTGTTGTAAAGGGTGATCGATTGGCCATCGCTACCATGTACGGATTTTCCAATGACTGGTTCTTTGCCAGCATGGACAACGGGGTGGACGCGACCCAGACCGGGGACCTCTCTTCAGGTATCCAACTTTATAATGATGGAACCGCTATCGATCAGTTCCCAGGTGCAGGTGTCACGCAATTTAATCTGGCAGGCACCCCGCTGGTCGAGAACACGCCTATTTCCGTCGTTCCTAACCCAAACGCATTCAATACTTTACCATCTATTTCGAATATTATCAAAATAACATTGCAATAATTTGTAAGGAATTTGACCGGGCGCCTACTAAACTGTTGGGCGCCCGGTTATTTGCATTGGGTGGCCCTCAACCAATAAAAAATCGTCATATGAAATGGCAATTTGAAGACAAGGCCACCCGGGGGAAGTTTATTATTACTGTAGGCGATCCTTCTTTAAAAGGATCGGGCCTTCTTAATGGGAAACAAGAAATGATCAATACCATCGTCTATAATCCGGGCGAGGAGCAAAAAGTGACAATTGACAAGATCGCCTATCACATGCCGGCAGGTGCGATCCTCCCACTGGTTGCGAATCAGACTTTTTGTTTTGAGGAGCCCGAAAGCCTGGTCTCCTGGCAGTTCAACCGGGACTTTTACTGCATCGTCGATCATGATGCAGAGGTGGGGTGTGTCGGTTTCCTTTTTTATGGCATCCGGCATCCATTGTTTATCCGTCTGAAGCCGGAGGAGGAAAAACGTATCTCCCTTATGCAGACATTGTGTATAGAAGATATGCGTATAAAGGACGAGATGCAGGGGGAAATGCTACGGACCATGCTAAAGCGGCTGATCATCAATATTACACGGATCGCTAAACAGCAGACCGATAATGATCAATGTGTTGCCGGCGACAAAATGGATATGATCCGGAAATTTAACCTATTGCTGGAAATAAATTTCCGTAGTCGACACGACGTCCGGTTCTATGCGCAGACCATGAACAAGTCGCCCAAAACGCTGACCAATCTTTTTGGGCTTTGCAAGTACCCTTCTCCATCGGAACTGATCCGCCGCAGGATCATTCTCGAGGCGAAGCGATATCTTTATTTTACAGATAAGTCGGCCAAAGAAGTGGCCGATGACCTGGGTTTCACAAGTGCGGCTCATTTCAGCCGATTTTTCAAGGCGGGCACTGGCGCGAATTTCTCTGAATGTAAAGTTCGGGCATAGGACAGGCCACCGGAAGGGAGAAAAGCCCGTTTATTGATAAATAGGAGTAATTTTCAGAATCTTAGTTCTTCAAATATCAAATAAATCACAATGGTCAAATTTGCATTATTAGCCCGGCTGGAAGCTAAGGCCGGAAAAGAAAAAGAATTAGCTGATTTTTTAAAAAGCGCCTTGCCACTGGTCGACGAAGAGCCAGGCACTGTTCATTGGTACGCCCTGCAAATAGGCCCTTCGACCTTTGGCATCTTTGACACCTTTGAAAAGGAAGAGGGACGTTCCGCGCATCTGTCGGGTAAGATAGCTCAGGCCCTGATGGCAAAGGCGCCGGAACTATTGGCAAAGGATCCTGTCATCGAACAGGTCGATCTGCTGGCTGTTGCAAAAACAAAGGAATAATGGCTCTAAGTCCTGTTTCCGATCCAAAACAATGGGTTGCCAGATACGCGGACTATCTCTACTCTTATGCAATGGCACGGCTCGACAATGAGGAGGAAGCGCGCGACCTGGTACAGGAAACATTTCTGGCGGCTCTTGAAAAACTGCACCAGTTCAAGAGCAAGAGCACAGAACGAACCTGGCTGACGGCGATCTTAAAATACAAAGTGATCGATGTCTATCGAAGAAGGAATTCAGGTTGGCAAGTTGAACGGCTTGACCATGGGCCTGAACAGGAATTCTTTGAGACGGAAGATGGTCATTGGAAAGAAGCATATGCCCCGCAGATGCTCGGTGTCGGAAATGCCGACCCGCTGGCGAATAAGGAGCTGACATCCATCCTGCAAAAATGTATGCAAAAACTGCCCGCATTATGGCTTTCTGTTTTTACTATGAAGCATATGGACGGAAGGACGACAGAGAACATTTGTGAAGAGCTAAAAGTTACCTCGTCGAATTTTTGGGTGATCATTCACCGGACAAAGCTCAACATGAGGGCCTGTATTCAAAAAGAATGGATCTAAAGCGGTGATTATGGGTGTAATAAGAAAAATACAATACAATTGCCGGCACGCAACCTTTCTGATCGAGAAGAGGCAACACACAACGCTAACTTTAAAGGAGAAGATCCAGTTGGTGATTCACTTATCGGGTTGTTCCATGTGCCGGTTGTTTCAGCGGCAGAGTTGGATGATTAACCGGCTGATCCGGGGAATTTTCAGGCAATCTGCCATTCAATCCCATAAGCTTGATGACGAGTTCAAACGAAAAATGCAAGAACGTTTGAACGAAAGATTGCCCAAATAGCCGTTTGGCTTTTATAAAAGAAGGAGGCTGCCTGTTAGAGACAGCCTCTTTCTTTTAGCAAACCGCGTTAAAACTCGTTGCCGTCATCCAGGTGATAGTGCTACCCGGATGGGTGTTATAGCAAGAGGATGGAGGATCGTCATCACCGGGGTCGGGTGCAGGGTCAGGATCAGTATAGGGGTCAGGGTCCGGATAAGGATCAGGGTCAGGGACATAATATGGGTCGGGATCAGGGACGGGTATTTCTTTGGTGCAGGAAGAGAGGACCAGCAGGAAGGCGGAGAAAATGATAAGCGTTTTCATCTGTTTGGTGTTTACTTGTTAGGAAAGTGGTGTTACCTATCAGACGCGCCACATAACAGAAAGTTCAATCCATTAAAAAGGATTAATTGCAGTATTAAAAGGCTATTAAAGGACCTCTATATATCCTTCTGTTCCGTTCACACGGATCCGTTGCCCGTCTTTTATCAGTTTGGTGGCGTTTTCCACTCCGACAACTGCCGGCAAGCCATATTCCCGTGCAATAACGGCTCCATGGGTCATCAGTCCGCCCACTTCGGTGACCAGGCCTTTTATGGATACAAACAAAGGTGTCCAGCTAGGGTCCGTAAAGGGGGTGACTAATATGTCCCCGGCTTTCAGGTCAGCATCTTCTATGGTAAAGATCACACGTGCCCGCCCTTCTATGACTCCGGATGAGACAGGCAGACCTGCCATAGCTTTGGGCGGTAGATTTTCTTGTTTGTACCTACCTGCAATGATCTCGCCATCCGATGTGATAATACGTGGAGGAGTTAGTTTTTCATATAATTTGTACGCTTCTTTTCGTTTGCTGACGACCTCGTGATCGGGTTTATTTGTGCGTACGACTTCGCAAAGCTCTTCAAAGGATAGATAGTAGATATCCTCTTTTTCATGAATAACGTTGGCTTGTACGAGTTGTTCGGCCTCTTTCAGCAAAGCCTGCTTATAAACGAAGTAGCGACTGATCATGCCGTATTTTGGATATTCACGGTAACCAATAAAATTCCTGACCAGGCTGATCATTTGTTTTGTCTCTTTGGCTTTTTGTTCGCCATCGGGTAATCGCTTCAATCGATCCAATAGCTCTTGCTCTTTCCCCAAAGCTTCTTGCAGCCCTTGCTCAAATTTCCGGCTGCTTTCATTCGGTCCAAAGTTTTTTATGTTATTGAGAATAATGGGGACAAGTATAGCCGGTCTTTCACTCCAGCGGGTTCTTGTAATATCGATCTCTCCGGCACATCGGATCCCGTATTTGTTGAGATAGGCATTGATAGCTTCCCGGGCTTCCTTTCCGCCATTGAACCTGGGAAATTCATCAAAAAAGTTTTCATCTTTTGCGTGTTGCAAGTAATCGATTACTTCCGGATAAGGACGGATCACATCCGCGACATCCAACAGCGCCAGTCCCATTTCCGAGGTAATATTGTTTGGTACGGACTGCGAAAGCGTGTCTGCTGCCTTTTTTTCATCCAGCCATTCGTCCATTTTTTCATTGATCCATGAGGAAGCATCCATTGCAGCCATAAACACACTTGTGCTTCGTGGGTCAAATAGAAATTTTCTCAATTGCTGGATGTCTTCCAGGATAAAATCAAGTAAAGCCGAGCCGGACCTTGTTTGGATGTCCTGTTTTAGCGCTTCTATCGATGTTTGATTACTCTTGATCAATTCAGAAACGATTGCCGGATCGTTGTCGATTTGTGTGGGAGGAGCCGGTGGCGGCGGGACTTTATCGTCTTTGCCCCGGCCCGGTTCTTTTTTATCAGTTGGTAATAGTTTTATAAAATCCCGCTCTACTATGGTTGTAAATGCGTCTTTTATCAGCGGATCAGATTTGCCCAGAACGTTTAATAAGAGTTCTCTGCCATTAGGCGTCGCCAGTTGCTGTGTGATATCGACAAACAATCTTCCACCGGCTATATACATGGGGCGAATGGTTGTTAATTGCCAAAAGGACAATCCCAGCGGTTTCATAGGATCGGTCATCATTTGTTGATGACCGACAGATACATAGACGTGATTTTCCTGATCATTTACTTCAGGGATGGGGTATAATGTAGTGATGGGCCGGCTCTGGACAATATAGAATGTGTCATCGACCAAACACCATTCGATGTCCTGGGGTCGGCCGAAATGTTCTTCAATCTTCCTGCCAATGCGCTCAAGCCGTAAGATCTGCTCATCCGCCAGCGCTTGCCTGGTCTGTCGCTCAGACTCGATCATGTGTTCTTCCGTGCCTCCGTTTTTTGCCGCATAAATAGCCAGTTTCTTCGTAGAGATCCTCTTATCGATAATCTTGCCGTTAGAGACTTTATAGGTATCAGGATTCACGAGACCGGAGACCAGGGACTCCCCAAGTCCGAAGCTGGCATCGATCGATAATACTTTCCTATTGGAATTGACGGGGTCGGCAGTAAACAAAATTCCTGCTGTCTGCGGGAAGATCATTTGCTGAACAACCACAGCCAGATGGACTTTGCCGTGGTCAAAGCCGTTTTGCAGGCGGTAAATTATTGCCCTATCGGTATATAGCGATGCCCAGCACTTGCTGATATATTGCAGGATGGCCTCCTTCCCGATAATGTTCAAATAGGTATCCTGCTGACCTGCAAAGGAGGCCATAGGTAGATCCTCTGCGGTTGCGCTGGATCGTATGGCATAGGCATTTTCTTTACCAAGCCCGGAGAAGAGACGGGAGATCTCTTCAGTAATGTCTTGCGGAATGGGTATTCCTTCGATGATCCTGCGGATCTCACCGCTAAGTTTGCTTATCTTATCACGGTCTTCCACCTTTAGGAACGACAGTTGATCGAGTAATTGACTGATCGACGGCGTTTCCTCAATGATCCTTTTAAAAACTTCAGTGGAAATACAAAAACCGTCCGGTATCTGGATCCCTTCGATCCTGGCAAGTTCTCCCAGGTTTGCGCCTTTACCACCGACAAGCTCGGATTTTGTTTTATCAAGATCCTGGAAAGCAAATATAGTAGCACTCATAAAGGAGAGGTTTTGCCAAAAATATTTGATGATCTTACTCGAAATCATTTTTGGAACTATATTTTTTCAGCACAACAAAATGGGTGATATTTATGTTGTTCAAGTAATAGCCAGAAACAAAGATCCGGGAATAAGATTTGCTGTTGCTAATTACAAACTACAAAAATTCATTTTATGCAAAAGATCAGCCCTTTTATCTGGTTTGACAACGATGCTGAGGAAGCGATGAATTTCTATCTCCCCATTTTCAAGGACTCAAAGGTGATCAGGGCCGCCCGCAATCCGCCAGGTGCACCGGGGCCTGAAGGAGCTTTGCTGGTAGCAACCATCCAGTTGGAAGGGCAGCAAATTACGTTGATGAATGGCGGCCCCGGCCATCCGCTGACTGATGCAATCTCTCTTACGATCAACTGCGACTCCCAGGAAGAAGTCGATCATTACTGGAATAATCTCCTCGACGGCGGCGGCAAGGAGATTGCCTGTGGTTGGCTAAAGGACAGATTTGGTCTTTACTGGCAGGTTACGCCTGTCATTTTGCCCCAGTTGCTTGGCGGCCCGGACAAGGTAAAGGCAGGTCGGGTCATGCAAGCCATGATGAAAATGATCAAACTGGACATAGGAGCGTTGAAGGCCGCGGCAGATGCAAAGTAGTCGTTTCTGTTAGAAATTTTGCCGGATCGGGTGGGGGTTCCCCTCGACTTCAACATGGATCACCCCACTCAAATCAGTCAGAGACTGTAAGATCTGTTCGAGCTTTCCGGGAGGGGCATCTCCCGGCCTGAATGCTGCCGTGATCTCCATGCAGGAATTGCCCGCCGCCACATTAATGTCTTTGCCCCTGCCGGATCGAAGGAGTTCCAGAATTTGCCGTACTGATGCATTTTGGCACTCTATTTTTACCAGCGCGGACTGCGGCGTCTGGTTGGATTGGATAGCTGGACTACAGGTTGAGAAGGCTACCAGAATGGCAAAGGATACCCATAGAAAAGAAAATTGTCTTTTCATAAACATAGTTTTAGTATAATTAATGTGCTGTTATTTCATATCCACCGTGCAGTTGCTGCATTTTAACCGAAAGGAATTTTTCTTTCCATTACCTACGGTTACATTAAAAGAGGAATCTGTGGCATTGCGTCTTTCGAAAGGCGTATATAAACTACTGCCTTTACCTTCAAAATGGACTATATAATCCTTTAAATTATCTACCGGTAATCTAAGATCGGCGTATTGCCCGTCAATATTTACAAGCGAAACGCCTGGCTCTATGTTGTGCACTTTAATATCGGCATTGACGCCTGTGAGGTCCAGAGAACTTTTCAGCGTATTGACCCTGAGGGATCCGTAGTTTTTTTCACCACTGATCTTACCCGCGGCTTCCATTTCATACTGATCGTCATTGCTGGTTATTTTTACCTGGCCCGTAGCACCCAGCTCGATGGTGGAAACCTTTGTGTTTATATCAAGGGTTGCTATATCGCGTGCATGAAACCATCCATTGTTCAGTGCTACTTCTGCATGACCGATATTCGACGCATAAACACTGCCG
Organism: Puia sp.; assembly: GCA_036500545.1. Taxonomy (GTDB): domain Bacteria; phylum Bacteroidota; class Bacteroidia; order Chitinophagales; family Chitinophagaceae; genus Puia. Next base: position 13,325 of record DASYBV010000042.1, on the reverse strand, counting down.
TAAGCACTATTCAAAACTAACCGGTCTGCGTCTTTCATAGTCAGGCCTCCACTCGTGATTCGGGCATCTACCTCCTTTACGTTGCTGTCGAGGATGATCTCTGCATACCTGGAATCAATATTCAACTTTGAGCCTGCGGGGACGTATACGATAATATCGCGTCTGATATTGTTTGTTTTATACAGCCAATGGCCAAAAGAATCAAATACGACGGTACCGCTGGGCGTCAGATCATTGCGTCTCTGTCTTTGCGGCAGGTCAGGTGTGCGATGGGACCGGGACGGCCCATTCGACGGTCTTGGAGGGGACTGAAAAGGTCTGGTATCCCAGTTATCCATCGGCTGCATGTTTCCGCACTTTACGTTTATATTCCCCGGAGTTCCACTTACCTTCAATTCCAGTACGTGCAGCCATTCTTCGTTGGTATAGTCGGATTTGCCCCGATAGGCAACGGTCGTAACCAGTCTCACCTTATTCTCATGAGTCGTCAGAACCGTGACCCTGCGGATGGTGTTACCAATGAAGACCGTCGCAGCCGCATCACAGGGAAGTTCGTCCGTAACTTCCAATATTTTGGTTTTGTCATCCTGGGCATGTAGCCGACCGCCTATCAGGCACAGCAGTAAACAAGCTGTCAGTATAATGCTATTTTTTGCCATAAAAATGTTTATATATCCAGGTAATGAACTTTTGTCTTTTCTGACGCAGATCGATTCCCCATTACTTTATTATTCATTTTATTTATTTCTGTCTGCAGGTTTTTCAATAGATTGATCTTTTGCTGATATACATTGATCAGTTGGTCCAGGAACTCGTTGGTCAGACCAGACATTTTTATGTTATTTCTCACGTCCTGCTCATCCTGATCCATTTGTTTGAGGTGTTTAATATAAAAGGAAAAATAACTACTATTTTCTGCATATAATGGGGTACTCCTCAATTTTTTGAGCTGGTAGCGAATGAGACTTGAATAGCTCTTGTCGATTACGTCAATCGCATTGGTCAGTTCCGTCGGCTTTTGGGACCTGGCTTTGTGTCGCGTCAGTTTTGGTTTAGAGATATTTCGGGCTATTTCATTGCCGGGGGCTGTTTCTTCCTTCGGGAGGATGTTTTCGATCTTATCTTTCTCCGGTGCAGGCTTGCTTATTATAGCCGGACTATTCTGTTTAGCCGTATCGGACGATGCCTTTTTATCCTTAATGACCAGCCATAACCCGCCTATCAATGCAATGACACAAGCCGCCGCCGCATACCTTACTATCCATTTCAAAGAACCGGACCTTGTTGCGGACCCGGGTTGATGCAAATCTTCCGGCATTTTCGACCCAATATTTTCCCAGGTGTCGCTTGCAGGGGCGTCCACATCCAGATCTGCTTTGTGACGAAGCAAATATTCTTTCAGCTTATCCATTGAGATGCATTTTTTTTGTTATTCTTTCCCTCAATAATTTTCTGGCGCGCTGGTACTGGCTTTTGCTGGTGCTTTCCGAGATGCCCAGGTCCTTTGCAATTTCCTTATGCCCGAAATCTTCCAGCGCGTACAGGACGAATACTTCTCTGCAACCACCGGGAAGGTTCTTTATTTCCTCCTGTACCAGGGGAAGCGGGATCTTCAACCACCAGGCCGTCTCCTCGTCCTCAACAGGGTGTATTCCATCCTGCTCCAGACTACTCCACCGGACATGATCTTTACTAAACTGAATACATTTATTGATCATGATCCGCCGCAGCCATCCGGCAAAGGCCCCGGGTTGTTTTAATTGTCCCAGGTGCCGGAATGCATCTATAAACGCATCCTGAAGCATGTCCTGGGCATCGGTGGAGTTACCTGTCATCCGGATACAAATATTATACATGGCTGTGCCATAATACCGGTAGAGATCAGCCTGAGCACTTCGGTCGCCCTGTCTGGCCTTGACTACGGTCAATTCATGTATGTTGGATGTATGCTGCAAGTCCTGGTTACAATTCAATCATGCCAGTAAGATTGTTTTACGACTACCGAAAGGTTACAAAAAAACCCATCAATAAGAGGAGCAAAAGATGAAAAAGTTGGAAAGAATGGAAAAAAATTCTTGCGGTATTCTGTCTGTGAGTTAGTCAACGATCATCTAATCCGTTGATATGCAGCCATAAGAAAGCCCCGATTTAATCATCGGGGCTTAAGAAAAGGGTGTGTGCCATCAGGGTAAATCACCCGGCACTGATCGGCCCGCAATCCGGCTCACCGGATCGGCTGATATTCGAGGATAAGAACTCCGTTGTCAAGCACACGAGAGTATTTGAGACCGAATTTTTTCAATTCCCGGTTGTCATCGAAAAGCCTTAGACCGCCACCGATCGAGACGGGGTATAACAGTAGGTGCAACTCGTCGATGAGGTCGCAGTGAAGCAGGGACTTGGCGAGGGTCGCGCTCCCATAGACGAGGATATCACCACCCTCTGTCTTCTTCAATGCGGCGACATCTTTCGCCACGTCGCGGAGGATATGGCTGTTGTTCCATTCCGCCTTCTGCAGGCTATGGGATACCACATATTTCGGCAGTCGGTTGATGGGGTCGGCGAACCCGGCGCCGGTCTGTCCGGGCCAGTACGCCGCAAACGCTTCGAACGTGTTTTTGCCAAGCAGTAAGGCATCCACGGCAGCAAGCTCATCAACCTTGTACTTGCCACCTTCCGGATGGTTGTAGGCAACTTGCCAACCGCCATTTGGGTGAGGCGTCTCATTGCCGCCGGGCGCCTCGACGACACCGTCGAGGGTGATAAATTCAGTAACGATAATTTTTCGCATGGGGTTTTATTTTAGTTTTTGCAACAGTTTTTCCAGTTCGTTCAATGTCATCGTCAACCCTTCTTTGAAGCCCATTTGAATATATTGCTCCAGAGCGGCGAGTGTTTTCAGCTTTATTATGATGGACACTGTTGTCGTTTCGTTCCGCTCGCTGAAATTTAAATCCCAGTTTGAAGCTGGCATCCCATCATTGATATTCTCATTATTGTCTGCAAAGGCAGACGTTAATTTGAAATTGGTTGTCGGGCTGATGGAAGTATACTTCTCAATTGACCAATGCTCTTGCCCTTCAGGACTTACCATGGCATAAAATCTTCGCCCGCCTACGGTAAAGTCCATAGATTTAGTTCGTGATTTCCACGGTTTTGGTGCCCACCATTGGTCGAGGATCTCCTGTTTGGTAAAAGCATCCCACACCAGCGTAAGGCCGGCTGCAAATTCTTTGTTTACGAATACCGTGTTTGTTGTCTTGTCAACAGTAAAATCAAATAGCAAATTGTTGTTCATTTTGTCTGTTTTTTAATGGTGGAGAGTACTTCATCAAGTTGATTAAAGCGGGTTTCCCAAATTTCTCTGAATTGGTTCAACCAATTGTCTATCTCTTTCATTTTTTCAATTTCAAGTGAATAATAAATTTCTCTTCCCTGGTACGTTTGTTTTACCAGTTCACATTCTGTGAGGATGCGTAGGTGTTTGGAAATGGCTTGTCGCGTGGTGTTAAAGTTTTCGGCAATGGTATTAGGCGTCATTGCCTGAAATGCAAGCAGGGCGATGATTACCCGTCTTGTCGGATCGGCAATGGCCTGGTAAATATCTCTTCGCATAATATTTTATTTAGATTAGGAAACCAATCGGTTTCAAATATACATGCAACTTATCGGTTGCGCAAATTTTTCTTATAATTTTCCAGATCCGGCAGTGGTCCGGAACCGGACATCCATTGTATCAAAACCGGACAGTATATAGGGCGATTTCCTTATATATGGATGATTATGAGTGATTTAGATCAATGGCATTGTGTTTAGGGCTGGATAAGTTCCAAATACCACCTTCTACTATGATCAAAAATTACTTTAAAACAGCCTTCAGGAACCTGGAAAGACGCAAAAGCCAGGCTTTTTTGAACATAACCGGCCTTTCGGTCGGCTTTGCCGCATTCCTGCTGATCTTTCTCGTAATACACTATGAGCAGAGCTTTGATACTTTCCATGCAAATAGTGACCGGATATACCGGGTGGTACGAATAGGCCGCGACCCGGTAAACCGCGAATACCGGACCGGTGTTCCCGTACCGGTGACCGAAGGCTTGCGAAACAATTATCCGCAGCTGGCTGGTGTAAGCTGTATCACAACAGACAACCCCGCACAGGTGATCGTTTCGGAAGAAGGGGGCTCCTCTGCAAAGAAATTCAAGGAAGATGAGGGTGTTTTTGTAGCAGAACCGCAATTTTTCGGCATGTTCGCCTTCCCGCTTGTTTTGGGTGATTACAACTCCTTGAATATGCCCAACAACATGTTTCTGACGCAATCCACTGCTAACAGATATTTTGGCGACTGGCATGTCGCGATGGGCAGGATATTCAAATTCGACGGCATCCCGGTTAAGGTGACAGGTATCCTGAAAGATATCCCGGCCAATAGCGACTTTCCGATAAAAGAGGTTCTTTCTTACACCACCCTAAGGAAATACGAAGACTTCAGCAATTGGGGGGGCATCGACGATGACAATTATTGCTTTATAAAGTTAAAGGCAAATGAGAGTCCCGAGGGCTTTATCCGCCAGCTCGATCAGTTCACCAATAAATATATCAAGCCTATAAACCCGGGCTATACCCTTTCTCTGCAACCGCTGAAGGAGATCCATTATGATGCCCGCTACGGCAATTATACGGGTCATGTATTCAGCAAGGACCTGATTTTCGCGTTGAGCGCGATCGGCATCTTCCTGCTGGTCATCGCCTGTGTAAATTTTGTCAACCTCAGCACCGCACAGGCGGTCAACCGTGCAAGGGAAGTGGGCGTAAGAAAGGTCCTGGGTGGTAACCGACAACAGTTGATCGCGCAATTTCTGGGCGAAGCGGCTATCATCAGCCTTTTTGCGCTTATTGTATCTATCCTGGTGGCGGTATGCAGCCTGCCCGTCGTCAACAACCTGCTCGACATCAAGCTGGCGGCATCCGCATTGTATGAAGGAAATATGATCGTGTTTATTGCTGCGGCATTAGTGGCCGTAACTCTTTTGTCCGGCTTCTATCCGGCTTTCCTGCTCTCCGGCTTCAATGCAGCAAAGGTGTTAAAAAGCTCTCTATCCGTTCGGCAGGAGGGTGGCATTTCCCTGAGGCGAGGGTTGGTTGTACTGCAGTTTGGTATTGCACAGGCGCTCATTATAGCCACGCTGGTAGTGGCCTCCCAAATGAACTACTTCAACCATGCCGATATGGGCTTTAGCAAGGATGCGATCATTACAGCAGATTTCCCCCGCGGCAAGATCGGGTTTACCAGTCAGGATGTCCTGAGGAATGAGCTATTGGCAACGCCCGGAATAGAAAAGGTGAGCTTTTCATCGCAGGCGCCCGCAATGGGGGGTAACTATACCGATTTGCGTACACCCGAAAATACAGGCAAGGAACCCAACATGGAGGTTGCTATAAAAGTGACCGACACCAGTTATTTTGGTGTATACCATATTCCATTCGTGGCAGGCAGATGTTATTTCGAACGGGATACCACCGCCGAGTTGGTAGTGAACCAGAGTGTTGCCCGAAAACTTGGTTATCAGGATCCCCAACAGGCAATAGGGAAACTGGTAAATGTAGGAGGTGAGAATTACCCGATTGTCGGCGTTGTAAAGGATTTTCATATCGCCTCGTTCCGCGACACGATCTTTCCGGTAGTGATCGCCTGTAATAAACATGCTTATGGCCTGGCCAGCATCAAGGTGAATATGGCAAAGGCACGATCCGTTATAGCTTCCATGCAAAAAATATGGGATAAGAACTATCCTGATTTTATCTTTGAATATGCTTTCCTGGATCAAAGCATAGCCAAATTCTATACCCAGGAGAACCAGCTTTCACAATTGTACAAACTGTTCGCGGCAATAGCCATATTTATTTCCTGCCTGGGCTTGTATGGATTGATATCGTTTATGGCATTACAACGCAAAAAGGAAATTGGCATAAGAAAAGTATTAGGGGCGCCTATCAAATCCATATTGGTGCTTTTGTCAAAGGAATTTACCCTGCTCATCGGCATTGCTTTTGCGATCTCCGCGCCGGCAGCCTGGTATTTCATGCACCAATGGCTGCAACAGTATCCTTACCGCATTTATTTAGGCGCCTGGTTCTTCATCGCCACTATCGGCGGATCCGTGCTGATCGCGTGGGTAACCGTGGGGTATACGGCTATAAAGGCCGCACGGGCGAATCCGGTAAAAAGCTTGAGGACAGAATAGTCAACTCCCTGTCGGAGACGCCGGTTGAGAAGCCGGCAGGGCAGCTTTCGGGATTATTTTCTGCGCTGCATAACCGCCGGAGATTAAAAAGAGATGAAATTATTTGGCGGAATTTATTGATTGTCAACAAGGTAGGGTAGCTATTGACTAAAGAAAGGCATGAATTTTGCTGCCATGTAAGGACAAAATGTTCACAATCCGACATAGGGTGTCCCATTATGGCTGCAAATCTCTGCTTTCTATAGCCTATGTCGCTTTGTTGGTATTGCCTGTTTGTCAAAAGTATTATCAGTTTTCCAATCCCCGCAGCCTACACAAGGCCCATTCTTCTAATCGCATTGCTGAAGTTCATACGCTGACAGATTCCCCTTCCGACTGGACCAGGGGATCTTATCATGGATTGCTGCTGGATAGACGTTTTTCTCCCGAGCATATTTATTGGTTTTCCTTCCTTTTTTTCTCCCTGGCGTTGACCGTAGATTGTCCAAAACAGGTGTCGCTTTGCGATAGAGGGAGATATGCCCCGGCGATCGCCAAACCCTGCTGTTTAAGGGGCCCACCGGATGATCCGGCAATAAGCTGATTATATACCAAAAATGCAACGCACTGGAACTGACGCCGGCTTAACGGCCCGGCGGGCATTTGCATATGCGCGGACGAAATTCTCCTGACTAAACCTGTGAACAATTTGAATGAACAATTACTATTTTTCATGTTACTTTGAAGGAAACATATGGCGAATGCGGGCACTTATCTATGCCAATGAATACTTGAATCTCTACGAAGTGGAGGCTGAAGACAGGAAACTGTTTGCCCGCTTCGGTGTCAAGTTTATTACACAACCCAGGGAAGGACTGCTTGATGTCCGATGTAGTAATCCTATTCGGGACCATCATCAATATGAACAGGCAGTGCTGATCGGACTTAAAGAATACCTGTCATCCAAACTATTTTTTTCATAAAATGCCCGGCTTTCGTTCTTCATCTACGATGACGCCTTTCACGCCGGTGGAAGAAGAGATAGCTATCACGACCAGGACCTCGTCCGGCTTTGTATCGTCGCCGATGCATTCGGTCCCGTCAACTTGAAATTGTTCGGTGTCCAGCCGAAGGTCTAGTTCCCTGCCATACAGGCTGACTGTTTCTGTTTCAAAATTGAGATCTGCCTCATATCCTTTTTTCTTGAGGTCAGACAGGGCTTCTGCCAAAGATTCCTTGTTTTCCATCTCGTTTTGTTTTTGTTATAAGAGTAAATAATCAGGGTTACCGGCTGCAATGCTTTTTTCGGTTCGGGTGAGGACAGCTGAAAAATGGGTCTGCCATTATCTTCGTTTCGACAGACCCTGAAAACCTAGGCTTTTTGGGTTTGACCGGCGAGCCATTTTTCGAGGTTGATGGTCCCGAGCCTTGCCTTCCCCGAGGGCACCAGGGACGTGCTGCCGATCTTAGCGCCATAATACCGGTCGTCGCCATTAGCCTGAACTTTACGCGGATCGCCAGTGGCTTGCAGATAACGGTCGATCATTGTCGGCAAGGGCAAACGCTCCGGCCCGGCTATTTCCGTCACCCCGTTTATTGGTGCCGCCAATGCTGTGTCGGTAACAAATCCGGCCACGTCTTCGGCTGCGATAGGTTGGAACTGGACGTCTGAAGCATGTACGGTGTCCTCTACTGTTGCCTGATCGGCGATGCCCTTGATGAACTCAAAGAATTGAGTGCTCCGGATGATTGTATAAGGCACCCCGGATTGTGTGATTACGTCTTCCTGCGCCTTTTTTCCCCGCATATAGCCGCTGTCCAACATATCCAGAACACCTACGATCGATAGTGCAATGTGGTGCTTTACGCCCGCATTGGTCTCTGCTGCCAGCAGGTTGTGGCCGGCTGTCTGAAAGAATTCCAGAACGGCTTTATCTTCCCATGAAGGGGAATTGGCCAGATCGATAACTACTTCCGTATTCCTCAGCGCCTCGGCCAGACCTTCGCCTGTAAATGTATTGATGCCGGTATTGGGGGACGCGGCGATGACCTGGTGTCCCCGTGCGCGTAATTTGGCTACTACCTTGGTGCCGATGAGGCCTGTGCCTCCGATGACTACGATCTTCATAATTTTAAGTTTTTGATTTTCTCTGATAAGGACCAAGGGAATGCCGATTTTTTAATTTATTGAAAATCAAGCACAGGTGCATGAATGGACCTTGCGTTTTTCCCTATATACAGTGAAATTTTGATGGCTGTCCTTAAATAAAGTGAATCAATTGCCGGGAAAATAGTCGGTCTTGCCGATGCCCAGTTTTTTCATTTTTGAATGGAGGGTATTGCCCGGGACCCGGAGGACCTCGGCCGCGCCGCCGGCGCCGGAGATCTTGCCGGCGCAACGCTGTAAGACCTCAATAATATAGGCTCGTTCTACTTCCTCAAGAGAGCGGTTGCTCAGCCGGGCCGGATTTTGAGTTTCCATAACAGAACCCCTGGAAATCGATACCTCGTCCAGGGTGTCGCCGAAGGTCAGCAGGACGCTGCGTTCGATCAGGTGTTCCAACTCACGTACGTTCCCGGGCCAGGTATAGCTCCGTAATTGCTGTAGCACTTTGGCTGCGATCCTTTTGATCTTCCTGCCGGAATTCCGGTTATATTTAGCCACGAAGAAATTGGCCAGGGGCTCGATGTCCTCCGGCCGCTCACGCAATGGGGGCAAATGAATGGGAAATACATTTAACCGATAAAAGAGATCCTCCCTGAATCGCCCCGCTTTTACCGCGTCTTCCAGTTTCCGGTTGGTGGCGGCGATCAGGCGTACGTCGACCTTTATGGTTTGCCTGCCTCCCAACCGTTCCAATTCCCGCTCCTGGATCACCCGCAATAGTTTTGACTGGGCTTCCAGCGGCATCTCACCAATCTCATCCAGGAATAAGGAACTGTGGTTGGCCAGTTCGAACTTACCGATGCGACGATCGATGGCGCCGGTAAAAGCGCCCCGTTCATGGCCAAACAATTCGCTTTCGATGAGATTGGCGGGCAGGGCGGCGCAATTGATCTTTACCATCAGTTTGTCCCTGCGCGGTGAAGCGTTATGAACCGCCCTGGCGACCAGTTCCTTGCCGGTACCCGTTTCGCCAAGCACCAAAACGGTGGAATTGGAATCCGCCACCACGGATATCAAGCGGTACACTTCCTGCATAGCCGGTCCATTGCCGACGATCTCGGAAAAATCATAGATGGTCCTGATCTGCTCCTTCAGGTAGTCGTTCTCGACCTCCAACTGCTTTTTGTAGGCAAGCAGCTTTTCATTTGCCTGGATATTGGCGATGGCAATGGATATCTGGGAGCAAATGCCTTTTACCATCAAGGCGCTGAGCCGATCGGCCAGAAGCCAGATAGTGCCAATGTCCTTATCGCCCGCCCGCAGTGGCAGCCCATACATATTTCTTAACCCGGTGGTCTTCCACAGTTTTGCATAGGCATTCCCATCCCGGATCTCCTCGTCCACGTTGAAGACCACTCCCTGCTTACTGGCCAGCACCCTCGACGTATAGTGCTCTTCGACAGTGATCTTGTTGCCGGACATCTTATCGAAACCCGTCCCCGCGTTCTTGAAAAGTGTTCGGTCGAACATAAAGGGGGTTAGATGGATGCCGTCGTCATCGATGACCCGGATCATGGCGAGTTGGGTATGCATGGTCTTATCGAGTACGCGAAAGATGGCCTCCTGCAGTTCCGGCCGGGTCCGCACCTGGGTGATATCATTGCTGAAATCCAACAGGAAGGCCTGTTCGTCCTGTATCCTTGCGACTTCTTCATTGGCGACAATATTCGCGATGGCGATGGAGATCTGGTTACAGATGCCTTGTAACAATGGGATATTGATCTCGTTGATGCCTAACCATAGAATGCCGAGGTTGGTCTCGCCATTCCGAAGACGGACGCCCACGATGGTTTTTTGGCCCGCTCGTTTCCAAAACTGAAGAAAGGCGGAGGTGATGCCGCGTTGGATCTCCCGGTCTACATCAAAATAGAGCGGAATATGGCTGTCCAGCACCCGGTTCTGGAGTCCGTCCTGGATCGGGAAACTGGTTTTGGCCAGTTGATCCACGTCTTTTTTATCCAATTGTATATTGCCTGGATGCCAGATATACGCACTCAATGTAGCGCCATCCTCGTTGATCTTCCGGATGACATATCCCGAGGTAGCATTCAGCTTGCTTAAGTAGGTGAAGACGGTAACGGCGAAGTCTTCCTTTGTCCTGACCTTTGCGATGTCGCTGCTGAGCTCGAGGAGAAAGGACTTCTCTTTTTCCTTTTTTAGTACTTCCTCATTCTTGAGGATATTGGATACAGCGCCGGATAACTGGGGGGCTATCCCTTTGATCACACTCCTGAACTCTGCGGAGAAGGAGCCGGGCCGGTCGGAATAAACATGGATAAAGCCCATCGGTTTCTCCTCTTTGAGCAGTTTTGTTATTAATATCTCCCGCACACCTTTTTCATAGTTTACCCGAAGAAAGGGTGGACTCAACGGTTTGTCCATGACGTCTGCCAGCATAAAAGAGAGAGGGTCTTCCGTAGCCAGCACTGCCTGGATAAAAGGCTCAGTAAGCGAAAAATGGGCACGCACCATCTGCTGGTACAGGGCATGGTCCCGGATCGGGGAGTTGTGGTGATCCAGCAGGAAGGGTGTATACGTTTCATCCTTGTAGTCGATGAGGGTAATGATGGTGTGGGTGAAATAGAACAGGCTTTTGAGCCGCCGGGAGAAAAGGAAGAGGAGATCATCCCGGTCCCGGACATTAGTGATGTCATTTCCAAGACCCAAAAGCATCCTTCTCTCCTGCTCGAGCATGGCTTTGGAGGGAGCAGCGAAATCAGACCCGGCTTGTTCCACCTTTTTCATGAAGGACATTTCGGCAAATTTCACTTTTTATATGGAGATCCTCGAAAAATCTATTGGATGCGCCTTTCCCTTCTCCTTGCGCTACCCTGATGGCATGGCAGGCAATCTGTGGAAACGCCAAATCATCATTGTCCCAATTGGGTTGGAAGCCAATGGGTGGGCTGGAGCTCACGGCACTGCCCTAATTTCAGTTGTGACCTTAACCCCATATCGTATTGCCGCTTCAAGTACGTCAATGTTTATATCTTTTAGCGTTTTGAATTTAATACAATACCCACTCACGCTCGCCTTGCCGAGCTTTTTCCCATATGTCCGGGCCAAGTATTTCTTATCTTCAATACCGATGATATAGACAGAGATCCCGGTTGTGTTTGCACTGATACCAATTTGATAGAACTCTCTGGTTTTTCCATCGGCATATTTTATGGTATGAGATCCATATCCTATATTAGGATTGGAAACAATTTTATTTTCACTGTTCTTGCCATCCAGGAACCATAATTTACATGCTGGCATTACTTGCAAAATATCATGATGTAGCGCTAGCATGTCGCTGCGTTTTGGCTCAGGTTGGCTGGTAATATACTCTTTGATTTGTTGTTGTATGTTCATATGGGATATTAAAGGGGGGGGGCAAATGTGTTTTTTCAAATTTCGGTTTATTTTTAGTTATACACTAATTTTAAGCTAAGACACTATCGGAGTGAGGGTTAGCAAACCTATTATAGAAATCTCTCACACAACACCTTTGACATTGTGGGTTTTGTGTTTTTTAAACTTGCAAGATGGAAACGTTACCGGTCGTGATTTTAGAAAGTGAAAGGCTGATATTTCGTCGGCACATAGCCTCGGACAAGGATTCATTTTGTGCGATGGAAATGGATGCCGATGTAAGATGTTATGTTGGCGGTTATCCGCGTTCGCGGGAAGATGCGGAGCGACGGTTTTCAAATGTGCTGAAAACTCCTGCCGGCGACATGAACATGGGGGCAACCGTGCTAAAATCAGATGGAGCATATATTGGGAGATGCGGTTTATATCAACATATATTATCTCGTGGCGATATAGAGGAGGAAGTTGGTGTGCTGGCTTATTATATTGCCAAAGCTTATTGGAACAAAGGCTATGCTTCGGAGGCCGGATCGGCATTTGTTCAATTTGGGTTTAATGTAATTGGAGTCAACAAAATCGTGACTACAATAGAGATGGGGAATAGTGCTTCAATACACATCGCAAAGAAGCTCGGCTTTTATATTGAAGCGAAGGAATTTGGCGAAAAGCGTTCCTTTGCACATCTGAGGTTAGACAGAAAGTAAATTAGCGGATAGTAGGAGGGAAGTTTAAACAGGAGGGCCCCAGATAATTAAACTTGTTGTGATGGCATGACAGAATAAAAACGCCAAAAGCACAAATCCGTAAGGTTTGGTGCTCAGGTTCTTCTGCCTGAAATATAATAGTAAAAAAAGGAGGGTCAGGTCGATAAATAGAACTGCGATAATTTCGGCCACTGGGAAAGACAGATGTACAAGAAAAAACAGCAACCGCGATAGGCTTGGATTAATAAAGACAAGGCCAGTAGCGATCATAAAGGCGCCATGCTGCTGAAAATTTTTGCGCCTGATGACCGCCAGCGAATAAAAAGTGACGAATAAGATGCAATCGAATAAGGCGAACTTGATATTTGCGAATATAAGGAACAGGCTTGGATTATCAGGGATTTCGGTTAATATCTTCAATATCATACCGATCATTGAACATACAATAAACGGCACCAGCACATAAGTAAGCTTGCCGATCTGTTTGTGCAATTTCGTTTTCTTATAACGGATAAGTAGTGGTTGTACAATGAGCAGGATCACCCAGGAGACCAGGAGTGCGGCATGAATATGAACCAGCCAGGTAGTACTTTTGTCAAATACAGGGAACAGGCCAAAATAGGTTTTATAAAAACCGGTCAATACGAATGCAAATAGAATAAGAAAAAAGTAGCCCGAGTTGTAGTAAAGCTTCTTCATGATAACGGGATGATCGGCCGGAAAAAAGTTATATGAAATAGTCAAGATTTGATCTGACAATTGGGATTAACTTTAAGTAACCACACTTATTAATCAACCCCAAAAGTCAGATCATGAAATCAGAATCTAAGTTAATCAAAAGCAAGTTAGGATTACTCCATTTAGCGGAACATT
>DASYBV010000041.1:0-257299 GCA_036500545.1 Puia sp. | reverse complement strand
GTCTGATCAGACGATTTTTGCGACGGCAGATCAATGCTCAGCTACACCAGAAAAATCATCTGATCCGCCACAGGCGAAACAGCGTTCAAAACGCCCCGGATTTCCAGTTTAACCTGCTTTCTCGTTGGGGAGGAGATCAATACTGGATAATAGCAGGAACGAATGCTCTACTTTTAGGGTATGGTAACAAGCATATCTATAATTGGAGGACTGGAACCTATTATTGTTTTCAATATACCAATTCCTCTATTGACGACCAATCACTTTCTTTATGGGTTGCTCCCACAGAAAAAAGAAGGTAGCAACATATTGCACGTGGGAATACAGTATTTCCTCGAAGATGCTATTACAAATGATAGATACCGCGTTACCGAGTATAAGGCGTCTTATTTGATAGAAACGGACGGTAAGGTGGAATCTATTGAGAAATTATATCCTATTTGCTTACAGGCATATGGCGGCTTGAAGATGTGGCTAGAGATGCACTCACGCGCTCACAAAACTCCTCAAACGGATAACGAACACCCACCTTTATCTTATCTTCGAAAGCAATTAGAGGGGGTGGTTGGCTATTTTGATTCCGATCAAAATTTTGTGTGATTTTACCCGTGGTATATGGGATATCCCCGTAAATTAATAGATTTTCCATACTGAAATATTTTAGATAATTTTAATTCAGTTGGAAGATGTTAAGAAAACCAATTTTGAACCCGGTCGCCACCGGGTTTTTGCATTTATAAAGATACTAAAAAGCGGTCACACGGACCGCTTTTCTCATTTTGCGATAAGCTCATGGTATTTCAGCCTTCCCTTGCTTTGCTGGACGGTATCGGTAAACCTTTCGGTGTCCTTTAGTTTACGGGTGTTATACCGGTTGGAAAATTCATCGCAATAGCGGTGAGGGTGCTTTGGGCTTACTTGATGGTAAATGCCATAGATGCCACGCTTCAGGAGGGAGAAAAAGCCTTCGACGGTGTTCGTAAAGAATATGTCCCTTTTATATTCGCTTTGGGAGTGGTTTACAGACTCATGGCCCGCATATTCCAGATTCAACCCTACATAACCTAAGTGTGCATCCGTTACGATTACGGCGGTCGTATCGACGTTTTTTCGGATCACGTCCTTGAAGGAATCATTGCCGATTACCTTTAATTTAGCCTTGCCATCCCTTTGTACCAATCCCATAACCGGCACCTTGTTGTCCTTGCCGCTTTCCTGCCATTTCTTTCTACGGCCCCGGTTCATGTTCTCAAATTTGCCGCCGACATATGTTTCATCGACCTCGACGAGATATTCTAACGGCTCCGGGTTGGGTTCGCCCATGATCAGCCTAATACGATGCAGGAGGAACCAGCCCGTTTTCTGCGTTACCCCTAGATCCCGGGCAAGCTGGTAAGAGCTAATGCCCTTTTTGTGGGCCATCAGGAGGTAGATCGCCGCGAACCAGGTTGAAAGGGGAACCTTGGTGTTTTCGTAGATCGTGCCGATCAGAACGTTAAACTTACGGTCACAGGTCTTTTTATTGCCACATTTGAATTGCTTGCCATTGGCCAGCCGGTAAACCCTCTTGCTTCCACAATGGGGGCAAGCTGGCTTGCCGTTTCATAACTGTTGCTCCAGATACGCCAAGCAAACCTTTTCGTCCGAAAAGTAAGTTATCAATTCTTTAAGGTTCTTAAACTGTTGCATCTGAATTTGTTTTGCAATGTGTTACACAATGGACAAAAAAAATAGCCTACTTCTTTTTGGTAAGTTCGGCCAGCCTTTCAAGTTGTAGCCGGATATAATCACTCAGTGTCCGGCGCTCTACCTCCGCTAATTTCAAAAGAGCCTGTTTAGTGCCCTCCGATACCCGGAGATTAATGTTTACTGTTTTGTTCTCTCGATCCATGAGAACAAATATACATTGTTTTACATTGCAAAACAAATACTATTTAAAAACCCCGTTAAACGCGTAATGCGTTTTTATAATTAATTGATTTGTAGCCGTTTATTGCTAAACGGTCTGTAACGCGGGCTGCAAGGTATCAACAACGAGGTTCAGACCTATCGACAGGTTGCCGTCTCTGTTGATTTGCGCTTCGTCGGCGACAATCTTTTCAACCATTTCTTTTGGTAAAAAAGATGGTGCCGAATAGTTTATGGTGGAACCGTCCGAAGAAATGCTGTATGTTCCGATACTTGCGTAGTTCTCCATAATTTCTAAATTTAATTGACTGTGATATTCTTTTTCTGAATAAATTTCAAAGGGTTGTTTTTGGTAATTATAGCAACATCAATTGCTCCGCCGCATCCTCTTATCCCGATTGAAAGACTTTGTGCCTCGATTGTCGTCTTAATAAGTAAAACGGCTAAGTTTACGCAATCTTGCAATGGCATCAGCTGAATCGGGGCTTGAAGTTTCAAAGGTTCCAATGCCGGCCCCAAAATCTTATTAACTTGATCTGCCGTCACCAGCCCTTTCTGAATCAGAATGTTTGGAAGTCGCGGGTCATACCCCAAAAGCAATCTTGCCATTATTTCGTTCTGACCTCCTGCCGTAATTCCAAAAGTGTCTTTGTTGTTAACCTTTACATTTTGCTCAACGGGTGCCGGTTTGGTTGGTATTTCAAATTGATAGATTTTACCATATGATTCGTTATCATCAAAACCAGCTACATTAAAAATCATGCCCTGACCAGGGGGCACTACCGTGTTTGGCGGCATTAAAGCTACGAATTGGGATTGGAAGAATGTACTTAATTTTTGGGCAAAGGCCAAGACTGTAATTGGTCCTTCGGTCCCTTGCAAAGATGTTTCAAATTCGGGGATCAAACTTTGGGCTGTTCTCACCCCGCCTAAAATAGCTAGTCCATAGGTAACCACACCAAACTTATTGTAAGGATCGTTGAAAGTCAATAGCTTATTAGCATTGTCAAAATTGACATGAATTTGCTGGGGGCCATTGTTGATAGTGGCTGACAGGG
This sequence comes from Puia sp., assembly GCA_036500545.1. GTDB lineage: Bacteria > Bacteroidota > Bacteroidia > Chitinophagales > Chitinophagaceae > Puia. The sequence goes on along the minus strand of DASYBV010000041.1, from coordinate 254,333 downwards.
TAACTCTACTTTCGGCGGCTAAAACCAGCCCTTCGGGAGCTTTAATTATAATTCCTAATGACATGCAAAAAATTGTTAGAGGGTTATTTAAAGTTTTTTTCTCTTAATGCTCTCCCTCTACGCATTACAAGTTAAGATAACCACTTGGCCATGTCAAGGGTGTTTACACGGTATTTAATGTACTGTAAAATTTTAGCAATTCTGTCAGCCATTCCCATTTATGGAAAGGGTAGGAGCGAAGCATTTCCCAGGGAGTTATATCTTCACTTCCTAATTCCTTTGGAACACCCCGGGGTTAAGTTGTATATTGTCGCCTAGGAAATGGAATTTTTACCGGCTAAAATGATTAGTTTTTGAGGGTCTAAGGGTGGTTTTTTTAAATGAAAAGACCTGCCAATTTCAGTGGTATTTTATTATTTAATACAATTAATTAATTTTCATTAGCTTATCAATGATTATATCTAATTAAAATCAATCAATAGAATAGGCATTTTTGCAATCAAAGCTCTTATTTTCCCACTTGGTTAAACAAAATATTTATCACTCTATATTTTATGAACTTAATAATTGATTTACAATATTTTACATCAGTTATGTTATTTAAAAATTCAAATAAATTTTCAAATATAGTTTTTGAACAATACGAATACTATCAAAAGATGAGTTTCCGCAACCGCTGCCGGATCGTTGGGGCGGAAGGGGTCATCGATCTGAGCATTCCCCTGCAAAAAGGACGGGATCAGAAGACCCTGATGAAGGATGTCAGAATTTCCGATTTGCACCCCTGGCAGGCGAGGCACTGGAAGACCATCGTCTCCTGTTATAGCCGGTCCCCCTGGTTCGAATTTTACCGGGATGACCTGGAAGGGCTTTATCGGAAACCCTTTACTTTTCTAATGGATTGGAATTGGGCCTGTTTGGAATGGACCCTCGGGACGTTAAAATTGCCGGTTACGGTGTCGCTAAGCGAGGAGTACCGAAAGGAGTATGGAGAAGCCGGCTGGGTGGATTGGAGGGGGAGGATCCTGCCAAAAAATGGGACAGGAGAGGAGTTGATCGAGGGTGTCGGGCAGGCGCCGTTGAAATATCGCCAGGTGTTCGAGGAGCGGGTCGGGTTTATCCCCAATCTCTCCATCCTGGACCTGATCTTTTGTGAGGGGAAGAGGTCGGCGGAAATGCTCAATGCCTGAAAAGGAAGGCCGGCTTATTTGTATAATTTCCGAAAAAAATATACTTTTGTAATTACAAAAGTAATTACATATGCAAGCACGCCTGGTTCCAATCGGCAATTCTTACGGTGTGAGATTGCCCAAATCGCTGATCAAGCAATTTAATCTTGATGAAAGGGGGATTGAGATCCAGGTGAGAAAAGAGGGTATTCTCATCATCCCGATCGCCGACGTCCCGGCATTGGAAGAGTGGGATAAGCTTTTTAAACTGGCAAAGAAGAACGGGTTTGATCCGTCAAAAGATGAAAATGATTTTTCTGACTGGGATATAACTTTGAACGATGGCAACGACGAGCTTTAAAAAATGGGATGTTGTTCTGGTTGATTTGAATCCTGTAAAAGGCAGTGAGATCAGCAAAATAAGACCTGGGCTTATTATCTCCCCCAATGTGGCCAACAAACACTTGCAGACTGTTATAATCGCTCCATTAACGTCAACTATCCGGCAGATTCCGACCCGGTTGGTTTCGAATTTCGATGGAAAGCCGGGAGAGATTTGTTTTGATCAGATGAGGGCTGTTGATAAAAGCAGGATTATAAAAACGCTGGGAAGCCTGGACCCCAACCATAGGGTGCGCGTAAACGCCCTATTAGCTAATATGTTCAGCGAAATATAAGGGACTAGATATACACAATCCTAAGCATCCTCCTTCCCGTGGCCTGCAACCTCTTCTGTAAAGCATCCACCTTCTGCTGATATTGCTCCTGCAGCTTCATCTGCTGATCAAGCAGCTCCCGTTGGGTAACTATCTTCAGGTTGGCATGCACCTGGCCGCCCTTGGTTTTTTGCAGGTTCTGGAGCTGGACCATCAGGTCCTGTTGCATTTTTTGTAAGGTCACCGCGATCTCCTGTTCGTTGTATTCCTGCTGGTAGGCTCTTTGTTCATCCGGGTGGGCGGGATCTTCCATATACTGGAAGGAGAAGCTGGACTGGGGAACAAAAGGAAGGTTATCGTTCCTCCTTTTTTGCCCGGGCGATAGGATACCGGCAGCCGCGGTAGAGGGGCCTGTGCTTATCGAATATTCCCGGTTATCCGGTTGCGGGGCCGTTTCGACGTCCTCTGCCATGGCTACGGCAGGGGCGCTGGCATCCCCATCTGTCAGCAGCATCATACCATTGTTATCCCCGTTGACATCTTCCATAGCCTGCCCGTCAGGGACAACCGCCGGCTGAGGACGTTTCCGGGGTTCGATCCGGACCCTGATCGGGCGGGGAGCCTTCCGATCCGATGGCGTCGCCAGCGTAACGTTGATCTCCCGTATGTATAAGGTCCCTTCCACCCCTATAACGGGCATGGCCGGGGCGGACAGAAAGGTATCACGAACGGGCTGACCGGATAGGCTAAAGGCCCCTGCCCGGAGCATGTCCTGTTGCCGGTCTGTGTGGTTACCGGCGGACTGCGGGGCATGCGACAGACCGGACAGACCAAACAATGCTATGGCCAGGGTAAAGAATAACAGGATCAGGGGACGGCTCCCGGGCCGGTCGCCGGAAGACCTTTGCCGGAGGATCCTTTTGACCCGCTGCAACAGCAACCGGTCACTACCCCCGCCCGTTGCGGCCAGCGCCAGGGACTGCTGCCGTCGGTCGCCGGCATGGATGGTATAGGTAGCCAGGGACAACAGCGCGGAGACATAGGTCTGCGGGTCATAGCGGAATTGCATCACCCAATCGTCACAACGATGTTCCCGCTCCCTTTTCAGTTCGCGGATCAGTAGCCGGTAAAAGGGGTTAAAGAAGAAAAGCAGCTCCAGTACGATCACCCCCAGGTTCACCAGGTAGTCGTTGCGCCGGATATGCGCCAGTTCATGAAGAAGAATGGTCTCCGCCTGCTCCAGCGTCAGGTTATTCGCCATGGCGACCGGCAGGAGGATCACCGGTCTTAGAAAGCCCAGGGTCAGCGGCACGTCGATCAGGGACGATAGCCAGGCCTGTACCGGCCTACGGATACCCATCCGGCGGCTTGTCGATTCAACGAATACGCGTAATTCGGGCTGCATTTTGCACAACCCGCTATATTTTAGTCGCCTCGAATGAAAATAATGATTGGAATAACGGACCAGCAGGATACCCAGCACCAGGAGATACAACGCGGTACACCAGGGAAGAAGCCCGTTAATGGTCAGCCGGGCCGTCTGCCAGAAAGATCCGCCCGCCAAAAAATAACCGGTTTCCGCTCCCGACAGCCAATTCCCCGGTCTTGTAATATGGCTGCCAAAGGCATCGGCAAAAAAATACCGGTATACAAATTCCACCCCCGACCCGATCGCACCGATCCCCAGCAACCCCGTTGCCAGATTATGACGGCTATGCGAAGAGATGCTCCTGGTGACGGAAATCACAACCCAATAGAACAGCCACAGCAAACCCATTTGCCAGAGGCTGTTGAAGAGCGTCCAGCCCAGCGCTTTCAGTAAAGCGGATTGGGTAAGCAGGGGCATGCTTATTGATTTTTCAGATTGTTTAATAATTGTTGGATCTCTTCCAGCTCCGCCGGCGAAGCCTTGTGACTACCCAGCGCCTGGATGACCAGTTCGGTAGGAGAGCCGCCGAACAGGGTATTGATCATTTTTCCCAATAAATGCCTTTGTGTCTTTTCCTTGCTGACGGCGGGCTGATAGATGTGGGTCTTAAAAGAGTCGTCTCTCTTTACAAGCCCCTTTTCATGCATGATCTGCATCAGCTTGAGGGTGGTCGTATAGCCAACGTCCTTCGATTTGGCCAGATCTTCATGCACTTCCCGTACGCTCGCCTTTTCTCTTTCCCAGAGAACCCCGAGGATTTCCAGCTCACTCTCCGTAGGTTTGATATACTTCGTCGTCGCCATAAAAAAGTATTTGAAAAGCAATTTACGATATTTTTCGTAAATGAATGTTAAAAAACGTTGAAATGTGCAGGGAGGCGACGGCAGGGCGTCGGGGGGGCGGAATTGATTGATTTTAATGTATAGGCGATTCCGGATGTTCCCGGTTATAGCCATCGATGATCTCCCGCGTGGTCTGGCTCGATCCGTCATGGCTCCAGCCCGGAGGGCGGAGAAAATATTGGAACCCCTTTTTCCAGGAACGGGACCGGACTGCCTTCCCGAACAGATGCCCCCAGGTTTTGGTGGCGACGATCACCGGGTTAAATGAGCCGATATTCCGGGTAAGGCCATATACGGGTTTTTCTTCCTCCGGTTGGAAGGTGCCGAATAGTCGGTCCCAGATGACCAGGACCCCGGCATGGTTCTTATCCAGGTAACGCAGGTTGACGCCATGATGTACCCGGTGGTGGGAAGGCGTATTAAAGATAAATTCTATCGGACGGGGTAGTTTCCGGATCGCCTCGGTATGGATCCAGAACTGGTAGATCAGGCTGATGGATTGCATGGTCAGCACAATGATCGGATGAAAACCTACCAACGGCATCCAGCACCAGAAAAGAAACGCCCCGGTAAGATTGCCCGTCCAGGTCTGCCGTAAGGCGGCTGCCAGGTTGTATTTCTGAGAGGAATGATGGACCACATGGGAGGCCCAGAACCAGTTGATATGATGGCTCTCGCGGTGAAACCAGTAATAGGAGAGATCGTCCGCAAAAAAGGCCAGCGCCCAATGCCACCAGTGCGAACCATCCAGGGTAAAGAGCCGCCATCGATAGAGCAGCATGAACAGACCGAAGATAAGCCCCTTTGTGATAAGCCCCGTCACGACATTACCGATTCCCAGGGCCAGGCTGCTAAAGGTGTCGCGCGTCTCGTATAATCCTTTCTGCTCCCGGTAGGAGAACCAGGCCTCGATGCTCAGCAGGAGGACAAATCCGGGAATGGCATAATATAGAAGGGCGGGGGGCATAGGCAGGCTTTCCTACAAGTTACCCATTCCCTGCTGACTTTCCGGGGATCGACGGTCGGAAACGGGAAAAATTGACTTTCGACAAGAGGGAGGTATAAAAAACAAAGCCCCGGTGTAGAAACATCGGGACTTTAGGTATTTGGATCTGATTAGTGTTTTGTTTGAGCTGTAAAGATAGAAATTGCAACAATATCACCAAAAGTTTTTTTGTTAATCCCCGATAATTATCGGCCGGCTACCACTTCCGCAACGGGCGCATTGGCGATCGTCACGGTTTTTTCTATCTTCCGATGCTGCTGCATTGCCGCTCCTTCATCCCGTGTATGAAAAACGGAAGCAAGGGTGGGGGCGATCACCAGCGAGACGATCGACATCAGTTTTATAAGGATGTTCATCGAAGGACCGGAGGTATCCTTAAAAGGATCTCCAACGGTGTCGCCTGTCACGGATGCCTTATGGGGATCCGATTTTTTGTAATGTATCTCTCCGTTGATCTCCACGCCTTTTTCAAACGATTTTTTTGCATTGTCCCAGGCGCCGCCCGCATTGTTCTGGAAGATCCCCATCAAAACGCCGCAGACAGTGGCGCCGGCCAAAAATCCTCCCAACGCTTCGGGGCCTAAGATGAACCCGATCACAAGCGGAGAAAGAATGGCGATCGCACCCGGCAGGACCATCTTCCTGATAGACGCCTCGGTGGAAATAGCGACGCACTTATCGTATTCCGGTTTGCCCGTGCCTTCCATGATCCCGGGGATCGTTCGGAACTGGCGACGGACTTCTTCCACCATCGCCATGGCCGCTTCCCCTACGGCCTGGATAGCCAGCGAAGAGAAAAGGAAGGGGATCATGCCGCCTACAAAGAGACTGGCCAATACTTTTGCCTTATAGATATCGATGCCCTGGATACCGGCTACTCCGACAAAGGCAGCAAACAACGCCAGTGCCGTCAATGCGGCGGAGGCGATCGCAAAACCCTTACCGGTGGCGGCGGTCGTATTTCCAACCGCATCGAGTATATCTGTTTTTTCACGGACTTCCTTGGGGAGTTCGCTCATCTCCGCGATACCGCCGGCATTATCGGCTATAGGACCAAAGGCATCGATGGCCAGCTGCATGGCCGTGGTTGCCATCATACCGGCAGCGGCAATGGCCACACCATAAAGACCGGCACATTCAAAAGAACCCCAGATACCGCCTGCCAGCACGAGGATGGGCAGGAAAGTGGATTGCATCCCCATTGCCAGACCCCCGATCACATTGGTGGCATGACCGGTACCCGATTGGCGGATGATGCTCAATACCGGACCCTTGCCCATCGCCGTATAATATTCGGTGATGATGCTCATCAGGGTACCTACCAGGAGGCCAACGCCGATCGCGCCAAGTACACCCCATTTTGTGAACTCGATACCGCGAAGCACCATCGTTTCCGGCAGGATATAATAGACAAGACCGATACAGGCCAGGGCCGTCAGAACGATGGAACCCCAGTTACCCATATTCAGGGCCTTTTGTACGCTGGATGTATTCAGGGAGGCAGACTCGCTGATCCGGACGAATAAGGTCCCTACGATGGAAAAGAGGATACCCACTCCCGCGATCACCATCGGTAATAAGATAGGTGCCATCCCGCCGAAACTGTCATCGGATTTCGTTTCCTGTCCGAGGACCATCGTCGCCAGGACCGTCGCCACATAGGAGCCAAACAGATCGGCGCCCATACCGGCTACGTCACCGACATTGTCACCGACATTATCGGCGATGGTGGCAGGGTTACGGGGATCGTCTTCCGGGATACCCGCCTCTACCTTACCAACCAGGTCGGCGCCTACGTCGGCAGCTTTTGTATAGATACCGCCACCCACACGGGCGAAGAGGGCTATCGATTCCGCGCCCAATGAAAACCCCGTCAATACTTCGATCGTCCGTCTCATTTCTTCGGAATCGACCGCGGCGCCGGGTGCGAAAATGGCTTTTAAGATAATAAATAAGGTGCCGAGTCCCAGGACGGCGAGTCCCGCTACACCGAGTCCCATGACAGATCCGCCGGTAAAGGATACCTTCAAGGCCTGGCTAAGGCTCGTCCTTGCCGCGTGTGCCGTCCGTACGTTAGCCTTGGTGGCGCTGCGCATACCGATATAACCCGCGGTGGCGCTGAGCACGGCCCCCAGGATAAAGGCAATGGCGATCGACCAGTGAGACTGAGGATTACTGTGACCCATAATCGCCAGCAGGATCGCTGCGAGGACCACAAAATAAGAGAGGATCTTCCATTCCGCTTTCAGAAAGGCCATGGCGCCTTCCGCGATGTACCGGCTGATCTCCTGCATGCGCTCGTTGCCGGGATCTTGTTTGGACACCCAGGCAAATTTGATAAACGTGTAGAGAAGGCCGATGGCCCCCATAACGGGAACTAAATAAATCAATTTGTCCATAAATTGTAGTTCTTAAACAGAATTTTCACCCGCGATCGTTTTAGTTAAGGCGGATGGTTCAAGGGATCGCAAAAATAAGGGGAAAAAGCCAAAAAAAGCCACCAAAATCAGGATGAGACGACCATATAACAAAAAACCCTTTCGCTTCAGTCGAAAGGGCTTTTAAAAAACCGGAACTTGATTTGAGAATGAGAAGAACATTTATGCTAATCTATTGATGGCCTCAATATGCTGCTAATGTTCAATTCTTTAGGGTTTAGGGGTCTGAAAAAGGGTTTAGGGGTTTCCTGTTTTTCAGTACGATACGATAAGATCGAATTGTATGCCAATGGTATCATTAATTGATAATCAATTGATTGAATAAAGTATTTTCGCTAAAATCTTCCCAATGCCGGAAATTTTTTCCCGAAATGGATCGATCCTTGCTAATAGATACCACTGAATTAATTAACAAACGGGAAGCAACGCCGGGGGCCCTGGTATTCGTCCTGTTCTATAGATTAACTTTGCTGATCCATGGTCGTTAAAAAGCTGCTTATTGTTTCCTTATGGTTCGTGTTCCTATCTGCCGCAAAGGATGTGCGGGCCCAGTGCACGACTCTTGGACAAACACCGGCTACCGCCTTCCCGGTCTGCGGCAGCAGCATCTTTAAACAGGCCAGCGTCCCTGCCTGCGTGAACGGCAACGTCCCGGCCCCCTGTCCGGCCGACGGGAATAACTACCAGGACCTGAATCCCTTCTGGTATAAGTTCACCTGCTATATCTCCGGTACCTTGGGATTGACCATTACCCCCAACGATCTCGGAGACGATTATGACTGGCAGATCTTCGATGTCACGGGTCATAACCCCAGCGACGTATATACGAATTCCTCCCTGATCGTCAGCTGTAACTGGTCGGGTCTGACCGGTGTCACCGGTACATCGGCCGGCGCCGTTTCCCTGACGGAATGCGGCTCTACCTCCAACCCCCCAACGGGTCCGCCGATCTTCAGCAAGATGCCGCAGCTGATCCAGGGGCATAACTACCTTTTGCTGATCAGCCATTTCACGGTCACTTCGCAGAGCGGGTATTCCCTTGTCCTTTCGGGAGGGACGGCGCTGATAACGGATCCCCTTCAGCCGGCCCTGAGCAGCATCCAGCCCATTTGTTACGGCAGCCAGATAAACGTGGTGATGAATAAGAAGATGACCTGCTCCAGCCTGGCCGCCGATGGCAGCGATTTCCTTGTGACCTCCACCGCCACCGGCGTGGTCACCCCTGCCACCGGCGCCACGTCCAATAGCTGCCGCAGCGGTTTCGATCTGGATACGCTTACCCTGACCTTACCCGGGCCCCTGACCCCCGGCGGCTATACCTTGACGGTGAAAACGGGTTCCGACGCCAATACCTTACTGGACGACTGCGGCACCCCGGTGCCCGATGGCGCGTCACTCCCGTTCGTCCTGCCTCCCCCTCCGCCGACACTGCTGGATAGCCTGACCCCGCCGACCTGCGCACCGGACGAATTGCAGCTGGTGTTCAAGACCCCCATCCACTGCTCCTCCATCTCCCCCGACGGCAGCGATTTTACGGTGACGGGTCCTTACCCGGTAACGGTATCGGGCGCCTCGGGAGTCTGCGATGGAAATGACACGACCTCCACGATCCTTGTAAAATTATCGGCGCCCCTGTCGAAGGCCGGCAATTTCACTCTCCACCTGGTACCGGGCAACGACGGGAATACGCTATACAATGAATGCGGGGTGACAACCCCAAACGCCTCTTTGTCTTTTAGCGTTCTCGATACCGTTTCCGCCGTTTTTAACGACAAGATCCTATATGGATGCAGGAACGATACCGTCCGGTATACCTTCCCGGAAAACAACGGCGTAAACAAATGGACCTGGGTCTTTGACGGGACCGATACCATCCGGCAGGAGACCCCTCCCGAACGGATCTATGGGGTGCCGGATTCTCTTGCCCGGAAGGTCGCAACGCTGATCGTCACAAATGGTTTCTGCAGCGATACGGCGACGGCGGCGATCCCGCTGGATAATTATATGCATCCGCAATTCGAGGCGCCCAATATACTCTGCCCGAAGGATTATGCCCAGTTCCTGAACAACAGCACCGGTAACATCCTCGGTTGGGAATGGCAGTTCGGAGATGGAACCATCAGCTCCCTCCAGACCCCTGCCGATCATCTTTACCCGGGGACGGGCGTCGAGACAAAATATACCGTTCTGCTGATCGTCTCGAACAATGGCTGCAGCGATACGGCGGCCCAACAGATCGATGTGCTGCATTCCTGTTATATTGCCGTTCCCTCCGCCTTTACACCAAACGGGGATGGACTCAACGACTACCTGTACCCCCTGAATGCCTTTAAAGCGGACAACCTCCAGTTCAGGGTATATAACCGGTTTGGCCAGATGGTATTCGAGACAAATGACTGGACAAAGAAATGGGATGGAACGATCAACGGACACCCGGAACCCACCGGCACCTTTGTCTGGTATCTTCAATATACCGATCGCGATAGCGGAAAGAAATTCTTCCAGAAGGGAACGACTATACTTATCCGGTAGAGGACCGCGCTCAAAACAACAATCCTTGCTCAAAACAAAAATCCTTCCGCGGCAGCGGAAGGACCTTGCTTTTTTGTAGAAGAACCTGTAAGCCTGAAAAACTAAAAAACTAAAAACCTTTTAACTATTGATGGCCGTCAAATGGTCGTAAGGTAATATCTTTTGTTACGGTGTTTATTGCTTCATGCGAACGTATAAGGAATTGCTAAACAAATGCCAGGTTGTAAGAGGTTGTATAACAATATTGTGTAAAAGGCCAGGATTTTTTTCCCTTCCCCGGTTGGGAAAAAGATTCCAACAACAGGAGAAAGGAATTACACAATTTATAAGAGGGGTCCATCGTTTTAATCGGGTAGATCCAATATTCTTTTAAAATCTAATACTAATCCCTATGACGCCGTATATCCGTAACAATCAGGATCATTTGGCAGAAGAGTTCCGCCGGTTTGAAAACTATCTTTTGCAGGAAAGCAGGATCGCCCTGTTGAAGATCCAAAGCTGGCAGTTCGCGATGAAGACCCCCGAGGTAGGTCTCCATTATCAGCAGGAAGCGACCTCCATGGTCCAGCAATCCCTCCTGAGCTTTGTTCCAAACAGTTTTGTGCTAAGCGAAGAAGGGTATTATTACAAACCGATCTCGAATTAATTAATTAACTGACTAACCCTTTGCATAAAAAAAGAGGCCAACGGCCTCTTTTTCCTTTTATATCGTTCCTTTTATACCTTATCAAAGCTCACACATTCCTTCAGCTCCTTTTCGGTATAGGCCAGGTTATATTGTTTCAATACATCCGCCGGGACCCCGTTCCATTGGTTGGGGACATTGCCCATATACCCCACGTCCTTTCCCCCGATCTCGGAGGTATAGAAGCCGGTGGCGGTCAGGTTCCGCATCAGGTTAAAGAAGGCGACCCCCTGGGCCATTTCCGGTTTTGCCTTCTTCGGCCAGGCGATGGCATCCACCATCTCCAGCTGCTGTTGCGAAGTACAATCCCGGAATGGCTTTTCATACCGCTTCAGACATTGGATATCCAGCCAGCGTAACCCGCCCCGCATGGGGGTCTGGTGTTGCGGCATGTCCTTTACGATGAACTCGATAAAATCGGGCACCTTTGCATCGGATGCGCTGCCGCTCACTTCATCCTTCGGGATGATGATATCCCCCAGGATCGTGATCGTCTTCATCTCGTCCGGGGTGAAAAAGGTTTTGGAGACCACTTCCTTTTCATGCGCGGCCTCTTCCTTCATCCGGTTGATGCCGCCCGCCGCGCCCGCTTCGACGGCCTTTTGATCCGGAACCTTTTTTTCATCGGTCTTACAGGCTTCCACCAGCACGCCGGTGGAAACGGTACCTACGATGAGGGCCTTGATTGATTTTCTTCTGTCCATTAGATATTCCGTTTTTTCATTTCATCGACAATATACTCGCTTGTCCGCATGGACAGGGCGAGGATCGTCCAGGTGATATTCTTATCGGCCTGTGATACAAAGGGACCGCCATCCACGCAAAAGAGATTCTTTATAGCATGCGCCTGGCTCCACTTGTTCAGGGGAGACGTTTTTGGATCGTTGCCCATCCGCACGGTGCCTGCCTCGTGGATGATATTGCCCGGAGCATGCAGACCCCAGTTGTTCTTTTCATTATCCTTATGACCATGCGTCACCACGGCGCCCATCGCATGCAGGATCTCCGCAAAGGTCTCCTTCATGTGTTTGGCCTGTTTGATCTCATAGTCCGAATGACTGGTGTTGAAACGCAATACGGGTATGCCATATTTGTCAACGACGGAGGGATCGATCTCACAATAGTTCTCTCTTTTTGCCACGGCTTCACCGCGTCCGGCCATATGTACGGAGGCGCCAAAAAGACTCCGGTAATCCTTTTTAAGGGAGGCGCCATAACCGCCTGCTTCTTTTGTGGTACCCATCACCTTCGAATCCCCGTTGATCTGCTCGATGCCCCAGCTAAAGCCATAAAGAGGCATCCCAAACCCGCCGCCATATTCAATATGATAACCACGGGGGAAGTCCAGTTTTTTATTATCCAGCCACCAGGGTGAATAGACATGCATACCGCCGACGCCATCCTCATTGTATCGTTTGCGGTCCAGCAAGTGCGGAAGGATGCCACCCATGTCGGCGCCGGTGGAGTCGTGCAGGTACCGTCCGACGGTATCGCTCTCGTTGGCCAGACCATTGGGATAGCGGGTCGATTTGGAATTGAGCAGGAGCCGGGCGCTCTCACAGGCACTGGCGGCGAGGATCACCGTGCGGCCGGAGACCTGGTATTCCTGCAGATCGTCCTTGCTGATATAGGAGACACCCGTAGCCTGACCATTGTTATCCGTCAGCACTTCCCGCGCCATGGCATTCGTCACCAGGTCGATGTTACCCGTTTTGAGGGCCGGGATCACCAGACAGGAAGAGGCGGAAAAGTCGCCATATACCTTGCAACTCCGGCCACACTGGGCGCAGAAGAAGCATTGTCCCCGCTCGGCATTGATCTGTTTGGTAAGGATCGACAGCCGGGAAGGAATGACGGGGACGCCGACGCTTGCCCCTGCCTTTTTTATGAACAGCTCATGAAGACGGGGACGTGGCGGCGGTAAAAAGAATCCGTCGGGGTCGTTCTCCAACCCTTCATTGGTGCCGAATACACCCAGCATCTTGTCTATCTTATCATAATAAGGCTTTATATCTTCATAGCCGATGGGCCAGTCGTCGCCAAGTCCGTCGATGCTCTTCCGTTTGAAATCCTTTGGCCCAAAACGAAGGGAGATACGGCCCCAGTGGTTGGTGCGGCCGCCAAGCATACGTGCTCTCCACCATTCCCAGGAAGTGGTCCCCGGTGCGCCCGATTGGGTATACGGCTCTCCCTCCACTTCCCATCCCCAGTAACAGCCATCGAAATCGCCAAACGGCCGGAACTTTGTACTGGCGCCGCGCCGCGGAGACTCCCAGCCGTTCTTTAGCTGGTTGGAATCCGTTTTTGGATCGAACATGGGGCCTGCTTCGAGCAGACATACCTTTAAACCTGCATTGGCGAGCACATAGGCGGCCATGCCTCCTCCGGCGCCGGACCCTACAATAACCGCATCATATTTTTTTGGCTGTTTTTTAACCTGGAGATCTCCCATACGGGGTACTTAGTTTAGAAAGTAAATTTAAAGGTTTAGCAAAACAGCAACACAAATTTTTTTCACTTAGTGACTTATTGTCTTTACCCGGTATGTTATTGTCTTTCCGCGGCAGTCTTGTCCCGGATCGCCTTGAACTCGGAGCCGGTCTTCCATTGCGGCCACTCATGTCCATAGGCCAGCCTTTTGCCGATCAGATAATCCAGCCCGATATCCTGCAGACCCCCTTCCAGGTTCCAGGTAGCGGCGTCGTATTCATCGCTGGGCTGATGATAATGCAGGGCCGTATATTCATCGTGTTTTTGTTTGCCGTATTCCTTTCCTTTTGTCAGATCGTCCACTCCGCCATCCGCCGTCAGCGAAGGCACGCCCGCCCGGGCAAAATTGAAATGGTCGGACCGGAAATAATGACCGGCCTCGGGATGATCTTCGGGAGCGACATACCGGTTCTTCTTTCCCGCTTCCTCCGCCAGGTAATCCTCCAGTTCCGACTGTCCCTTTCCACTATAGGTGATATCCTTCGTAGGACCATAGGTATTGAGCACGTCGATGTTCAGGTTCGCCACCGTTTTTGCCAGCGGATAGATGGGGTGCTGGGCGTAATACGCGGAACCAAGCAGCCCCTGCTCTTCGGCCGTCACGGAAAGGAAAATGATCGTCCGTTCCGGTTTTTCCGGCAGGCTCTTAAAAGCCCGGGCGATCTCCAGAAGGGCTGCCGTGCCGCTGCCGTTGTCCGCCGCTCCGTTATAGATCGAGTCTCCCCGTGCATCCGGTTTGCCGATCCCCAGGTGATCCCAGTGCGCGGAATAGATGACATATTCATTGGGGTATTTGCTGCCGGTGATCTTAGCCACGACATTATGCGATTGGTTATAGACCTCCTTTACCCTGAGCGAAGCCGATAGCTTCAGATCCAGGGGCACGGCCTTGAATCCCCGGTGATGCGCGGCCTCGATCAGACCGCTGTCCTTACCGGCTGCCGCCAGCATCTTTTTACCCGTCTCCTCCGTGATCCATCCCTGTACCGTCAGCTGATAAGAAGGACTGCTGCGCGTATCCAGGTGCAGCTTTACGCCGCCATTGGAGCTTTGCACCACGCTGAAAGGGTAGGAGGCGGCGGCCGTGTTGTGGATGATCAGACAGGCCTTGGCTCCCTGCCGGGCGGCTTCCTCATATTTATAGGTCCAGCGACCGTAATAGGTCATGGTATGTCCCTTGAACAGGGTGGAATCATAGAACCCGGGGTCGTTTACGAGTACGACGACGGTCTTGCCCTTTACATCCAATCCCGCATAGTCGTTCCAGTTATATTCCGGGGCGACCACGCCAAAACCGGCAAAGACGATGTCGTCCTTGTCCACGGTATTGACGGAATCCGGTCTTTCGGTCCAGAGCACAAAATCGTTGAGGCTTTGCAGACCGATGTTCCCTTTGGGAGAGGATATGCTCATGGCCGGCGTCCCTGCCGGGCTGATCTCCACCATCGGCACGTCCTGCGTATAGCTCGTGCCGTTACCGGGTTCGAGACCCAGGCCCGTATAGGAGCTTACGAGGTAATTGATCGTCCGGTCCTCGCCGGGCGTAAAAGGACGACGTCCCTGGAAAGAATCGGAGGCAAGGATGCGGATATGGGCCGCGAGACTGTCTTTATTAAAGACGGAAAGCCCCTCGTCGCCGGCAGCAGCGCCGGAAGAGGGCTGATGACAGGAGATGGCCCCGCCGGCCAATCCCAGGAATAGCAATGCGCGGAAAAGGGAATTCGTCATAAGCTGTAGTTTTTAGGTGCCCGAAATATTCGGGAGGGCTAAAATTAGGGGATTGCCCCCATTACACCTACGCGATGACGTTTATTTATTGCGTCATTAACCAGCTGACGGCTGCCGACTTTACAGGATCTCCCTGTTGGGGAGCTTGTACGGCGGTGTCGATGACTTTATCCGGTTGTATGCTGCCGGTACAGATACGGCCGGTATGATCGGCCTCCTGGCAGACGGTAAGGACCAGCATAGAGTGGTCCGAGAGGGAATACGTGGCATTGGCCGTCGTGAGCCCGGCCGTCGGCTCACCAAAAAGATAGGTCTGCGCCCGGCCCTTAAAGGCCAGCGCCACGATCTCGCCCGCGCTGACGGTCCGGCGGCTGGTCAGCACGACAATGGACTTGCGGCTGCACTGTGTCCGGTATCCTTCCCGGCTGACACGGCAGAGAACATGTTTCCCCTGGAAAGCCGATCCATCCTGGTAGGTGATCGGTATCGATTTACCGGACGCTACGAAATACCCATAGACCCCGTCACCCAGCAACGGGCCGACCCCGGCCAGCATCGGCCAGCAGTTCCCCCCGGAATTTTTTCGCAGATCGATGATCCACCGGGAAATATGCCGGGTATCCAATGCGGCGATCACCGACTGCAGACTGTCCGCCACCCGTTCGCAGATAAGAGAATCGGTCGTGCTGACCCAGGGGATCGTCAGATAGGCGATGCTGTCCTGCAGCCATTCCCCCCTGATCTCCCCCACAAGCTCGGAAAGGTCCTGCGGACGGGACAAGGTACCTGCATCATTTGTATAACGGGCAGCCTTATCGGGAGGCATGATAAAGCTATGCGGTTCGTTGAGCTGGCTAAAACACCAGGTAATGGAACTATAGGCGTCATCGCAATTCCCGGCACTGCGGAGCCGTGACTTCGCCTCGGCCGCCAGGGTCGTCCAGGAGACCTCGTCCCTGCGGTAATAGCTCCTCTCCATAAAGTTCAGCGCCTCATCCAGCATCTTTTCGGCCTTTTGCAGACAAGGCAGCTCCATGGTATCGCATGCGACGGACGGAACGGCGGCAGATCCATTGTTGGAAAAGCTTTGAAGGACGAAACAAAAAAGGAATGCTGTCAGTGACAGGGACGGGTGGACAATCGATCTTGGCATAGACATTACAATTGTAGGTATACGAATATAAAGATGAATAAAACGAAAAATTCCATATTTTTAGATGTCTATCTCTAATTCTACCAACTCATGAGCCACTCACGCAGAGCCTTCCTGAAGAACAGCGCCCTGGCGATCGCCGCCACCAGCATCCTGCCCGCAACGTCCTTTGCTTCGTTCAGAAAGAAGCGGATCACCGGCATCCAACTGTACAGCGTCCGCGAAGACATGGGTAAAGACCCGGCGGGAACGCTAAAAAAACTCGCGGAGATGGGTTATCACTACGTGGAACATGCCAACTATATCGACCGCAAATTCTACGGATATACGGCAAAGGACTTTAAAAGCCTCCTCGACGGGATGGGATTGAAAATGTACAGCGGGCATACGGTGATGGGTCCCCAGCACTGGGACGCCGCGAAAAAGGATTTTTCCGACTCCTGGAAAAATACCGTCGAAGACGCCGCCGTCGTGGGACAGCGATTCGTGATCAGCCCCTCGCTGGACGCAAGCATGCGAAAGACCTATGACGACACGCTCCGCTATCTGGACATATTTAATAAATGCGGGGAGCTGTGTAAGAAATCCGGCATGAAATTCGGCTATCACAACCATGACTTCGAATTCAGCACGGTATTGGACAATAAGAAATTGTTCGATATCATCATGGAGCATACGGACCCGGAACTGGTGGCCCAGCAACTGGACATGGGCAACCTCTATAACGGAGGCGCCATCGCCATTGCCGTCGTGATGCAATATCCCGGGCGTTTCGAGCTGATGCATGTAAAGGACGAGATCAAGGCGACTTCGGGAACGGAGAAATACGAAAGCACCATCCTCGGGGAAGGGATCGTCAATACAAAACAGGTGACCGATCTGGGGAGGAAATCAGGCGGCACCCATTATTTTATCATCGAACAGGAATCCTACCAGGGCAAGACCCCGCTCGACTGCGCAAAAGCCGACCTGGACATCATGAAGAAATGGGGGTATTGAGCTACGGCTGCTTCGCGGCGCCGGTATACGCAAATACCGCCTTCTTGTCCCCGATCAGCACATCGAAATCGCCCGGCTCGGTGACCGTCTTCAGCTGCGCATTGACAAAGGCAAGATCATTCTTATCCAGCGTAAAACTTACGGTCTGCGACTCTCCGGTCTTCAGGAAGATCTTTTTAAAGGCCCTTAGTCTCCGCATATTGGGAGTAATACTGGCATAATGCTGCCGGGTATAAAGCTCGACGGTATGTTTGCCATCGCGGCTGCCGGTATTCTTTACCGTGAGACGGACCTCCAGCTTTCCGGCGGCGCCCAGCTTTTCCGTACTGAGCCGCAGATCGCTGTAGTCGAAGCTGGTATAGCTGAGACCCCATCCGAAGGGGAACAGGGGATCATACCCCTTCATATTCATGTCCGAGTTAAAGATCTCCCGGACATCTTCCGTCGGCTTGCGGTCATACAGCACCATTTCGCCCATGGATCGGGGATAGCTGAAGGGAAGAAGCCCATCCGGGTTGTAGTCGCCCATCAACACATCGCTGATCGCCTCTGCCGTTTTCCGGCCGCTCCAGTAGGCCATCAGGATCCCTTTCATGGAGGAGGCGATGGAGGTGATAAAACGCGGTCTTCCTTCCGTCAGCACCAGGATGACGGGCTTGCCGGTCCCGGCCGCCGCCCTTGCCAGCGCCAGCTGCTCTTCCGGCAGGGCCAGCTCGCGGGTATTGCCCGGGCTCTCCGCATAGGCATTCTCTCCCAGACAGAGGACGATGGCATCTGCCCCGGCAGCCGCGGCTTTCAGCGAGGTCGTATCGAAATTATCCCGGCTGTTGAATCCCGTTACGGAAGTAGTAGTGACATTGGCCGCGCCAAGCTTGTTCCGCAGCGCGTCCAGGATGGTCATGCTGCCTTTTGGATACCAGCGTTCATCCTGCCCCTGCCAGGTATAGCTCCAGCAGCCGTTCAGGGCGCTGATGCTCCGGGCGGCAGGCCCCGCTACGAGGATATGGGCATTGCGGGAAAGGGGTAAGACCCCACCTTCGTTCTTTAAAAGGGTCATGGCCTCCTGCGCGGCCTGCAACGCGAGCTCCTGGTATTCCGGTTTCCCGAAATTAGCCGTGGCGGCCTCCTCGGGATAGGGGTTATCAAAAAGACCCAGCCGTTCCTTGAGGATCAGGATCCTCGTGACGGCGTCGTCGATCCGGCTCATCGGCACTTCTCCTTTCTGTACGGCCTCCTTTAAGAGATCGAAGAACGAAAAATCGGAGGGCACCATGCTCATATCGATACCGGCATTGATCGCCATGACCACGGCCGCCCGGGGTGTGGGCGCCACATTATGACGGGTATGCAGCCGGATGATGTCTTCCCAGTCGGTGACGATCACCCCCTGGAAACCCAGCTCCTTCCGCAACACATCGGTGAGCAGGTATTTGCTGGCGTGGACGGGCGTCCCGTTGATCTCCCCGGAATTGACCATAAGGGTGGCGGCGCCCGCCTGTACGGCGGCACGGAACTGCGGCAGATAGTATTCCCGCATCTCGATCTCCGGTAAATAGATCGGCGTACGGTCCTTTCCTGTCCGGGAGGCGGAATATCCCAAATAATGTTTCATACAGCTGGCCACCGCCGTAGGGCTCCGCAGACCATCCTCCTGGTATGCCTTGATGACCGTGGCGCCCATGGTCTTTCCGATATATACATCCTCTCCATAGGTCTCGGGGAAACGGGACCACAGCGGCTGCCGGCCGCAGTCCAGCACCGGGGCGAAATTCCACCGTACACCCGATGCCCGCAGCTCTTTGGCCGTCACCTTTGTCACCGCCGCCGCCAGCCCGGGATCGCGGGTGGCCGCCATACCGATATTCTGGGGGAAAAGCGTGGCATCCAGCGTATAGGTCTGACCGTGAATGCCGTCCAGCCCATAGATGACGGGGATCTTCAAACGGTTCTTTGCCGCCTCGTCCTGGATCTGTTTTAGCACGGTATGCCATTGCTCCACCGTCAGCGCATGATTGGTGACGTTCAGGATGGAACCTACCTTATAATGTTGTATGGCCTTTGTCAGCGCGGCGGGGTCGAGGACCCCATCGGCTGCGGTAGCAACCACTCCGAGGGTCACCTGGGTCATCTGCCCGATCTTCTCGTCCAGGGTCATCCGGCGAAGCAGGGCCTCCGCTTTTTGCCGGTCGGAGGCAGATTGGGCAAATAAAACAATGGATAAAAGGACCCCGGGGAGAAATACGGCAAGCTTTTTCATGGTTGTATAAAATCTAAAATTACCGGGAAAAGCAGACCCCGGGGCATGATCTTTTGATCATTTATAATACTAATTTATCAAGGGATTTCCGGTAATCGTATTGCAGGTCCTCATGCAGCGTGGACAGGGTGGATTGGACCTTTTTGAGCTGCTGCCGGTAGAGATTCAGCATAACGGGACTGCTGGCAATGGGAATACCCGAGTCTTTTACCTTTCCGAGAAAATAGAGGAGGACCTCCACCTCTGTCTGCGGAGAACCGGCATACCGGATCTGCTTGAGGGTGGTCCGCACCACTTTTCGCAGCGTTTTTTTGGTCAGGTATAGATTGGGCTTTGGCAGGTCCCCGAAACCGGTGTCGATGTCTTTTTTTACATTGGCTATATACCGGCCTTCATCATCCGACTCGAACAGGAGATAGGTCAGCAGCTCCTTATTATCCTGTTTGAAACGGGCCAGGCGCAGACATATCTCCGAGAGACGGGAAGGGGATAAGGAACTCAATTCCTGCCGGATCTCCTGTATACTGGCTGCCTTCATGGGCTAAAACTAAAGAAAAAAACTATCGGTCATCAGGGGTTTTTCGGGTTTCATGTAAATTCACCGGCATTCCTCCCGTATACCGCTAACTTTACGGCAAAAGATAGTCAAACCAGGCGAATGAAGCGTCGGCGTATATGGATATCTATAGGGCTTTGGACAGGGCTCTATCTGAGCTGGGTCACCCTTTTCGGGAACCAGGTGTTCTCTCTTACCCGCACCATGACGGTACAGTTCTGCTACCTGCTGTTTATTGCCGGCGCCTTTTATCTCCAGCTTTATTATTCCATCCCCCGTCTTCTTTACCGGAAAAAATACGGGCTTTTTGCGCTGTTCCTCCCCGCGACGATTGGGGTCAGCGCGTTGTTACGGACCCTGCTGGCGGTATTCCTGCAGCGGCATTATTTCCGGCCGGTCCCCGTACCGGCCCCGGGTTTCGACGCGGTCTTCCGCGAGTCCCTGCTGAATATCTTTATCTGGGTCATCTGCCTGGTGGCGGGCCGGCTGGTCTTTGAAAGGGTCCGCTTCCACCGCTATATCGATTCGATCGAAAAGGAAAAGACACGCAACGAGCTGGACTTTTTACGGGCACAATTCAACCCGCATTTTTTGTTCAATTCCATCAACTCGATCTATGGTCATATCGACCGCCGCAACGGGAAGGCCCGGACGATGCTGCTCAGCTTCTCGGAAATGCTGCGCTATCAGCTATACGAATGCAATGTGGACAGTGTCGGCATCGACAAAGAGATCCAGTATATCCGTAATTATATCGCCCTGCAGCAGGAACGGAAAGAAGAAAACCTCTTTGTCTCCCTGGATATACCCGAAAACGTAAGAGGGTTCACCATCGCCCCTTTATTATTGATCGCCTTTATAGAGAACGCCTTTAAATACGTCAGCTGCCGGGAAGACCGGGAGAATAAGGTGATGATCTCGCTCTGCAAAAAAGGGGACCACCTTCAGTTCCGCGCCTTTAATACCCGGGAGGAAGGGACGGGAAGGCCCCGGATGGACAAAGGAGGCATCGGTATCGTAAACGTCAAAAGAAGGCTGGAGCTGCAATACCCGGAAAGATATGAATTGCAGATCCGGGACGAGAAGGAGACCTATGAAATCATTTTGAACCTGAAAATCGAGCCCCATGTTATTAAAAGCCATTATAGTCGATGACGAACCGGTTGCGCGGAAGGTGATCCGGGAATATATTGAGGACATCGATTACCTGGAGCTGGCCGGAGTGGCGGAGAACCCGCTAAAGGCCGATGCCTTATTGCAGGAGCAGCCGGTGGACCTTCTGTTCCTCGATATCAACATGCCCCGGCTCACGGGTATCGAATACCTGCGGGCTTCCGCAGGAAGAGCGAACCAGCCGATGGTGATCATCACCACCGCCTATGCGGAATACGCCCTCGATGGTTTTGAATGGAATGTGATGGATTACCTCGTAAAGCCTTTTTCTTTCGAACGCTTTTTAAAAGCCTGTAACCGGGCGCGGGACCAGTATGTCATTACGGCCGGGAAGGCCGCCACCGCCGATCATTTTTTTGTAAAATGCGACAACCGGCTGGAAAAAGTGCTTTATGACGAGCTGGTCTATGCGGAGGCGATGATGAACTATATCGTCCTTCATACCCTGACGGGGAAACTGATCGTGTATCTCACGCTAAAGGGATTGTTCGAACAGCTGCCCGCCGATCGTTTTATAAAAGTGCATAAATCTTTTATCGTCAACCGGGATAAGGTCCGCAGCATCCGGGGGAATACGCTGAACCTGGGGACGGCCGAGATCGCCGTCAGCCAGCATTATTATGAAGAGGCCATGGAGGCGATCGTAAAAGGACGGGTGATCAAAAGAACCTGATGCTAACATCCGTTAGTTTATGCGTAACTTTATGCCCAAATTATAAAATGCCTATATGAACAAAGAAGTCGTTATTGTTTCGGCCGTCCGAACCCCGATCGGCAGTTTTGGCGGGTCGCTAAAGGATTTTTCGGCTACCCGTCTGGGATCGTTTGCCATCCGGGCCGCCCTGGAAAAGGCAGGCGTAAAGCCCGCACAGGTACAGGAAGTGCTGATGGGTTGCGTATTGCAGGCCAATCTCGGCCAGGCGCCGGCCAGACAGGCCGCGAAATTCGCAGGTCTGCCGGATGAAGTCGTCTGTACGACCGTCAACAAGGTCTGCGCCAGCGGGCTGAAAGCCGTTGTACAGGCGGCACAGGGCATCCTGCTGGGAGATACGGAGATCGCCGTCGCCGGTGGAATGGAGAGCATGAGCAATACCCCGTTCTATGCCGCGGAAATGCGCTGGGGAAACAAATACGGGAATACCGCCTTCATCGATGGACTCGCAAAAGACGGGTTGACGGATGCCTATGACGGGAAGGCCATGGGAATAGCAGCGGACCTATGCGCATCTACCTGCGGCGTCACCCGCGAAGACCAGGACGCTTTTGCCATAACCAGCTACCAGCGTTCACAGGCCGCCTGGGCAGATGGAAAGTTTGCGGAAGAGGTCGTCCCGGTGGAGATCCCGCAACGAAAAGGCAATCCCCTGCTCTTTGGAAAAGACGAAGAGCCCTTCAACGTAAAGTTTGATAAGATCCCAGAATTAAAACCTTCCTTTCAAAAAGACGGCACCGTGACGGCAGCCAATGCCTCCACCCTCAATGACGGAGCGGCCGCGCTGGTGTTGATGAGCCGGGAAAAGGCCGATGAGCTGGGTTTGAAGCCCCTGGCCCGGATCGTTTCCTACGCGGATGCCGAACAGGCCCCGGAATGGTTTACGACTACACCCGCTATCGCCGTACCCCGGGCCGTTGCAAAGGCGGGCCTCCGGATGGAAGATATCGCCTACTGGGAACTGAACGAGGCCTTCTCCGTGGTCGGCATCGAGAACAGCCGCCGTATGAGGCTGGACCCTGCCCGCGTCAACGTCCATGGCGGTGCGGTTGCGATAGGGCACCCCCTGGGCGCCAGCGGGGCACGTATCCTTGTTACGCTGATCCATGTGCTTCGCCAGAACAAGGCAAGATATGGAGCGGCCGGTATCTGTAATGGGGGAGGAGGAGCCTCTGCTATCGT
Source organism: Puia sp. (assembly GCA_036500545.1). Classification (GTDB taxonomy): domain Bacteria; phylum Bacteroidota; class Bacteroidia; order Chitinophagales; family Chitinophagaceae; genus Puia. Next base: position 231,326 of record DASYBV010000041.1, on the reverse strand, counting down.
GGTAGAGAACCTGGGTCTCAACGGGTGATCGACCGGTCGTATTGGGGACTCTATTTGGAGGGCATCCGGGAATAAATACGCTCGATGTCTTCCCGTATATTCTTTATTTCCTGTAATACATAGACGAACTGATCTTCCCTGACCATCGGGACCTGCTGTTCCGCCGCATGATCATAATTTATGGGCCCGGTGTCCCGTGGCCAATGACCCGGCTGGCCATTCGCCCCTGCCAGGTCCGTCTTGATAAGCGTGTCCAGGGAAATATCAAAATAATTGCTAAGAATGACCAGCTCCTCGAGGCTGGGCTCACTGATGCCATTCTCCCAATTACCGATCGTGGTCTGCCCCTTTTTTAGCAGGGACGCAATCTCCGACTGCGTTTTCGATAATTGTTTCCGGATATGCCTTATGTTTTTTCCTAAGAAATTCATGATAAAAAATATGTGCCAATTTTGTTAGTATCAAATTTTTTGGTGACTAACCAAATTTGTAGCTTTGCCATAGGAGTTTGGTAAAATTAGCCAAAATTATTGCTAATACGCGCGCCGGGGCTGTTTTTGAGCAATTTTTTAACTTTTTAACGGGACACTATGAATACTTCCTTACAACATCTGCCCTCCATAAAACGTGAACAGGTCCGTGACATGATAAAGATCGTCCTGCAGGCGGCCAACCCGGAAAAGATCATTCTTTTCGGGATCTATGGTACTCCCGGAGCCGGCACGGAGATCTTCGCCGACCACCATTTTCCCGCTGCGGTTGTAACCTATGACCTGCTGGTGGTGACCCGCCGGGGAGATCACCGGTCGGATTATGCGCTGCAGGATATCATCGAGAACCGTTGCCGGGGTCGGATACCCGTTACCGTATTGGCACATGATATCGATTTTGTGAACAGCCGCCTGACCGAAGGGCATTACTTTTTTACGACGATGGTGCGGGAAGCCACCCTGCTCTATGATGCCGGCCACATCCCCCTCGCAAAAGCCGGCCTTCCCGATCTGCAGCAGATCCGGACCATTGCCGAAAAAGACTTTGAAAGATGGAGGCAGCAGGCCCGGGCTTTTTTCCGCAGCGCCGCATTCAACCGCCAACACAAGGAAAGACGGGTCGCCGTTTTCTTACTGCATCAGACGGCAGAACATATCTACCAGGCCATCCTCCTGGCGTTTACGGGATTCAAATTCAATACCCACAACCTGGATAAGCTGAGACGCTATACCAATCGTTTTTCCATCGAGCTGACCCTGCTGTTCCCCCGGGACAATGAAGAGGAAGATCGCCTGTTCCGCTTGCTGTTACAGGGATATGTAGATGCCCGCTATAAGGATGGATACAATATTTCGGAAGAGGACCTGGAACTGCTCAGCACCCGGATCGGGCAGCTTCTCTCCATCGCCGAAAGGATCTGCCGCAACAGGTTCCTCAGCCTGGAAAAAATGGCGACGGGAAAAGAATGATCATGGAATAGGGACGCCCGGCCCCTGCTCAACCCCTGGCAAGATCGGCGATCGTCTTTTTCTCCAGGAGCTTAAGATTGGCATCCCGCACCTGGGACATGACCTGGTGAAGACCGCATTGTTTTTCATCGCAGTTCTTACACCGCTCATAAAAATACAGGCTGACACAGGGAAGAAGGGAAATAGGACCGTCGAGTAACCGCATGACCGTTGCCAGCGGCACGTCCTTTGGGTTCTTGGAGAAATAATAACCACCGCCCTTTCCTTTTTTGCTTTCCAGTATATTGGCATTCTTCAACTCCAGCAGGATATTCTCCAGGAACTTCAGGGGTATCTTCTTTTTCTTTGCGATCTCGGCGATCAGCACAGGTTCCCCCCTTTCCTTCTCCGCCAGGTACATCAGCGCCTGGAAAGCATATTGCGTTTTCTTTGAAAGCATTTTTTATCCTTTTGTTTAAAATCCCAGCACATCGCTCATCCGGAAGATCCCTTTTTTATCATGGACAAACTCGGCGGCCAGCACGGCCCCCGTGGCAAACCCCTGCCGGTTATGCGCCGTATGGATTATCTCGATGTCGTCGATCGATGAATGATACCGGATCATATGGGTCCCCGGGGCCGGATCTATCCGTTTGCTGTGAATGACCAATTCTTCTAAGTTATCACTATTATGATTGACCCATTCTTTTTTCCGGGGAATTTTTTCCAGGATCTGCTCTGCCAGCGTAATGGCCGTTCCGCTGGGCGCATCCCTCTTTTCGGTATGATGAACTTCCGTTACCTCTACGTCATACTCCGGATGGGGAGCAATCAACGCCGCCAGACGCTTGTTCACCTCAAAAAAGATATTGACGCCCACACTGAAGTTGCTGGCATATAAAAAGGTACGGTCCCGGTCCCGGACGAATTGCCGGACGTCCTCCAACCGTTGCAACCAGCCGGTAGAACCGCAGACGACGGGTACACCCGTCTCCAGACAACGAATGATATTGTCATAGGCGCTGTCCGGACCGGTGAATTCGATGGCGACGTCCGCCTTCCGGATCTTTTCCGGGGTGTTGTCCTCCAGGTTCTCGATACCCACCTTTAATACGATGGTATGCCCCCTCGATACAGCGATCTCCTCGATCGCATGCCCCATCTTCCCATAACCGATCAGCGCAATTTTCATGTGTGCGTTAATTTGGGCGCAAAGTTACAAATTAATTTCTATGGTAATGAGATCGACTTGTAGCGGGGCTTATGCCAGTCGAGGACCAGACCGACACCGGCGACGGCCGCCCCCGAAGGTCTCCCGGCCTGCGGAGAGCCGGACCCCTGCTGTAAATGCATGCTCAGATCGGGGCTGATGTCAAAATTCATCAGGTGAGCGTCTACCGTGGCATCCACGATCTGCAACCCCCAGAAAAGAAGGACGAAGAGGACCGAATAATCCTGGTCCTTGCGATACTCGTTACGGTAAGTCCTCACGGAATTATCGTCCTTGGCCTTCACAAAGGTCTGTAACAACGGGTTGACCTTTGCCAGGCTGTCCTGGTTGACGACACCCGTCGCCTGTGCGCCCACGATGACGGCTAACGCATACTGGCATCGCTGATACCAGGCCTTATTATTGAAATATTCATAGGCCGGGATGCCCACCGCCGCATAGACAAGAGGCAGCTTCCAGTATTTCCTGTTGTAGATCTGACCCAATCCCGGGCAGAAGGTGGAATACAGGGTCGCCTTACGGGGATCATGCTTCTTCTTCGCAAGACTATCGACTTTATAAGGGGAATCCTTCTTTCCTTTAGTATGCGCGACCGCGCTATCCTTTTTATGCGGTATCGTATCCGTCCGCGTGCCGATGACGGTCTTACCCTTGATCGCCGCAGGGATCGTATCATTCTTTTGTTGACACCAGCAAAGGTGGTGGCAGAATAAAAATACGGAGAGTACCCATAAATACCGAACCATCTTCATGCGCGGGATGCTTAGTTGACAGATACACCCAATTGGTCCAATAATTTGTTCAATTCCTGGAGGGAGTAATACTCAATGGAAATGCTGCCTTCCCCTTTCTTATTATGATTGAGCTTCACCCGGGTGCTGAAATGCGATGCTAAGTTATCTTCAATTCTCTTGAAAGCCTCCGGCAATGCGGGTTTTACCGAATGTTTAACAGCGTCGTTCTCCTTGTATAACCTCCGCACAAGCTCTTCGGTCTGCCGGACGGAAAGCCCCTTGTTCTTTATTTCGTTAAAGCAATACAACTGCTTGTCGACGGTATCCACATTGATCAGCGCACGGGCATGACCCATGGACAGCTGGTTGCTTCTCACGGCGACCTGTATGTCAGGAGGAAGCTTCAGCAGGCGGATATAGTTGGCCACGGTGCTCCTTTCCTTTCCCATCCGCTCGGCGACCTGCTCCTGCGTGTAATTCAATTCTTCCATCATACGCTTATAGCTCAGGGCGATCTCCATGGCATTGAGGTCCTCCCGCTGCAGGTTTTCCAGCAGGGCCAGCTCCAGCAATTGCTGGTCGTCCGCCTGACGTACATACGCCGGGATATCCTTCAACGCGGCTATCTTAGCCGCGCGAAAACGCCTTTCACCGGAGATCAGCCGGTATTTCCCCGTCGGCAACCGGGACACGGTCACGGGCTGGATAATATCATGCAGCCGGATGGAATGCGCCAGCTCCTGTAAAGCCTGCTCATCAAAGTCATGGCGGGGCTGACGGGGATTGGTCTCGATCTGGTCCAGCGGGATCCGGAGCATATTGGTCACGGCTTCCACCACGGAAGACTTCAATTCACCCGAAGTGGTCTTCAGATCGGCATCGATGCTCTGTAACAGGGATCGGATCCCCTTACCCAGGGCTTCTTTATCTTTTTTATTGGGAGTTGTCATGTTTAATGGTGTTATTCGGGCCGTTGTTATTCCAGGATCCGCTCTTCCTGTTTGATGCGGGTCATATTGTTCTTCTGCAGGATCTCCTTGGCCAGGTTCAGATAATTGACGGAGCCCTTGCTGAAAGCATCATAGAGGATCACGGGCTTGCCTACGCTCGGCGCCTCGCTGATCTTGGTATTCCGGTGTATGATCGTATTAAAAACGATCTCGTCAAAGTGCTTGCGCACCTCGCTGACCACCTGGTTACAAAGCCGCAGCCGCCCGTCATACATCGTCATCAGGATACCCTCGATCGCCAGCTGCGGATTGAGACGGCTCTGGACGATCTTGACGGTATTGAGCAGCTTGCCCAGCCCTTCCAGGGCAAAAAATTCCGTTTGCACGGGGACGATCACCGAGTCCGAAGCCGTCAATGCATTGACCGTGATCAATCCAAGAGAAGGCGAACAATCGATGATAATAAAATCATATTCGTTCTTTATCGGCTCCAGGATCCCCTTTAGCACACTCTCCCGGTTCGGGTAATTGATCATTTCAATTTCATACCCTACCAGATCGATATGCGAGGGTACCACATCCAGGTGGGGGATCTCCGATTTGAGGATCACATCTTTTACAGGAGCATGGTTTACCATACAGTCATACAGGCTCTGTGTGACATTGTGCAGATCGAACCCGACCCCCGTCGTGCTGTTTGCCTGCGGATCGGCATCTACCAGCAGCGTTTTGAACTCGAGTACGGCTAAACTGGCCGCCAGATTAATAGCCGAGGTGGTCTTGCCTACACCACCCTTTTGATTTGCAACTCCGATAGTTTTAGCCATAATATTGTGCGAATTTACATTCTTGGGATTAAATTCGAAGAACTTTCCTTATTTACAGAAGTTTGCCGCAATTTTGCAACTTAAAATCAGGGGCATGCGTAAACGAGGGGTCATTTGGATGGTTGTCACGCTGATCATTTTACTCGATCTTTATGTTTTCCAGATCATTAAGTCGGTCAGCCAGGAAGCCTCTTCCCATGCCAGGATAATAATATACAGCGCCTGGTGGGCCGTCTCCGCCATCGCCATCCTCCTCTTCGCCCTGCTCCCGCTTCTCTTCGACCCGCGTAATCCCCCCCGCATCCGGAACTATCTCTTCGCCGCCCTCATCGCTTTCTTCCTGGGCAAGCTGCTGGCAGCCGTCTTTTTTCTTGTGGACGATATCCGGCGGCTTATCCAATGGACCACCGGACCCAAAGGGATCCCACGATCCTTCACCCTGAGCTGGCTGGGTCTTGGCATCGGAACGACGCTCTTCTCCTCTCTTATATATGGGTTTAGTAATAAATATAAATACCAGGTAAAAAAAGTACGATTGTCTTTTGCCAACCTGCCGGCGGGATTTCGGGGACTAAAAATTATACAACTATCTGATATCCACAGTGGTAGCTTTGCCGATCGGGCGGCCGTCGCCAGGGGGGTGGACAAGGTGCTGGCCGAAAAACCGGACCTTATCCTGTTTACCGGCGACCTGGTCAACGATATCGCGACCGAAATGAAGGACTATGCAGCTATCTTTGCCCGGCTTAAGGCTCCAATGGGCGTTTTTTCCACACTGGGGAACCATGATTATGGCGATTACACCTGGTGGGAAACACCGGAACATAAAAAAGCCAACCTGGACTACCTGAAGCAGATCCAGCACGATATGGGCTGGCGGCTGTTGATGAATGAACATGTCGTCCTGGAAAGGGGAGGGGACCAGATCGCCCTTCTCGGCATCGAGAACTGGAGCGCCAAGGCCCGGTTCCCAAAATATGGTAAAATGGGCGAAGCGCATGCGGGAACGGAAAAATACCCTTTCAAGATCCTGATGAGCCACGATCCAAGCCACTGGGATGCGGAAGTAAGACCCCATTATCCCGATATCGACCTGGCACTGGCCGGACATACCCACGGCATGCAGTTCGGCATCGAGATCCCCGGTCTGAAATGGAGCCCGGTCCAATACGCCTATAAACAATGGGCCGGTCTGTACGAGGAAGGCAGACAAAAACTGTATGTGAACCGGGGATATGGGTTTATCGGATACCCGGGAAGGGTAGGGATCCTGCCGGAGATCACCGTGATCGAACTGGTATAGACGCCGATTTAACAACCCTTTGTAGCATTTAACGAGGTTTTAGAAGATTTTAACAAACAAATAAAATATTCACGTGTATTTTCACCCCATTATTACGAACCAAAAAACAGTATCAATGACTTCGAGCATCAAACGCAAATCCATTGTCTTATCATTCTTCCTTCTTGCCCTTGCTACCTCGTCATTTGCCCAACTCCAGCTACAATCCGTACAGATAGGCGCCAAAGCCGGCGGCAATTTTTACAAATTCAGTAAGGATACCCGCTCCTTTGACAACAAGACCTACCCCAGCTTCAGCGCAGGCGCGTATGCAGAGCTGAACTTTACACCCAAATGGAGCCTGCAACCCGAATTATTATGGAGCGAGACGATCGGCCAGACCGGCGACCAGTTCAACCAGATCTATGGAGGATTGGGAGCGATCTCTTCAAAGATATTTCTGAACTATATTTCGGTGCCTGTCCTGGTTGCCTTTAAACCTGTGCCCGAATTATCCATCTTACTCGGGCCGCAATACGGATATCTCATCAGTCAAACGACGGGATTGGTCCAGGGAAGAGACGCCTTTTCAAAGAGCGATCTCTCCATCACCGGCGGCGCACAGCTGAACCTGGGTAAGATAAAATTCGGCCTACGCTACTCCGGATCGGTCATCAGCATAAATGGTATCAATAACAGCGATTCCTGGAAACCACACGGCTTCCAAATGTACCTGGGATACCAACTCTGGGACCTGAAAGTAAAGAAGAAGAAATAATATTGGCTTTGTAGAAAGCTTTCCCCTAAAAACGCTGGCATATAAGTTGAAATAGTACATGCAATCCATTCACTAATTTTAAACAATCCATTATGAAACGGAACGCATTTGTATTATCTCTGACGCTGCTGGCACTGGCTGTTTCGAACAGCAGCACGGCCCAGGGCTTTCATCTCGGCATAAAGGCCGGGGCCAACCTCGACAAGATCAACGGACAAGGCTTCGACCAGGGGTTCAAATTTGGCTATAATGTCGGCGCATTTGCCGAACTGAATTTCACACCCATGTGGGGTATCCAGCCGGAATTGATGTTCAACCAGACCAATTTCCGTACGGGAGATCATTTCAGCGATGTTTATCCCGGCGGCATCAACGATGTAAAAGGCAGCCTGAACCGTCTCACGATCCCGATCCTGCTCAGCTTCCGGCCCATTCCTTTGTTAAGCCTCCAGGCCGGTCCCCAGTTCGGTATAAAGCTGAACAAGGACGAACACCTGATCAACAACGCCGGGGAAGCCTTTAAATCGGGCGATTTCGCCCTGGTAGGGGGTGTTCAGCTCAACCTGGCCAGTATCAAAATAGGAGCCAGGTATGTTTGGGGGCTGACGGACGTGGACAACTATAACAACGGTAATCAGAACGTCACCACGATCTCCTGGAAAGACAACGGAGCCCAGGTCTATGTAGGATTTCGCATATTTTGATCAAAACGATTTTTTGTGAGGCCCCCCTGCCAAAACAGGGGGGCTTTTTAATTTGTAATTAACCCCGGCCTGACAATAATTGAATGCAGTATCGCTGGCACTAAACTTGACAACATATAAATCATCGATGAAACAGTAGGAATTTTCCCTTACAGGTGCTATTTTGTCACCGAATGATCGAACGATCACTAAAATAGAAGAATGAAAGAGACGAACTTATTCATGCGTGCCGAAGATGATATGGATTTCATGCCGATCATACCCCTGAACGAAAGCGATAACGAAAGCCTGAACGATATCGAGATCCCAAAAGAACTACCGGTGCTCCCCCTTCGCAATACCGTACTTTTTCCCGGCGTAGTGCTTCCTATTACCGTAGGACGCGACAAAAGCATCAAGGCGGTCAACGATGCCTATAAAGCAGACAAACTGATCGGCGTGCTGGCGCAAAAGGACAGCAGCATCGAAGACCCGACGGTCTCCGATCTCGAAGACGTAGGCACCGTCGCCCGCATCATAAAGCTGATCAAGATGCCGGACGGCGGAACGACGGTCATCCTGCAGGGCAAAAGGCGTTTTAAAGTAGGCGCCGTAACGGCGGAAGACCCATATTTCAAGGCGCAGGTCGTCCTGCTGCAGGAAGAAGAAGCCCCCGCAGAACAGGATTTCGAAGCCTATGTCTCCAATATAAAGGACCTGGCCGCCCAGATCATCCAGCTTTCTCCCAACATACCCTCGGAAGCCGCCATCATCCTGAAGAATATCGAGAACCCTTCCTTCCTCATCCATTTTATCTCCAGCAACCTCAATACGGAGCTGCACGAAAAACAACAGCTGCTGGAGATCCATCATATCAAATCCCGCGCAGACCTGCTCATGCAGCTCCTGCAACGGGAACTCCAGTTCGCCGAGCTGAAGAACAAACTGACCAACCGGACAAAGACCGAGCTGGATAAACAACAGCGGGAATATTTTTTACAACAGCAGCTGAAAAGCATAAAGGACGAGCTGGGAGGGGACAGCAACGAACGCGAAGTAAAGGAAATGGTAAAAAAGGCGGAAGGGAAAAAATGGCCCGCCGCCGCAAAAGACCTTTTCAAAAAAGGGATCGAACGACTGGAACGTATGCACCCCAGCACCCCGGACTACTCCGTCGTATACAACCATCTCGACCTGATGCTGGAACTGCCCTGGGAGGACTACACCGAAGACTCCTACGATCTGAAGAAAGCAAAAAAGATCCTGGACCACGATCATTACGGCATGGATAAAGTAAAGGAACGCATCCTGGAATACCTGGCCGTATTAAAGCTGAAAGGGGACATGAAAAGCCCCATCCTCTGCTTTGTAGGCCCTCCCGGTATCGGGAAGACATCGCTGGGCAGAAGCATCGCCAATGCCATCGGCCGTAAATACGTCCGGATCAGCCTGGGAGGTCTCCACGACGAGAGCGAGATCCGCGGTCACCGGAAGACCTATATCGGCGCCATGCCCGGCAGGATCCTCCAATCACTGCGCAAGATCAAATCCTCCAACCCGGTCATGATCCTGGATGAGATCGACAAGACCGGCAGCGACTTCCGGGGCGACCCCTCTTCGGCCCTCCTCGAAGTCCTGGACCCCGAACAGAACCATACCTTTTATGACAATTACCTCGAAATGGAATATGACCTGAGCAAGGTCCTGTTCGTCGCGACGGCCAACGATATCAACGCCATCCAGCCGGCTTTGCGTGATCGGCTGGAAATCATTGATTTAAGTGGGTATGCCGTGGAGGAAAAGGTAGAGATCGCCCGCCGCCACCTGGTGCCCAAACAACGGGAGGCGCATGGGGTGAACCGGCTGAATTTCAAGATCAATGACAAGGTGCTGGAAAAGATCATCCAGGACTATACCCGCGAAAGCGGCGTCCGGGAACTGGACCGCCAACTGGCTTCCATCATGCGCTATACGGCCAAGGAATATGCCATGAAAGGCAAGGTAAAGGCACAGTATACCGCCATCGATATCGAGAAGGTCCTGGGCAAATCCCGCTACAGCAACGACCTGTACAAGGTCGCCAATATGGCGGGGGTGGCCGTAGGACTCGCCTGGACCTATGTAGGCGGGGACATCCTCTTCGTAGAGACCAGCCTCAGCGACGGAAAAGGAGATCTCAAACTGACCGGTAACCTGGGCAATGTCATGAAGGAAAGCGCCGCCACGGCCCTTACCTACCTTCAGTCGAACGCCCGGAAATATGATATCGATCCCGAATTGTTTAATAAAAAGACGATCCACGTACATGTTCCCGAAGGAGCGGTGCCAAAGGATGGCCCCAGCGCGGGTATCACCATGATGAGCTCTATCGCCTCGGCCGTTACCGGCAAACGGGTGAAACCCTATCTTGCCATGACAGGCGAGATCACACTCCGGGGCCAGGTACTGCCCGTCGGCGGGATAAAGGAAAAGATCCTCGCCGCCAAACGCGCAGGATTAAAAGAGATCATCCTCTGCTGGCAGAATGAAAAGGATATCCAGGAGATCGACTCCGCCTTTATAAAAGGGATGAAGTTCAATTTTGTAAAGACGATGCAACAGGTGCTGGAACTGGCCCTGGCATAGTCACGGCCGGCGACGGACTTTAACGAATTTTTTCCCGAACCTTCCGACCATGGAACTTGTTTATAATATAACAAGTGTTTTCATGTTGGTTGTTTTAAGGGTTGAGGGGAGACTACATCTGTGGCCTCCCCTTTTTGTTTTTAGTACTTTTTCTCTCTTATAAGGCTTAATCACTACTTCCTGCTAAGTAAATGGGATTCTCCCCTTCAGGGGAACTGGGTAATCAGGCTTGTATTTCGCCGTTTTCCTTTTTTTTTATGCCTTAAACCTTAATTTTGAGGACGATAGAAAAAACCTTCCATGATCAAACTAATTATCGTAGACGATCATTTTCATGTCCGGGAAGCCTGGAGCTGGGTACTAAACCAGGTACCGCGGATCGACGTCATCGCTCAGTGCGCCAACGGACAGGAGGCTATAGAGGCTGCCAGGAGACTGCAGCCCGATGTCATCCTCATGGATATCCATATGCAACCCGTCAATGGTATCGAGGCTACCCGGACCATCCGCGGATTCGCCCCCGGTATCAAGATCATCGGGGTCTCGGTACAGGCAGAACGGTCCTATGTGAATGAAATGTTGCGCAGCGGCGCCAATGGATACGTGACGAAGAATTCCTCCAGCACTGAAATGATCGCGGCTATCGACGAGGTAATAGCGGGTCATACCTATCTCTGCGAAGAAGTAGGACACCTGCGCGGCCAGCTTACTGGAACGATGCAAGTTCCTTCTCGGTCTTAATTTGTGCCTTAGGGCTTCTCTGAAAATTAGCCCTGCGGCACAAAATCATTTACGATGGACCTTCGGTCAATGGACCCGTGGTCCATTTTAAAAGCCTCTCTCGGCTTCAATCCCAGCAACTGGAACATCATATTGTCTTCCTCGAAAGAAGGATTGGGCGTTGTCAGCAGTTTTTCCCCCGCAAAGATGGAATTGGCCCCCGCCATAAAGCATAAGGCCTGCTCTGCCTGGCTCATCTCTGCCCGGCCGGCACTCAGCCTGACCATAGTGGAAGGCATCAGGATCCGGGCCGTGGCGATCATACGCACCATATCCCAGATATCCACCTTGGGCTGGTCCTCCAATGGAGTGCCCTTTACCCGCACCAGGGCATTGATCGGCACGCTCTCGGGATGCCGGGGCAGGGTAGAAAGCGTATGCAGCATCTTTGTCCGGTCTTCATGTGTTTCCCCCAGACCGATAATACCCCCGCAACAGACCGATACACCCGCCTTACGGACATTGTCCAGCGTGGACAGCCGGTCATTATAGGTACGGGTGGAGATGATCTCGCTATAATATTCGGAAGAAGTATCCAGGTTGTGGTTATAGGCATACAGACCGGCAGTTGCCAGCTTCTTCGCTTGCTCCTCGTTCAGCATGCCCAGGGTACAGCACACTTCCATACCCATTTCATTCACCCCTTTTACCATATCCAGCACCCGGTCGAAATCCTTGTTGTCCCTCACTTCCCTCCAGGCAGCTCCCATACAGAACCGGGTCGACCCGGCCGCTTTCGCCTTCGAGGCATATTCCAGCACCGCATCCTTTTGCATCAGGGCCTGTACGGTTACACCGGTATTATACCGGGCCGCCTGGGGACAATAGGCACAGTCCTCCGAACAGCCGCCCGTCTTGATGGACAGCAGGGTACAGACCTGCACCTCTCCGGTCTCATTATGATCCCGGTGTATAGTGGCGGCGCGATAGATCAGGTCCAGCAAAGGAGTATCGTAGATCTCCCTGATTTCCGAAAGGGTCCAGTTGTTACGATGCATGGTTTTTTATTTGATGGCGCAAAGTTATTCTTTGTTTCTTAAAAATCCTTACTCATTTATCAGCCGCTGAGTGCCCCACGTCGCGGTCTCCAAATATATGACAGAGTCCTTCAGCAGCGGAAGGTTTTGCCGGAATAATTTTCTGAATACGACCCGGAATTGATTCACGTTGCTGATACTGTCATAGAACAAGGAATAGTCCCCGTCGGGGAAATAGACGGCATTTTGGTTATAAAAAAGATCCGGCCGGTTATAACCATGCGGGTCATAGCGATAGCCATGATCGGACATAAACAGGATGACCGCCCGCCCCCCCGTATTTTTTCTTATGGCCGTGATCAGTTCCCTGATCCGGGAATTGACATAAGGCAGATAGCCCAGGTAGTTTTTGGGTATATCCCCCGAACGGATGATGTCCTCCACGCTGCGTCTGTGGAAGGAGCTGTCATAAAGCGCCGGCCAATGCGGCATCATCACATGCATATATACAAAACGGGGAGAGACGGATCGCCGGCCGCTCTCTTCTGCCGTCCGGAGTAAAAAAGAGTCGTTCATCCTGCCGACCCGGTTGATGGAGGAGGGGACAGGAGCCTTGTCCAGGTGGGCGGTAAACCATTCCCCCAGATCCCGTATAAGATAGTCCGTCAGCGTCCGGCGGGTGATAAGCTTTGTCTTCACCGGGATAAATGGCTGATCGATCCGGGACGGATGCTCCGGCAGGTCAAAGGGTGAATTGTTGACGATATCGTATCCCTGCGAGAGGAGGAAATTGACGACTTCGTTCTTTTGAATAGGTTCAAGGACATTGAGCAAATCCTCCGGTTCCAGCTTTAATGGATGCGGGAGATCCCTGATATAGGAAAAATTCAACAGGGAGGCGATGGAAAAGGGAGTGATATAATAATTGGAACGACTCTTCTGTTGTATATGAAATCCCTCGTCCTTCAAAAAACTATCCAGACCGCCGTTGTCATAATGATATACATCCCTCAGCGTCCTGCCGGCGCTGTACTCGTCGAAGACCAGCAGATAGATATCGGGCCGGGAGCAGGTGTCGCAACGACCGGTAAGCAGCGGGGAACTTATAAAGCCGGCCGGCTCCCTCTTCACGGTCTTCCATGCCCATACGGCCCCATCGAAAAGGATATACAGGACCAGCAGGCTATTCAGAAATAAAGTGACCCTCAAAAAGAACGTTCCTGTTTTTTTCAGATATACCCCAAACAGGATGGACAGAAGGATAAATCCCGGTAAGAGGATGCTGTATCTATGTAAAAAGATGGCGTGCAGCCGGAGGAAGTCGTGGAAGGCCCCAAAGAATAGATAAAAGCCCATAAAGAACGACGCGAAAAGCGCCGCCCTGACCTTATCCTTTAGTAACCACCAGCCCGCAAAATAAAGGAGCAGGGCAAGACCGGCATAGATCCCCATCAGCGGGATGCAATCCGTAAAACGGATAAAGTAACAATTTTCGACAAACCCGTGGAAGACAAAGAAGACGGGTAGCAAAAGCAGGAAGAAGGGATGCTGTTGCCATTTCCTTTTCATATCGCCGTATTTTTTCTCATCCGGTACAGGATCCTTTCCGTACCGGTTATGGGTTGCCGTTGGTCGATGGTGAAATGCCGGCCAAACTGTTTCTCCAGCTCCGCGGCGTCATAGGCCGGCACAACGCCTTTCTTATTACGAACAAGATCCACGGCCTTTATATCGGTCAGGGGAATAAATTCGAGCAGCAGCCAGTCCCGGGAGAGAAGGGCGAAATAAGCGGCGACCTTCTCCAGGGGAATATTCCTGCCGAGTACGAGATGATGCAGCAAGGCCAGGGCAACAACAAGATCGGCCGGCATCCTTTCGGTAAAGGAGGCGCGTTCGGCATTGTTAAAACCTGTCGCCGGGGTGGGATCGGCGATATCGACGCAAAGCGGGAGAATGCCCGTACCGGGATGCTGCCGGGTGAACTGGTAGAGGTTGTTGATACATTGCCAATCGGAATCGACGGCGACGACACCGGCGGACCTCTCCGCCAGGATCTTCGAAAAATAGCCGTCATTGGCCCCCAGGTCAAGGGCATCACGGAAATCGATATCGGCGATGAGGGTGCGAAAAAGCGTTTCCTTGGCCGCCAGGTACGAAGAGCTGATGATGGTCTCCCGGTAATAGTTGTTCCAGGTCGAAGGACTGGCGTGGCTGGTGTTCAGACCTTGAATGCTGTCCCGCAGATGCCCGGTCAGGTGCAGCAGCTTATTCTTATTAAAGGAAAGGGTACGGTTGCCGGGCAGCCGGTCATGACTCACCTTCCCCGGCAGAAGCACATGCAGCCAGACGCCGCCGCGCAGACGGCTCTTCAACGGCAGCAGCCGCGCGGTCACCGAAGCGGGGATCCCCTCGGGCCACGCGCTCATGATCTTATGCACGCCCGTCGCCAGGTAATGCTGAAGATACAGCGGAAATAAAAAACATTCACAGAATTGCCGGTAGGCGATCCAGGGAAGGGAAGGATCGTATCTTTCAAAGGACAGCGTATCGATAAATACGGGGCTGCCCCCCCGGAATTGTATATTCAACGGAGTGGCATCCTTTAGGATCATCCCATGATCCAGGGCCATATGCATGATCTGTAAGGTGAGCAGCGCCGCATCCTTTAGCTGGCAAGGACTCCACTCACCGGGATAGCTGATGACGGAAAGCTGCTCCGGCAACAGGATCTTATATTGGTCCGGATGACCGGTGACCACATGACCGGCATCGACCTCGGTATGCGGGATCAGCCATCCTCTTGCCGTAAGAGCGGAATAGAGACCGGATTGGAAAAGAAGCTCATAATCGGCCGCATAGGATCGGTTGACCTGCCGGTAATAAAGACCCCTCGCCCGGAATACAAAGCCGGATGGATCTCTGTAGGAAGCGGGGTGATGGAGGTACTCAGACATTTTTTAGATGGATCAAAGTTATTCTTTGTTTCTTAAAAATAGGGCAGAGTCCTTTAATAAAGGCAGACCCTGGCGGAACAATTTATTGAGGATCACCCGGAACTGGTTTACATTGGACATGCTGTCATAGAGCTGCCCATAGTCCCTGTCCGGGAAATAGACGGCATTCTGGTTATTGTAGGACCAGGGCAGGGGAGTCCCGTTCGGGGAATACCGGAAACCATGATCCGACATAAAGATGATGACGGCCTTGCCGCCGGAATTTTTTTTGATCGTGGTGATCAGGTCCTCTGCACAGGCATTGGTATAAGGGATATAATCCAGGTAATACCGGGGCTGGTCCTCGTCGAAATGCGCCGCTACATCGGCGGAAGAACGACGCCGCAGCAGGCTGTCATAGAAGAAGGGAAAATGCGGCAGCAGCAAATGCGCATATACGAAACGGGGACGATCGGACCGCCGTCCGCTGATGGCCTTTGTCTGCGCAAGCACCTGCGCATTCTCGCGATCGAAGGCCGCAATACGCTGTCCGGCCAAAAGAGTGGAATCCTTTAAATGCAGGTCTACCCAGGTCTGCAGATCCCGGGCTACATAATTTAAGAGGGTGCGATTGGTGATCAGCCGGATCTTTGCGGGGAGAAGCGGGTTATCCCGGACGGATGGCTGCCCCGGAAGATCGAAGGGAGAATAATTGATGACCGAATATCCCTGCGTATAGAGGAAATTGACGACCCGGTTATGGGCGATCGCCTCCAGCAGGTCCTTATAATCACCCGGATGCACGATGTCCTTCAGGTTGTCCAGGTAACCAAAATTCAGGATGGAAGCCATCGACCCCATCGTAAAATTATAATTGGAATGGCTGTTCTTCTGTACCCGGAAACCTTCCTTTTCCAGGAAGCTGTCGAGAGAACTGTTGTCATAATTGAACACCTCTTTCAGCGTCGTATTGCCGCTATAATCGTCGAAGAGCAGCAGATAGATATCCGGCCGGGGACAACTGTCACAACGGACCATCGGCGTGGAAGCATAAGAAGCCCCGGTCAGGGATGCCGGGCTTTTGTGCAGGGCCTTCCATAGCAGGCTGCCGCCGTCGATCCCGATATAGAGCAGCAGCAACGCATTCAGAAAAAAAGGAAGACGGGATCCGGCACCCTTCCTTTTTAAATAAAAGAACAGCCCCAGGGTCACTACGGCAAAGAAGGGGAGGACAACGCTGTATTTATGAAGGAAGAGATCGTTTTTCCGGAGAAAATCGTGGAGGGCGCCAAAGAAGAAAAAAAAGGCCATGATAAAGCCGGCAAAAAGAGCGGCCTTCATCGCCTGTTTTAATAACAGACGGGATAGAAGATATACGATCCCGCTACCCGCCAGATAGATCCCCAGCAGAAGCAGACAATCGGTAAGAGAAATAAAGGTATAATTCTCCACAAACCCGTGGAATACAAAGAAAACAGGTAACAGAAGAAGGAAGAAGGGGTGCTTTTTCATGCATTTTCTTTGTCACCGCCGGGCGGCGCCTCTTTTTTGCCCCTGACAAAAAAAGATTTGATCTTCAGCCAAAGGTTTTTAAAATAAAACAACCCGCCCAGAACGGCTGCTATGATCACCTGTACCAGGTAGCTTCCGCTGCCCGGATCGATATAGAGGAATAGGTTCTTCATCAGAGATAGCTGAGATTGGTTTCAGGCGTTAAGGTAAGCAAAGTTTCATACATTAACCGGATAGTTTGCTCGATATCACGCCGGTGCAGCATCTCCACCGTCGTATGCATATAGCGCAACGGAATGGAGATCAGGACGGAAGGACAGCCGTCGTTGGCATAGGCAAAAGATTCGGTATCCGTACCCGTACTCCGCGAGACGGCCCGCAGCTGGACGGGCAGATCGTTCTTTGCCGCCGTTTCCTGCACGATGTTCAGCAACTTATTGTGAACGGCAGGACCATACGCCAGCGAAGGGCCCTTCCCGCAAACGATATCGCCTTCGATGATCTTGTTGATCATCGGGGTCGCCGTATCATGCGTCACATCGGTGACGATCGCTATATCGGGCTTTATACGACGGGCGATCATTTCCGCGCCACGCAGACCGATCTCTTCCTGTACCGCATTTACCACATACAGACCATAAGGCAGTTTCTTTTTATTTTCCCGCAACAGACGCGCCACTTCGGCGATCATAAAGCCGCCGACCCGGTTGTCAAACGCCCGTCCGATATAATAATCGTATGCCAGCTCACTAAAACCATCCTGGTAGGTCACGACGGCGCCGATGTGAATACCCAGCTCTTCCACTTCTTTTTTATTCCGGGCCCCCGTATCAAGAAAAAGATTGTCCAGCTTGGGCTGCGGTTCCTTTGCATCCGGATTGCCCAACCGGGTATGGATGGCCGGCCAGCCAAATACCGCCGGGACCGGCCCCTTCTTCCCATGGATAAGGACCCGCTGTGCCGGGGCGATCTGGTGGTCGACACCGCCATTGCGCTTTAGGTACAATAACCCTTCCGGGGTGATATAATTTATAAACCAGCTGATCTCATCGGCATGGGCCTCGATAACGACCTTAAAAGGCGCCTTGGGGTTGATCACACCGACCGCCGTTCCATACGGATCGGAGAAATGCGTATCCACATAGGGTTTCAGATATTCGAGCCAGAGCTTCTGCCCACTGCTTTCAAAGCCTACGGGTGAAGGATTGTTGATATAATTTTTTAGGAATTCCAGGGACCGGGGAGTAAGGATCGAAGAAGATCGGTTAGTCGTTTTTGCGCTTTTTGCCATGGTGGTATGATTCTGTTTTGGAATGTTCGGGGACAAAAATAACTAAATCCGGAAGATAAGCATCAGAAGGCCGGAAAACATCATCAGGCCATCCAGCACGACATAGTACAGATAATCGGAAAAATCCCGTTTGGCCTTCCCGTACAGGGCTGTGACGATCACCCCCGGCACCAGCAACAACAGGATATAGAAGGCGGGAAAATGATAATAGGACAGACCGATGCTGCTCAGGAAGAACAGGACAAGGGAAAGCTGGAAGACCCTGTCGATACCCCTCTCATCCAGCGAAGTGATCAGGCTCCGGATACCCGCCGACTTGTCGTCTTCCCGGTCACGATAATCAAAAACGATACAAATGGCATAGATCAGGAAAAAACGACTGGCCGTAAAAAGGGTGAAAGAGGGATCCCACCGGGCATCGGCCACAAGAATAGGCAACACCGTGGTCACATAGACCCAGACAAAGGAAAGAAAAAAGGTTTTCCCAACGGCGATCTGCCGCAGTCGCCGGAAGATCGGTTGCGGAAGCTTGGGCGCCGAATAAAGAAAGGTAAGCAAGGCCCCGAAACACAAGGCCGGTATGTATGCGGTGAGATAGAAAAAATAGACCGCCGCTCCGACAGCCCCGGCCAGGTACAGGACAAAATGCAGGGCCTTGTGGCGCTGCGTCCAAAGCACCCGGCGGCAGGGAGCCGCCGTCTTCGGTGTAAGATACCAGTGAAAATTATAGCTGCAGATGGTGGAAAAAAAGACAAACCCTATCAGCCGCCCCGAAGGAGGAGAGCCCAATAGCAAGTGGCTCGTCTGCCAGACCATCAACACAGCGCATAAAGCGATGTAAAGACTGCTGAAAATAAAAAAATCGATAAATTTTCTTAGCACGTTATTATCGGGCGAATGAGATTTTACTGATATTTCACTACGATCTTTGGAGAAGTGATCGTATCGCTGGAATTGCCCTTTGCATCGATGGCAGCGAATTTGAAGACGACCGTGTCATTCTCCTCATCGCTCTGGTGCAGGTAGGTTCCCCAGTCCAGCTTGTATTCGAATTGCCCTTTTGCCACATTCGGGAATTGAGGGATGGGACCGGTCAGGGTATCCGGACTGGAAGAATTGCCGGAGAGAGGACGTTGATTCAACCGGTTACGGATAACGACCAGCGTCCCTTCGGACAGGTTCGCGGACCTGGAATCGAAGTCCATGATCACATCCAGCGTTCCGCCCACCGGGATCGAGGTATTGATGGACGCTATTTTGAGCGTAGGCTTGGAGCCGCTGTTGGATTTACTGCAACTGGTAGCCATCGCAATCGTTATTGTCATCAATAATACGGGTATAAGGAATCGACGGGATCTCATGATGCTGATTTGATACCTACAAACCTACCTAATTTTGTTAAAAGGGCCTATTTTTGATGTTGGCATAGGATTTTTTTAACAATTGACCGGGTGTCCGACCGGAAGGCACAAATGACCGATATGATGACAGCATTGGAGGACAGTTTATTCACAGGGGACGCAGCGGATCTTCCCGGCCGGGCCCTGGAAATTTTTCGATGGCAATACGCCCATAACCCGCTCTATCAACAATATACGGATACGCTGGGCATAAGACCGGCCGCCGTCCGGGCTATTACGGAGATCCCCTTCCTTCCGGTCAGCTTTTTTAAGACCCATACCGTACGGACCACCGATTTTGTCCCCGGCATCGTCTTTGAAAGCAGCGGAACCACCGGTATGGTAAGCAGCCGTCATGAAGTAAAAGACCCCGGCCTCTATAAAAAGAGCTTTACCGCAGGCTTCGAACAGTTTTACGGACCGGTTACCGGCTGGTGCATCATCGGTCTGCTGCCCGCCTACCTGGAACGCTCCAATTCTTCACTGGTATTGATGGTACACGAGCTGATCGGCCTAAGCGGTCACCCGGACAGCGGGTTCTACCTGTACGAGCACGAGACCCTCTACCGGCTGCTACATCGATTGGAACAGACCGGGCAAAAGACCCTGCTCATCGGGGTGACATTTGCGCTGCTGGATTTTGCGGAGAAATATTCCCTGTCCCTCCGTCATACGGTCGTCATGGAGACAGGAGGCATGAAGGGAAGACGAAAAGAGATCACCCGCCCCGAACTGCATGGCTATTTAATGGAAAGGCTTGGACTGCGATCCATCCATGCCGAATACGGAATGACCGAACTGCTGTCACAGGCCTATTCGGCCGGCAGCGGCCTGTTCGATACCCCGCCCTGGATGAAGGCGCTGGTAAGGGCCGAGGATGACCCGCTGGACATAAGAGAACGGGGAGAAGGGATCCTGAACATCATCGATCTGGCAAATATCTGGTCCTGTAGCTTCCTGGCAACCGAAGACATCGGCTATATACACGCCGATGGGCGTTTTGAAGTGGCCGGACGGGTCGATAACAGCGATCTGCGGGGATGCAGCCTGCTGGTCATATAGAAGCACAAAGCGCCTCCGGAGAAGATCAGGCGTGATGCAGGACCTGGAGCAGGGCCTTCCACAAAGTGTTGCAGCTGGTGAGGATGACCAGCAGCCCCACGGCAATGAACATGGCCTTGATCGGCAGCTTGCCAACCAGGCGCGCCGCGATGGGCGCCGCGATCATGCCGCCAAGGATCATACCCGCCACATCTGCAAGCGGGATGTTCTTCAGCAATATAAAGAACGTGATGGAGCTTGCCAGCACGACAAAGAATTCCGCCAGACAGACGGAACCGATCACATACCGGGGGTTCTTCCTTTTTGAGATCAGCGTGCTGGTGACCAGCGTACCCCAGCCCCCGCCGGCAAAGGCATCCATAAAACCACCGGCCGAGGCCAGCCAGCCGGCCCCCTTTACCTTGTCCTTCGGATCCCGTTTGACAAAGGCCTTGCGTAAAATATAATAACCCAGGTATACGGTATAGAGCGACAGGGGCACTTTTACATAAGTAGCATAGGCCTGCCCGTAAAAAGCAAGGGCGGCGCCCAGGATGGCCCCGATACAGCCCGGGATCACCAGCGCCCTGAACAGCTTCCTGTTGATATTGCCAAACCGGTGATGACTGTACCCCGATACCCCACTGGAGAAAACGCGGGCAGAATGCACCCGGCTGCTGACGATCGCCGGGTTGAAGCCGTTAGCAAGCAGGAAAGTGGTCGATATGGTACCATATCCCAGTCCCATCGAGCCATCTACCATCTGCGCGACAAAACCCGTCGTCGCCATGATAATAAAACCATGCACATCCATATGACGGGGAAGCTGCCGGATAAAGTCCAGTATACCGCCAAAGGGTACCCAATATAAAAGACCACGCCCCAGGATCATAAAACAAAAGGCAAAAAGACACCATTTCACGATCCGTTGCCATTTACTTTGCCTGGGCGGCTGCAGGATCTCCGGCACGGCCTGTTTGGCGACAAGCACCTTTGTCAGATCGTTGAGCCGGCGGACCTTTTCGGAAAAATCACCGTCGATATTCTGCCGGATCGTCTGCATGTTCTGCAATATATCTTCCATTTCATCGGGGATCATCCGCCCGATGGCCTCCTTTAACCGTTTGGCGATCGTCGGCGATTTGCCATTGGTAGAGATCGCTATTTTTAGATTTCCTTTTTTTATGATGGAGCTCAGATAGAAATCGCAGAGATCCGGCGTATCCGCCACATTGACGAGAAGCCCTTTTTCTTTTGCATCACCGGCGATGGATCCGCTGGTCGCCCTGTCATCGACGGCGACGATGACGATGTCCGCATATTCCAGGTCCCGGGGATGATAGGGACGTTCGAGAACCCGGATCGACGGATGGACCGCCGCCAGTTGCCGGATAGGATCGCCGATGACGGTCGCCACTACGGTGATGGCCGTTGCGGGGGAGTTTTGCAGGACGGCCTGCAATTTTTCCAGCCCTACCTTCCCGCCGCCGACGATCAGCAGCCGCAGGCGCTCCATCTTTATAAAGACCGGGAATAGATCATTGCTTTCGTTCATTACTTCTTTCGCGAATTTGTATCGAATAAGATCGTAAAATAATAGAATCCCCCGACCGTCGGGCCCCCAAGGTACTGGTAATATCTCGTATTGAAAATATCAGTAGCCCCCAATTTTAGTGTACTAAACAATTCCGGTATCCGATAGTTCACTTGCGCATCGATGGTGCCATACGCCGGCACGGTTCCTGCAGCCAGCGGACTGTTCCAATAGAAGGAATTCTGCCAGTGCCATCCGACATTAAAACCGGTATTTTTCAGGATCTCCTTATTGCCGATGGATATATTCGTGATCCAGTCGGGCGTATTAAAGGCGGGGGTAAAGGCATCCGTAGACTCGGCGCTGACGATGGCCGCATAGCTGGCATTGGCGGTAAAGGTCCATTTTTTATAAAAGGTATAGCTGGCGCCGATCTCTACACCCTGGTTCGTCACCTGGCTCTTGGAATTGGTCCACATCTTATACTTGGTGACGGTCCCATTATAGATCTGGGTCGCGGTATTGACATTGACGCCGCCGCCGATCTCACCGATCTTTGGCTGGGTTATGTCCAACTGGCCGATAAAATGATCATAGGCGCTGAAATAATAATCCACGTCGACAAAAAGCTTATTATCCAGCAGGACGCCTTTATAGCCCGCTTCAAAGGAATTGATATGCTCCGGCTGTATATAGCCATAGGTGCTTTGTGTCAGCAGACCGGCCTCCTTCTGGATGGCCGTCGCCTGGTAACCGGTGCCGTTCGCATTTACATCGGCATTCACCGCATTCTTAAAGGCGGTCACCGACGTATTGATATAGGAGTTCTCAAAGGCATTGAGATGCTGCGAAATGACCTGCAATCCCCCCAGCCGGCGGACCCCGCCGTTGTTCACATAGGCGAATCCTTCGAAGAGGGTGGGGAAACGATAGCCATTCTGAAAGGATAACCGGAAATTATGTTGCTGTACGGGCGAATAGACAAGGGCAATACGTGGATTGACCTTGGGTTCGAAATACTGCGTCTTGTCCACCCGGACCGAAGCCGTGACCTTTAGCTTCTCGTCAAAGAACTGTTTGGTCGCCTGCAAAAAGCCGCCATAGGTATAGTAATAGAACTTCGCATTGGCCAGCTTGGGGTCGTTGTAGGCGCCGGGATTTACATAATTGTTGCCATCGGGACTGACGATATAGTTGCGGTAATTAAAACCGGTAAGGACCTGGATAAAAGGGATGATCCGCGACCAGTCATATTGCCCCTCCACATGGGCAAAGGCGGATCTCAGCAACATCTGCGCACCCACCGTATCCCAGTTATTGGTGTGGATGATCTTGTTCCGAACGCTGTCAAAAGCCGCAGTGCCGGGTTGAAAACGCCCCTTATCGGCCGCCGCCCTTGCAGCATCATGCGAAGCCTGGATATTCCCGCCGTCGGCCGCATAGGCGGTATTATAGGCGGCGGTATAATCATTCCACCACTGCGGGGATTTTTTAAAGGCCATATCGATGTTCTCCCCCAGCGGCCGGAAATTAAAGGAATTATTGCCCGTATTCTCATAAGTATAGTACGCCTTTATGGAGAAGTCCTTTGCCCGGATGTCCAGCGCATGCTGCTGGATCCTCTCTCCGTCCAATCGCACCCGGTTACCCCGCTGGTAGTTATTCGTGGCGACGCCGATCCGGTAAGTATAGGAGATCTCGGTGCCGGGATTGGGCCTGTAGTGCAGCGAAGCATCGAATTTCGTATTGCGGACGGCATAATCGGTCAGGTCCTTTTCGTTATAGCCCGTCCGGGATACATCATATTTCTTCCCCTGCAGGGTGAGCGTCTTTAGATCGCTGTTGTATTCATCCCCATACCGGTTGATCAGATCTGCCGCGGGATTGTTTGCAAGACCGGCATTTGTCTTGTTGCCAACGTCATAATACTGGTCATGCTGGTTGTTGGCGATCCAGTCCGTCCCCTCGGAATGGGCGGCATTGAGCTTAAAGGCGAATTTCGGGCTCAATACCTTGGCCCAGCGGATAGCCGACTCCGTATAGATCGCCGCCGCATGCTCCTTGTCATCGACATGGTTCACGCCGACCTTCTGATAGACGCTAAGCCCCTCATATTGAAAAGGGGACTTTGTCTTCAGGTTGGCGATGCCGTTGATGGCATTCAGCCCATAAATAGCCGATGCCGCACCGGGGATCAATTCCACGCTTTCGATGTCGAGCTCGGTAGGCCCTACCGCATTGGCGACGGGCGCACCGATACCCGGAGAGATATTGTCCACCCCATCCACCATCTGTAGAAAACGGGAATTGGTCGTTCCGCTGAACCCCCGCGTATTCGGTACCTTATACCCCATGCTCAGGGTCGTCATCTGCACGCCCTTGATGTTCTCCAGGGCATCATAGAAAGTGGGAGCGGGGCTTTCCCGGATCGACCGGAGGTCCAGTTTTTCGATCGTCACCGGCGAGCGCAGGATGCTTTCGGATACCCGGGAAGCCGTCACCACGACCTGGTCGACCAAAACATTCTGGGTATTCAACGCGATCGAGACGCCATGGGCCCCTTCCTCGCGGACCGTGAACTCCTGCGCCCTGAACCCGATGGAGCTAACGACAAGGGTCAGTGGAAGCTTTTGCCGCGTCTTTAACTGGAAGGAGCCATCCTCCGCAGAGACGGTGCCCGTCGAAGAGCCCTTTACCCGGATGGAAACGGACCCCAGCGACTGGTGATTGACGGAATCATAGATCTTCCCGGAGATGACAAACGGGTCCTGTGCCTGAACATGCAGGGAAAGGGCGGAGGCCAGCAGGAGCAGAAGGGGAGCAGCGTATCTTGTAAGCATATTAGTCTATTGATTTAGTAGGATAAATAACGATGAGGCTGCAAATATATTAAAACTCTAGTAATTTAGTAGACTAATTGGAAAAAAAATTACCCTGTACCGGCGAATGACGCCCCGATGCAGGGTAGTAGCGGATCGTCAGGGTTTATACCAACGCTGGCGCAGCGCGAAATCCCCAAACCTTTCCCCGGTAGCCCGCTCCTTTTTATAAAGCCAGAACAACAGGTCCAGCTCTTTCAGGATGTCGGACTCATCGAGGCTTTCTTTATAGATCCTGTTTAACCGCAGCCCCTCATGGTCACCCCCGAGGTGCATGTTATAACGTCCCGGTCCTGTTCCGACAAAACCGATCTCGGCGGCATAAGGACGCCCGCAGCCATTCGGACAGCCGGTCATACGGATAATGATGTTCTCGTCATTCAGTTCATATTTTTCCAGCAAGGGATCGATCTTCCCGAGAAGGGTAGGCAGATAACGCTGCGATTCCGCCAGGGCCAGGGCACAGGTGGGCAGCGCCACGCAGGCGATAGAATATTTCCGGATGGCCGAAGCGTTCTCCGTATGCTCGATGATCTTATACTTGCGGAGGATCTTATCGATGGCCGCCTTGTCCTTTTTGTCGATATCCGAAAGGATCAGGCTCTGGTTGGCAGAGAACCGGAAATTGGCCTTTCCCGTCTCCGCCACTTCCAGCAGCGCGGTCTTCAGGGCAAGCTTCTCATCATCCAGGACCCGGCCATTTTCGATAAAGGGGGTATAATACCAACGCCCCTGGTGATTCTGCTGCCATCCGTAATAGTCCTTCCGGTCGGTAAATTGTACCGGTCTCGCGGCTTCCAGCTCGGATCCGGTTCTTTTGGCCAGCTCCTGCTTGTACCATTCCACCCCGTATTTATCAAGGGTGTATTTCAACCGCGCCAGTTTCCGGTCGCTGCGATTTCCATAGTCGCGCTGGATGGTGGCGATCTCGTATACGGTCTTGAAGAGGAGCTCGTCACCCGCGACGCCGGCGCCGACGGGCACGAAACCGATGGTGGTTCCCAGACGGGGATAGGTCTCGGGATTGCCATGCGTCGCACCAAGGCCACCCCCGATCGCGATATTAAATCCTTTTAGCTCGTTGCTCTTTTGATCGATGATGGCGATGAGCCCAAGATCGTTGGCAAAGACATCGACATCGTTATTCGGCGGGATCGCAATGGCGATCTTGAATTTTCTCGGAAGATAACGGTCCTGGTACAACGGATCCTCCTCTTCCTTCTTGTCGGTGATCTTTTCCTCATCCAGCCAGATCTCATAATAAGCCCGGGTCTTTGGCAATAAGAACTGGCTCAGACGCCCCGCATAGGCATGCACCCGTTCGTGTATCTCGGATTGCAGGGGATGGGCCGCACAGATGACATTCCGGTTGACATCCCCGCAGGCCGCGATGGAATCCAGGCTGACCTCGCTAAAAGCCTTGATGGTAGGCTTTATCCGGGACTTCAGCAGACCATGCAATTGCACCGTCTGCCGGGTGGTGATCTTGATGGTGCCGGTGGTATATTTACCCGCAACCTCGTGGAGGGCGATCCATTGCCGCGGCGTAAGAAATCCCCCGGGGATCCGCAGACGGATCATAAAGGAAAAAAGACGCTCCAGCTTCTTCTCCGCTCTCTCATCCCGCCGGTCACGGTCGTCCTGCTGGTACATGCCGTGGAACTTCACAAGGGACTGGTCGTCTTCACTGACCGCCCCGGTGAGCTCATCCTTCAACCCCTCTTCCAGGGTGCCCCGCAACGCATCGCTCGCTTGTTTGATCCTTTCAACGGCCGATAAATTCTTGCTTTCGCTCATAAATCAATTCTATTTTCCGATTAATAAACATCCTTTAAATATCTCCCGGCTTCTTTTAATTCCTCCAGGTAACCCGCCGCCTGTGCCGCACTCCTGTTGCCCTGATCACGAATGATGTCGAGCAGGGTCTCTTCCACATCCAGGCTCATCGGATGCTTTGTGCCGCATACATAGACATAGGCCCCCGATTCCAGCCACTGAAAAAGCTCGGCTGCATGCTTGCGCATCCGGTGCTGTACATAGACCTTTTCCTCCTGGTCCCTTGAAAAGGCGGTATTGATCCGCGTAAGGACGCCGGTCTGGGCCCAGTTCTGAATTTCCGTCTGGTATAGGAAGTCCGTCGTAAAATTCCTGTCGCCAAAGAACAGCCAGTTCTTTCCGGCGGCGCCGGTGCTGTCCCTTTCTGCGAGGAAAGACCGGAAGGGAGCGACACCGGTACCAGGCCCTATCAGGATGATATCCTTGTCAGGAGCCGGCAGCTTGAACTGGGAATTGTGATGGATATAGAACTCCAGCTGATCGTCCGGGGCCAATTGCGCGAGGGTATCCGAACACAGACCATACCGGGTCTCGCCGTTGACGCAAAAGGTATCCCTTGCTACGGTCAGGTGTATTTCCCCTCCATGCGCTTCGGGTGAGGAGGAAATGGAGTAGAGCCGGGGAGGAATGGGTTCCAGCAGTCCCACGACCTCCTGGAATTGAGTGGCATCCTTTACGGGATAGATCTTTAGCAGATCCAGCAAACCGATCTTCGTCTCCGGTATATCCTGTTTCACGAGTGCGGCATATTTACGAACGACCCTTTCCTGGAGATAAATGATATTCAGTTTTTTCTTCAGCAGATCCGCCACGGTGAACTCTTCATTTCGATGCACCAGTTTCCGGGAAGGGTCGATGCCTGTCAGCGAAAGGATCGCCTCTACCACTGCTGCCGGGTTCCCCGGTACGATACCCAATGAGTCACCCGGTTGATAATCCACCCCTTCGGCGGCTATCTCCAGGTGATAGGTCTGCTTATTGGAACCACGGTCGTTGAGATTGACAGCCGTCAGGACGGTGCCCTGGTAGAACTTCCTGCCCGTATGCCGGGGCGCGGCGGCAGGCCCGTGCACGGGAGACGAAGCCGGCGACGCGGGGATCAACCTTCCCAGCACCTCGTCGAACCAATGACCGGCCTGGGTCTCATAATCGATGTCACACTTTGCCAGGGAGACAATGCGTTGCCCGCCCATCTTCTGCAATTGCTCGTCCACATCCTCCCCGGCCTTGCAAAAGAGCGGATAGGAGGTGTCGCCAAGGGCGAGAACGCCATATTTCAATCTCTCCAGCTGCACCCCGCCCTGGTGAATATGATCATAGAATTTTTTTGCGGCGGCCGGCGGCTCCCCATCCCCCTGGGTACTGATAACGGTAAAAAAATATTCTTCCTTGGCCAGATCGTTGAGACGATACTGCTCCAGACCGACCAATTTGGCATTGATCCCTCTCTTTTTTGCCCTGGCCGCAAAGTCCGTAGCCAGCTTCTTGGAATTACCGGTCTCCGTGCCATAGGCGATCGTGATCTTGCCGACCGACGGTGCGGCAGGCGCAGCGGAGGCGGGTGCCGGGTCAGTCCCGTTTGCGACGATGCCACCGCCCTGACCGGACGCGGCGACACCACTCTGACCCGCTACGACACCGGCCAGATAACCGTTGAGCCAGATCAACTCCTCGCGGGTCGCCCCGGAGATCAGGTCCTGCAATAAATTCAATTTCGGTGGGGTCAGCATACGATTTTATTTTGAAAAGGATGCTCCTGTGCAGACACGACAGGAGGAAAATAAGATTCCTGGTTCCGGCTGTTTGGCAGCCAGCGAAAGGTGGACGACAGCTCCGCCACCTTCCCGATGATGATCAGGGCCGGCGACACATAGGTGCTGCCCCCTGCCGCCGCGGGGTAATCATGGATCGGATAGCTATACACCCGTTGATTCGGTGTGGTCGCCTGCTCGATCACCGCCAGCCAGCGATCGGCCGGGATGCCATACTGCAATAGTTTTCCCACCAGCTTATCAAGCGGTTCGGAAGACATATAGAAGACAAGCGTATCCGGGGTCCGGGCCAGCTCCTGCCAGTAGGCCTCCTCCAGCAGCTCCTGTTTGTAGCTGGTGAGAAAACGGACGGCCGTGGAATATCCGCGTGCCGTCAACGGGATGCCGGCATAGGCGGCGGCGCCAAGGGCGGCAGTGATACCGGGAACGATCTCATAAGGTATGTCATGGGCGACCAGCGTCGTCAATTCATCCAGCACATTGGAGAAGATGGATACATCACCGCCTTTCAGCCGGACCACCAGCTTGCCCTGCAAGGCATGCTCCACCAGCAGCGCATTGATCGCAGACTGGGGTGTGGAGGCGCCGTTCCGGCCTTGTTTGCCAACCGGTATGATCCGCGCATCCGCCCGGGTGAACTCCTGCAGCATCTCCTCGCTGACAAGGCGGTCGACGATCACTACATCGGCCTTGCGGAGATAACGCAGCGCCTTTAAGGTCAGCAGCTCCGGATCTCCCGGTCCCGCACCCGCAAGGATGACCTTTCCGATATGTACAACCTTTGGACTCATAATATTCTGTTTTTTGGATCATCCTGCCGGATCATCCTTTCTTACTGTATCATACAGGCTCCCACCGTCACATAGCTGGTCTCGTCGATCAGGATCGCACCCCCGTTGATCGGCAGGCTCGTATAGGCGTCGAAGGGCAGGGGAGTGGCCGTCCGGATCGTAGCCTTTACGATATCGTTCAACCCGGCCTGGCCGGGCGCCGGCTTCTTTTCCAGGGTATTGACGTCCAGCCGGTACTCGATCTCCTTTACCACGCACCGTACGGTACGGCTGCCTATCTGCAGGATATATTTGTTTCCCTCGACAAGGGGCTTGCTGTCCATCCAGCAGAGCAATACTTCAAACTCCTGTTCTACACGGGGGAGCTGCTCGTTGGTGACGACCAGGTCGCCGCGGCTGATGTCGATATCGTCCTCCAGCTGCAGCACGACGCTTTGCGGCGCGAATGCTTCCGGGGTCTGGCGCCCGCCCGCCTCGATGCTTTTTATCCGGCTGGTCACACCTGCCGGCAATACAGTCACGGGATCGCCCTTCCGGTAGATGCCGCTGAGGATCTTCCCGGCATATCCCCGGTAATCGTGCAATTCCTCCGTTTGAGGACGGATGACATATTGTACCGACAGACGGCCGCGGTTCAGGTCTATATCTTTTTCTATCTCCACCTTTTCCAGCAATTCCAGCAGCGTATCGCCTTCATGCCAGGACAGATTGGGACTCCGGTCCACGATATTGTCGCCTTTCAGCGCGCTGATCGGCAGATAGGTGACATCCCTGAGCCCGAGGGTCCTGGCTATCTTCGCATAGTCGATAAGGATATCGTTGTACCTGTCCTGTGAATAATCAACCAGGTCCATCTTGTTGATGGCGACCACCACATGCGGGATATTCAGCAGGCTGGCGATGATCGAATGCCTGCGCGTCTGCTCCACGACGCCGTTGCGGGCATCCACGAGGATGATTATCAGGCTGGCATTCGAGGCCCCGGTGACCATGTTCCGTGTATACTGGATATGACCGGGCGCATCCGCGATGATGAACTTACGACGGGGAGTGGAGAAATATTTGTAGGCTACATCGATGGTGATCCCCTGCTCGCGCTCCGCCCGCAGCCCATCGGTGAGCAGGGCCAGGTCGATCTCCCCATCCTCTTTATTCCTGCTTTGCCGTTCCAGCATAGCCAGCTGGTCGGCGAGAATGCTCTTACTATCATACAGGAGACGTCCGATCAGGGTGCTTTTCCCGTCGTCCACGCTTCCGGCTGTTATAAATCGAAGTAGATCCATGTCGTTGTTATGATGTTATGCCCCTTCCGGGACCTTAAAAATACCCGTTCTTTTTCCTGTCTTCCATGGCGGCTTCCGACACCCGGTCGTCGATACGCGTCTCCCCGCGCTCACTGGTACGGGTAGCCGTTATTTCCCTGATGATATCCTCGATGACGGATGCCGAAGATTCGACGGCAGCCGTACAGGTCATGTCACCCACCGTACGGTAACGCACCTGCCGTCTCGACACCCTGTCGGAGGCATCCAACCGGATAAAAGGCGATACGGCCACCCACTGGCCTTCAAAATCGATGACCTCCCGCTCGTGTGAAAAATAGATCGAAGGCAGGTCGATCTTCTCGCGACGGATATAATTCCAGATATCGAGCTCCGTCCAGTTGCTGATCGGGAAGGCACGTACATTCTCTCCCTTCCGGATCCGGCCATTATAGATATTCCAAAGCTCGGGGCGCTGTCTTTTGGGGTCCCAGCCGCCAAATTCGTCCCGGACGGAAAAGATCCTTTCCTTTGCCCGGGCCTTTTCTTCATCCCTGCGGGCGCCGCCGATACAGGCGTCGAACCCGAACTCTTCGATCGTATCCAGCAGCGTAAAGGTCTGCAACGCATTACGGCTGGCGAACTTGCCGGTTGGCTCCGTCAGCTGCCGGGCCCGGATGGTATCCTCCACCTTCCGCACGATCAGCCTTTCCCCGATCTCCGCAGCCAGGGCATCCCGGAAAGCCAACGCCTCAGGGAAGTTGTGCCCGGTATCGATGTGTACCAGCGGGAAAGGGAACTTCCCCGGCCGGAAAGCCTTCAGGGCAAGATGTACCAACGTGATGGAATCCTTACCCCCGCTGAAAAGCAGCGCCGGCCGCTCGAACTGTCCCGCCACTTCCCGCAGGATATGGATCGATTCCGACTCCAGCTCGTCTAAATAATCCAGGTGATATTTGCTCACTGTACTCATAAATATTTTTTTATGCTGTATGCAACCCGCATTCTTTTTTACTGCTATCCTCCCACCACCATCTCCCCGCCCGGAAATCTTCCCCGGCACGGATGGCGCGGGTGCAGGGCGCACATCCGATGCTTACAAATCCTTTGTCGTGTAAACTATTATAGGGGACATCGTTACGGTCGATATATTCCCTGACGGCCGCGGTATCCCAATACAGCAGGGGATTGTATTTGATCACCTGGTTGCCCTCGTCCCATTCGATAAGATGATGATGGCCCTTTCTCTCGGGGGAGTGTTCCGCCCTTAATCCGGTGACCCATACGAACTGACCCTTCAGCGCCCTTTTCAACGGCTCCACCTTCCGGATCTGACAGCATTCCTTGCGGTTGGCAACCGATTCATAAAAGGCATTGGGCCCCTTCCCATTCAGATAAGCCTCCAGCAAGGTCCTGTCGGGATAATAGGCCTGTATTTTTGTATGGTATTTTTCGTTGGTGCTGCTCCAGACGGAATAGGTCTCCGCAAAAAGCCGTCCGGTATCCAGGGTAAAAATGGAGACGGGCAGTGCCGTATCCAGGATATGATGCGCGATCACCTGGTCCTCCACGCTAAAGCTGGTGGAAAACGTAACCCGGCCGGGATGACGATCGGTCAGCAGGACAAGCGCCTCCCGGATAGATAATCCACTAATTTGGTAGGCTAATTGGTCTGCGTAATCTTGTAAGTTGGTTGAGTGGTCCATGATCCGTGGTGATTGTTTTCGAAAAACGATGTCTGAAATGGAGAGGTGATAGACAAGGATCAACAGCAGCAACAACAGGATCTGCAGCTACACGAGGAGGAGTAATGAAGTATGGGAAACGAATGGTTGGTCATCGATTGTCTACTATTATTATGGACAAATGGTATTACCCACAAAGATAGAGCGAAACGATTAATTGACAAAATTAAAAAAAGGGGAGATATGCATCCCCCCTTTTTTTGTTATAATGACCTGATTTATTTTAGGTTAGGCGCGGTCCCGGGCGCCGCCGGTGCGCTCTTGGCATATTGTTTTTCCCATTCATTCAGCTGCATCAGCATCTGGAAGGCCGAGAGAATATCCTGTGCAAACTCGTTCTGCCGGTCCGACAGGTTCCCGCCCTTCCCTTGCAGCACCATCTGCGCATTGATCGCCAGCTGCTCATCGGGCATGTTTTCACCAAGGGATCTATAATATCGCATCTGCTGCTCCAGGTCCTTTTTCACCGAAGCGGCTACCTTTTTTGCAAGGGTCCAGTCTTCGGATACATAGCAGGCTTCCAGGAAACGGAATGAAAAGTAATCATGCAGGTTATTCTGGTTGGAAGCCATGCCATAAGGGAAATTGGATTGCAGCACATTCTGATCGAAATGCTCCAACAGCTTGCGGGCGGAATCCTTACTGCCGGCATTCGCCAGGCTCTCCGCCACCTGCGCATGGGCATATTTGATGCTGTTGAGATGCCGCCTGTTCTCTTCATCATAATATACGCCCGGGATATTGGCATTCCCATAGGTGAACTTATTCATGATCGTCTGGTAGGCGGTTTCATTGTCTACATTATCCCCGTTGCGCGGATTGCTGTTCGCCACCGGCACCAGCTGGTAGGACAGACCCCGCAGACGTACGTATTTCGACAGACCCAGATCCGACAGCTCCTGCGGAGAGGTAAAACAGATCGGGCGCTGCCATTTGCTCGCGGCGATGATGGCCAGCATGGCCAGGTCATTCTTCAGCAGATAGCGTTTTTGCGCGGGCATATCGAGATACAGCTCGCTGACGACGCTGTCACCGGCATGCACGGTGCCATTGCTGCGCACAAGACTGGTGTCTACGGGCACAGAGAACTTACGGGTCGGCACGAGATTGATCGTCGAGCCGTTATCCGCCTGGTTGGTGTATTTCGGGTCATCGCTCGCCACCACATTCTTTAAAATGGTATAGAGGTCATAATATTTGGCCGGATCGAACCCGACCATCTTATCGGAGAAATAGGCGACATTCCGCTTATCACCCTGGATCTGATCCGGGGTGAAGATGACATCAAAAGGAGCGCTCTGGTTGATCTTGTACCGCAGCTGGTTCATATACCAATCGGTACCCAGCAGGGTATTGACCATCACCCGCACATCGGGCCGGATCCCTTCGACTTCCTGCGCATACCATAATGGATAGGTATCGTTGTCGCCAAAGGAGAACAGGATGGCATTGGGCGGACAGCTTTCAAGATAATCCCTTGCCAGGTCCCGGGCCAGGGTCTTCTTGCTCCGGTCATGGTCGTCCCACTCCTGGCTGCCCATCAGCACGGGCACGGCCAGCAGACAAAGCCCTGCCGCCGCATAATTGGCCAGGGCCGCCTGCCCCTTCAGGACCTTTCCAAACTGTTCCTTTACCCAGAGGACGCCAAGCCCGATCCAGATGGCAAACGCATAACAGGAACCGGCATAGGCATAGTCCCGCTCACGCGGCTGCAGACCCGCCTGGTTCAGATAGACGACGATGGCAAAACCGGTAAAGAAGAACAGCAATCCCGTCACCCAGAAATCGTTACGGCCACGCATAAACTGGAAGACAAGACCGATGACCCCCAGGATAAAGGGCAGCAGGTACATCCGGTTATACGACTTACTATTGGTATGAATGCTGTCCGGCATCTTGCTCTGGTCGCCCAGCCGCATATCGTCCAGGAAGGAAATACCGCTGATCCAGTTACCATCGCGCGGGTTCCCAAAACCCTCGAGATCGTTCTGCTTGCCGGCAAAATTCCACATGAAATACCGGAAATACATCCAGTTGGTCTGGTACCGGACAAAGTATTTGATATTGTCGGCCATCGTCGGCTGATCCCCTTCCGCAAGACCCGCGAATTTTCGATAGGTGTTGACCTCCTGCCGCTCGTTGCTTCCATTCCACATCCGCGGGAAGAAATGCGAAGAGGGGGTATTGCCCCAGTCCTGTGTAACCTTTTTACCGGCCACTTCATAACTGTCCTTTCCCTTTACATAGAGATCGCCCCCCTCTACCGTCGGCGCCTGATCGGTAAAATCAGGCCCGTAAAGGATGGGCCAGTCGCCATATTGGTCGCGGCTCAGATAGCCTACCAGGTTCACGGGGTTGTCGACATTGTACATATCCACGGCCGGATCGGCATTGCTGCGGATCATGGTGGTAAAGTAAGTGGAGTAGCCCAGGAGCATAAAGGCGGCGCTCCATAGCCCGATCTTCAGATAATAATATGATTTGCGTACCGCCCAGCGGATCCCGACGACAAGCGCCGCCGCCAGCAGAACAAAGAAGGTCCCGAAACCGACAAAGAAAGGCAGGTGCAGACTATTGACAAAGAAGATATCAAAGGCGCCGGCGCCCTGGATGGTATACTGGATAACGAATTTCTGTACTACCCCGGTGATCCCGCAGCCGATAATAAAGGCGATGATGGTCCCCCAGGTGGTGGGCTTATAGCGTTTGAAATAATAGACCATGACGATGGCGGGGATGGTCAGCAGGTTCAATAAATGCACCCCGATGGAAAGGCCCATCATATAGAAGATAAAGATGATCCATTTGTCGGAGCCGGGTTCATCGGCATGATGCTCCCATTTCAGGATGGCCCAGAAGACAAGGGCGGTAAAGAAAGCCGAAGAAGCATAAACTTCTCCCTCGACCGCGCTGTACCAGAAGGAATCGCAAAAGGTATAGGCCAGGGCGCCTACGACACCGGCGCTCATGATGCTAAAAAGCTGCTGGCGGTCGGGCTCCGCCTGGCTGCCAGTAGCCACACCCGGTCCTGCGGCCGCCCCTTTCATGACGATCTTACGGGCGAAATGGGTAATGGACCAGAACAGGAAGAGGATGGAGAGACCGCTGGCGATGGCGCTCATAAAGTTCACGCCCCGGGCGGCAGTCAGGGGATTGTCGCCAAAAAGGATGATAAAAAAACGCCCCATCAAAACAAACAGCGGCGCGCCGGGAGGGTGGGGGATCTGCAGCTTGTAACAGCTCGAGATAAATTCTCCGCAATCCCAGAAACTGCCGGTGGGCTCCATGGTCATGACAAACACCGTACAGGCAATCACTCCCACGATCCAGCCGACAATATTATTAACCCGCTTGAAATTCATAAATAATATAATAAGGGGCAAATATAAGGGTTTCGGATAAATGCCTATTTAACAAATACCTTTTGAATGACCCTGCCCGCCTCGGTGTCGACGACGATGAAATAAATGCCCCGGGCGACGTGACCGACGGGAAGGGTATTCTGTAATCCATGCCCATCCATCTGCAAAAGGACCCTGCCGGAGACATCCGCCAGCTGTATCTTCTGACAATTGACGGAACTGGTTACAGAGAGGCTTCCATTGGTGCCGACCGGGTTGGGATAAATGCTGACCACCGGGCCGCCGGGGGTCTCGTTGACGGTGCGGATTGGTGAATATGTCACCCGGCCATCCGGGTCGGTCATCTTAAGCCGGTAATAATCCACCTTCACACCGGGGAGAAGAAGAGGATCGGTATACCGGTAATAGCTGACCGCACTGCTGTCATCCACCGCCCTGACCGAGTCGAGCGCGGAGAAATGGGAACCGTCGCCGCTTCTTTCGATGACAAACCGGCTGACATCGGTCTCATGGGCCGTGCTCCATTGCAGCAAGGCGCCATCGCCGGCCTTTACCACGGTGAACGAAAGCAGGTCCAGCGGCAGGGGCCGGATCCCGCTCGGGCCGCCGTTATTGATCCAGAACTCGGAGAAACCGGTGACGGCATATTCGGCATAGTATCCATTGTCATAAGGGACGATGCTGACATCCTGGTGCGGCAGATGGAAAAGATAGGAGCCGCTCAGGTCATCCGCCAGGGTGCCGTTCTCCTCGGTGGATACGGGGCTGCTGTATTGCGTTACCCCCGCCTGGTAGGCATCGGGAATGGTCGTACAGGCCGGACAGCCGGTGCCGCCCCTGATCAGGCTGTCGGCCTCGGATTCGAGGAAATAGAACCGGACGGAGACAATGCCGGAAGGAGGCGTGGCCGGTTGGATCACGATATTCCTGTCCAGGTAATACTGGGTCCCGTCATTACGCACTCCCCCGGTATTTATATACGCCTGTACATTGGTATTGCCCAGGTCCTGCCCATGGGAGTTAATAGATACCACCCTGTTGCTGCCCATATTAAAGTCGATCCAACCGCTGCCGCTGACAGGCTTGGACAGACCGCTGGTTATATTGGCGCCCCCATAGATGGAGGCCTTTTCGAAAATATGGATATCGTCGATGCCTACGCCTTCGTAGTTGGTCCCCGGGTCGCTCTTCATCACGATCCGGAACTTTACCCGGGAAGCGGTGACGGGGATATCATAGCTCGACACATGCCAGCTGGTATTGGATAGCTGCCAGGCCTGCCGCGTAGCATTGTCATACCAGTTCGTTCCGCCGCCCACGGCTCCCAGCTTTATCCAGTTCACCCCATCGGTGCTGTATTCCACCCAATGATAATCACAATCACAATCATCCTCCGTCTGGAAGATATGACTAAAAGAAAGGACAGGATGCGTGAGGCTGCTCAGATCGAAACAGGGAGAGACGAGGTAGGAGGTCTCGTTATCATTATAATTACCGGTCAGACTGGTGACCCAGCAATTGACGCCATTGGCCGCCTTGTTGATGATGGTCTTATGAGGGGCGCCCACCTGCCAGCTATTATTGATACCGCCCGAAGACCAGTACCCGGCGCCGCCCTCGAACCCCTCGAGGTAGGGGTAGCTGGAGATGATCGGCCCGGTCTGGAATTGAACGGGGGATAACGTATCGTTGGGGGCATAGCTATCACCCGGGTAATGGACCCAGGCGGTCACGGTATAACCCAGGTAAGCCGACAGATCGGCTTTTTGAGAAAAGGTATAGACCACGGAATCCAGTCCATTGAGAGAAGGGATGGTCTCCGGCGTTACGGCGGTTCCGTTGACGGAATAGGTCACGGGTATATTGGTGGCGGTAGAAGAGCTGTAGTTCCTGACCTTTACGCTGATGGTCTCGGCATTGGAAAGATTGCAGATATCGGAGACATCGGGGGTTACGAGGGCCGTCACACCGACGTCGTTCATAGACCGGCTGATCGTGATATCGTCAAAAGAATAACCGTCATCGATATCTCCGTCGGGTGTGACGGAATTGGTAGAGGTATAGCCTTCCTCCCCGAACTTTACCTGGAAGCTGCTGCTGACGGTCTGAGCCGGAACGGCATTCTTGAGCACGCCCGTGATATCGATATGGGCCGAGGGCTGGTAGACACCGATCTTAGAAGCATCGGTACTGAGGGTATAGACGGGTATCCAGGCGGCCTGGTCATTCCCCCTGATCCAGACCTGGTTGCCACCCAGCGGGAAATCGATCCCCTGGTTCTGGTAATAAAAGTCCAGCCATAGCTGGTCGCTGGACGAATAATTGGACAGGTTAAAGGTCGTGATGAGGCTATCGGCGGTGGAAGAACCATTGAGATGCGCCGCGTCCAGGGTCACACAACGGGAGCCCGTCCGGGCAAAGCCGGTATTGATAAAGGTCCGGGCCCTTCCATTGGGGCTATTGGAATAGAAGTCGCAACGGTCCAGCCCGGTAAAGCCCGGGGAAGGGGAAACATAGGTCCCCGCCGCGGCCGATTCGAAGCCTTCGGTAAAGGAAGGCACAAGCGTAAGGGGATCGTTGTTCAATTGCCGGATCGTGGTGGTCAGGGTGTCATTGCCCGGCTGGGGGTCGAGGGGATAGGACACCCAGGTGTCCAGGACATAGGTCCCTGCCGCGGAAAGATCGGCAGTGTTCGTAAACGTATAGCTATAGACGCCTCCATTTGGCGGAACGGAGAAACTGGCGGTCTCCGTCACAGGAGTACCTCCGTTGATACGATAGTTCATCGTAAAGGAAGAGCCCGTCGGGATGGTGCCCATATTCTTCAGCTCCACCTTGATCGGCGTAGCATTGCTCAGCTGGGAAGAGGTATACAGACGCCCCGACAAAGGAGCGATCAGGGAATCGATGGCATAGTCATTGTCCA
Organism: Puia sp.; assembly: GCA_036500545.1. Taxonomy (GTDB): domain Bacteria; phylum Bacteroidota; class Bacteroidia; order Chitinophagales; family Chitinophagaceae; genus Puia. Next base: position 192,736 of record DASYBV010000041.1, on the reverse strand, counting down.
GCGCGGACAGGGTACAGGCCCCCCCGGAAGGAATGATATTCTGCGCCACGGAACGTCTGCCGGGCGTGGACCCATTGACGGCACGGACAGACAGCCAGTAGCTGCTGTCGCGGTTCAGACCGCTGACCAGGAAGCTGGTGCTCGTGGTACCGGCGATCTTTACCATGCTGTCCCCTTGCAGCTGCATGATGTCATAGCCTGTCGCCGAAGTGATGGCGCTCCAGGTGAGCTGGACATATCCCGGACAGGGATTGGTGGCCGTCACTACCGGCTGATCGAGGATGGTAAAAGGATAATGACTTACGTCGCTGTAGCTCGTCGAATTACGGGTGACGCGGACCAGCCCCTGGTTGGTGGGCGTGGAAGGGGTCGTCCAGTAATAAAAACGGCTGGTGGCCGGCACCGCAGGATCGATCGTCGTCCAGCTGCTGCCGTTATCGGCCGAAAATTCGAGGGTGAAGGTATTGGGTTCTCCGCCATAAGCATTCCATCGGATGATCTCCTGCTGACCCGGTACCCAGGTATCATTGCCATAAGGATATTGCAGGACGACGGAAGGCTGGATGGCCTGGTAAGCCACCACAAAATTTTGCGGCCCGGCAGGGATATTTGTCCCGTTGACCGATATGGTGAACGTGCCCCCCGGCGGGTTATTGATCACGACCTGTTCGATATTGTTCAGGTTATCGACCCCCTCGACGGCGACATCGTTGACATGGGCCGCGGCCGGATTTAGTATTAAGGGATGATGCACGACGGCATCGGGAGAGGTCACGGTGAGGTCCAGGTTATTCACCAGGGCAACGGCCGCGGGCAGCGCCGCCGGGACATCCGTCCAGTAAAGCATGATCTTGATCTGCTGGAGACCCGCGGGAATACCGGACAGGGTATAGGTCTGGTTGCCGCCGTTATTCACGGTTCCTATATAATAGTTGTTATTCTCCATTGCCTCCACGGCCGCCCGGGCATCGAGAGACCCGAAACCAAAGAGAAAATCCGGACCGGGGTTGCCCATATCGGTAGCGGTATTACAGGCAAGCGCCTTTAGAAGAGCGGAAGAGGGATTGGCCCCTCCGTTCAGCTGCCGGTAGCGTTGTACCAGCAGCGCCAAAGCCCCGGCGACCGTCGGGCTCGACATGCTGGTCCCCACCTCGCCCTGGTAACCATTGTTGGGGATGGTGGACGTAACCCCGGTTCCGCCGGCCACGATCTCCGGCTTTATCCGGCCGTCATTGACCGGCCCGGCGCTGGAAGAGTAGTTGATGGTATAGTCGTAATTGCTGATATTCCCCACGTCCAACACGTTCTTGGCGCTCTGGAACCCGGATTTGATGGTGGAGAACTGGTAGGGGAACGGGCTGCATTGAAGGAACCCGTCATTACCCGACGCAAAAACATGCAACAGGTTTGGATAATGATATAGCTGATCATCGGTATAGGCGGCCAGGAACTCATAATCCCCGTCATTATCACAACCGGGGTTGTAATTGGTATAGGAATTATTTGTCAGCACCATGCCATAGTCATTGATATAGGTCGGCGTATTGACCAGGATATCGCTGAAGAACTGGCTGATGATCGTGGAATGAGGCGCCATCCCCTTATAACGGGGGTCCTTGATCCCGCCGCCGCCTACGATCCCCGAAGTATGGGTGCCGTGGAGATTGGCGGGAGCGTCGGAACGATCGATCAGTCTCCCGGAAAAGTCTACGTGCGTATAAGGGTCGGCGTCATCCCCGACTCCCACGACCACCCCGTCACCCTGCAGGTTCCTTCCGGAAGGGGCGCCCAGTACGTCTATCCCATGCGTAGCCCGGTTGACATAATTCAGCGGCCGGGGCTTCATCGCCTGTGCGGCTATATAGCTGACATAGGGCAGGGCCGCGATCTTTTGCAGGGTCGCTGCCGAACCCGCCCGGACGAATACGACATGATCCGGTCGGATCCGGGTCGGCTCGATGGTGGCGCCGGCGTTTTCCAGTCCCTGTTTTATTTCGTCATCGCCGACCGAGCCAAAAGTACGGATGGCGATAAGCTTGTCCGCATTGTGCAACGCCTCATCCGGGTCTTGCTGCAGCTTCCCTGCAATCTTGAATTTCGAAGGCATCCGGTACAGACCGCTGATGGAGTATTGTTTTAGCGTTTCCGTGGAAAAGCTGTCCCGGACTTCCGCCAGAAAAGCACGGTCGGGAATATAGTCGAACAGACGGATCCCCAGATCCTCCAGCTCTTTGCGACGCTGCTGATCCGGTAACTGGTCAAACTGTACAAGGACATAGTATTTTTTATTGTAATGGGCGGTGCGGAGTGAGTCTTTCCGGAAAGTCCCATTGTGCAGATTCCTTTCGCCGGCGAGGGACCCATTCCTGAAACGCATCGTCACCGCCCCCGGGGAACGCTGTACAGGGGACTGCCCAAAGACCGTCGTCATCGAGAAGAGAAGGCAGGCGGCAATGATCGGGTAGTGGGTATAAATAGTCTTGGTTATCAATGTTTTGCGAATGGCGGTTTTTAGGGATCTTCTAAAGTACGGATCGTCCTTTAAAAACGTTTTTTTTCAGGTATTATTTTACCTTACTTTTCTATCCTATAACCATCAAATGACAGAAACTGCCTCCACCCGATCGCTGCCCCTGGATATCTTCCGGGGAATGACCGTCTGCTTTATGATCATCGTCAATACGCCTGGCAGCGAGACCTTTAGCTATTCGCCGCTGCAGCATGCACATTGGCATGGATTTACGCCTACGGACCTGGTTTTTCCCTCCTTTCTTTTTGCCGTCGGCAATGCCATCGCCTTTGCGATGAAGAAATTTGCGACCATGAGCGAGGGGGCGGTTCGGACGAAGATCATCAAAAGGACGCTACTGATCTTTTTGCTGGGATACCTGATGTACTGGTTCCCCTTTTTCCGGGAGGCGCCGGACGGAAGCGGATGGGGGCTTATACCGATCACGCATACCCGCATCATGGGAGTGCTGCAACGGATCGGCTTATGCTATGGGCTGGCCTCGCTGCTTATCTATTATGCAAAACCACGGTCCATCTATATCGTCGGCTGCGGACTGCTGATCGGTTACTGGATCGTTCTCCTCCTTTTCGGAGTGCCGGACGCCGATCCTTTTGGAATGACCACCAACGCAGGCTACCGGCTGGACAAATGGATCCTGGGAGAAGATCATATGTACCATGGAGAGGGCCTGGCCTTTGATCCCGAAGGGATCCTCAGCACGCTCCCGGCCATCGTAAATGTGATCGCGGGATACTTTACGGGAGTCTATGTCAGCCGGAAGGGAAAGACCTTTGAAGGACTGGCGCGGCTGCTGCTGCTGGGTTGTTTGTTCCTTGTCTTCGCCTATTTGTGGAACCTCGCCCTCCCCGTCAATAAGAAATTATGGACCCCTTCCTATGTGATCCTTACCATCGGCATCGACATGGTATGGCTCTCCTTTCTTATCTATCTCATCGATTTCCGGCAGAAAACGGCCTGGACGTCTTTCTTTGCGGTCTTTGGGAAAAACCCGCTCTCCATCTATCTTCTTTCGGAACTGCTGGTCGTCGTATTATTCACGATCCAGGTTGGTAACGGCGAAAGTGTTTTTGAATGGATCAACCGGGCAGGCTTCCAGACATGGATACCCGGGGCATTTGGCTCTTTACTGTTTGCCGTGACGTATATGCTCGTCTGCTGGAGTGTAGGCAAATGGCTGGACTGGAAGAAAATATATATCCGCGTGTAGTAATTGCGCATTAAATTGCGATCCCGAATAACCGTCGGACCAACGCAAAGCACTCATTGCTAACACAATAGATTTAAATGTACAAAGCCGTTTTCCTGGACATGGATGGTACGCTCCTACGGGCAGACCACTCCGTCAGCGAACCTACCAAACAAAAGATCCGCGCATTGATAGAAAAAGGAATACCCGTGATCCTGGTATCCGCCCGGCCGCTCAATGCGATCCTTCCAACGTTCCGGTCGATCGGTATCCCCGATCATTATCCGCTGGTGAGCCTCAATGGAAGCTATATCGTCGAAGAGGAAGAACCGATCTTCGATGCCATGATCGACCCGCAAACGGCTGCCGCCGTGGCAGAACAGGTGCGGCCCTTCAAGGCGAATATTGCGTATTATCTGCAACGGGAATGGTATGCGGAAGTCGACGATGAATGGACCGCACATGAACAAAAGATCATGGATGTAAAGATAAAGATCGGACCGCTGCCGGAGTTTATCCGGGACTGGTCGGTCCGCCGGATCGGACCCAATAAGATGATGGTCATGAGCGACCCTGCCTCGATCGCCTCCATCCAACAACACCTTCGATCGGTGTATGATTCGAAACTGAACATCTATCCCTCCAAACCCACCTACCTCGAGGTCATGGACCCCCGCGGCTCCAAATCCAATGCCGTACGTTTTCTGATCGACCGGATGAAGATCGGCCGGTCGGAGATCATCGCCATGGGAGATAACTATAATGACCGTGAAATGATCGGCTTTGCGGGTATGGGAATAGCCATGGGCAACGCCCCCGACGAAATAAAGGCTGCTGCGGATTATGTAACGGATACCAATAACAACGATGGGGTGCGCAAGGCGCTGGAGAAATTCTTTGGAGTATGATCCGGTTAAATTGCAGACACCTGCGCTAAATGATCTCGTACAACCGCGCCAGGTTGATCAGCTCTACCGTATTGGAGATCTTGAGCTTGTCGAGGATCCGCGTCTTATGCGTACCGACGGTGGATTTATGCAGGCTGAGCGTATTGGCGATCTCGGAGACGGAACTGCCTTTCAGCATCTGCAACACGACCTCAAATTCCCTGTCGGAAAGGTCTTCGAAGGGATTATCCTTTAATTTTTTTGTCAGCTCCCCCGAAAGGATCTCGGCAAGATTGTCGCTGATATAGCGTTTGCCCCCCAATACCTTCTGGATGGCATATTTGATCTCCGATTCCTTGGAATATTTATTGAGATAACCATGTGCCCCGATCTTTAAAAAACGCTTTGCAAAGAACACTTCCTGGTTCATCGTAAAGATGATGATCTTCAGTTGCGGATGCTCTTTTAAAAGATAAGAGGTAAGGCTAAAGGATTCCGTATGCGGCATGTTTATATCCAGCACCAGCAGATCGAAACTGGCGGATTTCATTTTTTTGATCACTGCCTCCCCGTCTTCGGCTTCATCGATCACAACGTCCCGTATACAACTGTTGATCAATAGTTTTAGCCCGGCCCTGACTATCGAGTGATCATCTGCAATTAAAATGTTAGGCATTTGTTTGTTTTGGATTGAAGGGGGATCTCGTCCCAAATATAAACGATAATAATTATATTGTGAGACCTGGGTTTAGGACTTTATTTTTTGGACCTCATTTCCGGGGTGTCCCGGCGGCGATCCCGTATTTATATTTCCGGACGGCCATCAGCAACCTTCGGTACTTTGGAATGATCGACTGTAAAAGCAGGATATAAAAGGAGACGGAAAGGAAAATGATGATCAGCCACTTGTAAAACCCGTTCTGGCTGATGGATTCAAAGGCGCTGCTGCTTAACCGCGACAACAGCATTTCCCCGACGGACAGCAGATAAAAACCCGCCATGACACTGATCAGCTTAAAGGAAAGGATATACTTGTCCAGCACGGTCTCCAGCTTCTGGAGAAAGGGCATCAGCCGCAGCGATAGGAGAGAGGGATAGTCGGCAAACAACAACAGACGGACATGAAAATAGATGAACCAGGACAGCAGGCAGAAAAGGGCAACCTGCTGATAAAGATCGTTCCCGTCCGTCCGCCACTGTATCCGCAATTGATATACATTCAGCAACCATAGGATGGCCGCTATATATATTCTTACCCGGAGCTTGTTTTCGAGGTAAAAAGCATCGGTCAAAGGATTGCTGACGACTACCTTTTCCAGGTCGGATGACAAGATGGGGCGTTCTTCCATCGATATTTCAGGAAAACCGTCCCATTGCTGCTGAACCTTCTTTAGCTCCATATCAGTTTTTCCTTTAAATAGGGGATGAAATTCTTTATCGAATATTCCCGGGCAGCAGCTACCGGGACGATGACTGCCATATGGCCGCTTGTATCCAGACCCGTCAGATCGGTCATTTCATCCGGGGATACTTTTTCCATTGCCAGGAAGAGACGGAATTTATCAAGGTCGGAGGTTTCACCTACCGCATCCCGGAACTGGAGCATAGTTCGCTGGAAATCAGGTGACTTAAAATGTATTTCGCGGTCGGTGCCCGGTTCCAGGTCCAGCCGGATCGAATGCAGGGCCGCCATATTGATACAGGCCCGTAAAAGGAGGGTGTGTTTCTCGCACTTCCCCTTTGCAAACCGGATATTTTGCGAGGCGGCCGCTATGATATCGATAAACAAACGCTGTTGCTCTTTATAATTGTTGGCGAAAAACCGGCAGATGGAGTATACTTTTCGGTGCTGGTTCTTGAGAAGCGAGCGGAGATCGGTGTCGGGACCGGCCTTTCTTTTGGGATTGTTCATAGTTGGGTATGGATTTTTATCATAGGAATGGATTCGGCAGTAAATATTTCAATAAAACGAGACTTTCAGTACTCATGCGTTCCATTTAGGATACGCGGGAAGACAAGACTACTAGGTGTTTTCATGGACTTTTAGTAGTTAAAAAACTACGATCAATTAAATCTTTTACTATACGTCCGCGGGACCCTTATTAATATCTTGGCACGGATTCGAAGTCAGGATAATGATAAGTAAAGAGAATTTAACAGCTTATATAGATTAGTGGCCTGTATAAGTTCTTTTCATAAGGCGAATAAATTTAATTTCAATGGGCTATGTATCTCTTGAAAATTCAGAACCCTTTCTGAAATGTTTTGAGGTGATCGCAGAAGACAAGTCTTGTATCGTAACAGATTCGGTGCTTTATTTTTCGGGAAAAACAGGTAAAGGTTTCCTAACTGTGGCCGGTGTAGCGACCGGCATCGAGGTGCTTGCAGTAAATGTGTCTATGCTGACCGAGGATCTTACCCTCCAATTCTTACCTTCCCCCCAGGCGGATTCCTATATTTTAAGCTTTGACGAGATCGAGATCCCCGGAAAAGGGGACAACGAATTTCCGTTGCCACATACCATCCTGGCGGCCGACCGGTTGTATTCTTCCGTCTCCATCACCGATGCGCAGGCCGGCAGGGAGGTCTGCTATCCAAAGGACAAAATAGTCCGCTCGCTGGTGGTCCGTGTGCGCAAATCCAGCCTGGGACGGCTTATCCATGACTTCGACGCGGGTACGATCCAGGCCATCCTCCAGTCGGCCGATTATCCCCCCACGCTCAGCTGGCCGATCACATTCAAATACAGACTGCTGCTCAATGACTTTATGGCCGAGATCGTACAGCACCCCTTCCGGGAGCTGTTTACCATCCGCAACGTCTCGATCCTGGTCGAATACCTGCTCCAGCAGTTCTTTGTAATGGACAAGCTGGGAAAGGAAGGCAATCCCCTCAGCACCCAGGATACACATAGCCTTTCCCGTGTCGAGCAGCACCTTTGTTCTCATTACCGGAAGGAATTTCCCGGCATCGAGAAACTATCCCGGATCTCGGCCATGAGCCCCACCAGCCTGAAGACAAAATTTAAAAAATATTACGGAGAGACCCTGTTCGGCTATTATCAGAAGAATAAGCTGGAACATGCCCGCAAATTGCTGGACAATAAGGTGCCGGTAAAAGTAGTGGCAACGGAGATCGGGTATTCCAACCCCTCCCATTTTACGCTGGCCTTTAAGAAGGAATATGGGTTTTCCCCCTGGCATTATCTCAATCCCCATTGAGGGAACAACCCCGCAAATACAGACCCCTCAGACCCCTAATACAAACCCCCGAAATACAAAACTATGAAATCCCCTGGCCCGCTAGATCCAAAGACCGACCCTGCATCCTATTGGTCAGTGCAGCCGTTGCCCGTCGGTCTGAAGATCGCCTGTACAAAGATCGCCGACCAACACCTCGAACTGTCATTGCCGGATTTTGCCGAAGCCGGAATGGTCCTTTCTTTTATTCATTATAAGGGAGACCTGCAGATCGTTTCCGGAAAGAACGATCGCCGGAAAGAGCATGCCAGCCCCTCTTTGGGGCTATTGTCCATTGCCGGTCAGTCCTTCCGCTTTCAGTCATCCGGCCCCATCAATTTTTCCGCCATCGCCCTTTTTATCCCCGATGACTGGATCGGGCTTTTCCTGAAAGAAAATGCCCATTTTCAAAAGATCGAACAGGTGCTGGACGAGGATGAGAATATCATTACCTGCCGGCTGGGAAGAAGACAGCAATCCCTGTTCTCCGCCATCCTGGGCCAGGAGGGAAAGGCAGAGGACAATGCGCTGGAGATCCAGAACCATGCCTTGTCGCTGCTGGAATATTTCCTTTGCAACCGCCACCGCAGCATCCTGGGGGCCAACGCTTCCTCCGGCATCGACAACGAGGACGACCTGAGCCTGATCCGGGAAGTAGAGTCGTATATCTCCGAATACTATTGCTCGGATACGTTTACCGTAGACTCCATCCTGAAGAAGACCTATACCAGCTATCACCGGTTGAACTTTCTGTTCAAGTCGATCCATGGGATGACGATCTCCGAATATATCCGCAACAAAAGGATCGAGAAATCAAAGGAGATGATCGCCGCCAATGCCAAATCCATCAGCCAGATCGCCTATGAGATAGGGTATTCCAGTATCAGCAATTATATACTGGCCTTTAAGAAGATCTACCGGATAACGCCCGGGAAATACAAAAAACAGATGGAAGCCTAAGACCGGCGGAGCCGGTCCCGGAAATCAGATATTTTTTACCGGCAGGCGGATCGTCACCGTCGTCCCTTCCCCTTCCCTGCTCTCGATCGAGATGACCCCATTGATCCGCTGCGTCAGATCGAAGATGAACTTATGCCCCAGCTGGCTGCCGCTTTTGACGTCCTCCAGGCTGTCATTAAGCAGAAAGCGTTCTATTTGCTGCCGGCTCATTCCCCGCCCGGTATCGGTCACGCTGATCAGTACCATTTCCCCTTCCCTGCAGGCCTCGATCGTTATCGTTCCGCCGCTCGTATACTTATTGGCGTTATCGGTCAGGTTACGGATGATCGTGATGAGGATATGCGGATCGGAATCGATCTGCAACTTCTCGTCGGCGGAATAGGATAGGGTATTGCCCTTCTGCTGCACCTGTTCACAAAAGAAATCATTGATCTCCTGCAGGAGGGGACGGATCAGGAAAACCCTGTTGGCAACGCTGAAATTATCCTTTTGACTGGTCACCCAGAGCAGGAAATCCTCGGAAAAATGATAAATATCCTGCGCCCCTTTTTTGACCATATAGCTCCGTTCTTTCATCTCCTCCGCAGTGAGACGCCCCTGGTTATCATGCAGATCGGCCGTCAGCATGGTCAGGAACCGCAGCGGGCTTCGCAGGTCATGGATGACAAGGGAGATCAGCTTTTCCCGTTGCTGGCTTGTCCGGAGAAGGGCCTTTTCGGACTCCTGTAATTTCTTGACGGTCTCTTCAAGCGTGACGACCGCCCCCCGTAGCTTTGCCGCCTTGACCCCGATCTCCTTCTTCTTTTCGACCAGCTTCCAGCGTAATTGTGCCGACCAGACCAGCAACGCCAGCAATGCCAGGACCACCAGCAGGATAAACCAGCTGGTCCGGTAGAAATTCGGGGTGACGACGATCCGCCATTCCTTGTACTGGTAATTGTTCCTGCCAAATCCGTTGACCTTGCGGACCCGGAACATATACCGCCCCGGTTCCAGCCGGCTGAGATTGACCATGCCATCATCCGGGACCTCCTTCCACTCATCGTTCAAACCCTGCAGATTATACTGGAGATACAGGTTATTCCTGTTTCCCAGGTATGGACAGGTGATCTCCGGGACGAGGCTGCTATAACCCGCCGCCAGCGTGATCGTATCGGTCCTTCCCGCCGGCTTCCCATCGATCTCCAGGTGGGTCATTTCGATAGGTCCCTGTGGAAAATCGGAAGCCAGCGAATCGGTATAGAAACAGACCATCCCCTTCATCGACAGCAAGGCCACAAAGCCTTTTGGCGTGATCACCCCGGAGGCGTTGAATCCGCCGTTGAACTCATTTGTCAGCAATCCATCCTGCCGCCCGTAATAGTAATAATAAAGCTCATTGATATTGCCATCGCACCAGGCATCCATATCCGCCTTTGGTACTTTGAACAGTCCCTTATTACAGGGGATCCAGATCGTTCCGTGCGGATCTTCCAGGAAACAATGCGCCGTGATCAGGAAACCATTCCTGTCCAGGGGCATCCGGTAGAATTTACCGTGATAAAAATAAAAATAGCCCTGGCCATACGTGCCCAGCAGGACCGATCCGTCCTTGCAAAGATGAATGGCCCTGACATGAGACCCCGCGAGCTCCGGGATAGCCCGCGACACATGGCTCCGCAGGTCATACTCGATCAGCCCATTGACATTGGCGATCCAGAGCCGGCCCGGTCCCACGAGGCAAAAAGATTCATTGGCGCCTCTTGCGGGATTATTCGGGGTGCCGGGCGCGCCAATATCCGCCAGCCGGTGAAAGCTATCCCCTTTATCAGGCTCCAGCTGCCAGAGAGACCTCGCCGTCAGACAATACAGATGCCCATTCTCGTCCCCGGTATAGTCGACCACCGCAGCGTCGAGGGCAGGGTAGACCTGTACCGGGTGCAAATGTCCGTTCAGCCTCCGGGGCAGGTTGTAAATGGCCGCCCATGCCTGCTCCTTTTTATCGATGTACAGACATCTTTGCCAGATCGGTATGCTGTCCCTGACCGGCTCGTACGCTCCGGCAGGATCGAAGATGAACTTATCCGTGAGGATCCGCTGCCCGGTATCCAGCGCCATCGGACCAAAAAGATGATGGGCCGCTCTCTGCCGGAGCCAGTCGGGCCAGCCGCTGACCTGGAACCTGCTTTTTCGCAGGAAGTAGAACCCCTCGGTATGCGTGGCGATCAACAACAGGTCCAGGCTGGTATTATATTCTACCGCCGATACATTGGTGATAAAATCCAGGTCGATGAGAAAGGTCGTCCGCAGGCTTCCGTCGGGCCCGGCAGCGATCCGGTATAGCCTTCTGCCTGCCAGAAGGTGATTGACCTTATTGCAGGGATAGAGACGAAAACGGCTCCCGGATTGCCGTAGTTTCGAAGCATCATGCAACAGATCCCCGCCAATGGCTTGCCTTCCCATGATCTTTCGGTCTTCCTCATAGGCGGCAATGACCGAATCCCTGTGGAGGACATACAGCTTCCTGTCCAGTAAAAGATATTGAAGAGGAGCGTTGGGCTGCGCATCGAGCTTTTGCAGCCGCCGGTTATCGGAATAATAGAGCGTATCGTTGTAGATCAGGTAAAGGTGTGCGGAGTCGACCGCATAGAAATTCCCGGTATGTTCGAAGAGATCCCGGAAAATAAGCCTTCGCCGCTCATTCTCCCCCGCAGGACCTTCGTTGAGAAAACGCGTAAAATCGAAGAACTGTTTCCGGGCATTCAGCAGGTAGGGTCTCTTAAGCACCGCCGTATTGACCGGGCTTAGAAAATGACTATTATTTCCCGAATAGCAGTACAAACTATGATCGCTTGTCTGAAAATAGATGTCACCCCTGTCGTTTTTACCCAGGGACACTACATTTGATTCCATGACCGGCTTGTCGTCCGGGTAGTACAATTTGAAGGCGCTTCCGTTGAACCGAACCAAACCTACCTGCGACCCCAGCCATAGACAGCCATTCTTATCGAAAAGCAAATCGTTGATGCTGTTTTGAGGCAGCCCGCTTTCATCGGTAAGATGCTGGACGGAATAACCATTGTAGGGATCGGATTGGGGAAGGGCAGTCGTTACGGACAGGGAAAGGACGCAAAAAATTGAAAACGTGATAAACCTGTTTATCATGCCTTAACCTTAAAAGCTAAATATAGTAGAAATATAACGATTTAGCCAGACCGGTTTAAATAAAAAAGGCCACTGTCCGCCTGAGTGGTTATTTTTACGATTATGGTTAAAGCGGGGGGATTGAGTGGGGTACTTTTATAGAACTCTCTTGTTCACAAAAAGTACCGCCTATGATTACGTTCGATCTTTCGATGAATATATTCACTTTGCTGGCAATCATGAGCTTATGTGTTTATTTGGGTACCCTGGGACGGATCCGCCAGCTCACCCGAAAGGACAGACGGATCGCCGAGCTGGAAAGGGAGATGATCCAGGCCCACGCAGAATTGCTGGATATGCAAAAGGATCATTATGAATTGGTGGTAAAAATGAAGCTATTGGAAGGAAAGGACCCCTCCATCCCGGTCATCAACATAAAAAAAGTCCCAAAAGAACAGGAAACGCAAACGGAACCGAAACCCGCCAATGAGCGGTCCTCCGATCGGTCAAATCGTACTGCCTGATAATCAATTCGGTTGTCTTATATGGTAGCCTTATTTAAATGTTTGAGCACAATGCCGCCCGGCATTTGAGTAATTTTTACAGACGCGGGATATTTCAGACAATGCCCCTCTTTACAAATTACCGGGTATTATTGGAATGTCTCCCCTAAAACCAATAAACCAGCGAAAATGCTCAACTCATCCTCACATCGGGGACATCGCCTGCTTACCCTTACCGTAGCCCTTTTCCTCACTACCGGCGGTACAGCCTTCCCCGCTCCGATTTATTTTCATTCCAGCACCTTTAGCCCTCATATTTTCCGGAATTATCCGTTATATACGGAGGATAATATCGAGGATAATATCATTGTCGATACCGGATTTGTGTACGAAAGGGCAGTAGTGGTCGACGGACGGGGTGTCTCCGGGTTCATCCAACGGGAAAGGAACGGCGACCTCGTCATCAGGATCCCGGACGCCGTACGCGAAAAATACAGGATCCGTTTCTTCGACGCCACGAATAGCTTTTTATTCGAGGTCCGGCAGATCCGGGACCCATTACTGATCCTGGAGAAGTATAACTTTCAACATGCCGGTATGTTCCAGTACGAGCTGTACCGGGACAACCTGCTGATCGAACGAAGTAGTTTCTTAATACGTAAAGACTAATACGCAAGGATTGAACCGAAAAGCCAAAATTTGTCCAATGAATTAATATCCAAACCCTATCTAATAAAGCCAAAATCCAATTTCCATGCGAGTACTCACTAACCTTGTATTTAAGGTTACCTTATCTTCGATGATCGTAACCACCCCTTCGATGATCACCGGCAGTAAGAACGACGCCGGCTATGGTCCATTCGAAAAAGACAGCCCAATGCCCTATTATTCATCGGCAGTCATTAAAAACTTTGTCAGTCATTCAACCCTTACCGCCACCCCGCTGTTCCCGGAAGACAAAGAAGGAACCCCGGCAACAACGACCACAACGGCGACAAAAGCAGCCAGTTTTTCCTCCGCAAAAAGTGCGGAAGTTAAAATGGTGATCAATGAAGCCGTTATCCTGTATGATTATATGTCCCTGGAAAAGAACGGTCTGGACGAAAAAGCCTTTGAATATGCCTGGAGAGGTTATCATAACCTGTTGAAAAAGGGCCTGATACGAAAGAAAAGCGTACTGTCCATCTGTGATTTTAGCCAGTCATCCTGTAGTAAAAGGATGTACGTCATAGATGTGCGCCATAAGAAACTTCTCTATCGTACCTTTGTGGCACATGGCCAGAACTCGGGCGCTGAATATGCTACCTCCTTTTCCAATGAACCCGATTCCTATAAAAGCAGCCTGGGTTTTTATATAACAAAAAAGACTTATTTTGGACGTAACGGTCTTTCGTTGCGGATAGATGGGGTCGATACGGGATATAATGATATGGCATGCCGGCGAAATATCGTATTACACGGATCATCCTATGTGAGTACACGATATATGAAGGATTTTGGTACCTTGGGTACCAGCCTTGGATGTCCGGCCGTTCCCTCCGCCATGAGCCCCCGGATCATCCGCACGGTAAAGAATGGTAGCTGTTTGTTTATTTATCATCCTACCCCGACCTATCTCGAAAATTCGAGCATCATCAACGGGAATGGATAAAGTCGCTATCTTGAACGCAATACATAGCAACTGTCGCAACGTTGCAACTCCGGCCTGATCCGGCGGAGACTGATCCCCAGAGGCTGATCGAAAGATCAGCTTTTTTATTTTGCGCCTTCGGGTCTTTTGCCCAAGGTAGACCCGGGCGCAAAATCGCTAATGATGGGCCTTCGGCGGCCAGACCTGTGGTCTGTCTTGCCATGTATCATACGGGTATACGTATCATTACCTTTGTGCCTTTCCCCTTCTCACTCTTTATCAATAACGTACCGCGTATGATCTTCAAAAGATCTTTAATGATCAGATATCCCAACCCATTCCCCCTCCTGTTATCCACATTGGCGGATGAAATGATAAAATGATCGGCCATGATGTTGTTGATCTGCTCCTGGGTCATCCCTACACCGGTATCTTCAATGATGATATTGATGCCCTCCGCCACGATCGAATTACCGACAAGGATATGCCCCTCCTGGGTGAAATTGATCCCGTTCAGGATAAGGTTGTAGACGACGATCTTTACCGGCTCGATAAACTGGTAAGGAACAAGGTCTTCATCGACGGCATTGATCAGCCGGATCTTCTTATCCCTGGCCATGGCGTCAAAAATGCCAAACAGCTGGGAGGTCAGCGCATGGAGGTTGAAACTTTCCTTTGCCAGACGCCGGTCCTCATTCTGGTATTTGATCCAGTTGAGGATATTGGTGGAGAGCAGCTGCAGCTCCTTTGAAGTAGTGGTGATCTCGGTAATGGCCTCCCGTTGCAGATCCTCCGACAACATATCCTTTTTCTCGATCAGGCTTTTCCCCGTCAGGTGCAGGAATTTCAGCGGAGTGACCAGGTCATGGCTGATGATCGAGATCAGCCGGGTCTTTATATGATCGGTCTTTTCCAGCTCCTCATTCTTGCCCTGGAGCTCCCGGGTCTTTTCCGCTATCTGTCTTTCCAGCCTGTCCTGGCGGATCTTGAATTGGCGGGTACGCAGCCAGACGATCCCAAAGATCCCGCCGGTCAGCATACAAAGCGCCAGCAGCCAGGCCCAGGGTTGCTGGTACCAGCGTGGTTCTATCCGGAAACTCTTTTCCGTATAGTTGTAGTGCTTCCTGTCCAGCCCGTTTTGTATACGCAGGATCAGCCGGTAATTCCCCCAGGGCAGGTTGCTGAAATACATCCGGGGATTGTTCCCGACCTTTAACGACTGCCAGTCCTTTAAATAGGGTTCCAGCTTATATTCTATGTTGAGGTTTTCCTTGTTTTCCCAGGCGGGGAATCCAAGCGAAAAAGCCAGGTCTCGGGTGTCGGAAGGGAGATTGGGCCTTACCAGGGAGGTGGCGTTGACCTCCTGTTTGTC
Organism: Puia sp.; assembly: GCA_036500545.1. Classification (GTDB taxonomy): domain Bacteria; phylum Bacteroidota; class Bacteroidia; order Chitinophagales; family Chitinophagaceae; genus Puia. The sequence continues at coordinate 177,303 of DASYBV010000041.1, read as the reverse complement.
CGCTACAAAATCGTCGATATAGATCGCACCCTCCGGCTGGCTGGGGATAGGATGGGAGGGATCTACCCATGCCAGCCCATCCATGGACGGGAAAGACAGGGCAGTATCGTTCAATTGCAGCGCACAGGGAGTACACCCGCCGTTCAATTCGGTTATCTCCAATCCATCCGCCCGGCCATAATAGTGATAGTTGATGGCCGTCCCCTCCTTTTCAAAGGCATCGATCATTTCATCCGGCCTTGCCCTGAACAGACCCTTATTGCTGCTGATCCAGCAATAGCCCAGCATGTCGGGAACAAAGCAATGCGCATATTGGAGATAGTTGCTCTTGTCGGCAGGGATGGGCTTTAGCGTTCCGTCCTTGTAAAGCCAGATCCCCTTGCCATAGGTCCCTATAAACAGGTATCCCTTGTATTTCCAGAGCGCCCTCACGCAAATGCCCGGCATACAGAGCAGCGTATCCATCCGGTGACTCAGGGTATTGTACCGGAACAGACCGTTACAGCAGGCGATGGCGATCAGCCCCGGACTTACTTCCAGCATGGAGAAGGGAGCATTGCTGTTGATATCTGCCTTGGGATACCGGTACTGGTAGTCGATCTTATTGTCATGCAGCAACCCGATCCCGATCGCATTGGCGATATAGAGATTGTCCTCGGACAGCACAAAGCCATCGGTGATCGACCCGTGCTCCGCCGGCAACGCCGTCGTCCGGCGGGTCTTATAATTATAGGAAAGGATCGTGTCCTCATGGCTATACCAAAGAACACTGTCGGGTGTGGTATATACAAAATTATTAAAGGGGGTCCGTAAGGGTAACCGCGCGGATAAAGGCGGGGTCTTCCCCAGGATATCTCCCTGGCTGGTAAGTATGCTTTCCTTTGACAAGGCGATCTGGCTATAATAAGCAGTGGCATGCTCCGGCGGAAAGCCATTCTTCCGTACGGGCCGGACCTCATTCTTCCGGATCACGATGATGCCCCGGGAATCCGTACCCAGGAATAACATGCCGCTTCTTTCATCATATTTTATATGCCGCAGAAGGGCATGGGTCGGGATAGCCGTACAGATCAGCCGGGCGAAGAGCCTGCCCTGCCAATAATCCAGCAGCCAGGCGTTGGAGCCGCTTACAAAGATGGGATTCTTCATGCCGTTGTCCCAGAAGACCCATCCCCGTCCTCCTCCCATGTCGTCGCCTGTCGGAGACTCCCCCTCACCGGTACTCTCCCTGTCCGGACTCAACGGCGTTTTGTGCAGGGTGGCAGTATCCAGCTGACAAAAACCCGTCCGCGGATTGAAAAGGAAAAGCCGGCTCCCGATCATAAAAGGACTTGAACCGGGGTCGGCTTTTATCAGAAAAGCGGGGTTTGGGTTCCCCAGCCGGTAATCATACAGGGAGTCATAACGGTAAAGCAGCATCCTTCCCTTATTCAACGGGAGCAGCGATTCGGAATAGAAATCAAATCCGAACCCCGGGGGCGGCTGCGCCGAGGACTGACGGAATAGCTCACCCGAAGCCATCAGCCCGATCAGCTTAAAGGTGGAAGGACGGGCGTCGACCTTCATCTGCCCAAGGAACTGCAGCTTATTCTGCATGACGTAAAAAATATCGCCCACTTCATCCGATGTATATATACGGCCCTCCTCATTCTTTAAAAGGAACAACATCCGCTCCGAAAATAATTCCGGTTTGTTGACCTTGGAAAAAGTAAGGAAATCGGCCCCGTTATAACGGGTCACGCCTGCTTCCGTGGCGATCCAAAGAAACCCCGTTCCCTCATCCCATTGCAATCCCTTGATGCCGTTGGAAGGTAGCCCGTTGTCGGTAGTAAAATATTGTAGCTGGTAATTATTCTGGGCGGGGAGGAAAAGACAACAACCCAGGATCAGGAAGACAGTCCCTGTTATCTTAATAATTAACATTATACAAGGTAGCTAATTCTATCAATTCTTTCAGATTTGCCGTGAGGGTTTTCTCAAATATCCGGTTCTTTACCGTCGAGATGGTATTCATCTTTACATTCAGCGTCTCCGCAATCTCCTTTGTCCCCAACCCTTTTAATACATAGTGAAGGATCTCCAGCTCCCTGGGAGCCAGTGCGGAGAAGGGATTGTTCGGATAACGAAACCCGGAATTGTCCCGGGAGGGCATTTCATTCAGCAGGAACCGCTGCAGAAGACGGATGGTATCTTCTTCGGGGGTTGTTTTTGAAAGATAATGTTCGATACCATATTGCTTCAGCGCCTTTCCATAGACCTCGGCCGGCTGCATGGAGAACACCATTACCCTCAGCTCGGGATATAGCTTGCGGATGGTCGGCAATATTTCCAGCGTGCTCCCATCGGACAAAATAATATCCAGCACAAGGTGTGAATATTTCTTCCGGGTCAGCTCCTTCATGAGCTCATTACAGCTCACCACCTCGGATACCTCTGTAAAGCCCAGATGCAGCTGCAAAAGCAGTTTCAATCCTTTCCGGATCATGCTATGGTCGTCTGCCAGTAATATCTGTGGTTGCATAAGTTGAGTTCAATCCGCCAGGGATGAGGCAATAAGTGTTTCCCTGTATTATAGATAATAATGCTAAATTCCTCAATAAAAAAGATTCGCCTGTAGAATTAATTCTACTTTTGAATCTCGTAAAGCTATTAATATTGCTTAGCTAAATGATCAGCCCGTTGCATTTGGTGACTTAGATCAAGCTTTCTTTTGACCCACTCAAAGACCTGTCGTTCTTGTTGCTAGACCACTGTCCACCTTTATTATTTTTTAATTTATTACTATGTCTGGTTTTCGATTAAAACTCAACAGGTTAAGAAACATTCCATATGCATCCTCCATCCAGGAGTCATTGCCCTTCGAAAGTTCTTTCGAAGTGGAATATTTCTTTGAAGGACAAGGGAATCCCGTCGTCGTGAAACCCATCCTTATCAACACGGTCGTCATTTTTCTCGTGAATTTCCCCGAAGGAGGGGCCGACTCCATGGCCCTCGTATACAACAAACGCGACGCCTGGTCGGACATCGAAAAAGAATCCACCGGGCTCACGGAAGCCATCGGTACGGCCATTGAAACCTATTACTCAAATCGCTATCTTCCCTGGTCGAATAACCCCAGGGAGGGGACGCCGGGCCCCTTGCTGGATAACCATTTGTTGAATTGATCGGTTTTAATTTCTTTACCATGACCCATCCCGAAGAAGTAGATGAGCAGGATATTAGTATCCTTTATTTAAAACAGGGCGATCCCGGCGCTTTCAAAGTCCTGTTCTTCCAGTATTATCCCGAATTTTTTTCATTTGCGGACATGTTGCTGCAGGATCGCGTCTCTGCAAAAAATGTCACGATGGAGGCGCTGTTCCTTCTGTGGAAGAAACACGCCGATTTCAGCAGTGAAAAAAATATCAAGGCATTTCTTTATCTCACGGTCCGCAATCATTGTCTGAATTTTATCCGCTATCAGCAGCGCAATCCGGGCGCCGGGGAATATCACCCGGCCGGTATCACGGCCCCGCAGTTGCCGGACCCGATCCTGCAGGACATTTATCATTTTACCGCCGCTTCCTGACCTCCCGCGGATAAAGACCCATCGGCCCCCTTTCCGGCTTGTATGATTTTTTGTCTGAGTGAAGACAGTGAACTAGTTTTATAAGGTGTTAGACAACGCCACATCCCGGCAATTGGAGGAGGCTGCGGCCTTTAATCATACCGAATTGTTCAGCCTGGAGGCCACCGCCCTGGGTGGGACGGTTCTTTCCTCCGGGGGACTCTCCTGGACGCAGGCGGGGGCGAAAGGAGGCTCCATGGTGGCGTTTCCAAACCTGTCGGACGATAGTGCCGGCGAGCAGCTGGACCGGATGATGGCCAGCTATCTCGAACACCCTCCCCGGGGAGCCGGCTGCTGGTCCCTTGACCCTCCGCAACCCCGGGACCTGGGAGTAAGGCTCCTGGCACGCGGATTTCAGCCGGGATGGCGCCCCTGCTGGATGGCGCTGGACCTGCCACAGATCCGGACAGATTATCCCACACCAAAAGGATTGACCATCGCTGCCGACAAACATACATCCCTCCTGCACCTGACAAACCTGCCTTATTCAAATGTCATCATTCCCCCCGGCAACTCACTGGATGATGCAGGCCGCTGGGCTCGTTTTGTCGCGACCTGGCATGGCAAGGTGGTCGGACAGAGCGTCGTATTCCTCACCACGGGACCGCTTGGCGTCGCCGGTATCTACCAGGTCGGCGTCATACCCGGCGCCCGTCATAAGGGCATCGGGAAGGCCGTCACCGCGGCTGCCTGTCTTTATGCCCGGGAAAAAGGATACCGGTATGCGGTGCTCAACGCCACCGACGCCGGCCGGCGCACCTATGAACACCTGGGCTTTACACGGGTAGGGGATGGGTGGACCTGGTGGCTGATCACAGAACGTCTCCTGGCCTCTCCGCCGACGCCGCGGCAGGTGATACTGGCGGAGGCGATCGGCCGGGGCGATGCCGCCGCGTTGGACACTATCGGCATGGACTACACGCCGGAGGAGCTTAATACCCCTCTTACAAACGGGATGACCCTGATGGAGCTGGCGGTCCACTGCGGCCAGCCGGTATCGGGAGAATGGTTGCAGACAAGAGGAGTACCCTATACGGTCCTGGATGCCTGGGACATGGGATGGAAGGACCGCGCCCGGCAGCGGCTCCACGAACACCCGAAGGAAGCCGACCGTATCTACGGCGAATGGAACAAGACGCTGCTGCATTTTGCCGCCGAACGCAACGACCCCGACCTCGCCCGGCTGGTACTGTCCGCTCACCCCAACCTATCGCTAAAGGATAACGCCTATCAAAGCACGGCCCTTGACTGGGCCCGGCACTTCGGACATTCAACCATCGAACGGTTGATCATGGAGCAGAAAAAATAAATGCTACTCCCTTCACCGATCCCAAAAAATTGATGAACGGGCCTCCATATGAATCAATTAAGTCGTAATTTATTTCCTTTTTCAACTACCAACACATGAAGAAACTGCCGCCTCCTTATTCCCGGTTTAGCATAGGGCTTATAACCCTTCTTTTCTGCGGGATCACCGTCTCCGTCTTTTCACAGACCCCCGATGCTTCGTTGTTCGACAACCTGCATTGGCGTATGATCGGCCCACACAGGGGCGGCCGTACGGTTGGCGGTTGCGGCGTCGCCCAGCAACCCAACGTATTTTATATCGGGGTCAACAACGGAGGCGTCTGGAAGACCACGGATTTCGGCCGGACCTGGAACCCGATCTTCGACGATCAGCCCACCGGCTCCATCGGGGACGTGGCCGTAGCCCCCTCCAACCCCGACATCGTCTATGTCGGCAGCGGAGAAGGCATCCAACGACCCGACCTGTCCGTAGGCAATGGCGTCTACCGCTCCTCCGACGCCGGCAAGACATGGACCCACCTGGGACTGGAGGCGGGTCAGCAGATCGGCGGGATCGCCGTCGACCCCAACAACCCCGATCGGGTATTCGTTGCCGTTCTTGGCCACCCTTATGGGCCCAATACCGAACGGGGCGTCTACCGCAGCACAAACGGAGGCAGGACCTGGGACAAAGTACTTTATAAAGACGAGAATACCGGCGCCGTACAGGTGACCATCGACCCGGTACATCCCGATATTGTCTATGCGGATCTCTGGGCTGGCCGGCAGGGCCCCTGGGAGAACGGCGCCTGGAAAGGACCCAACAGCGGTATGTTCAAATCGACGGATGGCGGGACTACCTGGCATCCGCTCACAAAAGGACTCCCGACCGCAGCACAGGGATTGGGAAGGATCGGCTTTTGTGTCGCGCCTTCCGATCCAAACCGCCTCTTTGCAACGGTGGATGCCGGCGCCCATGGCGGGATCTATCGCAGCGACGACGGCGGCGAGTCCTGGACCAAACTAAACAGCGACCAGCGCTTTTGGGGACGAGGCGACGACTTTGCCGAAGTAAAGGTCGATCCGAAGAACAAGGATATCGTCTATACGGCCGACGTGGTGGTCTGGCGATCCACCGACGGCGGAAGATCCTGGAATGCCTACCGGGGTGCACCGGGCGGCGATGACTATCATCGTATCTGGATCAACCCCGATCACCCGGAGATCCTCCTGATCGCCTGCGACCAGGGCGCGATCATCACAGTCAATGGCGGCCAGACCTTTTCCTCCTGGTTTAACCAGCCCACCGCCCAATTCTATCACGTAAGCACGGACAATGCCTTTCCCTATAACGTCTATGGAGGCCAGCAGGAAAGCGGTTCCGTAGGTATCGCCTCCCGCGGCAATGACGGGGAGATCACCTTCCGCGAATGGCACCCCGTAGGCGTGGAAGAATATGGATATATCGCCGCCGATCCCCTGGACCCCAATATCATTTACGGCGGAAAGGTCACCCGGTATGACAAACGCACGGGGCAGATCCAGAATGTCGGGCCCGAGGCGCTGCACAGCGGTAAATACCGGTTCCTGCGGACGGCCCCGCTGGTGTTCTCTCCCGCCGATCCACACACGCTTTATTTCGCCGGCAATGTTCTTTTCAAGACGCAGAACGGCGGCCACTCCTGGGAAGTGATCAGCCCCGACCTCAGCCGCAGCTCCTGGACGGTCCCCGCCAGCGTCGGCATCTACAACACCGAAGCCTTGGTGAAAATGCCGCGACGGGGCGTCATCTATACGGTAGCGCCTTCCCCGGTCAACGTCGGTACGATCTGGGCGGGAACGGATGACGGTTTGATCCATGTCACCCATGATGGCGGTAAAAGCTGGAAGAATGTTACGCCCCCCGGCATCCCCGACTGGAGCAAGATCTCGCTGATCGAGGCAGGCCATACGGATGTGAATACGGCCTACGCCGCGGTCAACGGCATCCGCCTGGACGATATGCATCCCCATATTTTTAAGACCCATGACGGCGGCAAGACCTGGACGGAGATCGACACGGGCCTGCCGGACGACCCGGTCAATGCGGTCAGGGAAGACCCCCGCCGGAAAGGACTGCTGCTGGCCGGTACGGAAAGGGCGGTCTATGCTTCCTTTGACGATGGCGGTCACTGGCTGTCCCTTCGCCTGAACATGCCGGTTACTTCTATCCGGGACCTGGTCATAAAGGATGCCGATCTGGTCGTAGCGACACACGGCCGTTCATTCTGGATCCTGGACGATATCGCCCCCCTGCGCCAGCTATCACCGGCGGTAGCCCAAAAGGACGCTACCCTGTACCGCCCTTCCCCCGCGATGCGCATCCGCTGGGACATGAACTCGGACACACCCCTGCCACAGGAAGAGCCGGCCGGCCAGAACCCGCCCGACGGAGCGGTCATCGACTATTACCTGAAGACAGACGCCACAGGACCCATATCCCTCGACATCCTCGATGCTTCCGGCCAGACCATCCGGCATTATGCCAGCACGGATACGCTATACGGCGTACCCGATGTCAATATCCCGCTGTACTGGATCCGCCCCCAGCAGATCTTATCCGCACAGGCAGGCGCCCACCGGTTCCTATGGGATCTGCATATGCAGCCCCTGAATGTCCCGCCCGCCTATCCGATCAGCGCGGTCTTTGCCAATACGGCACCCTCCGCCACGGCTCCCTGGGTGCTCCCGGGCAGCTATACGGTCAAACTTACGGTCAATGGTAACAACTATACACAACCGCTGACGGTTCGCATGGACCCCCGCGTAAAGACGCCGCTGCCGGCCTTACAGCTACAGCATACGATGTCGCTGTCGGCCTATAAGGGAAGACAACGGTCGATGGAAGCCTATGGCCGGATCCGCTCCCTTCGCGGACAGATAGCCGCACTGATACCCCATGCACAGGGGACATTGGCCACGGATCTGCAGCAACTGGATACCCGCGCCGCCGCACTCGAAGGAGCCTCCCGGCGGGGCAGGGGCAACCGCGACAACGCCACAGGTGACGCTTCCCCGGGATTCGGTGATCTCCAGGGTAGCTTTGCCACGCTGTTCACAGTCCTGGAAGAAGCCGATCTTCCGCCGACAAGCCAGGCGACGAAGGAACTACAGACGACAGAACAGGCGGAAAGACAGGCACAGGCCGCCTGGACCCGGTTGCGCAACGACCTCCCGGCCTTGAATAGCCGCTTGCAGACCGCGGGATTGACACCTCTTTCCATAAATTAAGTAAACGACGCATCGTTAAATCATATGAACCGCATTATCCTCCTTCTGTTCTTTGCCCTATCCTGTTCCTTTCTCCGGGCACAGAAAAAAAGCCATGACGCACAGGGCTCGCCACGGCCGCTCACGACGGACTCTCCCGCCTACACGGACTCCGCATTTTTTTCGACCTTGAAATACAGGCTGATCGGGCCCTTCCGGGGAGGACGGGCCGATGCAGTAACCGGCAGCCTGAAGAATAAGAATACTTTCTACTTTGGAGCGACCGGGGGCGGCCTCTGGAAGACTACCGACGGCGGTAGCAACTGGAAGAACGTCTCCGATGGCTACTTTGGCGGTGGCGTCGGGGCCGTTGCCATTGCCCCCGGCGATGAGGCGATCGTCTATGCCGGAGAAGGAGAAAATACACTGCGGAATAATGTGTCGGAAAACCTCGGCGGCTGCTGGCGCAGCGACAACGCAGGCCGCAGCTGGAAAAACATCGGGCTGAAAGACAGCCGTCATATCTCCCGTATCGTCGTCCATCCCGGGAACCCGGATATCGTGTGGGTAGCGGTTATGGGCCACCTCTTCGGCCCCAACTCCGAAAGAGGCGTATACAAAACGACCGACGGAGGGAAATCCTGGCGACGGGTACTCTTCGTCAACGACCAGACCGCCTGTTCCGACATTACCATGGAACCCGGCAATCCTTCGGTCCTGTACGCCGGGATGTGGCATGTCCGGCGCACACCCTACAGCATGGAAAGCGGTGGAGAAGGTAGCGGTCTCTATAAGAGTACGGACGGCGGGGAGACCTGGGCCAATCTCTCTGCCCATAAAGGATTGCCAAAAGGAGTGTGGGGAGCGGTGAATACCGCCGTATCGGCCTCCAACCCCGACAAGGTCTTCGTAACGATAGAGAACGCCAACGGAGGGCTCTTCGTCAGCACGGACAGAGGCGATACCTGGACAAGGATAAACGCGGACAACGATATCCGCCAGCGGGCCTGGTATTATAACCACATCTATGTAGACCCAAAAAATGAAAATACCATCTACTGTCTTAATGTGGAATTCCTGCGGAGTACGGACGGCGGTAAGACCTTTAGCCATCTACCTTCCCCCCACAGCGATCACCACGACCTCTGGATCGATCCCGAGGACGGCAGCCGTTTCATCCTCGCCGACGACGGCGGAGCACAGATCAGCTTCGACGGAGGAAACAACTGGAGCTCTTTTGATAACCAACCGACCGGTCAGATCTACCGGGTATCCACCGACAACGCCTTCCCCTATCATATCCTTGGGGCGCAACAGGATAACTCCAGCGTCCGTATAAAAAGCAGGACCACCGGCGCAGCGATCACCGAACGCGATTGGGAACCCACGGCCGGCTTTGAAAGCGGTTTCATCGTCGCCGATCCGCTAAACCCGGATATCGTATACGGCGGTAACTACGATGGCTATCTCGGCCGACTGAATCACCGGACGGGAGAGAACCGGGCCATCGACGTATGGCCCGATAATCCAATGGGATCCGGCGCCGATAGCCTGAAATATCGTTTTCAGTGGAATTACCCTATTTTCTTTTCCCCCTCCAACCCGCACCGCCTGTACGCGGCGGGCAACCAGCTCTTTGCTACAGAGGACGAAGGACAAAGCTGGCAGGTGATCAGCCCCGACCTGACGACGAACGATAAAAGCAAACAAGGGCCCAGCGGAGGACCTATCACAAAGGACAACGCCTCCTCGGAATATTATTGCACGATCTTCACCGCAACCGAATCCCCCCTGGAAAAAGACCTGCTGTGGACCGGCAGCGATGACGGCCTCATACATGTCAGCAAAGACGGAGGCAAACATTGGAATAATGTCACGCCGCCCGCCGCAGGTAAATGGACCCTCTGGAACTGCGTGGAGACGGACCCCTTTAAAAAAGGCACCGCCTATTTCGTCGGGACGCGCTTTCGCCTGGACGATTATACTCCCTACATCTTTAAGACGGAGGATTATGGGAAGACATGGAGGTCGATCACCAATGGCATCGACCCCTCGCACTTCGCCCGCGTCCTCCGCGCAGACCATCGCCGCCCCGGGCTGCTTTACGCCGGAACGGAATATGGGATGTACATCTCTTACGACGACGGAGAGCATTGGTCGAAATTCCAGCTCAACCTGCCAATCGTCCCGGTTACGGATCTCACGATCAAAGACAACGATCTCATCATCGCCACCCAGGGACGCGCCTTCTGGGCATTGGACGACCTCAGCCTGGTACAGCAGAAAGCCGCAGAGACAGTAAAAGGACGCCTTCACGTATTCGCCGTCGGCGATTCCTGGAGAATGGAAGGAGGCGGAGGACGACGCAATCGCGACCGGGCGATCCGCAATGCCGGACAGAACCCGCCCAATGGCGTCGTATTCCATTACTGGATCGGGGAGGCGCCCGATTCCCCAAATGTGTCCGTCACCATCTTTGATAAAAAACATGCTCTCATCCGCACCTTTAGCACCCGCGCAAAGGATGCGGATACCCGGCTGGAATGCAGCCCGGGCATGAATAATTTTGTTTGGGACATGCTCTATCCACCCACCGAAAGGATCCCGGGTATGCTTCTCTGGACCGGGGGAGCCGGGACCCCAAAGGCAGCGCCGGGCAATTACACGGTCCGCTGGCGATATGAACATGATTCCGCCGACGTCTCCTTTACGATCAAAGGAGACCCCAACTCCTCCATGACGGAAGCGGATTACGATGCACAGACCGGCTTCCTGCTGCAGATCAGGGATAAATACAACGAGGTACAACGGGCGATCCTTCGCATCCGCGACATCCGGACACAACTCCGGGAGCTGAACGGCCGGTTGGACAGCACGGGCAAACCCGTCCGGAAATTGTCGGATTCGGTCATCCGGGAACTGACCGCCATCGAAGAAGCGTTGTACCAGACTAAATCGAAGAGCAGCGAGGATATGCTCAATTATCCTATCCGGCTCAACGACAAACTATCCGGCGTCTACGGCATCGCCTCCGGTGGCAATGCCCTGCCCAGCCGGCAGGCCCGGGAAGTATTCGCCATGCTGAGCGCACAGGCAGACACCCAATTGACCCGGCTAAAAGAAGTTATCCGCAAGGATCTCCCAGCTATCAATAAATTGATCTATGAACGACAGATCCCGGTCATCCGGGAAAAAGCGAACGAAAAAGAGTAAAAAAGACGACCATGGAACTAAGCTGGCTGGATATTTCATCGACCCTGGGACTGATCGCCACCTGCGTCCTGACCTTTAACCTGTTACTGGGCATCCTTCTCAGCACCGCCTACCGGCGCTCGCCCATCTGGAAGAGACTGCCCGCGTGGCTGAAGAAGGTCAGCCTCGACGACCTGCATAACTGGACCGCCTATGTGGCCCTGGCCCTTGCCCTGGCGCACCCATTGCTGCTCCTGCCGGACCACGACTCCAAATTCCGGCTGACGGATATCCTCCTGCCGGTCAACGCCCCGCACCAGGCCCCCTGGGCAGTGTTGGGAGCGCTGGCGCTCTACGCGCTGATCGTCGTCATCATAACGACCCAGAAAGCGGTCAAGAACCGCCTGGGATTCCGGACCTGGAAGAACATACACCTTATTTCCTATGGGACGGCCCTGCTGTTCATCATACATGGAGTGGTCATGGACCCCGAACTGAAAGACCGGCCCGTCGATTGGCTGGACGCGGAAAAGATGTTGTCGGAGATCTGCGGACTGCTCCTGATTGCGGCTACCTGTTTACGTTACCGGTATTACCGGCGGCACCAGGTCCGGAAAGGAACCTGAGACAGAAGCCCATTCGGTTCGGCCGGTGGTCAACGGATTGTCGGAATATTCACCCAATTTTAACCAATCCTATACCGATTTGAACGGGGTGCGTCATTGTTGGGGATCATCCAGTAAATTTCATAAAATTAACGGTCATGTCCAGAATCCTTTTCCTGCTTACCTTTTTCGGGTGTTTTGTCCTTGCCCGACCGGCCCATGCCCAACAGTTTGACAGCACCCTCTTTCGACAGCTTCATTTTCGCTTTATCGGTCCGGACGGCAACCGGGCGATCGCGGTAGCAGGCGTACCGGGAGACCGCAATGTCGCCTACGTAGGAGCGGCCTCGGGAGGCCTCTTCAAAACGGAGGATGCCGGCATTACCTGGCGATCCATCTTCGACAGCACGGATATATCCTCGGTCGGCGCACTGGCCATCGCCCCCTCAGACCACCGGCAGGTATGGGCGGGCACCGGCGAGACCTTTCTCATCCGCCCCGCAGAGGCAATGGGCAACGGAGTGTATAAATCCACCAACGCAGGACGGACCTGGAAAAATATGGGACTTGCGGCCACCGGCAGGATCAGCCGGGTGATCGTCGATCCTACCAACCCCGACATCGTATATGTCGCGGCATTAGGCCATACCCACGCACCACAGCAGGAGCGGGGAGTCTACAAGACCACCGATGGAGGCAAGACCTGGGACCGCGTCCTCTTCGTCGACGAAAACACGGGCTGCTCGGATCTCTCGATCGACCCGCAACACCCGGAGATCCTCTATGCCGCGATGTGGCAGATAACATTCAACACCTGGCAGCTGAATAGCGGCGGGCCGGGCAGCGGCATCTTCCGCAGTAAGGACGCAGGCAAGACCTGGCAGCGGCTGAACAACGGCCTTCCCGGCGGCGCCTCCCGGCCTGTCGGAAAGACATCGGTCGATGTCGCCTATAGCAACCCCAGGATCGTCTATGCGCTGATAGAGGATAAGGATCCCGGTCTGTATCGCAGCGAAGATGGCGGCGACTCCTGGAAAAAAATGTTCACAAGCCACTCCATGGCCCAACGCGCCTCCTATTATACACGGGTACGGGTCTCCACCGGAAACCCCGATGATGTATTCACCATCTGCGTGACGGTGATGGAATCAAAGAATGGTGGAAAGTCCTTTAATGGAAATGGAGAGAACGGTGATTACCGTCCCGGAGGCGACACCCATGACATGTGGTTCGACCCAAAAGACCCCTCCCGCGCAATGGTGGCGCATGACGGCTGTATGAACATGACCTTTAACAGCGGCAAGACCTGGCAGAACGTCAACCTCCCCATCGCCCAGATGTACCACGTGGCCGTAGACAACCAGGTCCCTTATTATGTATATGGCAACAAACAGGACGCCACCTCCTACCGGGGACCCAGCAACAGCCTGCAGGGCGGCATACCCCTAAGCCTGTGGACGGTCGTAGGAGGCTGTGAGAGCGGCTATGCCCAACCGGACCCCGTCGACAACAATATCATCTGGTCCGGCTGCTATGACGGAGGCCTGGATCGAATGGACCTGCGGACAGGCCATATCCGGGATGTGCGTGCCTGGCCCGAAGCCGGGTATGGATACCCTCCCTCCGAAATGAAATACCGCTGGCATTGGAACTACCCCATGACCATCTCGCGTCATAATCATAATAAGGTATATATCGGAAGCCAGTACGTTCACGTCACCACCAACGAAGGACAAAGCTGGAAGGTCATCAGCCCCGATCTCACCACCAACGATAAATCCCACCAGCAAAGCTCCGGCGGCGTTAGTACGGATAACCTCTTCACCTTCGATGGCTGTACGCTCTACGCCATCGCCGAATCACCGGTAAAGGAAGGCATCGTCTGGACGGGCAGCAATGACGGACTGGTATATGTCACAAGAGATGACGGCGGCCATTGGGAGAACGTAACGGCCAATATACCCGGTCTTCCAAAATGGTCGACCATCCGGTCGATCGATCCCTCCAATTTTGACGAAGGGACGGCCTATATCTCCGCCGATTGCCAGTTCATCGGGGACTTCCGGCCCTATATCTATAAGACCACCGATTTTGGAAAGACCTGGACGTCGATCAGCGGCAACCTGCCGGCATCCAATTCTTCCTTTGTCCACCAGATAAAAGAAGACCCGGGTAAAAAGGGTCTGCTCTGGGCCGGCACCGACAATGCACTGTATTTTTCTCCCGACGACGGCATCCACTGGGTCCATCTGAAGAACAACCTGCCCCCGGTTCCGGTCTATGGCATCGTCATCCAGCCAAATTTTAAAGACCTGGTCCTGGGTACCTATGGAAGGGGCTTCTATATCCTCGATGATATCACCCCCATCCGAGACCTTACCACGGAGATCCAAAATTCCGAAGCATACCTCTTCCCGCTTCGTAAGGCCTATCGTTTCCGGCCAAAGGAAAGCATCCATGCCGAACGTACCTCCTCCTCCGGCCAGAACCCTCCCTATGGAGCCAGCATCAACTATTATCTAAAAGACAGCGTCCGGGATACGGTAAAGATCCTCGTACTGGACCAGGCCGGCAATACGATCCAGAAGATCAGGGCATCGAATAATCCCGGCATCAATCGCGTCTGGTGGGACCTGGGACTGCAACCCTATGTCTTGCCACCGCTCCGCACCCGCCCCGAAGATGCCGACTGGGTAAAGCTCGACTCCACCGGGGAACGGGCCATGGTGATCTATGACCTGGATATCGGCCCCGGTCTGCCCACGACAAAGGTCCTGCCGGGAACCTATACGATCGTGCTCAGGATCGGCAAAAAGGAATGGCGTCAGCCGGTAGAAGTGCTGCGCGACCCGCACACGGCCGGCTCCGATGACGATATCCGCCAGCAATATACATTCGGCACAAAGATCTATGGGTCCATCCAGCATGTACTGCATATGATCGACACGCTGGAGATCCTCCGCGGAAAAGCGCTGAAGGCAACCCCGGGTATCACCAATAAAAAACAAAAGGAAAAGCTCCTGGCATGGGAAAACAAGCTGTATGAAGTCGAAAGCCTCTTACACGATACCCACCAGACAGGCGCCCGCGAGGATATCTTCCGGAGTCCTGCCCAGTTGCTGGAACGCTTCCTGACTATTTCCAAGGAGAGCATCTCCGGGGGATCGGATTTCCGGCCCACCGACCAGCACCAGGAAGTATACAGCCTGCTCGCCGGCCGCCTGGAATCGGCAACGGCTAAATATGAGGCGGTCCTGAAGGATTTCCCGATACCAAAAGGGGGAGGAGAACTTCCCAGGGAAAAGCTGGATATTCGCAACAATAAAAACTGAGAAAAGTATTCACCATATTGATGCTCGGGCTCCTGTTCTATACCCAATTGGGATATTATGGACAGTTTATGATCCTCCAGTGGCGGATGAAGGAAGCCGCACGGGAAGCATGGCTCACTACGGTCGCCGATGACCAGCTCTACCGGATCAGCCTGGCCGATCTGAATGCCTCGGGCCGCTGGGAAGAAGAAGGACGGGAATGCTGGTTCCGGGATCACCTGTACGATGTGGTCCGCCAGGAGAAAATAGACGGCAAGACCTATCTGTTCTGCCTGGATGACGAAGGGGAGACACAACTGATCCGGCAGTCCGGGGAAATGACCCGGGCCAACCTCGATCAACCCGGAAAGAAAGACACCCACCCATCCCTTCTAAAAATGGGGGATATCTTACCGGCAGAAAACAGCCTTTCATTCACGCCTGTCCTCCCTGACCGGGAATATACGAGCTGTTTTATAAAAAATAAGCTCCCCCTTCGTGACTCGGACATCTCCGTCCCTCCGCCAAAAAGCCAGCGTTTTTCCAGCTGACTTTTTTATCCTGTTTTTCTTACTTTAAATTCTTTCAAGATGTTGCGATTGAAAACAACAGCCCTGTCCCTATTACTATCCCTGTCTATAGCGCTGACCGCCTCGGCACAGCGCACGCTGAAGGGAACCGTCATCGATGCCCAGACCAAACAACCCGTCGTCGGCGCGACGGTGACGGGCGGGGACCATCAATCTGCCGTAGCCGATGACAACGGCCAGTTCGAATGGAAGACGGGGACAGCCCTGCAAACGATAACGGTATCCAGCGTAGGCTACCTCAACAAAACGGTTACGATAAAGGAAAATACGGGAGGACTGCTGATCTTCCTGGAATCCGCCAACTATATGCTCAATACCATCCAGGTCACCGGCTGGTCCACGGGCAAAAAAGACAACCAGCTAAACCTGCCCCAATCTGTGGGGGTATTGACCCCCCGGGATTTTAGCCGCAATAGCGGTCTGTCCCTGGAGAACTCGCTGAACCTTATACCGGGCGTCACGATGGAATCCCGTTCCAGCTTCGGCGGACAACGCATCGCCATCCGGGGATACGGCAATAACACAAATTTCAACGGACAAGGCACCCAGGTATACCTGAATAACATACCCATCACGGATGCCACGGGGACGACCATCCTCGACGATATCGACTTTTCCACCCTCGGCAACGTGACGGTATTCAAAGGCCCCCAATCCAGCCTGTATGGCAGCGGCGTAGCCGGCGTGGTCGCGCTCTCCACCCTCAAACCCCAGTCCAACCAGACACGTCTCGTCGAAGAGAATACGGTAGGCAGCTACGGACTATACCGGAACAACACCCGGGTAGAGACGGCCAATGCCAATTCGGCCATCCTGCTGAACTATGGACACCAGACCTCCAACGGCTTCCGCCAGCACAGCGCCTCCCAAAAGGATTATCTCCAGTTCAGCGGGGATTTCTTTGTCAGCGACAAGAACACGATCTCCACCTATGTCGCCTATAGCCATTCCTATGAAGAGCTGGCAGGCGAGATGGACAGCGCCCAGTTCTATGGCAAACAGGTGTGGAGCGATCCTGCCTATCTCGTCAATAACTCACAGGTAAAGATCGAAAGCTTCCGCGCAGGCATAACCGATAATTATAAGATCGACCAGCATTTCAGCAACCAGACCACGCTCTTCACCAGCAGCTATACCCTGTATTCCCCGTTTGCACACGGGTTGACGGACGCACAGGCCGCCACCTTCGGAGGCCGCACGGGATTTGTATATGAGGCAGGGGAAGGAGAGACAAAAGTACATGGCATCATAGGCGCCCAGTTCGAAAAGACCAACGCCTTTAATAAATCCTACAATCTTGTCAATTTCGTACAGGGAACTCCCCGCGGCGACCTGGACAATGCTTCCCTGACCTATAACATCTTCACCGAATGGAAGGTGAACCTGCCGGCACGTTTTCTTCTTTCCGGCGGGGTCAGCGAGAACTTTACGGAGTATGGCATCATCGACAATATCCCCGGATCGCCGGCCCATGCCAGCGGAACGGGATACAAACGATTCAGCCCCGTCCTCACCCCCCGGATCTCGCTGCTGAAAAAACTGAGCGACGCCATTTCCGTCTACGCCGATGTCAGCGCCGGCTATACGCCTCCCCCTACGGCGGATATCGTCAACGCCACCATCGGACAGGTCAATACCGCCCTGAAACCGGAAAGAGGCGTTCAATATGAGATAGGCACAAAGGGCGACCTGGCCGGTCATAAGCTGTCCTACCAGCTGGCCTTGTTCGATTTCAACATCCATGACAAGATCATCACGCAACAGATCCCCGCGACATCGACGGAACCAACCTATTCCACGTTTGTAAACGCCGGCAAACAACAGAACCTGGGTGCGGAACTATCGGTCAGCTATGCGGTGCTGAATGATCCGAAGGCGGACGTTTCGCTGCTGCGCCCCTTCCTGACCTATGCATATTCAGACTTTAAGTACAAGGACTTCAAAAGTGACAATAACAACAACGCCTCGACGGTGGACTATTCCAATAAAAAGGTGGCCGGCGTCGCTCCGAACGTACTGAACCTGGGCATCGACCTGGAGACGAGGATGGGCTTTTATGCCTACCTTACCTATCGGTATGTGGATGCGGTTCCTTATACCTTCGACGGACTGCATTCCGCCAGGTCATATAGCCTGCTCAATGCAAAGGTGGGATACAAGAGTATGCTGGGCAGCCATTTTTCGATGGACCTCTTTGCCGGCGCGGACAATTTGCTGAACAGCACGTACTATACCTTCCTGTTCTATTCCGGCAACCTGGCAGGCACCACCGATCCGCATTTCCTTCCGATGCCGTATAAGGCTACCGTATACGGGGGAGCGAAACTGGCGTATATTTTTTAATCGACCCGATTTTCTTATTATTCAAATGATACTCATGCGACCAATCTCTTTCGTTCTCGCGTCCTGCCTGCTCCTCGCGGCATGCGGCGGCCGTTTTGGCGACAAAGGCAATGATAAAAAAGGGCTTCGTATCGTCAGCGTAAGCAAACAGCTGACCGAGATCATCTTTGCCGTGGGCGGTGACAGCGCCCTGGTAGGAGTGGATATCTCCAGCACCTATCCGCCGGCCGCCAAAAAGATCACGGCGGTAGGCTATCACCGTGCGCTGAATGCGGAGGGGATCATCTCCCTCAACCCCGGCGTAGTATGGAATGACGGCAATTGGGGCCCGCCTGCCGTGATCGAACAGCTGAAAAAGGTAGGTATCCCGCTACGCCAGTTCGATGGCGGGTCCACGATCGATTCTACCAAACGGCTTATCCGCCAGGTAGCGGCGGAGTTCCATAACCCGAGGGCCGGGGACTCCCTCTGTGACCGGCTCGATGCCGATATGGCCAGTGCCGACTCGCTGCGAAAGACCTATTCGAAAGAACCACCGCTAAAGGTCCTCGTCATCCACTTCGGACAGGCCGCCAACCAATACTTCGTCCTGAACCACCGGGGCACCCAGCAGCAGATGCTGGAATGGGCCGGCGCCATCAATGCCGCCGATACGGCGCAGAAATGGAAGAACCTTAGCGCCGAAGTGATCGCACAGACCCAACCCGATGTCATCCTGGCCACCGATTACGGTTTTGACCTGCAGGGAAGCCTGGAGAAATTCAAACAGCTCCCGGGGGTCTCGCTGTCCCCGGCCGCAAAGAATAACCGGATCTACCGGATAGAAGAACACGATTTGGTCTATCTTGGTCCCCGGACCGGGCAGAATGTAATAAACCTGATCCGGTTGATCCATCAGTCGCCGGCATCGCATTGATCATGCAAACAAAAAAAATTCCATTCGGGGTATATTATACGATCCTGGCCATCCTGTTGGTAGGATCGCTGATCCTTTCCGCACGGGTAGGCGCCGTCCATATCACCTATGACCGTATCTTCCTGTATCTCCGGCATGCGCTGGGGATGCAGGGAGGTAGCGGCGCCAGCGTGGAAGAGCAGCTGTTCCTGCAGATCCGGCTTCCACGGGTGATCCTCTGTGCGCTGGTAGGAGCTTCCCTGTCGGTATCGGGAGCGCTGATGCAAGGGCTGTTCCGCAACCCGATCGTAGAGCCGGGACTGGTAGGAACGTCTTCAGGTGCCGCCTTCGGTGCCGCCTTTGTATTTGTGATGGGGAAGACGCTGAGCGGAACCTGGGTCGACATGCTGGGACCCTTCCTGCTGCCCTTGTTCGCCTTTGCCGGCGGACTTGGCGCCACCTGGATCGTCTATCGTCTTTCCAATGTATTCGGTAAAATAAACGTGAATACCCTCTTGCTGGCGGGCATCGCCGTCAACGCCCTGGCGGCGGGGGGAACGGGTTTTTTTTCCTATATAGCCAGGGACCCGCAGGCACGCAGCATCGTTTTCTGGAACCTGGGTACGCTGTCGGGGGCGGATTGGCAGAATACGGGTATCGTAAGCGTCTCCACCCTGGCGGGTATCGGGCTTTCCCTTCGATACAGCAAGGCCCTGAATGCCCTGATGCTGGGGGAGACGGAGGCCGGCTACCTGGGGATTCGCACGGACCGGCTAAAGGTCCGCATCCTGTTGCTCAATACCTTTCTCGTGGCCGTCGCCACCTCTATCGTCGGCGTGATCGGCTTTGTCGGGCTGATCGTACCGCATATCCTCCGGCTGCTTAGAAGCTCGGACAACCGTTTCCTGATCATCGGATCGGCATTGCTGGGAGGCATCCTGCTGAATGCAGCGGATATGCTTTCCCGTGTGATCGTGGCCCCTTCGGAATTTCCCATCGGCGTCATCACGGCTTTCGCCGGCGCTCCCGTTTTTCTCTTCCTGCTTATCCGAAGCAACCGTCAGCAACAAAAAGGAGGGTTCTATGCTTGAGGTCACGGACCTTATCGGCAGCGCTGGCGGACGACGGATCCTGGGACCCGTCAGTACGGTTTTCTCCCCCGGTCTGCTCCACGTGATCGTCGGGCCAAACGGGTCGGGCAAATCCACATTTATGAAGGCGTTCAGCGGCGACCTGGCTCCCGAATCGGGGAGCGTCCGCTATGATGGCCGGCCGCTAAGCGGACTCGACAAGATCGATGTTTCCCGGCGACGGGCAGTAATGAGCCAGCTGCCGGAATTACAGTTTCCGCTAAGCGTAAGCGAGATCGTGCTGATGGGACGTTATCCGCATTTTACCTTTCGGCCAGGCCCGGCCGATATGCTGATCTGTAAAGCGGCGATGGAGCGACTGTCCGTTACGGCCCTTTCCGACCGGGACTATCTTACCTTATCCGCAGGCGAACGACAACGGGTACAATTTGCCCGCGCCCTGGCACAGATCTGGGAGGCGCCGGCAACCGGCAACCGGTACCTCTTCCTCGACGAACCGGTATCCAGCCTGGATATCCACTACCAGCACCAGTTCCTCCGGATCGCCCGGTCATTGTTGCAGGAGAATATCGTGCTCATTGCCATTTTACACGACCTGAACCTCGCCCTCCAATATGCCGACCGGATGCTCTTCTTAAAAGAGGGCCGGATCGTGGCAGAAGGCCCAACCCCGGGCATCGTCACGGCTTCCCTGGTCCGGGAGGTATTTGATATAAACGCACATGTGATGGAAAACCCCTATGGCCGGACACCGGTGATCGTCTTCGGGCAGGATGGACACTGATCCGATCGACGACCTGCATCAAAGGTCCCGCCGACCTGCATCAAAGATCCCGCCGACCCGCATCAAAGATCCGCAAACTCCCAGGCGCTCTTATACGCCTCCTTTTGCTCCGCATACGCGATGAAGTCCGCATAAAAAGGCAATTGTGACAGGGTGGCGCTGTCCCCGATGACGACCAGCTTTTTCCGTGCCCGCGTCATGGCGACATTCATCCGGCGGATATCCGCGAGGAAACCGATCTTGTTGTCGGTATTGCTCCGGGTCATGCTGATATAGACGATGTCGCGTTCCTGTCCCTGGAAACTATCGATGGTATTGACCGAGATCCTTGCCCCATGGGGTTGCAGGACCGGTGAATGCAACAGTTGCTCCTGCAGGGCCAGGATCTGCTGGCGATAGGGAGAGATGATGGCGATGGAAGGGAAGCCCGCCCCATTCTCCTCCATCACTCTTACAAACTGTGTCAAATGCTTGAATAAAAAAGCGGCCTCCTCCGGGTTGGAGATACTGAACCCTTCCACCTTTTCTTCAAAACCACAGCCCGCGGTATCCACAAATGCCAAGGGCGTATCGGCCGGGAACAGCAAATGATGCGCTACGGAGACATGGGCCTTCAGCCGGTCTTCGTAAAATACCCGCGAAGAATAGCCCATGATCGTCTCATGCATACGATATTGCTCTTCCAGCAGCACAACGGCTTCGGGATGGAGGATGACAAGCTTTTCAAGCAGGGTAGTATTCAACCCTTCCCGGCCGGCATCGTTGGATTTAACGGTGGGGGGTAGCTGACAATGATCGCCGGCCAGGATCAGCCTCTGCCCCTTTATGATGGGTATCCAGCAGGCAGGTTCCAGGGCCTGCCCCGCTTCATCGATGACCACCGTCTCAAACCGGAGACCGCGAACGGTATAATGATTCGCGCCGACCAGGGTGGCGGCGATGACCTGCGCCTTGCCTATCACATCCGAAAGGATATATTGCTCCAGCCGCTCTACTTCTTTCCCGATGCTGCGGGCCTCGTCGAACAACGCCTTACGTTGCTCCCTTTCCGCTTTGCCAAAATTCCGTTTGTACTTATGCGCCATATCCCGGAACTCGCCGGCTTGCTTTTTTAGTTTCTTTATGTCCTTTATCCGGCTGTGTTCCGCCATCTTACTATCCAGTGTCAGGGACATCAACCGCTCCGAGACCCTTGCCGGGTTGCCGACCCGCAGGACGTTCAATCCTTCGTCGGACAGCTTTTCGCTAAGCAGATCGACGGCGGTATTGCTGGGCGCTACGACCAGTATCTGCCGGTTGTCGCGGCGGATCAGGGCCTTGATGGCCTGTACGAGGGTCGTTGTTTTTCCCGTTCCCGGTGGGCCATGTACGATGGCCAGGTCGTTGGCGGAAAGGATCCTGTCGACCGCCCTTTGCTGGGAGACATTAAGAGAGGCGATGGGTATTGATGACAGGTCCCTTTGGAAGGAGGGGGATGCCCCCCCTGTCAGGACATGCACCAGGCGGATACTCTCTTCCTTTGCCTTCTCGCTGCGGCTTTCCGGTTTTTCCCCAAGTGTATCCGCCTGCTTAAGGGCGGCAAACATCTCCTCATAGCTATTGTCGTCAAATAACAGGTCGATCCCAAGTTTCCCATCCTTTGCCCATTCCGGTAATTCATCGGTCCGCAGGGCGATCTTTAGCCGGTTGCCGCCGAGAAAGGAAATAGTGCCCTCCACCCGGTCCTCCTTTGGGGCATGATTCGAGAACAGTGCGGCAGACGCACCAAAACGGATCTGATGGGTAACATCCTGGTGCGTAGTGCGCTCCACTTCTACCGTCAGGTAGTCTCCGCGGCCCATCTCCGAATCCCGGATGGCGATGGGATACCAGGCAAGACCGCTGGCCCGGCGGGCCGTTATGGACAATGTCTCCGCAAGCTCCTGGTAATTCCGCCGGTCTTCCTCCCGCTCTTTTTTCAGCAAATCCGACAGTTTTCTGAAATAATCCATCCGGCAAAGGTAAAGACACTCAACCGGTTAATATATTTGAAGAACCGGATAATTTAAAGACACGCTCTTTCCCCGGGATGAAGGATATTTAAACAAAGGTTCCGATTATGAAGCTACTCTATCTGTTTCTGCTCTTCGTTTGCATGGCGCTGCTGCTGCCTGCCCACTCCCAAACCGTCCCCCCCGCTACAGGCGAGGTCAGGGCGAATAAGCCCACCCATCATGATCGTTCGCACCCGCTGCGAAAGACGGCTACCGATAAAGACAAAGACAAAGATGCCGCCGGCGATGCCAATTCCGAAGAAGAGGAAGAAGAAAGGGAAGGCGCCCTGGAACCGGGCAGCGCCGCCTCCGGAAAGGGTGGGAGCGAATATCATTTTCATTCCACAAAGGCGATACAGGCAGGCGCGGCCATCGAACAGACACAACCCGGCAGCCGCCCTTCCCCCGAAGAGCTGGCCAGCTTTGACGGATTGGGCGAAGGCTTCAAGGGCCCCCAGGGTACGGCCATCTACCGCAATCCTTCCGACAATGCATTGGCGGTAGGACCCGATCATATCGTCCAGATCGTCAACAGCCGGATGGCAGTCTATACAAAAAAAGGAAAAAGATACGATTCGACCGGCCGTGTGCTCTATGGACCGGGAGAGACCCGGAATGTCTTCCGCGGTTTCGGCGGACCCTGCGAAAAGCTCAACAACGGAGATGCCGTTGTACGGTATGACCAGCTGGCTAACCGGTGGCTGATCGTCATGCCAACCTTTCGCCGGGTCATCGGCCGCAATGATCCAAAAGACTCGATCCGCTCCCGCATGGATAAGGACCGGCCCCAGCCCGGTAAGGCGGAAGCGATCTATCAACCCCCGCCCTCCTTTCCGGAGCCAAGACCCGCACAACAGGGACCCCGCCAGCCCCGTCCCGCCGAAGAGGGGACCTATTGTATGTGCTATGCGATCAGCACAAGCCCCGATCCGTTGGGATCTTATTACCGGTATGAGTTCGACCGGCCGCTATTCCCCGATTATCCGCGTCCCGCCATCTGGCCCGACGGCTATTATACTACCAGCAGCACCAGCGATAACCTGATCCAGCGACAGCTGTTCATCGTCGACCGGGCAAAAATGCTGAAGGGGAAGAATGCCACCGAACAATCCTTTATCATCAATGATGTCAACTTCCTGCTGAATGCGGACATCGACGGAAAACAGCTGCCTCCAAAGGGATCGCCGAATATCATGATGGCCGACGGCGGAACCCAGCTGCATAAGATCATAGAAGACGACGGCATCTATGTATGGAAAGTACATGTGGACTGGAAAGATACCACAAAGACAAAACTGGAAGGACCGCTAAAGATAACGGTCGCCCCCTATCATTATCTCGGCGACGGACAGCTTACAAAGGCAGTACCGCAACCGGGAGTGGAACAGCACCTGGACTCACAGGGCGACAAGCTGATGTCCCGGCTGGTCTACCGCAGGATCGGCAGCCAGGAGTCGCTGGTAGCGGCACATTCCGTAAATACATCGACCGGCGGCGGCGGAGTGCGCTGGTATGAATTCCGGGTGGACGGACAGCGCAATGTCTCCCTGTACCAACAGGGAACCTATGCCCCTGGCGGGGAATATCGCTGGCTTCCGGGCGCCGCGATGGATGGAAGGGGAAATATCGGTATCGGGTATTCATATGGCAGCGCGGAACACTTCCCTGGACAGCGTTTTGCCGGCCGGCTGGCCGGAGACAGCCTGGGGCTGCTGACGCTGAAAGAGGCGGTACTGGTGATCGGCGAGTCGGCACAGACGACGACCCTGCGGTGGGAGGATTATACCTACAGCGCAGTCGACCCTTCCGACGACAATACCATCTGGTATGTGGGCGACTACCTGAAAAAGGACGCAAAGAATTATACGACACGGATAGGCGCATTCCGGATGCCGGACAAGAAGAAGCCTTAATAGTTGAAAGTAACCCCGCCTCCCCAGCCCATATCGCTGTCATAATGCGTGGAGAAGGAAAAGTACTTTGTAACGATATACCGCAACCCGGCCATATACTCCTTGTCGGTATTGGCCATAAAATTAAAACGTAGCCGGGCAGTGACAGCAATGTCCTCCCGGCTCAGCTGTAGCCGGAGGTTTCCCTTTGTATCCACCCGGGCATCGGCGACGACGAGCATGGGCAGAAGATATTCGACCCCCGCACAAAAGACCGATCGCTTGTCCTTGGTGTCCTGCTGTCCAAACAGATTTTTTTCGGGCTTGCCGGGCCGGCGATACCGGAAATCCCATCCGACATAGGGCAGCCAGAATTGCATCCGTCCCAGGTAACGCCCAAAATGACTCTCACTCTCATATCCCTTCCTTTCATCGGTGCCGACCCGCCACTCCGTCTGCAACCGGTAACGCGTATTCGACAGGGTGACCTCGCCGTCGCTGCCATTGCTCTCCAGACCGGCCTTTGCCTCGGGATAGATCATCCGGTCATCGGCATATACTTTTTTCATCGCCGCTGCCGTATCCCCCAATGCAGGGTTCGGTGCCGAATTTTCATAATGGAAGATACGCCCCATGCCGCTCATCATATGATACAGGATGTGACAATGAAAGAACCAGTCCCCGCTTTGCGTACCGGCAAATTCCAGGGTATCGGTCTCCATCGGCAGGATATCCACCACTTCTTTCAGGGGGGCATAGTCGCCCTGCCCGTTCAGCAACCGGAAGAAATGGCCATGAAGATGCATCGGATGCCGCATCATCGTACCGTTATAAAGGATGATGCGCACATTCTCTCCCTTCCGGATCAGGATCTTGTCGGTCTCCGATACGGTCCTGTTATTGATCGACCAGACATATCGGTTCATGTTCCCCGTTAGATTGAAATGCAGGACCTTCTCCGGCCCCGCCGGCAGGACGGTCTTCACCGGGGAACGCAACATACCATAGTTTAAGGTGACCGGCTGACCGGCAGCGGAACTACGGTCCATTTCCATACCGGGCATGTGCTCCATCTGCATGGTCCCTTTAGCCTCCGGGTACATCACCGCATTCATATCCATCACCTGGTTGCTCATCTGCATATTGCGCTCCATATCCCCGTTCATCTTCATCATCCCATTCATCATTTGCATACCCTCGAAATAACGCAATGGCGACAGGGTAGGGGCAGCCTTCCTGGGACCACTCCCCAGCCATAGCGAAGTATAGCCGGTCCTGTCCTCGGAGGTGGCCCGCAGCTCATAGCTATGCTCATCCGGAACGGTGACGATGACGTCATAGGTCTCCGACCCGCCGATGATCATCCGGTCCACATCCATGGGTACCACGTCTTTTCCATCATTGGCGATAACGGTCAGCTTGCTCCCGGCATATTGCAGCCAGAAATAGGTAGAGGCGGCGCCATTGATGATACGCAGTCTTACCTTTTCACCGGGTCGGGCAAGCGGCCATTCCTGCACCGGCAGTCCATTGGCCAGTAGACGATCATAGGCTACGTCACTGACATCCATAGCCAGCATACGCTTCCATTCATTGGTGAGCTTGGTCTTAAAATGACCCTCTTTGATGGCGGCGGCATAATCCTGCGTACTTCCTTTTTTGATGGCATACCAGTCCGTCGCATTGTGGAGACGCCGGTGTACTTCAGAAGGCTTCTCGTCCGTCCAATCGCTGAGCAGCAAGGTATATTCTTTTAGGGGCGCCGGACTCGCCCTGTCCGCCGCCTTCGCCGTGGCCGCCGCCTTCGCCGTTCCCGCCGCCTTCGCCGTGCCTTCCGGCATCTTCATCCCCGCTCCCCCCTTACCGCGCGGGTAAATGATCAGGGCTCCGTGCATCTGGCTCTGCTCCTGCAGCATGCTGTGGGAATGATACCAGTAGGTCCCGTTCTGGACGATCGGGAACTTTGCCAGATAGGTCTGACCCGGCTTTACCGGGGGAGTGGTCAGATAAGGAACGCCATCATACTCATTAGGCACGATCAGTCCATGCCAGTGGATAGAAGTCTCCATCCGCATGTTGTTGTGGATATAGATCTCGGCGGTATCACCCTCGGTAAAATATAGCACAGGGCCGGGGATGGTACCATTGATGGCGATGGCCATCCGCTCCTTCCCGGTATAACGCACCATCGTGTCGCTGACATATAAATGATACACGACGGTTCCCGGCCGGGAAGGATCGGTGGGACGCTCCGGTGGCCAGGACGAGGAATTACGCCCGGTATCTGCCATGCCGGACATTCGTTTCATCGACCGCATCGTATGCTGGGCCTGTACAAGAAAGGAACAGACAACCAGGAATAACAGTATAAGGACCGTTCTCATGATAAATATTTTGAAAGACGGCTAATGTTTCATCGTTGCGGTAACCTTCCCGCAGGTAAGCATCATGCTGCCAAAATAGGGATTCTTGATAACGGTCTCGCTGCTGAGCCAGTAGGCCTTTTTCATGGGACAGTACTCTTCATATACCGGCTGATCCGACAATGGGACCGCTTTGGCCAGGGCCGCCATGTTACCGGACAGGGTGGTGAAGTGCTCCCTTTGATGGCCGATATCGGTCACCTCGGAAATATGCCGGGCATCAAAGGCCAGCTTTTCCTGTACGGATGTAAAGGCGGTACGCTCCGCCGGCGCCAGGGTTCCCTTATCGACGGCATTGACGCTCTTTACCAATTCTCCGGCCTGCATCGCCGCCGTTTTGGCGTCCCCCGCGACAAGCGCATCCTTTACACCATAATAATAACGGAGCAGGGGAGATAGGGAAGTACCCGTTTGTGAAAGACCACTGAATACGAATGCCAGGACGAACGACATCCCCATTAAAAACTTCTTTTCCATTTTATAAATTGTAAGATAATAGAATAGCCTGTCTGCAGGCGTTGCCGTCAGGATCGTCTATCTATTAAAGAAGGAAACATTGATAAAGCGCCAGCCGGTCCGGGGGAATATGTCGCCGGTAACGCTCCTTTTGAAGAAGAGGATGGGAAGTGGCCATGAAAAGACCATCGCCTGCCGTCATAGAAACAGGGAGGATCATCGCAACGGGTGGATGTATGCCTATCGATGGGGAGATCTGCTTCTCCTGCAAATTGAATTTTATGGAATGGGTATGATGGCAACCCTCTTTACAGGGAGGGGTGTCCCGGACGCCTGTAGCCTGGTCGTGTGACAGGTCCTTACAGCAGAGAGGACAATGCGCAGCAGAGACGGCCGGCGAATGTGTTAACGGGGCACACTGACAAACGCCATAAAAATTAGCCGCAAATACCGCCAGCATCAACAGCGCCTTCGATCGTATGACAAATAAATGATTCATTGTCCAGCCCCAAAGTTAGGCAGATTCCAGTCGCCGGATCGACAGGAACCACAGAAAATTTGTCTACAAAGCGGTTTCGTCTATCTTGCAACCAAAAGGTTTCATTTATCAATTGTATTCTTCGCCTCTCTGAAAGGCCTCATATGCAGCCTGGACCTCATGCAGGATCGGTTCCGGCAGATCGACGAGCTTCAGTTTCTCCAAAGATATATTCGCAACAAAAAAATTATCCAGGCTTTTGTGATGATTCCGCAAAAAGTCGTGCTTTTCCATGGGCCAGCGAGCCGCACGGTGTTCAAAAAAATCAAGGAACTTTTCTTCTACCCGATCGAAATTTCTTTTTAGCAGGCTAATGCCAGGCTCTTTTTTAATCATATTTTACAAAGACAGACCACGGGTCCGTCAACCGAAAGTTAACCGAGTCAACGCTGAAGGTACGGGAAATAAGCCCCCCCGGAGGAATTAATTTACAGGCGTTTGCTATATTTAGCGTATCTTTATATGGTTTTTTTATTATTCTTCAATATATATCCGGCAAGCGGACCAAGTAAGCTCATCTATTATGACAAATGACCAAATCGAGAAGTTCATTAATAACAACCTGGAAAATCTCAGCCAACCCGTTAAGATCTCTTTTAAGACCAGGAGCCCCCTGGAAGGTATTTTTATCCAAATGCAGGATTATACTGAATTGAAATCAAAGAATTTCTGGCGTATCGTGACCATGACGCATATGGAGAATTATAAGAAGTCAAAGGATACAAACCTCTCCAGGATGTTCAATGGGGCGGAGTTTACAAAACTTTCAACCAAGTAGAAGCGGATCGTCACGCCGGCGCGGATCGATTGGTTAGGCCCCGGAGGCCTGACCACCCTAACTCCATTGTCAATTTTTAATAATAGCCTATGCGGCGATCCGTCATTACCGGAACCGGTTGCTATATCCCGGAGATCCTGAAAAAGAACAGCGAATTTTCCGAAAACACCTTTTATACGGAAGAAGGCGGCCTCATGGACAAGCCTTCTTCCATTATTGTTGAGAAATTCAGTAAGATCACCGGCATCGAAGAGCGCCGGTATGCCGCACCGGGGATCACCGCCTCGGATATGGCAGCCAAAGCCGCCCATCTCGCTATCCTGGACAGCGGCATCGATCCCGAATCCATCGACCAGGTCATCCTCGCACATAACTTCGGCGACGTTCCCCTGGATACCATCCAATCGGATCTCGTCCCCGCCCTGGCCTCCCGGGTCAAACAACAGCTCAATATCGCCAACCCGAATTGCATCCCCTATGACCTCATATTTGGATGCCCCGGCTGGCTACAGGGACTGATCCAGGCCGATGCCTTTTGTAAAGCAGGACTGGCCAGGACCTGCCTGGTCATCGGAACGGAAACCCTCTCCCGCGTCATCGACAAACACGACAGGGACTCCATGATCTTCTCCGACGGCGCCGGCGCCTGTATCCTCCAATACATCGATACCGATCCCCGGAACACAGGCATCCTGTCCGCCAATACCCGCTCCGATTGCCGTGAAGAAACAAGCTATATCCACTTCGACAGGTCCTATCATCCCGAAGCAAACGAAGACGAACGCTACATAAAAATGAAAGGCCGCAAAGTATACGAATATGCCCTGCGCTACGTCCCCGAAGCCATGAAGGACTGCCTCGACAAGAGCGGATATACGATCCGCGACGTAGCGATGATCTTCATCCACCAGGCCAATGAAAAAATGGACGAAGCGATCGTAAAGGCTTTTTTCAAACTCTATGACGTCTCCGATCCCCCACACGACGTCATGCCCATGTGTATACAATGGCTGGGCAACAGCTCCGTAGCCACGATCCCCACACTCTTCGATCTCGTCAGAAAAGGAGGATTGCCGGGACACCAGCTGAAGACAGGAGACCTCCTGCTCTTTGCATCCGTAGGCGCCGGTATGAATATAAATGCCGTCTGCTATCGCTATGAATAAAGGAAATTTAATGGCCGGCCGGAATTAATTTAGCATATGTCAGGGAAAAGATATACCTTTGCTGTAACTCACCTGAATAAGGCATCTTGAGCTGAACGATAATTCTCCTACAACTTCCCGCTGTATTTGTCTATCCTTCTCTGCACTATGCTATAAAGGGGATATTAATCAATTTTAATTTTATCAAAATGAACATGTACGTTTCGAACCTGAGCTTTCACACTTCTGACATTGAACTGAAAAACCTGTTTTCAGAATTTGGAGAAGTGACTTCCGCAAAAGTGATCATGGACAAGGTGTCTGGTCGTTCCCGCGGATTTGGTTTCGTGGAAATGCCCGATGATGCTGCTGCCAAACAGGCTATGCAGGAATTGCAAGGCAAGGAAATTGAAGGCAGATCTTTATCCGTTTCTGTTGCGAAAGCAAAAGAAGAACGCTCCAACGGCGGCGGATACTCACAGAACAAGAGCTACTCTAAGTGGTAATTCCAAAGTGAAAGATACTAGAAAGCCGGTCATTGACCGGCTTTTTTTATGCGATTACCCTAATCCCTGGCCTACCAGCGGGAACCACGATCACGGGAGAATGAACCACCGCCACCGCCACGGTTATCGGACTTTGGTTTTGCTTTCGATACAGATATGGCCCTGCCTTCTACATCACTACCTTCCAGTTGTTGCATTGCTTTTTCAGCCGCCTTGTCATCCGGCATTTCCACGAAACCAAATCCACGCGATTTGCCGGTTTCCCTGTCGGTGATAACTTTAGCAGAGCTTACTTCGCCAAACCCGGCGAAAAGGGCCCTCAGGTCGTCATCGGTGAAATGAAACCCGAGATTCGAAACGTACATGTTCATACTGTCTTTATTAAATGGTTATAAATGGACCGGGCCGGAAACAAGTGCAGGAGAGAGTTGTAAAAGGCCCGGTAATAACTAAAGATAGACCTTTTATGTCAAGACCATCGATAAATATACAGAAGCAAAATAAATTAGGCTATCACGAATTATAAGTTTAACTTACTTTTTCACCCCCGGCACTCTTCAAACTTCCCACCAACCTATAGGAGTATAAATTTATTATGAAAAAATTAAAAGTCGGGGTGATAGACCTGGTCTGCAAGGGACCAACCAATACGCTTTGGGGAAAGATCATGCACGCCAACCTCGCCAGTATCATGCCACAGGTGGTCGCTACCTGGTGCGAACGCGAAGGACATGAAGTAACCATGATCTGCTACACCGGCCGCGAAGATCTCAGCCGCGAACTGCCCGCCGGAATGGATATCGTCTTTATCAGCTCCTTTACACAGGCCGCGCTGCTGGCTTACTCACTGAGCAATTACTTCCGTCAGCAAGGGACCATTACGGTATTGGGTGGACCCCACGCCCGTTGTTACCCCGATGACGCCATCCAGTACTTCGACTATGTATTGGGGTTCGTCGACCAGTCGACCCTCGCGGAAGTACTCTACGACTGCTCCCCCCATCGCCCCATAGGAAAATATCTCGCCGCCGGAAAACAACCACTGCAGCTACCCGGCGTAAAAGAGCGCTGGAAATTCATCAGCTCCACCCTGAAAAAAGCCCCCTTCCTGAAAATGGTCCCGATGATCGGAAGCATGGGCTGCCCCTATACCTGCGCCTTCTGCATCGATTCCACAGTCCCTTATCAACCGCTTGACTTCCAGGGCATGAAGGAAGACCTGCAATTCCTGCTCACCCAATTCAAACAACCACTGATCGCCTGGCATGACCCGAACTTCGGCGTCCGCTTCGATGATAATATGGAAGCCATCGCCTCCGCGGCGCCGGCAAAAAGCTTTCGCTTCCTCGCGGAAAGCAGCCTCTCGATCCTTACCGAAAAACACCTGAAAGTACTGGCGCAGAACGGCTTTACCGCCATGCTGCCCGGCGTGGAGACCTGGTTCGAGCTGGGCAACAAATCCCGCTCACAACATATAAAAGGGGAGGAAAAGGTCCGCCAGGTTGCCGAGCATGTAAACATGATCTTTAAATATATCCCCTATGTACAAACGAATTTTGTACTGGGACTGGACAGCGACTCGGGAGCCGAACCATTCGAACTGACAAAACGCTTTATCGATCTTTCTCCCAGCGCCTTCCCCGGCTATTCACTGCTGACGGCCTTTGGAGAGGCGGCGCCCCTAAACCTGGAATACCAGAAAAAACAACGCGTACTTCCCTTCCCCTTCCATTTCCTGAATAACCACCTCGCCATGAACATCAAACCCCGGAATTATGAATGGGTGGATTTTTATGATAAGGTGATCGACCTGACCGAATATACTTTTTCACCAAAAGCCCTGTACCGCCGGTTCCGGAACACCCCCCACTTTACGACCCGGTGGATGAACCTGATGCGGGCAGTAAGCTCGGAAGGATATGGCCGGCTGCGTTTTTATCGCCAGGTACGCGACAACCTCGTCAACGATAAGACCTTCCGGCGTTATTTCGAAGGAGAATCACCCGAACTGCCGGATTTCTATACCAACATCATAAAGAGGGACCTGGGCTCCTGGTGGGACTGGCTGCCCGAAGGAGCGCTCCGGCACGACGCAAATGCCTATCTCCACAAACAGACCCCGCCAAAAGTACTGGCGCCGGTGATCGGCTAAAACTACCAGCTGGTAGCGGCAGGGGATTCATTGACGGAGATCTTCTTTCCATCCATGATGGTATTGTCGAGAGAGACGATGGCCTGACGGGCCTGTGTGTCATTGGGCATCATCACCTGTGCGACCCCCTTCGAACGACCATTGAACTTGTTCCGGTTTACCTCCACCGAATCTACGGTCCCAAATGCCGAAAATAATCTTCTGATGTCGGCGTCGATCATATTGAGACTGAGATTGGATACCTGGATGTTCATGAAGGGGAATTTATATAAGGGATGATTTATATAAATCTATGCTTTTAATCTGGAATAACGGGATTTCACCCGCTAAATCCGGATAGAACCCCGGCCGCCTGCGCCAGCTCCCGGAAATCCCTCACCTCACCATCAATACCCAGCATCGACGCGATCATCGAATAGATGGCCACACGTTTTTTCCCCTCCTTCCGCAGGAATTGTACAGACTGCGCGCCGGCAGATTTAGAGAGCTTCTGCCCCGATGGCTCCGTCAGAAGCGGGTGGTGTATGAACCAGGCATCCGCAAAACGGTTGCCGGGAAGCAGCCGTGACAGATAGGTCTGCGCCCGCGTGGATGGCAACAGATCCCCACCCCGGACGACGAGATCGATACCAAAATGCTGGTCATCCACGACGGAGGCCAGCTGGTAGGAGGGAAAGCCATCCTTCTTCCGGATGATAAGATCCTTCATCGTCACCACATCTTCCGGGTTGCCGCCCTCCCCAATACCAGTCCCGGTCCGAAGCCGCCAGTTCACTCCTTTGCTATCAAGCGGGATCTTCTTATCGCGGCAGGTGCCGGGATAAGCTCCATCCGCACAAAGCCGGGCAACGGCTGCCCGGGAACAGGAACAGGCAAATACATTCCCCGTTCCCCTCAATGTCTCCAACGCCCGGTTATACAGCTCCATCCGGTGGATCTGCGAATATTCCTTTTCATATGTCTCATAATCTTTCGGTCCCTCGTCCCAGGGGATCTCCAGGTAGTGCAGGGTGTCAAAGATATCACGGACAAAAACCGGCTCTATTCTTTCCCTGTCAAGATCGTCGATCCGAAGCAGGATGGAAGCATGGGTCTTTTCGGCGATCGCCGCCGTAATGGCAAAGGACAGAACATTACCCAGATGCAAAAAGCCGCTGGGAGTGGGCGCTATCCTCGTTTTCCGGAAAGTAGGCAAATGATCCATATATCTTACCTGCTCAACATCCTTTTGGTGACAAACTCGTCAAAAAAATAATTGCGATAGGCATTGCCGATCGGGATCTCATGCTTTTGTATAAAGACGGTATTGTTGTCGATGGACGTAAGCTGCTGCACGTTGATGATATAAGATTTGCTGACCCGGACAAAAACGCTTTGTGGCAACTGTTCATGAATGGTCTTAATATTCATCGCCGTTATTATCCGCTGCTCATTGGTATGCAGGACCACATAATCTTTTAATCCCTCGATAAATAAGATGTCGCTGAACTGGATCTTTACGATCCTCCGCTCGGCCTTTACAAAAAAATAATCGGAGGCTACGGTTTCGATCCTGTTCCCGGAATGATCCGTCTTTAACAGCCCATGATAGGCTACCGCCTTTGCAACCGCCTTTGCAAAACGCCCTTTTTCCACGGGTTTCAACAGATAGTCGATGGCCTCCACCTCATAGCTGTCCAGCGCATACTCCGAGTAAGCGGTGGTAAAGATCACCAGGGTCCCCTGGGGAATGGTGCGGGCAAACTCGATGCCATTGATACCGGGCATCTGGATATCCAGGAATACCAGGTCGACCTCGTTGGCGGACAAGTATTGAGAGGCTGCATTGGCGCCGCTAAAGCTGCCCAGCAGCGTCAGATCCTCCATCGTCCGGATCAGCAGCTGCATGCCTTCCCTTGCCAGGGGCTCATCATCCACGATTATACAGGTCATAGTCGGATCTTTAAGGATACACTATAATTATCGGTCTTGTCTTCAATCGACAACCGGTGTTTGTCAGGATACAACAGCTCCAATGTACGCCGAACATTCGAAAGTCCCAGCCCGCCCGCTCCCTTTTTTACCGGCTGCTGCTGCGGTTTCGAATTGATACATTTGAAATACAGGGCATCGTTGTTCACCTCGAAATATACATGGACATAGGAGGGATTGTCCGCATCCACATTGTGCTTGACCGCATTCTCCACAAAGGTGATAAAGAGGAGCGGGGGGACCTGCAGCCCGCTGATCTCCCCCTCTTTACTGACGATAAATTCAAAATGGTCCCGCCGGACCTTCTCCAGGTTCAGGAAGTCCGTAAGGAAATGGATGTCGGCGGTAAGCAGTACCTTGCTCCGGGTACTGTCATACAGCTGGTACCGCAGCAGGTCGCTGAGCTTCGTCAGGACCTGGGATGCTTTTTCGGGGTCTTTTTGCGCCAGCACATTGGCATTGTTGAGCATGTTAAATAAAAAATGCGGGTTGATCTGGTTCTTCAGCTGCTCCAGCTCGGATTGCATGGTGATCTTCTCCAGCTCGTTGATCCGCTGCGAGTCGGTGACCCATCGCTGGAACAGCTTAATGGCCGCAGAGGCGGCGATCAGTATGCAAAAGATAAAACCGAAATTGAACAGGATCAGCACGTCACTCTTCCTGTTCTCCGGGATCGTAAGATGGGGACGCAGGAAATGTCTTCCAAAAAGAAAAAGCACAAAGGCAACCACCACCAGGGTGATCACGGAAAGGGCATATTGGGTGTACTTGTTCTTAAATAAGAGCTTGGGCACCAATTGATACATGTTCACGTAAAATAACGTGAGCAATAAGATAAACAATCCTATTTTTCTATAGCTGGTGACCGGCTCGGCCTCCATGCTTCTTCCATTATAGATGACGGATGCGGAAAAAAGGATCATGATCAAATGCCTATATATCCTGTATCGGGGATTTATCAGCAATTGAAGGACAAAATTATCGTTTACTGTTTTTATACGTTCGCTCATGAGTTTGTTAAAAATAGGATAAAAAGAAGGATGGATGTTGCGTTTTTATACAAAAGCACAGGTACATTATACCAACTATTTCCTATAAAAGTTATCGCATTTACTATAATACCCCGGAAAGGAAAGCATAGGAAGACTATTTTTACCGGATAAAATCGAGAAAATTGAAACCATTCGCCATTATTCTATCAGGACTATTTTCTATCGCTCTTTTTTCAGCCGCCAACGCCCAGCAACGACACACGGTCAGCGGGACGATAAAGGAAAAAAAATCAGGAGAGGTCCTGATCGGCGCCTCGATTCATTTGCGGGAATTTCCCAGGGCGGGTGCCGTCACGAATGCATATGGGTTTTATTCCCTTACGGCGCCATCGGGAAGCTATACGCTTATCGTCAGCTTCTCCGGCTACCAGACGGACTCCATAAAGATCGACCTTAGCCGGGATCTCCGGCAACCCTTCGAAATGGCACAGGCGGAAGAGCAGCTACAGGAGGCCGTGGTTACGGCCAGCCGCACAAATAATGTGACCCGGCCACTGATGGGCGTCCAGAAACTATCGGTCAACGAAGTAAAAGACCTGCCGGTCCTTTTCGGCGAGAAAGATATCCTGAAAACGATCCAGCTCTTACCGGGTGTACAGTCCGCAGGCGACGGCAACAGCGGTTTCTATGTAAGAGGCGGCGGAACGGACCAGAATCTCATCCTGCTGGACGAGGCAACGGTCTATAACCCTTCCCACCTGCTCGGGTTCTTCTCTACCTTCAATTCGGACGCGATCAAGGACGTGACCCTTTATAAAGGCGCCATGCCGGCCGAATATGGGGGAAGATTGTCCTCCGTGCTGGATGTGAAGATGAACGACGGCAACGACCGGGAATACCATGCCAGCGGAGGGATCGGCCTGATCTCTTCCCGGCTGGAGGCGGAAGGACCTATCGAAAAAGACAACGGCTCCTTTATCGTAAGCGCCCGGCGGACCTATGCCGACCTGTTCCTAAAACTTTCAAAGGATACCAATACAAACCGAAACAGTCTTTATTTTTATGATATCAATGCCAAGGCAAATTATAAGCTGGGTGCAAAGGACCATATCTACCTCTCCGGTTACTTTGGAAAAGACAACCTTGGCTTTGGCAATACCTTTGGACTAAACTATGGCAATACGACGGCTACCTTCCGGTGGAACCATATCCTCACCGACAAATTGTTCTCCAACACCTCCCTGATCTATAGTAAGTATAATTATAATATCACCCTCAACTCCGGGAATAACAATATCGGGATCACCTCCTATATAAAGGACTACCATTTCAAGGAAGACCTTCAGTATTACCTCAATTCCGGGAATAAGATCAACTTTGGGGTCGACGTGATCGATCATACGACCTCGCCCGGGGTGATAACGGCCAGCCAGTCTTCCAGCTTCAACCCCATCACGGTACAAAACAAACATGCCCTGGAGAGCGCCGCTTATATTTCACACGACCTTAGCGTCTCGGATAACATCAACGTGAATTATGGCTTGCGCGCCGGTCTTTTTACGGTCCTGGGACCGGGGACTTTTTATACCTATGATTCCGTGGGCAATACCATCGATTCGTCGGTCTATGGCAGCGGGAAGACAGTAAAGAATTATTTTAACCTGGAACCGCGTTTTTCCATGAGCTACCGGTTGAATAGCGCCAACTCGTTAAAGCTCTCCTATACCCGTACCACACAAAACCTGCATCTCCTCTCCAACTCCACCTCCGCCAACCCGACGGATATCTGGATCCCAAGCAGCAATATCGTAAAACCGGAGATCGCGGACCAGGTCTCTCTTGGCTATTACCGGAACTTCGGAGAGAAATATGAATTCTCCTCGGAAGTGTACTACCGGGATATGCAGAACCAGATCGACTATAAGAATGGAGCCCAGCTGAGAGCCAACGAGAATGTGGAATCCCAGCTGTTAATCGGAAAGGGACGATCCTACGGATTGGAACTATACGTAAAAAAGAAAGTAGGCAAGCTCAATGGCTGGATCAGCTATACCCTGTCGAAGACGGAACGCCAATTCCCCGGTATCAACAGCGATTCCTGGTATCCCGCCAACCAGGACCGGACACACAATCTCTCCGTGGTCGGGATCTATAAGCTGAACAAAAAATGGACCTTCTCCGCGGACTTTGTCTATTATACGGGTAATGCCGTCACCTGGCCAAGCGGCAAATATGAGATCAACGGCCAGCCGACCTATATCTATGTACAACGGAACGGATACCGGATGCCGGCCTATAACCGCCTGGACCTGGGAGCCACCCTGCAGGGCAAAAAAACAAAGAAGTTCGACAGCAACTGGAACTTCTCCCTGTACAATGCCTATGGCAGGGAGAACGCCTATAGCATCGGTTTCCAACAGGACCCGGGCGATCCTTC
Organism: Puia sp.; assembly: GCA_036500545.1. Classification (GTDB taxonomy): domain Bacteria; phylum Bacteroidota; class Bacteroidia; order Chitinophagales; family Chitinophagaceae; genus Puia. The sequence goes on along the minus strand of DASYBV010000041.1, from coordinate 139,026 downwards.
CAGGACCCAGGCAGTCCAGTATGCCCTGTTCCGCTGGGTGCCTTCCGTCGCCTATAACTTTAAATTCTAAGATCCTCACCAAGACCCTTTATAAAAAGATAGTACTCATAAAGATATTCCAATGAAACGACTCATCCTTTCCATAGCGACCCTCCTTCCGGCCCTGTCCTTTTATTCCTGTCAAAAGACCGTCAACCTCGATCTGAATACGATCCCCCCGCAGATCGTCATCCAGGGCGAGGTCACCAATGCCGCCGGACCCTATTCCGTGACCATCAATCAATCCGTGAATTTCTATGCGGATAACAGCTTCCCTGCCGTGTCGGGCGCCATCGTAAAGATCAGCGACAACCAGGGTGTAACGGATAGCCTGACAGAAACGACACCGGGTACCTATACCACGCACGTATTGCAGGGTAAACCGGGGAACACCTACACGTTAACGGTAAAGGCCCTGCAGGCGAACTATTCGGGCGTTTCGGTCATGCCGCAGCCGGTATCGCTGGATTCCATTTCTTTCCAAACAGCCAAACTTTTTGGCTCGAACCAGATAACGGCCATCGCCAATTTCCAGGACCCGGCAGGGGTAAAGAACTATTACCAGTTCTTCGAAACGATCAACGGCGTCCCGTTTACAAAAGACATCTTTATCTTTAGCGACCGGTTGTCGGATGGAAGATATATCAACAATAACCTCCGCATGGACAGCGCCTATCTTCAACGATTCGACGAGCTGGAAGTGCGGATGAATTGTATCGATGTAAACATCTACAACTATTTTAACCAGCTGGATCAATCCTCCGGCGGCGGAGTCTTCAATACGACCGCCTCACCGGCCAACCCCGTATCCAATATCAACAATGGAGCCTATGGGTATTTCAGCGCCCATACGACCCAGACGCAGAAGGTGAGTGTGCAGTAGACCCTCACAATCCGATTAATTCCCTCCATAGCCGTACGTTAATTTATCCCATTCGCCTTTTCCGTTGCCCGGACGATCTGGTATTCATTTGGCGTGATATCTACCAGGGCATAATGTTTTACATCGTCGATCGTCATTTCATCGAGGATATCCACCGTATTCCGGTAAGTAGCATCCGGTGAGGGTTTTAGAATAACCTGAAACCATACGGGATCCGTCCTTCTTTTTTTATCAAGGATCACGCTTCGGATGCCGTTGAACGTGGTGACCCGTATCTTGTCTAATTCTGCCATAAAGATAGATTTCCAATAAGACACAAAGACAATCTTATTCCATAACGCCCGGACGCACGGAAACCTGGGGGATATAACCGGCACGCAATGTATTGACGATCGATCGCGGCGTAAGAACGGTCATCTTATCAAGGTGGGGGAGAGCCCCCCCTTTTTCATACCCAAAGGGAGACCATTTGAATAGAAGCCGGTCGAAGACAAGGAACGGAAGACCTTCGTAAAGGATAAATGCCCCATTGGGAAGGTTGGTATAACTCTTGGTAAAGGTTACTTTTGATCCCTCGCGATCGATCCGTTCGTTATGCAGGATCTTATCTATTTCATTGATAGAGGTCCGTTCATCAAAACCATACCCGGGATTTCCTTTTAACCAAAAATGCTTAAACCGGGTAGCATCCTCTCTTCTGCATTCAAAACAAGGCCGGTGGCCTGCGGCCAGCGACGTCGCTTCATCCAGGAAAAAAAGCTCGGTCCACCTGTCGGGAGACATGACCTTTCTTTTTCTTCCCTTAAACTCCAGCCGGCAGGTTATCCAGGCTTTTAGCCGGAAAGGACGGAGGATCTGCTGGCCGGCATTGTGCAGCACACCCCTGTTGCCCGTCCAGGCCCCCCGGGCGGGTGTTGTGATGATGGCTCCAAAGGGATCGACGCGATTCTGCAGCATCCCGCAAAGGTACGACTACCATCTATCCATCGGCGGAAGATTGTTTTTTATCGATTATACAATTCCTATCTTTATAAGGTATGAATACAAAGCTTTATCGCTGGCTGCTCTTTTTTCTGGGCCTTTATACGGCTTCGGCCCTGCTGCAAAGCATTCTTCGTTTCCTGCTTGGCGGTCCCCAGCTGATCCTGCTTGATACATTCGATAGTTGGTTCCTGCTGACAAATATCACGGCTTCCATAGGATCGATACTCCTATTGAAATATTATTATACGAAGAAGTTTTGGTTTGTCTTTGTTACAGGCGTCCTCTCGACCGGATGTAGTCTCTGCTATGCCATAGTCTTTTATACGATACTTAACTTTCATAAGTTGGCCGGTTATAATGTACCGCTCCTATTCTTATCCTTTGTTACAGGTATTATCTATGGAATAAGCCTTATATCCCTGCGGGCAAAGAATAAGCGGTGGTTAAGGGCTGCCGGCCTGCTCCAGCTGATCATTGGATTGATCCTCTTATCCTCCTTTATTTGGGGTATTGCCTCTCCCTCTCCCGCCAATGGAAATACAATTGAAAGGATTTCCCAATGGGTTTCATTGGCCGGCTGCCTGTTCCCCATCTTTTTGATAGTGCATTTTTCCCGCGAGCTTCCGGACGCCGGGGCAAACAGCACGAATACACGGGCACAGCGACGCTTGCAAACGGTAATCGGGATAGCCGGGATAATAGGCTTGACACTCACCCTGACGGTTGGCGTAATGATATCGTTCGAATCCTATTCTACCATGCATTGGACAAATTGGAACTATACAAAGACAAAGGAATTTGTCCAGTCATTTGATCCGGGGATCTTTGTAAACAGTAAAGGAGATACCCTGCGGTACCGGCTTCTAAAACCACTGGATTACGACCCCGGCAAAAAATACCCTATCGTCATATCCCTGCCATACGGAGGTCAGCCCGCAACGGATACCATCGCCCAGTTGGAAGGTGCAGTAGCGGCGGAACTGCTGGCGACGGACAACAACCGGAGGGAGCATCCCGCATTTCTTTTTATCCCAAACTGCCCGCCGGGAGCAGGCTGGGGCGGTATTCCCTATTATCCGGAAGCGGATTCATTGGTTTTTGATGCGCTCATCGCATTGGACCGGCAGTTCAGCATAGATGACAAAAGACGGTATGTGGCAGGTCTGTCAAGAGGCGGGTACGGAGCGTGGAACTTCATCTGCAAACACCCGGAAATGTTTGCAGCCGCTATACCCGTCGCCGGAGGAGGTGATCCGCGACTCGCCCCGAAGATCATCCATGTAGCCGTATGGGCCTTCCATGGCACGGAGGACAGGAACGTTCCGGTTGCCGGCTCAAGGAATATGATCGACGCCATCAAAAGAGCCGGTGGGAACCCAAAATATACGGAATTCCCGGGCGAAGGACATAATATCTGGGATAAGGTCATTGCGACACCGGGCCTGCTGGATTGGCTCTTTGCCCAACACCACGATTAACTATGGAAGTACGCTACCCCCGGCCTTCAGAAAGGCTTTTGCCATACGTGCAATCCATCCTGGTCGTTGAGAACCAACAGGTAGTGGCCCCCTTCGTATTGCCTCTCTTTGCAAATGGGACGCCTACGCTTTTATTTTCAACGGTGCCGGGCCAAATTGCAACCAACACGGATCATCTCCTCCTGTTCGGACAGACGGTCCTGCCTGAAACCCTCCTGCTCCCGGGCAATTTTAAGATCTTCGCTTATTTTCTAAAACCCTACGCTTTAAGCATCCTATTCAATGTTTCCGCAAGTGAACTCGTCGATCGGCCTGTCTGTCTGGACTTGGTGACAGGAAGATCGCAACTGCAGGACCGGTTATTGAACGCCACAAGCACAGATCAAACCCTCCAATTGATCGATGAATACCTGCTCAGTAGAATTACTGCTATCAGACGGGAGGATAAGCGGTTGATCTATGCTGTCGAAAAAATTCACGGCGATCCAAGAAAAAATGTCCTGAAAGAAATAAGACAGGAACTATATATGACCGAGAGAACCTTTGAACGGATGTTTGAGCGGGAGATCGGGGTCTCCCCAGTCCTGTTTCGTAGGATCAGCCAGTTCAGCAAAGCATTCCGGCAGGTGAATGAACGGACTCTTCCGGACCTGTCAACGATTACCTACCGGAATGGTTATACGGATCAAAGTCATTTCATAAGGGCCTTTAAGGAGTTTACCGGGTTTACACCATCCGCTTACTTAAAGGCCAAAGCCGGTATCTAATGGCCGGATTTTGCGGATTTTGTCGGTTTTGTTCTATTCCGTTGCTATTTTGTTTCGCATCTTTGACTCAAAAATAAAGCTCATGCGAAAATTAATTGTCACGGAATGGCTGTCGCTGGATGGGATCTTCGATGCAGGCTCCATGAATAAATGGTGGTTGCCATTTGATAGCCCCGGGCGACAGCAATTCATACAAAACACTATCAATAATTGTGATATCATGTTATATGGGCGTCACACCTATGAAATGCTTTTCCCCTACTGGTCTTCCTTCAAAGACAATGAACAGGGCGTGGCAGACCGGTTGAACAACTGCAGGAAATATGTTCTTTCTTCCACGCTGAAAACGGCGCCCTGGCAAAATACCACGATCATCAGCAAAGATTTGATCGCGACGGTAAAAAAATTAAAGAAGGAGACGGGTAACTATATTCTCGTCCAGGGAAGCGGCTCTTTGATAAAACCATTATTGGAAGCTGGCTTGGTGGACGAGATGAGACTGTTGATCAACCCGGCCATTATTGGGGACGGCGCCCGGCTCTTCCCGGAAGAGATACGGGCTGATCCCGGACATCCGACCCTTCAGCTGTTTGACAAAAATGTCGTGCTCTTGACGTATCAATGCGCGACTTCTTAATGATACGCATAACGATAGATTCATTTGTTGGTGACGAGGGTGAGCAAATACTCATCCAGGTTCTCGTATCCTGCGGCGGTGCCTTCCTTGAAGCCATTCGTGGCCATCATTTCAAGGGTGGCAAGATCATTGAATACTTTTTCAACGTAAACCGTTGTTATCCCTGCTCCTTCCTTAAAGGAATTTTTGACAAGGGAAAAGCCGTTACCCCTGGGTTGGGCGTTCTCATCGGCAAAGGTATTCTTTGTAGAGAAGCTGGTCTTGGGCTGGATCTTGATGTATTCGACCATACTGCAGCATTTTACCTCCACGGGGGAAACCATTGCATACAACCAACGGCCCCCTTCCCGGAAATCCATTTCCTTGGTACGCGCTTTATAGGGCTTTGGCGCAATCCACTGGTCCAGTATTTCCGCTTTTGTAAAGGCGTCCCAGACCAGGTCGAGGTCGGCGGCAAATTCACGGGTAATGTGAATGGTTTTCGTGGCTTTGTCTACGGTGAAATCAAATAACAAGCTCATTTTTTCTTATTTTTTAGGATGAACAATACCTGGTCGAGTTGCTGGAACCTTTCTTCCGTGATCTTCCGGAACTGGGCCAGCCAGACATCGATCTCTTCCATTTTTTCGATCTTTAGTTCATAAAAGATCTCCCTGCCCTCCTGCTTTTGGGCCAGGAGGTCGCATTCGGACAGGATCCGCAAATGCTTGGATATGGACTGGCGGGTGATGTCGAAGTGCTCCGCGATGGCGTTGGGGGTCATTGCATGTACGGCGATCAGGACGAGGATCGCTCGTCGGGTGGGGTCTGCAATGGCTTGAAATATGTCACGTCTCATAAAGATAAATTAAGAAGCCGTTCGGTTGCAAATATACGCGCAACCGATCGACTTCGCAAAATTTCTTTTTAAAGAAAAGTGGCTTATTTATTCATCACGATAAAAGTGGGGCTTTCGCCAATGGTAAGCGTGATGGCTTTATCGCCTGCAGGCTCCCATTTCGCTGCGGGTGCCGGCCCATCTGCCGTCGCCATACCGGTGACAAGGAGCGGTTTTCCGGGCATGTTGTCAAGGGTTACTTTTATGGTTCTTGGCTGGTAACCTTCTTTTTCCTGCGTCGGGGTCCCGGTAGGTGACCAGGCTACCCAGATCTTTTTATGCGTATCGTCGCCCTGCTCGAATTCGTATACGAACAATTTGCCGTCCTCATTTTTTACGATGCGATGAAAACGATAATTACCAAGCGTTTCATACAGCTGCCTGACTGCCCAGAAGGACATTTTCGGCTGGAAACGGCGCGTCAGCCCGGAAGATCCATGCACGGCAGGCTCATCGTCATCATTATAAAAGTAGAGATAGGCCCGGTCTATATCCCTTGTGACAAAAAGGAGAAAAGATCGTACGATGTACTGCGCCTGCTGAAGATCCGTAGCGCCCTGCCAGTTAAGCTTTAACGCCCAATCTTTGCGACGCTGCATGGCTTCAGGCGTACAGGCGTCATATCCAAATTCAGTGACCCATACCTTTTTCCCGGGGGCATGCTGGTTACGCCAGGCAATAGCCTCATCCACGATCCTGAAATAATCCGGCAGCGAAGGATCTTCGGGAAAGCTGCGGTTCCAAAGGTTCTTTGAAGTACCCGATTGAGGAAGGGTAGCGTAGGTGTGTATATTGATGACATCATACAGCGGCAGAATATCCTTGTCTGCATATATGCTGTTAAGCCCCTGATAATAATCGTCGGTCGGCCGGGCCTGAACGGCAGGGGTGAGGATCAGCGCCTTCGGATCACCGGCACGGATACCGCCGGCCATTTGTTTGAAGATGGTCTTGAAGAGAGCGGCATCGATCTGTCTTCCGGGCTCATTATCGATCTCAAAAGAAGTAGCAAGCTTTTCCACCCCCGAAGGGCCAAAAAAGGAGGCCATTTGTTTCCCATAGTCATGGGTCCATTGTTCTTTTCCTTTCCAGGTATTCTCCAGATCGTGGTCTCCGGTACCAAACGTTCCGAACTGGAGACAGATATCCGTTTCAAATCCCTTTTGTTTCCAGGGGCCATATATGTCTGTCTTCCAGTTGATATTATTGGATGTCACCGGTATGGTAAGAGGATCACCGACCTTTTTTACATCCCAGTCGATATTGTGGTAATTACGCACCAGCCGGCATACCTGTCCGTACAGTTCGGGTTTAAAGGTGACATGACCATTAATACCCATAAAATCCTTGAAAAGCGGCCGGTTGGTGGTTACTACGGTAGATGGAGGGGCCGTATATGGAAGGGCGGGAGCGGGAGCGCCGAGGTCGCAGGATGGAAGCGTTGCTATCGCCAGCAAACAAATACCCAACAAAAAAAACTTCATGAGCTTTTGATATTTGGAGTTAAAGATAAGCAAGCTCACATCGCTACCAAACAAAAAAACCTCCCAACTCTACTACTTTAATTTGCAATAATTTTCTACCGCCTGTAAGTGTTTGGCGCCGTTTGTTTAGCTCAATGGCCTGATTATGCAAAACTTTAACAGTTTTGCCTTGCAAACGGCTTTTATTTTATGGATTTTTATTGACTTGTTTGCTATTCCAAATCCTTAAGAACTATATCATGAAATTGTTCCTTATTTTATGTGCCTTTGTTTTATCAATTCACGGATGGTGCGCCTCCGTAACTCCATTTCAACGCACTTCCGGCACAACTGCCGTAAGTCATCCCGCCATTGAAAAGGTTAGACTGCCGGAACAGACAAGCAGCCCGATGTTGTTGAATAATATGGAGGTAGCCTTGATTGGATGTGCCCTGCTCCTCTATTTTACCGCCATCTCCTGGTTGGCTATTACAGCTAAGCATTCCCTCGATAAGATCTTGAAAGATGTCTTACAAGCCATAGCCCGTTATTCATAGACCCTGGGCAAATTACATATAGGTGGCAGATCCGTTGTCCCCCGGAAAAAAATAAATGTAAATAAATTTGCGCAACTCAAAAGTTGCGCATATATTTGCAACCTGTAGGTTGCGAATTAAACGCTGTATATGACTCAAGACATATTCCAGGCAATAGCCGACCCGACACGTCGGGCCATTTTAACTTTAATTACTATTCAGGCATTGACGCCAAATGCAATGGCCGAAAAATTTGATATGAGCCGGCAGGCAGTATCAAAACATATTAAAGTATTACACGAATGCGAATTGATAAAAGCTGAGCACGCTGGCAGAGAAATTCATTATCACTTTAATGCAAAAAAAATGCAGGAATTTGATATGTGGCTGGCTCAACTCAGGCAAAACTGGGAAATGCAATTTAATCAACTTGATAAGGTCTTAGCAACAATAAAAAGCCAGAGAAAATGAATAATCACATATAAAAATTAAATTTATGAGAGCGATTAATCCATGGATCAACTTCAACGGAAATGCCGAAGAAGCATTCACTTTTTACAAATCAGTTTTTGGCGGCGAGTTCTCGAAGATCGTTCGTTTTAAAGACCTGTCAAGCGCCGAATTTCCAATTGCTGAAAAAGAGGCAAATAAAATAATGCAGATCGCTTTGCCTATCGGCAAACACAATGTGTTACTGGCCAATGATGTTCCCGAATTTATGGGACGAACAAACGAAAACGAAAACAGATCGAAAATAGCAGTTAGCGCAGAAAGCCGCGAAGAAGCAGCCAAAACATTTAACGGCCTGTCAGCAGGCGGAAATATTGAAATGCCCATCGACGACACTCCCTGGGGTACATACGCTGGAATGTTTAGAGACAAGTATGGCATTGAATGGATCGTCGAATTTGATCCCAATTACGCCGGATAAATTTAACCGAAGAGGTTATAGTGAGCAGGCGATCGTCTTTTGCAGACGACAAAAAAATAGTCTTTCCAGCCAACAACCTCAATAGACTAATTCCCGCAATTGTAAGTATACGTAGCCGTACTTACGATATTATTAGGGGAAGTCAGCACGGATTTTAATAAACCTTATGTTTGTCCGAAAAAAGACACTCCGAAATATAAATGTTCATCGGATAAAATTTTGCCTTTTCGTGTTTGTAGTGCTTGTGGTTTATTGTCAATAGCGGCAATTGATAATGTAAGGCAGTGGCACCGGCTGAGTGACCGAACTACCAATTGACAGAATTGAAAGGGCGGCCCTCGTAGCCTGCGGCATAACCTTTGTATCATTAATCCAATGCAACCACCTTCTTTCAATAACAGTCAACCCGGCATTACCGGTTATATACAGGTCAGGGGAGCCCGGGAACATAATTTGAAAAATGTCGATCTCGATATTCCACGAGATGCACTCGTGGTTTTTACGGGGGTGTCGGGTTCCGGCAAATCTTCTCTTGCCTTCGGAACGCTTTATGCAGAGGCGCAACGCCGCTATCTCGAATCGGTGTCGCCCTATGCCCGTCGTCTTTTTCACCAGATGAGCGTTCCGGAAGTGGATTCTATCGATGGACTACCCCCGGCCGTGGCGCTTCAACAACAACGGGGGTCACCCACCTCCCGCTCCTCGGTTGGAAGCGTAACCACCTTATCCAACTTACTTCGGATGCTTTATTCCCGTGCCGGGGACTATCCACGAGGTCAGGCCTTGCTGTATTCGGAATCATTCTCCCCTAACACACCCGAAGGAGCTTGCCCGCAATGTCATGGACTCGGCAGGATCTATGAGGTAACCGAAGCATCGATGGTTCCGGATGATTCGCTGACCATACGCGAACGGGCCATCGCCGCCTGGCCTACGGCCTGGCACGGCCAGAACCTGCGGGATATTCTGATCACCCTTGGATATGACGTTGATCGTCCCTGGCGCGAGCTACCGAAAAAGGACCGGGACTGGATCCTTTTTACAGAAGAGCAGCCCGTCGTTCCCGTTTATCCGGGATTCACCCGTAAGGAAGTAAAGCAGGCCATTCGCCAAAAGGAAGAACCCAGTTACATGGGGACTTTTACCAGCGCCCGGCGTCACGTAATATATAGCTTTGCCAATACGCAAAGCCCAATGATGAAAAAACGCGCCCTCCAGTATATGCTTGGCGCCGAATGTCCCCTCTGTCACGGGAAGCGCTTACGAAAGGAATCCCTCTCGGTCACCTTTGCCGGCATGGATATCGCCGATATTTCCCGGATACCGCTTGCCCGGCTGGAAGAGATCCTGCGACCGTTCGCAAAAGCAGGAATGAGCTCGCGGGCCAAAGATGCTGCGGCTGCATCGGGCAAAAGCGAACCCGCCGCCGGGGGAGCCAAAGGCGAGGTAATACAGCGTATCGCTGACGATCTCCTGAGCCGGCTAACCGTGCTATTGGACTTGGGACTGGGTTATTTATCCCTCGAACGTAGTACACCGACCTTATCACCGGGGGAGCTACAACGCCTTCGGTTGGCTACACAGGTCCGGTCCAATTTATTTGGAGTCGTATATGTATTGGACGAACCTTCCGCCGGATTGCATCCGGCCGATACGGAGGCACTGCTGGCGGCGCTGGCCCAGCTAAAGGCGGCCGGCAATTCCTTATTTGTCGTCGAACATGATCTCGACGTCATCCGTAAGGCCGACTGGCTGGTAGATGTCGGACCCGCGGCCGGTGAACAAGGTGGGTACATTTTGTATAGCGGCCGACCCGCCGGCCTTGCCCTGGTGGAGGCATCACAAACAAGGCGGCATCTCTTCGGGGATGCCCCTGTGTCCCCCCGGAAACCCCGTGAACCAAAAGGCTGGCTAAAACTTGCCGGCATCACACGAAATAACCTGCAGCAGTTGGATATCGAATTTCCATTGGGGATCATGACAACCGTTACGGGCGTGTCCGGCTCGGGTAAGTCCAGCCTGGTCAGCCAGGCACTCGTCGAACTGGTGTCCGAATTCCTGGGCCAGCCCTTTGCAGCGTCCGAAGAGGAAGGCGAACTATTGGAACGCGCCGCCCCGGTATCGACCGGTGGCCGGATCGTGAGTGGATTGGAAAAGATCCGGCGGCTGGTGCGCGTGGATCAAAAGCCCATCGGGCGAACGCCCCGCAGCAACCTGGCGACCTATACCGGTCTGTTCGATCCGGTCCGGAAGTTATTTGCCGATACGAAAATGGCGCGCGACCGCCACTATCAAGCAGGCAGGTTTTCCTTCAACATATCCAAGGGCCGATGCCCGACTTGTGAAGGAGAAGGTTTCGTAATGGTCGAACTGCTCTTTTTGCCCAGCGTCTATGCACCTTGTCCCACCTGCCATGGTTCCCGCTACAACGAAAAAACCCTGGAGGTAAAATACCAGGGCAAGAATATCGCCGAGGTGTTGGCGATGACGGTGTCCATGGCGCATGCCTTTTTTGCTAATCAACCTGCCGTGCGCAGACCGTTGGATGTCTTAATGCAAGTAGGATTAGGTTATTTGCGGCTGGGCCAGCCCGCTACCGAGCTCTCCGGCGGCGAAGCCCAACGGATCAAGCTTGCTACGGAACTCCAACGTATACAAAGAGGCGATACGCTCTATGTCCTTGACGAACCGACCACCGGTCTGCATCCGTCCGACGTGGAGAGACTTCTAATCCAGCTCGAAAACCTGGTTGAATCCGGCAATACCGTCATCCTCGTCGAACACGAGATGCGCATCGTCACCGCCAGTGACTGGATCATTGACATAGGCCCCGGTGCCGGCGAAGAAGGCGGCCGTATAGTGGCGTCCGGCCCTCCGAGCAAGGTCGCCCGATCAACCGAAAGCAAGACGGCGCCTTATTTGGCAAGGGCTCTTGCGAGCCAGGGTCAAGAATGATCGCCATACCATTTTGAATAGTATATTTTATTTTAAATTCACTCGCCAACCCCAATGCCGTCTTTCAATCAACAAACGAAAACGGTAAGCCGTGACAACTGGAAGAAAAAATAGAAACTCCTCTACGGTTAAAAGGCGAGGAAACGGTCATCATCAGACAGAAACAAATGCGTTAACTTTGGTAAACAAATGCTCTTTCAGTTATCCATTTCATTTCCGTTTCACTGGCAAGTTTTGAAAAGAAAAAGGCCGCTGTTGTTGCGACCTTTGTAACTACTTGAAGTTCAAGTGCCCGGAACAGGAATCGTAACTATTTGATTATTAATAATAAATATTTTGTAAGAGTCATTCTTGCGTCAGGAAATCCCGGAACGGAGAGTGGGAATACGACAGGAACGTTTGGTGAGTCCGTCAAGCACAAAAGTGCAAGGAATTGATTAAATATCTTGTTTCTTTTATTTAAATTTATAAATTAATTTTGGGTAAAATAGCATCTATGGGAGCGCAATCTTTGGACAATGAATTTTTAAGGTATTGGATGCGTTTATCATTGGATGAAAAAGAGTCGCTTTTTCACGTGGCAAAGCATTATGTCCAATTAAAGGACGATACTACCTCAATCAGTCTTGAAGAATATAATCTTGAATTGGAAGCAGCTATGAAGCGTATGGATGCTGGTGAGTTCTATACTCATGAGCAAGTAGTCGAAATGTCAAAAAGCTGGCTGAATGGAAAATAGAAGGATTAGCTGGGATATCCAGGCCCTAAAGCAATTTAATAAGTCCATTCTTTATATCGCAGAAGATTCTGTTCAAAATGCTGAAAAGGTAAGGTTTGAGATTTTAGAGAAAATTGAAGAGATTACCCTCCATCCTGAAAATCACCCTCCTGATAAATACAAAACGAACAATAACGGTCATTATCGGGCATTCGAATTATATCGACTCCGTGTCGCATATTACGTCTTCCCGGATGTTATTCGCATATTAAGAGTAAGACACACAAGCCGGGAGCCACTCCCGTATTAGCCACGATTTAAGCCATTCCCATAACCACACGCATCTCGATCACCATCTGCGATCTCTTCGTTTCAAGGATCGTCAGGGCCTCTTTGTTGTGATTCCGTTGTAATTGATTGGCAGGCTTTGCATACGTAAAGATGCCGGTAGCTAAGCGTTGGCCTGATTTACGGCCCCAATTGAGGGTGTAATAAACCTTATGCCTATCCGAAGATGGGCGCTCTGAAATATGAATATTCATGGGATAAAAATTTGACGATCTGTGTGTCAAATTTAGCGTTTTCATATGTCAATTATGTGTCAAAACGAACGGTACAAAGCGGGGAAATGTGTCAAAAAATGTCCTTCTAAAAATAAATAGACCGTTGTAAATCAATTATTTACAACGGTCTAAAAGTGCCCGGAACAGGAATCGAACCTGCACTACCTTGCGATAACCAGATTTTGAGTCTGACGCGTCTACCAGTTCCGCCATCCGGGCTTCACCACAAAAGATGGCCTCCCTACACAACGTGGCCATCCAGCCATCCCTCCAATCAAGTGGCCTCCTCCCTGCAGCAGGCGGCCATCAAAATCGGGACGCAATATTACTGATTTAGCCCGTCCCCGCCAAAAACGCTTCAAAAATTCTACCTTTACCACCCACGATTGCAAGAAAAACAGCAAAAAGGATGATCACGATAGGCTTATTACGCGAAGGCAAGGTACCACCGGACAACCGGGTAGCCCTGACACCGGCACAATGTAAATGGATCCACCGCAATGCACCCGACGTACGGGTCATCGCCCAGTCTTCCCCCGACCGCTGCTATTCCGACAAGGAATACCGCAGCGCAGGCGTCGAAATAAAAGAAGATATCTCCGAAGCCGACATCCTCTTCGGGATCAAAGAAGTACCCATCGGCGATCTCAAACCGGGCAAGACCTACCTGTTCTTCTCCCATACAAAAAAACAACAATCCTATAACCGGGAGATGTTCCAGGCCATCCTGGAAAGAAAGATCACCCTCATCGACTATGAATGCCTGGAACACGACGACGGACAGCGGATCCTGGGGTTCGGTTTCTTCGCCGGGGTAGTAGGCGCCCACAACGGGATCATGGCCTATGGCCGGCGGACGGGAAAATATACGCTCGGCAGTGTACACGCACAAAAAAGCTTCCGCGAACTGATCCATACCTATTTCGGACTAAAGATGCCGGAGATAAAAGTCGTGGTCACCGGCTCAGGCAGGGTGGCGCATGGCGTACTCGAAGTGATGAACCTGCTGGAGATCGTCGAGGTGGAACCGGATGAATTTCTGGAAAGGAAATTCGCCTACCCCGTTTTCACCCAGCTAAAAGGCGCCGACCTCTATGAAAATAAAAAAGACAAGACCTATCATCGCGACGACTTTCACCATCATCCACAAGACTATCGCTGCAAATTCCTCCCTTTCACACAGGTGGCTGATGTCCTGATGAACGGTATTTACTGGGACAAAAGCATGCCCCGGCTCTTCGAATGGGAAGACATGACAGCTACCGGCTTCCGTTTACAAACGATCGCCGACATCACCGATGACAAGGAAGGATCCATCCCCTGCAATCTCGGTGACACCTCCATGCTGGACCCCGTATATGGAGTGGACAAAACGACCCGCCAGCGTACTGCCCCCTATCTGCCCGGTTCCGTGGACATCATGGCCGTAGGCAACCTGCCAAATGAGCTGCCCCGGGATGCCTCACGCTACTTCGGTGAACAGCTGATCAAATATGTATTGGAAGACCTGGTAAAAGGCGGCTCGAAGATCATCGACCGGGCGACGATGGTCCGCAAAGGAGAATTGACGGATCCCTATAGCTATCTGGCAGGCTATGCGTCTACTTAACAGAATACGCCATCGGCAAATAATAATCCTGCATCAATTCCGCAAACTCAGGGGTGTAACGCCCTTCGGCATCCTTGATCGTCAGCTCCGTCAATGGAGAAAAACGCTCCTTGCGACGGGAGAAATGCACGACACTCCTGAAATACTCATGACGGGGCGTCTGTCTTACCAGGAGCTTTTCCCGCAGATAAAATCCATGACCCGCCGCCAGCGTCTCAAAATGATCCGTCCGGTGATAGGGGAGGAGAAGGCCAAACGTTCCATCTATGGTGAGGTTATGATCGATAACGGGTAACAGTTCCGACAACGTCAGCTCCTTGCTATGCTTCGCCAGATTATCCTGCTCGGATCCCGCAGCCAGATCACCCTCATAAAATGGCGGGTTCGCGATGATAAATTCAAACTTGCCGGCAAAAGAATAGGTCCGCGCATCCCCCGGAACGGCCTTCAACATCTCCTTCCAGGGACTCTGCCGGATATTATCCTGCAACTGACGGAAGGCCGACAGATCCAGCTCGATCCCCTGGATCTCCCCCTTATGCTTCTGCGCCAGCATCAACATCAGCAGACCCGTTCCGGAACCGATATCCAGGATCCGGGACCAGGAAGGCGCCTTCTCCGAGAACCAGGCACCCAGGATACAGGCATCCGTACACACTTTCATGGCGCATTGATCCTGGTAGATGGTGAATTGCTTGAATTGGAAATAAGGATTCGGCATAATACTCAAAAATACCCTAAATGCGGTACTCTTCCCGGTATAAATCGACCCGGAAACGGGATAAAGGGGTCAAAATTCACACCTAAGTGGTATTGCTTACCCGATCTTAAAGGGTTAGGTTTGTATGGTCTAATAACTCATTGCAAATGTGTTGTTTAGGACCCTATTGTCCATGGCTTCATTAAACTCATTATCATGCTGAAACAAAATCTTTTCCGCCCTCTTTTCTTCGCCGCCACCCTTTTTCTTTTTACCGCCTGTTCAAAAACGGGTCCTGCCGGCGCCACCGGACCGGCCGGTACAACAGGCCCCGCAGGCCCTACCGGTCCCCAGGGCAATGCCAATGTATTCGTCGATACCTTTTCCATAAAGAGCGCCCAATGGGCCTGGAATTCGTTCTATGAATTCCAGACGGGTACCGGCGGCTATACCGAATATTTTACCCGTTACTATGATGCAACTTTTACCTCTATTACGCAAAATATCCTGAACACCGGCGAGGTGATGGTCTATTTCACACCAAATACAACCGGCAACACAAATCAATGGGCGCCGCTGGCCTACCAGTTCACCGACGCCAGTGGTAATTTTAATTATAACGTCTGTTTTGAGACGATGCCGGGCAAGGTGCGGCTGCACTATTTCTTTGTCCAGACGGTTAGCAGCGCCACGATACCGACATTGAGCACCTATACGATCGCCACGTATAAATTCAAGATCGTAGCCGTCAGCGGAACGATCAGCACAGGCATGAAACAAGCTGGCGTCAACACCGCCAGCTATTCCGATGTCAGTAAATATCTCGGTCTGTAAACGTCATTGAAGCATCCTCGTCGTCGGGCATCGGACGTCGTCATCTCACCATTCCGCCCTTGCGCTGGCGCTGACCGTCAGTGGAGCGAAGTCATCAGCCAGGTATTTGAAATAACCGGTAATGGCGATCATGGCGGCATTGTCGGTGCAATACTCAAAAGGCGGAATAAAAGTATTCCATCCTTCCCGGACACCCATCTCCCGGAAAGCCGTCCGCAATCCGCTATTGGCGGATACACCGCCCGCAATACAGAGATCCCTGACCCCGGTCTCCCGGGCGGCTTTTTTTACCTTATTGAGAAGGATAGAAACAATACGTGCCTGGATAGAGGCGCAGATATCGGGGAGATTGGTTGCGATAAAGTTTGGATCCTCTGCGACATGATCCTGGATAAAATAAAGGATGGCCGTCTTCAGCCCGCTAAAGCTGAAGTTCAGCCCGGGGATCTGCGGTTCAGGAAAGGAGAAACGGGAAGGCTTGCCCTCCCGGGCATACTTGTCGATCAGGGGACCGCCGGGATAGGGGAGACCAAGAAGCTTGGCCGATTTATCAAAGGCTTCACCGGCTGCATCATCAAGCGTTTCACCGATCACCTCCATCTTCAGGGGGGAATGACAAAGCACGATCTGCGTATGCCCTCCGCTCACCGTCAGACAAAGGAAGGGAAAGGCCGGCATCGGCGCCGTACCATCCATGGCAGCAGGCATCGTACCCGCACGAGCAGTCCCGACCGTCCCCGAAGGACCCGGTATCAGATTGGCCAGCACATGCGCCTGCATATGATGGACCGCCAGCAGGGGAATATCAAGGGACAGGGCCAGCGATTTGGCAAACTGTGACCCTACCAGCAACGACCCGATCAATCCCGGTGACTGCGTAAAGGCGATCGCCTGCGCCGAAGACAGGGCACAACCGGCCTTTTTCAGCGCCGCATCCACCACCGGAACGATATTCTGCATATGCGCCCGACTGGCCAGTTCCGGAACGACCCCCCCATACTGCTCATGGATGGCCTGCCCGGCAATGATATTGGAAAGGATCTGCCCGTCGCGGCAGATCGCACAGCTTGTTTCGTCGCAGGAGGACTCGATGGCGAGGATAGTGACACCCGATTTCATGGCGCGAATTTACTCATTTCGATCGTATCGCCACGACGGGGTCCATCCGGGCCGCAATAAAGGCAGGAATGATACCGGCCGAGATACCGGTGAAAAGACAGATGCCGACCGCCAGCACGATAATATTCAGCGGGATGACAACCTGGAAGGCCAGCATGGCAGAGAAGATCAGGGTAAGGACAAATACGGCCAGCAGCCCGATCATCCCGCCGATGATACAAAGAAAGGCCGATTCCAGCAGGAACTCCATCATGATCACCCCCCGCTTGGCGCCGATGGCTTTTTTAAGACCGATCTGGCTGGTCCTTTCCCGGACAGTCACAAACATGATATTCGCCACGCCGAACATGCCTACGATCAGCGACAAAGCGGCAATGGCCCAGCCCCCGATATTCATCCCCCGGAAAATAGGGTCCAGCATCTTGCTGAGACTGTCGATATCGTTGAGAGCAAAGTTGTCTTCCTGCGTGGGACTAAGCTTTCGTATGGACCGCATGGCGCCTCTCAGCTCATCCTTCAGCGCTTCGGTGCTGATCTTGTCGCCGGCCTGCACAAGGATCTTCGGCGAACCATATTCCTCCCGTATCAGCTGCTTCATAAAACTATAGGTGAGCAGGATGCTGTTATCATAATCCCATCCGCCCAGCAGGCTCTGTCCCTGTTTTGCGATCACACCGATGACGATCGCCGTTTTCCCGCCCTTGAGCTTTACCTCGTTACCCACCGCTTTTTCCGCCTTGCCAAAGAGCTTCTCGGCGATCAGGTAGCCCAATACGATATAGGGCGTTCCCCTGTCGAAATCGGATTGCTGAAAATAGCGGCCGGCCCCGATGGTGATCGATTGGATCTTGTCAAAATCCTCGGTATTGCCATAATAGCTGACCCCCGTAAGGGAATTGTCCCCAAAGTCGACATTGGCCTGCGTCTCGATGCCAAACGAGATATGAGCGGCATCCGGCACTTTCAGCCGCAACAGCATTGCTTCCTCATCCTTAGGAGTAGGCCGTTTAATATATTTCCACCAGGGATAGTCATTCCCGCCGGCGGCATATTGCCATTTGTCGATATAGATCGTTTTATTGCCCAGCGCCTTCAGATCGTTGTTGACGGCACGCTGCATGCTGCTGATGGTAGACAATACGCTGATGATGCAGAATATCCCGAAGGTGATACCCAGCAGGGAGAGGAATGTACGAAGCTTATTGGAGCGGAACTCCTGCAATGCCATTTTAAAACTCGTCCAGATGATCTCCAGGTAGCGAAACATGGACCGAATGTACGCAATTGGCGCCAACCGGGCAAAGTGAATGCCGGATGAATCCTAAATCCATTAAATTGCAGACCGAAGAGCCTTCTCACAAAACCATACGATATGTTCACGGTAGAAAATCAGCAGCTAAAGATCAGCATCCATCCGAAAGGCGCAGAATTACAGAGTATCTTCCATAAGGGCCACCAGCTCGAATATATGTGGAACGGAGACCCGGTCTTCTGGGGGAAACATTCACCCCTCCTTTTCCCGATCGTAGGTACGCTGAAAGGGAATACTTTTTATTACCAGGATAAGGGCTGGTCCCTTTCCCGGCATGGTTTTGCCCGGGATATGGAATTTACGGCGGAACAACAGCAGCAGGACTCGATCACTTTTTTATTGAAAAGCAGCGCGGCGACAAAAGGGCGTTTCCCCTTTGATTTCGAATTGAGGGTGATCTATGGGCTTACATCCGATGGACTGACGACCACCTACCAGGTAAAAAATCCATCGACGGCGATACTCTATTTTTCCGCCGGCGGCCACCCGGCTTTTAAAGTTCCCATTGTACCCGGAACGGACTATACCGATTATTACCTGGAGTTTGATGAAGCGATAACGGCCCCCCGCTGGCCCATCTCCAAAGAAGGACTTATTGAGACGACCCCGCTGCCCCTCCTCGATCATACCCGCCGTCTGCCGCTGACAAAAGAGCTCTTTGCAAAAGACGCCCTGGTATTAAAACATCCCCCCACGACAAGCATATCCCTACGATCCGACCGTACGCCACGGGGACTTCGGATGGACTTCCCGGGTTTTCCCTATCTGGGTCTGTGGGCAGCCCCCGGCGCCGACTTTCTTTGTATAGAACCCTGGTGCGGCATCGCCGATAGCACCAACAGCAATCAACAGTGGGTAAATAAAGAAGGGATCAACCGGCTGGAGCCCGGTGCGACGTTCGAACGGACCTGGACACTGACGCTGTTTTAGATCGGCCGACCCAACAACCTCCATCGGTTGCCCAACCCCGGCTTACCGCGTGCAGGATCGTCGCCCCCGTTAAATCAGAACTCAAACGCCTTGACCGAGGGGTCCTTCAAGATCTCGTGGATAAAATGCCGGTGGTTCCGTTCCGTCCCCTGAACGACCCATTCCCCCGTGATCACATCGGAAGCCGACTTGGTCTGCCGGCTACGCCTGAACCGGAGCTTATGCGCAGTAAACAGCACCTCATACCGGTGCAGGGTCTCATTCTCAAATGCACATACGATCTTATAATTCCGGATCTGGTTCACCTTGTCGATCCACCCTTCCAGCATGCTGAAGATAAAAAGAACGCCCAGGATCAGCATACAGGCTATAAAGGCGATCATTTCAAAACCCGCACCGATGGCCATGCCCAGGGCCGCTGTCACCCAGATCATCGCCGCCGTGGTGATACCGCTGACCTTGGTTTGGAAAGTATCACCCTTGAAAATGACACCGGCCCCCACAAAACCGATACCCACGACGACATTGGAGGCGATCCTGTCCGGAGTGCTCCTGCCCCCGATAAGCGCAGATAAGATGGTGAAAAGGGTGGCCCCCAGACAGATAAGGGTCAGGGTCCGGAAACCCGCCGATTTACTCCGGTATTCGCGCTCGGCGCCGATCAGTCCGCCGACGATCACTGCAAGAAGCAGCTTCCATATAATGTCCTGCATCATGTCGCGTGCTTTTTATCAACCAAAATATCCGCCTTTGTATGCCTTGAAAAATTCCTGGTAATCTTTTTTTACCTGGGTCGCATAACGCTCGGCATAATCCAGCATCCCCTGCTGCCAGTGATGGTCGCTGCCAAAGGCGATCAGCTCATCGGGCAGCGTGGCTCCCTGCCGCCCGGCACTTCGAAGCTGGGCCGAAGCCGTGAGCAACGCCATATCGTTGATCACACATTCGATATCCTTAAACCGGTCCCGGATCACCAGGAAGTCGATCTTGTCGGCCATGGGCTGCATTTCCTTTACCACATAGGACCCGCCCCGGAAGGAGGTCGTACTAAGCAGGGCAGGGGAGATGTTCTGCATCCGCGCCTGGACGGCTACCACCCGCTCGGCCTCGGAAGCCCAGGCAGGTTGCGGATTGCCCAGCCAGGGCTGCAGGGAGGAAGACAAGGCCTCCTTCATATCGATCAGCAGGTATTTCTTGGGATCTTTATTATTCTGGACCAGGAAAACATATCGCCGCACACCAAGACTACCGGTGCCGGCGATGCGAAACGCCACGTCCAATACCTTATGCTTGTTCTTTAATAAACCGGATTGCGGCATCCATTGGGTAAGATGGGCCATCAGCTCCTTTTTCAGGGACGACGGCTCGATCGGGAAAAGCCGAACACGGTCGACCCGAAGCTGCAGCTTTCCATTCCTGCCTTCGACCGTCCGCTGACGGATCAGCTCTTTCTGCTTACGCTCGTTGACCTTTTGCATAAAAAGACGCACGATCCCATCCGCCGTTTCCGTCTCGAGATAACGGGCCTTCCCCTTTGCAAGGATCGCCGAATATTTATCCAGGAACATCCCCGCCACCTGTCTGGCTTCCTTCTTCTTTATCCCCACGGATTCAAAACCACAGAAAACGCTGGTCACCATCCGGGCTACCTCCCAGGTGGCAGGAGCCAGGATCCCTTCGTCAAAATCGTTGAGATCGAAATAGACCAGGCGGTTATCCCCCTTATAGGTACCAAAGTTTTCCAGGTGCAGATCCCCGGAGATCCAGCTTAGGGGATACTGTGGCAACGCATCGCTCTTATGAAGGTCCTCATAGAACAGATGACAGGTGCCGCGAAGGAACCGGAAAGGATTTTCGGCCATCATCTGGTATTTCATCGCGGTATAGACCGGAAGCCGGCCACCATTATACTGCCTGATACGTTCAGCGATACTCGACACGGGGTTTCTTTTTAGAAAGGTAGGTATTATTTATTATTCAGGGAATTCCTAAATGCCGCTTATCTTGTGATCCTATGCGCCAAATGCTTTCTTTTTTAACAATTATCTGTCTGCTGATCGGTGTGACCGGCTGCAAACAGCCGCTGCCGCCGGAATATTATGGATTCCAGGACCTGCAGGTCGTCCAGGGGAACGGACAGACCCAATTGTCCTCCACCCTCAAATTCTATAACCCCAACCCCTTTAGCATTCAGCTAAAACGGGCAGAGCTGGACGTATCGATCAACGGAAAACATGCCGGCCATTCCCTGCTGGATTCCACGATCTTTATCCCCAAAAAAGATACTTTCTTTGTGCCGGTGTCCATGAACCTGGACCTGAAGAGCATCCTGAGCAATGCCCTGGCAGTATTGCTCAACCAGGAGGCGACCATCTCCCTGGATGGAAGGGTCCGTTTAAAAAGAGGCGCCGTGACGTTTAGCCGGCCCTTTCATTATGATGGAAAACAAGATCTGAAGTCATTGCTGCCGCCCGGATCAGGGTTCTGAGGTCGCAACCGGCTATTTCACCACGATCCAACGGTTGACGGTATTGAGCGGCGCCTCCAGCACGATCTTATAAAAGGAGGAAGGCATCGAACCGATCCCCAGAACGGCCGATTGCTGGGATACCGGCAGCTCCGCCAGTAGCTTGTAGTCGTCCTTACCCCCCGTCTTAAAATTATTGGTTGTCGTCAGCCAGATCTTCAGGTTGCCGTCTTTTTCAAAGGCCTTCCAACGGATGTCCAGCTTCCCGTTGTCATATTGGATGACGGGGTTGGCGATCGACACCTTCCCGATCAGGGACGTGCCATCCAGCTCCATGCTGTTCTCCCGGGGAATGACAAGACCCATAAACCGGGCGATAGTAGGAAGGATATCCACGATGGCCGGGGTATAGTCCCGGTGATAACGATTGAGATCCTTCGCATTGGTGACGATCCATGTCGTGCGCTCCCGGTCGGATTGCCCCCCATGGTTCCTGCCGGTGATAGAATCACGGCCATGATCGGTGGTGACGATGACCAGCCAGTCTTCCGGGAAATGCTGCTGCCGGTATTGAACGGCATTCCAGATGAGCCCTACCTGCTTGTCCATATAACCGATGGCCTGTTTCATCTCCGGACCGTTCCCATACCGGTGACCCATATCGTCTGTATATTCCAGGTAGAGCCAAGTGAGATCCGGCGCCTCTTCCCGGATACACCGGTCGGCCAGCGCGGTCACGGTATCGTCGATCCGGTGGACATACCGGCTTTCCTTATCATGCGGATAAGCCACGGTATCAAGCTCGAAACCGTCCCCATGATAATCCACCCGGATCTTCCCGGTAGCGGCAAGACCTTCCCCGATAAGCCGGGTACGATTGTCCTTCCAGGTAGAAAAGACCGCCGTCTTTTTGGTGGAATCCAGCTGTTTCAAAAACCGGAAAATGGTGGGATAATGATAATTCGGTTCCTTTATATCATTGTCCCAAACGTTATGCTTGTTGGCCCACACACCGGTAAGCAGGCTGTTATAGCCTACCGCCGAAATAGTAGGGGACTGTGAATAGCCGCCTCTTTCCCCGCCGACATAAGCATGACTATAGCCGTCACGGCCCCAGATCTCATCCAGCTGGGGCGTCTTCGCCTTTTCCAGGAGATCGGTGGGAATACCGTCTGCAATGATAAAAACGACCTTTTTCTTCTTGGGCTGCGCCATAAGAGAAAGAGAAAGCAGCGAAACCAGGGATAAAAACAGGAGTCTTATCATAACGGATGGCGGAATTATTTCCTCAAAAATAAGGGGCTTTCGCCACTTCCCTGCATCTTTGCAGTTATCATCCTTTCTATACCATGAGCACAATCCGGCAGCAAAGCATTATTTCTTCAGGTATCGTATACATTGGCTTTGCATTGGGATTCATCAATACGCTTATCTATGCCAGGGCCCTGAACCCCGATCAGTATGGACTCATCGGCATCTTCTTTGCCCTCGGCAATATAATTTATGCCTTTGCGAATATGGGCATGCCTGCCTATGTCACAAAATTCTATCCATATTACCGGGACCGGATGCCGGTGAAAAAGATCGACCTGATGGGCTGGGCTTTTGTACTCACCGTCGCGGGCTTTATAATAGTGACGATTGCATCGGTGATCTTCAGGGATGCGGTGATCCGGAAGTTCTCGGAAAAATCATCGCAATTTGTCATTTATTATTACTGGATACTCCCTTTCGGTTTTGGTCTTACTTTTTATACGCTGCTGGAGAATTTAGCCTGGCAATTGAGGGCGTCGGTCCTGACAAACTTTTTGCGGGAATTCCTTTGGCGCATCTTCGTCTTCGGACTGATCCTGCTCTACATCTCCGGTATAATGACCGATTTTGGTCTGTTTATAAAGATTTATTCGTTCACCTATATCCTGCTCGCAGCAGTGCTGCTGGTCTATTTGTTAAAGACAGGCCAATTGTATTTTTCTTTTTCTGTTAGCGTGGTGACAAAGAAGTTTTTTCGAAAGATCCGATCACTGGTGCTGCTGGCCTGGACCGGTACGCTCATGTTCAATGTCTCCTTTTTCTTTGCACAGGTCGTCATCGCGGCCGTCGTCCCCGGCGGTCTGACGGCCGTGGCGATCTTTACCCTGGCCCAGTTTATCGGTAGCCTGGTGCAGGCCCCGCAACGTGGGATCGCCGCCGCTGCCATCGCCCCTTTATCACAGGCATGGAAAGATAAGGATTACGGCAGGATCGACCGGATCTACCGGCGGTCGTCCATAAACCTGTTGCTCTTCTCCGTCGCCATGTTCATCCTGGTATGGATCAATTTTACGGATGGCGTTATCTTCCTGCATCTGAAAAAGGACTATCTCGATGCCAGACCGGTATTCCTGTTTATCGGAATAGCCCGCCTCGTGGATATGGGGACCGGTGTGAATACACAGATCATCGGTACCTCCTCCTTCTGGCGCTTCGATTTTTTTAGCGGCATGATCCTCGTATCGCTGACGATCCCGCTGAACTATGTCCTGGCCAAAAATATTGGGGTGACAGGCCCCGCCATCGCAGATCTCGTCACCTTTGCGATCTATAACGGGATCCGGTGGCTGTTCCTTTACCGGAAATTCGGGATGCAGCCCTTTACGATCAAGACCCTCTATACGCTCCTGCTTGGCCTGGCCGGTTATCTTATTTGTGACCGGCTATTTGGTCACTATAGCGGATTTGGCTGGATGGTCGCCCGGAGCACCCTGTTTATCCTCATTTTTGGGACAGGAGCCCTTGCGCTCCGTCTCTCGGAAGATATCCTGCTCGTCTGGCGGACAATCAGGAAAAGATTAGGAGGATAATCGTACCTTTGCGGCCGTTTTATGTCAAACAAATACACCAACGAGATCAACAAACGCAAGACGTTTGCCATCATATCCCACCCCGATGCGGGTAAAACGACCCTGACAGAGAAATTCCTCCTGTTCGGCGGCGCTATCCAGACCGCAGGCGCCGTAAAAAGCAATAAGATAAAGAAACATGCAACCAGCGACTTCATGGAGATCGAACGCCAGCGCGGTATCTCCGTAGCCACATCCGTGATGAGCTTCGAATACAAAGGCATGCTGATAAACTTGCTGGATACCCCCGGTCACAAAGACTTTGCCGAAGACACCTACCGCACGCTCACCGCCGTGGACAGCGTCATACTGGTGATCGACAGCGTCAATGGCGTGGAAGCCCAGACCCGCCGCCTGATGGAAGTCTGCCGGATGCGCGATACACCGGTGATCGTCTTTATCAACAAAATGGACCGGGACGGAAAGAATCGCTTCGACCTGCTCGAAGAGATCGAAAAAGAGCTGAACCTCCAATTACACCCGATGACCTGGCCGATCAACAGCGGGAAGGATTTCAAAGGGGTCTATAATTTTTACGACAAGAACCTCGTCCTCTTTACCGCCAATACAAAGGCAACGGAAGAAGATGAGGACACGGTTCGGATCGACAACCTGAACAGCGACCTCCTGGAAGATAAACTGGGCGAAAAAGATGCCGCCACCCTGCGCGAAGACGTAGAACTGGTAGACGGCGTACACGGACAATTAAACGTAGCCGACTACCTCGGCGGATCGGTAGCCCCCGTTTTCTTCGGCAGCGCCATCAATAACTTCGGTGTACGGGAGATGCTGGATACCTTTATCCGTATCGCCCCAAGCCCCCGCAGCCGCGAGACCTCCGTCCGACCCCTCGATGTGAACGAAGACCGGTTCAGCGGGTTTATCTTTAAGATCCACGCCAACCTGGACCCCAAACACCGCGACCGCATCGCCTTCCTCCGGGTCTGTAGCGGCCGCTTCGAACGCAATAAATATTTCCATCACGTCCGATTGGAAAAAGACGTCCGCTTCAGCAACCCCTATACCTTCCTGGCAAGGGACAAAGACGTGATCGACGAAGCCTTCCCCGGAGACGTGGTCGGACTCTTCGATACGGGTAACTTCAAGATCGGCGACACGCTGACCGAAGGAGAAGACTTCTATTTTACCGGGATCCCCTCTTTTTCACCGGAAATATTTAAGGAAGTAGTGAACAAAGACCCGATGAAAACCAAGCAGTTGGAGAAAGGGCTGTTGCAGCTTACGGATGAAGGCGTAGCCCAATTGTTCACCCAGTTCGGAGGCAACAAGAAGATCATCGGCTGCGTGGGAGAACTACAGTTCGAGGTCATCCAATACCGCCTTCTGCATGAGTATGGCGCCTCGGTACAATTCAATGCCCTGCCTTTTTATAAGGCCTGCTGGATCACCAGCAACGACCCAAAAAAGCTGGAAGACTTTACCCGGTTTAAACATGCAAATATCGCCGAAGACAAAGACGGCTACCTGGTCTACCTGGCCCAGAGTGAATGGTTCCTTAATACGGAACGGACCAATAACCCCGAGATCGAATTTCACTTTACATCGGAGATCCACAAGTCGTAAACGGGACCACAGCCCCTATAACAGATCGACCCCTGTATAATTATGCGGGGTGATCTTTTTCAGCTCCTTTTTCAACGTTGCCGATACCTTTAGTCCATCGATAAAACTATGCATCGACTGCCGGGTGATCCCAGCATTCCCCCTCGTCAGTTCCTTCAATGCCTCATAAGGCTGCGGATACTTTTCCCTCCGCAACACGGTCTGGATCGCCTCCGCTACCACCGCCCAGTTGTTCTCCAGGTCCTGGTGCAGCTTTTCCTTGTTCAGGACCAGCTTCCCAAGGCCTTTTTCGATCGATTTCAGGGCCAGGATGGTATGGGCGAACGGTACCCCAATGTTCCGCAGGACGGTGGAATCCGTCAGGTCACGCTGAAGACGGGAGACGGGTAGCTTTTCGGCAAAATGCCCAAAAAGAGCATTGGCCACCCCCAGGTTCCCCTCCGCATTCTCAAAATCGATGGGATTTACCTTATGCGGCATGGCAGAAGAGCCGATCTCCCCTTTTTTGACGGTTTGTTTGAAATAATCCATTGATACATAAGACCAAATGTCCCGGCAAAAATCGATAAGGATGGTATTGATCCGGCGGATCGCATCAAAATGAGCCGCCAGATGGTCGTAATGTTCTATTTGAGTGGTGTATTGCTGCCGCTGCAGACCCAACGTACCCTCCACAAATTCATCGGCCAGCCGTACCCAGTCCTTTTTGGGATAGGCGACATGATGCGCATTGAAATTACCCGTAGCCCCCCCGAACTTGGCGGAAAAAGGGACCTGGATCAGCAACTCCACCTGGTCCTCGATCCGCTCGATAAAGACCATGATCTCTTTCCCAAGCCGGGTAGGACTGGCCGCCTGCCCATGCGTCTTTGCCAGCATCGGTACCTCCTTCCAGTCCCGCGCCAGCAGCTCCAGCTGCCGCTTCAGATTCAATAACCCCGGCAGATACTCAAACTCCACCGCATGCTTCCAGAGCAGGGGAATGGATGTATTGTTGATATCCTGCGAGGTAAGCCCGAAATGGATCCACTCCTCCATACCGGCCGTCTCTTCCTTAAAGGCGCCCAGCTTATGTTTCAGGAAATATTCCACGGCCTTTACGTCGTGATTCGTGGTCTTCTCGGTTTTCTTGATCCATTGCGCATCTTCCAGGCTGAATTGCTCCATGACTGCCTGTAATTGCCGCCGGACGGTTATTCCAAGCGGAAAGAATTTTTTCTTCGATAGGAAGAGAAAATACTCGACTTCCACCAACACCCGGTAACGGATCAGGGCATATTCGGAAAAATAATCATCGAGGTGCTGCACCTGGTGACGATAACGCCCGTCGATGGGGGAAATGGCGGTCAATGAATTTAACTCCATGTAGCGTAGTTAAGATTGCGTACTTTTGCGCCAAAATTAACGTAAAGGAATTGGACAGAAAAATACGAGTGGGAGCTGTTAGCTATCTGAACACCAAACCGCTGCTCTACGGAATCGAAAGATCCCCGATCAGAAAGGATATCGACCTGGTCATCGACTATCCTTCCCGGATCGCTGCGATGCTGCTGAATGACGAGCTCGATATGGGCATCGTGCCGGTAGCCGTTATTCCACAGATGCGCGAATACTATATCAACGGGGACTATTGTATCGGCAGCAACGGCAGCGTAGCCTCGGTCTGTCTTTTCAGCGACTCGCCCATCGAAAGGATCTCGACGGTGCTGCTGGACTACCAAAGCCGCACATCCGTACAACTGGCAAGGATCTTATTAAAGGAATACTGGAAGATCAGTCCCGTGCTCCTCGACGCCGGAAAGGATTTCCGGGACGAGATCAAAGGGACCACCGCCGGGGTCGTGATCGGGGACCGGGCACTCGAACAACGAAAGATCTCCCCCTATATCTATGACCTGGGTGAAGCATGGAAGGCCCTTACCGGTCTCCCCTTTGTCTTCGCCGCCTGGATCAGCAACCGGCCCCTCGATCCCATATTCATAAAGGAATTCGACAAGGCCAACGGGGAAGGCATCCGGCACATCGATGCCGTTGTAGCCGAAAATCCCTACCCGGTATTCAATCTCCACGATTATTTTACAAAATACCTGAACTACGAACTGGATGATAAGAAGCGGCAGGGTTTGAAAAGATTCCTACACTACCTGAACGTACCGGAAATGCATTTATAAGCGCATCACGATCCCGCATCGCCGTCCCGGCATCGCCGGTCCCCCCATCAAGGTCTAAACTCATCTGATCAGCAATACGATCCCGGTCTGTGTGATCTCTCCGCAAAAAGAATGGGCCCTGATCACATAGGCATATCCCCCTGCCGGTTGCGGATTGCCCCGGAAGGTACCATCCCAGCACTCCGAAGGATTCCGGGTGGTGAAGACCCGCTGTCCATACCGGTTAAAGATCTCCATCTCCTCCAGCTGCACATCCCCCCAGCGGCTGACGCCAAAACAATCGTTGTGCCCATCCCCGTTAGGAGTAAAGGCATTGGGCACGGCAAACAGCTTGCTCCCGGTCGCCGTCACGTTGACGGTAAGCGTATCAAAGGCATAGCAGCCATTGGATCCCGTTCCCCTTACGATATAGGTAGTCGTACTGTCGATGCTGGCGATAGGAGTGGGCAGGGAGGGGTCGTTCAATCCCGTCACCGGCGTCCAGACATAAGAGATGCCGCCACTGGAACGTAGCTGGGCCGTATGAACGGTACAGTCGATATCATTATCCTTTTCCGCAGTAATGATGGGACTAGGCTTGACGGTCACCTGTACGATAAAGCTGCTGTCATAGCCGGCACAGACCGAATCGCGGATCTGCAGCGTATAGGCGAGACTGGCAGCCGGTTGGGCAAGAGGATAGGGTGCCGCCGGGTCATCAAGACCGGTAGCCGGCGACCAGGCATAGATATAGTGGCCGGCATTGACGCTGTTCAGGATCACTCCAAAACCATAACAGACACTCTCGTCGGGCGGCGCCCTGAAAACAGGTATGGACCGTATGCTCACGGTGACGGAATCGCTCTCGGGACATTGATTGCCGTCGGTAACATTGAGATAGAAACGGGTCGTCCTATCGGGCCGGGCCAGCGGGGTGGCACTTGCCGGATCATCCAGGTATTGGGCCGGCGACCAGCTATAGATCACACCGCCGGAAGCAGTTAACGGGGCCGGATCACCCAGACAGATCGTGGTGTCTGGACCGACCGATAACAGCCGGGGAAACAAGGCTACGGTGACGGTATCACTGGCAATACAGCCCCGGGCAGAAGTGCCGGTCACGATATAATCGGTCGAGACCAGGGGGACGGCGATGGGATCGGCGATCACAGTGTTCGAAAGCCCCGCAGCCGGCGACCACGCATAATTCAGCGATCCGTTGGCACGCAGGGGAGCGGGCATACCAATACAGACGGTTGTATCCGGTGCCGCGTTGACGACCGGCGTCTCCACATCGATGGTGACCGAATCGATCTGTACGATGACGGGTGCAAAGGAAAGATCGTCCAGCGCAAAATCATTACCGGTTGGTGCAGTATTGTTATTGACAAGGCTGATAGAAGCCGTGCTGTTGCTTCCGGAATTCCAGGTGGTATAGAATTGGTTCCAGGCACAGGTGCTGGAGCTGGCATTGACAGGATTTCCCAGCGGGGTACCATTGATCGAAAACTGCAGGATGGCGGGGCTGATGGGAGAGACGGACTGGATCCAGACGGAAAAGGCATAATTGGTATTGGGAGTCACAGTAAGAGGGGCGGCAGCCCATACATTGACACCGGCAGTAGTGGCGCCATTGACGATCATCATATTTCCGCTCCCGGTCGTATGATCTCCACAACTGACCGGCGCATTGGAATTCCAGACATGCGGACTGGTTCCCACAAAATAGACGCCTTCCGGCAATCCCGAAGCCATATAGGTATAGACAGAAGTAAAACCCGTATTGCCCGCTTCAAAATCACCGTTGACGATCATGTTGGTCCCCGTTGTTTTGGCGGTGAAGTAATATTTTGTCGTTACCGGTGGCGTGGCGATAGGATTGGGCGAGGCCGGATTGTCCAGGTAAAGAGCCGGCTGCCAGCAGAAGTCCAGGGAGGCATGGGTCCGGAGAGGTACCGGCTTACCAACACAGATAGGGGTATCCGGTGTTGAGATGATATCCGCCGGCTGCAGCTCGATGGCAATGGTCTTGGACACGCTGCCCGAACAGGCCGCAACCACCTTTAACGTCACGGGGTAGATGCCAAAGGAAGAAAAAGTATACGAAAGTGCAGGGTCGCCCGGAGCCGCGACCGGCTGATCCACCCCATTGATATTCCAGGTATAGGTCACCCCCGGCTGGGGAATACCGGCAAATTGTACCTGTGCCGGGTTGCAGATGTTCTGCGTGAATGAAAAATCCCCATTGGGGGCGGGTGTTACCGACAGGATGAGCTGGTTGGACGCTATCCGGCAGTTCGGCGACTGGATATTATTCCCGTCCGCCGCCAGTAACCGGTACCGGTAGTCGATCGCCCTCCCTGTCACGGGAGAAAGGACCGGTAGCTGAGGCGTATTCGAAGAAGGCAGATCGATCCAGGTCTTTCCGCTATCCTGGCTGACCTGCCAGAGATACTGCGGATTGGCATAGCCGGTGGAAAGGGTACCGTATAAGGTCGCACCAAGACCCTCGCAGACGGTCTGTACAAGGGAAGGGCCGGCCGCTGTAAAGGAAGCGGTACTGGCAGGCCCGCAGGCACGAAAGGTAATATCGTCGATGGCAAAATCATTGCCGGGCTGGGCATTCCCGCCGACATTGTTATTGATGATCCGGATCACGACGGTGCTAACATTGGGCGGCAGGGTAAAAAAGAACCCATACTGCCGCCAGATCCAGGTGGACGACGTAGGAACAGGGCCGGAATTATAGGTATTTAATACCGTTCCGTCCGGGGTCTCGACAATAAAAGTAAGATCCGGCAAAATAGCATTGATCACCACGGCCGGGTTATCGGCATTCCCCACCCAGGCAGCATATTCATATGTCGTACCCCCGCACAGATTGGGCACGGTCTGCCGGAAAAATTCCCCCGGTGTGAGCCCGGCATTCTCAAACAACATATACCCATTGGGGTTATTGGGATCCGTATGATCACGCCCGCCGGAGAACCAGGCATTCCCTACATTGAAAGGAACATTGTTGGTGATGGTATTTTGACCGTCCACCGGCGTTGGCAGCGCGGGATCGCCGCTAACCGGCACATAGGTAAGATTGGTGGAAGAGGCGCCGGGTACGACGACCTCCAGCGGCGGGGAATTTCCGTTGCCGCTCCCGAATGTCACATCGATGACCGGGTCACCCAGCGCCCCCTGGCATAAAGAACAATTGCCCGGATTGATGGCCGCCGTTATCCCCGGCGGAACG
This sequence comes from Puia sp., assembly GCA_036500545.1. Classification (GTDB taxonomy): domain Bacteria; phylum Bacteroidota; class Bacteroidia; order Chitinophagales; family Chitinophagaceae; genus Puia. The sequence goes on along the minus strand of DASYBV010000041.1, from coordinate 107,364 downwards.
ACCGTGGCGGCACAACCCGCCGTAGCATCCTGTATAGAAACAAGCGTATAAACCGTGGATACCGTCGGCTGTACCTGGACGGCAAAAGCAACCCCATCCGTGACATTGGGCTGCGTATAGGTCTGGACCCCATCCGTATAGACGATCGTAAAGGGAGCGACACCCATGCCCCCCGTATTATGAAAGGTCAGCAGCCCCGGTGCATTGTTACAGGTATTGCTGCCGGTCAGTACACCCTGCAGCGTCGGACAGCAGTTCTCTACCGCAAACTGGGAGCAGGTAGGATTGGTCTGGCCGATCGTGGCAGTCTCCCGCAGTACACCGTTCCAGGCATTATTCCCCTGTTTGTTCAGCAGGTTGTCAAAAGTATAATAGGCAAGAAGACCCGTTTGCGTAGTGGGATTGGGCAGGGAAGTATTCATATACGACTGGATCTGCGCCTGGGTACGGGCCACATTCCAGATCCTTACCTCGTTGATATAACCGATAAACTGCGTATTCAATGCCTGGGATGAAAAAAGACCTATAGCGGTCTGCCAGTTATTCTGTATGAGGTTGCCGGTAGCCGCTACCTGGCTCAACAGGAATCCATCCCGGTAAAATTTAAGGGTGGTCCCGTCATAGACCATGGCGACATGATAGGTCTTGTTCAATTTGATATCGCAGACAGGCGGGGTGATAAAATAACCATTGGAAGTGGTGATCTCCGCATCGTCCGGCCGCAACAGGTAATTGGCATCGGTAGGGTCAATATGTTTCGACACGATATCGCCTGCATAGGTGGAAGCCCCGGAATAAGGGGCCGTCCGGTTGATCATCGCCTCCACGGTCACCTGGTTGCCGGGGACGTCCAGATCGCCAATCTCCATATTGGACGGATAAGTGGGTAATTGCAGCCAGTTGTTGCAGGGCTCGGCAGCAGGACAGTTCTGTACAAGCACGGTAGCGGAATTATTCAACGCCGTGATCGGTGCGAAATTTATATCATCCAGCGCAAAATCATTGCCGGAAAAGGAAGTATTCTCATTCAGGATCGAGATCGTCGCACTCGTGCTGCTCCCCGAATTCCAGGTGGTATAGAACTGATCCCAAACACAACTGGCATTATTGGCCTGGAAGATCCCGCCGACCGGGATACCATTGATCGAGAACTGCAGCTGCGCGGGGTTGAGCGTAGAAATATTCTCTATCCAGGTCGAGAACTGATAAGAGGTATTCGGCGTGACGGGGATGGTCTCCGTCCATACGGTTACATTCGGGACATCGGCGCCATTCACCAGCAACATATTCCCGGTGCCGGTAGTGTGATCGTGACAGGCCGCCATACCCGGATTCCAGGATACGGGATCCGTACCGACAAAATAAACGGCCGGCGGAAGACCCGAGGTGGAATAGCCATACCCGGAGGCAAAACCGCTATTGCCCGCGGAAAAGTCTCCGTTGACGATGCCGTTGCTGCCGGTAGACAGACCCGGCACACCGGTCGTAGCACATCCGATGGCATCCTTTATCGAAACAAGGGTATAGGTCGCGTTGGTAATAGGAACATCGGCGGAATTGAAAACGACGCCACTCTGTACATTACTCTGCGTAAAAGTGGAAATACCGTTTGTATAGGTTATCGTAAAAGGAGCCGTTCCGGCAGAAGCCGTAAAAGTTAGATTTGCCGGGAGACCCTTGCAGATACTGCTCCCCGTAAGAACCCCCTGCGGGGTAACACAACCCTGGGAATAGGTCTTTAGGGATAAGGTCAGAAGAGCAAATAAGAAAAATCTGGCTCGTAGAAACATTTATCTGGTAAAAGCTTTTGCCGGTTCTTTTCTCCTTTCAGACTCCTTTTGGATCAGGTATTCAGCAATGTCATTATCATCCGAATGAAAAAGACAGATGTTGTAATAATAGATCAGCCCGTTCTTACCATCCGCATAATCGTGGAGGTCCGTTATGAGCGGCCGGCTTGCCAGGGTCGTCGAAAGGATAAATCTTCCTCTGTCGTCATAAAAGAGGACTTTATTATAACCAAACCGCTCCATCTGCAACAGGGTGGATAGACCATCCTCTTTGATGGCATCCATATTATCCCTGTTATATTCAATATAAATAACCGGTTTGACCTCCTCTATAAACGCAAAAGAACCCCTTAATATTTTTGTGTCATAACCCTCCGTATCTATTTTCAACAGCTTATAAAGCTGCCGGTCGGGAACATTCTTTTTCAACAGGGTATCCAGCGTGACGAACTCGACCTGCTGCCCGTTTGCCTCCCCCGGGAGAAGGGTCGTGTTCCATCCTTCCTTATCGAACGCAATACGTTGAGCCTGATCCTTTTCGTCAAGATAATTATTAAAGATCCGGATGTCCCCGAATAAACCGGCATTCCTTTGCAGATAGGAAAAGGTAAAGGGGTCCCCTTCAATGCCGAGGACGGGGATATCCTTCAATGACTTTATCAGCGCCGCCGTATCCCCCACATTGGCCCCCACATCTATAAAACGCAATTGAGGGTACTTCTGAAGAACGGCCAGCATGATCCTGCCGATCTCAAAGGCGAAATCTTTTTTCTTCCGGTAGACATAGATCAGGGGATTGATAGCCGGCATGACAAGCAGGAAATTACCCACCTGTACCTTATGTTCCTTCTTTATAAAAGGGGTAGGTGCGATCTTCACAAAATCATAACCAAAATAACCCAGTAATTTCCTGATCGCTTTTTTCATTAGCCGGTTGTATTATCCTTTGTTGATCTTTGCCGTTATAACGACATTATAATCGATTTTACAATTACTTTCCAGCAGGACCTCATAGGAAATGCCGGGTATTTCATCAAGCTTTTTATACATGTACTCCAATCCCATGTCCTTGTGCACATGATACAGGTTCAGCGGCTGGCCGGTCCTGCGGCAATATTTTTCATACATCGGCTGATCCGGGAACACCAGGATCAGATTGCCACCGGGTTTTAATATGCGGATAAATTCTTCCAGACCCTTTCGGGTGTCTTTCAGGTCTTCGATCAGGTGGCTGGTATATACATAATCGTAGGTGTTGTCGGCAACCGGTATCCGCTCATTGATCACGTCACAGGCAATATCCACTTTGTCCATACCGGTATGGGTATAGGGAGTGGCATAGTCGATACCGATACAATTTTCCTTGCTGATCTTGTCCCCGCCAAAACCAATATCACAACCATACCCCTTGCAATAACCGATGACCAGGTGCCGGACCTTCGAGGTCTCCGACCGGCTGTGTTCCTTAATTCCCAGCTTTCGCCTGATCTTCCTGAACAGTCTGTTTATCAGCATATCTTATGATCCTTAATCAGCAAATCTATATTATTTAGTATATATTCTGTCGTATGCAGAGAGCATTTTGGGATTCCCTCGTTGCCAACCAGCTTGCACACGGGTTTTGACTCATTACTTTCATGATAGCAACCGGCATATTCACAAAACTGTTGAAGAAAACGCCCCCTGAGCAGGTCCCTGAAATGTCTGAAATCCGGATTGACCGCACCAAAAAAGATAAGGGACGGCACATCCAGCGCCGCAGCCATATGGCTGGGACCACTGTCGATGCCGATAAAAAAGGTAGCGCCACTGATGATACCGATCATCTCCCGCACACTTGTCTTCGCATGGATAGTACCGGGTATTGCCAACGGCTCTTTACCTACTTGGACCACCGCAAACCCCTTTTTCGAAAGAAAAGCGACGACCTTCTCCCATTCCACACCATATACCTTCCGGTAATTCCGCTCCGCCAGACTCTCCAGGTGCAATACGACATATTTCCGGTCACCCACCTCAGAAGGCCGGAAAGCCCTTTCCTCCGGACTCAGGTATAACCGGGGATACTCATGAGTTATGGGAAGACCCGCCTTTTGCTGGTAAGCATAAAGCACATGGGTCTTCGGATTTTTCTCATAAGCCCTGTCAAGACTGATAAAAAACCGGGAATGAAGGAATTGATCAAGCCCCCATAAAACCTTCTGAAACTTGCTGAGATGGTTGACAAAGTGTACGTTCGGAAGGGGATAATGCAAGAAGAGCTCGGGGTGCTTTGTATATACGATGACCTTTTTGTTTCGGGCAGCAAGTTGCCTGATCACCGGTTCGATCCACAATACATCTCCCAGTGCTCTTTTACGGATCAGATATACAACCGACCTTTTCAAGTTTTTCGCAAATATATCGGAAAATTGTATAGCCGCTTTTATGAATTAAATTTAGATTTGCCACAATTTGAATTACTTACATATAACTTATTTATAATAGGACCGCATGAAAGTAGTTATTTTTGCAGGAGGCCTGGGGACGCGGATCGCAGAAGAGACGGAGACCCGTCCCAAACCCATGGTCGAGATAGGGGGGAAGCCTATATTATGGCATATTATGAAGATCTATAGCCAGTATGGCTTTGATGATTTTATAATCTGCCTGGGCTATAAAGGGTATATGATCAAGGAATACTTTATGCACTATTACCTGCATAATTCCGATATGACCATCGACCTGCACAATAACAAGGTCGATGTACATACTACAAACACAGAATCCTTTAAAGTTACCCTGGTGGAGACGGGACTTGCCACCAAAACCGCCGGCCGGCTAAAACAGGTACAAAAATATGTAGGGGACGAGACCTTTATGCTGACCTATGGAGACGGGGTGATCGACCTGGATCTGAATAACCTGCTGAAATTTCACCGGGCACACGGAAAGATCGCAACGGTGACGGCAGTCCAGCCCGAAGCCCGTTTTGGAGGGATGTCATTCGGAGCAGATGGACGGGTGGAGAGCTTTAAGGAGAAACCAACGGGAGATGGAAAATGGGTCAACGGAGGTTTTTTTGTGCTGGAACCCGGGGTATTCGACTATCTGAAAGGAGACATGAACAATACCATGTGGGAAGATGACCCCATGGAACACCTGGTCAGGGACCAGCAGCTGACGGCCTACCGCCATACCGGTTTCTGGAAATGCATGGACGCTATGCGGGATAAGCTGGAATTGGAATCCCTTTGGCAAAATGAACAGGCAAAATGGAAAATCTGGTGACATCGGACTACTTACGATCGTATTACAAAGACAAAAAGGTCTTTGTGACCGGACATACTGGATTTAAAGGAGCATGGCTCAGCGCCGTCCTTTATTGGCTGGGAGCCCGGGTAAAGGGATATGCACTGACCCCCGATTATCGGAACGGGTTGTTCGAATTGCTCTCCCCGCAGAAGATCACCGAAAGCATTATCGCCGATATCCGGGATACCGATCGCCTTCAAAAAGAACTCCGGGCCTTCCGGCCGGATTATGTTTTTCACCTGGCCGCACAGCCGCTGGTAAGAAGGTCCTATGAGATACCGGCAGAGACCTTCGATATCAACGTGACCGGCACGGCCAATCTGCTGGAAGCCGTCAGCCGCCTCGAAAACCCCTGCACGGTCGTCGTGATAACGACAGATAAAGTATACGAGAACAAAGAAAAAGACCTCCTGTACCGCGAGAACGATACCCTCGGCGGCTATGATCCCTACAGCGCCAGCAAGGCCGCCGCAGAACTGGTGGTCAGCTCCTTCCGCAACTCTTTTTTCCATCCTGCAAAATGGGCCCTCCACGGAAAGGCGATCGCAAGCGCAAGGGCCGGCAATGTGATCGGCGGAGGAGACTGGAGCCGGGACCGGATCATCCCCGATATCGTTCGATCGTTGATGGCAGACCGGCCGGTCGAGGTAAGGAACCCGGCTGCGATACGACCCTGGCAGCATGTCCTGGAACCCATCGGCGGATACCTGCTATTGGGCGCCCGCCTGCAGGAAGACCCGGCCGGTTTTTCAAAAGCATATAACTTCGGACCCCGCCCCGAAGGCCATTGGAGCGTAAAAGAATTGGTGACCACCGCCATCGCCTCCTGGGGAAGCGGACAATGGGAAGACCGATCCTCCGCCAGTGCCCCGCACGAAGCCGGACTGCTGAAACTGGATATCCAAAGGGCCATGGAAGAATTGTCCTGGATCCCAAAACTCAACGCCTCCGAAGCCATCACCTGGACAATAGACTGGTACCGGCAGGGACCGGACCGGCAGACCGCCTGCACGTTCGAACAAATAAAAACCTACCTGTCCCTATGATCTTCACACCTACAAGCCTGGAAGGAAGCTATGTGATCGATCCGCAGCCATTCGGGGATGCCCGGGGATGGTTTGCCCGGACCTATAGCAAAGATGAATTCCGGCAGATCGGGCATGTAAAGGAATGGGTGCAGCTGAACCATTCGGCATCCTTTGAAAAGGGAACGCTACGGGGAATGCATTTCCAATACCCCCCGCACCAGGAGATCAAGATGGTACGCTGTATCGCAGGAGAGATCTATGACGTGCTCATCGATATACGCCGGGATTCACCCACTTTTTTGAAATGGTTGGGTGTCCGGCTGTCAGCAGAAAACAGGAGGATGCTGTATATCCCGGAAGGTTTTGCACATGGCTTTCAGTGTTTATCCGGGAATTGTGAGCTGATCTATCATCATACGGGATTCTATACGCCGTCGGCAGAAGGAGGGATCCGTTACGATGACCCCGCCATCGGCATCGAATGGCCATTGCCCGTCGCCGGCCTGTCCGAAAGGGATGCACATCATCCATTTTTATCCGAAAACTTTAAAGGGATTTGATTATGCAATGCAGATTTTGTAAGACGGAGCTGACAAATGTTTTTATCGACCTGGTGAACTCCCCGGCCTCCAATTCTTTTCTGACCCGGGAACAGCTGGACGAACCGGAGACCTTCTATCCCCTAAAGGTCTTTACCTGTCACTCCTGCTTCCTGGTCCAGATCGACGAATACAAGAAGTCGGACGCCATCTTCAACAATGAATATGCGTACTTTTCTTCTTTTTCAACGACCTGGCTGGAACACAGCCGGAAATATACCGATCAGATGATCGGGCGTTTTGGGTTTGGAGAAGGATCGAAGGTGATCGAGATCGCCTCCAATGACGGCTACCTGCTCCAGTATTTTAAACAAAAGAATGTCCCGGTGCTGGGGATCGAACCGACGGCCAATACGGCCAAAGTCGCGATCGGCAAAGGCATCGATACGATCGTCGACTTTTTTGGCGTCCGGCTTGCCGGGGAACTGGCCCGCAAGAACAATAAGGCCGACCTGCTGCTGGGCAATAATGTACTGGCGCATGTTCCGGATATTGTCGATCTTGTAGCAGGCATGAAGATCCTGCTGAAGGACACCGGCGTGATCACGATGGAGTTCCCTCACCTGATGCAGATGGTAGACAATAACCAGTTCGATACGATCTATCACGAACATTTTTCCTACCTCTCTTTTACGACGGTAAAGAAGATCTTCGAATCCGCCGGTCTGCAGCTTTTTGATGTGGAAGAGGTCCCCACCCATGGCGGCTCCTTACGGATCTATGCCAAACACCGGGAAGATACCGGCAAACCCATCGCCCCGGCCGTCGGCATTCTCCTGGATAAAGAAAAGACGGCAGGAATGACGGGGATGGCCTACTATGAGAACTTCCAGCAAAAAGCCCTGGCAGTAAAAATGGAGATGACCACCTTCCTGATAGAGCAGAAACGCTCCGGTAAAAAGGTCGCCGCATACGGAGCCGCCGCAAAAGGCAACACATTGCTGAATTATTGCGGCATAAAGAACGACCTCCTGGAGTATGTGGTAGACGCCAACCCCCACAAACAAGGTAAGTGGCTGCCCGCCAGCCATATCCCGGTAGTCGCCGAATCCCATCTGAAGGAACATCGCCCGGATTATGTATTGATCCTGCCCTGGAACCTGCGGGAAGAGATCAGTCATCAATTGTCTTATATAAAAGACTGGGGCGGCCGTTTTGTAGTGCCGATCCCCCGTCTCCAATTGTTATAATTCTATATGAAAAAGATCCTGGTCACAGGGGCGACGGGTTTTATCGGTCAATACGTTGTCGACCGGCTCCTGCGGGAGGGCTGCCAGGTCATTGTCAGCTCGGCCCATGCAAAAAAGGCGGAACAGGCGGCCTGGGCGGATAAAGTGACGTATATCCCCTTCGACCTGGCCAACCTCGATCCGGCCACCGATTACTACCGGTTCTTCGGCGGCCCGGACAGCCTGGTACACCTGGCATGGGAAGGACTCTCCGACTACCGTTCGGACTTTCATACCGGGGTCAACCTGCCCCGCCATATCGCCTTTTTGAAAAACCTCGTTGACCACGGACTTACCGATCTGAACGTCGCCGGTACCTGCCTCGAATATGGACTGCAGGAAGGATGCCTGGAAGAAGACAGACCGGCGCTGCCGGTCATTGCCTATCCCCGGGCAAAGAATGCCCTTCGGATCTTCCTGGAGGACCTGCAACGGAAGCAAGGATTCACCCTGAAATGGATCCGGCTGTTCTATATGTATGGGAAGGGACAAAATCCAAAATCCTTACTTTCGCAGTTGGACAAGGCGCTGGCCGCTCATGAGCCCGTCTTTAATATGAGCGGGGGAGAGCAGATCCGGGATTACCTTCCCGTAGAACGCCTGGCAGAGATCCTGTGCCGGATCTCCCTGCAGCAGGAGACGGAAGGGATCATCAATTGCTGCAGCGGAATACCCGTTACAGTAATGGAACTGGTACAGCGTCATTTGAAGGATACCGGCGGACAGATCCGCCTGAATGCCGGATATTATCCCTACCCGGATTACGAACCGATGTATTTCTGGGGAGATACCACCAAATTAAAAACGATCATATAGTGGGAATGGCCAAATATAGTATCATACTGCCCGTACGTAACGGCGGGGAGTATGTGAAAGAATGCGTCGGCAGCATCCTCTCTCAGTCCCTCCCCGATCTTCACCTGCACGTGCTGGATAACTGCAGCACCGACGGCACACTGGAATGGCTCCGGTCGATAGATGATGCCCGTGTAAAGATCCTGCCGGCAGACCGGCCGCTCACCATCGAAGAGAACTGGGGACGCATCACGACCGTGGACAAAAACGAATTTATCACCCTCATCGGCCACGACGATATCCTCGATCCGCACTACCTGGCCACGATGGACCGCCTGATCCGCGAACACCCGGACGCCAGCCTCTACCAGGCGCATTTCCGGTATATCGATTCCGCCGGCGACACGATCCGCCAATGCAAACCCATGGACCGGCGGCAATCCCCACAGGAGTTCCTTGCCTTCTTCCTGACCGGCAACATCGACAATATGGGTACGGGTTATATGATGCGCGCCGCAGACTATGACGCAGCCGGAGGCATGCCGGCCTATCCAAACCTGCTATTCGCCGATTTCGAGCTATGGATCCGGCTGTCCCTTCGCAGCTATAAGGCCACCGCCTTTGAAGAATGCTTTGCCTTCCGTCTTCACCAGAGCACCACGACGACCTCTTCCGACCTGAAATACCAGTTCGCATTCGATCGTTTCATGGGATATCTCGAAAAGCTGCAGCAGGAAGAGCCTTCGATGCGGGAGGGGATCAAAAGATATAGCCTGCTTTTCCTGTTGGCCTATTGCAAGGGACTTTCCCACCGCCTGTTAAGGACCCCTTTGAAAAAAAGGAACGGGATGACGGTAGATGTCTTCGTCGCCGGCTGTATTTCCTATGCCGACCGCCTGGTACCGGGCAACGATTTCAACCCCTATGGACTTTTCAGCATGCGGCTGGCCAGGATGATCGACCGGTCCTGGCTGACCCGCCGGCTATTCCTGTTCTTTAAAAAAATTTATCGCCGGCCTGTTTATTGAATAATATGGAGCTGTCCGTCATCATAGTAAATTATAAGACGCCCGCACTGGTGCTCGATTGCCTGGATACCCTCTATGCGGCGACAAAAGGGATCGCCTATGAGGTCATCGTCGTGGACAATGCCTCCGGTGATGACAGCCGCCAGGTTATACAGACAGCACAGCCTTCCGTTCGCTGGATCCAGATGAGCTATAATGCCGGATTCGCCCGGGCCAATAACGAAGGCATCCGGCAATCACATGGCAGGATCGTCCTGCTCCTCAATTCCGATACGCTTATCGAAGACAGGGCGATCGAAGGGTGCTACCGCGAATTGGCAGCCAGCCCCTATGTAGCCGCCGGCGTTCAATTGCTCAACCCCGACCGGACCCCGCAGATCTCCGGCAATTTCTTTATGAAAGGCGGACTGAACTACCTGCTGCCGCTGCCCTACCTGGGCAATTGGATAAAGGCGGCGGGTAACCGCTTCAAAATAGACAAACCAAATGTCCCCAATACCGATACGCTCGTCGAGGTCGACTGGATCAACGGAGCCTTCCTCATGGTAAAAAAAGAAGCCATCGACAAGGCCGGTCTGATGGACGAAGATTTTTTCCTGTACGCGGAAGAAGCAGAATGGTGCAGCCGGCTGAGACGGGTGGGGAAGATCGCCGTCTATGGACAATACCACGTCGTTCACCTGCAGGGCGCCTCCGCCAACGAGACATTCGGCTCGACGGGGAAAGGATACTATAACCTGTATGACCGCAAAGGACTACAGATCATGCTTTCCAATTTTGTACGGATCCGCAAACAATTCGGAATAGGCTGGTTCCTGCTGCATTTGCTGATCTATACCGGGGAAATACCCGTCTTTGCGGCAGGCTTGATTGCCTCCCTGCCCATAAAAGACCGGCATTATTCCCGGACCCAATTTTTCCAATATTGTAAAAATGTAGGTTTTATCATACGCAAAACCCGGATCATCATCCGGAATAAACCTTATTTTTATAAGGTCTTATGATGCGCTGCCTCCTCCTGACCTGTTCTATAATCTTTTTCTTCTCTTATTCCTGCTTCTCCCAGGAGTATAGCTATACGCATTATGATATCGGCGACGGCCTGGCGGGATCGACCGTATACTGTATCACACAGGATAAAGATGGCTTTATATGGATGGGCACCGAGACGGGCGTAAGCCGTTTCGACGGAACCCATTTCCGCAATTTTACCACCTCCGACGGATTGCGGGATATCGAGATCCTGCAAATGTTCGGGGATTCAAAAGGAAGGGTATGGATGGCCCCGTTCCGCAACTCCGTTTGTTACTATTATAAAGGCAGGATCTTTACCCAGGACAACGATTCCCTCCTGAGCAGGATCCACCTCCGGGAGAACATCGAGCATTTTGCCGAAGATGCACAGGGCAATATCCTGCTACAGGAAAAAACAGCGCTGTATTGGATCACACCAAAAGGAACCCTGCGTCGCTATGACTCTATCGGCAAGGAAGCCATCCGGGGATCAGTATCGGTATGCCGCAGTTTGTCGGGGCATTTCCAGGTGGAGTTTGATGGACGGATCGTAGATCTTTCCGACAAAGGATTTAGCCCCTTGCTTACGATCGTCTTCCCGCAGGTCCATCAGAATTTTATAGATATGAGCCCGTCCTGGGCTGTTTGGAAAGAGACGCCTTTAAAAAATATTATCCGCTCATTTATTACCCATAAAACGATCGTCCGACAGATCGATTATTATAGGTTCCGGCATATAAGTTTTTCGTTGATCGACGACAGCCTGCTCTTTGATAACGAAACGCTCGGTACCACAGAATATAATTTACACACCGGAAGAACACAAAAATTCCTTCCCGGAAAAGACGTATCGAGGGTCTTTCGGGATATGTCGGGGAATTTATGGTTTAGCACCCTGGGATATGGTATTTTCCGTTTGAATTCCGACGAATTCAGAACCATAAAACTGCCGACGCCCATCGCCCCTATAACGGCTGTATGCTCGATCAGGCGACTGGACGATGAACTTTTGGTGGGTAACAATCATAATTACCTGTTCAGATTGTCCCTGCCGGAGCTTTCGGTCAGATCAAGACGGGCATTAAAATTGGACTCGAAGAACCAGATCCTATATGTCGATACCCTTGATAAGGACAAGATTATTTTTGGCTCGGATTATGGCATGTCCCTATGTAATAGGAATTTTGTTTTTTCGGGAAAGATGTCCATGGGTGTAAAAGCCGTATTCGAGAAAAATAACAAGGAATTGTTGATAGGTACCAGTTGGGGGGCAGCCTTTTTTGATAAATTCAGCTTCCGTGTTACGGATACGCTCCTGAGACAACGAACCACCTCCGTATATTGGCGCAACGATACCTCCTATATAGGTACGTTGAATGGACTTTATTTCGTGACTGCCAATAAACCCATTTTCTTCCCTGGGAAAAAAGTTCCTTTTTTACGCAAACGCATCTCCGCCATCACGGGATCGCCAGACGGCATCCTGTGGATCGCCTCCTATGACGGAGGGATAATCGGGTATAAAGGAGATAGTATCGTCGCTGCGATAACAAAAAAACAAGGACTGACCAGTGATATCTGCCGGAACCTCTCCATCCATGATAATATCCTCTGGGTCGGCACGGATAAGGGACTCAATAAAGTCGAACTAAACAAACCCGGATACCCGGTAACCCGCTATACATCCAATGACGGACTAGGTTCGGATATCATTAATATCGTCTATGCCGATAGTTCCACTGTCTACGTAGGAACGCCGGTCGGTTTGAGCTATTTTGATGAGAGCAAAGCGGATGTCAGCGAACAATGCCTTCTGCACCTGTTGGCCGTGATCAATGGAGGCGTGGATAAGATCACCGACACCTCTCATCTCAGACTCTCCTGGAAAGAGAGCGGGATCCGGCTGGAATTCGCCGGCATCTCTTACCGGTCCGTGGGCAATATTACCTATCGATACCGGCTGTTGGGCCTGGACAGCGGCTGGAAGGATACAAAAGAGACCTACCTCGAATATCCCACGCTTCCATCGGGTAACTACATATTCGAACTACAGGCCATCAATAAGTTTGGAATACAAAGCAGACTTATATCGCTTCGTTTTACGGTAACAACCCCTTTCTGGCACACCGTATGGTTCTATAGCCTGCTCGTTGCCGCCTTCCTGTCCCTGACCTGGCTGGTCGTCTCGCTGCGGATCAGGAGCATCCACCGACGCCAGGGCGAAAAAGAACAACTAACCCAGCGAATGGCGGAATTGGAGCACAAGGCGCTGCAGTCACAGATGAACCCCCATTTTATTTTCAATTGTCTCAATTCCATCCAGCAATATATCTTCATCCAGGATGTCTTTGCCGCCAATAAATACCTTACCGGCTTTGCCCGGCTCATACGCGCCACCTTGCACAATTCGACCCAGGCCTTTATCCCACTGGCCGATGAGATCGGGTACCTTTCCGACTACCTTTCCCTGGAGAAGCTCCGGTTCAAGGATAAAATGGATTATACCATCCGCGCAGACCCCGGTATGGATATGGATGCCCTCTTGATACCACCCATGCTGCTACAGCCATTTGTCGAGAACAGCATGCGGCATGGACTGCGTCATAAGACCACCGGGAAAGGATCTATACGCATCGATATGCAGCAGACCGCAGAAGGCCTGATCGTAACCATCGAAGACAATGGCATCGGGCGGCAACAAGCCGCACGGTACAAAACCAGCGAACACATCGAATATCAGTCCAGGGGAATGTCCATGACCGCCGATCGCATACGGATCATGAATTCGATCTATGGCGGCAATATCCGGACAGAGATCACCGACCTGGGAGACGAACAGGGCCAACCATCGGGCACCCGCGTGGTCCTGCATTTTCCACTATTCCATGATCTTATTCAAAAAAATACGCCATGATCAGAACCGTATTGATAGACGATGAGATAGACAGCATATGTGTCCTGGAAAAACTGCTGGAGGCATCCTGTCCGCAGGTAGAGATCATCGGTAAAGCCGACGGGGTGGAGACAGGCCTGCATGTCATCCAGGCAACCCGCCCCGACCTGGTTGTCCTGGATATTGAAATGACACAGGGCAACGCCTTTGATCTTTTAAATGCATTGCAGCCGGTCAATTTCCAGGTGATCTTTGTGACGGCATTCGATAATTATGCGATCCGGGCATTCAAATACAGCGCCGCGGATTACCTGCTAAAACCGGTCGATATAGATGAGCTGAGCGACGCCGTCAAAAGGGTCTCCGGACGCATGGGAGAAAAAAGCGTCATGGACCAGATGAAGATGCTTCTCGAAAATGTAGGGAGCTTCCATCTGTCACAGCAGAAAATTGCCATTCCTACACTGACCGGGCTTGTCTTTATTGCCATCCGCGACATCATCCGCTTCGAAGCAAATGGCAACTATACCTATATCCATCTCAGCAACGGCGAAGAGCTTATCGCCACCCGGAACATAAAGGACTATGAGGACCTCCTGCCGGAAACGATCTTTTGCCGCGTCCACAATTCCCATATCATCAACCTTCACCGGATCCAGCAATACCACAAGGGTAGGGGCGGCAATGTGATCATGGAAGGCGGCAGTTCCATCGAAGTGGCCAGCCGGAGACGGGAAGAATTCCTCCGACGGCTGCTGAAGTAATTTATCCCCCGCAAAATCCTATTTTTGCGGCAGAAAAGCTTGCCATGAACCAAAACAGTTTCCAGTACGGAAGTGATATTCTTAGCATCGGAGCAGCAATCGCCCTGGCGGACGGCACCCGGAAAGGCGCCTTTGCCCCTGAAACCGAAAAGAAAATAAAGGCCAGTCAGCAATACGTAACAGATATCGTACAGCAGGGTACCACCGTCTATGGAGTAAATACCGGCTTTGGCGTGCTGGCCAATACAAAGATCTCCGAAGAAGATACCCGGATCCTTCAGCATAAGATCCTTCAAAGTCATAGCGTCGGGGTAGGCGACCCCATCCCGCCCGGCATCGCCAAACTGATGCTGATCACAAAAGTGCATGCCCTCGCACAAGGCTATTCCGGCGTCCAATGGGAAACATTACAGCGCATCTGCTGGCATATCGACGAAGACATTATCCCGGTAGTGCCGGAAAAAGGATCGGTCGGCGCCAGCGGCGATCTCGCCCCCTTGTCGCATCTTTTCCTGCCGCTGATCGGGCTGGGAGAGGTCTATCATAAGGGAGCCCGCCGCCGCACCCGGGAAGTCCTGGACCTTTATAACCTGCCCCCCATCAGCCTGGGACCAAAGGAAGGCCTTGCCCTGATCAATGGCACCCAGTTCATCCTCGCCTTTGCGGTCGAAGGGGTCCGGAGACTGCATTATTGCCTGGAAGCGGCGGATATCATCGGCGCCATGAGCCTGGAAGCGCTTACGGGGACAAAAGCCCCCTTTGATCAACGGCTCCATCAGCTGCGGCCCTATGCCGGCAATCAATTGGTGGCCCAACGGCTCCGGCTGCTCCTCCACGATAGCGATATCATGCAAAGCCACGTGGACTGCGGCCGGGTACAGGACCCCTATTCCCTCCGCTGTATGCCACAGGTACACGGCGCCTCCCGCAATGCCTGGCTTCATCTCCGGCAGCTGACGGACATCGAACTGAACTCCGTCACCGATAACCCGGTCATACTGGGCAAAGGGGATATCATCAGCGGAGGTAACTTCCACGGACAGCCCCTGGCCCTTCCGCTGGACTATGCCTGTATAGCGGCCTCCGAGATCGGCAATATCTCCGACCGGCGCTGCTACCTGCTGCTGGAAGGCAAATGGGGCCTGCCGCTTTTATTGATGAGCAACGTCGGTCTGAACAGCGGCTTTATGATCCCCCAATATACCACGGCCGCCCTGGTAACGGAAAACAAAACGCTCTGCTTCCCCGCCAGCGTCGACAGCATCCCTACCTCGCTGGGACAGGAAGACCATGTCAGCATGGGCAGCATCAGCGGCCGAAAGCTCAGCCAGGTCCTGGGCAACCTGGAATATATCCTGGCCATCGAGCTGATGAGCGCCTGCCAGGCCATCGAATTCCGCCGGCCCCTGAAAAGCAGCGGCATCCTCGAGGCAGCACATGAATATGTCAGGAATTATGTGGAATTTGCCAGCGAAGACCGCATCTTCGCAGACGACATCCACCGGCTGCATTCGATCATCCATGATTTCTCCTTTGTCGGATACTGTAATGGCGTTGCCCGCGACAAGGGCGTCCTGCTCAATGCAGGATATGAAGAAGCGTTCGGATTATAAATAGTAAAAGTAAAAATAGCCGCTATGAGCACTACCTCCCTGCGCCGGTACGACCCGGTCCTGTATAAGACCCCCACAGGCACTCAGCTGAACTGCAAAGGCTGGATCCAGGAAGCTGCATTGCGCATGCTCCTGAACAACCTCGATCCGGAGGTAGCCGAACGACCCGACGAGCTCATCGTATACGGAGGTCGTGGTAAAGCCGCCCGCAACTTCGAATCGCTGGACCTTATCATAAAGGCGCTAAAAGACCTGGAGGCAGACGAGACGCTGCTGATCCAGAGCGGTAAACCCGTCGGCATCCTGCGGACACATACCGAAGCCCCCCGGATACTGCTCTCCAACTCACAGCTGGTGCCAAAATGGGCCGACTGGAAACATTTTGACGAGCTGGAAAAGAAAGGACTGATGATGTACGGACAGATGACGGCCGGCTCCTGGATCTATATCGGCTCACAGGGCATCGTACAAGGTACCTACGAGACCTATTCCGCCGCCGCGGCAAAACATTTCTCCGGCACGCTGCGGGGTACGCTCAACGTTACTGCCGGTCTCGGCGGGATGGGCGGCGCCCAGCCGCTGGCCATCACCATGAATGAAGGAGTGGCCCTGGTGGCGGAAGTGGAGGAATGGCGCATCGACAAACGACTCGAGACGAAATACCTGGACCTGAAGATCCGGGATATCGATGAAGCCATCGACCGGGCCCTCGAAGCCCGGAAACAACGGCAGCCACTCTCCATCGGGGTGCTGTGCAATGCGGTTCATCTGCTCCAACGACTGATCCAACGGAACTGTATACCCGATACGCTCACGGACCAGACCTCGGCACACGATCCACTGATCGGGTACTGGCCCCATGAACTTTCCTATGAACAGGCAACGATCCTTCGCCGGGAAAACCCGCAACAATATACCGACTATGCCTACCGGTCGATGCGTCTGCACGTGGAACTGATGCTGGAGCTCCAAAGCCGGGGCGCCATCACCTTCGACTATGGCAACAACATCCGCGCCCGCGCCCATGAGAAAGGGCTGACCAACGCCTTCGATTTCCCCGG
Organism: Puia sp.; assembly: GCA_036500545.1. Classification (GTDB taxonomy): domain Bacteria; phylum Bacteroidota; class Bacteroidia; order Chitinophagales; family Chitinophagaceae; genus Puia. The sequence continues at coordinate 90,256 of DASYBV010000041.1, read as the reverse complement.
TTTCGTACCCGCCTATATCCGCCCTCTCTTCTGCGAAGGCAAGGGACCCTTCCGCTGGGCCGCCCTCAGCGGCGACCCCGCCGACATCGCCGTCACCGACGAAGTTATAGCCGGCCTCTTTCCACAAAATGCTTCGCTGCTCCGCTGGCTAAAACTGGCAAAGGAAAAGATCGCCTTCCAGGGTCTTCCCGCCCGGATCTGCTGGCTGGGACAGGGCGAACGCGAAAAAGCCGGTCTCGCCTTTAATGAGCTGGTACGGACAGGAAGGGTAAAGGCGCCCATCGTCATCGGCAGAGACCACTTGGATACCGGATCTGTCGCCTCCCCAAACAGGGAAACGGAGGCGATGCTGGACGGCAGCGATGCCGTAGCAGACTGGCCGGTGCTCAACGCCCTGGTAAATACCGCCGGCGGCGCCAGCTGGGTAAGCCTCCATCATGGCGGCGGGGTAGGCATGGGCTATAGCATCCATGCCGGTATGGTGATCGTCGCCGACGGCACCCCCGAAGCCGCCATCCGGCTTGGTCGCGTACTGCGAAACGACCCGGGTATGGGCATCATCCGCCATGCGGATGCCGGGTATGATATCGCAAAAGATATGGCCCGTAAACATGGACTGGATATCCGGGAAAGACTAAAATAAGCCGGTTTGACACGTTTATGGGCAAAATCGACACGGTTTTGGCCAATTTTGACACACCCCTGCATTTTAATGTAGTAGATAAAAACCATTATGTACCTTGTCCGCTGATACTCCTAACCATTTGCATTTTGATATGCAATTAAAACTGTATGTGACTTATGAAATCCAAAAATCTTGCTTTGGTGGCCGGATTCGCCGCTCTGGGACTTTTTTATGCCTGTGCAAAGAATGCCACTCCCGCTCTCCCCATCCATGACACCGTCACGGTTCACAAGACAGACACGCTGATCAAGACAGACACATTCCTCAAGCCGGTGGATACCCCGAACCTGAAGATCGGTCTGCTGCTCTACCTGCCTTTCAACGGCAGCTTTGCCGATTCCAGCGGAAACGCCAATCCGACATTGGTTGTCGCAGGCGCCAGCCTTACCTATGATATGCATGGATATGCCAATGCAGCTTTCGGCGGAACCGGTAATGGAGAAAGGATCAAAGTGTCTAATAACGGATCCATAAAATTCGATACGGCTTATTCTATTTCTTACGATTTTATGCAGCGGGCTGTTAACTACCAGGTCCATCTCAGCATGGTGAACACTTCAAATGGATATGGACCTACATTTTTAACGGGTACAAGCGTTCCGGGCATGCCCAATTTTGATGTCGCAGGCAACGACACACTCGCCGGTTGCGATAACACTGGCCTCGGACAACCCAACAGACTGAATGATACCACCGGTTTTATTCCGCAAATGGAAAGCTGGTACAATGCTATCTTAATATATCACAAAGGCTCGCTGCAGACATATATCAACGGCAAACTCATATCGACAAAAACAGGTAATGGGACGAAAGCCCTGCTGTGTCCTTCATCACAAATTGTGATTGGGGGATGGTGGGACGGTGGGCCGCTCTCTTTGAACGGTAAACTTGACGAGGTCCGGTTGTACAACAGGGTACTGAATGCAAAGGAGATCGCCTGGTTATCAAGGAATTTCCAGCCCACTTCGACCAAAGTCCGCACGACCCCGGTTGTAAGATGATCCTATTTTCTAACTATTTGACTAAATAATACTTATGAAACTTAAAAACATCTTTCTGGCAACTGCCGTAATCGGAATGGGACTTTTCTGGGCTTGTGCAAAGAATTCCACTCCCGCACCCCCCATCCATGACACCGTCACGGTTCACAAAACAGATACGTTCCTCAAACCGGTGGATACCCCGAACCTGAAGATCGGTCTGCTGCTCTACCTGCCTTTTAATGGCAGCTTTGCAGATTCCAGCGGAAACGCCAATCCGACGGCAGCCTCTACAGGCACCACCCTTACCTATGACATGCATGGCTATAGCAGCAGCGCCTATGGTGACAACGGCGGCGGTCATTACGTCCTGGTGACAAACAACGGATCGATCAAGTTCGATACCGCCTATAGCATCTCGTTCGACTTTATGCAACGTAGCCCGGGATTACAGGCATTCCTGAGCATGGTAAACTATACTACCGGTTATGGACCCTCCTTTACGGTGGGGACGACGAACCCCGGACTTCCCAATTTCGATATCGGGATAAATGACAGCACCGCTGGTTGTGATAACTATGGATTGACGGACCCAAATAAAATGAGCGACACGACCACCTTTATTCCCCAGTCGGAAAGATGGTACAATGCTATTTGTACGTATCGCAAAGGATCGGTCAGCGTATATATCAACGGTCAGCTTATCTCGACAAAGACCAGTACCGGCACCCATGCCCACGTATGTCCGTCCGCCCAGATCGTAGTTGGCGGATGGTGGAGCGGCGGAGCGGAATCCATCAACGGTGTTCTGGACGAAGTCCGGTTGTACAACCGCGTCCTCAGCGCCAAAGAGATCTCCTGGCTGTCAAGGAATTTCCAGCCCTCTTCGACAAAAGTCCGGGCAACCCCGGTGACAAGATAGGACAATATAAAAAGCATAAAGAGAAGAGGCCCGCACGGGGCCTCTTCTCTTTTACAGACCTGTAATTCTTGGCCTCATTGTTGTCATACTCGGGTGATTACCACACGGCTAAGCAAAGAACAATAGTATGGGGCGTCTTATCATCATATCCAATCGATTGCCATTCTCCCTGGACCGGGAGGGCGACAAGGTCAGCATTCGTCAAAGCTCCGGCGGTCTCGTCTCCGCCATAAAAAGCTATTTCGAGAATACCGCCGCCCAAAAGGGAAACCTTACGGAGAAATTGTGGATGGGTGTGGCGGATTTTCCCCAGGAAGACTGGGATCTGGCGGAAGCCACCGGGATGGCAGGACAGGATTTCGGGATCGTCCCCCTGTTCGTGGATAAAGACTTGTATGACAATTATTACAATGGTTTTTCCAACTCCGTTCTCTGGCCCCTTTTTCACTATTTTTCCTCCCTGGCCACCTACGAAGGCCAGCACTTTGACGCCTATGTACAGGTCAACCGGCTTTTTGCCGAAAAGATCGCACCCTTGCTCGAACCCGACGACCAGGTCTGGATTCATGACTATCAGCTGATGATCCTGCCCCATCTTCTCCGCCAGAAAAAACCGGAGGCGACCATCGGATTCTTTCTTCATATTCCCTTTCCCTCCTATGAGATCTTCCGACTCCTCCCCACCGAATGGAAAAAAACGCTCCTTCACGGTGTAATGGGAGCCGACCTCATCGGTTTTCATACCTATGATTATGTACAGCATTTTCTCCAGTCGGCAAAGATGCTGCTGGGCGTCGATAACTATTTTCACAACCTTCAATACCAGGACCGCCTTATCCGCATCGATCTCTTTCCCATCGGCATCGATTATAAAAAATTCCATGAAGCCGCAGACAACCCCGAGCTGCTCGACATGCGCCATAAGATCCGTACCAACCTGGAAGATAAAAAGATCATCTTCTCCGTCGACCGGCTCGACTATAGCAAGGGACTGATGAACCGCCTCAACGGGTTCGAATATTTTCTCGAACGATATCCCGAATGGCGGGAAAAAATGGTCTTTATCCTGAACATCGTTCCGTCGAGAGGTAACATACCCGCCTATAGCGAACGAAAAAAAATGATCGAAGAAAAGGTAGGCACTATAAATGGGCGTTTCTCCTCGATCAGCTGGCAGCCGATCATCTACCGGTATAACCACCTTTCCTTTAACGAGCTGGTGGCGCTGTACCAGGCCGCCGATGTGGCCCTGATCACTCCGCTGCGGGACGGGATGAACCTCGTCGCCAAGGAATATGTAGCCAGCAGCGTCGCCGGCAAGGGTGTGCTCATCCTCAGCGAACTGGCCGGCGCCGCCAGCGAGCTTAGCGAGGCGATCCTCGTCAACCCAACCGATACCGCCGATGTCGCCTCCGCTATTACACGCGCCCTGGCCATGCCATTATACGAACAACGAAACCGGATCTCATTGATGCAACGACGCCTCCAGGAATATGACGTGGTCAAATGGGTCAACGACTTTATGGACCAACTGGCACAGGTCAAACAGGAACAGCAAAAACAAAAAGTAAAGCTGCTCGATGAGAAGGCCACCACAGGCATCCGCCGTCATTATCAACGGTCAAAGAACCGCTGTCTCCTGCTGGACTATGACGGTACCCTGGTCCCCTTCTCGCGGATCCCTTCCGAGGCGGCGCCCGACAACGCCGTAAAAGATCTCCTGATGCGTCTTTCGTCCGATCCGAAAAATCATGTCGTCGTCATCAGCGGCCGCGACGTTTCCTCCCTGGACCGCTGGTTGGGAACGCTACCCTTAACCCTGGTCGCAGAACATGGGGCCAGCTTCAAGAAGCGTAACGAAGCATGGCAGCAGCTGGTATCCGTCAGCGACCTCTGGAAAGAAGAGATCCGCCGCGTCATGCAGCTGTTCGTCACCCGCTGCGCCGGCTCCTTTATCGAGGAAAAGGCAAATACCATCGCCTGGCATTATCGTAACACCCAGACGGGGCTCGGATTCTCCCGGTCCCGGGAATTGCTCAATACGCTCTCCCAGCTTATCCAGAACACCACCCTCCAGGTGATCGATGGAAATAAGGTGGTCGAGGTCCGGATCGCCGGTTTTGATAAAGGAGCCACGGCCCTTAAGATCATCAACGAAATGGACCCCGACTTCGTCCTGTGCATGGGGGACGATACCACCGACGAAGACATGTTCAAGGCATTGGAAGGAGAGGCGTATACGATCAAGGTAAGCAGCGGGGCTTCATCGGCACAATATACCATCCTGTCCCAGCAGCAGGTGCTGCCCCTGTTGAGCTCCCTCACCCAGCCATTCGCCACCGGGGGCGGACAGGAAGTCCGCCCGACCATACCTTCCGCCTCTTAAAAAAAGATCAATATGCCGGTTCACAAGTATAACATGGGCATCGTCGGCAACTGCTCCTACCTGGCTTATGTAGACGCCGGAGCAGACGTCAAATGGATGTGCCTTCCACGTTTTGACAGCAGCTTTCTTTTTGGTTCCCTGCTCGATGAAGAGAATGGGGGGCATTTCTGTATCCGGCCGGCCGATGAAGGCTATACCTCCCGCCAATACTATATCCCGAATACCAATGTGCTCTGCACGGAATTTACCTGCAACGGCGGGAAATTTGTGGTAAAGGACTGCGCACCCCGGATGCGTATCCACGACCGGCAATTCCGGCCCCTGATGCTGGTGCGGAAAGTAGAGCTGCTGGAGGGCGAGCCGTCCATCTCCGTGTCCTGCCAGCCCCGCGGACAGTATGGCAAAGTGATCCCGGAGTCGGTCATCGCCAGCAACCATATCCGCTATCTCAACCTTGACCAGCAGGTGCGGCTGACCACCGACGTTCCGCTCACCTATATACAAAAAGAACAATCCTTTATCCTCGACCAGGACCGGTACCTGGTCCTCACCTACGGAGAACCGCTCGAGGCGCCCCTAAAAGAGACGGCCGAGGAATTTATCCGGAAGACCGTCGAAGACTGGCAGAGCTGGATAAAAAGCTCCTACCTTCCCGATATCTACCAGGAAGAGATCATCCGGTCGGCCCTGGTGCTGAAACTACACCAGTACGAAGACACGGGCGGCATCATCGCCTCCGGGTCCACCAGCCTGCCGGAATTCCATGACAGCACCCGCAACTGGGATTACCGGTATTGCTGGTTCCGCGACGCACATTATACGCTCCGGGCCTTTAACCAGATCGGGCATTTCGAGGAGCTGGAGAAATATTTCGATTTTATCTATAACATCCTGAACAACGCCACCGACTCCTTACAGCCCCTGTACTCCATCGCCGGTGACAGGAAATTATATGAGATCACACTCGACCTGCCGGGCTACCTGGGCAACAAACCCGTACGCATCGGCAACAAGGCCTATATCCAGTCCCAGCATGACGTATATGGACAGGTGCTCGTAAGCCTGCTGCCGCTTTATTCGGACAAACGGCTGATCTTCTCAAAGAAGAACAGTTATAAAAAGATCGTCCCCTGGCTGCTCAACCAGATAGAACGTACCCTGACCATCCCCGACTCCGGCCTCTGGGAATTTCGTAACCAGGTACGCGTGCATACCTATACGCTGCTGTTCCATTGGGCGGGCGCCAAAGCCGCCTATAAGATCGCCGCTATCTTTAACGACCAGGACCTTATGCGCAAAGCCCGGCAACTGGCCACGGCAGCCGGTCAGCTCATCGAAAAGACCTATGACCCCGGACGGGAACTCTATACCCAGGCCATCGACACCCCCAACCTGGATGCCAGCACCCTGGCCATGATCACCATGGACTATATGGGCCATGACACAGCCAGGGCCAGGCAACATATCGCAGGGCTGGAAAAAGAGCTGCTGACGGACCGGGGACTCTTCTACCGGTACAAACACTATGACGACTTCGGCTTCCCCGAAAGCACCTTCCTCGTCTGCGCCTTCTGGTATGTGGACGCCCTCGCCTGTGTCGGAAGGATCGACGACGCCATCCGGAACCTCGACGAGCTGCTCCGGTTTAGCAACGACCTGGGGATCTTTAGCGAAGATGCCACCACAGACGGATCACAATGGGGCAACTTCCCCCAGACCTATAGCCATGTCGGACTGATCAATGCCGCCTGTCGCATTTCCCGGAAACTGGATAAGGCGGATTTTTTGTAACAGGATCAAATAAGTATCTTACGGCATGTCATCTCGCCTCATTTACAACATCCGCCAGCTGGTCAATACCCGCACGCAAAGTCACCTGCTACGGGGGACCGAACTGGCGCAACTGCCCTGTATCGACGATGCCTGGCTGCTGATCGAAGATAGCGAAATAGCCGCCTATGGACCGATGTCGGAAATGCCCGCCAACCTCGCCGCACAGGTCCCCCGCGCCTCGTCTTTGTCCGCATCACATCCCGGTTCCTCCGCGATCGACGCCACCGGCCGATTTATCCTCCCCGCCTGGTGCGACAGCCATACCCATCTTGTCTTTGCCGGCAGCCGGGAGACCGAATTCGTCGACAAGATAAAAGGTCTCAGCTATGCCGGGATCAATGCCAGGGGAGGAGGCATCCTTCACTCCGCCCGAAGACTGGCAGAGACCTCCGAAGACCAGCTCTTCAACGACGCCTGGATAAGACTGCAGGAACTGGCCCGGCTGGGCACAGGCGCCATCGAGATCAAGAGCGGCTATGGCCTGACGGTAGAAGGAGAGCTGAAAATGCTGCGGGTGATAAAAAAGCTCAAACAGCGGTCCTCCCTCTCCATAAAAGCCACCTTCCTGGGAGCGCATACCTATCCCCTGGAATACAAGGAGGATCATACGGGTTATATCGATCTTATCATCAACAAGATGCTGCCCGTCATCGCCCGGGAACAGCTGGCCGATTATATCGACACATTCTGCGAACAGGGATTCTTCAGCCCGGAGGAGACGGAGACCATCTGCCGGGCAGGTATACAGCACGGCCTTCGCCCAAAGATCCATGCCAACCAGCTCCATCTTTCGGGTGGCGTCCAGGTGGGAGTAAGGGTAGGGGCCCTGTCCGTAGATCACCTGGAGACGATGGATGCGGATGCGATCGGTGTGCTGGCGGCTTCGGATACCATCGGAACGCTGCTGCCGACGGCGGCCTTTTTTTTACGCATGCCCTTTCAGCCGGCCCGGATGCTGGTCGACGCCGGCTGCGCCCTCGCCCTGGCCTCGGACTTCAATCCCGGTTCATCCCCCAGCGGCAATATGAACCTTGTCGTGGCGATGAGCTGTATCGGGATGCGGCTGCTGCCGGAAGAAGCCATCAACGCCGCCACGCTCAACGGAGCCTATGCGATGTCGCTGGGCGACCGGCTGGGCAGCATCACACCCGGGAAGAGGGCCAACCTTATCTTTACCCAGCCCATCCCTTCCCTGGCCTACCTGCCCTATGCCTTTGGCTCGAACCGAATTGACCAGGTTATGATCGGGGGAGAATTTATCGGCGATCAGACATTGACCCACGTTTAATACAACTTATCCCCATGTTCGGACGCAAAAAAAGAAACAGACCGGGTTTCATCGAGACGGCCTCCGGGCGCAGCACCATACTTTCCATAGGGGATAGCCCCGCCGGGCTGGACTTCCTGGTGTCCTTCTTTTCGGAGATCCGGCCCGCCAGGGGCCGGCGCAACGCCGCCGCCAACCTGGAAGCAGCCACCGCCGCCCTGCATCAAAGCCCGGTCCTGCTGGCGAACCTGCAACATGCCATCCTCTCCCAGCTGATCCGCACCGATCTTTCCTCCGCCCTGACGGAGAGCGGTATCCCCCTGGCCCGGGGCTTCTGGCAGGAGTTCTTTGGAAGGCTCCGGCACAAATTGCTGCCCACCCTGCACAGCGAGAACGATTTTCTCTATGTGCTGAACAGCATCTTTTTCCGCAATCACGATTATCAATGGGTAGAAACGATCCCCCGTGAAGCCTGGATGCGGTTCTTTGCGACGCTCGGCCTGTCCCTTCATATGGATGACCGGCGGATCCTGCAACAGCTCCTGCAGTCGCTGAGGAACCTCACTTTCCAGGTCGCTCAGTTGGGACTGGAAAAAGAGATACTCTATTATATTCCGGAAGAGAACCGGGCAGAAAACCCCTTCGTAGAACAGAGCTATCTTGTTCATGAGCTGGAGGAACGGTTGACCGCCGCCGCTACCTCCGCCGCTTCCCCCGCCGGTCATGTCGCTGTCGCTGAGGCCCCCGCCGGAGTTGTTGTCGCTGCCGGCCCGCCGCCCGCCGCATCAGCCAATCCCAAAGAGATCGCCGCCCGGATCGGGGCGATGCTGCAGACATGTCATCACTGTATCGACTACATCCGCGAAAACCACACCCAACGGGGCGCCAGCCTGCACCAGACCTATATGCTCATCCTGCTGGCCAACCGCCTGGACCGGATGTCCATCCTGATCGATCTCCTGGACCAGGATCATCATTTCGACGGCGGGAAGTTTGTCGATTTCTTCCGCATGCTGGTACGCAACGAGAACCGGAAGAACAGCCTCCTTGAATTCATGTCGCAATCGATGGGTTACCTGGCCTACCAGATCGCCGAGCACAAAGGGGCCAAAGGCAGCAAATATATTACCTCCACCTGGCCCGAATACCGGGCCATGCTCTACAGCGCCATGGGCGGGGGCGCCTGGGTCTGCGGCATCGTGATCATAAAGAACCTGCTGATCCGGTTGCCGATGGCGATCTTCTGGCATGGATTCGCCTATAGTATAAATTATAGCCTGGGTTTTATCCTTATCGAAGAGACCCATACCACGCTGGCTACCAAACAACCGGCCTTTACCGCCAGCGCCGTCGCCGGCTCCCTCGATACCCGAAAGAATACCCGTCAACCGAACCTGTATAACCTGGCCGTAACGGTAGCCAAGGTATCCCGCAGCCAGATCGCCTCTTTTGCCGGCAACCTGCTGATCGTTTTTCCCGGCGTATGGCTCCTTGCCTGGGGCTATGATAAGATCTTTGGCCATAAGCTGGTATCGGGAGATGTTGCCCTGCATATGCTGAAGGATCAGCATCCCTGGCAAAGCCTCTCTCTCTTATACGCCTGTAATACCGGGTTCTTCCTTTTTCTCAGCGGCATTATCGCCGGCTATGTACAGAATAAAATACAATATGGTCATATCAGCCAACGGCTCCAGACCCATCCAATATTACGGTTATCCCTACCTGCCGAACGGCTGCGTCGCCTGGCGGATTATGTGGAGAAGCATGCGGGTTCTCTGGTAGGCAATCTATCCCTCGGTTTCTTCCTGGGCATGGCCGGGTTCATCGGTGAGATCTTCGGCATCCATTTCGATATCCGTCATATCACGATCTCGGCGGGAAATACCTCTCTGGCAATGTACGGGCTGGGATTCCGGCACGTCAATCCCTGGTATCTTGCCACCGTCATCGGCGGAGTGCTGGGCATCGGAGTGCTGAATTTCCTGGTCAGCTTTTCCCTGGCGTTTATCGTTGCCGTCCGGTCCAGGGGCATCCGGCTGAAGGAATACCCGGAATTCCTTGGCATCCTCTGGCGCTATTTCCGGAGCAACCCCCTGGATTTTGTCCGTCCGCGAAGGAGGTTGGCGGAGGGGGAATAACGAACTTTTCCTTAAATTGCCCTCGTTCAGCGATTGTACCAACGAAACGATAATTCTTTATCCCCATATGGAGCAAATCATAGAGTGCGTCCCTAATTTCAGCGAAGGTCAGGATCTTGAGATCATCCGGCAGATCACCGGAGAAATAGAAAAAGTACCCGGCGTCCGGTTATTGAATGTCGATCCGGGCAAAGCCACCAACCGGACCGTAGTCACCCTGGTCGGACATCCTGCCGCCGTTATAGAGGCGGCCTTCCAGGCGATCAAAAAGGCCGGAGAGCTCATCGACATGAGCCGTCATAAGGGAGAACATCCCCGTATGGGCGCCACCGATGTCTGCCCGCTGATCCCTATTGCCGGCATCACCATGGTGGAGACGGCCGTCTGGGCGCAAAAGCTGGCAGCCAGGGTAGGGAAGGAGCTGGGGATCCCCGTTTATCTCTATGAAGCCGCCCAGCCGGATAGATCCCGCAGCAATCTCTCCATCATCCGTACCGGCGAATACGAAGGTTTCTTCAAAAAGATAAAACAACCGGAATGGGCGCCCGACTTCGGACCCGCCGAATTCGACGCCCGCCGCGGCGCCACGGTGATCGGCGCCCGGGATTTTTTGGTAGCTTACAACGTAAATCTGAATACAACCTCCACCCGCCGCGCCAATTCCATCGCCTTCGATGTACGGGAGGCCGGAAGGGTCCTGCGCGAAGGAGATCCTATTACCGGGAAGATCGTTACCGATGCACAGGGTAAACCCATCAACGTACCGGGGACCCTCAAATCCGTCAAGGCCATCGGCTGGTATATCGAAGAATACGGGATCGCACAGATCTCCATGAACCTCACAAATATCGGGATCACCCCGGTCCATATCGCCTTTGACGAGGTTTGCAGGGCGGCAGCCCAGCGCGGAATACGCGTCACAGGCAGCGAGCTGGTAGGACTCATTCCCCTCCAGGCGATGCTGGATGCCGGGAAGTATTTCCTGGACAAACAACAGCGCAGCGCCGGTGTCTCTGAAAAAGAGCTGATCCGTATCGCGATCCTCTCGATGGGATTGGAAGACCTGGGACCCTTTAAGCCCGAAGAACGGATCATCGAATACCTGCTCCGCGGACCGGACGATGCTAAACTGGTAAAAATGTCGCTCAACAACTTTGCCGATGAGACGGCCAGTGAAAGCCCTGCTCCCGGCGGCGGATCCATCGCCGCATATGTAGGTGCCCTGGGCGCGTCCCTTGCTACGATGGTGGCAAACCTGTCCGGACATAAAAAAGGATGGGACACCCGTTGGAAGGAATTTAGCGACTGGGCGGAAAAAGGACAGGCATATAAGGAAGAGCTGGTAAAGCTGGTAGATGCCGATACCCGGGCCTTTAACGGGATCATGGCAGCCTTTGGCCTGCCAAAATCCACCCCTGCTGAAAAAGCTACCCGTCACCAGGCCATCCAGGAGGCGACAAAGACCGCCATCGAAATACCCTTTCGGGTCATGACGGTCGCCGCGGCCAGCATGGAGCTGATCCGGGCAATGGCGGCAACCGGTAATCCAAATTCCGTTTCCGATGCCGGCGTCGGAGCGCTCTGCGCCCGGGCAGGCGTCATGGGCGCCTTTATGAACGTCCGTATAAATGCATCCGGTTATGATGACAAGGCCTTCGTTACAGAAATAATCGCAAAAGGAAAAGAAATAGAAGACAGGACGATAAAAGAGGAAGCCGCCATCCTCGCCATCGTAAACGAAAAGATAGGATCCTGACCCCGCACCCGATCGCTCCGCGCCCATTCTGTTCACCCCCGCATGTTCCATCGACCATGCCCGGGCTCTTTTTAACGTTTAAAAAATTTCCGTATGCAGCACCTAAAAGTGTATAACAAACAGGATATTCTCGGCGTGACAAAGATCCGAAAGTTCGAGACCAAGCTGGGGGAAAAGGTGCTGGTGGCGGCCGACCCCGGCAACATCGCCCGGTCCATCGAAACGTCTTCCGCGGAATACATCCTGCTCGGCATCCCCGAAGACATCGGCGTCAGGGCGAATGAAGGAGCGGGAGGGGCCGGCACGGCCTGGGTCCCTTTCTTACAAAGCTTCCTGAATGTCCAGAGCAATGACTTTCTTTCGGGGGAGACGATCCTGGTCCTGGGCCATTTCGACTTCAGCGAATTGCCGCAGCTGATAGAGGCGAACGCAAAAGGACCGGCGGAAAAGATCGAGGCCTACCGGCATGCCGTACACGCTATCGACGAGGAAGTGGAACCGCTGATCAAGATCATCACCTCCTTTGGCAAGATCCCCATCGTGATCGGCGGCGGTCATAACAATTCCTATCCCCTCATCAAAGGCGCCGCCAAGGGACTTCATAAGGCCGGTCTTATCCCCCTGGCACAGATCAATGCCGTGAACCTGGATGCGCATGCCGATTTCCGGGCCGTGGAAGGGCGGCACAGCGGCAATGGTTTTCGTTATGCGGAAGAAGATGGCTTTCTCGAAAAATACTGCGTCATCGGGGTACATGAGAATTACCTGACCCAGAATATCTGGCTGGACATCATCAACAACCCCTTTGTCGACCTGATCACCTACGAGGATATCTTCCTGCTGGAAAAAAGGAACTTCGCCCAGGCCGTGGCGCATGCGACGGGCTTTACCGAGGATAATTATATCGGGCTGGAACTGGACCTGGATGTCATCGAACAGACGCTCAGCGCCGGCATGACCCCCTCCGGCCTCACCCCCCTGCATGCCCGCCAATACGTTACCTTCGCCGCGACGGACTGCCGCATCGCCTATCTCCATATCTGCGAAGGCGCCTGCCAGCTACCGGATGGAAGGATGGACGCGACGACGGGAAAACTGATCAGCTATATTGTCAGCGATTTTATAAAGGCGAGGGAATAAACGGCCTGCCTGGCCGCTATCAGAACGGTATCCCAATATTAATATACCCGATCACAGACCGCGACTGATCGCAATACATCGCACTCAGCTCCAGCGGACCCAACGCAAAATTGTAGGTGAGCGTCAGCGCATACCCGGTCAGCAGATCGGGCGTCGTAAAAAAATTACTCTTCGTAACAAAATTGTTGAACAGCACATTGGCCTTCCCGGTGACAAAGGTATTGGTAAATACCTGGTAGCGCAGACCCAACAGGATCTCCGCGATGCTGGCAGAATAAAAGGTCCCTTCCCGGAGACCCGCAAAGGTCACCTGGTTGTGAAAACTCTCCGTCAGCCCGCCAATGGAGAACTCATTCATGATATTGCTCTTATAGTTGAGGTTCAGACCGCCCTGCAGATGCGTCTGCAACGTATACCGGCGCCCGAGCGGCACATAATTGTCAAAGTTGAAAAGCAGCCGCTCATAGGGATGCGAAGAAAAGCTGGTATCCGACTGGTTTGAATTGGACGCAAAATACTGTACATCCGGGCTCTGCTGGAAGACATGATCCGCCTCCGCCTCCAGCTTCCAGCCCCGCCGGGGATAGATGGGCCGGTCAAGCGTATTGCTCCGGATAAAGAAATAGCTGGTCATGAAATTATTCATCCCTTTAAACTCCAGGCTGGAAGTAATGGAAGGATCATAATCTATGGACTCGAACCGGTGACCGATGCCAAAGGTGAGGTCCCTGTTGGTGGAATAGCCAAACCGCCCGTCCAGCCGGTAATAGTTCTGGTTGTACAGACCGGCCTCCTGGTATTTTGCATTGTACGTCGTGATCCGGAACTGGTCGAACTGCGTACCAAGGGTAAAGGCAAAGTTGGCGCTCCGGCTGAAATACTGGAGATGCTCCGCCTTTGCCCGGAAGTTCTGCCCGATATTCAACGATACCAGGCTGCGCGAGGTAGGCGTAAAGAAATCACGGCTGGTAACGTTGAGGATGGCGCTGATCCCGCTGAACTGGTTGTAGTTCAGCCCCAGCTTTGCAAATGTCAGCGGATTCTCCTCCACCTCAAAGACGATCCTGGAGCTTCCATCCGGCTGCGGTTTCAACGAATAGGTGACCCGCGTATAATAACGCGTGCCGAACGCCCTTCGCACCATCCGGGATAAATTGCGGGCCGTATAGTAATGATTTTTCAGCAGGTCCATGCTTTGTATAAAGAAACCTTCGCTGGTATGCTTTAGTCCATTGACCTCATAGGAGGATATTTTGACGGGGGCCTCCTCCGGCAGCCGGTTCTTTGCGATCAGCTGCGGACCATAGATCGCGTTCAGGGAATCGGCCAGCTGTTTCAGCCGCGGATACAGCCTTCTTCCTTCCTCCAGCCCGCTGTCCACGATGGCATCGGCCTCTCCGAACGTGCCCATCCCGAATTTGTCAAGCGCCTGATGGACATAGATGTTGCACAGCGGGATCTGTTTGCGCGTGTCTTCCGCCTCCCGGAAGAAGGCGACCTGCAAAAGGACCTGCAACGCATTGGTCACCTGGTCGGAGCTGCGGAGAGGACCGGATACATTGCTTCCGATGACGATATCGGCGCCCATGTCCCGGACATCCTTCACCGGGAAATTCCGGAGCAGCCCGCCATCCACCAGCTTGCGGCCATCGTACTCCACTGCCGTAAAGATGGAAGGAATGGCCATGCTGGCCCGTACGGCGGATACGATCTCCCCGCTGTCCATCACTACTGCTTCACCCGTGGAGATATCGGTGGCGATACAACGAAATGGAATGGAAAATTTGGAAAAATCCTTGATGGTATATACAGGACGGAAGAGTTCGGAGAATTTCAGCCACAGTTCCTGCCCTTCGATCACCCCGGTCGCAAAACGGAACCAATGGTTCACCCAGGGCAGCTCTATATCATACTTGCTGTATTCGTCCTTTTCTTCCATGATCACGCTTCGCATGGAGGATTGATTGGAGAGGAGCAGGTCCCAGTCGATGCCACGGGTGATCTTTTCGATGGAGTCGGCCGAATAGCCGATGGCATAAAGACCGCCCAGGATGCTCCCCATACTGGTGCCCGTGATATAATCGATCTTCAGACCGGCCGAATCGATGGCTTTCAGAATACCTATATGCGCCAGACCCTTTGCCCCGCCGCCGCTAAGCACCAACCCGATCCTGGGCCGGTGCCTTTCCGGTGAAGAAGGCTGTGCAGACCCCCGGATGACCGGGAAGAGGAGCAGGCAGTATACAAAAATATATAGATACTTCATTAATATAATATGCCTTCTCACAAGGCCTTCTCCAGCTCCATGATCTTTTCAAACACCTGCTCGTATTGCCGGTTGGCCTTCCCCAGCTCATCGCTTGCCTTCTTATAATCCGACTCCGCCTGGACGAATTTGTTTTTATCAGAATACGTTGAGGGGTCCGCGAGGGATGCCTCCAGCTTTGCTTTTTGTTGTGAAAGAGAAGCTATTTTTTCTTCCAGCTCCTGGAACAGCCGCTGTTGCTTCTGCAATTCCTTTTTGGCCTCCTTGTTGATAGGTGCGGCCGGGGCGGGGGCGGCGCTCTTCGTCTCCACAACCGGTTTGGTATTCTTTGTCTCTGCCGCGGGCCGGGCCGGCGCCGTTACCGCATTGGCTGCCTGTTGCTTTGCCGCCTCATTCCGGGCCTTCCAGTCCACCCATTCTTCATAGGTGCCTTTGAATTCGCGGATGATATGGTCGTCGATCTCCCAGATCTTATTGGCAGTTTTGGAAATAAAATAACGATCGTGGCTTACCAGCAGGAAGCTGCCTTCGTATTTGTTGAGGGCATCGATCAGCAGATCGCAGGAATGCATGTCCAGGTGGTTGGTCGGTTCATCCAGCAACAGGAAATTGGCCTTACTGACGATTGTCTTTGCCAGCGCGATCCGGGCCTTTTCCCCACCGCTCAGCACCTTGATCCTTTTGTCAATATCGTCCCCGCTGAAAAGAAAACAGCCAAGCAATATCCGGAGCTCGAGATCCGTCTTCTGGCTTCCGCAGAGCTGCATTTCCTCGATAAGGGTATTGTTTACGTCGAGGGCCTCCATCTGGTGCTGGGCATAAAAGCTTTCCTCGACATTATGACCCCAGATCCGCTCGCCGGTAAAGGGCTCGACTCCGGCAACCATCCGGAGAAGGGTGGATTTACCCTTTCCATTGGCCCCGATAAGGGCGATCTTGTCACCCCGGTCGATCTCGGCCGAGGCTTTCTCCACGATGGTCAGCGCCCCGAATTTCTTTGTGGCATGCTTTAGCGTGGCCAGGACGCGCCCCGGTGTCTTATCCACCCGGAAATTGATCTTTATATTGGGACGCTCGATCTCCATGTCTTCGATCCGCTCGATCTTGTCCAGTCGTTTCATGGCGCTCTGCGCGGCAGCAGCCTTGCTGGCCTTTGCGCGAAAACGCTCTATAAACCGCTCCTGCTGCCGTATATAATCCTGCTGGTTGGCAAAGGCCTGTTGCTGCAGCTCGACCCGCAGGGCCTTCTCCGTTTCATAATAGCTGTAGTTGCCCTTATAGATATGCAGCTCCTTCTGATAGACCTCGACGATCTTGGTCACCATCCTGTCGAGAAAGTACTTATCATGGCTGACGATCACGACCGAGCCCTGGTAATGGGTCAGGTACTTCTCCAGCCATTCGATGGAGGGAAGGTCCATATGGTTGGTCGGTTCATCCAGCAGCAACAGGTCCGGCTGCTGCAGGATCATCTTGGCCAAAAGGACCCGCATACGCCATCCCCCGCTGAACTCGCGGAAGGGACGGTGCAGATCGGCATTGGCAAACCCAAGACCCTGGAGGATCTCCTCGGTCCGGTGATGGATCGTATAGCCATCCAGGATATCCATCTCATGAAGGGCGTCGGTATAACGGATAAGCAGGTCATGGTCTTCGGAATTCTTTTCCAGCTGCTTGCCCAGCTCCTCGATCTCCTTCTCCACCTGCAGCACCCGCTCAAAAGCCGTCATGGCCACTTCCAGGATGGAGCCATTGGTGTCATAGCTCAGCAGGTCCTGGTGCAGATAGCCGATCGTGGTGCTCCGGCTCCTTTCCACCGTTCCTTCCGATGGCAGATAGTCGCCTGAAAATAATTTTAATATGGTAGATTTGCCTGTGCCGTTGTAGCCGATCAGGCCAATCCGTTCATTGGGCTGGATATGCCAGGTGGCGTCTCGTATGATCACCCTGGCTCCAAATTCAAACGTTACATTCTGTAGTCCTGCTAACATGTTTTGTTCCTCTGGTAATTTTTTATAAAATTGCAGTGCAAAAGTAGCCTATTATGAAGAAATTAGTGTTGTTGATCATTGTTTTTGCGGCCGCAGCATTCCTCGCCTACAAATTATTGTCCGATAAAGGGTCCCAAACGACGAGCCCCAAAGAGCAGCCGCTTAGTATCGGTAAGAATTCCGGCGTTTTTAACACGGCTTTCACCTTATTTCTAAATGATTACTTTTCCCTGAAGGATGCCCTGGTGCAATGGGACTCCGTTGCAGCGGATCAGGCGGCCTATGCGCTGGCGGCAAAAGCCGATAGCCTGCCCCTGAAACAGCTAAAAGCGGACTCCGTCGTCATCCTTACGGCGCAAAGCCTGGCAGCAAGCGTAAGCAGCGAAGCTAAAGGTTTCCTGGGAGAATCGGGGCTGGAACCAAAAAGAAGGGCGTTCAACATGCTCAGCGACGAGATCTATAGTCTTATAAATACCGTACGCTATGACGGAGAGACGATCTATCATATGCGCTGTCCGATGGCATTCAATGATTCCGAACAGGCTTTCTGGCTGAGCAATACATCAAAGATCGTCAACCCCTACCTGGGGGTCAAACACCCGGTCTTTAAAAATAAAATGGTGGGTTGCGGCGAGATCGTGGACTCGTCAGTCGCTTCTCACTCCGGTTTATAGACAAATTTTACAGTGGCGCTCTTCTGCTCGCTCGACGACAGAAAGACCTCCATCTTTCGCGACCCCGCCGTCACCATCATCAGGGCGGTATTCGGCGGGATCTCTCCCAGGTTGTCCGCATACATCACCAGCTCATATTCCACACCGGGAAAGGCATTGAAGTTTATGGTCAGCGGCCGGTCGGTCAGCATTTGCCGGTATAACAACAGCTTGTTGTTGATCAGCACGGTTATCGTATCATGGTCGATCTCGGCATTGTCGTAAAATTCGATCTTTATCTGCGAGGTATTGACCGTCACCGTTTTTAGCAGGTCCTTCTCCCGGGGTAGCAGGTGCAGGGACTTCTGCAGTTCCGCCAACGTATCGTTCTGGTCGATATCGACGGGAAAATCAGAGGCCAGGGCCTTCTTCAGCAGGATCTTCCCCGGCGGACAGATCATCCGCTTTTCCGAAAAGACGCCTTTCCAGTCCCCGCTTAGCTCTTCCTGGTTCCCATTTTTCGAGTAGTTGAGATCATAGGTCTTTATACAGGGCTGACAATCCAGCGGGATCTCGGCCTGCAGCACGTTATTTTCGATGATCACAAGCCGGTGGGTCTGCGCATTATAGCGGCCGGTAAAGCTCATCTTTACAAAATGGGCCTTGTCATAATAATCATAGGCCTTGCCGGTAATACGGTCCTGTGCGAAATTGATCTGCAGCTCAAGAAAATACTGGGGATAACACCCGCCGGGCCCCTGGGTGAGCGTGCCTTTCCAGATACCGTTCAGGTCCTCCGCCCGCGGGCAGAAAGGAAGCAAAAAAAGCAGCAGGAAGGGAAGGGGGCGACGCATAAGTTGTTTTTTATTTCGGCTTTTCAAATTTGAATGTCACCACCGCATTTTTCTGCTCCGTAGAGACAATACGCACTTCGTATTCTTTGTCGCCGGCCTTGACGATCATCAGGGAAGTATTGGGCGGGATCTCGCCCTCGTTCTCCGCAACCATCACCAGTTCATGGTAATCGTTTGTCTCATCCAGGTGCAGGGTAAGGACGATCGGACGATCGGTCAGCATGGCATGATCGATGACCTGCTTATTATCCAGGTAGACGGAGATGGTATCGTGGTCGATGGCCCCATCATCATATATATTCAGCGTCACTTCATTGGTATGGACCGTCAGGGACCGGACGACCTGGTTGGACCGGGAGAGCAAGACCCGGGGGGGAATGGTCGGGAACTTCTTGCCGATATTATTACTGCCGCTGTCACCCGAAAGGGAGCGGATCGTCATTCTTGGCATTTCGGCCCTGGAAATGGAGGCAGGAGGGGGCACTTTTGCCGTCGCTCCGTTCCTGGGGGGAGTAGTGGTCTTTGCGGTTGCACTGGTCTTTGGGGTAGCACCGGTCTTTGCCGTAGCACCCGGAGTCCCGGTCTTCGGAGTGGTAGCCGGCTTGGGAGCAGCGGTGATAATGGCCGGTTTGGGTTTGGCGGCGATAGCAACCCTCGGTTTGGATGCCTTGGGCGTTGTCCCGGCCTTTGCCACCGTCGTTGGTTTTGGTGCTGTTCCGGTCTTTGCCGTACTTCCTTTCTCTTTCTCCTTTTCCATCTCTTTTTCTCTCTTTACAAGAAAAGGCTCCTCATAAAAATCGGAAGCAGGCACTTTCCGCAGAAAGATCGTTCCCCGCCCGCAATTGGAGGAGTCCCGGGTATTCATACTCACATAGGAGCCCTCCAGGAACTCCTCGTCACCGGACCTGGTATATTGGAGAAAGCAGGTCATAATACAGATATCCCCCCCGCCATTACGAACCTCCAGCAGCTTGCCTTCCTGTAACAGCACTTTGCCGGTATGGGCGTTGACGGTGCCGGCCGCAGCCGCCTTGCCATAAAAAACGGTTGATAAGTACGAATAGGTCACGGCCTCAAAGGACTTGCCTTTTTGTGCGATCTGCACCTCGAACTTATAACGGTCATCAAATAGTGAAGACCGCATGGCGGTATTGTTCGAACGGAAATGTCCCTGCCATACACCCGTGACATCCTGGGCATAGGCTACTATGGGCGCGATAAAAAGGAAGAGGATAAA
The DNA here is from genome assembly GCA_036500545.1 of Puia sp. Lineage (GTDB taxonomy): Bacteria > Bacteroidota > Bacteroidia > Chitinophagales > Chitinophagaceae > Puia. The sequence goes on along the minus strand of DASYBV010000041.1, from coordinate 70,148 downwards.
AATTCTCCGCATAGACAGCTTTTTCACCAAAGCAAATTAGGAAAATAATTTATTTCTCCGATACCGTTCGTAAAGGATAGGTGAACTGATTGTGGCAAGAGTTTGTTAAATTTGCACTCTTATGATCAAGATCACTTTTCCGGACGGGGCCGTCAGAGAATATGAGAGCGGCGCCACTGCAGTAGACATTGCCAAATCCATCAGCGAAGGATTGGCCAGGAAAGTATTGGCCGCAAACGTGAACGGACAGGTATGGGATGCCACCCGCCCCATCACCACAGACGCTACATTGAAATTGCTCACCTGGACGGATACGGAAGGAAAATCCACCTTCTGGCATTCTTCGGCCCATCTGATGGCCGAGGCGGTGGAATCCCTGTTCCCCGGCGCGAAATTCTGGGTAGGGCCCGCCATCGATACCGGGGGATTCTACTACGATATGGACCTGGGCGGCCGGCAGATCACGGAAGAAGACCTTCGGAAACTGGAAACAAAAATGGCGGAACTGGCCAAACAAAACGTCTTTTTCCAACGCCAGGAGATCCCAAAGACCGAGGCCCTGAAATACTTCGCGGATAAAGGCGACGAATACAAGCTGGACCTGCTGGAGAACCTGAAGGACGGAGAGATCACTTTCTATACCCAGGGTAACTTCACCGATCTCTGCCGCGGACCCCATATCCCCAGCACGGGTTTTATAAAGGCAGTAAAGCTCACCAATATCGCCGGAGCCTACTGGAAAGGCAACGAAAAGAACAAAATGCTCACCCGCCTGTACGGGATCACCTTCCCCGCCCAGAAAGAGCTGGATGAATATGTGGCGATGCTGGAAGAGGCAAAGAAAAGGGATCACCGCAAGCTGGGTAAGGAACTGGGGATCTTCACCTTCGACGAGGAAGTAGGACCGGGCCTCCCGCTTTGGATGCCCAATGGCACGATCGTGATTGAAGAGCTGGAGAAGCTGGCCAAACATACCGAGGAAAAAGGCGGTTACAAACGGGTCGTCACCCCCAACATCGCAAAGGAAAGTCTGTATATCACCAGCGGTCACCTGCCTTATTACCAGGACAGCATGTTCCCGCCCATGGAGCTGGAAGGGGAAAAATATTACCTGAAGGCCATGAACTGCCCCCATCACCACAAGATCTTCGCGGCCGAACAAAAGTCCTATAAGGACCTGCCTTACCGGCTGGCGGAATATGGCACCTGTTACCGGTATGAACAAAGCGGCGAGCTCTTCGGGCTAATGCGGGTACGATGTTTGCACATGAACGATGCGCATATCTATTGCACAAAGGAACAGTTCTATGACGAGTTCAAGGCCGTCAACGAGATGTACCTGCACTATTTCAAGATCTTTGGCATCGACAAATATGTCATGCGGTTCAGCGTTCACGAACCCAGCAAGCTGGGAAAGAAATATATCGATGAGCCGGAACTGTGGAAGGAGACCGAAGCCCTGGTGCGGGATGTGCTGATCCGGACAAATACGCCCTATATCGAGGTGCCCGACGAGGCCGCCTTTTACGGGCCAAAGATCGACGTCCAGATCTGGAGCACCATCGGCCGGGAATTTACGCTGGCGACCAACCAGGTGGATTTTGCCCAGGGAAGACGGTTTAAGCTGGAATTTACCAATAAGGACAACCACGCCGAGACGCCGCTGATCATACACCGCGCTCCCCTGGGGACCCACGAACGGTTTATCGGGTTCCTTTTGGAGCACTATGCAGGGAAATTTCCTGTCTGGCTGGCCCCCCTGCAGGTCAAGATCCTGCCGATCAGCGATAAGTCCCTGGAATACGCACAAAGTCTTTTAGTTTCCCTGAAAAATGCAGATATTCGTGCAGAAGTCGATGATCGCAGTGAGAAAATAGGTAAAAAGATCCGGGATACGGAGCTCGCCAAAGTACCCTATATGCTCGTGATCGGAGAGAAGGAAATGAATGAGAATAAGGTAGCCGTCAGAAGACAAGGAAAAGGAGACCTGGGTGTAAAAGGAATCGAAGAGTTTATTTCCGGGATACAAAAAGAGATCAAAGGACGAGTCCCCAATCCCTAAGGGACATACTAAAAACAAACAAACAAAATCAAAGCCTCCGAAAGGGAAGGAGGCTGAATTTAAAAATTGTAAATGGCATTTCCACCGCGACAACCGAGAGGGAATTTTAATCCACGTTTCAGAAAAGAACAACAACAAGAACACCGTACCAATAACATGATCAGGGTGCCGCAGGTACGTTTGGTCGGAGACAATATCGAAGTAGGGGTCTACCCGATCCAGGAAGCGCTGAAAATGGCGCAGGAACAGGGACTCGATCTGGTAGAGATCTCTCCCAATGCAGATCCTCCTGTATGTAAGATCATCGATTATAATAAATTCCTTTACGAAAAGAAGAAGAAAGAAAAGGAAATGAAGGCCAAGAGCAAGGCTTCTGAAGTAAAGGAGATCCGGTTCACCCCGAATACGGATGACCATGACTTCGATTTCAAGGCAAAACACGCCGAGAAATTCCTGAAAGAAGGAAATAAAGTAAAAGCATACGTGCAGTTCAAAGGCCGCGCCATCCAGTTCAAGGAAAGAGGCGAGCTGCTGCTGCTGAAATTTGCCGAACGACTCAACGATACCGGCGTACTGGAAGGCATGCCAAAGATGGAAGGCAAACGAATGCTGGCCATCTGGGCGCCAAAATCACAGAAAAAGAAGGAAAAGGGCGCTTCCTAGCCCCCTTTTAGGTACTATTCGTCTCTTTTTAAGTACCTAAAAGCCCTTCCCGGGTATCAAATTGTCTATTTAAGCTACTTTTGCACTCCATTTCCACTAAAATGGACCAATTGCCCAACCGGCTCCATAAGTGTTCCGCCTGTGCGGATCCGCCATCAGGGTTTCATGACAAAAGCATTCAAAATGCCAAAGGTAAAGACGAACTCCAGTGCCAAGAAACGGTTTAAGATCACCGGCACCGGCAAGATCACCTTCCAAAAAGCTTTCAAACGGCACATCCTCACAAAGAAATCAAAGAAACGCAAACGTGTAATGGCTAAAAAAGGCGAGGTCAGCCAGGCCAACCTGGACTTTGTAAAACGCCTGTTACGGCTCAAATAAGCCGCCCGCAGCCGCCCGACCGTTTGTATTTCACCATTATTAATTTTCAAACTAGTTAAGATATGCCACGTTCAGTAAACGCCGTCGCCTCCCGGGCACGCCGCAAACGCATCCTGAAAGAAGCCAAAGGATTCTACGGCAAACGCAAAAATGTATACACCGTCGCCAAGAACGTATTGGAGAAGGGTCTTCAATACCGCTATGTCGGCCGTAAATTAAAGAAAAGAGAATACCGTACGCTGTGGATCGCCCGTATCAACGCCGCCGTCCGCGCCGAAGGCCTGACCTACTCGGTCTTTATAAACCTGCTCAGCAAAAAAGGCATCGGCCTCGACCGTAAGATACTGGCCGATCTGGCAATGAACGAGCCGGACACCTTTAAGAAACTGGTAGCCGCCGTAAAAAAATAACCAATTGGTATTTAAAGAAAAAATCACATTCGCCTGCGCGAGTGTGATTTTTTTTATACACATTTGCAAATAAAACATAAACACACTGGATCAGAATAATACCTACAGCGACCTGGTCGCCCAAACCTTCAACTTTCCACAGGAAGGATTTGCCGTAAAAGACAATTACCTGGATTTTAACGGCGTCAACATAAAGGCATTGATCGATAAGTATGGCACCCCCATGAAGCTGACCTATCTGCCCAAGATCGGGATGCAGATCAATAAGGCAAAGAAAATGTTTGCCGCGGCCATAAAAAAGCACAAGTACGAGGGAAAGTATTATTACTGCTATTGTACAAAGAGCTCCCACTTCTCCTTTATCGTCGAGGAAGCCCTGAAGAACGACATCCACCTGGAAACTTCCTACGCATACGATATCGAGATCATAAAGAAACTCTACGCCCGTAAGAAGATCACAAAGGACACCTTTATCATCTGCAACGGTTTCAAACAAAAGCCCTATACCAGCCGGATCGCCTCCCTGCTCAACAGCGGGTTCAAGAACGTGATCCCGGTCCTGGATAACAAGGAAGAGCTGCAGCAATACAAACGATCGGTAAAAGCCCCCTTTAAGCTGGGCATCCGCGTAGCGGCAGAAGAAGAACCAAATTTTCCCTTCTATACATCCCGTCTGGGCTTCCGGCCAAGGGACGTGCTGGAATTCTATGTGGATAAGATCGAAGGCAACGAAGACCGGTTCCAGCTGAAAATGCTCCATATCTTCCTCAACAAAGGCATAAAGGACGATATCTACTACTGGAGCGAGCTCAATAAGGTGATCAACCTCTACTGCCAGCTAAAGAAGATCTGCCCGGAACTGGATTCCATCAATATCGGCGGCGGATTCCCCATCAAACACTCGCTCGGCTTCGAATACGATTACCAGTTCATGATCAACGAGATCGTCGGGAATATAAAGAAAGCCTGCAAACGCAGCAATGTCCCCATGCCCCATATCTTTACCGAGTTCGGCAGCTATACGGTAGGGGAGAGCATGGCGCATATCTATAGCGTTATCGGGCAGAAGATGCAGAACGACCGGGAGATCTGGTATATGATCGATTCCTCGTTTATCACGACATTACCCGATACCTGGGGTATCGGCGAACGCTTCCTCATGCTTCCCATAAATAAATGGGACGTAGAATACCAGCGGGTCGTCCTCGGAGGCATCACCTGCGACAGCCATGACTACTACGATTCAGAAGAACATATCAACGAGGTCTTCCTACCCAAGATCCAGAACGGGGAACCGCTCTACGTAGGCTTTTTCCATACCGGCGCCTACCAGGACCAGATCAGCGGCTACGGGGGGATCAAACACTGTCTCATCCCTTCTCCCAAACATGTCATCGTTGGGTATGATAAGAACGGGAAACTGACCGACTGGGTCCATGCAAAGGAACAAACGGCACAAAGCATGCTCAAGATCCTGGGGTATAAATAAAGCGGGCCGCGCAATCGCCAACGGTCGTCCCCTATTGGTCCGGCCTATTTCTGCCGTTTCAACCGGTATTTCTTATTGACCTTGGGATTGTCGAAGTAAGCATTCAGCTGCTCCTCCGTCATATTGCTCGTTTCCTCCAGGGGAACATCGATCAGCTGCACCTGGGTCTGTTTCAGCTCCGTCTTGAGATTGGCGATCTTTTTTACGATATCCTGGTCTTTCTGACCCACCAGGGCATTATCCCTTTCGGTATACTCCAGCCGTTTGATGGAAGACCGTACCAGCCCGGCCTGGTTCTGCTCGGCCGTTAGGGGAGGGGCGACCGTCTCTTTTACCGGTACCAGGGCTACCCCGACACTGGGCAGGATGGCGCCGGTGGTCGTTGCATTGGCGCTGGTGGCGATGGTGCCGCCCAGGGCCGTCGTGGCAGTGGTCATATCAAAGTCGGTACGGGCATTTTTCGTTTTTTTAACCTTCCTGTCCAGCTGGAAAAAGGCATATTTCAACCGGAGGATATAGGTTCCGATGTTCCGGATGGCCAGGTTGTACTCCTCCTGCATATACGGATAGTTCAACGCATCCTTTACATAGATCCGGATGGTGGCCGTATCCCGGTTAAAGATCTTCGTGGTGCCGACAAAATAAAGGATCAGCAGCTTTTGTTTGGAACTATCACCCTCCTTCACAAAATCGTAGGGCGGCGACCAGGTAAACTCATCGTTACAACCCTTGATATTCGAATTTGTCTTGATCGGAATGCTCGAATAGAAGTTGATGCCTTCGATAGGGTAGGTGCCCGACTCACACTGTACCTTAAAACTAAGCGTATCCCCCTCCTCCAGGTAAAGCACGGCGCTGACCGTCGGCTTGACATGTGAGGCAATGATCTCCGTGGTAAAGAAAACGATGGTGAACGAAGTATCCACTCTGTCCTTGGGATCGTTGAGGTTCTGTACCCCGATATTTACCTTGTATTCGTAGTCATATTTGAGACGACCGGAGAGAAAATAGGATTTGTCGGCCTTAAAGGTCAATAACCCGTTCTCCTTGATCTTTATACCCACCGGCGCATTCTTCATAAAAAAGAAATACTTCCCCGCGTCCCGGTTCAGTTCCAGCTGATAATTCAGCGTGGAATCGACATGTAGCGTGAAATAGGGATTCAGATTCCGGATCCTCAATAAAGAGTCATCGCTCTTTTTGACCGAATCTGCTATCTGCATCGGGATATGAAAGGCTGGATTCTGAGAAAACCCGCTGTTGTAAAAAGCCATTCCTGCCAATACGAAGAGCCAAAGCCTTAAATCTTTCACAGGTTTAATCATATTCTTGGATGAAAATGGGTGATTTAACCCCGAAATTAAAACAAACCATAGAAAAACCCTGTAATAAATAATTTAAATAGTCCCCCACTCAATTATTAGATATAAACGAAAAATCCCCCTAAGAATAGGGGGATCTTAACCAAAACCAACTGCTTACTATGAAAAGTCAAAAATCCTACGCTATGCGTATCTTATTGAACCGAAATCTGTTTTGTGCTTTCCTTTACCTGTTCCTTCTTTGGCAAAAGCAATTTTAAGACCCCGTTCTCATACTTTGCCTGGATACCATCGGCATTGATCTTATCATCCAGGTTAAAAGAACGTTTGAAGCTCTTAAAAGAGAATTCCTTGCGGATCGTCTTGTAATCTTCGGTCTTTGTTTCTTCCTTTTTGTCAAAACCAACGGTCAATTGACCGGCTTCAACTGACAGCTTAAAATCTTCCTTGCTGCGTCCGGGGGCGCTCAACTCCAAATGATAGGCATCCGCCGTCTCATGGATATTCACCGGGGGAAAGCCATAGCTTTCATTCTGAACGGCCGGGAAACCCTGAAAAAATTCGTCTACAAAACTGGAAAGGCTCTTGTGGCCGTTGTTGTTAACTTTTACGAGTGTCATGATCTTCTTATTTTTTTAGTTTCTTTAATTTGTTCGACGCAGAAGAGATGACAAACCCCGTACCACCCGGCCGAAAGCCGCTTTTTCAGGAAGTTTTGACAAGTTTTACCCACTACCGGTGTCATAATAGCATCCCGACCCCTTTTTGCATGACATCTCTTCATTCCGCCCGCGAATCATCGGACAGGTAAACCTTTTTGCCTAAATTTGTGTTTAATTATTACTAAAATCTCAATAAAGATGTATCCACAGGAAATAGTACTGCCGATGAAGGAGGAACTGACCGATAACGGTTTTAATGAATTACTGACCTCCGGAGAAGTAGATGACCAGTTAAAAAAGAGCGGCACCACGCTGGTAATGGTGAATTCCGTCTGCGGTTGCTCCGCCGGCTCCGCCCGCCCGGGTGTGCTGATGGCCGTAGCCAACAGCCCCAGGAAACCGGATTACCTTTCCACCAGCTTTGCAGGGTTCGACCTGGAAGCCGTAAACAAGATCCGGGAACACCTGTTGCCCTATCCCCCCTCTTCCCCCGCTATCGCACTCTTTAAGGACGGACAATTGGTGCATATGATCGAACGCCACCAGATCGAGGGACGCCCGGCCCAGCTGATCGCCCATAACCTGATCGCCGCGTTTGAAGAATATTGCTGATTCCCCGGAATTTCAACTTTGTTCATAATGATACCCTTTCTGCCCGCAGAGAGGGTTTTTTTCTGTCCGTGGGCAGTGGGAGGATCCTGCGGAGGGCTCTAAATGTCCACATTTGTGGAAAAGCCCGGGAGGGCGCGAGTGACGGGGATTTGATAAGAAAAATGCTCCACGTGGAACACTTTTGTGGAACGGCAATCCCCAGATCTTAGTATATGTGGACAATTTTTTTCTGAAAAAAGAAAGCGGAATGAAAATTTTCCCCTTGTAAAACCCTCAGGTTCTAGTACTTCTATCACCATTTTAGTCTAAGTTTGTACGCAACATATTGAACAAGCCACACTATGTATCCCAATCTTTATTTCGCCCTCAAGGATCTCTTCGGTATATCAGCACCTTTCTTACGATTCGTCAACTCCTTTGGCTTCTTCGTCGCCCTCGCCTTTATCGGGGCAGCCGTGACCCTGACAAAGGAACTGCTGCGCAAAGAAAGAGAAGGACTCCTGCAGGGCCGGGATGAAATGGTCTGGGTCGGAAAACCCGCCAGCCCCACCGAACTCTTCCTGAACTTTCTCATGGGCTTCCTCCTGGGCTTTAAGCTCATCGGCTTATTTATCTCCAATAGCCCCCTGACCGCAAATATCCAGGACTTTATCCTCTCCTCCGAAGGAAGCTGGCCCGCCGGGATCCTGCTGGGACTCCTCTTCGCCGGTCTGAAATGGTATGATAAGAACAAACAAAAACTTCCCCAGCCCCAGGAACGGACGATCCGTATCTGGCCCCACGACCGCGTCGGCGACCTCACCATCTTTGCCTTTATCTTTGGATTTATAGGCGCCAAAGTGTTTAATAGCCTGGAAACATGGAGCGACTTTGTAAAAGATCCCATCGGCTCCCTCATCGGCTTCAGCGGACTTACCTTCTACGGCGGCCTTATCTGCGCCGCACTGGCCATCTGGTACTATGCAAAAAAGAAAGGGATCGGCTTCTGGCACCTCAACGACGCCGCCGCACCCGGTCTGATGCTCGCCTACGCCATCGGACGGATCGGCTGCCAGGTCTCCGGCGACGGCGACTGGGGGATCCTCAACAGCGCCTATGTCACTACCTCCGCCGGTAAACCCGCCCTCGCAAACCCCGGCGACTACGACCACCTCATCCACCAATACAAAGAAGTCTATCTGCCCCAATTCGGCAGCCTCGACCAGGTACCCCACCTGAGCGCCAAAGCCCCCTCCTGGCTCCCCGACTGGCTCTTCGCTTATCCTTATCCCCATAACGTGATCGGCGAAGGCATCCGGATCCCCGGCTGCGACGGCCAATATTGCAGCCAACTACCCATACCGGTCTTCCCCACACCCTTTTATGAGACGCTGACCTGCCTGGTGCTTTTCTTTATCCTCTGGTCCCTGCGCCGGCGGCTGAAGGTCCCGGGAGCGCTCTTTGCCGTTTATTTGATAGTCAATGGGATCGAACGCTTCTTCGTGGAAACCATCCGCGTAAACACCAAATACGATATCTTCGGCCTCCATCCCACCCAGGCAGAACTGATCTCCTCCGCCCTCGTCATCACCGGAACCATCCTCCTGCTGACACTAAAAAAGACACCTACCAACGGACGCCCGGCGACAAATCCCCCGGATCCCGACCCGCAGCCGCCTGCCTCTCGTCCCGTCTAATCCCCATTCATCTATTGACCCGCTTTTTCTGTAACATCCCCGGTCTCTTCGCGTCAGATACCCCTGAATAGCGAAGGAGAAGATCGACTCCCCGCCAATCATCAATAAAATCGGCCTTCCAACATAAAACAATGTTCTATGTAATGCAAAGTACTAACATTTGCAACAGTAATAATCAAACACCAGTACCAAACATAATAAATGCTCCTTTATGAACAAGATGACTGCCCTGCTGACCGCTATCCTGCTGATAAGCTCCACCCTCTCCATCCTCGCACAAAGCCCAAACGGAAAGATCGGCGGAACCGCCGGAGACGAGAACGGCCGGCCCCTGGAATCGGCGACCATCGCCTTGCTAAAAGCCGGGGACTCCACACGGATACGAACGACCACCACGGATAAAACGGGCCATTTCACCTTCGACCGCCTTGCCAACGGAAAATACCGGGTATCCGCCAGCACGATCGGACACAACCCGGCCTATTCCACCCCCTTCGAGCTGTCTGCCTCCCATACCAGCCAGACCCTGCCCCCCCTGGTCCTGGCAACCACCTCCTCCAGCCTCCGGGCCTTCGCCGTCGTGGGTAAAAAACCCCTGATCGAACAAAAGGCGGATCGCATGGTCATAAATGTTGACGCATCCCCCTCCAACGCCGGCTCGACCGCCATGGACGTACTGGAAAAATCCCCGGGCATCACCCTCGATAAGGACGATAATATCAGCCTGAAAGGCAAACAGGGCGTGACGGTAATGATCGATGACAAACCGACCTATCTTACGGCCGCCCAGCTGGGCAGCTACCTCAGAAGCATGCCCGCCTCCTCCATCGACCAGATCGAGATCATGACCAACCCCTCCGCAAAATATGACGCCGCCGGTAACTCCGGCATTATCAATATCAAAACAAAAAAGACCAGGACAAAAGGCTTTAACGGCAACGTAAACCTTACCCATACCCAGGGCGTCTATCCAAAACCCTCCGGCAGCATCAATATGAACTACCGCAACGGGAAAGCCAACTACTTCGTGAACGCCGGCTACTCCCACTGGGAAGGATACCAAAGCCTGGACGTGGACCGCACCTTTCTCGACGGCAGCCCGGCCAAGAACGTCACCTCCATCTTTAACCAGCATATGAATATCCATTTCGTAAACCCCCAGTTCAATGTGAAATTCGGGATGGATTATTACCTTACCCCAAAAACGACCATCGGGTTCGTAGCCAGCGGCTTTGGCAACAGCCAGAACATGAATACGACAAGCAATATCATGCTGCTCGACCCCGGACATAACGTCGACTCGATCGTCTATTCCCCCAGCACAAATAATACGACCTGGAAGAATGGCTCCTTCAACCTGAACTTCCGCCACCAATACGATTCCTCCGGAAGGGAACTGACCGCCGACCTGGACTATGTCCGCTACTCTTCCACCAGCAACCAGTATTTCGATAACCTGACCTATGACCCGAACCATTCCTTAAAGAACGAGGCGATCCTTACCGGCCGCCTGCCCAGCGATATAAATATCTATACCTTCAAGACGGACTATAGCCGCCCGCTCGCAAAAGGCTATAAGCTGGAGACGGGTATCAAGCTGAGCTATGTCAACACCGATAACATGGCAGGCTATTTCAACGTGGTGAATAATGTAAAACACGTGGACACGACAAAGACCAACCACTTTATCTATAAGGAAAACATAAACGCCGCCTATGTGAATATGACAAAAAGTTACAAGAAATGGAGCTTCCAGGCCGGACTGCGGCTGGAAAATACGAATTACTCCGGTCATCAGCTGGGCAACGACGTCTCCGTCATCCGGCGCGACTCCACCTTTACAAAGAGCTATGTCAACCTCTTCCCGACGGCCTATATCAGCTACCAGGCGAATACAAAGAACTCGTTCTCGGTCAACTACGGCCGCCGCATCGACCGGCCCGCCTACCAGGACCTGAACCCCTTCCTCTTCTTCCTGGACCAGTATACCTACCAGTCGGGTAACCCTTACCTGCAACCGCAGTATACGAATAATTTCGAGCTGTCCCATACCTATAACAACTTCCTGACAACGACCCTGAACTATAGCCATACCCAGAACTTCTTCTCCGAGACCTTCGAACAATCCGGCCAGGCTACGATCCTCCGCAACGGCAATATCGGAAGCCGGCAGAACGCAGGGATCGCCGTCAGCGCCCAGATCCCCGTCGCCAAATGGTGGATGTCGATCCTCTACAGCAACCTGAGCTATGATAAATTCAGCGGTCTGCTCTATGGAGAGAACATCAACGTGGACGCAACGACGCTCACACTGAATATGAACAACCAGTTCACCTTCCCGAAAGGGTGGGGGGGCGAGATCTCCGGATGGTACCGCACAAAAGGCGTCGAAGGACAGGTGATCGTACAACCCCTCGGAGCCGCCGCCGCAGCGGTCAGCAAAAAGATCCTAAAGGACAAGGCCACCCTGAAACTGGCCATGAATGATATCTTTCTTACAAACCGGCCAAACGGATATGTAAATTTCCAACAGACGGAGGCGACTTTCCACAATAGCCGGGACAGCCGCACGGTCAGCATGACCTTTACCTGGCGTTTTGGTAAGCCCTTCAAGGAAGCAGCCCCCCGCCGGCACAACGGCGGCGCCGGAGACGAAGAGAACCGGGTAAAGAGCGGCGGCAACGGGAACTAGCTAAATTGGTCAATTCGCGTATTTGTGTAAATTTGTGGCTCAACTCCATAACTACGTAACTATGCCATCCTTTGATATCGTCAGCAAAGTAGACCAGCAGGTCCTCGACAATGCCGTCAACGTGACAAAAAAAGAGATCACGAACCGGTTCGATTTTAAGGACTCCCCCGTAAAGATCGATCTCAACAAAAAAGACAGTAAGATCGACCTGGAGGCAGAGAGCGATATGAAGATCAAACAGATCGTCGACGTCCTGATCAGCCGCAGCATGAAACAGGGGCTGGATCCGCTCGCCTTCGACCTTAGCAAAGACCCATACCCCAGCGGAAAGGTCACCCGCCAGGAAGTACCGGTCCGCAACGGCCTGAAACAGGAAGATGCCAAAAAAGTGATCAAGATCATAAAGGACTCGGGCCTGAAGGTCCAATCCCAGATCATGGACGACCTGATCCGCGTCACCGCCAAAAAGATCGATGACCTCCAGGCAGTTATAAAGCTTTGCGGCTCCGCCAACCTGGACATCGCCCTCCAGTATATCAATATGCGGAGCTAAACGCCCGGGCGGTAACGGATCGGACTAAAAGATTTGGCCCCGCCGGAAAAAGCCCCTATCTTTGCAAACCTAAAAAGGGCCCCGGCCAAAAGCCGCGGACCCCATTAAATAAACTGTACGGCCAAATCCGTGCAACCTTTAAAAAGAACAAATTATGAAAAAAGGTCTCCACCCGGCAAGCTACCGGTTCGTCATTTTTAAGGACATGAGCAATGGCACTACCTTCCTGAGCAAATCATCCGCTCAGTCCAGGGAAAACGCCAAATGGGAAGATGGCAACGAATACCCCCTGATCAAATTGGAAATTTCAAATACTTCTCACCCTTTCTATACCGGCAAGAACATGCTGGTCGACACCGCCGGCCGGATCGACAAGTTCAAGAAAAGGTACGCAAAGAAAGAAGGATAGACCCCAACCGGTCTTTTCCATACCTTATTACCCTTCCCCTTACGGGGGGAAGGTTTTTTTTTGCCCGGGTTTTACGGGAATGTGTAGTTTTACCACATGGACACCCTGGTACTGGAAGAAGCTCCCTTTATCGACGACCTGCTCCCCTTTACTGCCACCCGTCCCGTGATCGATATCCGGATAGGTATCCTCACCCTGCGGGAAAAATGGCAACGCCTCCTGCCACAAAACGGCTCAGCCAATAAGACCGGCACCACGCTCACGCTCCCGGCTAACATCCTGCCGACCCGCGCCCTCGCGGATCTCATCAAAAAAGAAGGCAGCGCCGCGGCCACCACCGCCCGCCGCATCCGCTACCCCTGGGACATCTTCCTCCATAACGCGGAAGCGCTGGTCGATGACTTCCACCTGATCACCACGGGCAGAAGATCCCAACCCATCCCCGCTTCGGTACTGACCCTCGAACCCGCCGCGATCTTTATCGAAGAAGGAGCCCGCCTTCATCATTGTACGCTCAACGCCTCCACAGGACCGATCTATATCGGCCGGAACACGGAGATCATGGAAGGCGCACTGATCCGCGGCCCTTTCGCGCTCTGCGAAGGCAGCGTGGTAAAAATGGGCACAAAGATCTACGGCGCAACGACGATCGGCCCCTATAGCACCGCCGGCGGAGAGATCAAGAACTCGGTGATCTTCGGCTATTCCAATAAAGGACACGACGGATACCTGGGCGACTCGGTGATCGGCGAATGGTGCAACCTGGGCGCCGGGACCTCCAGCTCGAACCTGAAGAACAATGCCGCCAGTATAAAAGTATGGCGCCCCGCCTCCAAAAAACAGATCGACGCCGGCACAAAATGCGGACTGCTGATGGGCGACTACTCCCGCGCCGCGATCAATACCTCCTTTAATACGGGTACGGTCACGGGCATATGTTGCAATATCTTCGGACAGGGACTCTCCCCCCGGTATATCCCGGACTTCGCATGGGGACAGGATGGTAACACCCGCTATGATTGGGATAAGGCGCTTCGCGATATCGGCAACTGGAAGAAACTAAAAAACCAATCCCTGACGGACACGGAAATAAAGGCATTAAAACATATTTTTGAGCAATCATAAAATCAAATCAATCCATCGATGAGAAAACAAATCGCCGCCGGCAACTGGAAGATGAATCTGACCTACAAACAGGGAGAAGAATTGCTGGACACCATCCTGAAAGAAAAGATACACCTGTCGGATCACCAGGAGGCGATCTTCGCGGTTCCCTTTCCCTACCTGATAATGGCCGGACAAAAGCTCAAGGGACAAAAAAATTATTACGCCTCCGCCCAGAATTGCTCGGATAAGAAATCCGGCGCCTATACGGGAGAGGTATCCGCGGAAATGCTGAAGTCGATCGATATCAAATACTGCGTACTGGGACATAGCGAACGAAGAGAATATTTCTCGGAGTTCAACCAATCCCTGGCCCATAAAGTAGCCCTCTGCCTCGACAACGATATCACCCCCATCTTCTGCTGCGGCGAAACGCTCAGCATCCGGGAAGTCGGCGCACAGGAAGGCTTCGTAGAGACCCAGCTAAAAGAATCGCTGTTCCATTTCAGCGAAGACCAGATCCGCCGCATCATCATCGCCTATGAACCGATCTGGGCCATCGGCACGGGCAAGACGGCCACCACGGACCAGGCACAGGAAATGCATGCCCATATCCGCGCAGTGCTGACCGCCAAATACAGCAAGGAAACGGCGGCGACCATCCCCATCCTGTACGGCGGCAGCGTAAAGGCAAACAACGCAAAAGAACTCTTCAGCTGCCCGGACGTAGATGGAGGACTGGTTGGAGGCGCCTCGCTGATAGCAGCCGATTTTATCACGATCATCCGATCATTAAAGTAGCCCTTACCGGCAACCTTAATGTATACATGGCTTGTAAAAAGGAACTTTACGGTCCTGCTGATCCAGCTGACAGGCATGGGGCTTGCCTTTGGCGGCAATGTGCTGCTGGCAAGACTCTATGGCGAACAGGTCTACGGCGTCTACTCGCTGCTGACAAGCTGGGCCTTTTTCCTGGCCGCCATCGCGCTGTTCGGCATCGATGACACCCACCTGGTACGAATACCTTCCCTGCGATTACAGGGGGAAAAAAGATCGGTCCTGTTCCAGCTGCGATGGTCGCTGGAAGTAAATACCATCGCTATCTTCGTCGTCGCCGCATTCTTCTGGTGGCTGGTGAACATCTACCGTCTCCCCGGGCTCGCGGGCGACGCCTATTACTGTAATGTCCTGCTCGTAATAACGGGCCTCCTGGCCCTGTTCAATAACCTGGTCTGCTTCTTACGGGCGCTCGATAAGGTGGTGGCGGTGGAAATAACGGACAAGATCATACGTCCATTCGTTTTCGTGGGACTGCTGCTGTTATTCTATTACCTGTGGCGGACGGACCTGCTGATGGGCGCGATGATGGCCAATATCGCAAGCCTGATCGCCATCCTGCTCCTGTCCTCGGTCATCATCGCAAGGGCGCTTACAAAGATCCCGGACAACGGAAAGACGGCAAAAAAAGGCTTTTCGCTGTCAGCCAACTTCCGCTATGTATCGATGAACCTGCTCTACCTCCTGTCCATCCGCATGGATATCCTCCTGCTCGGAACGATGTCCAGCGCAGTGAACGTGGGACATTATAACGTGGCGATCCGGTTTGCCGATATCCTGGCTTACCCCATCGCCATCATGAACCTGTCCCTCCCGGCCCTGCTGGCAAAACACCGGCATGACAACGGCGGCATGCCCACCCCCGCATCGATGTATACGATCGCAAAAAGCGTCACGCTCCAATGCCTGCTATTGGGACTGCTGTTCCTGCCCGCCGGCAACTGGATCCTTAGCTGGTATGGAAAAGGCTTCACCTCCGCCCTCCCCGTTGTAGGCCTGTTCTTCCTCTCGGGCCTGATAACGGCCGCCACAGGCTCCATCGATATCTTTCTTATCATGAACGGACAGGAAAAGAAGGTGATCTATTGCCGGATAGTGACCATTTTATTGATGCCGTTGCTGGCGGTCTTCCTGATCCCCCGCTGGGGAATGATCGGAGCCGCGGTCCTCTCCCTGGCCGGCAACCTGGTCTATAACGTTCTGCTGGAATGGTTCTTTTATAAAAGATACGGGATGTTTATTCACCCGTTCGCCTCATCAAGATCCATCAATTCCTCAAACGGTTTTTGAAAATTCCCCTTTACAAAGAAAGAAAGATCATGAAGGATCCTTTTCCGGTTATCCCGGACATAAGCAGGATCATTGATAAAGGCGGCGATCTGTGCAGCCAGATCCTCAGGAGACCGGTAGGTGGGCATCGCCGCTTCAAAATATTCAGGAACGGCAAACCCCTCCGGTACGAGCACGGGCGTACAATTCAGCAGGATATCACCCGTCAGCCCGGTAGACGTGGACAGACCATAGGTCTCGGCAGTCTTACGGATACCGACAGTGCTTACCCGGATAGGACTCCAGAGAAGATCGGCCGCGGAAAGCTGCGCTTCATACTCGGCCTGGGGAACGACACCCGGATAATACGACAACCGGAAACGAGCGGATTCCAATGACAAAAGCCGGGCAATGACCTCCCTTCCATATTCGGTATCGCTCTTTCCCAGGATCACCAACCGGATCTCCCGGTCCCCGGATAAAACCGGCAGATATCGCACAAGAAAGTCATGGATATAATAATAATCCCTTCGGTTGGGATCGACCGACCCGGGAACCACGATCCGGAAAGGCCCGGTAGCAGCCTCCCGCAAGGGCGGAGGGACAAAAAAACGCGGGGCAAGAAAGACGACCTTCGACCGGGGCAGACGCTGCTGCATAAAGGTCACGATCAAAGGCGCAAATACACGATAATGCATGATCCGGCGATGCAGGATGATCTTCGCCATCGATTCGGTCAGGTCCCGCAGATCCCTGAACTTATAGACGCAATATTCATTGACGGCCTGGACGGACAGGCTGATCTGAAGCCTCTTCAACGGGAGAAGCTTCCAGGTGAAAAAGAGAAAATTACTATCCAGCGTGCTGATATGAAGATGCGTACACCCGTTCTCCTTTATAAAGGAGATGGTCTTTGAAATAAATCCGCGATTGGACTCGCCGGCGCCCTGCCGGATAAAAACGGTCTTCGGCCAGACCGCCTCCGGCAATTGACCGCTGCAGATAAGCGCATAGGTCGCTTCCGGAAGAAATACAACCGTATTTTCAAAATATAATTCAGAGAGGTCCAGAAGGGCAGGCAGTGTTTCATGATGGGTCGTTTCAAAGATCACCAGCTTCCTTTTTGCCATAGGTCGGCAAATTAGCCAATTCCTGTATATTTACGGGATGCAGGATTCGAAAAAATTTATCGTGATCACCTCGATCTTTGATCCGACACCGTCCGTCCGGGCCTTCTCTCAACGCAAAGACTATACGACGGTGGTGGTGGGAGATAAAAAGACGAATACAGACTGGCATTGCGATAACGTCGTTTTCCTCTCCGTCGAAGCCCAACACGAAATGGATTTTTCCCTGAAGGAAATGCTGCCATATGACCATTACTGCCGGAAGATGATGGGCTACCTGTACTCGATAGCACAGGGCGCCGGTACGATCATAGATACCGACGACGATAATATGCCCGAGGTCAATTGGGATTTTCCCGCCCCCGAAGGACATTTTTCGGGCGTCCCCGGCGACCAGGGATTTGTAAATATCTACCGGCTCTATACCCACCAGCCGGTCTGGCCACGGGGACTGCCGCTGGACCGGATCAACAAAACACAGGACCTGGAACAACAGCTCACCACCGGTGACTATAAAGTCGGTATCTGGCAGGGACTGGCAAACGGAGACCCGGATGTCGATGCGATCTACCGGCTGACCAACGATACCCCCTGTTATTTTACAGAACGACCACCAGTAGTGCTGGGAAAGAATACGATGAGCCCCTTCAACTCCCAGAACACCCGGACCCGGAAAGAGCTGTTCCCCCTTTTATACCTCCCCGCCTTTGTCAGTATCCGGTTTACGGACATCCTTCGCGGACTGGTGGCCCAACCGATCATGTGGCTGTATGATTACCACCTGGGCTTTACAAACGCAACGGTAGTACAGCAACGGAACCCTCATGATTATTTCAAAGACTTTATCGACGAGATCCCGATGTACCGCCATGCCGGTGAAGTCATAGACATCGTCAAAGCCGCCGTCTCGGAAAAATATACGATCGGTGAAAATCTCTTCCTGGCCTATTCGGCCCTGGAAAAAAAAGACATCGTCCCCGACCGGGAATTGCTCACCGTAAAGGCCTGGCTGAAAGACCTGGAAAGGATGGGGAACTGACCCTCTTTATGGGGAGCTGACCCTCTTTATAGGGAGCCGACCCTCTTTTTATCCCGGAGATCAAGCAAGGTAAGGCCCAAAATGATCAGCTCAAAAAAGAAGGCATCCGACAAAAAAAGAAAACCCACCGGCAGCAGGATCGACAAAAGAAAAAGATACCGGTCAAACCGCCGGGTAAAGAATCCCACAAGAAAAAACCCTTCCGCAAGAAACCCGGCCACAAACAACCCATTGGTAAACCCCGCATGCTGCAAACACCAGGTATAGATGCCGGTCTGCAACGTGTGCGGATGGAAATAGAGATAAGGGGTCAGGTTCTCCCTGATGATCGCCACCCCCTGTTGCGCATATAACCAGGTCCCCCGGAAAAGCTTCCATAAGAAAGCATCCGCATAGGCAAAACAGGCAAAATAACGCATCCCCTGCCATAACAAGCCAAAAGCCCGGGTACCGCGGGCCAGAAAGGGAAGGGGCATCAGCAAAATACCGATCTTGCTGCTGGTGTGAAGAAGACCATAACTGTTAAAGAGGATAAAGTAGATAAAGTAAAGCCCAAAGAAAAGGCGGGCAAAGATCCGCCGGTCCGGGAATACGAGGACGAGCATACAACACCCGACCAGCGCCCCGTCAAACAGCCAGGCAATGACAGGATCCCCGCTGATAAATTCGGGTATCCCGGCCAGATGGAAAACCCAGTAACTGAGATCGACATAGGGATATCTCAGCACGGGACCACGCAGCTGATGGACCAGCGTATCGGAAAACCAGGAATAGGCAAGGGAAAACAGGATAAAAGTAAACACGATCCGGCACATCCGCCGACGGTCCGCCGCCGTATAGACCGGCTCCTCTTCCAAAGGGATGGGCGTATTCAGGGACGTTACCATGCTTCCACAAAATATGTTGAGTCAGTTATAAGATGCTGGGCGGCATCATAATGCACCCGAACGGCCCCGATCTTCACGGCGTTGACAGGGATCGCCAGCGTTTGCTCCAAATAACGGCTGTACCAGGCGGGGAAACGCCCCTTTAACCCCCCATTAAAAAGCCGCCCCTCCAACGGCCGTATCCACCGGTACCCCGATCCGGTTTTTCTTTGCAAAAAAGGAATGACAGGATCGATCCCGGCATGCGCCCGCATATCCTCATAATATGCAAGCGGGATGTTTAAATAGAACCGGCTGTTATCCGGATAACCGGAATAGGTATCCACAAGCATCGAATCATTGACGGTGGTTGTATAAAACGTATAGGAAGCAGGTGGTTGTATCTTTTCGGAGTACATGCCCCATACAAAAAAAGGAGTTATTTCAACGCCTGCGATGTTGCAGACAAGGGTCAACAGGGCAAAAGAAAGGACAAACAGGAACCAACGGGGGCTGTAACGGTAAACCCTGGCCAGATAGACGTTCTTCCACATAGCAGGAATTTGTGTGAAAGTAAGAAAATCCGGTCAGGCTTGGCGCTATTTTTCGTACCTTTGCAGCGCACTTTTAAACGGTGACAGAAGGAATGAAGAATATCCGGAATTTTTGTATCATCGCCCATATCGACCACGGTAAAAGCACCCTGGCAGACCGTCTCCTCGAGATAACCCATACGATCTCGGAAAGGGACATGCAGGCCCAGGTACTCGACGATATGGACCTGGAAAGGGAGAAAGGGATCACCATCAAGAGCCACGCCATCCAGATCAATTATCCCCATAAAGGACAGGAATATATCCTGAACCTCATCGATACCCCCGGCCACGTCGACTTCAGCTATGAGGTCAGCCGCGCCCTGGCCGCCTGCGAAGGAGCCCTGCTCCTGGTCGACGCCACCCAGGGCATCCAGGCCCAGACGATCTCCAACCTCTACCTGGCCATAGAGAACGACCTGGAAATCATCCCCGTCCTGAACAAAATTGACATGGACGGCGCCATGATCGAAGAAGTAAAGGACCAGATCATCGAGCTCATCGGCTGTAAACCCGAAGATATCCTGCTGGCCAGCGCCAAGACAGGACTTGGCGTACAGGAGATCCTCGATGCCATCGTGGAAAAGATCCCGGCCCCAAAAGGAAACCCCGACGCTCCGCTGCAGGCGCTGATCTTCGACAGCGTTTTTAATAGCTTCCGCGGGATCATCGTGTACTACAGGATATTAAACGGAACGATAAAAAAAGGCGATAAAGTAAAATTTATCTCCACCGGCCTCGACTACGAGGCCGACGAAGTGGGCGTCCTGAAACTGACGCTGACCCCAAAAACCGAAGTAAAAGCCGGCGACGTAGGATATATCATCACGGGTATAAAGAATGCAAAGGAAGTAAAAGTAGGGGATACCCTCACCCTGACAAACAACCCGACCCGGGAGATGATCAAGGGCTTCCAGGAAGTAAAACCCATGGTCTTCGCGGGGATCTTCCCGGTAGAAACGGAGGACTTCGAGGAACTGCGGGATTGTATGGACAAACTCCAGCTCAACGACGCCTCCCTCACCTATGAGCTCGAAACCTCACAGGCCCTCGGATTCGGCTTCCGCTGCGGATTCCTGGGCATGCTCCATATGGAGATCATACAGGAACGGCTCGAAAGGGAGTTTAACCAGACGGTCATCACCACGGTCCCCAACGTAAGCTTTGTAGCCCATACAAATAAGGGAGAAGTCATCATCGTCAATAACCCGGCAGAGATGCCCGATCCGACCCGCATCGAGCGGATCGAAGAACCCTATATCCGGGCCCAGATCATCACAAAGCCGGAATATATCGGCAATATCATGACCCTCTGCCTGGGAAAGAGAGGTAACCTCCTCAACCAGAGCTACCTGACCACCACCCGGGTAGAGCTGATCTTCGAGATGCCCCTTACCGAGATCGTTTTTGACTTCTATGATAAGCTGAAAAGCCAGACCCGCGGCTATGCATCCTTCGACTATCACCCCATCGACCGCCGGGACAGCGATATCGCAAAAATGGATATCCTCCTCAACGGAGACAAAGTGGATGCGCTCAGCGCCCTTATCCACCGCAGCCGGGGCCAGGAATTTGGCCGCAAGCTCTGCGAAAAGCTAAAAGAGCTGCTGCCCCGTCAGCAATTCCAGATCGCCATCCAGGCCGCCATCGGCGCAAAGGTCATCGCCCGCGAAACGATCAGCGCACTCCGAAAGGACGTAACCGCCAAATGTTATGGCGGAGATATCAGCCGGAAAAGAAAGCTGCTGGAAAAACAAAAGGAAGGAAAAAAACGGATGCGACAGATCGGTAACGTAGAAGTACCCCAGGAGGCTTTCCTGGCTGTGCTGAAACTGGACGAATAAAACAATCGTATGCGAACCCCACTTCAAAAAGGCGAAAAGGTCCTGCTGATCACCTACAGCAGCTGGACCTCCCTGATCCTTCCCTTTCTTGTTGCTCTTATCGGCATCGTCGCATCCTATTTCATCGGCTTTATAAAGTTTTACGGATGGATCGCCGCCGTACTCGGCATCCTCTACGTCCTCATACGCTACTACTCGTGGAAGGTGAATATCTGGGTGGTGACAAACTTCCGGGTCATCGACGAAACAGGCCTGCTCAGCCACTATGCAAAAGAAAGCCCGCTCGACAAGATCAACAACGTCTCCTATGACCAGACGATCGCCGGCCGCCTCTTCAACTACGGACACGTGGAAATACAAACGGCCGCCGAAACCGGCGCCACGGACTATTACAACGTCAATCACCCAAAAAGACTAAAGGATACCATCACCGCCGCACAATCGGACTATAAGGACTACCAGCTTGGCAACCAGGCCCGCCAGATGGCCGCCGCCATGGATGCCCGCCCCAATGCCACCATGTCCGCCCACCTGTCCGCCACCGCCAACGCACCAGCCGTCGCCGCAGAACTGGAAAAACTATTTGAATTGAAAATGAAAGGCGCGATCTCCGAAGAAGAATATAACCGCGCCAAAAGTAAGTTGCTAAATCACTGACCCCCGTTCGGCGGATCCCCGGGCTTCTTTACCGGCGGCTTCTTCACCGGCGTTCCCTTCTTCTTATTCTTTTCCGACTGCTCCTCCAGCTTCTGCTCATCCACATTGCCCTGATCATCCAGCACCTTTTGCTCGGTCGGGAACTCCCCATCCTTTAGCTTGAAGCTGAAGAGCTGCTTCTGTACATGTACCCACCGCCCGTCCTTCCATTGAAAGGCCTCGAAATCACCGTCAGGGATATACGAATCTTTCTTATTGGGCTCACCCCCCTCGGGGACGAGATGGTCAAATACGATCATATCCATCTGGGGATCATAATTGAACCGCGTAGCGGCATCCTTCTTATATTCGATATTGAACCGGGAGTGCGCCGGTTTGCGTACCGAGTCCTCCATAAAGGAAAAATATGGCCCGCCAAAACGGGGCTCCCCCTCCGGCGTAAAGGTCAGCACCTCCATCCATTTCTTATTGCTCGTCTCACTATAATCGTCAAAACCCAACAGGGTATAATACTTCTTCCCCTGGTACTCCTTCTCGATGACCTTGTAATAAATGGCGCCGATCCAGTTCTTCCGGGTCCTCACCGAATCCAGGGGACGACCGGTGAACATCGAGACATCAAACAACGGGAACAATTTTAAAGACCCATCCGGCTGGTTCATCTGGATCGCCCCCTCCTGTAAATACATCAGGTTGTCTTTCTTGAACTGCCAGGTAATGATCCGGAAACTGCTGTCCGGTGCATAGAGACGTGAAATGGTAAACAAGCTGTCGAAAGGATAATAAAAGGAATGCTCCAGCTTCAGGGCCCTTACAAGCGACCGTACGAACTGGCTGTCGGATCGGAACCGGACCGCCGCTTCTTCGGCATTGACGATAGAATCGGCAAAGACCTTTAATGAATCCTCCCTCTTGCGGAATTCCTTTCGTTCAGCCGCCGGGATCTTCCGCTCCGCCACAGACTGCGCCTCCACCGGGCAAATGCCACCCAGCAGACCCGCAAAAAGGGCCATAAAGAAAAAACCTCTCCGCCAACAAAAGATCATACGCTTGTCCGATTGGATATACATGCAAAATTACATTTGTAAAAGGTCACAACGAGGGCTAACGCAAAAAGAGCCAAAAAAATTTCATTTCAAAAGCAAAGATTTGGCTAAATCGTATAGGGAGTTGAACGCCAGGTCGATAGAAGGGTGGGGTAGCGGCAGGTCGGGCTGCGTGGTCCGGAGAAAAACGGTATGCATACCGGCATTCCTTCCAAAATCCATATCGCTGATATTGTTCCCGACCATGACCGACCGCCGGAAGTCGATAGCCGGAAAGTCCTCCCGGGCCGCCCATGCCATCCCGGGGTTTGGTTTACGATGCGGATGATCGTCCTTCAGGGAATCGGCATAATAGATCCTGTCGATCCGCCCCCCCGCCAACACGATCTCCCCCACCATCTTTTCATGGATCTCCTGCAGATCGGCCGCCGTCATCATCCCCTTTCCAACCCCCCGCTGATTGGTGACGATCACGATAGGACCAAAGGCCCCCGCCAATATCCGTAAGGCCTCCCTTGCCCGGTCATAAAAAAAGAACTCCCCATAATGAAAGATATAGCTGCCGTCCTTTTCCTCATTGATAACCCCATCCCGATCCAGGAAAAGGGTCCAACCGGTATCGATAGATCGTAAGTCGAACATGGTTTGAATTATTTGATGTCCAGGATGGTACCCACCAGCCGGCTCCAGGAATATTTTTGTTTTTCCTCCCGCAAAGAAGGAAGAAAGAAAGATGCCCCCAGCTCAAAGAACCGGAGGATCGCATCCGCCATGGCCCGCGGTTCCGGCTCCGCAACAAGCCCCACTTTCTCATGCGGCACAAGGGCCGGTAACCCCCCGGCATTGGAGACGATCATCGGCTTCTCAAAATGATAGGCCAACGGCGTCACCCCGCTCTGGGTGGCATTGCGATAAGGCTGTATCACCACATCGGCAGCACAGAGATAGTCCCGCACTTCACTGTCGGGGATAAAATCGGTGCGTAACAGCAGCAGATCCCCGATCCCCAGCCGAGCGATCAATTCAGTATAGGGAGCGCGGTCCTCATAGAACTCCCCCGCCACCAATAACCGGATCCCCGCCGCCCGGATCCGCGGATCCGCCATGGCCTCCAGCGCAATATCCAGCCCCTTGTACTGCCGGATAAATCCAAAGAAAAGCACCACCTTGTCCATATCCCCGATGTCGACACCCTTCCCGCGAAGCGATGCCCTGGCCGGCTCCCGTGGGATCGGCTCCCCAAAATTATCATACAAAGGATGGGCAACCTGCCGCGCCGGCTTATCCGGCTGAAAGGTCCGCAGATCCCGCATCACCTTTTCACTCATGGTGACATAGGCATCACAGGATTGCAGAAAATAACGGGTAAAAGGCCCGTCACCCGGCCGCTTCTCATGCGGGATCACATTATCGGTGATCGCCACGACCCGCGTATGCCTGTTCTTCCGCACCCTCCGAAGGATAGTACCCAATGCCGGCCCCATAAAAGGCAGCCAGTAACGGACGACGACCAGGTCCGGCCGCAGCTTCCGTAATTCGGAACCCACCCGCCACCAGTTGAGCGGGTTGATCGAATTGATCCGGGAAAGAATGGTCAGCCCCTCCGGCGCCGGATCGCTGGAATATTGCGTGGTCCCGGGAAAAAGAAAAGAGGGATACTGCAGGGAGAAAGAATAAATGGTACAATCATACCCTTCCGCTATAAACTCCCTCGCCAGCCGCTGATCAAAAGTGGCCAGCCCGCCCCGCAACGGATATCCCGGACCGATGATGATGACAGACCCTTTCATGAATCCAACCCCAGTTTTTGCTCGACGAGGTAGGAATTACGCCCCGGCGAATTCCGGGAGATCAGCTCCGCCACAAAACCGGTAAGGAACAGCTGACTTCCAAGCACCATACAGGTCAGTGCTATATAGAAGGAAGGCTTGTTCGTCAGCGTAAAGCTGGACATATTATTGAACTTGGAGATCAATAGATAAATGCTCTGTATAAAACCGATCAGGAAGAATACGACCCCGATCGGACCAAAGAAATGCATGGGCCGCTTGCCATACTTCCCGACAAACATGATGGAGGCGAGATCGAGCAACCCTTTCAGCCCCCGGCCAAGCCCGCCGAATTTCGTATACCCATATTTCCGGGCCCGGTGCTGTACCACCTTCTCCCCAACCTTCTTAAAACCCGACCACTTTGCGATAACCGGGATATACCGGTGCATCTCCCCATATACTTCGATACTCTTTACGACTTTGTTCCGGTAAGCCTTCAGCCCGCAATTAAAATCATGCAGCTGGATCTTTGTCACCTTTGCCGTGGTCCAGTTAAAGAACTTCGAAGGCAATGTCTTTGAAATGGGATCATGCCGCACCTTCTTCCACCCGCTCACGAGGTCATACCGATCCTCAAGGATCATCCGCCGCAACTCAGGGATCTCATCGGGACTATCCTGCATATCCGCATCCATGGTGATCACCACATCCCCTCCGGCCGCCTTAAACCCCTCATTGAGAGCGGCAGACTTCCCATAATTCCGTTGGAACCTGATACCCTTGATATTGACATTGGCGCGACGCAGATCCGTGATCACCTCCCAGGAATTGTCGGTGCTGCCATCATCGACCAGGATGATCTCATAGGAGAACTGGTTCTCCCGGACCACCCGCTCGATCCAGTTACACAGCTCCGGCAGGGATTCATCTTCGTTATAGACAGGTATGACGATTGAAATATCCATGGATGATTTATTGGACAGTCCCTTTTTTTCGCCTTACGACCGCCGCGATCAGCAGGGAGATGAAAAAATAAAAAATAAGATAAAAGGCCAGCCCCGTCAGCATCCTTCCAAACGTATACGGATCGTTGCTCCGCTGATCGGCTACGGCTTTCTCCACCAGATCGTCGGGCATCCCAAACCGGCGGGCCACATCCCCGGTATTCTTTACCACGGCCTGCCAGGCCGCTTGTTTGAAATGCGGATCGATAACGTTGAGCAGCAGGAAATTAAAAAGCGTCTGCGCCCCCAGCGCTATCACAAATACGGTAAAGCAGGTCTTGATCCCCGTCCGAAGATCGAGAAACCCGCCCTGTCGTTTCTTTTCCGTCAATACCGCCGCCGCCGCCAGCAGCAGCATGATGGCATATCCCAGGAAAACGACCTTGCTCATATAGACCTCCACGCCGGCCAGGTAAGTCCCCACCACAAAGAGGAGAAGGATTACACCGCCAATGATCCCGTAAAAGGTTCCAACCGATAATTTTTTCAAGGTCCTGACTATTTTTTATCCGCGGTATCGCTTTTATTGCGCCGCTTCGTTCAAAACAACGTTCTCCCGGTTAAGGATCCCCAACACCCGCCCCTTCAGCTCCTTCCCGATAAAAGGACTGTTCTTCGACTTGGACCGGGTCGTGCCGGCCTCCAGCTTCATACGGCCCGCCGGATCGAAAAGACTCAGACAAACCGCCTGCCCCTCGGCTATCGAGGGCTGCTCAAGCCCAAACAATTCCCTGGCACGCCGGCTTAAAAGATCGACGACCCGTTCGGCGCCCAGCTCCGGCAGCACGGTCCGCACGACGGAATAGACGGTCTCCAGACCGGTCATCCCGGGACGCGCATACTCGAACTCCATCACCTTGCTGTCGAACTCATGCGGCAGATGATGCGCCGCGATACAATCCACGGTTCCATCGAGGATGGCTGCCCGTATGGCGGCCACGGAGGACTGCTCGCGCAATGGCGGATATACCTTGAGGTTAGTATCGTATCCGGTCAGATCGGCATCGGTAAAAAAGAGATGATACGGCGCTACGGAACAGGTGACCCGAAGCCCCGATGCCTTCGCCTGCCGGATATATTCCAGGCTCCGCGGAGAGCTGACACCAGTGAAATGGATCTTCGATTGCGTATACCGGGTCAGCTCGATGTCCCTTGCGACCATCAGCTCTTCGGCCATCATGGGCTTACCCGGCAACCCCAGCCGCGTCGAGACGACCCCTTCATTCATAAGCCCGCCCGCACCCACCGTCCGGTCATCAGGGACCTGGATGATGACGCCGTCAAAGGCCTTGACATACTGAAGACCCTTCAGCAGCAACCCCGCAGACTGTACCGGCTGGATGCCATCGCCAAAGGCAACGGCCCCGCTATGCCGCATGTCATACATTTCGGCCAGGTCCTTGCCCTCCAGCCCCCGCGTCATGGCGCCGATCGGCCGGATATTCACGGGCAATGCCTCCGAAGCCCGGCGGATATATTCCACCTGGGACTTGGTATCAACGACGGGCCTGGTATTGGGAACGACAAAAACATCGGTATAGCCCCCGGCAGCTGCGGTATACGCCCCGGTCTCCAGGGTCTCCTTATGCTCATAACCAGGGTCACAGAAATGGGAAAAGACATCTACCCAACCCGGAGAAACATGCATTCCCGGATGGGCAACGACCTTGTCCGCCGCCTCCGGGGAAAGACCGGATCCGATAGCCGTTATCCGGCCCTTTTCGATTAAAATATCGCGGATCGTTCCGTGGTGGGGAGAAGACGGGTCGATGATACAAGCCTGTTGAATGAGTATCTTCATTTCCAATGAATTGCGGAATTGCGCGAAGATAGGGCTTGTCTAGGAATATTCAGCAAACAAATTGTCTTTATAACACCACAGCCATTGCTCCCCCGGCTCCGCAGAAATGATCACCGGATGCTGGGTATGATGGAAGTGTTTTGTCATGTGCTTATTCTTCGATTGATCACAACAAAGGGTTACCCCGCAGGTCTGGCAGGTCCGCAAATGCACCCAGCTATCGCCGGTCTTTATACATTCTTCACAGACAAGCTCCTTTGCCAGCTTGAGCTCCTTTATTGCCTGGATATGTGAACAGGTTTCGTCGGCCATATGATGGTGTTTTAAACTTCCGCAAGATATTTGTGTACAAAGCTGATCGACATGGAACCTTCCCCCACCGCCGAGGCGACACGGTTCATAGCGCCCGACCGGACGTCACCCGCGGCAAAGATCCCCGCACAGCTTGTCTCCAGCAGATAGGGATCCCGGTCCTGTTTCCATACCTTGCCAAAATTCGGATAGGTCTTGAGGTCCCGCCCCGTCTGGAGGAAACCCTTGTCATCCTTGATGATATCGAGCCCGATCCAGTCCGTAAAAGGACGGGCGCCGATAAAGATAAACAGGGCGTCCGCCTTGTTGGCCGCCGCCTCCCCGGTATCGACATTGGCGATCTGCAAACATTCCAGCTTGCCGGATCCCGTTGCCTCCCTGATCTCGCTCTTTCCAAGAACCCGGATATTGCTCCGCGTCGCGATCTGATCGATCAGGTAGGCGGACATCGTACTGACAAGATTCTCCTTCCGGACCAGGATGGATACATTCCGGGCAAACTTGGACAGATACATCGCGGCCTGGCCGGCAGAGTTGCCCCCGCCTACGATAAAGACATCCTTGTCCCGGAAAGCAGCGGCCTCGGTCATCGCAGCCCCATAATAAATACCGGCCCCGGTAAAATCGGCTACCCCCTTGGTATCGAGCTTCCGGTAATCCACACCGGTAGTGATGACCACGGTATGGGTATCGATACACCGGTCATCGTCGAGGATGACCTTCTTATAACCATCCTTCTGCTGGATATCCTTTACATAACCGGGCAATAACAGTTCGGCCCCCAATCTATTGGCCTGCGTGACGGCCCGGCGGGTCAGCTCGGTTCCGCTAAGACCGGTCGGAAACCCCAGGTAGTTCTCGATCCTCGAGCTGGTCCCGGCCTGCCCCCCCGGCGAATGCCGCTCCACCAGGAGGGTCTTGAGCCCCTCACTGGCGCCATAGACCGAAGCAGCAAGACCCGCAGGCCCCGCACCGATGATGACGACATCATATACATTGTTTCGGATGGTCGGACTAAGCCCGATCTTTTCCGCAATGACGGTGATCGGCGGCGACAGCAAATAGGAACCATCCTCCAGGAACAACGCCGGCAGATCCTTCGGCGCAATATTGTTCAGCTTTAGCAATTGATCGGCATCCTGGCTGATCTCGATATCCATCCACTGATAGGGGATAAGGTTCCCCGACAGGAATTCCTTTATGTCATGGGACTTGGGATTGAACTGGTAACCGATCACCTTCAGCCCCTTAAAGGCCGGCCGGTAGCTGCTCTGCCAGTCCTCCAGCAGACCGGTAATGACGGGGTATAATCGTTCCTCCGGGGGATCCCAGGGCTTGGTAAGATAATAATCCAGCTGCACGTCGTTGATCGCCTTGATGGCGGCATCGGTATCCGAATAGGCAGTGAGCAGGATGCGTTTGGCATCGGGATAAAATTCCATGGCCTTCTGCAAAAAATCAACCCCCTCCATCTCCGGCATCCGCTGATCGCTGATGATCATGGCGACGGTCTCCGATTTGTTCTTCAGATCGAGCAGGCTGTCCAGGGCCTCCTTCGCAGAGGTGGTAGAAAGGATCCGGTATTCACTTCGGTAATGCGATCGCAGATCGCGGGTGATCGCCCGCAAGACCTGGGGATCGTCATCTATAGAAAATATGATCGGAAGATTCATTGTAATAATGTTGGTGCAATGTAGGTTTTTTATTGGTCGCTCGATCCGGCAACGGAGACGCTATCCTCTATCCGTCGATCGGAAAACAAATGATAAATTCGGTACGGCCCGGCACGGAATTGACCTTGACGGATCCATGATGCTGCGCGATGATCCGGCTGACGACATCCAGCCCCAGCCCGGTCCCCTTGCCGATCTCCTTGGTCGTAAAAAAAGGATCGAAGATCTGCGTCTGTACCTCCTCGGGTATGCCGGGCCCGTCATCGATGATGGAGACCTTTGCATATTCATGGTCCTTCTCCGTCCGGATGATCAGCCTGCCCCTGCCATTCACCTCCATCGCATCGAGGGCATTGTCGATCAGGTTGGTCCATACCTGGTTCAGCTCCCCGACCAGGGCCATGATCGGAGGCAGATTCTCGTCAAACTCCTTTACGATCTCGATATTCCCCGTTTTCAATTTATGCAGCAGCATGATAAGGGTACTCTTTAGACCCAGACGGATATCGGTCCGCTCCTTCCCCTTCCCCTGGTCCATATGCGTAAAGTTCTTCACCGAATTGACAAGATCGGAGATCCGCTGCGAAGCCTCCTGGATATCCTCCACCATGCTTTCGGTGATCAGGTTGGAATTGATCCAGTTAAAAACAGGGGAGAGGGCCTTCGCCGGAATATGCTCCTTGAATACCCGCAGATCGTCACAGGTAAACCCAAACTCCAGAAAATTCTCCGCGATCTCATCCGCATGGTTTACGGCATGCTCCTCCATCCACTCCCGGATCTCATCCTCGGCCTCCGTCTTCTCCACCAGCGAAAGCTCGGGTTTCTCTTCCCGTTCCAACACCTCGAACAGCTTGTTGTTCACCATGTCCACCTCTTTATCCTCCATACGGATGGAGATCACATCCTTAAAGGTTTCCGGCACCAGCTTGAGATGTTTTATAAGGGATGCCGACCCCCGGACAATGGCCGCCGCCGGATTGTTCAGCTCATGCGCCAGCCCGGCAGAAAGCTTGCCCAGGGCCATCATCTTGTCATTCTGCTGCTGCAACGAAGTAAAATCCCGCACCCTCGTTGTCATGATATGCACCAGGGCCTCGGTCAGCTCATAATTCTTACTGACCAACTCCCGGAAGATATCCTTCGGCAGGGTCATGACGGTCGTATCCTGGATGACCTTTGCCATCACGGTAACCTTATTTGCCCGCGAAAAAGGAAGATACCCGCTGATCGCCCCCGGCTCCAGCACAGCCAGCTCCCGGATCACATTGTTTTGCGTCATATAAAGACGGATCTTCCCCTCGACTACGATATGGGTACCCTGCACAAGCTCTCCCACCTTAAACAGGAACTCTCCCTCCGGCAGGGAATAATGGCGACTGTTATCGATCATCCACTGGAGCTGCTCCTCCGGGACTTCCTTAAGCGTTGGGAGGGCCTTCAGCCACCCGACAGTAACGGTTTGCATACCGGCAATGTAGTATAATATTATTTCCTGGCAAACTGTCTTTGTCCGTACAGCACAAGTATCGAAAACGAACACTCCCGGCCCCCTTAAATGGCCCATCAGTTTGAATGCCAATTTCTTACAAATCCGGCATCCTCTTAGCTACCCCTTATCGATTCCCGCATTTTTACAACAAAATCCCGGATATGTTCAAAAGCTATCTCACGACCGCCTTCCGTTTCCTGCTGAAGAACAAGACCTTCAGCTTTATCAATATAACCGGTCTGGCGGCAGGCACGCTTTGCTGTCTCTATATCCTGCTCTATACCATCGACCAGCGCAGCTACGACCGCCACCACCGCCAGGCCGGCAACCTGTACCGGATTACGACGGAATTGATGCACCAGGGAACAACGGATAGGATGGGGTCCGCCTCCCCACCCATCGCACCGGCCATGCACAACGATTTTCCGGAAGTCCTCCAGTTTACCCGCGTCGTGCCGGCAAAGATGTTCGGCGTCGGCCAGCACCTGCTTCGTTATAAGGACAAGTCCTTCTATGAAAAGGAAGCGATCTTTGCCGACTCCACCTTTTTCGACCTGTTTACCTACCATTTTGTCTATGGCACCCCCACCGACGCCTTAAAGGAACCCTACTCCCTTGTCCTGCTCCAACCCACCGCCGAAAAACTCTTTGGAAAAGAAGACCCGGTCGGCAAGGTGATCACGATCGACAACGCCTGGGGCAAACATGATTTCAAGGTGATGGGCGTGGTAGACCAAAGCCTGGGCCATACACATATCCTGGCAAACCTCTTCCTGACGATGAACAGCGGCGGAATGGGCTCCTATTCCCGGACGGATGACCGCTGGCTGGGTGATAACTTTGCCAGCTCATATGTAAAGCTGTCCCCGGGCGCCGATCCTTCCGCGCTGGAAAAAAAGCTCCCGGCCTTTCTGAACAAATACGGCGCAGAACAATTCAAGGCCGCAGGCATACAAAAAGTATTACACCTCCAGCCGGTGACCACCATCCATACCTCCACGGGGTATGGTAATGAAATGGACAGGACGGTAAGCAGCTCCTTCCTAAACGTTTTATTGCTGATCGCCATCCTGATCCAGGTCATCGCCTGCATAAACTTCATGAACCTGTCCACCGCCCGGGCCTCCAAAAGAGCAAAGGAAGTAGGCGTCCGCAAAGTGATCGGCGCAGGTAGACCGGACCTGGTCCGCCAATTCCTCGGTGAATCGTTGCTGTTAACCCTGGCGGGCGTACTACTGGCCCTGCCGCTGCTCTGGCTGGCCCTGCCATATCTCAACGGCATCACCGGGGCGGAGATCTCCCCGGCCTTCCTGCAGGATTACCGGATCTGGCTGCTGCTGGCAGCCCTGGTCGGGGTCACGGGTCTGCTGGCCGGAAGCTATCCCGCCTTCTATCTCTCCGCCTTCCGGGCGATCCGCGTGCTAAAGGGTAATTTCACAAGCCATATCTCGGCCACGGGTATACGCCGCAGCCTGGTGGTCTTCCAGTTCGTCCTGTCGATCGTCCTGATCACGGGGATCATCGTCATCTATAGCCAGCTGCGTTATATCCAAACAAAAGACCTGGGCTTCGATAAAGAACAAAAACTGATCTTTAACTTTTATACCGACGACGCCCGGGCAAAAATGCCGGGCTTTATCAACGACCTGCGACAACTATCAGAGGTAAAAGTGGTCAGCAAAACCAATAATTACCCCGGCCAGTTCGTCATCAACGACTGGGGATTCTGGCCGGCCGGCGGCAATGCCGCCAATTCCACCGACGTCCCCTTTATGCTGACGGATGAGAATTTTATAAAAAGCATCGGCATCACGATCCTGAAAGGCCGGGATTTTCATATTAACGACTCCGATAAGGTGCTGGTCAACGAAACGCTGATCCGGAAGATGGGCCTGGACCCCAACAGGGTAGTAGGTGCCCGTCTCTATGGCGGCAATGACGGCATCGTGGAGATCGTGGGGGTGATGAAAGACTTTAATGTCGGCTCCCTCCGGGACGACCTCCACCCCTTTATGCTCCGGTATGCCCCAAACGGACTAAAAGGCTGGGATATCAAATTGTCGCATATTATCGCCGGCACACATACCGGTAACTATCAGACGCTCCTGGAAAAGATAAGGACGGTCTGGCAACGGGACCTGCCCGGCACACCCTTCGAATATGCCTTCCTGGACCAGGAAGTACAAAAACAATATGAGTCGGAGATCACGCTGTCAAAGATCATCAACGTCTTTACCGGCATGGCCATCCTGATCTCCTGCCTGGGTCTGTTTGGACTGGCCGCCTTTAGCGCCGAACAACGCAACAAAGAGATCGGCATCCGGAAAGTGCTGGGCGCCAGCATACCCGGCGTCGTACGGCTGCTGTCAAAAGACTTCCTGCGATTGGTCGCCATCGCCTTTGTCATCGCCACCCCCATCGCCTGGTGGGCGATGCACGAATGGCTGCAGACCTTTGCCTATCAGGTGCCCGTCCGATGGTGGATGTTCGCCCTGGCCGGCGGAATGGCCATCGCCATCGCCCTGGTCACGGTCAGCTCCCAGGCCATCAGGGCCGCACTGGCCAACCCGGTACGAAGCCTCCGTTCGGAATAAACATAAAAAAAGCCCCGCGTCAACGGGGCTCTTTTAGTATTATCATAAAGCTCTTTAATAAGGAAGAATAAACGTATAGGTCTTCCCGCCATTACCGGCCCAGACAAGCTTGAAGTAAAAATAAGCGCCTGCCAGGGGACAACCCGTCGCCGCACCATTGGCATCCAACCCAAAAGTAATGGTAGTAGAACCCTGCGCATTGTTCAAGACCACCTGGCCGCTGATCAGCCGCAACAGACAACCCGAAGACAATACCAGGGGCTGGGTGATGACGGTCTCAAAGCTATTGCCAAACCGGTTCGTTCCCCACTCGGAGATCCCCGTCGTAGACCCATCGGTATGCGTGCCGGTGGTCGTGATGGTCCCGACGCCATTCGCATATTTATATAGACGCTGCCTGGCAACGCTCCACATACGGGTGGCGCCATTGTCAAACACGACCGACATATTGCTGCTCGTGATCGTATGCGTGATGCCGTTGGGCAGATTGGGCAGACTGCCAAGACTACCGCCGCTGACATTGGTATAGGTATGAGTACCATTGATGGTGACGCTCTTCTTATCGGACAGACGCGTGATCTTCAGATTCTGGATGCTGACCGTAACCACGGCGCCGGCATCCTTCCAATGCGTACCGGCAGGAATAGAGGCAACGACGACCCCGGTACGGGTACGGGTACCCCCGCAATTGCTCCCATTATAGGTGATCGTGATGGTATGAGGATTACTAATGGTATCGGCTATAACGGTCGCATCACAGATGGTCTGGCTAACCTTCAGGGTATCGGGACCGCCGCCATCCGTCGTGACGCCATAACGGATCCCGGGCGCTATGCTGCTGCCCGTCGCACTGCCGGTCGCCGATAAGGAAGTATTTACATCATTGGCAACATCATCGGTTGCATCGCTGACGGTGGTTTGATCATTGGATTGCGCCTGCAGATCGGTATTGGACGTTCCGGTAGTAGTATCGCTGCTGTTACTCTTTTTACAGGCCGTAAACGTCAGACCTGCCAGGATAATAATCACTGCAAAACGGTAAATGGATTTTGTTTTCATAATGAGCTTTTTAGCGGGTTTTTTAGTTTCTGTTAAATGGTTTTCTTTAGGACGAACGGTTCAACAGGTAGTTTAACGGATGAAAAAATATATTATTCTTTTAGCTATATAAGAAAATGTGCTTTTTGTCGTTTCTAGTAGGTAGTAGCAAAACCCTTAACCCTGATGCGATTCTTTTTACTCGCCTGTACCGTTATCTTCGTCGGACAAGCCTGGGGCCAATCTCCTTGTAACCAACACTCGATATTGTTCAAATTCGATCAGCACGTTCGTCCCCGTCTCTTCACGGAAAAATTGGGCAACCACCCGCAATTTCCCTTTCTCCAGTTTGAAAAAGGCATCAATACCCGCGCCTTGTTCATCCAGGCAGCAAAGGATCCGGAGAGCCGCAAAAAATATAAGATAGAATTCACCGCCTTTAATGAACTGCTGCACGAGATCGGTTTTACAAACGGATACAAAGACCTGAAAGCTGGCAATGTAGAGAACCTTTTTATAAACCCCGGCACGATCGGCAACCTGGGCTTCTATAATAAAGAGAGCAACTATATCTATGTGCGGCTAAACCCGGCAGGAGAGGCGGACGACGGCATCGCCGCCTGGAAGATCACAGGCCCCACGGGTTGCTATTTCTATGTATTACACACCTGCGGCAACGCATTCTATGCCAATGACCCGGTCAGCGGCGGAGGCTGTTGCAGGGACGTGACCCAAAAAGCATCGACCGATACCCTGTCGATCGGCAACCATCCCCATGACCGTCCGCTCCATATCCATATCCGCTTCTATCAGGGAATGCGGGTGACGGCAAAAAATCATAAGGGATATGATACGGTCTACCGCCTCATCCGTTCTATCGACACGACCACCACGCTGAAGGATTCCGCCGCAGGACCTTCAAAAATATACGGAAAGGAAATGGTCGAACGGACGCTGGTATGCCGCGATACCATCCTGTCCCTCCGGATCGCGCTCTCGGCCGACACCACCACGGGCAACAAGGACCTGACCTACACACTCTCGGATACTTCTTATATAACGACGTTTACGGGCAAGTCCGATTGCCGCAAAGGATGGGAGATCTCCCTCGACGGAGGCGGCTCGGTAAATTCCGTTCCCAACTTCGACAATACCGCAGAACATGCACGGACAAACGGCATCCACATGGCAGGCGAACTGGCCGTAAGCCGGATCTTCAACCATTGGTTCCAGGCCGGTGTCTCCGCTTCGTATATTATTCTTTCCTACCAGGACGACCTCCCATATCCGGGCTCCGCGGCAGGCGTATATAATTCCGTCTACCTGGGCGTCCCGATCATACCCGTTCAGCTCTTTGGCAAGGCGACGATCGGCGGACCACTGGGATGGCAGTCAAATATATCCCTCTCCGCCGGCTGGTCGATCCCCACCCATGACAATATCATGAACAGCGGGAACACGCTGACCACAAAACCCGCAGTAAAAGGCGGCCCGACGGCCGGCTTCAAGCTGGGCATCGCCTACTTCTTTAGCTGTAAATTCGGGATCGGCGCCAGCTTCGACGGGCAGTACTTTAATAACAAGAGCGCCACGATGAACTACCAGCTGGCCGCCCTGCCGGTTACCCTTGGCATCCGCTACCGGTTTGGAACACGACGGAAACCATAAACATCGTAATTTCGGGTATGGATAAATATACCATTCCCGCACAGACACGCATCGGACATGTCCATCTAAAGGTCAGCGACCTCCAACGATCCCTCGACTTCTATTGCGGCTTGCTTGGCTTCGAACTGATGGTCCGCTACGGAACGGAGGCGGCATTTATCTCCGCCGGCGGCTACCACCACCACATCGGACTAAATACCTGGTACAGCAAAGGCAACCCGCCGGCCTCGCCCGAAGCCCCGGGCCTCTTTCATACCGCCATCCTTTTCCCCACCCGGAAAGACCTGGCCATTGCCCTGCGCCGCCTGCTGGATGCCGGCTACCCCCTGACCGGCGCCTCCGATCACGGCGTTTCGGAAGCGATCTACCTCGACGACCCCGACCGCAACGGCGTAGAGATCTACTGGGACCGCCCCCGCGACCAATGGCCAAAAGATGAACAAGGCAACCTGACGATGTTCACACACCGCCTCGACCTCCCCGGCCTCCTGAAGGAGATCGATTAAAAAGAGTAACCCCTGCTCTCCCCACGTTTTATTTTTGTTATGTCTGTCTTAACAAACCATTAACTTGTACCAGCGACAGTTAGGTGCTTGATCCGAGTCAATATTTTTACAGCAAATTGACTAACACATGACCAACACCACCTTAACAGCCAGACGTCTGCTCATTCCATTCCTCTTGCTTTTTTACGCTTCCACCGCATGGGCACAATCCAGCGGATCGGGTATCAGCGGTTTTATCTATGACGGGAGCGATCATGCCATCGAGGCCGCGACGATCGCCGTAAAGAATACCGCCACCGGCTTTTCCACTGTCGCCACTACAGACAAGAAAGGGTATTTCACCCTCCGCGACCTGCCGGTAGGTCCCTACACGATCGAGATCTCCGCGGTCGGTTCACAGCCGACGATCCTAAAGGACAATGTCCTGAACCTCGGTGACCGCCTGGTCCTTCACAAGATCACGCTGAGCAGAAATGCCACCACACTCTCCGAAGTAACGGTACACTCCACCAGCTTTAATAACAGTATCGACCGGCTGGGGACCGGCACCGCCGTCAGCGGCCGCGCCATCCAGAAGATCCCGCTGGTATCCCGTAACTATACAGACCTGATGATCCTGTCGCCCCTGGCCAACGGCGCAAGCCTCGCCGGCGCAAAGGCAGGCGGTACAGGCTATATGCTCGACGGCGTGAGCAACCGCCGCGCTCACTTCAGCGGGATCTCCGACGCACAGTTCTCCATTTCTTCGGAGACGATCCGCGAATTCGAAGTGTCTACCAACTCCTATGACGTCACCAATGGACGCGGCTCCGGCGGAGTGGTAAAGGCGATCACAAAATCGGGTACGAATACCCTGTCCGGCTCTTCCTGGGGCTACTATGGCGCCAATTCCCTGGCGGCCAACACAGACGTCAACCACAACCACCTCACAAACAACTATAAGATCGGCCAGGTCGGCGGCCTCCTCAGCGGCCCCATCATAAAAGATAAGGTACACTTCCTGATCTCCTATGATCAATTCTCCAACACGATCCCCTTCAGGGCCTATGACTTTACCTTCTCCGGCGCTACACAGGCCCAGGCAGAAAAAAACCTCGGCATCACAAAGGCAAACCTGGACCAGGTTGTCAATATCATGGAGAACCAGTTCGGCTTCCCCGCCAGCCAGCAATATGGCACGATCAGCATCACACAAAAGACGCAGAATGCCTTTGCAAAGTTCGACTGGAATATCAATAAGAAAAACCTCCTGACCCTGAAATATAACTACCTGCACTTCGTCGATCCAAACAAACTAAAATCGGCCGGTCTTCTCACGACCCAATATACCGGCGTAGAGATCGACAACGCCGTGATGCTGGGACTACGCACGGAGTTTAACCCCAAACTGACAAATGACCTGAAACTGAACTTCAGCACCTATCGCAAATTCCTCCATTTCGTAAACAACCACGTACCCGAAGGTTTTGTAAACGTAAACTCCACCTTCAGCGACGGCAGCACCGGCAATATCACGGTTGCCTTCGGCGACCAGAACTGGGTACCGGAAAGAGACGCCTCCGATGTGATCCAGATCATCGACAACCTCCGGTATAAAGTAGGTAACCTGAACTTCGTTTTCGGGACCGACAATAACATCAACCATATCACCGACCGCCTCTCACACGACCAGCAGGGACAGTTCTATTACAACAGCATCGCCGACATGGCAAATAACAACCCCTATCGCTTCAACCGGAAGATCCCGCTGAACGGTAGCAACCCCATGATCAGCGTCCCGCTGATCGAATTGGGCCTGTTTGCCCAAATGGAGACCAACCTCAAACCCAACCTCAACCTGACAGTCGGTCTACGCTGGGATGGGCAGATCATCGGCAGCGCCCCCACCTACAACCCGCAGCTGCAACAGGACCTGGGCATCAACACCCATGTGGTCCCCTTCGACGCCAAGAATATCCAGCCCCGGGCAAACCTTATCTGGGATATCCACAGCGACGGAAAGGATATCGTAAAGATCGGGGCCGGTCTGTTTGCCTCCGAGCTGACAACCCAGCCGATCACCTTTGCACATATCGACAACGGCGTGGACTTCCGCCAGATCGACATCCGCCAGAACGTACCCATCCCCGACTGGAAGGGCTATCAGAAAGACTTTAGCCTGGTGCCCGGTGTAGCCTATTACAAAACGCTGCCTTCACAGCAACCAGCCACGGTCCTGGCATTGGACAAACACCTGAAGAACCCGCTTACCTTTAAGACGAATGTCAGCTATTACCACTACTTCAATAGCTGGCTCCGCATGGGCGCCAACCTTTACTTCGACGATACCTGGGATAACTTTTATCTCTATGACCTGAACCTGAAACATACCCCGGAATTTACGACAAACGAAGGCCGCGGCGTCTATGTCCCCGCCGCCACACTGACGGCCACCGGCACAAACAGCCAGCCCATCCTGGCCAATTCCCGGATCTCCGCGAACTTCAACCAGGTACGGTATTTTACAAATACCACCTGGGATTCCAAATACCTGGGTCTGATGGTAGAAGCCTCCGCCCAGATCGGCCGCGACGGCTACTTCAGCCTGTCCTATGCAAAAGGAAAGGCAACGGGTACACCGCCCTATGACAACGGCGATCCGCGCAACGCAAACTTTGCCGTCGGTCCCACCTACTGGAACTATGCTTCCTACGGAAAGAACTGGTACAGCGATGGCGACCAGCCAAACAAGCTCGTAGCCCTGTTCCTCAGCCCGACCTTCTATGGATTTAGCATCAGCTCCTCCTTCCAGGCTTATCAGAACGCCCGTTATTCGAGCTATATCAATAAGGATATCATCGGCGAAGGCAACGACGGTACGGACCTGGCCTATATCTATGACCCAAATAACCCCAACACACCGGCAAATATCAAGACCGGTATGAATACGCTCCTACAAAATACCAGCTCCAATTTCCGCAGGTTCCTGACAAGCCATTACGGCCAGTTCGCCCCCTACAACGGCGGCCTCATGCCCTGGCGCACACAATGGAACCTCAGCGCCGCCTATGACCTGAAACTGGGCGGTACACACAAGCTCACGTTCAGGGCGGATATCTTCAACGTGCTGAACCTGCTGCACTATTCATGGGGCGGTTATACCCAGATCATCAATACAAACCTGTACAACCTTTCCGGTTTTGACCAGGCAAGCAAATCCTTTACATACAGCGTAAACACCAACGCAGGCACGGCACAAAAGACGGCCAGTTACTACTCCGTCCAGTTCGGCGCCCGCTATTCATTCTAAATAAAAACATATTGGGGGAGGGGAAACATCCCTCCCCCAATATTTAAATTCATCGATAAATCCGTCGATATGAAAAGTATTGGTATCGTATTACTCCTCCTGGCCCGCCTCGCCGCTTTCACACAAACCCCATCCGGCGCGGCCCCCACGCAATCCGGCGCGCAATCCATCGCAAAGATCGGCGAGCCCTTACCCGCCTGGCAGGAAGGTTATATGGACCTGCATCATATAAACACCGGCCGCGGCAACGCCGCCTTCTATATCCTTCCCGACGGCACGACGATGCTGTTCGATGCAGGAGAGCTGGACCCCACCAACCCACGGACCACCTCCCCGCGCAATACCCCCAGCCGCCCCAACGCCACCCACACCCCCTACCAATGGATCGCCGCCTATATCCGCCGGGTCAATCCCCGGAATAAAAAGACGGAGATCGACTACGCCGTCATCTCTCATTTCCATGACGACCATTTCGGCAGCTGGTATCCCTCCGCACCCCTGTCGGCCGACGGGAAATTTGCGCTGACGGGTATAACGGGCGTGGCCGACCTGCTACCCATCCATACGCTTCTTACAAGAGACTATCATTATCCCGTCGATCCTTCCGTATTCTTACACTTACTCCCCCCGGGAGAACCCTTTCAAAAGACCTGGAACAACTATCTCGCCTTCCTGGAAGATGAAAAAGCAAGAGGCATGCAAACGGAATTCCTGAAAGCCGGCTCACGAAGCCAGATCCGCCTCCTGCTCCATCCCACGGCCTATCCCGGTTTTTATATACAGAACGTAAAATCCAACGGATGGATCTGGACGGGTAAGGACAGCGCCGTCAGTCAGCATTTCCCCCCGGTAGACACAGCCGACAAAAAGACCTGGCCGGATGAAAATACCCTGAGCAACGTGCTGGTGATCCACTACGGACCCTTTACCTATTATACAGGCGGAGATTGCCCCGGCAACGTATTCCTGGGAGATGCCCCCTGGCGGGACGTAGAGACACCGGTGGCACAGGCAGTAGGGGCCGTGGACGTCGCGACGATGGACCATCATGGCAACCGCGACGCACTCAACGAATTTCTTGTAAAGACCCTGCAGCCCAGGGTATGGATCGAACAGGTATGGACAGCCGATCATCCGGGTCATGAAGTGCTGATCCGGGCGACGTCCCCCTTGCTGTATAAAGGCCCGAGAGACCTCTTTGCAACAAATATGATGGAGGCCAACGAACTGGTGATCGGCCCGTTGGTGGAACAATCCTATAAAAGCCGCCAGGGACATATCGTCGTCCGGGTATTACCGGGAGGCAAAACATATTATATCATCATCCTGGACGATAGCAGGGAAGACATGCCGGTCCGCCAGGTCTTCGGACCCTATACGGCAAAAGCTACTCAGCTTTCAAAGCCTTGACCGGACTGGCCATCGCCGACCTCACCGCCTGGTAACTCACCGTTAGCAAAGCGATAAAGATCGCCGCACCACCCGCCAACGCAAAGATCCACCAGGAAAGCCCGACCCTATAGGCGAAATTATCCAGCCAATGGTTCATGGAATACCAGGCCAGCGGCGCCGCGATCAAAAAAGCGATAAAGACGAGTTGCAAAAAATCCTGCGAAAACAAACCGATGATCTGACCCAGCGAAGCGCCAAGCACCTTCCGGATACCGATCTCCCTGGTCCGCTGCACGGCGGCAAACATCACCAGCCCCAGCAACCCAAGACAGGAGATAAGAATGGCCAGGGTGGCAAACAGGACCGAGAGCTTACTGACGATCTGCTCACTGGTATACATTTTTTTATATTCCTCATCCACAAACTGATACGTAAAGGCATAACCGGGATTGACCTCCTTATAGACCTTTTCCAGGCTGGCCAGGGCCTCCCTCGTCTGCCCGGGTCGCGTCCGCACAAGGATGACCCCGAAATTCTCATACTCCTTTACGTCAAGAAGGACGGGCAGGATCGACTCCCGCAACGATTGGGTATGATAATCCTTCAACACACCGATGATATGCCCCTTCTTCTTCCAGGCAGAGACCCATTTCCCGATCGGGTCCTTCAACCCCATTTGCCTAACCGCCTCCTCATTGACAAGAAAGGCATCCGCCGAATCGGTAGGATTGAGCCGGGAAAAGTCACGCCCTTTCACGATCTCCAGCCCCATGATCCGGACAAAGTCATACCCGACGGAGGCCGGCTTTACACCCACGGTCGCATTGACATCCTTCCCTTCCCAGTTGATCGCATCCCGCGCCGCCACAAAATTCATCTGGTGCGGCGCCTCGGTACTACGGTCGATCAGCGCAATACCCGGCAGACCGGAGACGCGTTGCTTAAAGGCCAGGTATTTATTCTCTTTTATAAGATCCCCATCGATCCGGACATAGATCAGGTTCTCCCGGTTGTATCCAAGCCGGGTATTCTGCACATACCGGATCTGCCGGGTGATGACAAGCGTGGCGATGATAAGGACGATGGACAATACAAACTGGAAAACGGTCAGCCCCTTCCGGAACCAGACGGCCCCCCTTGTAAACCGCACGACCCCCTTTAATATCCGGATCGGCTGCAACGACGATAAATAAAAAGCGGGATAGCTCCCGGCCACCAACCCGGTGATAAAGACAAGCCCAAACAACGAAAACCAAAAAGAAGGATGGGACAACGGCGAGACGATCTCCTTACCGGTAAAAGCATTAAATGCCGGTAACAAAAGGACCAGTAATAAGATCGATACCAACATGGCCAGAAAGGCAAACAACATCGCCTCGCTGAGGAACTGCCCGATCAGCGGACCACGCGTCGACCCGACCACCTTGCGCAGCCCCACCTCTTTGGCCCGTTTGACAGACCGGGCCGTCGCCAGGTTCATAAAATTTATACACGCAATAAGCAGGATAAAAATGGCGATGCCGCTAAAAAGCCGGACATAGGCGATACGCCCTTCCACCGGCCGCCCGTTGACAAAGCCATCCCGCAGATACCGTTCCCCAAAGGGCTGTAGCCCGACCCGGGTCTTTACGCCTTTGACAGCATCCTGCCGGGTGGCAAGGAACTGGTTGATCTTTTTCTCCGTTTCCCGGACATCCGCACCCGGAGAAAGCTGGATATAGGTCTCGATCTCGATGGCGGAATATTCCAGCTGATGGGTCTTCTGCGTCTCCCAGGGAAACAAAAAGTCGAACTGCAAAGAACTCTGCACCGGGACGTCCTCAAAAACGGCGCTGACCACAAAGTCAAGCCTGTTCTCATAACGAACGGTCTTACCGATCGCCGCCGCCGGACTCTCAAAGAACAGACCGGCCATCTTCCGGGAGATGGCGATCGAATGGATACCCTGCAAGGCACTCTCCGGACTGCCGGCCAGCAAAGGAAAACTGAACATCCTGAAAAAATCGCCGCCGGCACGCGAGCCGTTTAAACGAACGATCTTTTCATCCACCTGGAAAGACTCGGGATGCCCCCAGGGCAGTTCATAGCCCGTCGCATAAAAAGAAAGCCGCTGCACCTCCGGAAGAGCCGCCGTCAGATCCTCCAGCGGAAAAACATTCTGCCCGTTGACAAGCCGGACCGGCGTACTATAGCCACCAG
Organism: Puia sp.; assembly: GCA_036500545.1. Lineage (GTDB taxonomy): Bacteria > Bacteroidota > Bacteroidia > Chitinophagales > Chitinophagaceae > Puia. Next base: position 26,095 of record DASYBV010000041.1, on the reverse strand, counting down.
TGACCTTCCCATCGGCAGTGACGGTCTGGTAAAGAGAATACAGGTCCTTCCCGTTGCGATGAAAATTATCGATGCCCCGCTCGTCCTGCACCCAGAGAAAAATAAACAGACAACAGGTCAGCCCCAGGGCAAGCCCGACGACATTGATGGTGGTATGCATCTTATGACGGATGATATTCCGCCAGGCGATCTTTAGATAATTTTTGAGCATAGGAGAAGACCACTAAGAAAATGCCAGAATCTTATTGATTTGCAGTCAATTACTTAGGAGTGGGGAGGGCTGCCCGATGTTCGTTTATGATACAGCGACTGTCCTGTTCCGGCAGGACGGTCCCGGAAACAAAGAATAGGTAGATGCAAACACTTATCTATCCCTAAAATATAACACTAGTTTGGCTGGCTAAAAAATTTGATGCCCTTTTTATCGTTATCAGGTACAGTACAATTGGTTAAGTAGCAATCCCTATAGAATCCGGTATCGATATGAGATTTATTTTCAACGGGCTCCTGAACATACAGCGCAAAATAGCGTGGCTCCTGCTATTTTCCCTTTTCTCTCTCTGTTTTGTGGGCTGGCTCATCTATTCCAATAAAAAGAACGTAGAAAACACCGACTACTGGATCGATCATACCTATACGGTTATCCAGCGGATCGAAGAGATCCATACGCGATTCCTGTCAGGACCCGCCCTGCTGCAAAAAGGCCCCGCCTTCTGGGAAACGCTCACAAAAGACCTCGACGACCTGCAACGCCTCACCTCCGACAATACCGTACAACAAACATTTTTGAACGACCTCCGGAAGACGCTCTACCGGATGAAATTTTCAGAGGAAGACCTTGCCCGCCAGGCCATCACCACGACACTTTCATCGATGATGCAGGAGGAGAGGGCCCTGCTTTCCAAACGCCGGCTGAACAACAGCCAGGTGGACAGGAAAAGCACCTACATGCTGATCACAGGCAGCATAGCGGCTTTCCTGTTTATCGTGATCCTCCTCATACAGCTTAACTCCGATATCGTCGGACGAAAGTCGGCCGAAAACAAGCTGTCGGGCAGCGAACAAAAATACCGCAACCTCATCGAGAACGCCGGTGCCGTCATCTATTCCACCAACCCCGCAGGGGATATCACCTTTGTCAGCGCAAAAGCCACGGAGCTGACAGGGTTTTCCCTGGAAGAATTACAGGGAAAGAACTTCGTCGACCTGCTGGACCCCTCCTGCCGCGAAGCCGTAGCCGCCCATTATGCACACCAGGGAGCCGCCGGCATCCCGGAGACGACGCTTGCCTTCCTGGCGGTTACAAAAGGAGGCAAGGCAAAATGGGTAGAACAATTCGCCGTCCTGCTCCGGGATAATGGCGAGACCACGGGCTTCCAGTGCATCGTACGCGATATCTCGGAGAAGAAACGCATGGAGCTGGAGCTGGAAAAGTCGGAATTTAAGCTGCGGGAGAACCAGGCATGGCTACAGTCGATCCTCGACAATACGACCTCGCTGATCTATATAAAAGACCTGTCGGGCCGTTATATCATGGCCAATAGACGATTTATGGAAGTGCTGCGGGTAAAGGAGGACGATGTCATGGGCCACACGGATTATGACTTCTGCGACCTCGAAAAAGCAGAACGCTATCGCTCCCTGGACGAGGAAGTGATCCGGACCGGCAGATCGCTGGAGGTGGAAGAGGTGATCGGGGACGAGAACGGAGAGACACACCTGCTCTCGATAAAATTCCCGCTGCTGGATGGGAACGGCCGCCCTTTTGGCGTCAGCGGCATCGCAACGGATATTACGGAAAGGACACACTACCAGCAACGATTGATCGCCGCTACAAAAGAAGCACAGACGGCCAAAGGACTGGAAGAACAGTTCCTCGCCAATATGAGCCATGAGATCCGGACTCCGATGAACGGTATTCAGGGTATGACCGACCTGCTCCTCAATACCCCCCTCTCGACACAACAAAAAGAATTTGCAGGCGTGATCCGGCGCTCGGTCAACAACCTGCTGGTGATCATCAACGATATCCTCGACTTCTCAAAAATAAAGGCGGGTAAGCTGGCCATCGAGAAGATCGATTTCAGCCTGGAAGACGTGCTGTCAAACGTAAAAGCCATCTTCGCCCACCGCGTACAGAAAAAAGACCTGTCCCTGCAGGTAGAGATCGATCCGGCCATCCCGGATTCACTCACAGGCGACCCCTACCGCCTCAACCAGGTACTGACCAACCTGATCGGCAATGCCATAAAATTCACCGAAAAAGGATCGATCCGGGTAACGGTCGCCCTGCTGGAACATACACCCGACCGGGTATGCCTGGATTTTTCCATTACAGATACAGGCATCGGGATCCCGGCAGCCAGCCTCCCCCATATTTTTGACACGTTCTCACAAGCCGCTACGGATACATCCCGGCGTTTCGGGGGAACGGGACTTGGCCTGTCGATCTGCCGCCAGCTGCTCCAATTACAGGGCGGCGATATCTCGGTGACAAGCGAGGAAGGCAAGGGATCGACCTTCCATTTCCGGCTCGGCTATGGCTACAACAGCATACCCGGGGTCAACACACCGGCAGCGCCCTCCATAAGGGACTATAGCCAATGCCTGGCGGGCAAACGATTCCTGGTGGCAGAGGACAACGAAGTAAACCAGCAGCTGATCGACCACGTGCTAAGAAAGGGTGGGGGAACGGTACAGCTGGCGGGTAATGGAGAAGAAGCAGTCCGGCTGCTGCGCCAGGACGGAAGCTATGACCTGATCATCATGGACCTCCAAATGCCGGTCATGGACGGCTATGCGGCCACACAGTATATCCGCGGAGAGCTCCAGCTCCCGACGCCGATCATCGCCATGACGGCCACCGCCCTGACGGGTGAAAAATTGCGTTGCTTCGAGGCGGGGATGAACGCCTATATGACAAAGCCCTTCGAATTCGCGGAACTATACAAAACGATTCTTTCACTGTAAACCGCTAACTTCGTATCATGCACGGAGGCGGATTTATAAAGATCTTCGGGATCCTTATCGCAGCAAGCTTTTTACTGGACTGGTATACATTCAATGGGCTGAAGACACTCGTCCGAAGCTGGGCATCGCCCCGTCTTCGTCGCCTGGTCACCTATGGCTGCCTGGCCATCTCGATAGCGGTAACAATATTATTCGTAGCAGGACTCGGCAGCCTTCGCTCGGCCCGGGGAATGACCCCCTATCACGAATGGATCCTCAGCCTGTTCCTGACCTTTCTTATCACAAAGATCTTCTTTGTGCTGATCCTGTTCCTGGGCGACATCGGACGCTTTTTTTATGGGATCATCCGCGCCATAGCCCGCCCAAAGGACAAAACCGCCGGACCCTTCTTCCCCGGCCGCCGCCGGTTTATCGCCGAAGCAGCCACCCTGGTCGCCGCCATCCCGTTCTCCGGGTTTCTCTATGCCATGATAAAGGGCAAGTATGACTATAAGGTCCATAGACAAACCCTCTATTTTGACGATCTCCCACCCGCATTTGACGGATTTACGATCACCCAGCTGTCGGATATCCATTCGGGCAGCTTTGACAATACGGCGGCAGTACAAAGAGGGATCGATCTGGCCAAATCACAGAACAGCGACCTCTTCGTCTTTACCGGCGACCTGGTAAACAACGCGGCCTGGGAGATAGAACCCTATATCGGTCACTTCAACCAGCTAAAGGCTCCCTACGGGCAGTATTCCATCCTCGGCAACCACGACTATGGAGACTATATCCAATGGGACAGCCCGGCAGCAAAAGCCGCCAACCTGGCTACATTAGAAGAACATCACAAGGCCCTCGATTACCGGCTGCTGCTAAATGAAAATGCAGCGATCGAAAAAGACGGCCAGAAGATCGCCCTCATAGGCGTGCAGAACTGGGGGCGGGGTTTTATAAAGATGGGTGACCTCGATAAGGCATTGGAAGGTGTAGACAAAGACGCCTTTAAGATCCTGTTGTCACACGACCCTACGCATTGGGAAGAAAAGGTCCGGTATCATCCGACGACCATCCACCTGACCCTCTCCGGTCATACCCATGGGGCACAGTTTGGAGTGGAGACCGACAAACTCCGCTGGAGCCCGGTACAATACCGTTATCTCGATTGGGCGGGACTCGCCAATGAAAAGGACCGCTATCTGTATGTCAACAGGGGATTTGGGTTTCTGGCGTTCTCAGGCCGCCTCGGCATCTGGCCGGAGATCACGGTGATCACCCTAAAAAGGAGGATTTGAGCCCTCGATCCTCGATTGCATCTCCTGGATAGGCGCGAGGTACGCCTCGGCAAAGGTCAGATCGATCCATTTATAATGGGTGGTTTCACTTCCCGGCATTTTCACCCGGTACAGAAAAAAATGGCCGGCATGCTCGTCTCCGTTGTACAGATCGACGGTATAGACAAGCACGGGGAAACCGGTGGCCTTGCAAATGGGCCGCTCACCCGCTATCTCAAAGGCCAGCGTGGCGATCTGCCTCGAATAACGCGCCTCCAGACCGCCCCGTAAGGGCATCTTCTGAAGCCCCTTTTCCACGGAATCCTCCTCCCACTGAAGCAGGTGATTGACATGATGTCGCTGGATACTCGTCAGCCGGACGGTACGGGTCTCTCCTTTGGGCTTTTCGCTGTCATTTTCCATTTTAAATAGGTTTTTTCGGCGTTTTCCGGGCTTGCAACAGGGGTCGAAAAGACCTTCGTCGGGTATATTCTTCGTTCGTCGGGCAGAAAGGGACCTCCGTCGAAAAAGTTTCTTTCCGGGCCTGCTTTTTTACACCTTTGTATCAGCAACGAGAGTGATCCTGATCCCTGAAAGACCGAACCGATCCAAATCCAAAGACCAAGATCCGAAACCTTTGAAAACCAACGAATAATCCAGATCCAACAAAACCGCAGTACATCCAATCCTACATCGAAGAACCGATACCGATCCAATATCCGAACCGTAGATCCAATCCCGTAAAAGACCCATGTTGAAGAAGATCACCCTGACAATGATTTGCCGCCTTGCTTTTGCAGGGCGTTTTTTTTATCCCCCTATGATGATCTTTTTGCCGGGTTCCATAAGCCTAATCTAAGATATTTTTACATTACTCAGGAATATATGGGTTGGGTTGCCCCTTGCCCGTTTCAATAAGGCTCCGCAGACTGTTTTTTATATAGGTGCCCCAGGCATTCGAACAGATCTCATAACATTCATGGGCAGGCACAAGCCCCTTGTGCGTAAAGACAAGCTGCGTTTTGTCGTCCTTTTTGGAGATCTCAAAACTGACGGTCGTGTCATCCCATTCGGTTTGGTCCTTTGTAAAGTTGAAATAGTTGTCCAGGACATGCCAAACCACTTTCTTCTCGGGAACGACTTCGGTCAATTTCATCCTACACCGGTGAACGTCTTTGAAATGATACATAAACTCATCGTTGAGCTTGTTCGTATCGCCCTCGACCTGCTCCGACCACCATCCGCGAACATTGCCAACGGCATCGAAGACCTCTTTGGGACTCTCGTCAACCAAAAGAGTAATAACTAAATTTTGATTATTCATTCCACAAAGCTATTGTCATAAAGACAAAGAGGAGGGGTGTAAAATAGACTTTGTAGCGGGTTGATTTGGACAACTAAAACTTCTATCTTTGGCAAAACGACCTCCATGAAACATATTACCATCATCTTCCCCGACGAACAGAGCAATCTAAGCACCATCGCCTGTATCGTAGGAGCCTATGAAACGTTTGTAACCGCAAACGGCTATTGGAAGAGGGCCGGGAAAAAGGAATTGTTCACCGTCGAGCTGGCCGGTATCGCAAAAAAAGAGATGAGCTATGACGGGCTGTTTACTGTAAAACCATCGACCCATATTTCGGCGATAGCAAAGACCAACCTCATTATTATTCCTTCGGTCAGCTATAAACAAAAAGCCATCATGGGCAATCAATTGATGACCGATTGGTTGAAAAAACAATATAAAAAAGGTGCGGAGATCGCCAGTATGTGCTCCGGCGCCTTTATGCTTGCCTCATCGGGTCTGCTGGATGGAAAAAGCTGCTCTACCCATTGGGCACATGCGGATGATTTCAGAAGCCTCTTCCCGCGGGTGCATCTGCAAACGGACCACCTGATCACGGACGAGAACGGTATCTATACAAACGGAGGAGGTTACTCATTCCTAAACCTGGTCATTTATCTGGTTGAAAAATACTATGACCGGCAAACAGCCATCTATTGCTCAAAAATGATGCAGATCGAAATGGACCGCAACAGCCAGTCGGCATTCGCCATCTTTACCGGCCAGAAACTGCACGGGGATGAAATAATAAAAAAAGCACAGGCCTATATCGAAAGCAAGCTCGACGAAAAAATATCGGTCGGGCACCTGTCTTCCAAATTTGCCGTCGGCAGACGAAACTTCGACAGACGATTTATAAAGGCAACCGGGAATACGCCGGTGGAATATTCACAAAGGGTAAAGATGGAGGCGGCAAAAAAAACATTCGAGACCAGCCGCAAAACGATCAATGAGGTCATGTACGAGGTCGGATACTCGGATGTAAAGGCATTCCGGGAGGTGTTCCGAAAGATCACCGGCATGTCCCCGCTGGAATATAGAAGCAAATACAATAAAGAGGCCGTCGGATATAACTAAGGCGTTTTCTTTAACAGCTGCCGGATGGCAGATACATGCGAAAGCAAAACCAGGGGCACCAGACAGCTCGGAAGCAGCAGAAAAGGAAAATAAACCATCGCGATCCCCGACGGATCGACTCCTGACGGCGCCGATCTCCCCGTTACAAAAAGAACGGCAATGGTGACGACATTCAGGATCAGACCCAGACAGACGATGTTCCAGATCATAAGCAGCGTCTTGTTCATGCGGCCTTTTGCAAACCCGAAATACCATATAAAAGGAGCGGACAGACCGGATAGGATATCAAAATTCCTGCCTTCAAAGGTCATCGCTTCGGGAATAGCCTTGTGCAGGAACAGCCAGAACAAAACGATCTCGACCGGTATCCGCATAAGGCTAAAAAGGGTTAGGATCTTTATGTTCAGCCCGTCTATAAACCGTCGGCCACCCGGGACGGCCAGACCAATCAGCAAAAACAACAGCGGCGGTAACAAAAGGAATACAAACCGGGGCGGCAGGGTGGTGACCCTGTAAAAACCAGTCAGCCCCAAAATGGATTGTAAAATGACCCATAGGGAGATAAGGAGCAGAAAGACTTTGGATGAGTTGGCCGCCTTATAGATCGCCCAGATGGAGGCGATGGCGGTAAAACCAAAGGTCAAATAAATGTAAAATGGTAAAGCTTGCATGGACGGGAGATTTAATTGCCGGAACAAAGAACGGCCACGCCCGCGACAATCCACTTGCCAAATGGCAACTAATGACTACCCGCCTGTTTTTTTGAGAATTCTTTCCGGATACGGCTCAGGGAGGAATCGGTAATACCCAGAAAGGAGGCAATATATTTGAGCGGCACATGCTGAAAGATCTCCGGGCTGGTATCGATCAGATCGATGTATCGCTCTTCGGCAGTTTGATTGATCAGCGACAGGGTCCGTCTTTTATAGGCGGCAAACTCCCTCACAAGCATGCCCCGTCCAAATTCACGGAACTCCGGTATCGAATGAAACAGGCTGTCCAATCTTTCGAAGGGAAGAAGAAAACCATGACATTCCGTAATAGCCTGGATGTTCTCCATCGACCCGGTCTGATAAAAAAGGGAGGTCGCCTCAAAGACAGGCCGGTTCTTTGTAAAGAAATACGTAGTGACCTCCTCTCCTTCGGGGTTGTGCGTAAAGGAACGCATAAACCCTTCCGTCATAAAAAAGTTAGCGGTATTTACCTTCCTTTCCGTTACAAACAATTCATACCGGGCAAAGCTTTTTGGCTCAAAATGCCCGACGATCGTCTCCAGGAGCTGCCTGGTGACGGAACGGCCGGTAGACGAAAGCGTGTCCCGGATAAAGTTGATGATCGGCTCTTTGTCCATTTAAGTACTAATTTATGGGATTAGTTTTACTATTTTAGACCCGCAAAACGCTATTTTTGAGTAAATCCCTGCATATGTCAACAAAACTTTTAATGATCGAGGGCGATGCGGACGACCGTCTTCTAACCCAGGAAACCTTTCTGCAGGAGTGGCCCGAAGGTATTGTCGACTTTATCACCAATACGGACCTCTTCGCCTATATGCGGAATCAGCATACGCCGCCGCAACTGATCGTGATCAGCATGCGGGAATTAAAGAACGGCGGGATGGAGACGATCCGGGACATCCGGGTTCGTAAAGGATATGGGCTGCTCCCGATCGTCGTTTTGAGTGAGAACGTATCGGCAGACGAGATCCGGGAAGTATATTCAGCGGGCGCAAACAGCTTTATTACAAAACCCGCCAGCTACAGCCAAACGCTATTCAAAATAAAATCCTTTGTAAACTACTGGTTTCATACCGTGGAGCTCCCACAATAAAACATACCCTAACCTTTTTCGGCCTCATCCGGGTCTTGCGTGCGGGCTTCCAGCCATCGTATTATTCTTTGCCTGAAGTAATATTCATTAAAGTAATAGGTAGGTAAAAAGCTAAATATCCAAATAATAATACCTGTTAACAGCGAAAGGTGATTCATGCCCAGAAAGACATCCGCAAGGAGAAATGTTAGCCCCAGTAAGTTGAAGTACATGATTTGCCGCGTTTTCAGCACGTAACCTTTTCTCCGATAATCCCGTATAAGAAGCCCTCCGAAAAAGGGTATACAAATAAAAAACACCCCTATTTTTTCAAACAACAATATATCCGTATGAATATCTCCGGTTATTATCCTGGACTTTCGGGCATGCTTTTTCTCTATTACTTTAACTTCTTCCTTCGAAAGCCGTCGCCTTCCTATTTCCTGGTAGGCTACCCTAACGATCTTTTCAGTGTACAGTCTCTTATTATTCACCACCAGCAGCAATTGCTCGTTTGACATCGATTCGCATTGCGCTTGGATCTCCTCAATATTCATAAAAAAAATAGGGGTTATGGTATACTTACCTTATCGCAATAAATATAGAATGAAAATTCCAACGAGCCAAAGGCAATAACGAGCTGAACCAGGTAGCAGCCGGCTTACAGGAACTGCAAAAAAGGTCTCGACAACCTGCTCTTTATTTATGAACCCTCCTGCTTCGTTCCGACGGCATTACAATATTATCCCGGTGACAGATACGTGGATATGATCGGTTTTTCGGGTTGATGTGAGGTCATTAACTGCATTTAGCCTTCCAGGACGCTTAGCACCAATTCCTTATAGCTTCTGCCGATCGGTAGCCGTTTGCCGCCCAGTTCCACCTCCGTCGGGCTGAACGCCTCGATCTTGTCTTTTGCCACGATAAAAGAGCGATGGATCCGCAGGAAATTATTTTCCCTGAGCAAACCATCCACCTGGCTCAATTTATACTTGGTGAGTACGCTCTTGCTTTCTGTATTCACCCGGATATATTCTTTCATGCTTTCGATATAGAGTATCTCATCGAGAAATACCTTTACCTTCCTTTTGCCGACGATGAACAATAAGTATACGCGTTCAGTCGGTGGGGTGGCAGGCCTCACCGGTAGTACGGTTTCCCTGGCTTGCTCTATTTTATTAACGGCCTTCAAAAAACGGCTGAACTCTATCGGTTTTAGCAGGTAATCGATCACGTTGAATTCATAACCCTGTAGAGCATACTCCTGGTAAGCGGAGGTAATGATGACCTTCGGCGGTTTCTTCAGGACTTTGATCAGGTCGAACCCTTTCATCTTTGGCAAATGGATATCCAGGAATATCAGATCGATATCGAATTGCTGCAGACCTTCCATTGCAAAAAAAGCATCGGTGCAGCAACAGACTAGCTTCAGGAAGGGTATCTGCCCAATATAATCTTGCAACACTTCGGTAGCTAATGGCTCATCCTCTATGATCATGCAGTTATAGGTTTGCATATCGCCGTAGATTTATTTTCAAGTACACCTTAAAAACGGTAGCCTCGCATATTATCGCAACCTCATGCTCTCCATACAATAGTTCTAATTGGCGGCGGACGTTGCTAAGCCCTATATTTTCGTCGTTAATTGTTTTGCCGTTTTCTTCTTTCGAGTTTTCGATATTGAATTCCAGGATACCGTTCTGCAAAGCCATTTCCAGGTTGATATAGGATTCGAATCTGCTTTCGCTTGCTCCGTGTTTGAAGGCGTTCTCTACGAAGGGCAGTAGGAGCAGGGGAGCTATCGGTTCGTTTTGGTTATCGATTTCTCTGATAAAGCTAAGCGTAAGCCGGTCATTATATCGTAACTTTTCGAGCTCGATATAGTCGTCAAGGATCTTGATCTCATCGCTGATCCTGATCTGTTCGTGCTTTGTTTCATAGAGCATAAACCGAAGGAGCTTTGACAGTTTCATCACGACATCCGCGGTTTCATCGGCTTTTTTTCTCGCCAGCGCATAAATGTTGTTCAGGGTGTTGAAAAGAAAATGGGGGTTGGTTTGATTTCGCAGGAACTTCAGCTCGGTTTCCAATTTATCCCTGATCAGGCTTGCTTCTTTTTCTTTACTTGCCAACTGTAGCCGGATTTGCTTGATCATGATGGCCGCGCCCGATGCGCAGCCGATATCCATGAAGAATTGTAAAAACCAGCGGCCGGTGAAATAGGGTGTGAATTCGATCAATCCACTATAAATTACTGGGCCTTGAAAATATACGCCGATCGCCCGGTACAAAAAGGTAGTCGCTATGAGTGCGAGCAGTAACTGGGCTATATATTTCTTCCTTTCGGCTTTTGCATTTATAAGTTTGGGAAGGTTATAATAGAGCACATAATAGATAAAGAGCAATTTCGGGATCAGGGAGGTCATGCTATTGCAAACGGCCAGCAGCAATTGGTGGCTCGTCGAAAACCGGGCAAGCCTATCTTTATCCCATAGATAGATCAGCGTTATGTCCTCCGTCATATAGACAAGCCAGAACGCAATATGCAGGAGCACCCTTTTCAATCGGATTGTTATCATCATTTGTTTCGGTGAATGACAAATTAAGGCATTTTTAAAACTAAAACGCCGGATTTTTCAGCCCGGGTCTGCTGAAATACGGTGCTTATAGGTTCCATCCTGCTGTCCGTACATTCCATCCCTTCATTCGTTGAAATCCGGCAAATCGGGCGGAATAATGTGGTAATTTGATATTATCGGCAACGGCCATTACTCCAAAACAAAAAAAACATGAAAATGACTACGCTTTTTTGCAAAATTATTTTGATAGGAGCTGCTCTGTCTTGTCAGACAGGATATGCCCAAACTGCTCCGCCCCCGACCGCAGGAGCCCACGACGACGCAAACATAAAAACGATAAAGGCCTGGTATGGCGCCTTTGAGAAAAAGGATTGGAAGTCGATACAGGGGATCCTTGGCGACGGGTTTACTTTCTCCAGCCCACAAGATGATCATATCGATGCAAAGGCATTTAAGGAAAGATGCTGGCCTAACGCCTATAAGATCAAACGATTCGTTGTGGACAAGCTTGTTATTGATGGCGATATTGCCTTCGTGATCACGAACGGCTGGACAACGGACGGCAAATTATTCCGGAACTCCGATTGTTTCAAACTGAAAAACGGAAAGGTCAGCGCAGACGAATGTTTTTTCGGACCCGGAATAAACTATCCAAATTCGGGCAAATAGATCAGAACATCATCAGTAAAACAGACGTATGGATCATAATTTGACGCTGCAGCTTAAACGGCAGTTCGAAGAAAAGACGGGGTGGGGTGACAGCGATCTTTGGAATAACCAGGATTTTCTGGAGTTAAGCGTGATGATCTTCGAGCAAACGGGGATCGCGTTGAGCCATGTCACCCTGAAACGAATTTGGGGTAAGGTGCGCTATGAAAGCCTCCCCCATACGAAAACCCTGAATACGATCGTGCAATTCCTCGGATACAGGTGCTGGCGCGAATTCTACGCGAAAAACAATAGCCTTATATTATGCTCTTCGAATCACTCCCAAAAGGAACGAAATAAGGGCAATAACAAGCAAAACGTGGATAATACCGCCGGCATGATAGCCAAGGAATCCGATAGCCCAACCAATAACCAGGATTACTGCAATGACGTAGAGGATGCTTCTCATGGTAATTTTTGATTAGACTATACAATTACCGGACCAGCGGACTAACTTTTGCGATATAGTTTTATAAAAGCTATATATGATAGAAAGAGACGGTGCATTGTCCAGTCTTTGGCAGGCAACCACCAGTAAGACGAAAGGGAGTTATATTAGCAATAGATTCTTGCCAAATGACCCTCCATATGACGTTGTCATCGTAGGCGGCGGCATCACCGGCGTGAGCACGGGACTGCTGCTTCAGGAGGCTGGTTTTCGCTGTGCGATCGTTGAGGCAGCAACTCTTTGTTTTGGAACGACCGGCGGCACGACCGCCCACCTAAACACCCTGATGGACACGCCCTATGCGACTATTGCCAAAAACTTCGGTAAGGAGTCCGCATCGCTCGTCGCGCAGGCCGCCCGCGAATCCATCGAGCTGATACGGAAGAACTGTGAAAAATATTTCATCGAAGCGGGGCTGGAAGATCAAACTGGGTATATTTTTTCCCAAACGGACGAGCAGTCCAAAGCGTTGGAAGAGATGAGGAAGGGAAGCCTCGAAGCAGGGGTTACTATGGAATACACGGACGCGATACCGGTGCCGATACCGAAAAGGAAGGCATTGGCGTTTCGGGGTCAGGCTAAGATACATCCTACCCGTTATGTATTTGGAATGGCCCGCGCATTCCAGGCGATGGGTGGCCAGATCTTCGAACAATGCAGGGTACAGGGCACGGAGGAGACCGATACTGTCATCGTTCACACCAGCAAGGGAGACCTTCGATGTACCCATATGATCTATGCTACACATATTCCCCCCGGTATCAGTTTGCTGGATACCCGTTGTGCACCATATCGGAGCTATGTGATAGCCGTAAAGCTTAAAGAGGATTATCCTGATGGGCTGGTCTACGATCTTTATGACCCGTATCATTATTACCGCACACAGGTGATCGACGGACAACCTTATCTGATCGCCGGGGGCGAGGATCACAAGACCGGTCATGAAACGAATGCCGAATCCTGCTTCCGAAAGCTGGAAAGCCATGTCCGTACCTATTTTGACGTAGACGACGTGAAATTCCGCTGGTCTTCCCAGTATTTTGACTCCGTGGACGGTCTTCCCTATATCGGGCATATGCCAGGCGAGCCGGGTCATCGATATGTGGCGACGGGTTTCGGCGGCAATGGTATAATATACGGCGGGGTGGCGGCTCTCCTTTTTAGGGACCTGCTGCTGCAATCTTCGGATAAATATGTCAAACTCTTCGATCCGAACCGGTTCAAACCGGTGGCAGGGTTTACAAATTTCGTTCGTGAAAACGCCGATGTGGCAAAGAAATGGATAGGCCATTTGCTGCCTGCCGACAAACTGGAAGAATTGTCCGGCCTGGCTCCCGGAGAGGGGAAGGTCGTAAAACTGGAAGGGGAAACGATTGCTCTATATAAGAGCATCGAGGGGGACTTGAAGGCGCTGTCGCCTACCTGTACCCATATGGGTTGCCATGTCACATGGAACAATGCGGAAAAAACCTGGGACTGTCCCTGCCATGGGGCGCGGTATTCGATCGATGGGACCGTGCTGACCGGTCCGGCCGATAAGGACCTCGAAGTGATCAGCATAGCATCGCTTATGGAGAAATAGACAAACCTTTTTAAAAAAACTGCTATGTTCCAGAAATTATACAGACTGTTAGAAGGCATTGATGATAACACCAGGCATCAAACCGAAGCCTTGAATAATACGACTGCCGCTATCAGGGAAATAGGGATGCAAATAACGACGAGATCTGAGTCTGACGATTCAAAAGTTGTTCTGCCGCCGGCCACGAAAGACAAGGGTAACAAGCTGATCGTGGCGTTTTCCTGCCTGGGTATATTGTTTCTTATCGTTTTCTTCTATTTTTCCCTTCAATTCCTTCACACGACCCAAAACATGATCAGGCAATCGGATGAAGTCAAAACTTCCCGGAATGCTATCTACACCAGCTACAAAGAATTAGCAATACGACAAGCAGGCACATCCGAACAGGTGACAAGGCTGGATAGCATCGTATCGAGCCAAAACCGGATGATAGAGGAGCTGAAGGAATTGAACGAAACAGCCGTTAGGACCTTTATAAGGATAAAAAAGGAAATCGAACGAAAAAATCGAACGAACGATGAGACAATGCAGGATCGGGTTCAACATCCGTGAGGGCTTTGTGCGATAGAATCGGCAATCTCTTTTATTTTCTCTCTTTCCAAAGGTTTGATAAGGTAATCCTCGATAATATCATATTTTTTGGAACGCTCCACGTCCTCGAATGCCATAGACGAGGTGACAATGTAGAGCGAAATGGATTTTGACATATCCGCCGTCAATTGCTGAAATTGTTCAATAAAGGACCATCCGTCCATTACGGGCATACTAAGATCTACAAATATAATATCCGGCAGAAGTTCTGCCTGTTGTCTGTTTTCCGTTAAATACTTTATTGCATTTTCGGCTAGTGTAAACTCGGTAATGTCGAATCTTGCATCCGCAGTGTTTATGATCTTTCGGGCGAGCATAAGATAGATGGAGTCGTCGTCTATAAGAAATATCCGGATCATTCGGGTCTTTAGTTTTGAATATCCGGAAAATTAGGGAATTTTTCGATTCATTCGGATTCTTTAACTAACGTCAATAGGTTGACGGGTATCGCCGGATGTTCTCTTAGGTGGCATAAGCTTTGAACTGGCTTAGGAATACTCAATTTATTCCCATGGCAACAAATATGAAAAAGGCTCCTCCTTCGGAGGTTAGCGATCCTACAAAGAAATATCCCGCTCCGCCTTTTAAATGGCAGCCACAACCATGGCCGGGGCTTGTATCGAAGATGAACCCACGGCCTGATCATGGCGAGACGAGCTATCGTGGTTCGGGACGTCTTAAAGGTCGAAAGGCGCTGATAACAGGGGGTGATTCGGGGATGGGGCGTGCCGCTGCCATCGCCTATGCACGGGAAGGGGCGGACGTAGCGATCAATTATTATCCTACGGAGGAACCGGATGCACAGGAGGTTATCAGGCTGATGGAGGCCGAAGGGGTTAAAGCGGTCGCGCTGCCCGGTGATCTGCGTGATAAAGCTTTTTGTAAAAAGTTGGTGCAACAGGCGTTAAAAGCCTTGGGGGGATTGGACATTATTGTCAACAATGCCGGTCGTCAGCAGACGGCTCCATCGATCACGGATGTTACGGATCAGGAGTTTGATGACACGATGAAGACCAATATTTATGCACCCTTCTATATCATCCGGGAGGCTTTGCCACACCTGAAGCCGGGAGCAGTTATTATTGGAACAACGTCGGAGCAGGCTTATGATCCCTCGCCTGATCTATATGCCTATGCGCAAACAAAGGCGGCCATTATGAACTATATTAAATCGCTGGCAAAGCAACTGGGGCCGAAAGGGATCCGGGTAAATGGCGTAGCGCCGGGCCCGATCTGGACGGTATTGCAGCTTAGCGGCGGTTCGCCCAGGGAGCGTGTGGAGAAATTTGGCGGTCATACCCCCTTGGGTCGGCCGGGACAACCGGTGGAGCTGGCAGGGATCTATGTCCAGCTTGCCGCCGCCGACGCCAGTTATGCCAATGGCCAGGTATACGGAGCGGCTGGAGGAAGTGGGCAGCCATAGGAATGGTCATTTCTTGTCATTGTAAATTATTGCGTTATGCCGTGGTATAACGGGGATTATCCCCCTTCATATAAGAACCAGCCGGTGGAATTGAGGAATAAGGCAACGGAGATCGAAAAAGGGCAAAACTACTCGTAGTGCGAGTGGCCGTTAAATTGTTTAATTTATAATAAGAATGAAGCAATCTCAAATTATACCGCTCCTTATTTATGTAATCCTTATACTTATATACTTATGGTTCAGCACTAAATTTAAGAGAGGCTGGACAAAAAAAGGTATTTATGTCAAGGGCGGCAAAATAAATGTTCTGCTCTTTATCTGTTTATTTTTTATCGCCCTCGTTGTCATTGTAAAAACGACTATGTGACGCTGACATTTCATCCCCCTGGCATAGTTCATTTTACAGACCCAAGATTGCGATTTCGCGGGGTATCCGGAAGGTCGGAAGTAATGGTCAGGATATCGGTCGCTCCCGGACATACGCCTGGTAATTCGTCTTCACCTGCCGGGCATATTGCCGGGCATAGGCGGCGACCTCTTCTTGCCAGGATTCGTCTCCACCAAAGAGGATCAGATCGTCGATGTTTGCCGCCCCTTGCCGGCCGGCGCTTCTCAGTTGAGCGGAGGCGGTGAGGATTCCCATACTATCTACGACCTGGTACATATCCCGGTAGCGGTCTTTTAGCAGTCTGAAGTTGATACTGTCTTTTTCGGGTTGCATTTCCTGGATGATAAAGGGTTGGCCTTTGAAGATGGTGCTGCTCAACAAGGCGGGAGGTCGGTTTTGCATCCTTCGTTGTAGCTCGGCTACACGGCTGGCCTCATTGAGGAAAGTAGGTTGTAGCAAATTGGTATAAGGAGCTAAGGAGGAAGATG
This sequence comes from Puia sp., assembly GCA_036500545.1. Lineage (GTDB taxonomy): Bacteria > Bacteroidota > Bacteroidia > Chitinophagales > Chitinophagaceae > Puia. The sequence goes on along the minus strand of DASYBV010000041.1, from coordinate 9,428 downwards.
CAGCCTGTTTCATGTCGAGCAGGATATACTTTTCCCCGACGTCATTGGAACTAAGGAGAAGGAGTTCATACCGCGGAAGGCCCAGGCTTCCGGTACCGGCGAGACGCAGGACAATGTCTGTGATCGTATAGTTATACGGGCTATATTCATCCTGACTGAGCCAGTGTTGCATATGGGTCTTGATCTCCTTTTTGAGTGACTTATCGAGTTTCAGGTGTCTTTTATCCTTGAGGTTGATGCGCAGGGCGCTTTTTTCTTTGCGGGTTCGTTTTAAAAGAATGGCCTTTTGTTTCTTCTGGTCGGCTTTCTCCAGGAATTCACAGACGATGCCACGCGCAGTACGAGGCTCGATATAATCGGGCTTCCCCGTTTGAAGTGTACGGGCGTAACTTTTGAGATAGAGGGCGGCCATTTTCTCTGCCCGTTTGCTTTCGATGCCCAGGGAATCAAAAGCGACGAAGATACTGGTGGTCATGCGGACGATCTCCCAGATAGCAGGCGCCAGGATGGCTTCGTCGAAATCGTTGAGGTCAAAATATACCTGGCGGTTGTCGCTCTTGAAGCTGCCAAAGTTTTCCAGATGCAGATCTCCGCTGATCCATGCTGGTGGAGAAGCAGGCATGGGGTTCGCAGCATGGAGGTCTTCATAAAAGAGATGACAGGTGCCCCGGAAGAAGCGGAAGGGGTTTTCTGCCATAGCTGCCAGCTTATACGGCAGCAGGTCCGATTGGCGGGTTTTATTGAACGCTTCGATTCGTTGATAAATGGTCATGGTCCTAATTAAAAAGCCGGTGGAAGGCCCACCGACTGTGTTGTCTATTTATAGTTGTTATGTTTTCGGAAAGAGCAAGGCATATATAACATTTATCCGGAGTTTTGTGTTAATTCAAAAGCTGGTCGACGGAGCGCTGTAGCTCCTTGCGTGTAAAGGGCTTTGACAGGAAGGTATCGGCGCCTGCTTCGAGGGCGAAATCCTGGGCGGCGGGGTCGATCCCGGTGATCATGATGATCTTGATCGCAGGATGATTGGTCTTTATGTGATCGATGAAATCAACGCCGAATCCATCCGGGAGCCGGTTGTCCAGAAGAATGAGATCGGGTTGCACGTTTTTTATAAACGATTGGGCGTCGAAGAGATTTTGTACACAGACGATATTTATATCGTCGGCTTTGAGCAGGCCTTTTATTAAAAGACACATGTCGCCTTCGTCGTCGATGATCAGGATGGTGCGAAGCTGTATGGTCGTAGTCATGGTTTTGTCGTTTTGGATGAGTTGATTGGTTTGGCTGGGCATAAAAAGCCAAACATCATACCAATACACGGCATCGGTTCTGGGAGAAGTATTTGTCACAAAGACCGTTTTTTAAAGAGTGATGTGGGGAAAAAAACACCCAGGATTGCTTTAGTGGGGCAGGGACAGAGGTTCTCCAACCCATCCGCAAATGACTTTATAATCAATTGGTTGTAAGCCCTTTCAAAAAATACTGACTGAATCACTCATTTGCCGTTAATGGTGCGCGAATTATAATGGAAACCTGTCATGGGCAGCCCGGTTTGAGCCGACCGAATAGGAATTCAGGATCGGGCGGTCTTGACAGGCAGCTTGAAATGAAAGACGGAGCCTTTGCCCGGTTCGCTTTCTACCCAAAGCTGGCCATGGTGGCGGTCGATTATCTCCTGCGACAGATAGAGCCCGATCCCAAGCCCGGAAATGTTTGAGGAAATGTCGTCGACACGGTAGAACCGGGAAAAGATATGTTCGAGTTTATCCGGTGCGATACCCAGACCGTAATCGCCGATGCTGACGGTCGCATCGTCCGCCGTACAATGCAATTCCACCTCCACCCGGTCAGCGTTCGGCGAGTATTTGATCGCATTGGACAGCAGATTTGCCACGACCTGTTCGATACGCTGGCTGTCCCCGGCGATCAGACAGGCCTCGACCGATGTATCGAAAGAGATCTTGTGCTTATCCGTCGTATGCTGCATTAGTTCTATTGTTTCTTCGATTAACGGCTTCAGGTCGAATTGCTCCATCCTGAACTGCAGTTTACCGGCCTCGATCTTGGAAATGTCCAGCAGGTCATTGACCAGCGCGGTCAGTTTTTTCAATTGCTGTAAAGTTTTGTCAACAAAATGCAGGCTGTCCTCTTCGGTCAGCATCCGGCTGAGGATTTGCAAATAGCCGCCCATGCTGGTCAGCGGTGTTTTTAGCTCATGGCTGGCCAAGCCGATAAATTCATCTTTCTTGTCGTTGAGCTCTTTTACCTGCTTATAAAGGTGTGCGGCGATTTCCTGCGCTTCTTTCTGATCGCTTATGTCGCGGGCTATCTTGGATGCACCGATCACCTGGCCGTTTTCGTCCGTTATCGGCGATATGGTGAGTGACAACGGTATCGGGCGGCCGTCCTTTGCCACCCGTATGGTCTCAAAATGATTTACTTTGTTGCCCTGGCGGATCTGGTCTATTATATAATCCTCTTCCTTCAAATGCGTTGGTGGAATAAGCAGCGAGATATGTCGTCCAATGGCTTCTTCCTCGGTATAGCCGAACATGCGTTCTGCCGCACTGTTCCAGGAAGTGATATAGCCCTGCAAAGTTTTGCTGATGATGGAATCTTCCGAGGAATTGACGATGGCTGCCAGTTGTGCCTGTTTAACTGCTTGTTCTTTGATCTGCGCTTCTTTTAACACCGTTTCCGTCACTTCGAACACGAAAACCAGAACGCCGTCGACCTCGTTGGCTGCGTTTGTCCGCCCCTGGTAGATAAAGTCGAAATAGCGATCTTCGACCGGCCCATCGCCTGTCCGGGCCAGGGGTACCAGCATGGACCTGCCGTCGAACGTCTTGCCGGTCCGGTAAACATCACTCAAAATATCAAGAATGGGCCCGCCCTTTAGTTCAGGTATCGCTTCCAGCAATGGCTTCCCTAATAATTCACGGCCGGGGAAAAGTTGCTGGTAAAGCGGGTTGATCAGTTCAAAAACCATGTCCGGGCCGTCCAGGATGCAAATACCGGCAGGGGCCTGCATAAAGAACCGCTCCAGGCGGAGTTTTTCGTTACGGTACCTGGCCTCGCTGATCTCCAACTCGCCGAAAAGGCGTCCCAATTCATTCTGCGCCTGCAAAAGTTCCTCGTTGGTAGCAATCAGTTCTTCGTTCAGTTGTTGTTGTTCCTCTAATAATTTGGTGCTGATGTATTCTTTTTTGAATCGCTCGGAGGCCAGTAATTCGTCGATGACCATACAAGAGCCGATATAGCCGGCAAAGCTGCCGTCAGCGGCGTACCGCGGCACGCCGTTATCCAGCAGCCACTGGTAAACGCCATCGTGCCGGCGCAGCCGGTATTCCATTTTGAATTCCCGGCGCGCATCAAAGGCATTGACATAAATTTCAAGACACCGTTCCAGGTCATTGGGGTGCACGCCCTCGGCCCAGCCATTGCCATACTCTTGTTCCATTGTCCGCCCGGTGTATTTAAACCACCCGGCATTGAAGAAATAGCACAATTTATCAGGGCCGGAGATCCAGATCAATACCGGGGCATGGTCCGCCATAATTGCGAATTGTTCTTCCACAGGTATGATCGGGCGCGTTGGGCTCATTTAAAAAAGTTTGATGTACACCTGCACCTATTTTTAGGATGACCGGCCAAAATTAGCGATTTTTATAACAGGAGTAAAACCAGTAGGATTAAAATTGTTTGGGCGCGGGCAGGTAGGCGCGGTTTCTATTAATACAAACTTTACGGGAAATACCGTACCCAGGCATGGCTTTTCGGGCGGAGCGTTATACTACGGCTTGCTGTTTTTCGGATATGGCGTCTACTTCATATGTTCGCAAAGCAAACCGTGACGCTCAAATTTTCAATAGTACTTTCATATTTGCAACGGAACTCTTTCTGTCCAATACGCCAAGGAAAAGGTCACCCTTCCTTTTTATCCGTTTGAGGAGCGTATCGATTGTATAAGCTGCGGGATCGAGGTTCCGATTGATCTTTCTCCATCCGAGCGGCATCGAAACTGTTGGAATATGGTACGGCCGGACCGAATAGGGAGCTGCCAATGTGTCCGCGTAATCGGCTTTTTATTGTTAACTGACGGGCAATCGAACTTTACAAAGTTCTCGCCATATCGTCGGGCCAAATAAATATAGATTTTGGTACAAAAAATGCGATCTTCTCGTGAAATAAAGCAAGGTTTTATGGCATCTTCTCAGGAGCAAAAAGATAAATTCGAAGACGGATTTCAGCAGATTATAGAAGCCGCGCCCGCAAACATCGGGTCGAAATGGAATGGCAGGTACAATTGGGTGGACCCCCCGGGAAAGACCGTGTCTCAACCCAAGGTAGATACAGTTGTAAATAAGCTTTCGCCGGAATTAAAAGAACAATATGAAGATTTACTAAATAATTTCAAGCATAACCGACTATAGAGTGAACCGAACCCGGCTTGTTTTCTCAGGCCAAGTTCCGTGATTTCGGCCTGTTTCAGTAGAGATACGATTATCCTGACATTTTGTTTTTCTTAGACTGAGAATTTCGCTTTCCGGCCGGTCCCTCCCCTCGGCCTTACCGGTCTTGCAATTGATATACATAGTGTTCCATGTGAATTCAGCAAATTAGAATAAATGCTAATTATATTAGCCATAATACTAAATTAATTAGTAAATTTGGTTGTAATCTCCTCGGGCGGAAAACATCAGTGTATAAAAGGAATAACTGGACTATAAAAAAGGAAAAACGGACCCACAGTGTCGGAATAAATGGATTACAAAAAAGGAATAATTGGGCTATCGGGTATTTATAATTTCTTAAAACCTTTTCTTTGGTTATGATCGAGAGGGATCGTCGGTATGACACTATTAAACCTATGCTGAAAGACGGGAAGATCCACACATTCCTGGATATTTTCAATTACATTCCAAAATCGGTTGTTGCAGCCGATCTTGGAAAAAAAACCGTGCATTTCACCAAGTTGATGAATCGGGTAGACCAATTCACCCTGGAAGAACTATTCCTGATAGCAAACTTTTGTAATTTAAGCACGGATGAAATACTCAGTCTGGTGAACAAGGAATATTTGAAAAATAAAGATAAAATCGAAAAGTCAATTTCGCCCTCTTGAATACCATAACCAGTGGACTTTCCTATTTTTTAAAGTCCCACTATCCTAAGATGCAAACCTAACTATTTTTGGTAATGAGGCCGTCTCGCACGGGACGGCCTTTTTCTACAACCGCCTTCTGTTTTTCCCAGCCCGAAGCTCTGACTATAGCATAAATCGCCACAACCTTTTATTTATGCTTCCGATTGTCATACCTCCGTCTTACCGGGGCGTTAATATCCGGGCGGTCTCTTTTCCCAGGGATATCAACGATCTGATAGAAATTCACATAAAAAATGATTACGGTCCCTCATCTTCCCTCCAGCCAGGTACAAAAGCAATTGAGCGATTTTACCGGATGTTCCTGGACTGGTCCCCATTTGGAGCCTATCTTCTTTCATACTACGGTAAGACCGTACTCCTACTGGAATTAATACCAATTGATAGCAGCGATGCCGGCAATTTTTACCGGCCTGAACCATACGACCATTTTATCGGTATAAAGCCCGCGATTGAGGAGGATGAGCTGATCGAAGTTTTACCTGCCTTATTTGCCGGCGTGGAAGGCATCTTCGAAGCCAATCCAGGTATTCACCGGCTGATCTTCTCTCTCAGATATAGTCAACCCGGAAATTCATTAAGGATTTTATTAGAGCAGGCGGGATTTTTTATCCTGAAAGACCAACTTGACCAGGAGTCACCTGTAATCTATGCTCGGGAAAGAAGATACTTATAAAAAGTGACACACGTAACTTCTCTGTCAATGACAAGTTTATTCTTTTCAGGTTTTTTTAGCATTTTGCAAAACGAGCATTTATAGTTTATCTGCGGCGGTTTTTAAGAGTTTTCGCCTTGAGGCCTCTGAAAGCACTGCGAGTCATCGAACCTCCAAATTAAACCCCACACCGATACCATGCGCCTTCTTCCATTGAGCCTGGCTTGTTTGCCGACGCCAGGTCCCCGAGTTAAAAAGAGCGGCTGAAAAGAATACAGCGCCGGGATTTGCCAGAGAGGAAGAACTTCGCAGCAATTCCAGAGAAACCAATATATCTCCCGACAGAACCAGGTTTAAGCCGGATAGATCGACGGTATAGTAAGCGGGTGCTTTTCCTATAGAAAGAAATACATTTTTCTGAAGCATATTCTCCGCGTTGCCGTTGACCATCCGATAAATATTTAGACGGAAGATGGCCGAGTCGATCCGGGTGTCAGAGACGTGACAATGAAACTTTTCGAGGCGCCGCAGATGTTTGCCCAAAGCCATTCTCACTCCTATTTCGGCACCCAATGATCGCATGGGAAAGCCGACGCTCAACAGTGTTGATGTAGTTGTGTTTCCAATTATCCGGGTTGGGCGGACGATTTGGGTTACGACCGCTTCATTAAGTGCGCCACTTTTGCGATTCAGAACGATGATCCTGGGCACTCTTTTCAACGGTATCAGGAGCTTCTCATAACCAGCCATCGAGACGGCGAGGCTGTCATTTGACATCTGTGAATCTATATCCAATTTAAAGCGGCCATCATCATGCGTCACTGTCCCGGCACTCTTTCCGGGAATCCCAACGTTGACATAGGCCAGTGGAGTTTTATCTTCGGCATCGACCACCCTTGCGGTAATGGTTGTCAAATTTTCTGGCATGGTGCTAACAAAAGGATATGACGAGTTTGATGGTAGTTGGTTATAGCCACCCTTCAGATAATTGTCAAACCATTTTATTGCAAAATCCGGATAGTTGGGAAGGATGGAAGAATCTGTATTCCTTATGCGCGTGGCCAGGTAACGGAGACAAGAAAAGTCTTCATGGCTTGCGGCGGGAAAGCGGATGTACTTTTTGGGTCCTTGCAATTCTGGGGTAATATTGAAGAGAGAATCGGCGGGTTCCTCCTCTTGTTTGCCTCCGCTTTCAAGATAAGCATATGCGAAGCGCGCCTTTTTCGTCTGCAAAAGACTTGGCCGCAGTTGGTTGAAAAGGCTGTCCTCTTCGGCCGATTGCCCATAATAATGAAGTTCAGACCCGTCGAGGGATAAGATAGCCGCGACGTTGACGCTATCTGCGAGAAGCAAAGCTGCCGGGCCACCCCAACTGTAGCCGATGAACCCGATTTTTGTTGTATCTATTGATCCACTTTTACGTAGGACATTAATGGCAAACAATCCGTCTGCTACTTGTTCTTTCAGGTCCGCAGGGGCCATTGTCATATTTCCGGGATAGCGCCCGACTGATGTAATAGAGGCGATTATATATCCCCGATGGGCCAGTGCCTCAAAAAGCCGGGTATTTTCATAGCACATCCCGTTATAGGAGCACATGTATACAATAAGCGGGAATCGTCGGCGGATTGGGCGGGCATTTCGATAGCTTTGGGTGACTAAACCCGTCAAGCTGGCGGTGTCTGCAATCCCCAAACCAGCACAGAGGTACCGGGCCATTTCACTTGCCAGCATGGAATAAACGGTATCCTGCTGGAAACGATTAGCCCGTTGTTGGAAGATCTGTAGAAACTCATCGTAGTGAATAGGGCCTGCCCCAGCGGTCGCCGGATACCAGCAGTCGATCTCGATGGGCCGGTAGTAAAGGTGGTCACCAAAAAGCGCATCCGGTCTGTATCGGCGGCTGGAATCAGTTAATAGTATATTCCGGTAACCGGCCTGCTGGGCAGACAAAGACAAACCGCCAAGCAATAAAATGCAAAAGGGAATACATTTCATCGTGTACTTAAATGCAAAAATAAAGTATCGGGTTGCCTCGGTGAATACGATATATTGTTAAAACTTTTGTAACAGGACGAAGAAGCACAACAGTGACAAGCCGATATTTTTCAAGAACAGCAACTAGATGTTTTTTTTTATCATTTTCAGTTTTAATCGAATTTAAGTAAAAGGTAGTAGTTAATCCAATAAATGCAGATGAAATAGTAATGCCATATTGTAATAGCTCAATCGTTCTTGTATTTGACTTCTTTTTTTTAATAACTGTTTTTTTGGGAACTGAATTTCCTTTTTTATTTTCTATTATGGTTCCTTCCTTTTTCGGTTTATGCTGAGGATGCGTTTCGCCTCTTTTTGGTGGCGCTTGAGTTGAAATGGCCAGTGGTTCTTCCATGTCGACAATTTCGTCTTTTGACGACCCTTTCTTTAATTCACATGATTTCCAAAGCACCAGAAAGGTTTCAATTATAGCAGCATTATAGCGTAATACATTGTTAAGATGTTTAGAGTTAGTGCGTAGTTAAAGGTAATGAGAAAATTACTTTAAATGCGTCGATGATAGGGGCATTGGTAACAATTAAAAGGAACTCACATTGAACTTACAGGCTGGAATAAAAATTGGGTAAGAAATATGATTGTCCTTTATTTCTATTTTACAACTTCAGATCTGGCCTTTTCGGGTTTGTAACCGTTTCTTAGCGGAATCAATTTCCGCGTAAGTAATTCTACTTAATTTTTGTTTTTTTATTTTTCACGGATTGCAACCGGCTTATCATCTTGGAACAGGCTCTTATATAGTACAGAAGCGGGTTCATACATTTAAACGGGAACTACTTACAAGTATCCTCCTAGTCTTTTTATCGTTTAATTCCATCTATCCTCTAGGTAATTTGAAAATCTTATTCTTACTTTACTCCACGATCCCCACCCCCCTTCATTGTTTTTCTACTCTTAACCTTAAACCCAAACTACTTCTATGCATTGCCTGGACTATCCTCCTTGTTAGCTTCCCCTCTTTATTGATCCGCTGCCTCTAAAAGAGTTATTCAGTCACAGAAAAACGTTTGCTATGCTGAAACAGGTGACTATTTGCCTGATCGTAGGGCTATTGCTTGCTGGTACCGTCTCCTTTGGGCAGTCCGTGGATTCGGTGCCGGGTAAATTGGTCGGGTTTCCTTCAAAATTCTTTGGCCGGATCCAGTCCCGGGCGGCCAGTCTGGATCAGCAAATGACCCGATCGACGGAGAAATATTTGCAACGGCTGGCTAAAAAGGAAGACCAGCTGCGGAAACGGCTTTTCCGGCAGGATTCCGCCGCTGCCCGGCGGATCTTCGGTAAAAATCCATTGGATTACACGGCGTTGTTGGCCAGGTTACAAAACAGCAATGGTCCGGCCACCGGTGTCCCGGCTACTACCGGTGGTGTATATGTACCCTACCTGGATTCCGTAAAGACCTCGATAAAATTCCTCCAGCAGAACAAGAACCTGCTGAACGATGGCGCCCAGTATGAGAGTGCGATGAATAGTTCGCTGGCGCAGGTCAGCCAACTGCAGAATAAGATGCAGGTAACCGAGGCCATCCGTCAGCAGATCAGCCAGCATAAGGC